>JBGAHA010000004.1:0-384769 GCA_044226385.1 Phycisphaerales bacterium
CTCAACGGACTCCCCGCCTGGGCCCGGGGCCTCCGCCGCGTACGCCTTTGGATCGACGCCAAGCTCGCCATCTATCACGCGCGTCTCATCGCTCGCAACGCGATTCACGCCGCCTAAACGAGAAAAGTTCCTCCGTGACTCCGTGACTACTCCTAACACCCCGCCTCAAACGCAATCACAAACGCCGTGAAGTCATCCGTGTCCACAAACCCCGAGCCGTCAAAGTCCGCCTCGTCCACGCCCGCCTCGAACGCCGAGACAAACGCCGTGAAGTCGTCGGTATCCACGAACCCCGTGTTGTCGTAGTCCGCCCCGCAGAACGCCGTCAGCACCACCGTCTTGCCGACGTACGACACGCCCCAGCGCGGCCCCGCCACCGGCTGCACCACCTGCGAAAACACGCCCGACACCGTCCCCGTCCCCGTCAGCACCGTCACCTGGTCCCCAGGCTCGGCGATGAACGTGTTGACGTTGAACAGCCGCAGCGTCCCGCCCAGGCTCGTCGTTCCTGTCACCACCAGCCGGTCAAACTGCCCGGCGCCCTTCCCGCCCACCTCGATCGCCAGCTCTCCGCCGCTCTGCTGCGTGTAGTTCCCTTCGATCGTCAGCGTTCCCAGCGAACTCCCCGAAGCGCTCCCCGGCGCCGCGACGCCCCCGGAGTTGACCACGTTCGAATCCACGCGCCCCACGCCGCCGACCACCCCGCCCTCCAGCCGGAAGCTGTCACCATCGACCTGGATCTCCCCGTCGGCGATCGAGCTCCCGCCCGTCTGCACAAATTCCCCGCTCGTCCGCTGAAGCATCCGTCCCGCGTCCACCTGCACGGTCCCCGACGTCGTGAACGGCCCGTCACCGATCAGCATCGTCCCCGCCCCGCTCACCCGCAGCGTTCCCATGTTGGTGAGCCCGCCCGTGTTCGAAGGATTGACCGTCAGCGCCGTCCCCTGGTCCGCCGCGATCACGCCCCCCGGGCCGTTGACGATCACCAGCTGGTTGTTCCCAAGCTGCCCCGATCCACGGATCGTGTTCCCGTTGTTGGTGAGCTTCACCCCCGCGTTCGCCCCGTACACATAGTTCCCGCCGTGGTTGCTCAGCGCCACCGTCCCCGCCCCCGTCAGAGTCAGATCCGCCGCGAGCACCAGCGTCGTCCCGTAGTACGAAGAATCCAGGGCGAGCATCCCCTGGTTCACGATCCCCCCCTGCGCCTTCATCAAAACCCCGTCAAGCACCCGCACCAGCCCTTCGCTCGTCAGATCCTTCAAGAGCGAGTTGTTCGCCGAGGCGATCATCGCGCCGCTGCCCGCCGTCGTCAGCCGCCCGCCCGAGACCTCCGCTCCCCGCAGGTACACGATCCCCGTATCCGCCGCGTGGATCTCTCCCCCCGCGTTGGCGAACCCAGGCCCATCCAGGTACAGCCGCCCTCCCGCGGTCGCCTCCATCAACCCCACGTTCGCCATTGCCGACGAATCATCCGGATTCACCACCAGGCCCGTGCTCCCCGCCGCACGCACCGTTCCCTGGTTCACCATCCCAAGCTGATTCGTAAGCAGCTGCCCCGACCCCGTGATCACGTTGTCCTGGTTGATCAGCCGCAGCGCCCCGCTCGCCCCATACACATAATTCCCACCGTGGTTGCTCAGGAGCACCGTCCCCCCGCCGCTGAGCGTCACATCACCGCCCTGCACCACCAGCGTCGAGCCGTAGTACGACGACGCAAGATTGAGCACACCCCGGTTCACCAGCGTGCTCTCCACCCGCGCCACCACCCCGTCGACCACCCGCACCGTTGATTCGTTCGTCACATCCCGCAGCACCGAGTTGTTGACCGTGGCGAGAAACTCCCCGCTCCCCTCCGACGTCAGCACGCCACCCGTCACCCCAGCCCCGCGCAGGTACACGATCCCCGTCTCCGCCGCGTGAATCTCTCCCCCCGCGTTCTTGAACCCCGGCCCATCCAGATACAGCCTCCCGCCCGCCGCCGCCTCCATCAAGCCATGGTTCGTCGCGCCGCCCGTGTCGTCCGGGTTCACAGTCAACCCCGTGCTCCCCGCCGCGCGCACCGTCCCCTGGTTCACGATCGTCAACTGGTTCGCGCCAAACTGCCCAGACCCCGTGATCAGGTTGTCCAGGTTGATGAACTTCATCCCGCCGCTCGCCGCATAAATCCCGTTCCCCCCGTGGTTCGACAGACTGATCGTCCCGCCCCCGCCCACCGTCAGGTCCCCGCCCTGCACATAGAACGTCGCCCCGTAATACGACGACGTCATGAACAGCGTCCCCGTGTTCACCAGCGACCCCACAAACCGCGTCGTCACCCCGTCGGGGATATACAGCGGCGCGTGCGAGCTCACCCCCGTAAGCACCGAGTTGCTCGCCGAGTTCATCACATACCCGTTCCCCGTCGCCGTCAGCTCCCCTCCCGTAATCCCCGCCCCGCGCAGGTACACAATCCCCCCATCCTCCGCGTGGATCGTCCCGCCCGTGTTGTCAAACCCCAGTCCATCCAGGTACAGCCGCCCGCCCGCCAGCGCCCGCATCAGCCCCTCATTGCGCATCCCCAGCACATCGCTGGGGTTCACCACCAGCCCCGTCGATCCCTCCGCCTCGATCCTCCCATCCGCCCAGTTCACCAGCCCGATCGTGTTCGCCCCCAGGTTCCCCGACCCGCGCACCACCGCATCAAAGTTCGTCAGCGTGTGCACGTTCACCGGAGATCCCGCAATCAAATTTCCCCCGTGGTTGCTCATCGTGAGCGTCCCCGGCCCGCCCAGGTACGCATCCCCCTCCAGGTTCACCGTCGACCCGTAGTACGACGAGTACATCCCCAGCGTCCCGCCCGTCATGTCCACATACCCCGACACCGTCACCTGCTGGCCATCCAGCAGCCTCGCCAGACCCGAAATCCGAGTCCCCCCGTAATCCCCCTCGCGCAGCGTGCAACCCGCAAGGTTCACCACCCCGTTCCCCGCCGTCGCCAGCCGCTGGTCCACCAGCACCGCCCCCGAGTTCACGTTCACCGTCGACCCTGCCATCGCCAGCACCGTCGCGAACCCCGCATCATCCGTCCAGTACGTCCCCGCGCCCAGGTTCAGCGTCCCCCCATCCCTCGCCTGCAACTGACCGTTGTTCTTCATCCCCCCGGCGCCCGGATCCACCGTCATCGCCGACGGCAACGTCCCCGCAATCACCCCGAACCGGTCATTGAACAGCGTCGTGAAGTTTCCCCCCAGCGCCCCGCTCCCCTCGATGCTCCCAAAGTTGCTCAAGGTCCAGTCTGGATCCGCCGCCGGCTCCGCGTAGATCGAATTCCCCGTGAAGTTCGACGTCCGGATGTTCCCTTGGTTGACCAGGTTCCCCTTCAGCACCAGCGACGTCCCGTAGTACGACCCGCCCAGGTACAGATTCCCCGGCCCCGCCAGCACATGCTCCGGCCGATCGATGTACAGCGTCACCCCGTCGGGCGCGACCACCTGGTTCGCCCCCGCCTTCATCAGCGACGTCACACCCGTCCGGATGTACCCCGTCCCCGTGAGCGTGACCAGCCCCTCGTTCACCACGATCTCCCCGCCCTCCAGCGCCCCGTTGTTCAGCGTGATCTTCGCCCCCGCCCCCGTCAGACCGATCTCCCGGTCGCACTTCAGCGTCGCCCCACCCGTCACGTTGAACGTCCCGTTTTCGATCATGCAGAACGAGTCCGGATTCACCGCCGCCACGTACATCCACCGCGAACCATTCAGGTTCACCGTCGCCGACGCCGAGTTCAGCACCAGCGCCTCCATCGGCACGTCAAAGTCCACCGTCACCACGTACGCCGGCCCCGCCTTGGTGATCAGCGCCACGTCGTTGAGCGAGTTGGGAACATCCCCGCCCGACCACATCCCCGGGTTGCTCCAGTTCCCCGACGTCGCCGCCAGCCACTGGATCAGGTCGCCCCTCGCGCTCCCCGCGCACAGCACGCTCCCCGCCACCCCCGCCAGGACGCACGCCGACACCCCACGCAGCCCCGTTCCGCATCCATTGATCGCTCGCATCGTCGTGCTCCCAGTAACTCACCTGAAGGGCCATCTCCCGCCGCGCAGGTCCAGCGGACCACGTCGGGCCGTATGCCTCTTCCACCCTGATGGGAGCCCCTCCCCCTCGCGGACACCCCGCCGCACCTTTTTCCCAGCATCCACCCTCGCCCCGGCCCGCGACCCCCGGTCCCACGCCCCATGGCTCGCGCCCAACGACCGATATCCCAACGATTTATGAATCCAAACCTCCGCGCCCGCCGAATGGTTCAAAAGGCCCGAGCGTCACCAGCGCCCGGTCCACCTCCGCCGCGCGGCGCCAGCCGCAGCCGCCAGGCGCCGCCCCCCGCGGCACGCTCAAGCACCGCCGCGGCCGCCCGACGTCGCAACTCTTTTCACCCCATTGCCTTGCGAGGTTCCACCCCGCCCCTTACCCTCGAACGCAAGTCTCTCGCCCCTCATCGGCCACGCCCAGGCCAGCGCCAGACCCGCCCAGCTTCCCGTGAATAGGCCTTAATCTATCGCCGACATACATACTGCCCCAACAGGCAATATGAACGCCCAGGAGATGTGAGCATGAAGTCCGTGATCCACAACGTCCTTTCCCGCTGCGGCCTCCTCGCCGCCCCCGCCCCCATCTCCAAGGACGCCCCCCGGCCACGCCCCGCTCCCAATGCCCACCTCCTCGACCCCATGGAGCCCCGCACGCTCATGGCCGTCTTCACCGTCGCCAACCTCAACGACGCTGGCGCCGGCTCCCTCCGCCAGGCCATCTCCGATGCCAACAACGCCGCCGGCGCCGATGTCATCGACTTCCAGGCCGGACTGACCGGCGCCATCACCCTCTCCAGCGGTGAGCTCGTCGTGAGCGACAGCCTCGCCATCAACGGACCCGGCGCCTCCATCCTTTCCATTAACGGCAACGCCGCCTCACGCGTCCTGCGCTTCTCCTCCGGCACCTCCTCCATCACCGGCCTCACCATCACCGGCGGCAACGCCTTCACCGGCGGCGGCATCAGCAACGCCGGCACCCTCGACATCACCTCCTCCGCCGTGAACGCCAATGTCGCCACCACGGCCGGCGGCGGCGGCATCGAGAACACCGGCACGCTCACCCTCACCGACTCCACCGTGGCCAACAACGACGCCGGCATCGGCGACGGCGGCGCGATCCGCAACGCCGGCATCCTCACCGTCACCCGCTCCAGCCTCTTCGGAAACCAGGGCGCCAACGGCGGCGCCTTCGCCAACTTCGGCACCGCCCTCAACATCTACAGCTCCACCATCTCCGGAAACACCGCCTCCATCGGCGGCTCACTCCTTATCAACTTCAACGCCGTCACCATCCGAAACTCCACCTTCGCCGGTGATACCAACCTCTCCGCCATCACCAGCAGCGGCACCATCACCATGGTCAGCTCCATCCTCGCCGGAAACTCCGGCCAGGATATGTCCGGCACCTTCGCCGCAGGCTCCACCAACAACATCATCCAGGACGCGGGCAACGCCGGCGGACTCGTCAACGACGCAAACCACAACATCATCGGCGTCGATCCCCTCCTCGCCGTCCTCGCCGACAACGGCGGCCCCAACCTCACCCACGCCCTCCTCGCCGGCAGCCCCGCCATCAGCAACGGCCTCAACCCCGATGCCCTCACCACCGACCAGCGCGGCCAGGCACGCCTCCGCGGCACCGCCGTCGATTCGGGCGCCTTCGAACTCTCCGCGATCCCCACCGTCGCCTCCCTCACCGCGAGCGGTACCTACTTCTCCCGCGGACAGGTCATCACCTTCACCGCCAACACCGTCAGCGACGCCGACGGCACCATCGTCGCCGTCAACTTCTTCCGCGACACCAACGCCAACGGCGTCGCCGATTCCGGCGAACTCATCGGCACCGATACCGACTCCGCCGGCGGCTACACCTTCGCCTACACCGTCCCCGACGATTTCCCCTACGGCCCCGTCTCATTCCTCGCCGTCGCCGCCGACAACGACTCCAGCCTCAGCGCCACCCGCTCCACCACGCTCACCGTGCTGAGCGCCTCCCAGTTCGCCGCCCTCCCCGGCCAGCTCCTGGGCGCCTCCGTCGGGGCCAACGGCAACATCAACGTCACCACCCTCAACGCCCAGGGCTTCCCCATCGTCCTCCAGCAGGGCGCGGGCGTCACCACCTGGACCGGCTCCGACCTCCAGGCCAAGACCGGCAGCCCCGCCATCACCGGCGAAGTCGTCACCTGGGTCGATCCCAAGGACAGCCGCACCTACGCCGCCGCCGTCTCCGCCCAGGGCCTCATCCTCTTCACCAACACCACCGGCAACACCTGGACCTTCCGCAACCTTACCAACGAGATCGTCGGCCTCCCCGCGATCACCTCCAACCTCACCGTCTTCTCCTCCACCGACCAGGTGATCAGCATCGCCGGCGTCTCCGCCGCGGGCGACCTCATCCGCGTCTTCCAGACCGGCGTGGTCGTCAACTCCAACTACTCCTGGACCTCCGTCAACCACGGCGACGACCTCCGCGCCCAGAACCTCACCGCCCCCGTCTTCACCGGACGCATCACCAGCTTCGTCACCTCCTGGAACGCCCTCAACGTCGTCGGTCTCGACGCCCAGGGCAACATCCAGGCCATCTGGTGGCACCAGTCCCTCGCCACCGCCGGCAAGTGGACCACCAACAACCTCAGCGTCGAGTACGGCGCGCCCCCCCTCACCGGCGGCCTCACCGTCTGGCTCACCAGCTGGAACGCCATCAACATCGCCGGCACCGATACCAACGGCAAGCTCTCCGCCACCTGGTGGGTCCCCGAGTACAACAACAACCAGTGGCAGACCGACAACCTCACCGACGAGTTCGCCGGCCCCAACCTCCAGCCCGACAGCATGACCTCCTGGGTCACCCCCTGGGGCGCCATGAACATCGCCGGCCGTGAAGCCGACGGCACCATCAGCGTCTACTGGTGGGTCCCCAACTACAACAACAACCAGTGGCAGGTCGCCCACTTCCGCGACGTCATCCCCAACGCCACGCTCACCACCGGCCCCGTCACAGGCATCACCGCCCCCGGCGGCGACTTCAGCATGAGCATCCTCAGCACCTCCGCCGGCGGCGAAGTCATCCGCCTCTGGTGGAGCCCCGGCTCCGACTGGGCCGAGCAGAACCTCACCCAGATCGCCGTCCCCGCCTGATCCCGCCCCAACCTCCCGCACCCCCGCATACATCCCCACCGCGGCGCCGTCGGCGCCGCGGTGGTCTCATGGAATCCACCGGGTCTTTCATGAAGCGTGAGCGCGAGTTCATGATCGATTCATCGCCCCACGGGCGGCTATTCACCACCGGTGGCTAACGTGACACACCAAGCCATCGATCGTCTGAACGCCCCGCCCCGCAGGCTCTCACGGCTCCTCGCCGCCGCCCACCAGGCCCGCGCGGCCCACGAGCCCCACGCCCCCCGCGGCACGCCGCCGGCCCACCCCGGCGCCCACGCACGCACGCGTCCCCAGCCGCGCATCCGCGTGCAGATCGTGCAGGCCCCCGACCTGCACCCACCGCCGATCCACCCGCCCCGGACGCACGGGCATCCCTCGGCCTAGCGCCGCGGCCGCTCCGTGCGTGGTATCTCGATCGATCACTCTTTCCATCCATCTCTCCATGCGAAAGACCATCTCCACAGGCGTGACCGGACTCGACGCGATCCTGGGCGGAGGGCTCCCCCAGGGGCACCTCTACCTCATTGAGGGCGACCCCGGCGCCGGCAAGACCACCGTCGCCATGCAGTTCCTGATCGAGGGCCGCAACAAGGGTGAAAAGGGCCTCTACTGCACCCTCTCCGAGAACACCTCCGAAATGCAGAAGGTCGCCGAGTCCCACGAGTGGAACCTCGACGGCATCCAGTTCCTCGAAATGACCGCCAGCATCGATCCCGCCTCCGGGGACGATCAATACACCGTCTTCCGCCCCTCCGACATCGAGCTGGGCGAAACCATGAAGCGGCTCCTCGACCAGGTTGAGCAGGCCTCGCCCGACCGCGTCGTGGTCGATTCCCTCTCCGAGCTGCGCCTCCTCGCCCACGAGCCCCTGCGCTACCGCCGCCAGATCCTGGGCCTCAAGCAGTACTTCTCACAGAAGAAGTGCACCGTCCTCCTCCTCGACGATCGCACCGTTCAGGCGAGCGACCTCCAGCCCCAGAGCATCGCCCACGGCGTCATCGAGCTCAACCGCATCCCCGCCGAGTACGGCGCCGAGCGCCGCCGCCTCCGCATCGCCAAGATGCGCGGCGTCCCCTTCAACGGCGGCTACCACGACCTGGCCATCCGCACCGGCGGCGTCGTCGTCTTCCCCCGCATCACCGCCGCCATGCAGGGCCGCCCCTTCGACGAGCACCCCGTCTCCACCGGCCTCGCCGAGTTCGACGCCCTCCTGGGCGGCGGCCTGGACCGCGGCACCAGCACCCTCCTCACCGGCCCCGCGGGCACCGGAAAGTCCACCATCGCCATGATGCTCATCGACGCCTTCGCCCGCCGCGGAGAGCCCGTCGCCACCTTCGCCTTCGAGGAAAACCGCCGCATCATCCTCCGCCGCGCCAGGGCCCTGGGCATCCCCTACGAGCAGCACCTCAAGAGCGGCCTGGCCTCCTTCCGCCACATCCTCCCCGCCGAGCTCTCCCCCGGGGAATTCGCCGCCCACGTCCGCGAGGCCGTCGACAAGGGCGGCGCCCGCGCCGTTGTCATCGACAGCCTCAACGGCTACCTCAACTCCATGCCCGAGGAACGCTACCTCCCGCCACAGCTCCACGAGCTCCTGGGCTACCTCGCCAACCACGGCGTCATGACCATCATGATCCTCGCCCAGCGCGGCATGATGGGCGCCGGCATGCAGGCCCCCGTCGACGTCAGCTACCTCGCCGACACCGTCGTCATGGTCCGCCACTTCGAGGCCTTCGGCTCCATACGCAAGGCCATCTCCGTCCTCAAGAAGCGCACCGGCAGCCACGAAGAGTCCATCCGCGAACTCCGCTTCAGCCCCACCGGCATCCAGCTCGGCCCCGCCCTCTGCGACTTCCGCGGCGTCCTCACCGGCGTCCCCACCTTCCAGGGCGAAGAAGCAAGCCTCATGCAGAAGGGATCATCGCGTGCCGGAATCTGACGTATCCGCGACCAGGGTCCTGGTGCTCGCCCCCACCGGACGCGACGCCTCCCTGGTCGTCTCCGTGCTCGCCAAGGCCGGCATCTGCGCCGACGCCTGCCACGACTTCGCGACGCTGGTCTCGCAGCTCAACGACGCCGACACCGCCATCCTCGCCGAGGAAGCCCTCGGCGACGAGGCCGTCGAGCTCCTCGGCCAGGCCCTTGCCCACCAGCCCGTCTGGTCCGACATCCCCCTGATCATCCTGGGCGCTCCCCACTCCACCTCCGCCGTCACGCTCTTCAGCAGGCTCTCCCCCTCCGCCAACCTCACCCTCATCGAGCGCCCCTCCAGCCCCTTCACCCTCGTCACCGTCACCCTCGCCGCCATCCGCGCCCGCCGCCGCCAGCACATCACCCGCGTCCACATGGACGAGCTGGTCGCCGCCAAAGAAGAAATCGCCCGCCAGCGCGACGAGCGCGACACCCTCCTCAACAGCGAACGCGCCGCCCGCACCGAGGTCGAACGCGCCGGCCGCATGAAGGACGAGTTCCTCTCCACCCTCGGCCACGAGCTCCGCACCCCCCTCAACGCCATCAGCGGGTGGGTTCAGCTCCTGCGCCGCGGGAACCTCTCCCCCGCAGACCAGGCCAAGGCCTACGAGACCATCGGCCGCAACACCCGCGCCCAGACCGAGCTCATCGAGGACCTCCTCGACATGAGCCGCATCATCTCCGGCAAGGTCCGCCTCGACATCCAGACCGTGGACCTCTCCGCCCTCATCGCCGGCGCCGTGGACAGCGTCCAGCCCACCGCCCAGGCCAAGGGCATCACCCTCGACCACATCCTCGACCCGCTCCCCGGCCCCATCGTCTGCGACCCGGCCCGCCTCCAGCAGGTGCTGTGGAACCTCATCAGCAACGCCGTCAAGTTCACCCCGCGCGGCGGCCGCGTCCGCGTCACCCTCGAGCGCATCGATTCGCGCGTCGAGATCAGCGTGAGCGACTCGGGCATCGGCATCGGCCCGGCCTTCCTTCCCTACGTCTTTGACCGCTTCCGCCAGGTCGACGCCTCCAGCACGCGCCACCACGGCGGCCTGGGACTGGGCCTGGCCATCGTCAAGCAGCTGGTCGAGATGCACGGCGGCCGCGTTCGCGCTTCCAGCCTGGGGGAGGGCCATGGCTCCACCTTCACCGTCAGCCTTCCCGTCCGCACCCTCGCCGCCCCCGGCCCCCGCGGCGCGAACCCCGCCGCCGTGCCTCGCGAACTGCCGACCTTCTCCCCGCTGGTGCTGGTGGGCACCACCATTCTGGTCGTGGACGACGACGCGGACGGCCGCTATGTCGTGCAGCGGCTTCTGGAAGAGTCCAGCGCCAAGGTCCTCACCGCCGATTCGGTCGAGAACGCCTTGGCGATCCTGACCTCCCGCGACGTGGACGTGATGATCAGCGACATCGGCATGCCCGGCCGTGACGGCTACGACCTGATCCGCTGCGTCCGCGCGTCACAGTCCCCGCGGCTGCAGCGGCTCCCCGCCGCCGCACTTACGGCCTTTGCCCGTTCCGAAGACCGCACCCGCGCCCTGCGCGCCGGCTACGACTCCCACGTCTCCAAGCCCGTGGAGCCCTCCGAGCTGATGGCCGTGATCGAGCGGCTCAAACGCAAAGGCGCGGCGGGCGCGCCCGTCGCGCCGCGCGGCTCGGCGGGCGCCTGACGGCCCGCCGGCGCTCACGCCCCCGCGGTGTACGCTTGCCCATGATCCATCCCGCCGGTGAGACCCTCGAAAGCGTCCTGGACGAAGTCGCCCGTGATGTCATGGGCGAGCCCGCCCTCGCCCAGGTCGCCCAGATCCTGGACCTGTGCACGCAGGCCGGCGACGCCGTCGATCACCCGGCGCGAGACCGGGCGGCCCGGCAGCTCTCGGGCCTGCCCGCGCAGGACCTGGTCCGCATCGTCGAGTTCGTCACCGCGCGCTTCCATCTCATGAACATGGGAGAGCAGCTGAGCATCGCGCGGATCAACCACCAGCGCGAGCGGGCCGTCACGATCCAGGCGCCGCGGGCCGAATCCATCGCCGAGGCCGTCACCCTGGCCCGCCGCGCGGGCGTCAGGCCCGAAGCCTTCGCCGCCGCCCTGGATCGCGTGGAGGTCGGCCCGACCCTCACCGCGCACCCCACCGAGGCGCGCCGGCGGACGGTGATCACCAAGCAGCTGGAGATCGCCGGCCTGGCGAGGCGGCTGGGTGAACCCGACCTGACGCCCGCCCAGCGCCAGGAGGCCCAGCGCCGCCTACGCGCCAGCGTCAGCCTGCTGCTGATGAGCGACGACGTGCGGGCGCGGCGGCTGACGGTGGACGACGAGGCCCGCAACGGGCTGTTCTTCCTGACGCACTCGATCTGGCAGACCGTGCCGCGGCTGGCGCGCGATGCGCGGGCGGCGTTCGACGCGATCTACGAGCCCAAGGATCCGCGAGCGGAGCTGAACCCGACAATGCTGACGTACCGGTCGTGGATCGGCGGTGACCGGGACGGCAACCCCGAGGTGACGCACGCGACGACCAGGGCGACGCTGGGGCTGCTGCGGCGGGCGGCGATGGAACTGTGGGACCGGGAGCTGGACCTGCTGGAGCAGGACCTGAGCCTGTCGTCCCGGCGGGCGCCGATGTTGCCCGAGCTGCTGGAGGCGGTGGAGCGGGACCGGGCGACGTGGCTGGGAGAATCGACCGTGGTGGCGCAGCGCGGGTCCGAGCCGCTGCGGCTGCGGGTGATGCAGATGCGGGCGAGGCTCCGCGGGGACGCGGGGTACACGTCCCGGCTGCTGACCGAGGACCTGGAGTTGCTGCGGCGGGCGACGCTGAAGACGGGAGCGCCGTGGCTGGCGGGGTACGCGCCGCTGGAGGACGCGATCGTGCGGGCGAGGGTCTTCGGGTTGCATCTGGCGACGCTGGACATCCGCCAGCACAGCGCGGTGCACGAGAAGGCCGTCGCGGAGCTGCTGGCGCTGGCGGGAGTGACGGACCGGTACGCCTCGCTGGACGAGCCGGCGCGGCTGGAGATCCTGCGCCGGGAGCTTTCCACGCGGCGTCCCTTGGTGGCGGGGGACGCCGAGCTCTCCCCCATGACGGGGGAGGTGCTGCGGACGCTGGACGTGGTGCGGGAATCGATCGCGGCCGAGCCGGCGAGCGTGCGGTCGTACGTGATCTCGATGACGCACCATGTGAGCGACGTGCTGGAGGTGCTCTTGCTCATGAAGGAGCGCGGGCTGGTGCACGCGCCCGGAGACCGGGCGGCGCAGACGCTGCACGTGGTGCCGCTGCTGGAGACGATCGACGACCTGGAGCGCGGGCCGGGGCTGCTGGGAGAGCTGCTTTCCGAGCCCGTGTACCGGGAGCACCTGGAGCGGCTGCGGACGCAGGAGCGCGCGGAGGGCGTGGCCTCGTGCGCGGGGCCGGCGCAGGAAGTGATGCTGGGGTACTCGGATTCCAACAAGGACGGCGGGTTCCTGATGGCGAACGTGGCGCTGCACGGGGCGCAGGAACGGCTGGGGGAGGCGGCCCACGCGCACGGGGTGCACGTGCGGTTCTTCCACGGCCGCGGGGAACGGTGGGGCGAGGGGGCGGGCGGGCGGGGCGGGCGATCCTCGCCGCGCCGCGGGCGGCGCGGTCGGGGACGCTGCGGTTCACCGAGCAGGGTGTGGTGATCTCGTTCCGGTATGCGCTGCCGGAGATTGCGCACCGGCACCTGGAGCAGATCCTTAACGCGGCGATACGGGCGTCGACGGGGGCGGGGACACCCGCGGACCACCAGCCTGCGCGGCCGGACGGAGGTGACGGGGAACTGCGGGCGCTGCTGGAGAAACTTGCGGGGATCTCAATGGAGCGGTACCGGGCGTTCATCGGGGATCCGGCGTTCTGGCCGTGGTTTGTTGCGGCGAGCCCGATCGCGCACATCGGGAGCCTGCCGATCGCGAGCCGTCCGGTGGCGCGCGGGGGCGGGGACGGGGGCTTTGCGTTCGATCAGCTGCGGGCGATTCCGTGGGTGTTTTCGTGGATCCAGATGCGGGCGCTGGTGCCGGGATGGTTCGGGATGGGGACGGCGCTTAGAGCGTGCACGAAAGAGGAGCTCTCGCTGCTGAGACGGCACCTGGGGGAATCGTCGTTTCTTTCCACGATCCTGGACAACGCGGGGCAGGAGATGGCGCGGGCGAGGCTGCCGATCGCCAGGCGGTACGCGGCGCTGGGACCCAAGGGTGAGGAGATGTATGCGGCGCTGGAGTCGGAGTTTGAAGCGGCGAAGGTGGGGCTGCTGGCGGTGACAGGACGGAACGCGCTGCTGGAGCACTCCCCGGTAATCGCGGCATCGATCGCGGTGCGCAACCCGTGGACGGACGTGCTGAACCTGATCCAGATCGAATTGCTGGGGAGATACCGCCTCGCCGGGGAGGGTGAGAAGGTGGAACTACGCAGCGCGATCCTGACGAGCATCAATGGGATCGCGGCGGCGATGCAGTCGACGGGGTGAGGGGAGAAGTCACGGAGTCAAGAGTCACGAAGTCACGGAGTGGAGGTCGGGGCGCCGGCGTGGGTGCGGAGGGGGTGGGTGGGGGTGGAGGGTGGAGAGGAGGGGGAGGTAGAACGGGGAGGCACTGACCTCGAAGCAGAGCCTTCGAGGTCAGTGGCACGAGATCTGGGGTCGGTGGTGGAGGTGAAAGGGTTTGACGCGGGTTTTGTGGCGGGCTTTGGCGGCTTGGTGAAGGTCTGATGCAGGCGGATGATGGAGGAGGCGGCTTTACGCATCGTTTCGGCGTGCCTGGGGGATTCGATGTCGGCGCGGAGGATGTTGGTGAGGGCGTTGAGCGCTTTGGAGAGAGCGCTGGTGGCGAGGAGGGTGGCGCGGGCCTGGGCGAGGGCGGCGAAGTCCTGGATGGCTTGAAGGACTTCGGACTCGCGGAGCCAGCGAGCGGCCTGGACGGCGGAGATGTGGAGTTTCTCGATGATGGTTTCGATGGAGAGAGCGCCGTTGAGGAGGAGTTGGATGAACTCTTCGATCTTGGACTCGGGGATGATGCGGCCGGCGGTGGTTGGGGTATTCATGACGGCCAGCATCGGCGAGTGATGGAAGGCTCGCAAGAAAAACGTGAGGGAAAAGGGGGCGATTTGCGCGCATGGCTGCAAATGCGCGCACAAACGTGGTAGATGCGGGGAGGACGGCACTCAGCACTGGGCATCAGGCACTCGGGGAAGACAATTCGAAATCAAGAGCCGGCACGGAGTGCCGGCCCACCCAAGGCCACCGAAGTGAGACTCAGTGGATGGGGATGAGGCCTGAGGGGGGGGAGCGGAGGCCGAGGATGGCGCTGACGGGGTTGATGCGGCCGCGGCCCAGGAGGCGCTGGTCGGCGGCGTCGGCGAGCCAGATGTGTGCGCAGGTGTCGCGCAGGCGGGATTCCAGGGCGGGTTCGGGGAGCTGAGGAAGGCGTGCGCGCACGAGGGCGGCGGTTCCCGAGACGATGGCGGCGGAGAAGCTGGTGCCGCTGGCGAGGGCGAAGCCCCCGTCGGGGAGCGTGCTGACGATCGAGGTGCCGGGGCCGCAGAGGGAGAGGTAGCCGCCGTGGTTGGTGAAAGGAGCGCCGTGGTCGGAGAGGTCGGAGCCGCCGACGGCGAGGACGCCGGCGGTGGCGGCGGGGAAGCGCGGGAGTGAGGAGGCTTCGTTGCCGACGGCGGCGACGACGGTGCAGCCGTTGGCGCTGGCGTAGGCGATGGCGGCGGAGGTGACGGCGGATTCGACGGGCGTGCTGAGGCTGAGGTTGATGATCGAAGCACCGTGGTCCACGGCGTAGTAGATGCCGGCGGCGACGGTGTAGGAGTTGCCGAAGCCGTCGCTGTCGAGGACCTTGACGGGGAGCAGCTGGCTGCCGGGTGCGACGAGTGAGATGAGTCCGGCGACGAAGGTTCCGTGGCCGGTTTGCTCGTCGATGGCGCCGTTCTGGTTGTCGTCGAGGCCGTTGCCGACATCGGAGACGTCGGCGTTCATGGAGACGAAGTTGTACCCGGGGAGGAGGTGCTGGGAGTACCAGCCGTGGGGGGCGACGCCGGTGTCGAGGATGGCGACGCGGACGCCCGCGCCGGTGGAGAGGGTGCGGGCGCGGGGGAGGCCCAGGAGGGAGACGACGGGCTGGGTGGCGTATGACGTCGCGGCGGTGCGGACGAAGAAGGTCTGGGTGCCGCCTTCGACCGAGCCGTTGAGCTCGTTGTGGCCCGCGGCGCCGAGGTTGTCGTCGTCGTCGAGTTCCATCTCGACCTCGTCGTCGTCGAGTGAGGCAGAGGTCTGGATGAGGTAGAGCTGGTGCTCGGGGTATGAGGCGAGGAGGGTGGCTTCGAGCTTGTCGAGGTAGCGGTCGATGGTCTTGTTGCCGGAGATCTGGATGACGAACTGGTGGGGGACGCGGTCGCCGTGGTGGTCTTCGGCGAGTGCGGGCGCGGCGGCGAGGGAGGCGGCCAGGAGGGCCGCCGGCAGTGAAGCGAGGTTCCGCATGGTCGCAGAGACGTGGTTCATGGCATTCCGATCCAGGTAAAAGGGGCCCACATCGCGGGGTGCGGCGCGTGTCCCATAAGTGAGAGCTGGGCCTCTCTTACGGAAGATACAAGATGGTTGTATCCGGAGTGTGAGGAAGCTTCCTCACGGCGATAGGCCTGGGACATGACTTCGAGGGCCCAGCGGTCGTGCAGGGGCCAGAGGGCGATGAGGAGGGCGGAGGTGCCGGCGGCGAGGAAGGCGCGGACGAGGCCGGTGAGTTCGTCGGCGGAGCCGATGGCGGAGCGGCCGGTGTCGCATCCGCTGAGGGTGACGACGGCGCCGTCGAGGCTGAGGTGGTAGATGTCGCGGGCGGTGAGCCAGCCGTCGGCGAGCTTGATCCCGGAGGCGAGGGGATCGCCGGGGACAAAGCGGGCGTGTGAAGCGATGTGGAGGAGTCCGATTCCGCGGGCGCGGTGCATGACCTGCTGGACGGTGGCGTGCGGGCCGGCGAGGAGGTCGGCGCCCGGAAGGGCGGCGGCGATGTGGCGGGCTTCTTCTTCGGCCTGGGGGGCGAGTGCATCGCCGACGCCGACGACCAGGGCCTTGGAGCTGGCGGGGGCTGCGCGCGGGAGGGCGAGGCGTGCCAGGACGCTGGCGCTGGGGACCTGCGCGATGAGGTGGTCCTGGAGGAGCCAGCGGCCGTGGTGGCGAAGCACGCCGAAGGCGAGGGCGTGGAGTGGGCCGTGGGGGACGATGATCAGCTGGTGAGTTTCTTTGAGGTCGGGGGCGAGGGGGGCGTGGACGAGGCGGGCGAGGGCTTCGAACTCTGAGGTGACGGCGTGGTGCATGCGCTGGGCGGCGGGGCCGTCGGCGTGGGAGCGAGCGATGGCGCGGGAGATCTGGAAGGAAGCGCCCTGGATGCGGTCGACGACTTCGTCGAGCGGGGCGAGGCGTCGGTGGAGGGTGACGGCGTGGGCCGTGACGACCATGGCGGAGAGGTCGTGGGCTTCGGGGAAGTACTCGATGAGGGCGGCGTCTGGTGAGAGGAGGGATTGGATGTGTTCGAGGCGTGCGGGCTGGCTGAAGACGTCGGCGTAGCGGCGGGTGGAGGCGAGGCGGCGCTCGAGGGCGGCGATCTCGCGCTCTCGTTCCTTGATGGAGGCGGACCACTGGCCGCGGTCACCTGGGCGGGCGGCGGGTGAGAGCATGCCGTCGAGGCGGGCGTAGAGGGCGTTCATTTCTCCGCGGCGCTGGACGAGCTGATCGAGAAGGAGTTGTTCGGCGGCGTCGGCGGAGGTGCCGGAGGTGTCTGGGGACGGGGGGGTGAAGCCGGAGAGGCCGACGCCGCCGTGGAGCATGTCGAGGAGTGAGCGGCTTTTGCAGCGTTCGGTGACCTCGAAGGCATCGGCGGCGGCGAGGGGGCCGCCTTCGTCGAGGAGGGCGGAGGCGCAGTCCTGGTAGATGGAGGCGTGGTCGCCGAGGAAGGCGGCGCGGAAGCGATCGGCCTGGAGGGCGCCGCGGACGCGTTCGATCTCAACGATGGCGGCGCGGAGGTCGGCGGCGGCGTCGCCGGGCCTGTGCTGTGTGGCGTGGAGCTGGGCGCGGGCGTGGAGGAGTTCGGCGGTGAGGGAGGGGAGATCGAGTCCGCGGGAGGCGGCGAGGCCTTGTTCGATTTCGGTCGCGGCGTCGTGGAGCCGGCCCGCGCGGAGGGCGATGGCGGAGAGCTGGAGGCAGACGATGGCGGCTTCGGCGGGTGAATCCTTGAGCAGGGTGCGGGCGGCGAGGAGCATGGCGTGGGCGCCGGCGTCGTCGCCCGCGGCGGAGAGGATTTCGGCCTGGGTCATGCGGACGCGGGCGGTGCCGAGGGAATGTCCGAGGGTTTCGAAGACGGCGGCGGCGTGGGCGAGGTTGACGGAGGCGTCGTGGGCGCGGCCGGAGCGGAGCAGGACGCGGGCGAGGCCGGTGAGGGCGCGGGCGGTTTCCCATCCCATGTTTCGTTCGCGGAGGACGGGGACGGCCTGGAGGTACATGTCGATGGCTTCGGAGCGCATGCCCAGGGCGGAGAGGGTTTCGGCCTGCTCGACCTTGAGGCGGGCCATGTCGCCGGGTGCTTCGGTGTCGCCCAGGCGTCGGCGGGCGCGTTCGAAATGGCGGAGGGCTTCGTCGAGGCGTCCCTGGCGGCTGGAGAGGTCTGCGAGGTTGCCTTCGACGATGGCGGCGGCGCGGCCGGCGCCGCCGCGTTCGAAGGCGAGGAGCGCTTCGTGGAAGGCGGCGCGGGCGTCGTCGAAGCGATCGAGGTCGAGGAGGGCTTCGGCGAGGTTGCTGGCGAGGGGGGCGAGGAGGAGGGGGTGATCGGTGAGGGCGGGTTTGGCGCGCTGGAAGTAGGTGATGGAGGCTGCGGCGTTTCCGCGGAGGCGGTGGGCGCCGCCGAGGTTGATGTCGGCACGGGCGGCGAGGACGGGCTCGCGGGCGTTGACGAAGGCCTCGCGAGCGGCTTCACCGGCGGCGATGGCTTCGTCGTAGCGGCACTGGCGCGCGAGGGCGTGCATGGAGGTCATGCGAGCGCGGGCGGCTTCGAGCTCGTCGCCGGCCTGGAGTGCGAGTTCGACGGCGCGGGAGAGGACGGTGAGGGCTTCTTCGAAGCGGTTGGCGTAGGCGAGGGCCTGGGCGTGGGCGCGGCGGGTGCGGGCGCCGGAGGCGGGGCAGTGGACCTGGTCGCTGAGGGTGACGAGGGCGGCGGTGGCGTCGAGGGCGGCGCGGAGGTCGGAGATGACGAGCTGCTCGGCCTGGTCGGCGGCGGGGAGGAGAATGTCACGAGGGACGGGGCCGAGAGAGTGGAGGAGGGCGGCGCGGCGCGACTCGGGCTCGGCGAGGAGCTTGGCGAGCAGGGCGCCGGGTGGGGCGAGGTTCGGAGCGGCGGGGGTCATTCGAGGCGGAGGGCCTCCACGACGACCATGGCGTCGCCGACGGCGATGAGGAGGTCGAAGTCTCCGGCGCCGGATTCGATGCGGAAGTTTCCGTGCTCATCGACGGGTGCCTGGGTGATGGGTTCGGAGGAGTCGCGGTGGGCGAGGGCGACGTGGGTGGCGGGGGCGCCGCTGGTGGTGTCGATGGCTCCGCGGAGGGTGAAGGAAGTGGAGCCGGGGGCGGGCTGTGCAATCTGGAGATCGATCTCGCAGGCGGGGCAGGAGAAGCCGAGTTGATGGCCGGCGAGAGCGCCGCGGAAGCCGGCGACGGCGGCCTGGGCGCGGCTGTCGAAGATGATGGAGGCGAGGATGGCGGCGGCGCGGTTGAGAGAGGAGAAGATGGAGTGGCCGGGAGAGGTGACCATGGCCATGATGCCGATGGCGCGCTCGACGGTGGGGCGGGGTGGGAGGACCGAGTCGTCGGTGCGCATGACTTCGACGATCTGCTCGAGGCGGCGGAGTTCGCCCGTGAGATGGGTATCACCGGCGATGGCGGCGGCGAGCTGGTCGCGGTCGGCGGGCGGGAGCTCGCCCAGGACGAAGGCGGCGAGCTGTTCGAGGCTGACGGGAGCGTTGGAAGGGTTGCTCAATGCTCGAACTCCTGTGGATCAACCGTGCTGAGGAGGCGTGGGCGGGGAGCGCAGATACATGGAATGAGGATTGAGGGAGTATTGGAGCGGGAGCAGGGATCGGGGCCCGACCAAAGACCTGCCGGAGGGGCCTAGAGGAGCTCGGGCATGCGTTTGGCGAGCTTGGCGAGGCAGCGGGCGCGGGCGGGTCCGATGCTTCCGACGGGCATTCCGAGGCGCTGGCTGATGTCCCCATAACTGGGCTGGGAGCGCTCGATGAAGATGGCGCGGAGGAGGGCTTCGCAGGGTCCGCCGAGTTCTCGGAGGGCCTTGTGGACAAGGTGCTGGCGTTCCCAGGCCTGGGTGTCCTGCGGGGAGGCGTCGGGCTGGAGGTCGATGACGCTGTCGTCGACGGTGGGATGGCGGGCGTCTTTGCGGGAGACGCGCCAGCATTCGCGGTGGGTGGTGGTGAGGAGCCACTTGGCGAGGGTGGCGGAGTCGCGGAGCTTGGAGAGGTCGCGCCAGAGCTGGGAGAAGACGGACTGGAAGACGTCGTCGCAGGTTTCCTCGTGGAAGCGGTAGCGGTTGGGGATGGAGTAGACGAGGCGTTTGTACCGTCCGACGAGGACGCGCCAGGCGCGCTCGTCGCGCTGGATGGAGCGCGCGATCAGCAGGGCATCGCTCGCGGATTCATCGATGGTCGGGGAGTCTGGCGTCTCTTCCGGCAACGGGACGGATCCTGTTCTCGCGGGGGCGGCCTGCGCCCTCTCCTGCGGCCCGCGGGCAAGCGTAGCCACGGGTGGGCGGGGGATGCTTGCTGGGGGAGCCCGGGACATTGCCTGGACGCTGTGCCTGGGCGATGGTGCGTTCCATGCAACGTGAGCGTCATGGGCGGGCCGGGAGCGTGGGAGGGGACGCGGGGTTGAAACTGCGGGCCGCGGGGTTTGCCTTGCATGAGCACATGCGTGCGAGGCAATGCCTTGCATATGGGGGAGCGTGCGAGGGAAGGCACACGGGGCGTGTCGCAATTCGTTCTCAATTGCACAATTTCAGCATCAAAACAAGGCTGTTTGTACTCGTGCGCAGTAGAACTATTCCGTGCGGGCACTGCCGCACCACACGAATCGCAAAGGAACCACATCATGCATTCCACGCAGGTGAACGCGCCCTGGCGCACGCTCGGCCGCATCGCCGTTCCCATGATCGCCGCCGCATTGCATGTGCCGCAGGCGCAGGGCCAGTGCGCGGAGGGGTGGTTCGCCACCGCGGGCGTGGGGGGAGATCCCAGCCCTGCGGTGTACACCGCGACGGTGTGGGACCAGGACGGGGAAGGGCCGATTCTGCCGGTGCTGGTGATCGGGGGCGTGTTCACGACGGCGGGTGAAATCCCGGCAGGGTTCATCGCCGCGTGGGACGGTTCCGGCTGGCACTCGCTGGGTGAGGGGCTGGACGGGCCGGTGAATGCGCTGACGGTGGCGAGCAACCACGACCTGATCGCGGCGGGGACTTTTACTGCGTCGGGGAGCGTGACGCTGAACAACATCGGGCGATGGAACGGGACGGCGTGGTCGCCGATGGGCTCGGGGATGAACAACGAGGTGATGGCGCTGGCGACGCTGCCGGGCGGGGACATCGTGGCGGCGGGGACGTTCAGTTCGGCGGGCGGGGTTTCGGTGAGCCGCATCGCGCGCTGGAACGGATCGGGGTGGTCGGGGATGGGGGTGATGAACAACATCGTGTGGGCGCTGCTGGTGACGCCGTCGGGAGAGCTGATCGCCGGCGGGCAGTTCACGTACACGGCGAGCGTGCCGGGGAACAAGGTGGCGCGGTACAACGGCACGAGCTGGACGGGGATGGGATCGGTGAACAACACGGTGCTGTCGCTGGGACTGACGGCGGAGGGGGATGTCGTCGCGGGCGGGCTATTCACGTATCCGGGGTCGCGAATCGCTCGCTGGTCGGGGAACGCATGGACGCCGATGGGGATCGGGATGCTGGGCCCGGTGTGGGCGATTCGCACGCTGGCGAACGGGGACCTGGTCGCGGGCGGGACGTTCCTGTATGCGGACAACGGGACGGCGAGCGGGATCGCTCGCTGGTCGGGGACGGCGTGGGAAGGTCTTGGACAGGGAGTGGATCATCCCAATGTGCTGGCGCTCGCGCTGATGCCGTCGGGAGAGCTGTTCGCGGGCGGGGGTTTCTCCACGGCGGCGGGGAATGTCTCCCCGGGGCTGGCGAGGTGGGCGTCGGGCGATTCGCCGGTCATTTCGCAGCAGCCGGAGTCGATCACGACCTGCCCGCGCGGTCCGGCGACGTTCAGCGTGTCGACGGCTGGGTACGCGAACGAGTTTGGGTGGCAGGCGGAGGTGTCGCCGGGGGCGTGGGTGTCGCTGGCCGAAGGGACGCTTGTGCACAATGGCGTGACGCTGGCAGAGGTGCAGGGGGCGAGCACGGCATCGGTGACGCTGAGCGGGGTGGGACATGTCGGGGAGATGGCTGGCGGTCTGGCGCTGCGGTGCCTGGTGGGGAACGACTGCGGACGGGCGCTGAGCGAGCCGGCGACGCTGACGGTGTGCGCCGCGGACTTTGACTGCACGGGTTTCGTGGACACGGAGGACTTTGACGCGTTCGTTCACGCCTTTGAGGCGGGGACGGACGACGCCGACTTCGACGGTTCGGGGTTCGTGGATACCGACGACTTCGACGCGTTTGTCCGGGCGTTTGAGAACGGCTGCTGATTCACCCCAACCCCCGCCGATCGCGGCGGGAAACCTCCAACAAGTTCAAGGAGCACATCATGTGGTTCTCTCGAGTTTCGAAGTTCTTCCGGAGCGCTGCGTTCGCGGCGGCGGTGGTGCTTGGCGTGGCGGCGGCGAGCGTTGCCCGCGCGGACACGGTGTATGACCAGCCGCCGCATCCGTCGGGCGGTCAGTACAAGTCGGCGTGGTATCCGCCCGACGGGATGGACGGGGATCAGTACGTGTACGACGGGTTCACGCTCGCGTCCTCTCAGGCGATCACGCAGATCCGCTGGCGGGGCGCGTACACGAACGACCTGTCGGGGGCGGGGAAGTCCCCGGTGTTTGATTTCACGATAAAGATCTACGCGTCGATCGCCGGCGGCTCGCAGCCGGACGTGACCAAGCCGGCGCTGGTGAAGTTCACGGTGGGGGGCAACGCCGGGGAGACGTACGCGGGGACGGCGGGCGGGGTTGCGATGTTCGACTACTCGTACACGCTCTCGTCGCCCTTCCAGGCGGCGGGGGGGACGAAGTACTGGCTGCAGATCGAGGCTTCGCAGGGGCTGACGCCCAACTACTACTGGCCGCCGGACTGGAGCATCGCGCGGGGGACGGGCGGTGAGAACTCGCACTTTGAGAAGATCACGGGCGGGAACTACCGCAACATGACGGGGGATGCGTGCTTCACGCTGTACTCGGCGGGGGGCGCGTCGTGGACGATCAACGCGACGGCTTCGCCGGCGGCGGCGGGATCGGTGCAGGGGGCGGGGACGTACCCGGCGAACTCGGTGGTGTCGCTGCAGGCGACGGGGAACGCGGGGTACGGGTTTGTGAACTGGACGGAGAACGGCTCGCAGATGAGCACGAACGCGCACTACACGTTCACGGCGACGCGGGACCGCACGCTGCTGGCGAACTTCGTGAACGCGTACACGATCACGACGTCGCACTGGCCGGTGTACGGTGGGACCAACAGCGGGGACGGGACGTACAACGCGGGTTCGTCGGCGCACGTGCACGCGACGCCGCGGCAGGGGTATGTGTTCACGGGGTGGACGGCGTACGGGGTCCTGGTGAGCACGTCGGCGGATTACACGTTCACGGTGACGCAGTCGCTGCCGCTGGTGGCAAACTTTGCGCCGGGCACGGGCACGGTGGCGTTTGACCTGGACAGCGGGAGTCCGCTGCCGATGGCGGGGTACACGGCGACGCCGTTTGACGTGACGGTGGAGGGATTGACGGCGTATTTCTCGTCCCCGCAGGACTTTTACGGGTTCAGCCTGCAGACCGACGGGACGACGTTCATGCACCACATCCAGCTGACGGGCAACTACCTGTGGCCGGACTCGATCTACCGCAACGACCTGACGGTGCGGTTCAGCAGACCCGTGACGGCGGTGTCCCTGGACTTCAACACGGTGGAGATGGAGGCGTGGGCGGATACGCCTTCGCCGATGAAGCTGACGGCGTACCGCGGGTCGACGACGTCCGCGGCGATCGGGACGGCGCAGGCGGCGGGTGTGTACGGGGCGACGACGTACCCCGAGGGCGTGCTGGTGTTTGCGAGCGCCGTGCCGTTTGACATCATCACGCTGACGGTCGGCCCCAACAGCTGGGGGACCAACAACTTCATGGCGGACAACTTCAGCGCCACGGTCTTCTGCGGGGCGGACTTTGACGGGTCGGGGTTTGTCGACACCGACGACTACGACGCGTTCGTGCTGGCCTTTGAGGCCGGGACGGAGAACGCGGACTTCGACGGGTCGGGGTTCGTGGATACCGACGACTTCGACGCGTTTGTGATGGCGTTCGAGGCGGGGTGCTGAGGAAAGAGAAGGCACTCGGCAGTCGGAACTGGAACTCGGCACTGGGGGAACGAGAGAGCGGCTCGGCGAGGAAGCTCGCCGGGCCGCGATTGAGCG
This sequence comes from Phycisphaerales bacterium, assembly GCA_044226385.1. Lineage (GTDB taxonomy): Bacteria > Planctomycetota > Phycisphaerae > Phycisphaerales > UBA1924 > JAEUJB01. The sequence continues at coordinate 23,852 of JBGAHA010000004.1, forward strand.
GGGCTGGCGCGGGGGAGCGATTTTGCGGATTGCTGAGGAAATACAGGCGCAGACGAATCTGGATGTACGTATCCCGTATCTTAGGGGTTGGGCCGCGTGACTTGAGTGTGTGCGCGGCACGAGTGAGAGGGATTCCGGCGGTTGCACGCCGCGGGTCTTTCAGGGTCGGGCACCAGGAGCATCCCATGAAGATTGGAATTCGATCGTTCACGCGGCGGGGCCGTGATGGCAGGAACTCGGGCGGGCCGATGGCGCGTGGGGATGGGAAGCGTTCGCGGGGTTCGTGGGCGCCGGTGTTGTGGCTGTCGGTGGTGGGCGCGGGGGCCTCGGCGGTGCTGCTGGGGGCGACGCGGCCGGCGTTTACGGGGCCGACGCACGTGGTGCTGGCGTACAACGAGCTTGGCATGCACTGCATGCAGCAGGATTTCTCGGAGATGATGATCCTGCCGCCGTTCAACAACCTTCGCGCGGAGGTGATTGATCGGACGCACGGCTCTCCGGAGATCGTGCGCAGCGGGGTGACGGTGCGGTACACGCTGCCGAACAACACGCGGTCGGCGGACAAGTGCAACTTCTGGAGCAATGAGCAGGCGCTGCTGGGAGTGAATTTGCCCGCGGACGTGGGGCTGGGCGGGTTTGGGCTTTCGGGGACGATGGTGGGGACACCGGAGCGGGACTGGCTGGCGACGGGGATCCCCGTGACGCCGGTGGAGGATTCGGGGCGTGAGAACCCGTACCCGCTGGCGCTGGTGAGCGTGGAGGCGAACTCGACGGTGGTGGCGCAGACGCAGGCGGTGGTGCCGGTGTCGTGGGAGATGAGCTGCAATATCTGCCACAACACGCCGGGGGTGTCGACGGCGACGGATATTCTGTCGGCGCACGACCGGCTGCACGGGACGGACCTGATGCACAGCAAGCCGGTGTTCTGCGCGTCGTGCCATGCGGACCCTGCGGTGGGTTCTGCGGGGCAGCCGGGGGTGTCGTACCTGTCGACGGCGATGCACGGGGCGCACGCGCCGCGGATGGCGTCGGCGCACCTTGAGAACGAATGTTACGCGTGCCACCCTGGGTTCCGGACGACGTGCCTGCGTGATGTGCACGCGGCGAAGGGGATGACGTGCACGGACTGCCACGCGGGCGGGATGGCGGCGCTGGGGGCGAGCGGGCGGACGCCGTGGGCGGACGAGCCTTCGTGCGCGTCGTGCCATGCGAAGGCTGGATTCCAGTTTGAGGAGACGGGGAAGCTGTTCCGGCAGTCTCGCGGGCATGGAGGTGTGATGTGCATGGCGTGCCACAACTCGCCGCACGCGATCACGCCGACGTCGTTCGCGGCGGACAACCTGCAGGCGACGGCGGTGCAGGGGCACCCGGGGACCATCAACACGTGCACCGTGTGCCACCAGTCGACGCCGGGTGATCCGTTCCCGCACCGGCGTGACGACTGATTATCGCGTCCGTTCTCCGTGTTTGCCTCTCACGATTTTTCCGCTGCAGGAGATTCATCATGCACGCATGCAATGCCCGCTGTTTCGTGCTCGCCGCGGGGTTCGCCGCGATCAGTTCAACGGCCGCCGTCGGCCAGAGCTACAAGCTGGTTGACCTGGGTTCGCTGGGGGGAGGGTCCAGCGCGTTTGCGATTTCGACGGAAGGGATGGTCGCGGGGACTTCCTCGGTCGCGTCGCAGAGCAACCGGTTCCACGCGATGTTGTGGAACACCGCTCCGATCGACCTTGGGGCGTTTGGGGCCTGGGATCAGACGACGGCGTTCGCCTTCGACGGGGCTCAGAATGTGTGGTCAGTGGGGTATACCTATACGACGCTCACGCCCAAGGCGCTGGTGTACGCGGGGGGCGTGCAGACGCCCGTCGCCGACTTTGCGCCCAGGGCGGCGAGCACGGTGGGGGCGGTGGCGGGATCGATGCCGGTAACGGTGGGCACGCTGCACGCGGAGCATGCGTGCGTGTTCACGGGCGGGGTGCTCACCGACCTTGGGACGCTGGGGGGGAACTTCAGCCACGCCTCGGGGATCAACGACGCCGGGTGGATCGTGGGGGATTCGACCACGACGCGGAACCTTGCGGTGCACGCGGCGCTCTTCAAGGACGGCGCGGTGATCGACCTGGGGACGCTGGGGGGCGCGCGCAGCCAGGCGCGATCGATCAACAGCGCCCGACAGGTGGTGGGGGTCGCGGACACGGCGTCGGGGGCGCCGCACGCGTGCCTTTGGACGCTGAGCGCGACGGGCGCGGTGATCTCGCGCACCGACCTTGGTGTGCTCGCGGACAACAACTCCGCGGCCCGGTGCGTGAACGCGTTCGGGGCGGTGGTGGGGACGTCCGACGCGCGGGCGATGCTGTGGAAGGATGGCGTGGGGAAGGATCTGAACACGATGGTGGCGCCGGCGGAGGGATGGCGGCTGGAAGTCGCCGAGGCCATCGACGATGCGGGGCGGATCGTGGGGGCGGGGTCGCTGCACGGGTTCCCGCGGGCGTTCATGCTGCTGTGCGCGGCGGACTTTGATTCCAGCGGGTTCATCGACACGGACGATTACGACGCGTTCATCCATGCCTTCGAGGCGGGCGTGGATGAGGCGGATTTCGATCACTCGGGTTTCGTGGATACGGACGATTTCGACGCGTTCGTGCACGCGTTTGAGGCGGGGTGCTGAAGGCAAGGCACTCGGCACTCGGGACTCGGGGCTCGACACTGGGCACCGGGAACTGGGAATCGGGCACGGGGGGAAGGGAGGGAGGCTCGGCGAAGGTTCGCCGGGCCTTGTTTCTTTGGGCGGAGGGGGCGTGGGGGAGGGGTGAACGGCGTTTCATCCACTTTCCACGGGATGCTTCAGGCTCGCAATGCACCGGGAGGACACATCACCGCTTTCACGGCGGAGATGGCCCGACCCGCGCCCGTTCATCCATCCACGAAGTCATCCATCCATTCACGGAGTTTCGCCACATGAAGCCATCCACGCTCACCCTGATCTGCGGTTCGATCCTGACGATCACCGCGGCCTTCGCCAACGGCCAGCAGCCCACGCCGGCGACGCAGCCGGCGCAGCCTCCGTCCCAGCCTTCCACGCAGCCGGGCGGCACGCCGCGGCCCACGACGCCGCGGCCGGCGGGGATTCCGGCGGATCCTTCTCGTCGCCAGGCTTCTGGCGCGGAGGATGCGATCCTCCGCCAGCTCGAGGGCACCTTCAAGGTTGATGTGACGATCAACCCGGCTTTGTGGGGCGGCAAGGAGGGTAAGCCCTCGGTACGCGGGGCGCACCCGGTGCAGACGACCCCGCGCTCGGGGACGGGCAACGATCCCTCCAAGACAACGCCTGAGCAGAACGACAAGACCAAGGACGCTGATGATCGCGGGACGACCCCCAGCGACCCGGCCCAGCCTGGCGCGGAAGATAAGCACGCGGGCATGGGCTCGTCGTTCTCGGGATTTGCCCAGAATCGCGTGCTGCTCAACGGCAATGTGCTCGAGGAGCACGTGATCGTTCCCGGGATGGGTCATGGCGAGGCGCAGAAGCCCGACGCTGTGCGTCCGGCGCAGCCCGGGGGCGCCGTGCCGGCGATCAACGCGGCCGATGCGTTTCAGGGTTTGATGGTGCTGTCGTTCGACGATTCGACCCGCACCTACGGGCTGGCGTTCATCGACAGCACGATGGGCCGCATGCACTACGCGACGGGTGAGTTTGACGCGACGACCAAGCGGCTGACGTTCAACGGCAACGGCATGGACCACGACGACAGCGATCGCGGGATGGACCGTGACCGCGCCGGTGACAACGACCGCGTGAACAACGATCGGGCGACGCCCGCGGGCCGGGAGCCCGGGGACCGGACCGACCAGCCCGGGACGATCCGCAACCGCAATTCGAACAACGAGCCGCGCACCAATCCCAACGAGGGGACGGGCGGCACGAGCGACAGCCAGGTGGGTAAGACGGGAGAGAATCCCTCGAACGCCGGCCAGCACGGCGGGGCGCAGATGCCGATGCGTCAGCGCGGCGGGATGGGGGACATCCGCGTCGTGGTGGAGCTGATCGGCAATGACCAGCACCGCGTGACGGCGTACCGCACGGGCATGGAACGCTCGGGGAACGCCGGGGAGAATTCGCCCTCCAACACCTCGCCTTCCAATACGGCGACGGGGAAGCCCGAGGCGGTCGCCGGTGACGGCCCCGCGGAAGGGGACGTGATCTACCGCGCGACGTTCACCCGGATTTCCGGCAGTGATGCGGACCGGGCGGGTGAGATCTTCAAGAACGCTCCGGCGAACCTTGGGAACAACCCCGGCACGGCCCGGCCGATCGCTCCCAAGACGCCTGGGACTCGGTAACGGTTTGAGAGGCGAGGGCCTCGTAGTGCCGCGAACATGACCCGATTCAGCCGCCCCGGCCGTCCGAGCCGGGGCGGTTTCTTTTTGGTCGCGCCCAGACGCGTGGGGCCGCGGGTCTTGTGAGGAAAGACCCGGCAGAAGAGGGGAAACACCCCTGCCGGCAGGAAAATTCTTATGCGAAGCGAAGGGCGAGAATTGTTGAAACTCGATTGTGGACCGATGCATCTGAAATAGAGCGAGGGCGAGGCCCGCGCGGTGCTTGGCTTGAGGTTTTGAGGACGTTTGTCATGAATGCGACTTCTTCCACGGTTCAGCAGGCGACTCCGCAGCAGGTGCACGACTGGCTGGCGACGGGTGACGCGATCCTGATCGATGTCCGTGAACCGGATGAGTACGCGCGTGAGCACATCAAGGGTGCGGTGCTGATCCCGCTGTCGACGTTCGATCCGGTGCAGGCGGCATCGAAGGCGAGGCCGGGGCAGCGGCTGGTGTTTCATTGCCGCGGGGGGACGCGATCGACGCAGGCGGCGCAGCTCGCGGCGGCGCACGCGGGGTCATCGTTCGCGGTGCTTTCGATGACCGGTGGGATCCTGGCGTGGAAGGCGCAGGGGCTGGCGGTGGTGACCGACACGTCGCGTTCGCGGATCAGCATTTTGCGCCAGGTCCAGATCATCGTGGGCGGGACGGTGCTCGTCGCCTCTGTGCTGGCGTGGCTGGTGCATCCGGCCTTTGTGGCCCTGGCGGGGTTGATGGGCGCGGGGCTGACGTTTGCGGGAGTCTCGGGGACGTGCGGCCTGGCGATCCTGCTGTCGAAGCTGCCGTTCAACCGGAGCGCGGCGGGCGGGGGGGAATCGTGCGCGTTGCCGCCGCCTGGGGTGACGCGCGGGTAAGCGGGCGCGAGTGGTTTGGCATTTCAAGGAGTCTTTCGATGCTGCATGATCCGGCGAAGTTCTATGAGTCCTGGCCTGCGGCGATGAACGCGGCGAAATCGATGTCCCCGGACCTTGGGAAGGCGTTCGGTCCGTTCTTCCAGACGCTGATGAAGGACGGCGGGGAGGGCGGGCTTGGGGTGAAGCACAAGGAGCTGATCGCGCTGGGAATCGGGCTGGCGGTACGGTGCGAGTCGTGCATCTACACGCACGTGGAGAAATGCCTGAAGGCGGGGGCGACGCCGAAAGAGATCATGGATGCAGCGGGTGTGGCCGTGGTGATGGGCGGGGGGCCTGTGTATACGACGACGCCGCTGGTTGCGGCGGCGCTGGAGCACCTGCGGGTGCACCCCGTGACGGGCTGATGCGGAAAAAGGTGATCGGCGGGGGTGACCCGGACCGGTTGCGAATCTCGTGAGCATGGCTTGGGGGTTGGCTGTGCATGTAATGCCATTGCGCAGCGAAACTTAGGTGTTGCTAAGTCGTGGTGATCCATGGCGTCCGCATTGGCCGCGTTCGCATGGTGTTTGCAGGGGATATCGGGGAATTCGCCTTAGGAAATTCTTGACAATGGGGCGGGGCTTACAAGATACTGGTATGAGCGCCCGGTTTTCCTACCCGTGGTGGGTAACGGCGCTGTGTGGTGGGGGCGAAAGCCCATAGACAACAGGAGCAGAAGATGAACCGTTCTTGCGCAACGATCGTCGCGGTGGTGGGTCTGGTTGCTACGAATTCGCTGGCAACGCTCACGATCACCACGGGAGACGTGCTTACGGGCAATCGTCCCAGCAATTTGCTGGTGAACGGGAGCTTTGAGACGGGCAACTCGGGAAGCAACGTGGGCTGGACGCCGGGTTCGCACATCGGCGGATACCCGGGAACCGAGGTGGCGGCGATTCCGGGTTGGACGTCGTCGTATCCCGACGGGGCGTACGGCTGGTGGGGTCCGCTGGGCTTTGCGGGCGCTCCCAGCCCCGACGGGAACAACAGCGTGTACTTCGGCAACTCGTTCAACACGGTCGGGGCGAGCGGGTCGATCGCGAGCAACGGCGTGATTACGTTCTCGACGACGCCGACGTTCGCGAATCGGCCGGCGCCGGTGACGCTCTCCCAGACGGTGACGGGGCTCAACACGTCTCTCAGCCATCACCTGGATTTCTGGGTAAGCGGTGAGGACAACATGGGCGGTTTCTCGGGCACGGGGCTGTTTGGCCTGGAGATCACCGGTGAAGGGCTGACCTACCTGCTGCTGCCCGCGGCGTCCAACTCGTTCGGGGCTTCTCAGCGGTACTACGTGGACTTCGTGCCGTCGTCCTCGACGATCGACATCAAGTTCATCAACTGGGGCCACGTGACGGACCTGGGCGGCACCTCGACGGAGCTCGTTCTGGATGACGTGATCCTGAACGTTCCCGCGCCCAGCTCCGTGGGTCTGCTGGCGGTCGGCGGGCTGGCGGCGATGCGTCGTCGGCGGTAAGGGGTGGGGAAGGCTTCGAGGCATCGAGGCATCAAGTGAAGACCAAGGCCCCGCGCGATAAGCGCGGGGTCCTTTGTTTAACAGTCACGGAGTCACGAAGTCAGGAAGTCACGAAGAGAGGAAGTCGAAGACCGTGAGGGACCGCGCGTCGTGGGGGAGGTGGGATATGTTGCGGGCTCGGAGGGAATGAAAAACCCTCGCCGAGTGAGGGCGAGGGTTGATGAGATGGGGCGGGTGGGTGCTGGAGGGAGCGTCAGTGGCGCTTGGAGGGGGGCGTTATTGCCGGGGCGTGATCGTTGGAGGGAGTAGGGGCGGGGGCGTGGTTCTCGGGGGTCTGGGGGGGGGTCGCGCCGGCGCGTTCGCCGAGTTTGCCCAGAGCGGCGGGGAGCTGGATGCCGGCCTGCTGGGCCATTTCGTGGAGCTTGGGCAGGGAGTTGACCATGCCCGAGAGGAAGTCGGCGGTGGCGTTGCGTCCGTTGGCGTTCGTGCCGCTGTCCCAGACGGTGATCTTGTCGATCTTGAGGGCGCCGATGGCCTTGACCTGCTGCTCGACGAGCTTGGGGAGCTGTTCGATGAGCAGGAGCGTGGGGCCGACGGCAGGGTCGGCGCCGCAGGCTTCGATGAGGCGGCGATAGCCTTCGGCCTTGGCTTCCATGACCTTCTGGATACCGGTGGCTTCGGCCTCGTACTTGGAGAGGATGGCGTCGGCGTCGCCCTGTGCTTCGCGGCGGCGCTTCTCGGCCTCGGCCTCGGCGGCGAGGGCGACGCGCTGCTTCTCGATTTCCTGGGGGACGATCTGGTCCTTGGAGAGGCGTGCAAGGTCTCGCTCGCGTTCAGCGGAGATGATGATCTTGAGGGCTTCGGCGGCGGCGACTTCGGCGCGGCGCTTGCCCTGGGCCTGGACCTCGGCGAGCATGGCCTGGGATTCGACCATTTTCTGGCGTGAGGCGTTTTCGCCCATGACGGCGGCGGCTTCGGCTTCGGCGATGCGGATGCGCTGCTCCTGCTCGGCGAGCTTTTTGGCGGCGGCGGTTTCGGCCTCGCGCTGAGCGCGGGTGATTTCCATGTCTCGCTGGGCGGCGACTTCGCCCTTGACGGCCTCGGCCTCGAGGGCGGCGAGGGCGGTGCGGCGCTGCTGCTCGGCCTTTTTCTGGCCTTCGGCGGCGGCGGCGGTTTCGTTGCTGACGCTGACGTTTCGCTGGCGGACGGCGATGGCTTCGCCGGTGGCGCCGTCGCGGTCCTGCTGGGCGACCTCGACCTTGGCGCGGTTGATGGCTTCGGCGGCGGCGCGCTTGCCGATGGCCTCGATGTAGCCGGACTCGTCGGTGATGTCGCGGATGTTGACGTTGATGAGCTCGAGGCCGATCTTGTTGATTTCCTGGCCGACGTTCTCGTTGATGAGGGTCATGAACTTTTCACGGTCGCGGTTGATCTCCTCGATGGTGAGGGTGGCGATGACCAGGCGGAGCTGGCCGAGGATGATGTCCTGGGCCTGCTCGCGGACCTTGTGGAGGTCGAAGGGCTGGAGGCGCTCGGCGGCGTTGTTCATGAGGACGGCGTCGGTGGAGATGCCGACGGTGAAGGTGGCGGGAACGTTGACGCGGATGTTGTTCTGGGAGAGGGCGCCCTGGAGGGGGATGTCGATGACCATGGGCTCCAGGGACATGTAGGAGAAGTCCTGGAGGAGGGGGATGACGAAGGTGCCGCCGCCGTGGAGGCAGCGGGCGGCTTTTTCACCGCCGACGGAGCCGAAGATGACGAGGATCTTGTTGGGTGGGCAGCGGCGGTAGTAGCGCAGGGCGAAGATGGAGACGAAGAGGAAGAGGAAGATGAGCACGCCGCCGCCGGCGTAGAGCATGGTGGCGGTGTCGGCGAGGGTGGCGGTTGGTTGCAGCATTGGACGAGTCTCCCCTGGTGTTCTTGGCGGCGCGTTGCGCCGGCGGGATGAACACCGACCCTTCTGAAACAACCTCGCGCAGAACGTCCGCGCGAGCCAGCGGTTGAACGCTCCGGTCACGTGGGCGGCCCGTGGGGCCGCGTGGTGATCGGGCGGGTGTGGCGCGGTGAGTCTACTCGATCGGGACCGCGGCGCGGGCTTCCCCGGCGGTGATGCTGCTCGCGGGTGCCTCGGTGGTGGGCAGGCCCGCGGAGGCGGGCAGGGGCGCGGCCAGGAGCGGATCGAGGGGCATGACGGTGAACGAGTTGTCGGGATTGGTGCCGACGACCAGGACGCGGGTGCGCGTGGCGAGGGGCATGGAATCGCAGACGGCGCTGACGAAGCGTTCGCGGTTGCCGACGACGATGCGGACCTGCCCGTGGCCTTTGCCGCGGAGGGGGACCTGGATGTAGACGTCGCCTTCGGCGCCCAGGAGGGCGTCGTGGCGGAGGGTGCCGTCGGCTTTCATCTTGCTGAGCTGGCGGAGCATCCAGATGATGGCGGCGCCGGAGAGAACGCCGGCGGCGAGGCCGACGGAGACGTGCGCGAACATGGGCCAGGAGCTTCCGACGAGGGAGCCGTAGCCGGTCCAGCCAAAGCCCATGAGGGCGGCGGCGACGGCCTGGATGGAGAGGATCTTGAAGCCCTGGTTGGCCTTGGAGGCGTCGTGGGCGGAGTGGTGGCCGTGGGAGAGGTCGCCGGGGGCGTGCGCGGCGTCGGTCTCGGCGCTGAAGTCGTGGCCGTGCCCGTGGCCGCCGATGGCCATGAAGATGAGTTTGAAGAGGAAGATGAATGTTCCGACCATTGCCGGCACGGTGAACCATGCGGCGGGCAATGCGAAGAAGCTTGTGAGCGACATCGCCGCTCAGCCCTCCATCCGCTGCGGGCCGGGGCGATCGTTTGCTCGCAAGCAAGGCGTCGCCGGGCTGCACGCTCGGAGGATGATATGAGTGGATCAAGGGATGCGATGCGAAAATCGGCGCGGAATGCGGTTGAATCGGCGGGTACTTGACGGCTGCCGCACGGTTGCCGACCGGGGGGGAGGGTAAGGGGTTGCTTACAGCGCGGAGTGATTGGCGTCGCGGGCTTTCGATATGAAGGAAGTGCGGCACACAGCAGGGCCCTCATGGAAGTGCAAGGAATTGGGGGACGTCCGGGGGCGATGTCTGGAGACAAGGGGGGCGCGGGTGCGTTGAGGCAGGTCCCCGGCGGCGAATCCATTATCATGAGGCTGCGTCGCTGGGGCTGGCATTCCGATGAGGCGGGCAATCGCGGGAGGACCGCTGCTCGCGGGGCCGCATGGCGGGAGTGGATGCATGAGACACATGGCGTGGCGTGTGGGCGTTGTGGTGCTGGCGGTGATGGCGCGCGGGGCGTGGGCGGAGGACGCGTTTTACCGGGTGTTCTTGACGGAACTCAGGATTGTTGAGGGGAAGCTGCCTGAGATGGACGGCTCGTATCCGCGATGGACGGACATGTACGGTCCGATGCGGCCCCGCGTGGTGCTGGACGGCGCTGGAGAGGGTTACGTGTCGAAGGGTGTGGATCAGGAGGCGAATTGCATCGTGGTGCGGGCGGAGGCTGGGCATGAAGTGAGGGGACGGCTGCTGGTGGCGACGCCGGGGCGTGAGAGGATGATGGCGCTGCGGTTTGTGATCCCCGCGTCGGCGGCAACGGGCGCGGGGCGTCGGCAGTTCTATGCGGGGAAAATGGAGCACTACGATGACCTGCAGGCGCAGGGGGGGCCTGGGGGCGCATGGTTTCGCAGGCAAGCGGATGATGCGCGGGCGCAGATTCCTCCTGATTTTCAGGGAAGCGAGCGGAGGTTTGGGGTTGGGGCAACTCGGCGCGCGTTTTCGGAGACGTATGACCTGTTCGTGGGTGGGAGGGCGCTGAGTGAGAACCTTCAGCTGGAACGGGAACTGCCAGGGGCCGCGCGGGACGAGGGGACGGAGGAGAAGAGTGTTCCAGTCGCGGGCCTTGCCGGGATTACCGTGGCGGAGATGGACTGGGGCAGTGCAGGGGAGCAGAAGACGGCGGGGATGGACGGGCTGGCGGGGGCGATTCCGGCGGACCAGCACGCGGTGTTCTTTCCCAGCTTTGAGGCGCTGATGGTTCTTGCGGATGAGACGAACGGGAAGGGTTTGCCGGTGTTTCGCGGGATGAGCGGAGAATCTGACGACGCGGGCGTTACGGAGAGGTACGAGCGGCAGTTGTGCCTGCAGCCGGGGGCGATGTCGAGGCTGCTGGGGCCGGCGATGGTGAAATCGGTGGCGATCACGGGGTCGGACCCGTACTACCCGACGGGCACGGATGTGGCGATCGTATTTGAGACCGCGGACGCGAAGTTGCTGGGTGAACTGATGGCGGCGCAGGTGCGGATGCACGCGGCGCTGACGCCGGGGATGAAGGCGGAGGTGGTGGAGATCGGGGGTGTGCGGTGCGAGCACTTTGCGACTCCCGGGCGTGAGGTGAGCAGCTATGTGGGGACGGTGGGACGGCATGTCGTCGTGAGCAATTCCCCGGTACAGATTCGGCGGCTGGCGGACGTGCACGACGGGAAGACGGCGTCGATCGCGTCGCTGGGTGAGTACCGCTTCTTTCGCACGCGATACCCGCTGGGTAACGCGGAGCAGAAGGCTTTCCTGCTGGTGAGCGACGCGGCGATCCGGAGGTGGTGCAGCGCGGAGTACCGGATTGGGGCGTCCCGGCGGGTTCGGGCGGGGGCGATTCTGGCGGACGTGACCGCGGCGCACCTTGATGAACTGGTGGCGGGCGTGAAGCAAGTGGCGCCGACGTCGGCGGACACACCGATGCGCACGATCGGTGAGCTCACGATGGGACCGCGCGGCGTGCGTTCGTCGGTGTACGGGTCGATGACGTTTCTGACGCCGATCGCGGAACTGGGGATCACGGAGGTGGGGGCGGACGAGGCGGCGGCGTACGAACGGTGGCGTGAGACCTATCAACAGAACTGGAGCTGGGCGTTTGATCCAATCGCCATCAGCTTCGGGATATCGCGGGAGCGCGTGACGGCGGATATGACGGTGATGCCGCTGATCGCGGGGAGTGAGTATCGCGGCTTGATTGAGATGGGGCGTGGCGCTTCCATCGAGGCGGGGGCGGGTGATCCGCACGACGCGATCGCGCACGCGGTGGCGGCCATCAATCCGCGGTCGGAGAGCGTGCAGCGGGCAGGGGGAATGGCGAGGTCGATGGCGCCGGGAGTCGACATGGAGCCGCTGGGCTGGCTGGGAAGTTCGGTCGCGTTGTATGCCGACCCGGACCCGTTCTGGGGAGAACTCGCGGGGGCGAAGAGCCCGGGCATGTTCTTGGAGAAGAACATTGCGCGCCTGCCGGTGGCGCTGCGTGCGGAGGTGGGGAGCGCCATGAAACTCACGGCCTTTCTTGCCGCGGGGAGGGCGTATGTGGATCAGTCGGCGCCGGGAATGATCTCGTGGGAGACACGTGAGCATGCGGGGAAGGCGTATGTGAAGGCGGGGCTGACGTCCAAGTCGCGGGGACAGGGCGCGGCGGGCGGCTTCGACGACATCCAGGTGTTCTATGCGGCCTCGCCTGAGGCGCTGGTGGTGACGCTCAACGAGGGCGTGCTGACACGGGCCCTGGACAGGCAGCTGGCGAGCGACGCGGAGGCCGGTCGTGACGTGAAGCGACCGGCGGGAGATGAAAACGCGGGGGAGAAGGCGCGCCCGTGGCTTGGCAAGAGCATGTGTCTTCAGTTCACACGGCCGGGTGTGGCGCTGCTGGCGGGCGGAACGTCGTACCGGTCGGCGATGCAGACGGCGTCGTGGTCGAATATCCCGATCTTGAACGAGTGGAAGCGGCGATACCCGGGGCAGGATCCCTCGCGCGTGCATGAGGCGTGGTGGGGGACGCGGCTGGTGGATCCGGCGGGTGGCACGTATGTATGGAACGAGCAGTTGCAGACGATGGAATCGACGACGATGGGTTGTCCGGCGGGGCCGAAAGAGGGGCCAGGCGGGCTGAATCCGCTGGAGGAGTTCAGCGGGGGGAATTTTGGGCTGGACTTTGAGGAGGCGGGGCTGCGGGCACGCGCCGTGCTCGAGCGGGCGCCTGTGAAACGGTGAGGGCGACGCTGATTCAGTCGCGGCCGGATTCGATGGCTTCCTTGAGCCAGCCGCGGGCGAAGGCCCACGTGCGTTTGACGGTGGGGGCGGAGATGTCGAGGGCTTCGGCGGTGCGCTGGACGCTGAGGCCGGCGAAGTAGCGGAGTCGGACGACGGCGGCGGCGTCGGGGTGTGCGGCTTCGAGGCGGGTGATGGCGTCGTTGAGGACGAGGAAGCCGGCGGACTGGGATTCGGAGGCGAGGTCGGGGAGGCTGGCGAGGTCGAGGGCGGCGCGGCGGGCGTCGGGTCCGCCGCGGCGATCGGCGGCCTTGGCGCGGGCGTGGTCGCTAAGGACGCGGCGCATGGCCTCGGCGGCGGCGGCATAGAAGTGGGCGCGGTTGCGCCAGGGGATTTCGCGAGGGCCGGCGAGCTTGAGGTAGGCTTCGTGGACGAGGGCGGTGGCCTGGAGTGTGTGGCCTGCGTGTTCGTCGCGGAGGCAGGCGGCGGCGGCGGATTTGAGCTGTTCGTAGACGAGGGGGAGAAGCTTGTGGACGCGGTCGGCGGATGATTCCCGGTCGTTGAGCATGATGGTCAACGTGGGGGGATCGGGGGGCGGGTTCATCGCCACGACTGTAAACCCGGGGAGAGGGCGCGGCGAGCTGGGGAGAAGGACGGGTGCCACGGTTTAGGCGTGGCGGGCGGAGCGGGGATTGAATCGCTAGCATTGGTTGTGCAGGAATGTTGCCTGTTTTTTCGTACACGGAGGTCCACATGTTGCTCGCCGCCTCGCTGATGTTCGTTGCCGGCTCGACCCTGATGAACGACGCCGACTCGGTGCGTCTGACGCTGGTTCCCAAGGGTGGGATGGCGAAGATCGGCTATTACGCGCCGCAGCGGGCGGTGATGTCGGGTGAGAAGCCCGGGAGCGTGACGAAAGTTCCGGCGTCGCTGGCCTCGCCGATGTACGGGACGCTGGCGGTGGGGAAGGGGACGGCGTTTGTGCTGGACGAGCCCGACGGGAAGGATGCGACGCTGTACGTGGACTCCAACGGCAACGGGGACCTGACGGACGATGCGCCGGCGACGTGGAAGGGGAAGGAATCCAAGCCCGGGGATAAGGGCGGGAAGATGTACAGCGGTGAGGCGATGGTGGACATCGGTGAGGCGGGCAAGCCTCTGGCGGTGAACATCGCGATGTACCGGTTCGACAAGACGGACCCGGCGAGGGCGGCGTTGAAATCGACGCTGCTGTATTACCGGGACTACGCGTATGAGGGAGATGTGATGCTGGGGGGCAAGAAGGTTCGCGCGGTGCTGAGTGACGAGAACGCGCGGGGGGATTTCCGCGTGAAGGCGGGGGCGAGCGAGGGATCGGGGGAGGATGGCCCGGGCTCGGGCGTGACGCTGCTGCTCGACGTGAACGGGAACGGGAAGTTTGATTCTCGCGGGGAGGCGTTCGACATCGCCAAGCCGTTCAACGTGGGCGGGACGACGTGGGAAGTGGCGGACATGTCGCGCGACGGGGGTGAGTTCAAGATCGTCAAGAGCGCCAAGACGGTGGCGGAGATCCCGACGCCCCCGGACCACTCGACGGGGAAGATGATCACGGCGTTTGAGGCGAAGGACACCGAGGGCAAGGCGGTGAAGTTCCCGGGTGATTACTCGGGGAAGGTGGTGCTACTGGACTTCTGGGCGACGTGGTGCGGGCCGTGCATGGCGGAGATGCCCAACGTGGTCGCCGCGTATGGGAAGTATCACGCGGCGGGGTTTGAGATCCTGGGGATCTCTCTCGACGACGAGACGACGGTGGGGCGGATGCCCGAGGTGATGAAGAAGGCGGGGATGACGTGGCGGCAGGTGGCCGATTCCAAGGGCTGGCAGGCGGAGATCGCGCAGAAGTACGTGGTGAACAGCATCCCGGCGACGTTCCTGGTGGACGGGACGACGGGGAAGATCCTGGGGGCGAATTTGCGTGGGCCGGCGCTGGACAAGGCGCTGGAGGCGGCGCTGAAGGACAAGAAGTAGCCTGACCTGAGCCGCGCATTTGCACGTGAGACGATGTACGGGAACGGGCGCCCACCGACGGGCGCCCGTTTTTCATTGGTTCATGGTGGATTGGAGCGGGCGTGATGAGGCGAGGGATGGCCACGCCTGAAAGACGCTGGTAGGCGTGGACGAATCGTTTATACTGGGCGGCATGCGTCTGATCGGTGCATTTACGGGAGCGGCGGCCGTGGTGGTGACCCTGGGCTGTGTGCTGGGCGTGGTGCGATCGCGCGCGGGGGTTGAAGTGGGCTGGGGGACTAATGGCGCAGGTGCGGCCGCGCCGCACGCCATCGCGGCGAGTGGTGTGACGGGCGCTGCGCCGGATTTCAATAGAGAAGTGCGGCCGATCCTTGCGGATCACTGTTTCCGTTGCCACGGGCCGGACGCGGCGGCGAGGAAGGCGGGATTGCGGCTGGACACGCTGGAGGGGGCGACGAAGCTGCTGAAGTCCGGGGCGCGGGCGGTTTCGCCGGGTCATGCCGATGAGAGCGAGTTGCTGGCGCGGGTCGTGAGCGAGGATCCGGATGAGGTCATGCCGCCGCCGGCGACGAAGATGCCGGTGAGCGCGGAGCAGCGCGAGGTTCTGGCGAGGTGGATCGAGTCGGGGGCGGTGTACCAGCCGCACTGGGCGTTCATCGCGCCGGTGCACACGGAGCCGCCGGCGGTGAAGTTGCTGGGCTGGGGGCGTGATCCGATCGACGGGTTTGTGCTGGGGAAGCTGGAGGGGGCGGGACTTTCACCGGCGCCGGAGGCCGACCGGGCGACGCTCCTGCGGCGCGTGTCGCTTGTGCTGACGGGGCTGCCCCCCACGCCGGAGAAGACGGCGGAGTTTGTCGCGGATCGCTCGGCGGACGCGTATGAAAAGCAGGTGGACCGGCTGCTCGCCTCGCCAGCGTTTGGGGAGCGGATGGCGGTCGATTGGCTGGATGCGGCGCGGTTTGCGGATACGTATGGGTATCAGTCGGACTGGGACTGCCGCGTGTGGCCGTGGCGGGACTGGGTGATCGGGGCGTTCAACGCGGACAAACCGTACGACGAGTTTGTTCGGGAGCAGCTCGCGGGGGATCTGATGCCCGGCGCGACGGACGAGCAGCGGCTGGCGACGGTGTTTAACCGGCTGCACCGGCAGACCAACGAGGGCGGATCGATCGAGGCGGAGTTCCGGCAGGAGTATGTGTCGGACCGGGTGCACACGTTCGGGACGGCGATGCTGGGGATGACGCTGGAGTGCGCACGGTGCCACGACCACAAGTACGAACCGATTCTGCAGAAGGATTACTACAGCCTGTGCGCGCTGTTCGGGTCGATCGACGAGGCGGGAACGTATCCGTACATCACGGGAGCGACGCCCCCGCCGACGATGCGGCTGCCGACGCGGGAGCAGCGAGAGAAGCTTGCGGAACTGGATGCGGGGGTGGCGCGGGCCCTGGAGGCGGCGCGGGTGACGCGGGAGGCGGGCGCGGTTCGGGCGCAGGCGTGGGTGACGGGCACGCCGGAGGTGGTGGCGCCGGCGCCGGTGCTGCGCGACACGCTCGCGGGTGACGCGGTCTCTCCGGCAGGACCGGCGAGGCTGTTTGATGGTGACACGGGGGTTGTGCTGGAGAATGCGCCGCGGTTTCGCCGGTGCGATGCGTACAGCCTGGGGTTCTGGATGAAGTGTCCGGAGACCAAGGCGCGGGCGGCGGTGATCCACACGAGCCAGTTCACGATTGAGTCGGATGAGCAGGGCTTTCAGGTGATGCTGAAGGATGGGCGGCTGTGCTGGGAAGTGATCCACGTCTGGCCGGGGTCGGCGGCGGGCGTGCGGACGGTGGGGGCGTTCCCGCTGGATCAATGGGTGCGGGTGTGTGTGACGTACGACGGCTCGTCGAGGGCGAGCGGGCTGAAGATGTATTTTGACGGTGAAGAGGCGCCGACGGAGGTGGAGCAGGACAGTTTGAATGGGATTGCGACGGCGCGGCCGATGCAGGTGGGGTTCCGGGACAGGGACATCGGGTTCAAGGGCGGGGCGATCGGGGATCTGCAGGTGTTTGACCGGGCGCTGACGGCGCTGGAGGTGCGGGAGCTGGGCACGCCGGGGGCGATCGCGGCGGCGATCGAGAAGGACCGTGGGGCGGTGGGCGGCGGCGCGGAGATTTCGGGTGAAGTGCGCGAGTATGTTCTGTCGGCGATCGATAAGGACTCGCGGGCGGCGGAGAAGGCATTGCGGGAGGCGCGGGGGGCGCAGCAGGATGTGCTGGAATCGATTCCCGAGATCATGGTGATGGCGGAATCGACGCGGCCGAGAGACTTCTTCGTGATGCGGAGAGGTCGGTACGACGATCCGGACCCGGAGCAGCCGGTGGGAAGGGACCGGGCGATCGAGGCGGTGATGCCGATGAAGGCGGAATGGCCGAAGAACCGGCTGGGGCTTGCGGCGTGGGCGACGGATGGGGCAAATCCGCTGGTGGCGAGGGTGCAGGTGAACCGGCTGTGGGGGATGTGCTTTGGGCGGGGGCTGGTGACGACGCAGGAGAACTTCGGAACGCAGGGAGAGGCGCCCAGCCATGCGGAGCTGCTCGACACGCTTGCGGCGGACTTTGTGAGCGGCGGGTGGAAGATCAAGAGCATGCTGCGGCGGATCGTGCTGTCGGCGGCGTTCCGGCAGTCGTCGGTTTCGACGGCGCAGAAGACGGAGGCGGACCCGCTGAACGTGCTGCTCTCGCGCGGGCCGGCGGTGCGGCTAACGGCGGAGATGATGCGGGACCAGGCGCTCGCGGCGTCGGGGCTGCTGGTGGAGAAAGTGGGCGGGCCGAGCGTGAGGCCATGGCAGCCGCCGGGGCTGTGGGAGGATGCGGGGGCGAACGCGCAGGGGAACGGGGGCTATGTGCCCGACACGGGGGAGGGGGCGCACCGGCGGAGCTTGTATACGTATCGCAAGAGGACGGCGCCGCCGCCGAACATGCTCGCCTTTGACAGCGGGAGCCGGGAGCAGTGCCTGGCGAGGCGTCAGGCGACGAGCACGCCGCTGCAGCCGCTGGTGCTGCTGAACGACCAGGTGTTCTGGGAGTGTGCGAGGGCGCTGGCGAAGCGGGTTGCGACGGAGGTGGGCGGGGAGGCTGGGAAGCGCGTGGAGCGGGCGTTTGTGCTGGTGGCGGGGAGGTCGCCGCGGGCGGGAGAGGTGAAGGCGCTGGTGGAGCTGTATGAACAGCAGGCGGCGGAGATGAAGGGTGATGGCGCCGCGGCGCGGCAGGTGCTTGGCGGGGAATCGGATGATGCGGAGCTGGCGGGGTTGACGCTGGTGTGTTCAACGCTGTTTGCCTCGGACCAGGCGGTCACGAGCCGGTAGGAGCGGTGAGAATGCAGGACAGAAGAACCTACGACGGGCTGATGGACGTGACGAGGCGTCACTTTCTGGGAAGTTCGGCGCTGGGGCTGGGGAGCGCGGCGCTGGCGTCGCTCTTGGGGGCGGGACGGGCGAGGGGGGATGTGAAGGATGGCACCGGCACGCGACCTGTGGTGGGCGCGGGGAGCACGGGTGTGCTGGGGGCGCCGCAGTTTGCGCCGCGGGCGAGGCGGGTGATTTACCTGTTCCAGGCGGGCGGGCCTTCGCACCTGGAGACATTTGACCCCAAGCCCCTCTTGCGTGACAAGCACGGGCAGCCGCTGCCGGATTCGGTGCGGCAGGGGCAGCGGCTGACGGGGATGAGCGGGAACCAGGCGGTGCTGCCGCTGGCTGGGTCGTTCACGTCGTTCAAGCGGCATGGCAGGGCCGGGACGTGGGTGAGCGATCTGCTGCCGCACACGGCAAAGATCGCGGATGACATCTGCGTGGTGAACTCGATGTTCACGGAGGCGATCAACCACGATCCGGCGATCACGTTTTTCTGCACGGGAAGCCAGATCGCGGGGCGTCCGTCGATGGGGTCGTGGCTGGCGTACGGGCTGGGGAGCGAGAACGCGAACCTGCCGGCGTTCATTGTGCTGGTGTCGAAGAACGCGGCGAGGGATCAGCCGCTGTATTCACGGCTGTGGGGGAATGGCTTTTTGCCCAGCGAGCACCAGGGGGTGCAGTTCCGGTCGGGGAAGGAGCCGGTGCTGTATTTGACGAATCCGGAGGGCGTTTCGCCGCATGCAAGGCGGTCGATGCTGGATGCGCTGCGGGCGCTGAGCGAGGACCAGGCGGCGGCAACGCTGGACGCGGAGGTCGCGGCGCGGATGACGCAGGCGGAGATGGCGTTCCGGATGCAGACGAGCGTGCCGGAGGTGACGGACCTTGCGGGAGAGCCCGACGAGGTGTTTGAGCTGTACGGGCCCGACGCGAGGACGCCGGGGACGTATGCGGCGAACTGTATTTTGGCGAGACGGATGATCGAACGCGGGGTGCGGTTTGTGCAGCTGTTTCACCAGGGATGGGACCAGCACGGGGGGCTGCCGGGGGAGATCACGCGGCAGTGCTCGCAGACGGACCAGGCGTCGGCGGCGCTGGTGACGGACCTGAAGCGGCGAGGACTGCTAGAGGACACGCTGGTGGTGTGGGGGGGTGAGTTCGGGAGGACGGCGTACTGCCAGGGGAAGATGACGGAGAACAACTACGGGCGGGATCATCACCCGCGGTGTTTTTCGATCTGGATGGCGGGGGGCGGGGCGAAGGCGGGGACGACGTGGGGGGCAACGGATGAGTTTGGGTACAACATCACCTCGGGGGGCGTGCACGTGCATGACCTGCACGCGACGCTGCTGCACCTGATGGGCGTGGACCACGAGCGGCTGGTGTACCGCTTCCAGGGGAGGGATTTCCGGCTCACGGATGTGGCGGGGAAGGTGGTGGAGGGGTTGATGGCGTAAGAGAAGAGAACGCGGAGGCGCGGAGGGAAGAGAAGGGGCACGGAGGGGAAGATGTGGGGAGAGAGGGGTAGAGAGTGGGGAAGGCGGAAGGGAGAAGGGAAAGTGGGAGTTACTTGT
Organism: Phycisphaerales bacterium; assembly: GCA_044226385.1. GTDB lineage: Bacteria > Planctomycetota > Phycisphaerae > Phycisphaerales > UBA1924 > JAEUJB01. The sequence goes on from JBGAHA010000004.1 coordinate 43,613, forward strand.
TCCAGGCCTCGATGATGACCTGGGAGGGGCATTGCGGGGGCTGATCGAAGTAGGTCCAGGCGGCGGGCTGGGGGATGAGGGTGCGGAGCCGGCTGAGGGGGACGGAGCTGGCGGCGCTGGGATGGATGGCGGAGGTGGGGACGCCGGGCTTGAAGCAGTCGGCGTATTCGTGCATGGCGTCGAGGCCGGCGACGAAACGGATGTTGTTGGGGGCGAAGAGGGCGGCGAACATGGCGGCCTGGGAGGCGCCGGCGCCCTTGCCGGCGACGCCGATGGGGGAGTCGTTCGACATATGGAGTTGTGGAGCGAGTTCGCGCAGGGCAGCGGCGGCGCGGGCGGCGTCCCAGCCCATGGAGAAGGCGTCGGCGACGCCGAGATAGGTCATGAGGCGGGCGTCGAGGCCGGTGAGTTCGCCGACGCCGCGGACATCGATGCAGAAGCATGCGAAACCGGCGGCGAGGAGCGAGGCGGTTTCGAAGTCCTCGGGTGAGCGGGATTTTTCGTGCTCGTTGACGAGGATGAGGGCGCCGCGGAGCTTCTGGGCAGACGTCGCGGGTGGCAGCAGGAGCACGCCGGGGATGGTGATGCCGGGCTCGGAGTCGAAGAGGATGAGCTTGCGGTCATCGGAGGGGTGGGCTTCGGGGATGATCCTTGCTCGCAGCGGTGAGGTGGGAGGAAGTCCGCCGTTGAGGGCGACGACCTGATTGAAGGATGCACTGGAGACGGGGGCGAGGCTCAGCTGCTCGACGGCGAGGTCGCGCATGGTGCGAAGGTCGGCGGGCGGGTCTTTCAAGCAGACGAGTTCGGGGGAGCTGTCGGGCTCGGGGGTGATGGCGGGCTCGGGGACGGGTGAGCCGTCGCCGCGGCCGCGGAGGTGCTTGTCGAAGAAGCCCATCGCCGCTTCGCGCATGGGCTTGTTGTAATCGTGGCCGGAGTCGAAGATGCTTGCGTGGACGCGGTCGGCGGCGTCGTGCAGGGCGTAGAGGGTCTTGAGCTTGTCGCCGGTCAGCAGCGTGCCTTGAGCGGGGAATTCGGCATCCCGGCTGGCGCCGATGACCAGGATGGGGGCGGGGGCGCGGAGGGCGAGGATGTCAGCGCGGTCGCCGATGCGGAGTGAGCCGGGGACATGGTTGCAGAGGCAGCCGTTGTCGGGGTTGATCTCCATGCTGGTGGCGTAGCAGACGGGGACGGCGGCGGTGAAGCGGTCGTCGGCGGCGAAGGCGTACATGGTGGCGAGTCCTCCGCCGGAGGCGCCGGTGATTCCGATGCGGGTGGTGTCGGCGTCGGGGCGGGTCTGGAGGTAGTCCACCGCGCGCATGAGATCCCAGACGTAGACGCCGGTGGTGGCTCCGACCGAGAGCGTGAGGGCGAGGTCGTCGTGGGTTCCGGCCCAGCGGCGCTCGATGGGCGTGTCGCCCTCGAAGCTGTGGCCGGGTGAATCGACGACGATGGAGAGGTATCCGTTCAGGGCCTGGGCGATGGCGCGGGTCTGGACGACTCCCTCGGCCTTCTTGTGGATCCAGTGGCCGTGGGGGTTGACGATGACGGGGAATTTGGTGCCCGCGGGGGCGCCTGGGACGTAGACCAGCGCGGTGACGGGGAAACCGGGGCGGCTCTCGTAGACCAGGCGCTCGACGTGGTAGCCCTCTCGCTGGAACGAGCCGGTGATGCGAGCGTTGAGGGGTGTGCGCGGGGGAAGCGGGGCAAGGCCCAGGCTCTGCATGAGCTGGGGACGCTGGAGCGTGCGGCGAGCGTCGAATTCCTTGAGCGTTGCGGGGGGCGGAAGGCTGGCGGCGCGGCGAACCTTGTCGCGCAGCCACTGGTTCACCATCGCGCGTCCGTGGCCTTCGAGGATGGCGTCGGCCCTGACGGAGCCGGGGATGGGGGCGAGTGAATTGACGCCTTGCTCGCGGGCGATGACTTCCCCGAGAGTGAGGAAGGGGATGTCATGGGCGTTCATGAAATCGGCGTAGAGGGAGGTTGTGTACTCCCCGCCTTCGGAGCCGGGGTCGACGATGATGAGGGGCTTGTCGGTGCCGCGAAGGGTGAGGAGGGACTTCATCATGCCCGCGCACTCGGGGATGTGCATGCGCTGCATGAGGCGGGCCTGGACCATCCAGATGTCGCCCTTGCCGCGCGTCGCGTGCGCCATGCCGCCGTTGCCGATGATGTCCCAGCCCGGGGCGGGCTTGAAGCGCTGCCAGAGGAGATCGTCGGCCTCGATCGCGGGAAGGGAGAGCGTGCCCGCGGGGTCGAAGAGGCGCGAGGGTGAAGTCTCGACGAGCGGCATCTGCGGGCCGAGCCACGCGAGGGGGTAGCGGCCGGTGGCGTAATCCTGCTGGAGCACGAGCAGCGGGAGGCCGTTCTCGACGGCGTCGATGAGCTTGCGCTGGACGGCGACGGGGTAGTAGCGGTGAGTGGACCACGAGCGCTGGCACATGACCATCATGGAGTAGCGATCGGGGGAGAGGATTTCGGGCCGGAGGAAGGTGAGGGCTTCCTCGCTGCTGTAATAGGTCGGGGTGGGGCCGGGGAGGCTGGGGACGACGATGTAGGGAGGGCCGGGGTTCCAGGAGGGAATCCGGGAGACCTGGGTTCCGCGCTGGATTTCGGCGGCGAGCATGTGGCCGGCGGGCAGGCGCGGGATCGAGGCGCGGAACGTGCGGTCGGAGGGGTCCCAGAGCATCGGGACCTTGTGGAAGAAGGTGGAGCTGGGCAGGGGCTTGTGGAGGAGCCACGCGCGGGTGATGTCGTCTCCGCGGATTGATGTGTTGATGGTTCCTTCCGCGAGGGCGTATTCCAGCGTGGGATCGGTCTGCGAGGTGCGGAGGCGCGGGGCTGGGAGCTGGGGCGGGGCCGAGCCCGCGGTCGCGGGGAGGCGCTGGGCTTCGGCCTGGACCTTGGGGAGTTCGTCCTTCCAGTGGAAGGTGTTGGTGCCCATGCGCAGGCGGTCGGTGAAGGGCTTGTAGAAGGCGGCTTCGGGTGACTCGCTGAGCTGTCGCCACGCGTCGGCGGCGAGGGCCATCCAGGCGCCGGCCTGGGCGCGGAGATCGTGCTGGGAGGGTGAGGGGGCTTCGCTCTGGGCGAGGGCGGCGGCGCTGCGGAAGCGGGCCGCGTAGTACTGGGCGAGGTGCCCGAGCATGCGGGTAGAGACCTGGAGTTCCCGGAGTTCACCTTGGGCGGCGGGTGAGACCTCGGCGGCGGTGATATCGCCCAGGCGCCCGGCCTGCTGGCGAAGCTCGTCGAGCATGTCTGCCGCGTCGAGGGGCGTCAGCCGACCGTCGGAGCCGCCGGCGCGCTGGAGAGCGACCATCTCCTTGACGGACATGAAGACGTGCGAATCGAAGGGCTCGCGGTCGATGAAGGTGCGTGAGTCTCCGCCCCATTCGAGCTCGGGGGCGTGATTGCGGTGGTCGGGGCCGAGGGAGTAGGCGGAGAAGGCGGTGGGGATGATGCGGCTGGCGGCGTGCCAGGCGCGGGCGATTTCTTCTCCGCGGGGGCCGAAGCGTTCGCGCTCGAAGGCGGCGAAGACTTCGGGCGCGGTCTGCGGGTCGTATCCCAGGCGGCCCCAGGACATGAGAAGGAGTTCGTCGCGCTGGTGGATCCATTCGCACCACTGGTCGGCGGGGCGGGCGAGGTAGTAGCGCGGGGAGGCGGGGAAGTAGGCGTTCATGGGCTCGACGGTGAAGCCCGAGGCGGTGCCGACGCGCATGGAGAGGACGGAGCCGCGGACCCATTCGGGGTCGTTGAAGGGGAAGATGCGGTGGGTGCCGTTGAGGCGGACCTGCCAGACGATCTTGTAGGGCTCGGAGGGCCAGGCGCCGCCACCGGGGAGCGCATGACCGGGCCAGAGCTTCTTGAACGGGCCCGCGCCCGGGTCGCTGAGGTAATCCTCGAACCAGTAGCTGTGCCATCCCGCGGTGCGGCCGCCGGTCATGAGGTAGGGCGGTCCCCACTGTTCCCCGTTGAACTTGATCTCGACGGTGAAATCGGAGGAGGCGGCGGCGAGGGGGAGGACCTTGGCGCGGCGGGTGATCCACGAGCGTGTTTCGAGAGGGATTTCCCGGCCGGACTTTTCGACGGCCTGCGGGTAGCAGCGGAAGAACTCTTCCCCGTGGCCGCTCTCCCCGATGCGGAAACCGATCTTGTCGAGGCCGGGGGCGAGGCGGATCATCTGCTCGACGGCCTCGCGGGTGTAGTCCTGCGCGGTCTGCTCGTCGGCGGGGTAGGGGGGCGCGGGCTGGTGCGGGGTGGTGAGGCGGGCCTCGTAGGCCATGAGGCTGACGCGGATGCCGCGGGCGTGGGCGAGGTCGATGACCTTGTTGAGGCGGGCGAGGTTGGCCTTCTTGATGTCTGGGGGCACGCCGACGTTGGGGAATGAAGGGCACTGGACGAAGTACGCGTAGAGGTTGGGGGCGCTGGTGACGCTGATATCCCAGGTGCCGTGGATGTCGAGCCAGTTGAGCCTGGCGCGGGCCATGGTGTCGAGAAGGGTCTGCCAGTAGTCGTCATTGGCGAACCACCAGTGTGCGGGGTCGGCGAGGGCGGCGGGGTCGTAGTCGGTGTCGTTGGTCTGGTAGTTCCAGGGGAGGGTGAGGAAGACGTTGAGTCCGCGGTCCTGGAGGTAGGGGGAGCCGGTGATGTCGGCGCCGGAGAGGGCGTCTTCTCCGCGGGTGCGGACGCGCTCGGCGAGTTCGAGGGCGCCGTACATCGCGCCGGGTTCATCCCCGGCGTCGATGACCAGGGGCGTGGCGCCGGCGTGGATCGCGTAGGTCTCGGGCCCCATGGACGGGACGATGCGGAACTCGATGGAGGAGGCGCGGGAGCCCAGGCCGGCGGCGTGGAGGGCTTCCATGAGCTGGCCGCGTCCAAAATCGCGGGGTCCGCCGGGGGCGAGCACGGTCCAGACGAGCCATAGAACGCTGAGCATGTGCCTCTCCCGTGTGCCCGAGATTCGCGAGCCGGATGGACCATCGATGCGCAGGGCCAGCCTACCGCGCCGTGATGGCGTGGGGCTACCGCGGCCTTGAGAAGGCCCTCGCCGCCCAATGCGACGGGCGGGGGGCGGGAGGAGAAGCAATTTCAGAAATTTGAAAGAATCGGGCAGGGTTCCCGCCGGGGGCAGGGAATTGGACGGGGCTCAGGGGGCCGCGCCGCTGGGGGCGACGCTGTGGCTTGCCGGGATGAGCTTGGAGCGGCGGCCGAAGAGGTCGTCGAGGATGGAATAGGCGACGGGGGTGACCAGGAGGGTGAGGAGCAGGGAGAGGGTTTGTCCGCCGATGACGACGATGGCGACGGCGCGGCGCTCTTCCGCGCCGGGTCCGGCGCCCAGGGCGAGGGGGAGCATGCCGCCGACCAGAGCGAGTGTGGTCATGAGGATTGGGCGGAGGCGGTCGCGGTTTCCCTGGATGATCGCGTCGAGGCGGGGGATGCCCTGGGAGCGGAGGTGGTTCATGTGGTCGACCTGAAGAATCGAGTTCTTCTTGACGACCCCGAAAAGGACGAGGATGCCCAGGGCGGAATACAGGTTGAGCGAGCCGCCCAGGGCCCAGAGGGAGATGAAAGCGAAGGGGACCGAGAGGGGGATGGAGAGGAGGATGGTGAGGGGGTGGACGAGGCTTTCGTAGTTGGCGGCGAGGATCATGTACATGAAGACCAGGGAGAGTGAGAAGGCGATGAGGAACTCTCCGAAGGTGCGCTCGAGCTCGCGGCCGCGGCCCAGGGTGCGGACGGAGTAGGCGGGGGGAAGATCGAGCTTGTCGACCTCGGCGCGGAGGGCGGCGAGTCGGTCGGAGAGGGCAAAGCCGGGTCCGACGGATCCGCGGACGTTGGCGGCGCGCTGGCGATCAAGGCGGTCGATGCGGGCGGCGGTGGTGGCGGGCTCGATGGTGGCGATGCTGCGGAGCTCGACGACGGCGGGTCCCGTGCCGCGGCCGGGGACCAGGAGCTCTGGGAGGGAGCCGGGATCGACGCGGTCCTGGGGGATGAGGCGGAGCTGGACGTCGTAATCCTCGCTGGTGGCGGGGTCGCGAAAGCGGGTGACCTCGTCGTCCCCGCCGACCAGCACGCGGAGGGCGGAGCCGATGTCCTGCGGTGAGACGCCCAGGTCGGCGGCGCGTTCCCGGTCGATGGTGACGCGCAGTTCGGGGTTGGTGAGTTTGAGGGTGGTATCGATGTCGGGGAGTCCGCCCATTTCGAGGGACTTGGTGCGGAGGGTTTCGGTGTAGGCGGCGAGGGCGGAGAGCTCGGGGCCGCGGATCGCCAGGTCAATGTCGAAGTTTCCGCCGCCGATGTTGAAGGCGGCGAAGCTGCGGACGGAGAGGCGGATGTCGGGGTATTTGCGGAGCGACTTGCGGAGGGACTGCATGACGTCGGCCTGGGAGTAGTTGCCCTTGAAGGCGGCGAGGGGGTTGCCCTTGAGAGTTTCGGTCCAGAGCCGGCCGATTGAGAAGAGGCGTTCTTCGTGGGGGGCGATGCGGACGTAGATGTCGCCGCGGTTGACTTGGCCGAGGAAGGATCCGCCGATGGAGGAGAGGACGGTGCGGACGGCGGGGTGGGCGCGGATGTCGGCCTCGATGGACTGCACGGCGGTGTCGAATGCTTCGAAGCTGGAGCCTTCGGGGCCGTTGACGTTGACGGTGAACTCGGCCTCGTCGACGTCGCTGGGGAGGTAATCCTGCTTGAGCAGGGAGTAGAGGGGGACGGAGGCGAACATGATGAGCAGGGCGAGGGCGGCGGTGATCCAGCGGAAGCGCATGACCAGGCGGAGCATGCGTTCGTAGAGGCGGTCGATGAGGGCGTAGAAGCCGCCGCGCGAGCCGTGGGCGCCGTGGCCCGGGGCGCTGGGCTTGAGCATGCGGGCGGACATCATGGGGGTGAGGGTGAATGAGACGATGAGGCTGACCAGGACGGCGACGGCGGCGGTGACGCCGAACTGGTAGAGGAAGCGACCGGAGATGGAGGACATGAAGGAGACGGGGACGAAGATGACGACCAGGGAGAGGGTGGTGGCGAGGACGGCCAGGCCGATCTCCGCGGTGCCGCGGCGTGCGGCTTCCATGGGTGAGAGGTGCTTTTCCTCGACGAAGCGGAAGATGTTCTCGAGCACGACGATGGCGTCGTCGATGACGATGCCGACCATGAGCACCAGGGCGAGCATGGTGACGCTGTTGAGCGTGAAGTCGAGCATCCACATCACGGCGAAGGTGGAGACGACCGACGCGGGGATGGCGATGCCGGCGATGATGGTGGATCGCCACGAGCGCATGAAGGCCATGACGACCAGGCAGGCGAGGATGGAGCCCAGGATGAGGTGGGTCTCGATCTCGTGGAGGGCGGCGTAGATGTAGGTGGACTGGTCACGGATGATCTCGAGGCGGACGCCCTCGGGCATCTGGGCGCGGAGGGGTTCGAGGGCTTTTTTGACGGACTCGATGACGGCGACGGTGTTGGCGCCGGACTGGCGGCGGATCTCCAGGGAGACGGCGGGTTTGCCGTCGAGGCGGGAGGCGCTGCGCTGCTCACGCGTGCCGTCCTCGGCGTAGCCGATGTCGCGCACGCGGATGGGGGTGCCGTTGACGACGGAGATGATGATGTCGTTGAAGGCGGCGGGGTCGGTGAGGCGGCCCATGGTGCGCAGGACCTGCTCCCGCACGGGGCCGGTGACGTTGCCGCCGGGGACGTCGGAGTTCTGGCGGACCAGAGCGTCGCGCACGGTGGTGATGGGCAGGCCGTAGGCGGCGAGCTTGCTCGCATCGACCCAGACGTTCACGGTGCGCTCGAGCCCGCCGACGATGGCGACCTCGCCGACGCCCTCGGAACGCTCAAGGTCGGGCTTGACGATCTTGTCCCCGATCTCGGTGAGCTCCCGGATGCTGAGCTGGCCGGAGAGGGCGAGGGTCATGACGGGGCTGGAATCGTTGTCGAACTTGGAGACAACCGGGGGCTCGGTGTCGTCGGGGAGGCGGCGGATGGCGGCGGCGACGCGGTCGCGGACGTCCTGCGCGGCGGCCTCGATGTTGCGGTCGAGGCTGAAGGTGACCAGAACGAGGGAGGTGCCCTGTCCGGAGATGGAGCGAAGTTCCTCGATGCCTTCGATGGTGTTGATCGCCTCTTCGAGGGGCTGGGAGACCTGGGTTTCGACTTCCTCGGGTGAAGCGCCGGGGAGGGTGGTGCGGACGTTGACGGTGGGGAGGTCGACCGAGGGGAGGCGATCCACGCCGAGCTTGGAGAAGGCGACCGCGCCGACGACGACCATGGCGAGCACGAGCATCGCGGCGAAGACGGGCCTCTTGATGCAAATTTCAGCGAGCTTCTGCACGCGGGGATCTCCGTGCGGGCGGGGTCATCAGTGGGGCGTGGCGGGCTGGGTTGGCGTGGAAGGCGCCGCGCCCGCGGCGGGCGGGAGCTGGATGAAGGGGGAGGTGGGCGGGGAGGCTTCGTCCTCACGCGGTTCGCTCGCGGGATTGGCGTCGGATGTGAGGCTCTGGGTCAGGCGGCCGCAGGCACGCTCCAGGACGAGGGAGGAGAGCTTGAAGGTGAACTCTTCACTGGCCTGGCGGAGCTGGGCGCTGAGGAGCTGGTCCTGCGCGGAGACACGCTCGAGGTTGGTGCCGACGCCGGCGTCGTAGGCGGCCTCGGCCTGGCGGAGTGCTTCGGTCGCGGCGTTGACCTGGGCGGCAAGCTCGACGACGCGCTGGCGCGAGGCTTCGAGGTCGGCGCGGGCGGTCTCGACGTCCCGGCGGATCTGACGGCGGATCGCGGAGTATTCGAGCACGCGCTGGCGGAAGAGGGACCAGGAGTCGCGCACGTCGGCCTCGATCAGGCCCGCGGAGAAGATCGGCAGGTTGAGGGAAATGAGGGAGGAGAGATCGAGATCGCGGGGCGTGGATTCGCGGATGAGGAAATAGTCGAGATTGAGGCCGATGGAGGGGTAGTAGCGGCCGATGTTCGCGTCTACGAGCAGGCGGGCGGAGTCGGCGCCGGAGCGGGCGGCGAGGAGATCCTGACGCGTGTGGTACGCGACCCAGAGCAGGTCGGGAAGTTCGGGAGAGGTCGCGGCGGGGTCGAGTCCATCGGTGAGAGGACTGGCGTGGGCTTCGACTCCCGTGAGGAGGGTGAGGGCGGAGCGTGAGCGGGCGACGGAGTTCTGCGCGTCGAGCAGGGTGACCTGGGTCTGTGAGGCCTGGGATTCGATCTGGGCGACGTCGAGGGGGCGGGCGAAACCGACGGCGAGACGTCCGCGGCTGTCGCGGAGACGTTCCTGCTGGACGAGGGCGGAGGACTCCAGGACGCTGACGAGGCGTTCGGCCTGGAGGACGCTGTAGTAGGCGCGGGCGGTCTCGAGCATGAGGACTTCGCGCAGGTCGAGCAGGAGCCAGCGGCGAGCACGGGCGTCGGCGGCGCCGGCGTCGACGTTGCGGAGGTCGGAGAGGCCGGTGAAGAACTGGTACTGGGCATTGAAGCCGCCGTCGAAGGCGGCGACGCGTCCCTGGGCAGTGTTCTCGCGGAGGTTGAGGGTGCCGGCGAGGTCGAGGGTGGGGAGGAGGGCGGCGGCGCGGCGCTGGCGTTCGATGAGGGATTGCAGGTAGCGTTCACCCTCGATGCCCAGGCGCTCGTTGTAGGCGTTGGCGAGGAGGACGGCGTCGACCAGCGTGAGGGGCTGGCCGGAGGTGAAGACCGGGGGCGGGGTGAGCTGGGTGACCTGGCGGTAGGTCTGGACTTCGGCCTCCTGGTCGACGGCGCAGGCGTGGAAGAGGCCGCAGCCGGCGAGGGCGGCGAGCGTCGCGGTCATTCGAAGTATCTGGGAGGATGCGGAACGCGCCGCGGGGATGGTCACGCGCACACTCCCTTGGCGATGCCGCGGTGGATCACGCGCACGAGGTGGTCGCGGAGCATGTCGGGGGTGAGGTCTGGGGGTGGGTAGAGCAGGACGCCGCGGACGAAGGAGAGCATGTACTGGGCGGTCATGTCGGGGCGTGGATCGTCGAACTCACCGCGGTCGTTTCCTTCACGGAGAACGGATTCGATGAGGGCGGCGAGTTCGCGGCGGGCCTCCTGGAGTTCTGGATCCTCGGGGGTGAGGATTCGGGTGCGCATCACGCGGTAGAGGTCCGGTAACGTGAAGGCGAAGGCGACGAGTTCGCCTGCGACGATTCCGAGGCGCTGGACGCTCTGGTCGGGGCCGGGGGAGAGCCTTTCACGCAGGCGCTTCACGAGCTGCTGGAAGCCGTTGCGGACCAGGGCGAGGTAGAGGGTTTCCTTGCTCTTGAAGTAGACGTAGAGGGTGCCCTTCCCGACGTGGGCTTCCTGGGCGATATCCTCCAGGCGGACCTCGTGGAAGGGTCGGGTGGCGAAGAGGTGGGCGGCGGCGTTAAAGATGGCTTCGCGTTTGTGCTCGCTGGGTTTCTGCATCGGGGAGGCCGGGAGAAGGGAACATGTCAGGGCGTGGGGGCGTAAATCAAAACCGACCGGTCGGTATTATACTACGGGCCATGCGGTTGGAAGGTTCCTCCTCTGGAGCACGCGAGCATGAAGTCTTCGGCGCAGCACGCTTGGGTTTTGATGGGGCTCTTGCTCGCGGTGATCGCGGCCGCGGGGGGTGTGCAGGGATGCCGGAGGGCCGGGGGCGCGGTGGAGGCAGGCCGGCCGGCCGCGGCGCCGGTGGAGGTTCAGCTTGGGCCCGTGGTGCGGACGCCGCTGGAACGCCGGATTCAGTTGACGGGAACGCTGTTTGGGCGGGAAGAGGCGACGCTGTCGGCGAAGGTGGCGGGGCGGGTGACGGAGATCGTGCGTGACGTGGACGACGTCGCCAAGAGCGGGGACGTGGTGGTGCAGGTGGAGCGGACGGAATACCGGCTCGCGCTGGCGGAGCGGGAGTCGGCGCTGAAGGCGGCGCTGGCGAAGCTGGGGCTGAAGGAGATGCCGGGAGAGGACTTTGACGCTTCGAAAGTGCCGACGGTGGTGAGGTCGCGGGCGGAGGCGGCGAATGCGGCGGCGAAGATGGAGCGGGCGCGCTCGCTGTACGAGCAGAAGCCGCCGCTGCTGTCGCAGCAGGACTTTGACGACATCCGGACGCAGTCGGAAGTTTCGATGCGCAGCGCGGAGGTGGAGCGGCTGAACGCGGAGGCGACGCTGGCGGAGGCCAAGACGCAGGCGGCGGTGATCGCGAGTGCGCAGCAGAAGCTGGACGACACGGCGATCCGGGCGCCCACGCCGATGTCGGGGGAGTCGATCACGTACCGGGTCGCGGAGCGGCTGGTCTCGCTGGGTGAGATCGTGTCGGTCGGGCAGGCGGTGGCGAGGATCGTCGCCTCGGACGTGCTGAAGTTCCGTGGGCAGGTGCCTGAGCAGTACATGGGGCGGGTGGTGCAAGGGCAGAAGGCGACGGTGAAGGTGGACGCGTTCGCGGAGTCGTTCGCGGGGGTGGTGGCGAGGGTGGCGCCCCGGATCGATTCAAGGACGCGGACGTTTGAGGTGGAGATCGAGATCGCCAACCCGCAGGGTCGGCTCAAGCCGGGCGGTTTTGCTCGGGTGGCGGTGGTGATCGGGGTGGAGGAGAACATCCCGCAGGTTCCCAAGGAGGCGGTGGTGAGCTTCGCGGGGGTGCGGCGGATTTTCAGCGTGAAGGACGGCAAGGCCGTGGCGCACGTCGTGCAGACGGGTGAGGAGCGGGACGGGATGGTGGAGGTGCTGGGGGCGTTCGATGTTCAGGAAGTGGTGGTGGGAGGGGCGGAGGGGTTGACGCAGGGGGCGGGGGTGGCGGTAAATAAGGGCAAATAGGGCAAAGGGGCAAAAGGCGGCAAATTGTGGGGCGAGGGGCGTGGGGGGGACGGGGTGCCTACAGATCTGGCCCTGAGGACGGAAAGGCATCCATGACGAACCCTGGTTCCACGGCCCCGCGGCGCACTTTTGCGATCATTTCTCACCCCGACGCGGGCAAGACCACGCTCACGGAGAAGCTGCTGCTGTACGGCGGCGCGGTGGCGCTGGCGGGGTCGGTGACGGCGAGGAAGCACCAGCGGTCGACGACGAGCGACTGGATGGAGCTGGAAAAGCAGCGCGGGATTTCGATCAGCTCGACGGTGCTGCAGTTTGACTATTCGGGGTACCGGATCAACCTGCTGGACACGCCGGGGCACAAGGACTTCTCGGAAGATACCTACCGCGTGCTGACGGCGGTGGACGCGGCGGTGATGGTGATCGACGCGGGCAAGGGCATCGAGCCGCAGACGCGCAAGCTGTTTGAGGTGTGTCGGCGGCGCGGGGTGCCGATCTTCACGTTCATGAACAAGTGCGACCGGCCGACGCGCGAGCCGCTGGAGCTGCTGGACGAGCTTGAGAAGGTCCTGGGGATCGGGGCGTTTCCGGTGAACTGGCCGCTGGGGTCGGGGCCGAGCTTCCGCGGGGTGTACGACCGGCTGAGCAAGCGGGTGCACCTGTTCGAGCGGACGCCGCACGGTTCGTACGCGGCGCCGGTGGAGGTGCTGGGGATCGATGACCCGGCGATCCGGGGGAAGCTGGACGCGGAGGTGTTTGAGAAGGCGCGGGACGAGATCGAGATGCTGCACGGGGCGGGGGAGACGTTCGAGACCGACCGCGTGCTGGCGGGGGAGATCACGCCGGTGTATTTCGGCAGCGCGATGAACAACTTCGGGGTGCAGCTGCTGCTGGACGGGTTTTTGGCGCACTCGGCGGGGCCGGGGCCCAAGCGGGCGGGTGACCGGATCATCCAGCCCGAGGATCCGACGTTCAGCGGGTTTGTGTTCAAGATCCAGGCGAACATGGACCCTCGGCACCGTGACCGGATCGCGTTCGTGCGGATCGTGTCGGGGTCGTTTACGCGTGAGATGACGGTGATCCACGCGCAGAGCGGGACGCGGATCCGGCTGTCGAACGCGCAGAAGCTGTTCGGGCAGCAGCGTGAGACGGTGGAGGATGGTCGGGCGGGGGACGTGGTGGGGATGGTGGGTCACGACGTGCTGCGGATCGGTGACACGCTGACCGAGGACCGGACGATCGTGTACGACGAAATCCCGCGGTTCACGCCCGAGTGTTTCGCGTACCTGCACAACCCGCAGCCGGCGAACTCCAAGAAGTTCCGGCTGGGTGTGGAGCAGTTGCTGCAGGAGGGCGTGGTGCAGCTGCTGAACGTGGGGGCGGGGCAGGTGAAGACGCAGCTGCTGGCGGCGGTGGGTCCGCTGCAGTTTGAGGTGGTGCAGTACCGGCTGAAATCGGAGTACGGGGCGGATTCGCGGCTGGAAAATTCGCGCTGGACGATCGTGCGGTGGTGGCGGAAGGCGGACGCGGATCCGGACTGGCTGCCGGAGCTGCCGATGGACGCGGCGCACGCGACGGACCGGGACGACATGAAGGTGGTGCTGTTCGTGGACGAGTGGGGTCTGCGGCACTTTGCGCAGCGCAACCCGACGGTGGAGCTCTCCCCGCTGCCGTTTGTGGACGCGGAGAGCAAGCCGAAGAAGTGAGTCGCGGGCGGCGGTGATCTTTCAAAAATGAACAACGTCGCCGCGTGAGCGGCGACGTGGTCCATGAAGCGCGAGCTTCAGAAAGACGCAGCCAGGCGGAATGCCCGGCGCTGCGTCGTGAGGGGGGCATTGCTCAGGTGACCTGGTACTGGTCACGCCAGGCCTTGACGAGGTCGTGGGCTCGGCGGACCTGCGTGTACTGGCGGGTGATGACGTCGCGGATCTGGGGAGTGAGCTTCTCGCTGTCGAGGGCGTCCTCGTAGGCCTTGACGACGGAATCTTCGGAACGTTCGCAGGCGGTGACGATCGCGGCGTCTCCGCCGCCCAGGGCGGAGGTGAGGGCCATCCAGCTGCGCTGCACGGCGCCCATCACGCTGCCGGAATCGGTGGGGGTTTCGCCGCGCTGGGTGATCAGGGGCTTGAGCTCGGCGATGAAGCGTTCGCGTTCGGAGACGAACTCGCGCAGGGCGGCGCGATAGGTGGGGTTGTCGACTTTTTCGACGGCGCTGCGGTAGCCGGCGATGCTGTTATTGAGCTCGCGGACGACGGTGTTGGATTCCTCGGCGGCGCGTTCTTCGGCGGCGCGGGCGGGGGAGATGGAGTCGTTGTGCGTTGCGGAGGTCAGGTTCTGGGCGCGCTGGAGGAGACGATCCCACGCGTCCTTGCTCGCGTCGCGGACGTCGGCCCACTCGAGGGAGGAGGCGCCGCGGCGATTGAGCCAGTCGCCGCGCAGGCGGCCTTCGATGTGGTCGTAGGACCAGTTGGGGTTGGTCTTGAAGGCTTCGACGGTGGCGTGGTAGGCGGGTTGGAAGTCCTCGAAGCGGCGACCGAAGCCGTAGGGGCGGGAGTCGAACTGGGAGCGCCAGTACTCGAGCTCGGTGGTGGGGTTGATGACCTCGGCAGCGTTCTTGCCGATGACCCCGCCGAGCGCGCCGCCCAAGGCCGCGCCGCTGACGACGCCCACGGGACCCGCGACCGCTCCGACGACCGCGCCGATGGTTCCGCCGACGCCGGCTCCGACGCCCGCGCCCACGGGGTGCGCCCCGGGCTCATTGGTGATGGGATCCTTGTTGGCGTGGGTGGCCGGAGTGGTCGACCCGGTCCTGGGTCCGCTGCCGAAATCGGTGGGATCGTTGTACGACATGTGGAGGTGAACCTTTCGTGGGGAGGCACGAGATGGGGCTTCGCGGGGCGGGCGGTCAGAGCTTGCGGCGGGACGGTGCGGCTCAGGCCTCGGCCATGGACCGCATGCGGTGCATGGCACGCTCGATGGCGCACTGGACCTGGCGGGGGGCCATGCCCATGGTGCGGGAGAGGTCTCGGATGGTGGCGGGGGTCTTCTCGTCGAGGCCGAAGCGGCGGATGACCAGGGCGCGCTCGTCGGAGGGCATGTTCTGGAGCATGCTGCGGACGCGGGTGGTGTTGCTGAGGGTTTCCTCGACGGAGGTGACGGGCTGATCGTGGCCGGCGAGGGGCGTGGGGGCGTCGTGTCCGGGCTGGGGCTGGTCGATGGAGATGACCGAGGCGCCGCGGCGTTCAAGGGCGGTGTGGACCTCGGCGACGGAGAGCTTGGCGATCTTGGCGATCTCCGTGGCGGAGGGGCGCTGGCCGGTGGTGCTTTCGATCTGGCGGGCGGCGGCCCAGACGCGGTTGAGCTTGGCCTGGACGCGTCCGGAGACGCGGATGGTCTGACGGGTGTCGCGGGCGGCGTGGCGCATCGCGTGGCGGATCCAGGTGGCGGCGTAGGCGGCGAAGGGCGTGCCGGTGGCGGAGTTGTAGCTGCGGGCGGCCTGGAGGAGGGCGATGGCGCCTTCGGACATGAGTTCATCGGCGCCGATCATGCGGGTGGAGCAGAGGCGGGCGATGCGCTCGATGAGGGGGAGGCAGGTTTCGATGAGCTGGCGCTGGGCGTCGACGCTGCCGGCGCGGACGCGGCTGACGAGGTGGAGGCAGGTGGTCTGGTCGATGTGTGCCGAGAGGGTCTGGCGGACGATCGATTCGGCGGGCACGTTGGCGGTAGTCATGTGTGAATCCTCCATGGATGACGGAGAGCGTGGGAAGTGCTGCGGGTTTTTCAGGACTGCAGGGAGGACGACTTGGCGCCCGGTCCGAGCAGGAAGTACAGGATCATGCCCAGCACGGGGAGGGCGAGGATGATCACAACCCAGAGCAGCTTGGCGAGGACTGAGGCGTTGCTGCCGAGCACGCTGATGATCGCGATGATGTCGAGGATGAGGATCAGGATTCCCAAGATGGAGAAGAGCATGGTAAACTTCGCTACCTTTCTGCCGTTCCTCGCGTGGGGGAGGAGGCTGGCGATGCGGTGGATGACCGCCCTGTTGACATGAGTATCTTCGCCGCCTGGGGTGCAATCCTGCTGAACAGATGATGAATCCATCCTCATGTCAAAGCCCCCTTATGGGGGAGGTGGCAGGGGTTGGGGGATTCCACCGGCGAGGCACTGCATGAAGCTGCACGGTGGAGATCCGTACTGGCCGCTGGCGTCTGGATTGATTTCGGTGGCGCCGCCGCTGGAGCAGGATGTTGACTGCGATGTACTGGTGGTGGGCGCGGGGATCACCGGCGCGCTGGTGGCGCACGGGTGCGCGGAGGCGGGGCTGCGCGTGGTGGTCTTGGACCGGCGGGATATCGGGGCGGGATCGACGTCGGCGAGCACGGCGCTGCTGCAATATGAGATCGATGTGCCGCTGCTGGAGCTGGGGGAGATGATCGGGGTTGAGGGTGCGCGGCGGGCGTACCGGCTGGGGTTGGAGGCGATTGCGGAACTGGAGCGGGTCTCTCACGCCTCCGCGTGCGGGTTTGAGCGCGGGCCTTCGCTGCAGGTGGCGAGGGATGGGGAGGGGGCGGAATTTTTGCGGCGTGAATGCGGGGCGAGGCGCGAGGCGGGGCTCGGCGTGCGGTGGCTTGACGCGGGGGAGCTCAGGGAGGCGTGGGGCGTGCACGGGGCGGGAGGGATCGTGTCGGACGTCGCGGCGAGGCTGGATCCGTACCGGCTGGCGCACGGGCTGCTGGGGCGGGTGTCGGCGGCGGGCGGGATGGTGCGGGACCGGACGCGGGTGACGGCGGTGGAGCGACGGGGTGGGTGCCTGGAGGCGGGGACGGACCGGGGCGGGGTGGTGCGAGCGCGATGGATGGTGCTGGCGTGCGGCTACGAGACGAGCCTGATGATTCCGGAGGACGTGGTGACGCTGCACTCGACGTACGCGTTGATTTCCGAGCCGTGCGCGGAGGAGTTCGCGTGGCCGGAGGGGGCGCTGATCTGGGAGTACGCGGAGGCGTATCTGTACGCGAGGCCGGTGGGGGGCGGGCGCTTGATGGTGGGAGGGGAGGATGAGCCGTTTGAGAACGCGGGGGCGCGGGATGCGCTGATCGACGAGAAGGGGAGGAAGATTCTGGAGCGATTTCGGGGGCTGGTGCCGGGGATCGCGCTGGAGGCGGCGTTCTGCTGGGCGGGAACGTTCGGGAGGACCAAGGACGGCCTTGGGTATATCGGGACGCCGGGGAATGACCCGCGGGTGCTGTGCGCCCTGGGGTTTGGGGGCAACGGGATCACGCTGGGAGCGGTGGCGGGGAGGCTGGTGCCGGAGATGATCCGGGCGGGGGATCGCGGGGTGGAGCTTGGGGACGAATCGGCGGCGGCGGCGAAGCTCTTTCGGTTCGGGCGATAAGCTCCGGTGTCCATGGGAGTGGTTCGGGGGATGGTTTACCGGAGGAGGCGCGTATTCTCGCCGTCGCAGCAGCACTGATATGGGTGGTGGGGATTGTGTTCGCCGTGGACGTGATCATGCACGGGCGGACGGCGCAGGGCGTCACGGCGTGGTGGCTTGCGCTGATCCTGATCCCGCCGATCTCGGTGCCGCTGTACATGATCTTCGGGGAGCGGCGTTTCCTGGGGTATGTGCGGGCGCGGCGCAAGGGGCTGCGGCTGCTGGACAAGAGCATGCAGGAGTACCTGGAGGCGGTGAAGCCGCACGTGGAGATCTCCGAGCATGCGGAGCTGCGGTCGCTGGTGAGGCTGGGGCGGCTCCCGCTGACGAAGGGGAACCGTGTGGGGCTGCTGATCGACGGGGACGCGATGTACGCGGAGCTGTTCCGTCAGATCGACAGCGCGGCGCGGTACGTAATGGTGGAGTTTTACATCTACCGCAACGACGGGACAGGGCAGGAGCTGCAGAAGCGGCTGCTGGCGGCGCGGCAGCGCGGGGTGGAAGTGTTTTTCATGTACGACGAGCTGGGGTGCGTGAACCTGGACAACGCGTACATCGAGACGCTGTCGCGGGCGGGGTGCCGGTGCACGGGATTCCGGACGCAGTCGAGAAGGCGCCGGAAGTTCCTTCGGCTGAATTTCCGCAACCATCGCAAGATTGCGGTGGTGGACGGGCGGCTGGGGCTGGTGGGGGGGATCAACATCGGGGATGAGTACCGGGGCAAGGACGAGGAGATCGGGCCGTGGCGCGACTCGCACGCGGTGCTGGAGGGGCCCAGCGTGCAGTGCCTGCAGATGGTGTTTCTGGAGGACTGGTACTGGGCGCAGCGGAATGTTCCCGAGTCACTGGAGTGGAAGCCCAGGGCGGTGGAGGGCGGCGGGCCGGTGCTGATTTATCCCTCGGGGCCGGCGGACGAGCTGGAGACGGGGGCGCTGCTGTTCGGGCAGCTGATCAACAGTGCGCGCAAGCGGCTGTGGATCGCGACGCCGTACTTTGTGCCCGATGAGTTCGTGCTCAATTCGCTGCAGCTGGCGGCGATGCGCGGGGTGGATGTGCGGGTGCTGACGCCGCGGAAGGCCGACAGCTTACTGACCACGCTCGCGGGGCGGTCGTACTTCCAGGAGATGATCGGCTCGGGGATCGGGGTGTGGCTGTACTCCCCGGGTTTTTTGCACCAGAAGGTGATCCTGGCGGACGACGTGGCGGCGGTGGGGACGGCGAACATGGACAACCGTTCGATGCGGATCAACTTTGAGGTGACGGCGGTGGTGCCGGATGAGGCGTTTGCGAAGTCGGTGGAGGGGATGCTGGAGCGGGACTTTGCGCGCTCGGCGCAGGTAAAGCTGGAGCACGTGCTGAGGATGACGCGGATGCACCGGTTCGGCTGCCGGATGGCGCGGGCGATCAGCCCGATCCTGTAAGAAAAAATTAGGCCCGGATCAGCGAGACGATCTCGCCGATCCGGGCCGTGGAGGGGGGCAGGGTTGTCGAGGCCTGGTTGCGGCGTGCGGCAGGGCCGATCCCTGCCGCACGCATCGTCAGCCGAATGCAAGCCCGTCATTCTCGAACGACGGGTTGCGGGAGGTCAAAGGGCCGCGGATCCGATCAGACCGCGGTCTCGACGTCCGATTCAACGGCCGCCGCGTTGACGGCGGATTCTGCGATCTGGGTGAGGAGCTGGTCGGCAGCGCCCTCTTCCTGGATGGTCTGCTGCGCGAGCTTGACGACCTTGGAGAGGCCGAGTTTCTCGGCGAAGCTGCGGATGCAGCCGTAGGCGGCGATCTCGTAGTGCTCGACGCGCTGGGCGGAGGCGATCAGGGCGGCGTCCATGACGCCCGGTTCCGCGGATTCCTCGACCAGCTCGTTGGCTTCGGTGATGAGGCCCTCGATCGCCGGGCACTTCACGGCCTTGGCGGGAATTCCCATGGCGCTGAATGCCTGCTCGAGGCGTGTGATGTGCGTGGCGGTCTCTTCGCGATGGTTGACGAAGGCCGTGCGGAGGTTCTCGTTGGTCGCCGTCTTGGCGAGCTTGCCCAGGGCCTTGTAGACCTGCTTCTCGGCGTAGTAGATGTCCTTCATCTGGTGGATGAGCAGGTCACGCAGTGAATGAAGCTTGCTTGATTTCATGCTGAATCGTCCTGAGTCGTGGGAGTTGGATAGTCGCGTGTGAGAAGAGGCCTGTTCTTGCGGGTGGGCGGACGGGGTGCGCGGGCTGCGCAACCCGGCCGCCTCTCCGCGTCTCTCGTCAATTGAGGAGGAGGGCTTGTGCGGTCCGATCAGCGACCGGTCTTGCCGGACTGCTTCTGATCACCGGCCTTGTCGGCGCCCTTGTTGGCGGCCCCGGCGATGCCGCTGCCGGCCTGGGACTTGTCCTGCTGGGCGGCGTTCTGGTTCTTGTCCTTCTCGCCGGTGCTGGCGTTGCGGCCTGCGCCCGCGGGGGTTTCGCTGTCGTCGTTGGTCTCTTCGTCGTCCATCTGCCGGCCGGGGGCGGGCTTGGAGGACTGACCGGCCTGGCTCGACTGGGTTGCGCTGGCGCCGGGCTTGTTCTGGCTGCCGGCCTGGCCCTGACCGGAGTTCTGCGCACCGGCCTGGGGGGCCTGAGAGGTGCGGTTCTGGTCCTTGGAGCCGGCCTGGGACTTACCGCCCATGCTCGCATCGGTCGTGTCGGAACGGTGCGTGTCGGGAGCCTCGATCTCGCGGCCGGAGTTTTTCGAGGACGAGTCATTGCGACCGCCGGGGGTCGTGTTGGGGTTGTTTGCCATGATCACAATCTCCTGACAGGATGCGTGGTGGTGGGGGCGGGTGACGCACCTGCCCGCTGAAGCATCCGTGTCGATCTTCCGGTGCGAACCGGACGGGTTGGAGGGGTGAATCGGGCGTGAATCGCTGCTCATACTGAGCTTGCGGCGGCGGCGTGGTCGGGGGCCTGCGGGGCTGAGGCGGGCTGCTGCGCAGGACTCTGGGTCGCCTGGCGCATCGACTGGTAAGCCTTCCAGGCGGTGTAGGCGCGGATCGCGACGCGCACGATGCGGATGGGCCCGAAGACGGCGATCATCGCTGTGAGGGCGGGGAAGGCGGCGGTGAGGAGCCGGATCCAGGGTCCAAGATCAGGGATGCCCGACGCGAAGGACTCCTCTTCCTGCTGGCGGGCTTCCTGCTCGCGCTCGAGGGCCTTGCGGGCCTCGATCAGCTCCTGTTCCCGTGCCATGCGGGCGGAGAGGCTCTTGGCGGTGAGCCAGAAGCTCAGGCCAAGCAGGGTGAACGCGCCGGCGAGGGCGCCCAGGGCGGCGGGGTGGCCGAAGTAGGTGTACGTGATGGAGTAGGTGAGGACGAGAAGGGTGACGAGGCCGGCGGCTGCGCATAGCGCCGCCGCGGCTCGAAGGGCAATTGCCCCCAGAAGCCGCGACGGCGTGGAACCGCTGGGTTGTGGGTTGGTAGAGATGCTCACGTTGTTCCCCTCGACACTTGGCGCGGTATGCCGCGTGCGGGTGCACGCGGCGGGTTGATCAGTCGGCCGAGCCGCGGCGCATCATCATGCCCAGCACCTTGCCGAGGATCATGCCTGCGGCGACGGAGACGGCGATGGTGGCGACGGGGCGAGCGGCGGCTGTCTTGGCGAGGGTCTCGTGGGCTTCCTCGTAGCGTTCTTTGGCCTGGCCGGCGAGCTCCTGGGCTTCTTCGCCGAGGCGCGACATGGTTTCACGGGCCTTGCCGGTGACGGCGCCCGCGCCGGCGCCGATGAGGTGGGAGATGTCGCGTTTGATGGCGGCGATGTCGCTGGTGAGGACGGCGACGGGGTCGGCGGACTTCTTGGCGGTCGCGCGGCCGTTGCTTGAGATCTGACGCATGGTTCGGTTCCCTTCGTTTTTCAGAGCGTCGCGGGGAATCCAGGGGCTCCGTGCCCCCGCTCTCGAGCGACGCGTGTGTTCTATCGATGTGCTTCGCGCATGACGATCGGCTGATCGTCCGGTGAATCGTGCTTCATGGAATTGGGGGAGTGCGGGGGCGTGGAGAGGGTGTGGTGGGACGGGGCGGCGTCGTTCTTTCCGCTGGGGAAGGCGGAGCCGGAGAGGGAGGAGCGAGCGAATTCCACCAGGAGGCCGATGGTGCAGACGAGAAAGCCGCAGAGGGAGAGCAGGAAGAGGATGTCAAGGCCGTCCACGCCGCCGCTGTGGGAGCGCGAGAAGGCGAGGTAGCCCGTGATCAGGCAGATCACGCTGGTGACGGCCACTCCGGTGCTGCATGAAAGTTGCATGGCGCGTCCGGCTCCACTTTCTTGCCTGCGGCCGATCGGATGTATGGGGATTCGACTCATGGACGCACTTTCACTCGGGAGCCCTGCGGGCGGAGCTGCCCGGCCGGAAAGGTGGAGGGGCCGGTCAAGGCGACGTCCACCGCGGGGCCCCACGTGGCGGGGCCCCGGATCGGTCCTAGAGCTTGACGGACGTTCCCGAGGATCCGCGCCGCACGAGGCCCATGATGAGGGAGATGATGAAGAGGACCAGGAAGATGAAGAAGAGGATCTGGGCGATCGAGACGGCGCCGGCGGCGATGCCGCCGAATCCGAACACCGCCGCGACGAGGGCAATGATGAAGAAGACCAGGGCGTAGTACAGCATGTGGGAACTCCTTCGGGAAGATTGTGGGAATCGCGGGTCTCGCGCCGCGCACGGGCACGGGCGGTAATCAGTCCTTGGCGTCGGAAGCGGCCTCTTCGATGCCCTTGCCGGCGGACTTGATGTCCTTGCCCACGCCCTCGGTGGTGTTGCAGGCCTGGAGGGCCAGGGAGCCGGCCAGAGCGGTGAAGGTGGCGGCGAGGATCACCAGGCGGCGACGATCGGCGTGGGGGCGGACGGAATTGATGGTGCTGCTGTTCATGAGGTTCCTTTCCATGAATGCGGAAACTTCCGCGGTTCTATGGGAGATTGCGGAACAAGACCGTCCGTGGCAGTGAAAACAGCATGAATCCATCCTCATCAGGGATTTTGCCGGCTGGGAGTTTTTCGAGGCCAATGACAAGGGCAGGGCCGTGTGGCCCTGCCCTTGTCCGCTGCCTGGTGATGACGTCGCCTTGGGATTTGGGAGGGCGCGAGAGGAGTGTGCGGTCGCGTCCGGGGGTCGTACCAAACGTGCTTGGCGGCGAGATCACTTCAGTAATACTGACCTCTTAGTGCCGGTCCCACATGGGGGAGTTGCCGGAATCGATCAGGGTCATGGACTTTCCGCCGGACTCGAGCTGTCGGGCGAGGAGATAGCTCTTGCCGTCGATGCGGACCTTGACGGCCTGGATCGAGACCTGATCGCCCTTGTGGCAGACATCTTCTTCGGACTTGATGGAATAGTTCTCGGGGCCGACCAGGACCGTTTCCTCGCCGCTGGAGGTCTTGACCTTCAGGGCCTTGGCGGCGGGGGTGCCGTCCTTGAAGTTCACGGTGGTGGTGTCGGTGATGGTACCTGAGATCGTCTGGTCCTTGCCGGACTGAACCTCGGCAAGGATGGGGCCGGAGCGACGCCACGCGTTGTCGGAGTTCATGGCGGTCGTCACACCGTCGGGCGTGCGGCGCCAATCACGGCTGCTGCTCTTGAAGTCGGGCGCATCAACGTCGTAGGCCTTGTAGACCATGCCCGGGGTGGTTCCATTGTTGAGCTTGGTCAGATCCGAGGGAGTCTGCGGGCTGGCGAGGACCATGTCCTTGGAGGCGTCGATGCGGACGGTGCCGTCGGTTGAGACGCTGGTGACGGTCCAGGGGACCAGGTGCTTGGTGTCGGCGATGCCCAGGAAGTTCTGGTTGGGGTCGATGGAGATCATGGCGACCTGTCCGCTGGGACGGTCGACAATGAGGTCATTGACCTTTCCG
The DNA here is from genome assembly GCA_044226385.1 of Phycisphaerales bacterium. Classification (GTDB taxonomy): domain Bacteria; phylum Planctomycetota; class Phycisphaerae; order Phycisphaerales; family UBA1924; genus JAEUJB01. The sequence goes on from JBGAHA010000004.1 coordinate 66,683, forward strand.
CATTCCTCGCCGCGGCACATGATCTTGCGGCCGACGAGCTCGCTGGCGAGGAGGGTGCGCCAGGTCACGGCGTCGTAGGCGCTGTCGGTGGCGCGGCGATCGGTGCCGGCGGGGGTGTTGCCGGAGGGCGTGTTTCTGTCGGCGGTGTTGTCGGGATTGGGCTCGTTGCTCGCAGGGTTGTGACCGGAGCTGGTGTCCCACATCGGAGCGCCCTGGGCGTCGCGGAGGGCGAGCTCACGGCCGGAAAGGGTCAGGGAGCGGCCCACGACGGCGTCGTCGGGGTTGGAGCGGTCGAGGTAGTAGGTTTCGACGGTCACCTTGTCTCCGCGGACGGGGGCGTTGTTGGACGCGTTGACGAACCACGACGGTCCGAGCCACACCTTGTGGGTCTTGCCGGAGGAGTCCTTCACGGTGGCGAGGACCTGCTCCCCGTTCTCGGTGTCGCGGCGGTCCATTCGGACGATCTCGCCTTCGATGGTGCGCTTCTCGGCGTTGCCGAGGCGGCTGGCGTAGGGATCGGCGCCGTACTTGGGGCGGTCGCGTTTGAGCCACTCACGCAGGGCGCTGGGCTTGGAGTTCTTGAGATCGGTCAGGCCGGCCCAGCTCTCGGGGGAGAACTCGGGATAGGTCTTGAGGTTGTCCTCGGTAGTATCGAGGAGGAAGTGCTCTTTGCCAGCGTCCCAGGTGAGAGAGTTGAAGGGGATGGCGATGGACTTGCCGCCCATGCCCAGGGTGGTGCCGGTCTTGAGGATGGCGTAATCAACGCGACCGGAGCCGCGGTTGATCATGAGGTCGGAGACGTCGGCGATGTGGTCGCCCTTGGCGTTGTAGATGTCGGCGCCGCTGAGCCACTTGTACGACCTGAATTCCCGTCCGGCGGCGGCGTAGTCGCGTGAGGTGTTGTGGTCGTCGCGGCGATCAATGCGGGGCTGGTCGTCGCGGCGGTCCTGACGTGCGGCGGCGGAGGCAACGGCGAGGCCGGCAACGGCGAAGAGGGCGCAGGCGAGGGATGCCCGGCGGTGTGTGAATGCGTTTTTCATTGTGTGTTCTCCAAGCAGCGCGGGCTGTGGGTGTGTATGTGTGTCGGGCCAACGGCGGCGCCGGACATTGTGAGAGTGGAGTCGTGCCGCGGGTTGACCGGGGGATGATCGCAAGATGAAAGAGCCTTCATTCACGGTCATTCCATGTACTTTGGACTTGGACGGTGGTGAGAACGAGTTAGAATGAAAGAGCGAGAGTCGCTTCATGAAGGAGCAGTGTGCATGCGAGTGATGGTCATCGAGGACAATCCGAAGATGGCGTCTGCGCTGGAGCGTGGGCTCCGCGAGCACGGTCTGGCGGTGGATGTTGCTCACACGGGATACGAAGGGGAGGACGCCGCGGCGTCGGGCTCCCACGACGTGATCCTGCTGGACCTGATGCTCCCGGACCGCGACGGGATCGAGGTGTGCCGGAACCTGCGACGGCGCGGGTGCCGTGCGAAGATCCTGATGCTGACGGCGCTGAGCTCCACCGACGACAAGGTGCAGGGGCTCGACGCGGGCGCGGACGATTACCTTCCCAAGCCGTTCGAATTCGACGAGCTTTTGGCGAGGATCCGCGCGCTGCTGCGGCGCGGCGAGGCCTCGGAGGCGAGGCACCTGCGGTACAACGACCTGGAGCTTGACCTGTACTCGCGGATGGCCAAGCGCGGTGAGGAATCGATCGAGCTGAGCACGAAGGAATTTGCGCTGCTGGAGTATCTGATGCGCAATCCCAACCGCGTGCTGACCCGAACGCAGATCGGTGAGAAGGTGTGGGACATGAACTTTGTGCCCACGAGCAACGTGGTCGATGTGTACATCTCGTCGCTTCGTCGCAAGGCCGACCGTGGCTACCCGCAGGAGCTGATTCATACGGTGAAAGGAATGGGGTACCGGTTCGGCGTGATGGAATGACCTGATGACGACCGCCCTTCACGATGCGTCAGTCCTTGCCCGGTCGCTGGCGGCTCCGATCTCGCTGCGCCTGCGGTTGACGCTGTGGATCGCGGCGATCGCGCTGGTGATCCATCTGACGCTGACGGTGATCGTGCTGCTGTACCAGCGGGTCTCGGTGCAGGATTTCCTGGACGCGAGGTATCAGCCGCGGGTGACGGCGATCGTTGCGGAGGTTCGCTCGGCGGGCTTTGAGCTCGACGAGTCGCGCTGGAACCAGCTGAGCCGTGAGCACCTGGACACGCCGCTGCACGAGCCGTACATGGCGACGATGTACGTGATCCCTTCCCGGGAGCCGGGGCGGGTGATGCTGAGCACGTGGAGCGAGCCGCCTGCCTGCGACGAGGTGCGGCGCTGGATCGGTCCTCACCGTGAGAGCATCGTGTGGCGCGACAGTGCTCCGCGGACGGTGGGGGCGGGGCAGGTGCTGGCGCAGTCGCGGACGTTTGTGCAGCGGCTGTACGGGGCGGGCGGGACGGAATATCTGCTGACGGTGACGGCGTCGGACAGTTCATCGGCGTCGGTGCTGTCGGTGCTCTCGTCGGTGCTGATGATGACGATCCCCGCGGGCGTGCTCGCGGCGGGCGTGGCGGGGTACCTGATCAGCGGGTTGATCATCCGGCCGATCCGGCAGCTTCGGCATTTGACGGGGGCGATGTCTCCGGAGCAGCTTGACCGGCCGGTGAGCGTGGGCTCGACGGTGCCGGAGCTGGCGCTGCTGCAGGACGAGCTGGAAGAATCGAGGCGGCGACTACGGGCGGCGCTGGTGGCGCACGACCGGTTCATTTCCAACGTGTCACACGAGCTCAAGACGCCGGTGGCGGTGCTGCTGACCGAGGCGCAGACCATCGACCGGACTGGTCTGACGCCCGACCAGAAGCGCTTCGTGGAGAGCGTGACCGACGAGATGCGGCGGCTGGGGCGGATGGTCGAGAGCTTCCTGACGCTGACGCGGGTGCGGGCGGGCAAGGCGATCGCCAACGCGGAGCGCTGCGACCTCAACGAGGTCGTGATGGACTCGATCGAGACGTGCTCGGCGATGGCGAGGCAGCAGTCGGTGTTCATCGAGCCGCTGCTGCTGGACGACGCGGCGGGCGCGGAGATGCTGGGGGACTGCGAGCTGCTGCGGATCATGATCGACAACCTGATCCGCAACGCGATCCGTTTTTCTCCCGAGGGTGCGCGGGTGGTGATCGCGGTCGAGGCTGAGGCGGAGCGCTGGGCGGTGCGAGTGCGCGACGAGGGACCGGGGATTCCGGTGGACCTGCTGGGAAGCCTGTTCGATCGGTTCACGCAGGCATCGTCGGAGATCATCCGCGGGCGCGGGTACGGCCTGGGGCTTTCGATCGCCCAGGGCATTGCGGAGCTTCACGCCGGCGGTATCAGCGTGCAGAACCTGCCGATGGGGTGCGAATTCCTGATCCGCCTGCCCAGGCTGACGCCCGAGACGACGGCGGACTCCGAGCCAGCACCCTCGGTCGAGGCGAGGAATGAAACGCCGCGGTGAGCGGAGCGTGCTTCAAGACATGGAGCGCCGGACTGAGGGCAAATTAGGTGCCCGGGAGGGCGACCTCCATCCGAACGGCGGGGCGGATCATCACGGGACCGAGGAGCCCCGAGTCGATGAGCGGGGACTGCTTGGTGTAGTGCTTCCACGTGGTGAACGTGAGCCGCTGGGACGAGGGGCGGGGCGTGTGGTCCATAAACCACTGCGGCCAGGCCTTGATGGGCTTGCCGTTCCACTCGCAGTCGTCGGGGAGCTGCTCGTCACCGATCAGGCGATTGACCCAGAGGTTGGTCACCTTGACGACGAGCGTGTTCTTGCCAGCCTTGGCGGCGGCGGAGATGTCCCCAGAGAAGGGCGGCTTCCACCATATTCCCAGATCGACGCCGTTCAGGGTCACCTGCGCGATGTTCTTGACCGCGCCCAGGTCGAGGAACAGTGATGTGCCGGAAGAGACCAGGGCGGCGGGGAGGTCGAATTCCTTCTGGTATTCGGCGGTGCCGGAGAAGTAGCGAACGCCGGCGTCGGGGTTCGAAGTCCAGGAGGCGAGTGAATCAAGCGTGGTGGATTCGGGAGCGCCCCAGTTGGGCGGGAAGCGGAGGTTCCAGGCGCCCTTGATCTCGATGGGAGTGGGAACGGAATTGATGGGCGCCTGGGCGGTCTTGCCGGAGGCGGCGCGGAACTCGTAGACGCCGGGCTTGAAGGCGGTGAGGTTGAGGCCTTTGGGGGAGAGACTGACGAGATAGCTTGCCGGGGTGCCGGGGCCGGAGAGGTCGATCAGGTCGAGGGGCTGGTTCTCCTCCACGGTTCTGGACGCGGGCTTGGAATCCACGGTGTAGTCGACGCGGAGGCGCTTGTAGTGGTTGAAGGCGGGATCGCCGTAGGCCTCGTTGTTGGCGGGGATGGTGAGTTGGCCGGACTTGACCATCGCGGCGACCTTGTCGGTGACGTCGGCCTTGCCCGCGCCGTCGGTGGCTTCGTAGACGGCCTTAACGATGGTGATGGTTGGGAGCTTGGGCGGGGCGGCCATCTCGGGCGGGGTCATCGAGACGAGGTGATCGGCCTTGGCCGCCGCCTTGCGGAAGACAACGAAGACCGAGCCGTGGCCATCGAAATGGACGGGGACGATGGTGCGCCCGTCCTGCTCACGCCAGACGGGCGCGGCCTCGGTCCTGCCGGTCTCGGCGTACCAGAATTCGGGGGAGAGGCCGGTGACGCGGAAGGAGCACTCAAGGTCCTGGGAGCGCGGGGACTGGTTGGAGACGAAGTAGACCTGGGCGTCGTCGATGGTGCGGTGGATCCAGGCGACTTTGCCGGTGGCGCTGGTGAAGGAGCAGTCGGGCCCGACGCCGGCGGCGGCAAGGACTTCTTCGGGAGACTTGCCGGAGATGATCCGGCCCTTGCCCAGCACGTGTTCCTTGACCTTCACGCCGTCGATGTCGCCCCACATTTCCTGGCCGAGCTTCTGGACCTTGGAATCGCAGGCCGGGTAGCCGGTGAGGCTGGGCGACTTGGCGGGCCGGTTGCCGATGACGACCGCGCCGTCCTTGACCAGGTCCCGGATGCGCTCGAGGGTGGGGGGCGTGATGTAGGTGATGTCGGGGAGAACCATGACGCCGTAGTTCATGCCGTCGGGCATGGTGATGCGGCCGTTCTTGATGGTCGCGCGGCGGATCAGCACGTCGGCGTTGACGGCGTCGTAGTCGTAGCCGCCGGCCTTGAGGGCGAGGTTCATCGGGGCGTTGTTGGGCGCGGCGTCCCCGGTGAAGTAGCAGACGTCGGCGTTGAAGAGGCCCTGCTGGAGAAGGTACTGGCAGCGCGCGAGGTAGGAGATCCAGGCTGAGCCCTGGTTCCACCACGTGGTGGTGCGTTCGAAGTGGGTGCCCCACTGGCCCATGGTCATGCCGGGGTAGACGTTCGTCCAGGGCTGGTGGGCGTAGCGGTGGATGATGTAGCGGTTGATGCCGACGGTGTACATCAGATCCCCGATGCCCTTGAGGGAGGCGGGGTCGTTGAGCCAGCGGCCGGTGTTGGGCTCGGCGGTGAAAGACTCGGCGCCGACGATGGAGCGGCCGTAGACGTGGGCGACGGAGGCGGCGAGCTTGCAGGAGGTGCTTTCCGCGCCGCCGACCCAGAACTCTCCCATGGGGATGTCGGCATCGCGGCCTGAGAGGAGGCACTCGAAAGGCCCGTCGTAGGGTTCGATGGAGGCGGCGAGGCCGTTTTTCTTGCAGATCTGGGCGAAGTACGTGTAGTAGTTGTCGGCGAAGAGGTCGGCGATGGTTCGGCGGACGTCCCAGAGGAAGCGTTCGGAGATCTCACCGCTGTCGACGACCTGCCCGGTCATGACCGGCAGCATGGTGATCGGGTCGTAGCCGCGGCGCTTGGTGAATTCCTCCCGGAAGCGGGGGGTCCAGTTCTGCCCGCCGACCTCGTAGCTGTCGATGAGGCAGTTGTTGAGCGTTTTGCCGGCGAGGGGGCCGAGATCCTTGAGGACGGGGCCCATCATGCCCGCCCAGTGGGCGTCGAGGCCGTCGCGGCTGAGTTTATCGCACTCCAGGCCGCGGCCGGAATCGGGGGAGGGGGCGTTGACCGCGCCGGTGGGCGTGTGGCCGATGCGCAGGATGGTCCAGGAGCCGCCAGGGACTTCCCATTCGAGGTGGCCGTCGGGGGCGAGCTTGGAGGTGAGGTCAAGCACGGAGTCCTTCTTGACGACCGCTTCGGCGGGAAAGGCGTCTGTCGCCGGCTGCTGGTTGTACTGGTAGTCGGCGCCGTTCTTGACGGCGATGTTCTTGATGGGCTCGGGCTTGGCGGGGGTGGGGAAGGCCAGAACGGCGATATCGCGGTAGTAGTCGCTGCGGGTCGTGGGCTTGTCAAGGATCGCGGAGAACTTCAGGGGGCCCTGCACGACGGTCTGGGCAGAGACGACGACCTGCATCGCGTGCTCGGGGGTGATCCAGGGTCCGCCGCTGCTGGACCAGCCGGGGCAGTTGTGCATGCAGAGCTCAAGGCCCAGGCGATCAGCCTCGGAGGCGGCGAACTTGACCATCTCGCGCCACTGCGGGGACATGATGTCGATCGGGCCCTTGGGGATGGATTCGGAGACGTTGAAGATCTGGGCGCCGCCCAGGCCGATCTGCTTCATCGCCTCGAGGTCGGCGGTGATGCCTTCCTTGGAGATGTTGCCGTTCATCCAGTGCCACCAGGTATGCGGCCGGGCCTTGGCGGGAGGGTTTTGAAACCCGGCGGCGAGGTCGGCCTGGCCTGAAGGGGTTGTGGGGGAGGCCGCGGCAGCGCCGGCGAAGAGAAGGAGGCAGGCGAGGAGGGTCGTCTTGGAGGCCATGGTGAGGTTCCTTGTCCCGAGGCTCAAGGGCGGAGGACGGGCAGTGTACCGGGAAAGGGGGGACCGATGCCAGAGTCGGATGCGATGGGAAAAGCGGGATCACGCTATTCTGGTCGACCGCGCGGTCGAGTGACCGCGGCTGTGCGCACGGAAAGGGTCGATACGGGAGGCGGAGCGAGCGATGGACGTGACCCCCGGCGCGGCCGGGAATGCGGTGAAGCGGCCCGGCGGCAGGCCGTGGTCGAGGGGAACGGGCGGCCGGCGCCTGGCCCTTGTCACTGCGCTGCTTGCGGTGACGTTTGTGGGCGTCTCGTTGGTGAGCCCTTCGTTTGCGAGCCTGGGGAACCTGAAGGATCTGCTGGTGCAGGTGGCGCCGGTGGTGATCGTCGCCTGCGGAATGACGCTGGTGGTGATCGCAGGAGAGATCGACGTCTCGGTGGGCTCCCTGCTGGGGATGCTGGGGGCCCTGCTGGGGATCATGTCCTCGCCGGCGCACCTGGGATGGCCGGTGTGGGCGGTGGTGGGGCTCACCCTGCTTGCAGGCGGAGCGGCGGGGCTTGTGAACGGGCTGCTGGTCACACTGGGGCGCGTTCCCTCGATCATCGCGACGCTGGGGATGCTGACGATTCTCCGGGGCGGCACGGAGATGCTGATGGGGGGTGAGTGGATCACCGACCTGCCGCCGGGGATCCGCGTGCTGGGAACAGGAGAACTGGTCGGCATTCCGATCTGCTTGTGGGTGGCGGCGGGCGTGATCGCGGCGTCGACGTTGATCGCCCGGCGCAGTTATGCGGGGCTGTGCATCTATGCCGTGGGAGGGAATGTTGCGGCGGCGGGGATGGCGAGGATCTCGGCGGGGCGGGTCAAGGTGATGGCGTTCACGATGCTGGGGGTGCTGACGGGGATCGCGGCGCTGGTCTCGGTGCCGCAGCAGTCGGTGATCGAGTCGGGGATCGGTAAGGAGTTCGAGCTGGTGGTCATCACGGCGGTGGTGGTGGGGGGAACGTCGATCCGCGGCGGGTATGGCGGCATCGCCGGAACGGTGGTGGCGGCCCTGCTGCTGGGAAGCATCCGCACGAGCCTGGTGTTCCTGAATCTGGGGGATATGGCGACATACTGGGAGCGGGCGATCCAGGGGGCGTTCATTCTCGCGGCTGTGCTGTCGGATCATCTGGGCGGGGCGAATTCCCGCGAGACCGCGGGGGGTGGCGCATGAGGCCCGCGCCGCGGACCAACTCGATGATCCACGAGTGCGTGCTCGCCGGCCTCCTCGCCTGCGTGCTGGGATTCGCCGCGTGGCTGGAGCCGTCGTTCATGACGCTCGCCGCGCAGCTGGAGCTTTCGACGCACGCGTTCGAGCTTGCGCTGATCGCGCTGCCCATGACCCTGATCATCGTGACCGGGGGGATCGATCTTTCGGTGGGCTCGTCGATGGCGCTCTCCGCCGTCACGCTGGGGTTGCTTCACGAGGCGGGGTGCCCGATCTGGCTCGCGGCGGCTGCGGCGGTGATCGTGGGAGCCGCGGCGGGGGCCATCAACGGCCTATTTGTCGCCAAGGTGCGGGTGCACCCGTTGATCGTGACACTGGCGACGCTCGCGGCATACCGGGGCTTGGCGGAGGGGATCAGCCTCGGGCGGCCGATCTCGGGGTTTCCCGATTCGTTCCTGCAGGTCGCGGGTGGATCGTGGATGGGCGTGCCGGTCTCGGGAATGGTGTTTCTAATTGCGGCGATCGCGTGCTCGCTGGCGGTGCGCCGGAGCGTTCCGGGGCTGTGGGTGTATTCGATTGGCGCTAGTGAGCGGGCGGCGAGGTACTGCGGGGTTCCCACTGGGAATGTGAAGTGGATGCTGTACACGCTCGCCGGGGCTTCGGCGGGGCTGGCGGGGGCGCTGTTTGTGGCCCGCAGGAACACGGCGAAGGCGGACGTGGGGAGCGGGATCGAGCTGGAAGTGATCACGGCGGTGGTGCTGGGCGGGACGAGCATGTTTGGGGGTCGGGGGACGATCACGGGGACGATCCTGGGCGTGGCGATCATTCACGAGGTGAGGGAGCTGGTAAGCTGGCACTGGCAGCATGACGAACTTATTCTGATCGTGGTGGGTGGGATCCTGATCGGGTCGGTGCTGCTGAACAACCTGGCCACGCGGAAGCGAGGCTGATCGCATCTGCCCTGCACGGGCATGAGGAGTATTTCGATGCGGCGAATCGTGCTGGCGTGCTCGGTGATCCTGGCGGCGGGGGCGGCGATGTTGTCGGTGGGCTCCGCCCGGGCGGGAGAGCTGGGGGCGGGGGCGCAGGCGCCGAGGAAGAACATCACGGTCTGCATGCTGCCCAAGAAGAAGGGTCTGCCGTACTTCACGACGTGCTCGAAGGGCGCGGAAGAGGCGGCGAAGGAACTGGGGAACGTGGACTTGATCTACGACGGCCCCACGGACGGCTCACCGGAGAAGGCGGCGAGCATGGTGGACCGGTGGGCGCTGCGGGGGGTGGACGTGATCGCGGTTTCGCCCAATGACCCGGAGGTGCTGGGCCAGGCGATGAAGAAGGCGCGGGCGAAGGGGATCCACGTGATCACGTGGGATGCGGATGCGAAGGCCGATGCGAGGGAGTTCCTGGTGAACCAGGCGACGGCGAAGGACATCGGGTACGCGCTGGTGGACACGATGGCCAAGGACATCGGGGGTGACGAGCCGGCAGGTGAGGTGGCGATCATCACGGCGTCCTTGACGGCGGCGAACCAGAACGAGTGGATCAAGTTCATGAAGGAGCGGCTGGAGAAGTACCCGAAGCTGACGTTGGTGGCGACCAAGCCGTCGAACGAGGATCAGCGGGTGGCGTTCCAGGTGTCGCAGGACTTGATGAAGGCGCACCCTGATTTGAAGGGGATTTTCGGGATCAGCTCGGTTTCGTTCCCGGGGGCGGCGGAGGCGGTGAAGCAGGCGGGCAAGGGTGGGAAGGTCCTGGTCACGGGCCTGGCGACGCCCAACGACATGAAGGCGTATGTGCACGACGGGACGGTGAAGTCGGTGGTGCTGTGGAACACGATTGATCTTGGGTACCTGACGGTGCGCGCGGCGGAAGCGATCGCGACGGGGAAGCTGAAGGCGGGGGATACGTCGTTCGACGCGGGGCGGCTGGGGATGAAGAAGATCGAGGGCGACCAGATTTTGCTGGACAAGATCCTGGTGTTCACGAAGGACAACATCGATCAGTTCGATTTCTGATTGGCGAGTGGCGTGAGGTGATCGAAATCAGGGGGGGCGAAGATTTCGATACGTGGCCGGCGCGAGGATGGAGTGCTTGCATGCGGTCAACGGGCGTGAACGCGGGGGCGGTGTGGGGCGCGGCGGCGATCGGGGTGATGGTGATTGCGGGCGCTGGGGCGGGCCTGCTGCAAGACGGCGAAGCGATTGTTGCGCCCGTTGCGACGGGGATGGCCAGCCGGGAACCTGTGGATTTTGATCGGGATATCGCGCCGATTCTCCAAGCGCGGTGCTGGGAATGTCACGGGACGCAGAAGCGGCGCGGAGGGCTGCGGCTGGATTCCTCCGCGGCGGTGCTCGCGGGCGGCAAAACCGGTCCGGCGGCGGTGGTGGGCAAGAGCGCCGAGAGTCTGCTGATTCAACTTGTGTCCGGGGAAGATCCCGACCGGATCATGCCCGACGAGGGTCCGCGGCTGACGGCGGCGGAGATTGCGCTGCTGAAGGCGTGGATCGACGAAGGGATGACGTGGGGAACGACGCAGGCGACGAGCTTGCCGCATGTGTACGAGTTGGCGCTCAAGAAGGTCACGCTGCCTCCGGCGTCGGCGGCGGGAGGGTCCGAGCATCCGATCGACCGGCTGGTCGCGGCGGCGATGCGGGAGTCGGGCGGGGCGACTGTTTCGCTGGTGGATGACCGGACGTTTATCCGCCGGGCGACGCTGGACGTGGTGGGGCTGCTGCCCGATCCGGAGAGGGTTGACGGGTTTGTCGCGGACAAGGCGGTGGACAAGCGGGCGGTCCTGGTGCGCTCGCTGCTTGCCGATTCGCGCGGGTACGCGGAGCATTGGCTGACTTTCTGGAACGATGCGCTGCGCAACGACTACGCGGGCACGGGGTACATCGACGGTGGGCGGGAGCAGATCACGCAGTGGCTGTTCGACGCGTTGTACGCGGACCTGCCGTATGACCGGTTTGTCTCGGAGCTTGTGAGCCCGACCTCGAAGGCTTCGGAAGGGTTTGCGAAGGGGATCGTGTGGCGGGGCGTGGTGAACGCGAGCCAGGTGCCGCCGATGCAGGCGGCGCAGAATGTCTCGCAGGTGTTCCTGGGGCTCAACCTCAAGTGCGCCTCGTGCCATGACAGCTTCATCAACGACTGGAAGCTCAGCGACGCGTACTCGATGGCGGCGATCTTCTCCGATGGGCCGCTGGAGGTGAGCCGGTGCGACCAGCCGCAGGGAACGACCGCCAAGAGCGGGTTCCTGTATCCACAGCTCGGGTCGATCGACGGGACGGCGCCACGGGAGGCGCGGCAGCGGCGATTGAGCGAGCTGCTGGTATCTCGGGAGAATGGGAGATTTACCCGGACGATCGTGAACCGGCTGTGGGCAAAGCTGATGGGGCGGGGGATCGTTGAGCCCGTCGACGAGATGGACAACCCGCCGTGGAGCGCCGACCTTCTGGACTATCTCGCGGCGGATCTGGTGGAGCACGGGTACGACGTCAAGCGCACGCTCGAGTTGATCATGACATCCCGCGCGTACCAGATGGCGGCGTCCCCCGGGGCGGAGAAGTTTGATTCGGCGGCGCCGTTCCGGGGACCGGTGGTGCGGCGGATGTCGGCGGAGCAGTTTGTGGATGCGGTACGGAGCGTGATTGACGTGTGGCCGGCCGAATCCAGTGCGCACATCACGGTCGCGGGGCAGGAAGGGGCGTATCCGGGCAAGATCCGCGCGGGACTGTTGGTTGCCGATCCGCTGACGATGGCGCTGGGCCGACCGAACAGGGACCAGGTTGTGACGTCGAGGCCTTCGGCGGCGACGACGCTGCAGGCGATCGAATTGACCAACGGGGCGGTGCTGGACGGGATCCTGGCGCAGGGCGCGAAGAAGATCGTGCAGGAAGCGGCCGGCGCGGCGCCGGTGGAGATCGTGAACCGCCTCTACCGCCGGGCGCTGGGACGGGAGGCGCGGCCAGAGGAACTCGCGGCGGGCGTGGAGCTTGTGCAGAGCCCGGAGACGGAGCAGGGGGTGCAGGACCTGCTCTGGGCGATCACGATGCTGCCGGAGTTCCAGATCATCCGCTGACGATCGAGGATCACGCATGAATCACGCATCCTGGAATCGCCGAGAGTTTCTGCGGACCGCGAGCGCGGGGACGCTGGCGGCGCTCGCCGCGGGGGCTGCCCGTCGCATCCCACCGGAAGCTCCGGGACCGCCTGTGGTAAGTGCGCTGGAGAAGATCACGCCCACGGCCGACACGGTGATCCTGCTGTGGATGGCGGGGGGGATGCCGCACACCGACACGTTCGATCCCAAGCGGCATGTGCCGTTCGAGGTCGGCATGGACCCGGCGGGGCTGGCGACGACGTTCCCCACGATCGACACGGCGGTCGATCACATCAAGTTCACGGCGGGCCTGGAGCAGATTGCCTCGGTGATGGACCGGGGAGCGCTGATCCGCTCGTATGTCGCCGGTGACCTTGGATTCATTCTGCATTCCCGGCATCAGTACCACTGGCACACGGGGTACGCGCCGCCGCAGACCGTCGCCGCGCCGCACATCGGGGCGGTGATCTCGCGCACGCTGGGCCCGCGCGATCCGGTTGTCCCCGCGTTCATCGATATCGGCCAGACCTTCGACATGGTGGAAGGCCAGGAACTGCGGGCGTTTCACCAGGCGGGGTTCCTGGGGAGCGAATACGGGCCGTTCCTGCTGCCGCAGCCTTCGCAGGCGGGGGAGGCGATCAAGCCGCCGGCGGGGATGGGGCCGGAGCGGTTTGAAAACCGCTACAAGGCGCTGCGGAAATTGATGCAGGCAAGCCCGGTGGGGGAGTTTGGGAGCGAATACCAGCAGGAATCGCTGGTTCGCTCCCTGGACAACGCGCACCGGCTCCTCTCGTCTCCGGCGGCGCGGGCGTTTGATCTTTCGCTCGAGCCCAAGGAGAGCTACGACGCGTACAACACCGGGCGGTTCGGTCAGGGATGCCTGCTGGCACGGCGACTGACGGAGGTGGGGGCGCGGTTCATTGAGGTAACCACCGAATACGTGCCGTTCATGAACTGGGACACGCACGACAACGGGCACACACGCCTCGCGGCGCTCAAGCAGCAGATCGACCGTCCGATCGCGCAGCTGGTGCGGGATCTGGAGGCCAGGGGCCTGCTGGACCGCACGCTGATCGTGCTCGCCTCGGAGTTCAGCCGAGACGCGATGGTGGAGGGCCGCGCCGACCGCAAGGTGCAGGACCAGGTCGACGTGCCGCCGAAGCTGACGGAGATGAAGCACTACGGGCTGCACCGGCACTTCACGGGCGCTGGCAGCGTGCTGCTGTTCGGCGGCGGGGTGAAGCGCGGGACGCTGTACGGCAAGACCGCCGACGAGCGGCCGTGCACCACGATCGAGAACCCGATCCACATCGAGGACCTGCACGCGACGATCTACCGCGCGGTGGGGATCTCTCCCAAGCTGGCGTATGAGGTGGAGCGCCGGCCGTTCTACACGACCAAGGACGGCAAGGGCGTGCCGATCGCGGCGCTGTTCTCGTGATGGAGATGCCTGGGGCGCCGGGAAGCCAGGATCATGCGTCATCGATCAGCACGATGTGGACTTCGCGCGGTCCGTGCACGCCGGTGATGAGGACGCCCTCGATGTCGGCGGTCTTGCTGGGTCCGGTGATGAAGGCGACGCTGCTTGGTCCGCGTGCGGGATCGGCGGGGACGCGGGTTCGCAGGTAATCGATGAGATCGGGGAGCAGGTCGGACTGCCTGACAAGGGCGATGTGGAGCGGCGGGACAAGGCTGAGCCCGCGGCCACGTCCGGGGCCCGACCAGCAGACGAGCGTGCCGGTCTCGGCGATGGCGGCCTGCACGTCGGTGATTCCGGCGTGGACGTCGTAGAGCGGGTCGAGGCCAGTGACCGAATCGTGCGGAACGAACTCGATGCTTGATTGGGTGAGCCGGGAGGAGAGGTCGGGGATCGGCAGGGAGCGGGGGAGAGAGACGCGGCGAGCACCGGCGGACTGGAGCAGCCGCACCACGAGCGCCGCGGCCTGAGCGGAGTCGACGCGATGCACGTTCATGCCCGCCTTGGTTGCGCGCTCTGAAAAGAGGGCCGGCAGGTCCTCGCCGGGGCCGGTGACGCGGACCGTGCGATCGTCGACGGCGGGCGGGGGCGTCGCGGGCGCGGTCATCGGGCCGCAGGCGAGGGCCGTGGTGACGCGGGAGATGAACGACGCGCGGTCGCTGCCGCCATAGGAAGCGGATTCTCTCACCGTGCCTCCTCACGGTTGTTCCACCAGTCCCGGAAGCTGGAGGGCGTCGGCGTGGGGAAATCTCGCTGGCTGGTCCAGTTGTTGAGGGGACCGGGGGCTCGGGTCAGCCAGCCGCGAGAGGCGTAGGGGCTGCTTGAGTCCTGCGGTCCGGCGTGGCGGGCGAATTCCTGGAGCACGAAGCGCTGCAGCGTGGCGGCGAGTCGGTAGCTCCAGCTCCAGCGAAGGGAGAGGGCCCAGAGCGTGAAGATCATCCGTTCGTGCCAGCGGGTGATGCGCTGCTCGTTCATGCGGCGGCGCAGGGCGATGAGCTGGCGCGGCAGGTCGATCTTGACGGGGCAGGCTTCGAAGCAGGCGCCGCAGAGGCTGGTGGCGTGGGGGAGGTCGGGGAAGTTGGTGAGGCCCTTGAGCAGCGGAGTGATGACGGCGCCGATGGGGCCGGAATAGACCGAGCCGTAGCTGTGGCCGCCGATTCGGCGATAGACGGGGCAGGCGTTGAGGCAGGCGCCGCAGCGGATGCACCGCAGGAGTTCACGGGTCTCCTCGCGGAGGATCTCGGTGCGGCCATTGTCGAGCAGGATCAAGTGCACCTGCTCGGGTCCGTCGTGTTCGGCGGTCGCGGCGTCGCCGACGCGGCGCGGGCCGGTGATGATGTGCGTGTAGACGGTGAGCGGCTGGGCTGTGGCGCTGCGAGCCAGGACCTTGAGGAGCACGCCCAGGTCTTCCTGGCGCGGGATGAGTTTCTCGATGCCCGCCATGGCGATGTGGACGCGGGGGGCGCTGGTGCAGAAGCGGCCGTTGCCCTCGTTGGTGCACAGGACGATCGAGCCGGTTTCGGCGATGAGGAAGTTGGCGCCGCTGATGCCCAGATCGGAGCGGCGGTACTTTTCTCGCAGGTGGTCACGGGCGATGCCGGCGAGAGTCGCGGGGTCTTCGGTGTAGGGCACGCCCAGTTCGCGGGTGAACGCCCGTCCCACAGCGGCGCGATCCTTGTGGATCATCGGCGTGACAATGTGGGAGGGGGCGTCGTGGTCGAGCTGGATGATGAACTCACCCAGGTCGGTTTCGACGGTCTCAATGCCCGCGGCCTCAAGCTCGGGGAGGAGCTCGGTCTCCTCGGTGACCATCGACTTACTCTTGACGCAGCGCGTGCAGGCGTTGCGGCGGGCGATCTCAACGCAGATCGCGTTGGCCTCTTTCGCGTCGGCGGCGAAGTGGACCTGGACGCCGGCGGCGTGGGCGTTGTCGATGAACTGCTGGAGATACCAATCGAGGTGATCGAGCGTGTGCTGCTTGATGCTGCCGGCGAGGTGGCGGATGTCGTCGGCCCGGTTCCCGAAGGTTTCGCGGAAGATCGACTTGCGGCCGTGGTCTTTCGAGGACGTCGCGTGCCCGACAAACTGCTGGAGGCGGAGGTCGGCGACGGCCTTCGCGGCGCGCGGATGGATGTCGTAGGGGAGGGAGATATCGAGCGGATGCTGGTGCAGGGGCCCGTGCGCCGCATCGGTGGCGTGGGAAGCGGAAGAGGCTGGGGCGGGGCCACTCATGGGAGCACCCCGGTGCCACTGTCCTCGCGTTCCATAAGCCCCAGCCCTTCGGCGATGATTTCGGGAAGGCTCTTGAAGACGATTCCCAGGCCGTAGCGCCGGCAAGCGCCTGCGATATTCATGGTGCAGCCGGGCTCGCTGCTGACGATGGTGCCGGCGCGCGTGGCACGGATGGCGGAGACCTTGTCTTTCACCATCGCTCCGGAGATCTCGGGGTACTTTGTCGCAAACGTTCCGCCGAAGCCGCAGCACTGCTCGGCGCTTTCCAGCGGCGCGAAGTCGACGCCCTCGATCTGGCGCAGGAGCTGCACGGCCTCGTCGGTCACGCCCAGGCCGCGGAGGTGGCAGGAGTAGTGGTACGTCGCCCGGCCGTTCCAGCGGATTCCCAGGGGCCGCAGGTCGACCTTGAGGATTTTGACCAGGAACTCGGAGAACTCGTAGGTCTTGTGCGCGAACTCGTGGGCCTGGCGGGCCATCACGGGATCGTGCGCGAAGAGGCTGGGGTAGTACTCCCGGATCATCGCCGCGCACGAGCCCGAGGCGGTGACAACGGCCTCGCTGGCGGCGAAGACGCGGATCATGCGCGCGGCGAGTGTTCGTGCCTCGTTGGAGAAGCCGTTGTTGTACATGGGCTGTCCGCAGCAGGTCTGTGCGGAGGGAAAGTCGACGGCGCAGCCCAGGCGTTCCAGAACGTGCACGGCGGCGATGGATGCCCGGGGGAAATACGAATCACCCAGGCAGGTGATGAACATGGAGACCTTCAACGCGCACGACTCCTGCCGATCAGCGGAGGAACGCGTCGGCGAGGCCGGCGTCCACGCTGATGACCTGTCCGGTGGTCTTGCCGAGCTTGCCGCCGACGAGGAGGAGGATCGCCTCCGCCTGGTCCGCGGGGGTGACGGGCTTCTTGAGCAGGGTCCGACTCGCGTAGAAGGCGCCGAGCTTGGAGACGAGGCTTTCGGTCGTTTCCTCGGCGGTGTAGGGGATGCTGTACTTGGCCAGGGAGGCGATCACGCGGTCGCGGGGGAACATGGCGCTGCCTTCGATGACGGCGGCGGGGGCGACGCCGTTGACACGCACCAGAGGAGAGAGCTCGATGGCGAGCTCCCGCACCAGGTGGCTCGCGGCGGCCTTGGAGGTGTCGTAGGCGACGCTCCCCTTCTTGGCGACGACGGCGTTGACGCTGGTGGTGAGGACGAGTGAGCCGGTGAGTCCCTGGTCACGCCAGAGCTTGGCGGCCTCGTCGGCGACGAAGTAGGGGCCGCAGACGTTGACGCCGAAGGTGAGCGCCCACTGCTCGTCGGTAATGCGTCCGGAGGTATCCGGAGGGACGAAGACGCCCGCGGTCACGACGACGTCGTCGACGCCGCCGTAGGCGAGGACCGCCTGATCAAGCATCGCGCGGATGCTCGGGCGCTTGGTCATGTCACCGGCGAGGCCGATCGCGGGTCCGCAGCCGCTGATGCCGGTGCCGGCGACGCCGATACCCGCGCCCTGCTTGGCGACGATCTCGTCGGCGGTGGCCTTGGCGCTGGCGGCGGTGAGATCAACGCAGGCGAGGTGAGCGCCTTCGACCGAGAGACGGTGGGCGGCGACGCGGCCGATCCCGCTGCCGGCGCCGATGAGCACCGTGACGCGTCCAGCGAGCTCGCGCTCGGGAGGCATGCGGCGGAGCTTGGCTTCTTCGAGGAGCCAGTATTCGATATCGAAGGCTTCCTGCTGAGGAAGGGCGACGTACTCGCCCATGGCCTCGGCGCCGCGCATGACTTCGACCGCGCAGTTGTAGAACTCCGCGGTGACGCGGGACTCGCTCTTGTTCTTGCCCCAGGCGACCATGCCGATGCCGGGGATGAGCACGACGCTGGGGTTGGGGTTGCGCATCGCCGGAGAATCGGCGTGCTTGCAGCGGTTGTAGTACTCGGCGTACGAGGCGCGGTACTGCGTGAGGCCTGCTTCCAGGCGGGCCTTGAGGCCCTCGATGTCGCCGGCGGCGGGGGTCCAGTCCACCAGCAGGGGCTTGATCTTGGTGCGCAGGAAGTGATCGGGGCAGGAGGTGCCCAGCTCGGCGAGGCGGGCGGCGTCGTTGCTGTTCACAAAGCGCAGGATCGCCGCGTCATCCTGGACGGTGGCGATCTGGCGGGGCCAGTTGCCGGCGCCGCCGGTGACGAGCTTGCCGCGGAGCCACGGCAGGATTTGCGTCAGGACGCGGTGGCGGTCTTCCTGGGAAAGGGGCTGGAAGCGGGGACCGCCGAAGGTCTTTTCGCCGCGATCCTTGGACTCGATGTATGCGGCGGCCTTTTCGATGAGCTCGAGGGAAAGCTCGTAGCACGCCTTGTCGTCGTCGGCCCAGTTGATGAGGCCATGCTGGCCGAGGATCACGCCGCGGGCCTTGGGATGGGCCTTGCAGGTTTCTTCGAGCTTCAGGCCCAGGCCAAAGCCGGGGCGCTGCCAGCCGAGCCAGACCACGTCGTCACCATAAATCGCCTTGGTGAGCTCGGGGCCGTTTCGCGAGGCGGCGATGGAGATCACGGCGTTGGGGTGCGTGTGGTCGACGTGACGGCGGGGGACGAACGAGTGCAGGGGTGTGTCGATGGAAGACGCGCGGGGATTGAGGCCGAAGGTGCAGTGGGGGTACATGCCCACCATCTGATCTTCGACCGGGGTCTTGGCCCCGCGGGTGGGAGCCTTGGCGTAGACGGATTGCAGGCCGATCAGGCGGTCCTGGTAGAGGGAGGCGAACAGGCCGCGATCGGCGGTGCGGAGGTCTCCGCCCGAGCCCTTGACCCAGAGCACGTCGACCGAGGCGCCGGTGAGCGGATCGGTCTCACGCAGCTTGGCGGAGGTGTTTCCGCCGCCGGTGTTGGTAATGCGCTGGTCCTGCCCCAGGATGTTGGAGCGGTAGACCAGCCTGCCGAGCGGGTCGAGGCCCTTGGCGTGCGCGTCGTCCCAGAAATAGTTCACAAAGCGAAATGACTTGTTGTCGGCCACGCTCGGAAAACTCCCTTGATATCAGAGGTTGAGTGCTCGCTGACGGTAGTGTTCGTCGGACCGGCCCGCGATGCGCTGCACGTCGGATTCGCTGAGGAACACGGGCCCGCCCAGGGCGGCGGCGCCGGCCCAGATTTCGGCGGCTTTCTTCACCATCAGCATGGAGGCGAGGACGGCGTGATGGGTGGAGCCCAGGGTGATCACGCCGTGGTTGGCCAGGAGGATGACGCGGGGCGGCGTGCCTCGGCGCTGCATGAAGGCGGTGACGGCGGCACGGATCGCGATGGCGAGTTGGAGCCCGGGATCGACGTACCGCACAAAGACCGATTCGGCGCCGCAGCAGACGACCTCGTCGGGGAAGACGCGGTGGGCTGCAAATTCCTGGGCGCGCGGTGAGCACATGATGCGGTTGACGGCGACGGGGTGCGTGTGGCCGACCCACTCGATGCCCGGCAGCCCGAGGAGGGAGGCGTGGAACACCGCTTCCACGGACGGCTTGGGAGCGGCGGGGTCGATCCGCGAATCCATCAGTGACTGGTCGACCACGTCGTCAGAAGGCGCGGCGGCGTCCATGAGCTTGAGGAGCGGCTCACGGCGGCAGGTCACGACGCCGGCCTCGGTCAGTGTCTCGAGGTTGCGACCGCTCGCCTTGATCGCAAAGTCTTCACCCAGACGAACCGAAACGTTCCCTTCCCCGAGGATCGCCAGCGCCCGGTCCTCCCGGCCCAGCGCATGGCCGAGGGAGAGCAGGGCTGCGAGGCGGCTGGTGGAGGCGTCTGAGGCCATGGGAGCCAAGTCTAGCGGTGTGGATGCCTGTTTCGGGGCGGCGTCCCCCATGTTCCGGGCAGAAGACGTACACTCGGCCCATCCATGAAACTCCCTCCCGGAATCACCGAGCAGGACCTGTGCCGCCGCCTTGATCGCTTCCAGATCGAGACGCCTTCCTGGGGGTACGCCGACACCGGAACCCGCTTTGGCAAGTTCCTCCAGGACGCCGCGGCGCTGACGATGGACGACAAGCTCGCCGATGCGGCGGAAGTTCATAAAGTCACCGGGTGCTGTCCATCGGTGGCCGTCCACGTGCTGTGGGACTTTCCAGCGGGGAGCGATCCGGGAGCCGTGGCGAAGAAGGCAAAGTCCCTGGGCCTTCGCATCGGCTCGATCAACCCGAATGTCTTTCAGGACCAGTGTTACAAGCTCGGCTCGGTCGCCAATCGGGATCCTCAGATCCGCGCCCGCGCCGTGCAGCACATCGTGGACAGCGCCCGCCTCGCCGCCGCCGTGGATTCTCCTCTGCTGAGCCTGTGGTTTGCCGATGGCACCAACTACCCCGGTCAGGGGCATATCCGCCAGCGCAAAAGGTGGTTCGCCGACGCGCTGCGTGAAGTGCACAAGGCCCTGCCTCCTCAGGGAACGATGCTCGTCGAGTACAAGCCGTTCGAGCCGGCTTTTTACCACACCGACATTGCCGACTGGGGCATGGCGATGACGCTGGCGCGCCAGGCCGGGCCCCGGGCCAAAGTGCTGGTCGACACCGGCCACCACCTGCCCGGATGCAACATCGAGCACATCGTCGCCTTCCTCATTGATGAGGAGATGCTCGGAGGGTTTCACTTCAACGACCGCAAGTACGCCGATGACGATCTGACGATGGGCAGCATCGACCCGTACCAGCTTTTCCGAATTTTCAACGAGATCGTCATGGCGGAGCGCGAGCGCGGCGCCGATCTGGACATCGCCTACATGATCGACCAGTCCCACAACATCAAGCCCAAGACCGAAGCGATGATCGAGACGGTGGTGA
Organism: Phycisphaerales bacterium; assembly: GCA_044226385.1. GTDB lineage: Bacteria > Planctomycetota > Phycisphaerae > Phycisphaerales > UBA1924 > JAEUJB01. Next base: position 87,316 of record JBGAHA010000004.1, read on the forward strand.
CGGCGCAGGAGTATTTCACCAAGGCGCTGCTGGTCGATCACGCCGCCGCCGCCGCGGCCCGGGAGCGCGACGATGTGGTGATGGCCGAGCGGGCGATCAAGGACGCCTTTGCCGCGGATGTGCGTCCGTTTCTTGCCGAGTACCGTCGTTCCCGAAAGCTCCCCGCGGATCCTCTCATGGCCTTCCGGGAGAGCGGGTACATCGCCCGGGCCGCGGCCGACCGCCTTCCCCGCAAGCCCGCCGCCGGCGGCTCATACGCGTGAGCATCGCGATGGACACACACCACTCCCTCGCCATCGATCTCGGCGCGTCCAGCGGCCGCGCCGTCGTGGGCTCACTCGCCGGCTCACGCCTGACACTGCGGGAACTGCACCGATTTCCTAACGGCCCTGTTCGCACGGCGACGGGGCTGCACTGGGACGCCAAGGGGCTGCTCGGCCACATCACCCGCGCCCTCTCCCTCGCCGCTTCGTCGAACATTCGGCTCTCGGGGATGGGCATCGACACGTGGGGCGTGGACTACGGACTGCTTTCGGAGACTGGAGAGCTTCTCGAGCAGCCGTTCCACTACCGGGACCCGCGCACGAGCGGGATGATGGAAGCGGCGTTCGCGAAGTGTCCCAAGGAACGCATCTACGCGATCACGGGCGTGCAGTTCATGCCCCTCAACACGCTGTACCAGTTGCTCGCCGACCAGCGGTCCCCGGCGCGTCCCCTGGAGCGTGCCCGCTCGCTGCTGTTCATGCCCGATCTGCTGGGATACTGGCTGACGGGGATCGAGCGGACCGAGCACACCATCGCCAGCACCTCGCAGTTCTTTGACACGCAGGCCAACACGTGGTCGAACGAGATCCTTGGTGCGCTGGAACTCCCCACGCGGATCCTGCCCCCGATCGCCGCGCCGGGTTCATTGCTGGGTTCGCTCTTGCCAAGCATCGCCGCGGCGACGGGCGCGGGGCCAATTCCTGTTCTTTGCCCGGCGTCGCACGACACCGGCTCCGCCGTGGCTGCGGTTCCGGCGACGACGCCCGACGCGGACTGGGCGTACATCAGTTCGGGGACGTGGTCGCTGGTGGGGCGGGAGCTCTCGTCTCCGGTCCGCACTGCCCGGGCGATGGCGGCCAATTTCACCAACGAATCAGGGCTCGCGGGGACGATCCGCTTCCATAAGAACGTCGCGGGGCTTTGGCTGCTGCAGGAATGCCAGCGGGTATGGAAGGAGCAAGGCAACGCGCGGACGTTCGAGCAGTTGTGCGAGGCGGCCATGTACGCTCCGCCGCTGCGGGCGCTGGTCGATCCCGACCATCCCTCGTTCGCGGAATTCGGGGACATGCCCGCACGCATCGGGGAATACTGCGTCCGCACGGATCAGGAGCCGCCCGCGGGCGACGGGGCGGTGGTTCGCTGCGTGCTGGAGAGTCTCGCCCTGAAATACCGGGTGGTGATCGAGGCCCTGGAATCAATCACCGGACCGGTGCGAAGGATCCACATCGTGGGGGGCGGGGTTCAGAATCAGGCGCTGTGCCAGTTCACCGCGGACGCGACGGGACGCCCGGTGCTCGCCGGTCCGGTGGAGGCGACGGCGATCGGCAACATCATGGCGCAGGCCCTGGCGCAGGGACGTGTCTCGAGCCTCGCACAGATTCGCGCGGTGGTTGCGGAGTCATTCCCACCTGTCCTGTATACGCCGCGAGACGTCGCGGCGTGGGGAGAGGCGGCGGGACGGTTCGGCGAGCTTCTCCAGTGCGGTTAAATGCATGTGAGAGTGCGTGCACGGTCAACTGACATCCGCCCGGGTGTCGCGTCGCGGTGATTGGAATCTCGTTTCGCCTGTGTGATGCCGGTGCCCAGGTCCACGGGCGCGGGGAACGATCTTCGATCAAGCGTCCCGCCCCGCGGCGGCGAGGCGGGACGGAAATTCAACGATTGGCGTGGTCCTTGGCGTGATCGGCGTTGTGATCGTGCGAACCGGGGGTGCCGTCGTGCGCTCCGGCCGCGGCCTTGCCGGGTTCAACCGTGAAGGTGAATGGCACCGTAAAGACCTTTCCTGCCCGCTGGAACTGGCCCCATCCCTTGTAAAGTCCCGGCGCCTTGAAGTGTGCCTGGAAGGTGACCTTGGGTCCGCGAGCACCGGCCCCTGTCTCGCTCAGCGGGTGGCTGTGCACAAACTGCGTCAGGTCCTGGCTGATGATGACCAGGTGCCCCATCGCCCCCAGGTAGGGCTCGAGGTTGTCTACCGGCGAGCCGTCCTTGAGGATGGTGTAGGTCATCGTCGTCGCGTCACCGGTGGTGATGCGTGGGCCCGCGTCAAGGGAAACGGTGTACCCGTCGACCTGCTTCGCATCGCCCGCGTCGGGGGTGAGCGGGACCGTCGCGGGGGCGGGGCCCGGCACGGTCAGGGTCGCCTGGACCACCTGCTGCCCGACCTGCGCGGGCGTGAAATCGTGGTAGAGCCGGTACTCTCCCGCCTGCGGGAACGTGAAGCTGAGCGTGAAGGTGCCGTCCTCTCCCGGCGTCGGGTGCTCGTGGGCGTACCACGAAAGGTCCTTGCTCACCATCAGCAGGTGCAGGGGCATCTCGTGCACGATTTCGAGGTTCTTGACGGGCATTCCGCGGGGATCGTGGATGGTGAAGAGTATGTTCACGGGCTTGCCGGCCTGCACGGCGCCAAGAGGCTTGACATCGACGGTGAAGCGCTCGCTGGTCTGCTTCTTGAGCTTCATGTGGCACACGGGGCACGAGCCAGGGGCGGGGTACGTCTTGGTTCCCTCGCAGTGCATCGGGCAGAAGTAGACGGCCGGCGCGGCGGCGTCGATCTTGGCCGCCGCCGCCTTGACCTTTGCCAGCGCCGAGGTGGCGCCCGGCAGGTCCCCGGCATCGGCCTTTTCGTGCAGGCTTTCGGCGGCGTCGGCGAGCTCTTTGCCCGCCCTGTTCACGTCCTTGACCTGCTCGCGGGGCACCCCGCTGTCCTTTGCCAGGGCGAGGGCGCCCAGCTGCCGCGCGAGGGCCGACACCGCGTTGGCGGTGTCGGAGGCGCCGCTCGTCGAGCCCGAATTCAGGGCGGCCTCGATGCCGGCGATCCCGTCGGAGATGCGACGGGCGGCTTCCCCGAAATCCTTGGCCTTCGCCACGTCCGCGTGGGCGTGGTCGGCGTCGTGGGCATGCTCCGGCTGCGCGAGGCACAGGGTGGGGGAGGCGAGCGTCAGCAGCGCCGCCGCGAGAATGCCGCGGGTGGTGGTCTGGTTCATGGATGGCTCCTTATGGATGGGTGTGGATCGGATGGGACGTGCGCGGCGTTTTGCCGCGCCAGGCGCTGGGCCGCGGCGCGGCCGAAGCGGTAGAAGATTGCGGGCGTGACAAAGAAATCCAGAAGCGTGCTGGTGACAAGCCCGCCAAGGATCACCAGCGCGACGGGGTACAGAATTTCCTTGCCGGGCTCCCCCTTGCTCAGCACCAGGGGCACCAGGCCAAGCCCCGCGGTAACCGCCGTCATCAGCACGGGCGCCACGCGTTCCTGGCTGCCGCGAACGATCAATTCCCGGCTCCAGGGCACCCCCTCCCGGGTCATCAGGTGGATGTAGTGGCTGACCATGAGCACGCCGTTGCGAGCGGCGATGCCCGTCATGGAGATGAACCCGACCAGGGACGCGATGCTGAAGGGTTCGCGGGCGATCGCCAGCGCCGCGACGCTTCCCAGGAAGGCAAACGGCACGTTCATCATGATCTGCCCGGCAATCATCCCGGAACGGTAATACGTGCGAAGCAGGACGAAGATGGCCAGCAGTGAGCCCGCGGCAAGGGCGAGCAGCAGGCGGGTGGAGGACTTCTGGGCTTCATGGAGTCCCCCGAATTCCAGGGTGTAGTCCGGGGGGAGCGTCACGTCGTCGGCGATGGACTGCTTGATGGCCGTGACGGTGGAGCCCAGGTCGCGCCCTCGCACATTGCAGGAGATCACCATTCGCCGGCGGAGGGATTCCCGCATGACCTGGTTGGGACCCATGGTCTCGACGATGTCGGCGACGTCCCGCAGCAGCACAACCGCGCCGGTGGGGGAGATCAGCCGGACATCTTCGAGCGACTGCGGGTCCGATCGGAACGAATCCTGCAGCGTGAGGGTGATGTCGAAGGACTTGAGGCCGTCGAGAACCTGCCCGACCACCTTCCCCTTGGTCGCCGTCTCCAGGGCGTCTGTCAGCATCCCCGCGGTGAACCCCACGCGAGCGGCCGCCTCCCGCTTGACGGCGATCTGCAGTTGCGGCACCAGTTCCTGCTGCTCAACCTGCAAGTCGGCGACGCCGGGGATGCCGTCCATCGCCGCTCGAACTTCCTGGGCCAGTCTCCGAAGCGTTCCCAGGTCGTCCCCGAAAATCTTGACAACGACCTGCGCCTGCACGCCCGAGAGCAGGTGCTCGATGCGGTGGCTGATGGGCTGGCCGATGCTCACCGACGCCCCGGGGAAGGCCGACAGCGCCTCCTCGATCCGGATGAAGACCGCTTCCCGGGATTCAATTTCGCCAGGGGGCGGAGGCCGACGGCGGCCGGGCGTCTCGGGCGTGCTCTGGTTCGCGGCCTCTTCCCGGGTCCAGAAGGCGACCTCGATCTCGCTCGCGTTGACGCCCAAGGCGTGTTCGTCCTGCTCCGCCCGCCCGGTGCGGCGAGCCGTGCTCTTGACCTGCGGGATGGAAAGGAGCAACTGCTCCGCCCGGGCGCCGAGTTCGTCCGACTGCGCGAGGGAGATGCCCGGGGGCTGGAGGAAGGAGACCACCGCCGTGCCTTCGTTGAAGCTGGGCAGGAATTCGGATCCCAGCCTCGAGACGAGGATGCCCGCGAGCACGACACATGCTCCCAGAGCCCCCAGCACGGTGAGCGGGCGGGGCATGGAGATCGAGTACGACCACATCGCGGCGCGCTTGCACAGGCGCAGCAGAGGACCGTCCCCTTCGCGTGCGGTTGCGGGCATGCTGGGCAGCAGCCAGAACGCCAGCACGGGCGTGACTGTGAGCGCGACGCCCAGGGAGGCGAAGATGCTGACGATGTACGCGACGGCGAGCGGAGCGAAGAGGCGGCCCTCCACGCCCGGAAGGAACAGGGCGGGGACGAAGACCAGGTTGACGATCACCGTTCCCAGGATGATCGGATGCCGGATCTCGCTGGAGGCCTCGAAGACGATATCGAGCGCCGGGCGCGGGGAAGTGCTGCGGCGGTTGTCCGCGAGGCGCCGGTAGACGTTCTCAACGTCCACGACGGCGTCGTCCACCAGTTCCCCGATCGCGACCGCGAGCCCGCCGAGCGTCATGGTGTTCACGCTCATGCCCAGGAAGTGGAAGACGATGAACGTGGTCAGGATCGACAGCGGGAGCGCCGTCAGCGTGATCAGCGTCGTGCGCACGTTGAGCAGGAAGAGCACCAGCACGATTGTCACCAGCACGGCGCCGTCCCGCAGCGCGTGCACCACGTTGCGGATCGCCGCCGTGATGAAATGCTCCTGGCGGAAGACATCCGTGTTGATCTCGATGCCCTGGGGAAGGGTGGGCCGCATCTGCGCGATCCGCTCGTCCAGCAGCCGGGAGAGGGCGAGCGTGTCGGCGCCCGGCTGTTTCTGGATCGCCAGGATGATCGCGGGCCGTGCGTTGTCGGAACCTTCTCCCCGTTTGTTCGATGGGCCTGATTCGATGACGGTGGCAAGGTCCCCGACCAGGATGGCGCGCGGCGGGCCGTCATGGTCCCCGGGCCGCATGGCGACCAGGGATGAGGAGATGTCACGGGCCGTCTGCGTCCTTCCCAGATTGCGGACGACCAGTTCCTGCGGGCCGCGCGTCAGGAAGCCTCCCCCGGTCGCCTGGTTGGCATCCTGCAGCGCACGCTCGACGTCTTCGAGCGTGAGGCCGTACAGCCTCAGGGAATCGGGGTTCACCTGCACGCGGAACTGCTTGAGATCCCCGCCCTGCGCGGTGACCTGCGCGATCCCCGGGATGGAGAGCAGCGCCGGGCGCAGCGTGAACTCGGCGAGCGTGCGGACATCCATGGGCGTCGCCGTCTGGCTCGACACGCTGATCAGCGCGATTTCCCCCATGATGCTGGTCGCGGGGGTCATCAGGGGAGTAACGCCCGGTGGAAGCTTGTCGGCGGCCGCGGTCAGGCGCTCGGCGACGACCTGGCGATTGAAACGGGGCTGTGTTCCCCACTCGAACTCCACGTACACGATGGAGAGTCCCGGGGACGACACGCTGCGCACGCGTTCCACGCCCGGCGAGCCGTTGACCGCCGTCTCGACCGGGTAGGTGACCTGCGTTTCGACCTCTTCGGGCGCCAGGCCCGGGGCCTCGCTCATGATGGTCACCACCGGCCGGTTCAGGTCGGGCAGCACGTCGGTGGGCGTGCGCACCGTCACGTACATGCCGTAGACCGACAGCAGCAGCGCGGCGGTCAGCACCAGCGCGCGGTTGTTCAGCGAAGACTTGATGATCCAGTTCAGCACGTGGCTTGCCTCACGGTGCGAGGGAACCCTCGCCGACGATGGTCATCTGCGGTGGGGTTCATCGTGGTCCTCCCCGTCCCTCCGCGGAAGGCGCCGGCGCGGTGAATCCCCGTAGCTGGGAGAGGCTGAACGCCCCCCGCTCGGCGATGATGTCGCCGGGCACAAGCCCCTGGGTGATCTCGACGACTCGGTCGTCGCGCACGCCCGTCGCCACATCCCGCTTGCGGTAGGTAATGTTCTCCCCCGTTCCCTCCTGCACAAACACGTATTGCAGCGGCCCTTCTCGAATGATCGCCTGCGCGGGCGCGATCACCGCCGAATCTCGCTCCCCCAGCACCATCGCCAGCTCCACATACTGCCCCGGACGCAGTGATCCCGCGGGATTGTCCACCTCCACGATCACGTGAGAGGTCCGCTGGGTCGGGTCCACGATGGGACTGGTGAACCGCACGCGGCCCTGGGCCAGGACGGTGCGTGCGGGGGTGAAATCTCCATCGGAACCGCGGTAGACGCGAACGACCGCGCCGACCGCGTGGCCGGCGCGCTCCAGAAGTCCTTCGGGCAGTTCTCCCTCCACCTGCACCGAATCGAAGCGGCCCACCGTGACGACCCCGGCGCCCGCGGAGACCCCTTCCCCGATCGTGCCGCGGGCGTAGACAACCACGCCGTCGATGGGGGAAACCAGCCGGACCACGCCCGGCGCGGGTGGTGTGCCGTCGGAAGCCGCCGGCAGGGTTGCTCGGAGCGCCGCGGACGATGCACGGGTCTTTTCCACTTGGCGGAGAAGCGAGGCCGCCTCGGCCTTGGCCTGGGCGAGGGATTCGACCGCCTGCTCCGCGTCGGCCTGGAGCGTGATCGCATCGGCGCGGCGTTGGGCGAGGAGATTGGCCGAAACGCTCGCCCCGCCCTCCGCGAGGCGGGCGACTTCCGCGGCGGCGAGCTGGGCTTTCTCTCGCAGCACGGGGGCCCGGATCTCCATGGCCCGCACCTGGGAGTCGGCACGCTGCGCGTCCGCGGCAAGTTTCTCCGCATCCGCTTCCAGGCGGAACACTTCATACTCCGCGCGGGCGAGTTCGGTCGAGACGAGCTCGGCGAGCACATCTCCCGTTCGCACCCGATCCCCGGCCTGCACCGGCAGTGCGGCGACCACCGCCGGATAGGTCGGGGCGAGGGCGATCAGATCACCGGGGCGGGCGCGAACCGTGCCCGTGAGCCTGATGACGTCCTCCACGTGCCCGAAGTCGATCTCCGCCGTGGTCAGGCCGATCGCCGCCGCCGTCGCCGCGGAGACTCTCTTGGGAGCGTCTGGATCAAAGGTGGCGCCCTGAGGCTTGCCGTGCCCTTCGTGGGCGTACACGGGAACCAGAACGGCGACACAGGCCAGCGCGAGAATGCCCGCGGCCAGCGATGCACGTGCCATGCGATACCTCCAGCAGGAGCGTTGTCAGGAATGTCGGGTTGAAGGGGAGTGCGGCCCGCGGCGGCATGGAAGTGGGCAACGTCCATCACCGCCGCGGAGCGGCGCTGCGGACCACTTCACATGGATGCAAAGCGAGAGAGCTACACGCTGAGCGCGCAGTGCAGGCGCAGCAGTGTCGACGTGGGTCGATAGACCACCCCGTGGACGCACGACGCGTGCGGAAGGCGGCCCTCACCGAGGATCGGCAGCGTCGCCGGAACTTCCATGATCGCGACCATCACCGGAGCGGGGATATCCAGGACCGTCGCCCCGCCGGGCAGCACCTGTCCTTCGTGGATGCTGCAGGCGCAGTGCTCATGCGGCTGGGGTGGCTGGCGACCTTGTGAGGTGGTGGAAGCCGGAGCGTCTTGGGAAGGGCTGCATTCGGGGCAGCGGGCGTGAGCCGCGCCGGCAGGAATGGGGGCGGAGGCGGCCTCGCACGCGCCCATCCATCGCTGCAGGTTGCAGCAGCACAGCGGCATCACCAGCGCCAGCAACAGCGTGAGGATCGTTCGGAATGGTCCGGCGTGGCTCGACATGTTCCGTGAACAGTATAGTGGCCCCGCGCCCTCGCCGGTGCATGGCTTACGCCGCGTCAGAGATCCTGGAACGCCCCTCGACATTGCCAGGAGAGGCAAAACTCCTCGCCGTGGGTTATTGGCTGTGCGCCGCGGGGCGTACGCTCGGTCATGGAGTACGAGATTTCATTCGACCATGCCCGCATGGACCTGGACGTCATCCATGGATATCTCACCCGCTCATACTGGTGCCCCGGCATACGGCGGGACGTCGTGGAATCGGCGATGAAGGCCAGCGTGGTGGTGGGGGCGTTCGAGGTCGGGTCGGGCCGGCAGGTGGCCTACGCCCGGGCCGTCAGCGACCGCGCCACGTTCGCCTGGCTCTGCGACGTCTTTGTGCTGGAGCCCCACCGCGGCGTGGGTCTCTCCAAGCGCATGCTCGACGCGATGTTCTCTCGCCCCGACCTTCAGACCCTGCGCCGCTGGTGCCTGGCGACCCGGGACGCGCACACGCTCTACACCCGCTACGGCTTTGAGCCTGTCCCGGCGGACCGTTGGCTGGAAAAACGGCTCCCTCCCGCGGCATGGCAGTAAGGGCGGATCATCCCGCGGGGGCCCGGGACTTTTCCCACACCGCTGCCTCGGCCTGGTCGTTCTCGTCCTTGTCCAGCCGCTCCAGCCATGACTGGGCCCCCGCCTCGTCCTTAAGTGCGCGGCAGCACGCGACCATGTCGTGGATCAGCACGCGCCGCCAGGCAAAGTGCGAGCTCAGGGCCTTGTAGTACGTGTCCCACGACCACTGCAGCAGTTCCTTCGCCTCCCCCGTTCGCGGCGGCGTCTGGTTTGCCAGCACATGCCCACGCACGAAGCGCACGTGCGTCATCTGATCCGTCGGGGTCGCCGCCACGCGCTCGGCCTGACGCAGGGCCGTCGCGGAGAGTTCACCGGCCTTCTCGAACTCTCCCAGCGAGGCCAGGCAGAAGGCCCGGCCGCTCTGGGCCAGCGCCATCGTGTAGTGCTCCTCTCCAAAGGCCTTGGCGAGCTCGGGGATGGAGCGATCGTACTGCGTCATCGCCTCCTGAGGACGGTCCGCCAGCGCCAGGGCAAAGGCCCGCAGCCGACGCGCGTTGGCGGACAAGCTCGCGTCCCGGATGTTCTCAGGAATTGAGTCCCAGATCCGGCACACGCGCTCGGAATACTCCATCGACCGCGCGACATCGCCCTGCAGCATCGCCACCACCGACGCTTCCTGCGCGCACATCAGCACCGACAGATCTTCCGCCCCGAATCGCTTGATCAGCAGGTTCGTCGCCCGGATCAACGCCTCCAGCCGCACCTGCGGGAGAAACTCACCCGCCGCCGTGCGTGCCTGGGACATCAAGGTCCCGATCAGCGCCGGATCCTCGGCCCCCAGGAATGATTCCTGCACCGCGAGCATCCGCCCCAGCGCCTGCGTGCGCCCGCTCCGCACCACGTGGGCGAAGTCCGCCATGTCCGCCTGGTCCAGGATCCCCGCGTCCGCCCGCATCGCGGCCGTGAGTGGCCTGGAGTCTCCCTTCCAGGCGAGCAAGAACGCCTGCGCCAGCGGCGTCTGGGGGACGCGGTCCAGGAGGTCCGCCGCATCCAGCAGGGAAGCGAGCACGTCGGAGTCATCCACCGGCAGCCGCCGAAGCCGCCGCACGAGCGCATCCTTCACCCAAGGCTCGCACACCCCCAGATCGCCGCCGCCCTTGAGCGCCAGGCGAAACTTCAGTGAACTCATCGACGCGACCATGAGATCCTGGTCCGACTCTGACAAGCTTGGCGTCAGGGAAATCACCGTGTCGGCCTCGCGCATGGCCTGCGCCGAATCTCCCGACGCCGACAGGATCCGCGCCAGCAGCGCCCGGGACTCGATCGCCGGCGCGACCCCGCGCCCTTCCAGCTTCTCCCGCATTCCCAGCGCTGCCCGGCAATACTGCTCCGCTTCCGGCAGCCGCGTCCGAAGAAGCAGGATCCCCGCGAGCTCGTGCATCGTCGCGGCGATCTCCGGGTGCTCTGCCCCGTGCTGCTGCCGCAGCCGCATCAGACCGTTGCGCAGGGAAAGCTCGGCGTACTGCGACATGCTCGTCGCCCGGTTGCCCCCGAACCCCGAGTACACGCTTCCCCACAGCCTCCGCACGGCCTGATCAAGCTCCGGCTCGTCGGCGAACGCTCCGGTCTCCAGCCGAGTGAACAGGTGACCCAGCCCGGCACCCACCACTTGCCGAAACTCGGGCCGCTGCGGATCCTCCTTGGGGATCGCCTCGCGCAGCAGTTCGGTTACCGCCCGCGCCCGGATCGTCTCCGCACGGGCGATCTCCTTCTGCATCGCCGCCTGCTTGTTGCTCGCAAACGCGCTCGCCAGGCTCAGCGCCACCGCCACGCCCGCGGCGACCAGGATCAACGCCGCGCCCGCGACCCACGCCAAGCGCTGGCGGTTGATCAGCACAGCCTTTCGCAGCAGGTACCACCCCGATCCGCTGCGGGCCTCCACCGGACTCCCCGAGAGATACCGCTCAACATCCCGTCCCAGGCTCGCCGCCGACTGGTACCGCCGGTTTTTTTCCTTGCGGAGTGATCGCAGGATGATCGCCTGGAGATCGTCGTGGATCCCCGGCACATGGGAGCGCGGCGGCTCGGGCTCCTGGTTGGCGATCGTCCGCGCCATGTCGAAGATCGACCCTTCCAGGTCATACGGCATCTGCCCGCACACCAGCCGGTACAGGATCACCCCCAGGGAGTACACATCGGTGAGCGCGTCCACCTCGTCAGGGTGTCCCGCGACCTGCTCAGGGGAGGCGTACGCCGGCGTTCCGGCGAACTCACCCGTGAGCGTCGCGGGGATGCCCCCGGCCTTGGCGATGCCGAAATCCACGACCACCGCGCGGCCCTCGGAGGTGACCAGGATGTTGTCGGGTTTGAGATCCCGGTGGATCACGCCGTTGAGGTGCGCGTGGTGCACGGCGTTGCAGACCGTCACGAAGACCTGCATCATTTCCCGGTGCCGCTGCGCGGGCGAGAGACCCGGCGGCTTCCAGGCGTCCAGCGGGACGCCGTTGATGTACTCCATCACCACGGCGATGCGGCCGTCCGAGAGCGTGCGCGACTCGTACACAGTCACGATGTTGGGGTGGCGCAGCTTCGCCGCGATCTCCGCCTCCCGTTCGGCGCGGGCCCGCTGGCGCGGGGAGACCAGCCGTCCGTCCATCAGCGTCTTGATCGCCACGTTTCTCGAGGTTGATTCCTGCACCGCGCGGTAGACGACCCCCTGCGCCCCGGAACTCACCACGCCCACCGTGCGATACCCCGGCAGCCTGGGCGCCCCCTGCGGAGCAAGGTCTCTCCCCGCGAGGGAGCGCACGCGGCCCATGAACTGTGCGTCTTCCTTGGCCTGGGCGAGTTTTTCCTTGCACGCAGCGCACGCGCCGACATGCTCGGCGATCCCCGGGGCCGCGTCGAGCCCGGAGGCGAGGCGATCAATCTCATCGAACCCTGGGCATGAGGGCAGTTCGAAGGACACCTCAGGCGTCCTCCTCGAAGGCGTTGGTCAGCTGTTCCACCAGGGCCCGCAGCTTTTTGGTGACGCGGCTGCGCGCCACGTACACCTGGTCGGGCGTCATGCCGCACTGCGACGCGGCTTCGGCGACGGGAACACCGCGCAGGGAGGAGAGCTCGAAGGCCAGCAGCGTCCGGTCGTCGAGCTCGGATTCATCGCGCAGCATCGACATGGCCCGCCCCAGGATCCAGCGGTCGCGCTCGTCGGTCCACATCGTCCGCAGCCGCGGCTCGTCCATCGATTCATCGATCTGGGTCTGGGAGGCCCTGCCCTCGGACTGTCGCTTGCGGATCACCCCGAGCGTCGTGTGGTGGGCAATCCCCAGGATCCAGGAGCTCAGCCTTCCCTTGGTCCGGTCGTACCGGCCCTCCCGGTAGCAGCGCACGAACTCGGTCAGTGTGTGCTGGGCGACATCGTCGGCATCGGCGTCGTCGAGGCCCAGCCGCTTGGCGAGGCCGGCGATGACGCTGCGGTACCGGCTGTCCATGTGCGCCCACACCGGCTCGTTCGCCGGGTCGTGCAGCGCGTCGAGCAGTTTGGTGGTGGTCCGAGTCGCGAGGATCGAATCGGTCGGTGGCACGCGGATGGCTCCGCACCAGAATACCACATCGTCGCCTTTGGAGCCCCTACGAAATTCTTCACCGGCATCCCCGAACGCCGCCCTGCCCCGCCTTCACCGCTGGATCTGGAACCGCGACTCGCCGCTCACCACGCTCGCCCCCGTGGCGTGCTCCTGGCGGATGTTCCCGGCCATCGCCCGCCGCAGCTCGGCAAGGCACCGGTCAATCTCCTCCCCGGCGCCCTGGATCTGCATCCGCACCGAGCGATCCTCCTCGTTGCGGACCCAGCCGGTCACTTCATAGCGGGCCGCGATGCCCGCCGCCGTCGCCCGGAACCCCACCCCCTGCACTCGGCCCGAGAACACGATTTCCCGACGTTCCATCGCTTCCACGCCTTTCCTGACCGCGCACGTTGGCGGACACCAACTTCCAATGATCATCGAGGATCCTTTCCCGCTCGCGGGGAATCCTCCTTGAAACTCCGCATTGGCATCGGTCCTGACGTGTGCTAGTGTTGATCTGTAAGGTACTGCCGCTCGAACCCCGGGATCCCGGGCGTGAGCCATCGAGGCTCCAAGCCCGTGTGATCAATTCCAACCTTCGAGCGAGCGGGACCGCCGCGAAATTATTTTTATGGGCAGGAAGCCCGGGTGGCGGTGGTGCCGTCTTTGTTTTTTGACATCCACACGATCGCACGCGGAGCTTTGGCCTCGCAGGGGGCCTCGCGGGACACGTCTCCCCGCCGGTGGCCGCTCGTGCCCATGCCGCGCGGAGGTGGCCGGTGAGCCTCCAGGCCCCCTTTGACAACTCCGACCGTGAACGCGTCCGGGAGGCCGCGGACATCGTGCGCGTCATCGGGGAGCACCTCGCCCTCAAGCCCAAGGGTCGCGAGTACGTTGGCCTGTGCCCCTTCCACGATGACCACTCCCCCTCCATGGGCGTGGTGCCCCACAAGCAGATTTACAAGTGCCATGCCTGCGGAGCGGGCGGAGATGTGTTCACCTTCGTCCAGCGGTATCTCAAGATGGACTTCCGGGAGGCCCTTGAGTACCTCGCCGAGAAGTTCCAGGTGAAGCTGGCGCCGCAAAAGGCCTTTGCCTTTCGCACGGGTGGCGGCGCGGACGAGCACGCCGAGCCGGGCGTGTCGCGCGCCGAGCTGTTCTCGGCAAGCCAGACCGCCAGCGAGTTCTTCCGGGTGATCCTGCGCCATCCCGAGCACGGCTCCGCGGCGCGTGACATCATCGCCCGCCGCGGCATCTCCGCGGAGATGCAGGAACAGTTCATGATCGGGGCGAGCCCGCCGCGATGGGATGGGCTCCTGCTGACGCTGCGCAATCGCAGCATGAGCGAGCAGGCTTTCGTGGAGGCCGGCCTGCTCAAGAGGCGCGACGACGGCTCGGGGTGCTACGACGCCTTCCGCAACCGCGTCATGTTCCCGATCCTCGACAAGGCCGGCCGTGTCGTCGCCTTCGGCGCCCGCAAGATCGACGAGCAGGACGAGCCCAAGTACCTCAACAGCGCCGAATCGCGCATCTTTAAGAAGTCCGCGACGCTCTACGGCCTCACCGTCGCCTCCCGGTCGATCCAGCGCGAACGCACCGCCCTGATCACCGAAGGCTACATGGACACCATCGCCTGCCATCAGGGAGGCTTCACCAACGCCGTCGCCACCCTGGGCACCGCCCTGACCACCGACCATGCCGCGGAGCTCCGGCGCATCTGCGAAACGGTCGTCCTGGTGTTCGACGGAGACCAGGCGGGACAGCGAGCAAGCGACCGCGCCGTGGAAGTCTTCTTTGCCGAGCCCATTGATGTGCGGATCTGCACCCTCGCCTCGGTCACGGACGCGAAGGACCCCGACGAACTGCTCAAGCGCGAGGGGGGCGCGGAGACGTTCAGGAAGGCCATCGCCGCCTCCGTCGACCTGCTGGACTACCGCTTCGCCCGCATCCGCTCCCGCCTCGCCGACGCCGGGACCTCCGCCCTCGCCAAGGCGATCGAGGACGAGATCGCCCAGCTTGTGGACCTGGGCCTGGCGGAGCTCACGCCCGTCCGCCAGGCCCTCATCATCCGCCGCCTGGCCGAACTTGCCCGCGTGGACGAATCCGTCATCCGCGCCGCCGTGCCCGCCGGCCGAGGAGCACGTCCCCGCCGCTTCGAGCCCGCCGCGCAGAGCGTGCAGCGAACCGTCCTGGCCTCGGGCGCCCTCACCGCGCGGGAGCACGCCCTGGGGTGCATCCTCTGCGACGGCTCTCTCTGGCAGGCCGTGCCCGAACTGGTCAAGACCGTCATCGGGGCCGACCACCGGGAGCCCGGGATCGCCGCCGTCGCCGCGGGCATCGCCCAGGTCGCCGCCGCCGGGCAAACCCCGGACCTACGCAACGTCATGAGCTTCGTGGACGAGGACCCCGCGGCGGTCGAGGCCGCCGTGAACCTGTCCCAGCGCGTCGAGGAGGAAACAGAGCACAAGCCCGAACGCCTCAAGGCCCACTGGCTTGAGTGCGTGAAGCGGATCGAGCAGGACCTGGCCGTCGCCCACGTGCGCGACGCCGAGGACCGCCCCGCCCCGGGACCGCGAAACCCCCTGGAGGCGCCCGCGGTGACGGACGTGCGCGTCCTGCAACGCCACATCCAGGCGCTGCGGGAACGCGGGCCCGATGCCAGGATTTTCCCTCGAAGGTCCTAAGCGCGGAGAGTGAAACGCACGGGAGTCAGGACGGTACAAGCTTCACGGTGGGCCCGCATGGGCGAGGCGTCAAGGAGACGATTGTCGGGCAATCAGGGGATTGGGTGGCGGACGTCCGAGGGTCCTGTCTAGTGTTCCGTGACCTGCATGACATGCCGAGTCGGTGTTTTCGGAGACCACATGCACATCGCTGATCTTCATCCGGCCGTCGCCGAGCTCATCGCGCTCGCCGCACGCCGTTCATGGCTGAGCTACGAGGAGCTGAACAACACGCTCCCCGACGAAATGGTCGATCCCGAGAAGATCGACGGCCTGCTCGTCCTCCTCGACGGCCTGGGCATCGAGCTCATCGACGAACTCGAGTATCGCGCCCGCCTCCACCGCGCCTCCCTCGCCGGCGGGGACGACCCCGCCCCGGCCATGCCCGTCAGCATCGGGCCGCTCAACCGGCCCCTGCGGGCCATGTCCGTCGCCGGCGGTGAACGCCGCGCCGAGTCGGCCTGGCTCCAGATGAAGCTCCGCGCCGCCGCCGAGGACAAGGACGAGGAATCCGACGAGGACGCCGCCCTCCGAAAGGAGCTCGAGGAGGCCGTCAGCGAGGACGAATCCTCCAAGCGCATCGACGACCCCGTGCGCATGTACCTCTCCCAGATGGGCACCATCCCGCTGCTCAGCCGGGAAGAGGAGATCCGCCTCGCCAAGAAGATCGAGACCACGCGGATGATCTTCCGCCGCCGCTGCCTGGAGAGCGACTACGTCGTAACCCAGGCCGTCGAGACCCTCCGCCTGGTCGCCTCCGGGGAACTCCCCTTCGACCGCACCATGCGCATCTCCACCGCCGAGGCCAACGCCAAGGAACGCATCGCCAAGCGGATCCCCGGCAACATTGCGACCATCGAGAAGCTGCTGGAGGTCAACCGCACCGACTGGCAGGCCCTCGAGCGCGCCCGCGCCAGCAGCGACGACGACGAGGCCGCCCGCGTCAAGACCCGCATCGTCATCCGCCGCCGCCGCATGGCGACGCTCACCGAGGAGCTCAGCCTCCGCACCGGCCGCATCATCCCCCTGATGCGCAAGCTCCGGGCCATCGCCAAGAAGATGCACGAGCTCGAGCACGAGCTCCGCCGCGCCGCCAAGCAGCCCCGCCGCTACAACTCCGACGACGTCGCCGTCATGAAGGAAGAGGTCGCCGGCCTCCGCTCCCTCGTCCTGGAGGAACCCGCCGAACTCCTCCGCCGCGTCAAGGACCTCGCCACCGTCTTCTGGGAGTACGAGCAGGCCAAACGCGACCTCTCGGGCGGAAACCTCCGCCTGGTCGTCTCCATCGCCAAGAAGTACCGCAACCGCGGCCTCTCCTTCCTGGACATTATCCAGGAGGGCAACACCGGCCTCATGCGCGCGGTCGACAAGTACGAGTACAAGCGCGGCTACAAGTTCAGCACCTACGCCACCTGGTGGATCCGCCAAGCCATCACCCGCGCCATCGCCGATCATGCCCGGACCATCCGCATCCCCGTCCACATGATCGAGACCATGTCGCGCCTCCGCCAGATCCAGAAGCAGATGCTCCAGCAGAACGGCGTCGAGCCCACCATCGACGAGCTCGCCGAGAAGGCCGCCCTCTCCACCTCCGAGGTCCGCCGCGTCCTGAAGATCAGCCGCCACCCCGTCAGCCTCGATCGCCCCGTCGGGGAGAGCGAGGACAGCTACTTCGGGGATTTCATCGAGGACGATCGCCAGGCCGCCCCCGACGAATCCGCCGCCCAGGACATGCTCAAGTCCCGTATCGAGATGGTTCTCAAGACCCTCACCTACCGGGAGCGGGAGATCATCAAGCTTCGCTATGGCATCGGGGACGGCTACACCTACACGCTCGAGGAGGTCGGACGCATCTTCAAGGTCACCCGCGAACGTGTTCGCCAGGTCGAGGCCAAGGCAGTCCGCAAGCTCCAGCACCCCGTCCGCGCCCGCAAGCTCCAGGGCTTCGTGGACGGCACCGTGTACCGGGAATCCAAGTCGGACGCTCCCGGAGGGTCCGCCCAATCCCAGGCCGCCCCCGGCCAGAGTTCCCCCGCGATGGCCCCCGGTCAGGCTCCCTCGTGATTCCCCATCCAGGCGCCGTCCCTCCGCCTGCGGCGGGTCGCCAAGGATGACCGCCTCCCCGCACGGGCACGGTCCCGGCATTCCCATGCCCCTCATTTCGACGGGTTTGCGTACCGGGGCCGCGCTTCTTAGACTCCCAGCGCGCTGGTGCCTCCCAGGGACGCGTGTTTGGTCTCCGTCAGTGAACCCCGGGCTCGACCATGGGCCCGCCCTCGCATGTCGTTGTCCCGGAGCTCCGTCGCAGCCGTGAGCGATCTCTCCGAACATCCCACGCCGCCCGCCCCGCCGCCCGGCACCCCACCGGTGTGCCGGCTCGACGCCGACCAGGCCGAACGCCTCTTCGACACCATCGGCGAGGGTGTCTGCATGGCCACCGAGCAAGGTGACGTCATCTGGGCCAACGCCATCTTCCTCCAGATCGATCTCACCGCTCGCCAGCGCATCTTGAGCCTCTGTCGAGGGTTCGTCGCCTCCGCCGCTCCCGACCCCCTCTCCCGCCGGCTGGGACAGATGACCGTGGAGCCGCCTCTCTTCCGCCGGGAAATCGGGCCCGCCGACGGGGACGGCAAGACCTACGAAGTCACCATCCGCCTCATGTCGGCCCAGACCCAGGGCGGACCCACCTTCAAGTCGTGGGATTCCCGCTGCGCCCTGGTCACCCGGGACGTCACCGAGCAGGTCCGCACCCGCCGGGACATCGAGTCGATCGAGCGCGCCGGGGACGAGCTGATCCGCATGGACAGCGACGTGGTCCGCAAGATGAACGCCGTCGAGCGACTACGACACCTCGAAACCAAGATCGTCGACGCGGCCCGCCAGCTCCTGCACTTTGACCACTTCGTCATCCGCCTGCTCGATAAGCCCACCGGCCGGCTCGAGCCCGTCGTCATCTACGGCCTGCCCCCCAGCATCGCCGAGTTCGACATCTACCCGCTCCCGGAGGGCAACGGCATCAGCGGGTACGTCGCCGCCACCGGTCAGTCCTATATCTGCCGGGACACCGCGAGCGACGACCTCTTCCTGCCCGGCCTGGGCGGGGCGAGGTCCTCCCTCACGCTGCCCCTGCGGCTCCAGGACAAGATCCTGGGCATCATCAACGTCGAGTCCCAGCAGCCCGAGGCCTTCGACGACGATGATCGCCGCCTGGGAGAGATCCTCGCCCGCTACATCGCCATGGCCTTCCACATGCTCGACCTGCTGGTCGTCGAGCGCAGCGCCGTCAACCAGTCCGTCACCGGCCGCCTCGAAGGAGAGATCGGCGGACCCCTGGAAGACATTGTGGTTGAGGCCCAGGCCCTGGACGAAGAGATCGCCGCCGACCCGCGCCTGCGCGATCACATCCTGCGCATCAAGGCCGACGTCAGCACCATCCGGGAGCGCGTCAACGACCTTGCCGCGGGCCCCAACACGCTCCTGGGCGTGGGCCCTACCCTGGGCCCGGCGATCCACGACCCCGCCTTCGAGGGCAAGCGCGTCCTGGTCGCCGACGATCACGCCCGCATCCGCCGGATTATCGGAGATGTCCTCCGCCACCGCGGCTGCGAGGTCATGCTCGAGGAGTCCGGCACGGCGGCGATCGCTACGCTCACGCAGGTCCGCGACGGCCATATCCCCCCGTTCGACCTGGTAGTCAGCGATATCCAGATGCCCGACCGCAACGGGTACGAGGTCTTCAGCGCCGCCAAGCAGATCAATCCGCTTATCCCGGTGATCCTCATGACCGGCTTTGGCTATGACCCGCACCACTCCATCGTGCGAGCCTCCCAGGAAGGCCTTCAGGCCGTTCTCTTCAAGCCTTTCCCCGTCGATCGCATGCTGGAAGAGGTCAAAAAGGCACTTTCCCCCCCGAAGACTGTGTAAACGAGTACTTCCTTCCGCTCTATGAATCCGATATGCTCGGCGGATCGATTCATGGGACGATCGGGACCGCGTTCTGCGGGCCAGAGGCTGGAGGAACAACATGCGACGGGCTTCCCGGGCGTTCACGCTCATCGAGCTGCTGGTCGTCATCGCCGTCATCGCGCTGCTGGTGGGGATCCTCCTGCCCACGCTCGGCCAGGCGCGCAAAACCGCCCGGCTTGCAGTCTGCATGAGCGGCATGGGCACCCTCGGCCGCACCGCCCAGACCTACGCCGCCACCTTCCAGGACCGCATCTACGCGTACAGCTGGACCAAAAAGACACGCGAATCTCAGTACACCGACCTGAAGGTCAGCAGCAACGACCTCATCGCCTCCGCCGCGCAGGCCGTCGACATCCTCCGCCGCCGCGCCGACCGGGACGACATCAAGAAACTCGACAACTGGATCCCCCACATCGCCAACACCCACCTGGTGCTGATCGACTTTCTCCAGGGCAAGCTCCCCGACCCCATCGTCATCTGCCCCGAAGACAAGCTGCGCCTCCAGTGGGCCGGGGATCCCAAGGGCTTCGACGCCAAGCTCTACCCGCCCTACCCCAAGGGCAGCATCGCGCCAGGCACCAACTTCGGCAAGATCTGGCCCTATTCCTCCAGCTACTGCATCGTCACCGCGACCTTCGACCAGAATCCCGGTGATCTCTCCCAGCTTGAGGACCTGCTCTACGTCTACAAGCCGGGGATCACCAAGCTCGGCCCCAACAAGCTCTCCGACGTGCAGTTCCCTTCGGGCAAGGTCCTCTGGTTCGACGTGAACCAGCGCCACTACGGCAAGGCCGCGGAATTCGTCGGCTACGACGACGTCCGCGCCCCCTTCGCGTTCTTCGACGGCTCGGTCCGGGTGCAGATGGTCGGCAAGTCCAACCCCGGCTGGGACCCCTTCAACCCCACCGGCAAAAGCCCGCTGTTCTTCAAGTACAAGCCCGACCTCTTTCCATCAGAGAACATGTGGCGTCCTCCGCCGCGCAGCGCCGACGGCTACGACGTCGTTACCGGCCGCTTTGCCTGGACGCGCGGCGGCCTGCGCGGCATCGATTACGGCGGCACCGAGATCGACACCGGCCAGCCCAAGTGACGGTCCATTCGGCGCCTGGCCGAAGATGCCTCACCGCAGCGCATTGTGCCCGTGTTCTTCCGGCGTATTCCCGTCGTTGAACACGATCGGTATCACTGCACACCGACCGCGATCGCGTCCCGCTCGCTCAGCGTGCCGCCATCGGAACGGACCTTTACCGTTCCGTCGCGCTTCCACGACCGTTCGCACCGCGGCTGATCCCGCAGGTCCTGCACCTCGTGCTCGGTGGAGGCTTTGACAACTTCCACCCGGCTCACGCCCAGCAGATCGCTCAGATCGGCCGGATCAAACTTCCCCATGACGCCGGAGGAGTCGGCGAGCCGCACGCCCATGTCCAGCGGGTTTTCGACGCCCTTTTCCTTCTTCGCACGCTCGATCGCCTGCATCACCGGCTCCCGGGCGGCGAGGGCATCCTTCCACGCGGGGTCCGCGTTCACGTCAAACCGCTCGATGAACGACCGGAGGTGCACGCATGTCGCGGCATCGCTTGCCTCCACCTTCCACAGCGCCCTGTACGCCTCGTCCGCCGTGTGGCACAGCATGGGCGCCAGCAGGCGGCACAGGCCGTCGGTCAGGTCGAAGAGGGCGGTCTGCGTGCGGCGACGCCGGGCCGAATCGGGCTTGTCGCAGTACAGCCGGTCCTTGACGGCGGCGAGGTAGATCGAACTGAGCGTGTCGTTGCAGAAGTCGTAGAGCTTCTGCTGCGCCGTGCGGTAGTCGTACTCCAGGTACGCCTTGACCACCGCCTCGGAGAGCGTGTTGAACTCGCCCAGCACCCACGCGTCGAGGGAGGTCGGCGCGAAGTCCTTAAGACTGGCGCAGTGCCCAGTGCCCGGATTGCCCGCGCTTGCCGGGGTGAAATCGTACAAATTGCTGAGCATGAACCGCAGCGTGTTGCGGATCTTGCGGTAGCTCTCTCCGGCGGTGGCGAAGAACTCCTTGTCCACCTTCACGTCGTTTTCATAGGGCAGTGAGGCGACCCACCAGCGCAAGACGTCCACGCCGTAGACCTGCGTGAGGTTGTCGACCTCGTAGTCCTTCGCATCCGGCCGGCTCTTGCTCAGCTTGCGGCCGTCCTTGTCGTTCATGAACCCGTGCGTCAGCACCGTGCGGTACGGCGGCTCGCCCATCATGCCCAGGGAAGGCAGCAGGGACGACTGGAACCACCCGCGATGCTGGTCCGAGCCTTCGAGGTACAGGTCCACGGGGAAATCCGTTCCGCCCGAGCGCTCGCGCATCACCGCGTTCCACGTGCTGCCGGATTCAAACCACACGTCGAGGATGTCGGGGCCCTTCTTGAGGGAGGCGAATGCGACCGAGCCGTTCTTCAGTCCCGCGGGCACGCACGGGTGCGAGTCCGCCTTCGCGTCGTAGTACTTGAGCAGTTCTTCGGGCGGGGAAGTAAACCACGCGTCCGAACCCTTCTCCCGCACCAGCTTCGCCACCGCCCGCACGCTTGCCGGCGTCATCAGGTACTCACCACTGGGCAGGAAAAACGCCGGGATCGGCAGGCCCCAGGCTCGCTGGCGGCTGATGCACCAGTCGGGGCGAGATTCCAGCATGCCCCGCATCCGGTTGCGGCCCCACTCGGGCACGAAGGTGACGTCCGTCCCCGTCTTTCCCAGCGCCAGCTGTCGCAGCGATTTGCCGTCGCGCTTTGTGGGCTCATCCACCTTCACAAACCACTGCTCCGTGCACCGGAAGATCACCGGCGTCTTGCTCCGCCAGTCGTGCGGGTAGCTGTGCGTGAACGTGTGCGAATAGAACAGGTGCCCGCTGCTGCGCAGGTGCTGTGAAACCACCTGGTTCGCCTTCCACACATCCGCGCCGGCGAGCCACTGCGGCGCCGTCAAGTCGTAGTGCCCGTTGCCCAGCACCGGGCAGTAGATCGGCAGCCCTTCACGCAGCCCCGTCTGATAGTCCTCGGTACCGTGACCCGGCGCGGTGTGCACCAGGCCCGTGCCGTCCTCCAGCGTGACGTAGTCGGCCGCGAGGACGGTGAAGACCTTCGAAAGGTCCGCGCCCTTGAGCGCCCCGGCCCCCTGGCCCTTCGCCACATCCACAAACGGGTGTCGGTACCGCAGTCCCAGCAGCTTGTCTCCGCTGGTCACGGCGAGCACCTTCCACGCCTCCGCCTTTGCCGCCTTGCACACCTTCTCCACCGCGGCCTCGGCCATCACGGTGATATTCCCGTCGATCCACACCAGCGCGTACTCGAACTTGGGGTTGACCGCGATCGCCAGGTTCGCCGGCAGCGTCCACGGCGTCGTCGTCCAAATCATGAAACACGGCCGCTGCCCCGGCAGCACCCCCATCGCCGGCGGCTTCCCCGACTCGGATTCGTCTTCCTTGTCTTCGCCGTCATCCTTCCCATCTGTCCCCTCTGTGCGTTCATCCTCTGCGCTCTCCGCGCCCTCCGCGTTCAAATCCTCCTCCTTCAACCCGAACGCGCGATACACCGCCCCCGTATCCGCCGCCTCAAAGTCGACGTACACCGACAGATCTTCCCGGTCCTCGTACTCAAGCTCCGCTTCCGCCAGCGCCGTCTCGTTGGCGATGGACCAGTGCACGGGCTTGAGCGCGCGGGCGACCAGCCCCTGCTCCACCAGCGCGGCAAGAACTTCCAGCGTCGCCCCTTCAAACTCCGGGCTCATGGTCTTATACGGGTGCTCGTAATCGGCGAGGGTGAGCAGCCGCTGCATCTGCCCCGCCTGGAGCTTGACGTACTTCTCCGCGTAGGCCTGGCATTCGCGCCGGATCGCCATCCGCCGCTGGTCCTCGGTCAGCGTCTTGAGTTTCTCGTACTTGCCCTTCTCCACCATCTCCGTCATCACCTTGTGCTCGATGGGCAGGCCGTGGCAATCCCAGCCCGGCACGTACGGCACATCGAATCCCGCCATCGTGCGCGTCCGCACGACCAGGTCCTTCAGGCACTTGTTCATCAGGTGGCCCAGGTGGATCCCGCCGTTGGCGTACGGGGGGCCATCGTGGAATACGAACTTCTTGGCGCCCTTCCTCCCCGCCCGGACCTTCTCGTACAGGCCCATCCCCTGCCACCGCTTCAGGCTCGCCGGCTCGTTCTGCACCAGGTTCGCCTTCATCGGGAAGGGCGTCTGCGGCAGATTGAGCGTGTCCCGGTAGCGGTTCTTGCCCGCGTCGGGCTTTTCGGAGGACGGGGCGGCGGGGGGAGGTGTGGTCTGAGACATAGGAAACTCTGCCTTCAAGGCGAGGCCCCGCGTGCAAGCACGCGGCCCTTCGCCGGTGTGCGATCAAAAGCCCTGGAGGATCCCGCCATCCGTCACCGCGGATGCACGAGGGCCCGCAAAGGCCGGATGGTATCGATGGAACGGTGGA
The DNA here is from genome assembly GCA_044226385.1 of Phycisphaerales bacterium. Classification (GTDB taxonomy): domain Bacteria; phylum Planctomycetota; class Phycisphaerae; order Phycisphaerales; family UBA1924; genus JAEUJB01. Next base: position 111,043 of record JBGAHA010000004.1, read on the forward strand.
GAAGTGGGGGGATCTGACCGGCTCGCCGGGATGCCCCGCGCCGAAGAAACCGGCGTCAGGAACTGACGCTCAGCGGCCCGCGCGGGGCCTGGTAATTCGGATCGGACGGAGGCTGGCAAGCGTGCGGGTCATTCCGGTAATGCTAGGAAGCGGCGGAAGCGGATCAACCTGACCTCCCGCTCCCGGCATGCGTGTGCCCCCGGACTCCCGCATGGATGCGATCCGGGCATGGCTCTCCAGAGAGACAAAGAAGGCGAGGGCCGTAACCCTCGCCCCCCGGAATGTTCCCATGGGTCATGACATGGCCTGGGCGTGGTTGGTCCATGCGCCGCCCCGCCCTCAGGCGGAAACTTAACCGATGTGATCATGCATCGGCGATCGATTTCGCCCGGCCGAGTTCAGGCGTGCTCAAAGATCGACTGGGACCGCAGCACCAGACCGCCGTTGGCGAGGAGGTGGTAGGCCTGGATGTGGGCTTCCTTGTTGAGGGCCTGCATCGCCAGCACGCTGAGGCAGGGGCCGACTTCGTCGTTCCACCGGTGAATCAGGGCGTTCATCTTGCGGCCCAGGTCCAGGAGTTCCTCGTACTCGGTGGCGAAGAGGTTTTCCGAGAGGGTCTCGGTCTGGACCGAGGACATGTAGTTGACCCGGTCCTTGGGGAATTTGTGCTCGAATTCGTGCTCCCCGGCGCAGAGATAGGAGGAGACGACGCCCTGGGTGGGGCTGCGTTCGATGTCGGTGATGAGCTCGCAGCAGCAGAGGGTTTTGTACTCGAACCTCAGTAAGTGGCTGCCGTTCATCGCCCAGGATTCGACCTCGTAGTCCCCGTTGCGCAGGACCTGCCGGCCCTTGAGCTGGAACAGCTCGGGGTGGAGCGCCCGCCCGTAGAGCAGGACCTGGTAGGACTGGAGACTGTTGGATTTCGCCGCCGTATTCATCGATACCTCATTCTGCCGATGGCAGAACTGCATGGGCACACGGACCACACCGCCGGTGCTCAAGAGACACAGATCACACTCGGGCGTATCGGACGGGTGCTCCGTCCCTGCGGCGTTCGTCCGGCGACGAACCCTCCCCAACCAACGCCCCGTTCCCCGTCACGCGAATCCCCGCGTGACCCACCTTCACTCGGCGAGCCTCGTGGACGGCGCTCTCACCAGGGTCGGCACCCCGCGACCCCTGGCGGCACGAATGAGCGACTGTCCATCAAGACCCGTTCCCCCACGAGTCCCCGGAAAGCGCTTCCCCTTTCATGTGCAGGGCGTTTACCCCACTTCGTTCCTACTAGGCCATGTGTTCGGATTATCTTCGGTACCTCATGGCGTGGAACGTTGCCCTGGCTCACCATTGAACATCAACCACTCCCAACTTGTTCCGAATAATCTCAGGGTCTTCGCGAGTTCTCTTCAAGTCCGCCGCGAGTGGGCGTTTTGGCACAAAGTTGATACCATATATAAGCCGATAGTGCATCGCAGCACAATAGGTAGTTGACCTGATCTTTCACCGGATCATGTTCGTGTAACGTTCGAGTCCCGCCCGCAAGCTCGCCGTGATCTCCTCCGATTCACACATCGATCTGCTCCGACGAACCCCACTCGATCGCGACGCGCGGGCGGCCGCCCTCGCCTGCGCCTGCAGGCTGTGCGACGACTCGCTCCGCTCTCGGTTGGTCGCAGATTTGATCGACTGCGTGACCGCTCCGCAAGCCTTTCTTGAGCGCTTCACGCAAATCACCCACGTGATCGGAAAGCGTTTGGGTGCGAAGGTCCAGCCCCCCTCGGATATTGCCTACGCGTCCGTCGTGGGAGTGTGGGATCTCCTCACCCCCGAGATGCGGCAGGTACTGCTCGCCGCCGCGAAGGACAATCTTCTCCGCGGCGCCGAGTCTGCACGCGTGTCCGCCGACCCCGAGGCACGCCGCGCCTGCGTTCCGGCCCTCGCCGACATCGGATCGGTGAAGGCCCTGGCCGGACTGGTGCCGCTGCTCACCGATCCCGACGTCACGGTCGCGGGCGCCGCCGATCGCACCCTGCTCGCGATGGTTCAGGGATGGACAGACGAACCGGACCCGACCATCGATCTGAACCACGTTGCCCGCGTGGTGGTTGAGGCCATGCGAGCCGCGGGAGCGGACCGGCTTCGCGGGGCGCCCACGGCAGGGTTGCTGCTCATGTCCCCCGACCGCCTCGCCCCGTCGTCGGTGCGGCGGCTCGCCCCGCTGGCCGAGTGGCTCGACGCGGCGACGGTGGAGGCGGAGGGGCTGCGGAGCACGATCCGGCGCTCACGCCATCCCGTGGCTCGTCTTCGCGCGTGGCAGTGGCTCGGCCGCGACCATCTCTCCCCGGCCTGCGTGGACCGCCTCGCCCGCTCGTTCGACCCCGCGGATCACGAATCCGTGCTCTCGTCGGTGCACCTGGGCGCCAATCCACGCCGGGCTCGCTGGGCACGGGGCATCGCCCGGGCCGCCGGTCTCTCCGCGCCCAAGGCCCGCGTCGCCGGCGGCGAAGTCGCCGCCGCCGCGCCCTCTTCCATCCTGCCACGCGGACCGCTCCCGCTGCCCGAGGACGTGCCGGCGCTGTCGCCGCGAGCCAAGTGGGGCCTGGCCGCCTGGGTCGGGCTCATCGGGGCCCCCGCGCCCATTCGCCGGGCGGTGCTGGATCCACTTCTGACCGATCCATCACCGGGCGTGCGCCTGTCGGCCGCGCGGGTCGCCACGTCGGATGACCTTGCCGATTACTGCTTCGATGAAGATGCCGCCGTGGCTCGCACGGCGATGACCCGCTGGTCCTTGCTCGGGGTCCACGCCCGCGCCGCATCCCCCGGGGCCTCACGAAACCCGGCGGAGCGGACGGCTCGCCTCAGGCTTCTGCGCAAGCTTGAGCGATCTCCGCACGCCGCGGTCAGGGCGATGGCGGCGTGCGATCTGGGCCTCGCGGACCCGCTCGCGGCGCCCCGCGAGATCGCCGCCCCCATTCCGGTCGCCGGCACCATGGAAGCGATGGTCGCCCCGCCGCCGCCCGAGGCCGCGTGGGCGAGCCCGCATGAAACGATGTGGACGCTGCGCCGCATTCAGTCCGCCCGCCTGACGGTGGATATGCAGAATTCCATCGCCCAGATCATGATTGCCCGCACTCGGATGCGCGAGCAAAGCGCCAGCCCGGAACACGCAAGGCTCGCCGCGACGGTGGTCTCGGCCCTCGCGGACATCCTGCCGCACGACCGGTCCACCGAATGCCGTGAGGTCCTCGCCAACGCCCTGCGCGACGCGGACGACCGCGTCCGCGCCAACGCGGTCGACGGAATCGCCCGGGACGCCCGCCGCCATCCAGAGCAGGTCCAGCCGGGGAACATCCTTCTGGAGTTCAAGGGCGATGCGCACCACCGCGTGCGCGCCAGTGCGCTGCGAGGCCTGCTGTGGCTCTCCGATCTCGCGGGGCACGGCAGCACGCCGGCGGTGGGGGAGCGAGCCGCCGCCGTGTCTCCGTCGGACATGGTCATGGAGATGCTCTCCGATGCCCGCGGCCCGCATCGCCTCGCGGGTGTGTGGCTCAGCGAACGCCGTGCGCTTTCGGGCGGGGCCACCCGCCACGAGCTGGCGATGACGTCGCGCCGCTTGCGTGAACTTGCCGAGCACGAGAGCGATCCCCGGCTCGTCGCCCGCGCCTCGCGCGCGGTGCGGCGGATCCGCATGCTGACGACCGCCGTTCCGGGCCTCGCCGACGAATCGGGCGTGGATGACGCCGGGGAGGAGACCGCATGAACGAGTCTTCCCTGCTGCTCGAGGCCATGGCGAGCGCGATGAACATCACGCAGTTCACCCTCGCCGATTCACCCCCCAAGCCCCTGCGGCTCATTGTCCCCCAGCAGCCCGCGGATTCGGCAGGATCATGGATGGTGATGGGGATCGCCGGCTACGTCCTCGCCGCGGCCTTGCTTATCCTCGCCGCCGCGTGTTATGTGGCGTGGCGGCGGGAACGGCGGCTGGCCGGCTCCCCCGTGGAGCGCGCCTTTGAAGCGATCGCGGCCACGATGCACCTCTCCTCGTCCCAGCGGCAGGCCCTGACCCGCATCGCTGGCCACCTGGGAGCGCACGTCCCGCCGGTCGCGCTGATCCTCAGCCGTTCGGCCTTGCGACGGGCGGTGGCGATGGAACTGGAACTCAAGCCCGAGCCCAAGTCGGTCAGGGAACTGCAAAAGCTCGTCGAGAAGCTGGTCGGGGAGATCGCGCCGACGCCGCACGGCGAAACGCCCCGTGGCGTGAAGCACAAGGGCGATGCTGCCTCGCTCCCTTCGGATGGCATCACCCGCGCCCGGGCAGCAACGCCCGTCCGGCGGCGCACGCCTCCGTCAACCGCGGCCTGAGTCTTCGCCGCCCAGCGGAGCTTCCCCGCGCAGCCGCCGCGCCATATCGATGATGATCGCCGGGTGCTGGTGCACGGTGAAGTGGCTCAGGGCCGCGTGGATCGGCCCCGGCGCCTTGACGCACCGCAGCGCATGGCCGGGCGGAGATGTGTTCCACGTGCCCACGTACCAATCCATTCGCTGCACGTAGCAGACAAGCTCGGAAGGGCTCGTCGCGGGATCGCGCAGCGCTTCGTCCAACGCGCCCAACGCCGCGGACCCGGGCCGCATCGACCGGGCCGCCGAATCAAGGCGGATCCACCTCGCCAGCGCGGCGCCGCGGTGCGGGGTCGCGATCGTGAAGAGTCGACGCACGGAAAAGGCCCGCGGCGAGTTTTCCCACGGCAGACCCGTCGCGAGCAGTCGCCCCACCAGCCCACCCATGGAGATCGCGACGATGTCGATCTCGGGATGACGCATGCCGCCGGTCGGGAGCCAGCGCTCGATGCGTTCTCGGGCCGCGCGGGCGGCCGCCTCGATATTCCCCGCGCCGGGGTACGACACGGAAAGGAAATCGTCGTCCCGCGTGCTGGTGAGCGAGCGGAGCTTGCCCATGAGTGAGCGGCCCATGATCGCCGGCGACCGCCACCCGCCCAGCACGACGACCGGGCGGAGCAGGGAGCACGGCGTGGACTGCATGCGAAAGCGCTCGTCCGCGAGCCTGGCCGGTGAAATCGAGAGTGGGATGGAGTCGGGGTTTTTCAGCGTCACAAGCATACGGGAGGCCGCGCGGGACCGCGTTGCGTGGGAACGGGGCCTTGGCAGGCTCATTCGTTCTCGCTCTGTATTCCCACATTGCGTGCTTTATTGCTTCACAAGCCTCCCACTCATCCGGTTTTCACGCGGACTTCACCGTCGGATTCCTGTGGAGCACAGTGGAGGGGAGAAAGCTGGAGGTTGCACAGTGAATATTTCGTCCAACATGCGGCTCTTGACGGCGTTGACCGGAGCGGCCGCCACGGCCCTGATGGTGACGGCCTGCGAGGACCGTTCCGCCAAGAACACCACGACCACCCCCGCGCCGTCCAACACGACGACCACGACCACGACGACGCCCAGCACGTCCGCATCTCACGACGCGGACAACTCGGGCAAGAACCGCCGGGACAACGGCACGACCGCTCCGACTTCGGACCAGGCGGGCCAGACCCAGAGCGACGTGAACATCGCCGCGGACATCCGCAAGTCGATCATGGCCGAGAAGGGCATGTCGGTCAACGGGCAGAACTGCAAGATCATCGTCAACGCCGGGGCCGTGACGCTCCGCGGGCCGGTGGATTCGCAGTCGGAGAAGGACCTCATCGAGTCCAAGGCCAAGGCCGTCGCGGGCGTCGGCTCCGTGACCAACGAGCTTGAAGTCAAGATCAAGTAACCGCGACCCACACCACACACGTTCGGCACGATTCCTCGATCCCAACACTTTACGGAGCCAATCCATGAGCAAATCAGTTGTCGGCATCTGCCGGACCACCGAGCAGGCCTCCACCATCGTCGGCCGTCTCAAGGCCGCCGGATTCAGCGAGAACGACATTTCCGTGATCATGCCCGACAAGCGCGGCACCCGCGACTTCGCCCATGAGCACAACACCAAGGCCCCCGAGGGCGCGGCGACGGGCGCTGCGGCGGGCGGCATCGCCGGCGGCGTGCTCGGCCTGCTCGCGGGCATCGGCCTCTTGGCGATTCCTGGCGTCGGACCGCTGATCGCGGCCGGCCCGATCCTGGCGACCCTCTCGGGCGCTGCGGTGGGCGCGGCGGCGGGCGGCATCACCGGCGCGCTGGTCGGCCTGGGAATTCCCGAGTTTGAAGCCAAGCGCTACGAAGGCAAGGTCAAGGGTGGCAACATCCTGATGGCCGTGCATGTCGAGAACGGCGACGAGACGACCTCGGCCAAGAAGATCCTGGAAGAGCAGGGCGCCGAGGACATCTACGCGGTCTCCGAGGCGACGCCCGACGTGAACGTCACGGCGACGACTTCGCAGATGAAGCGTCCGATGGTGTAAGCAGGCTCCATCCGCGGACAGTCCACGCGGAATCGAAACCCCTTTGAACAGGCGAGATCGCCCGGGCCAACTCCCTTCGCCCGGGCTTTTCGCCTTTTTGCGTTGTCGTTGCCGTTGCTGTTGCGTTATCTCGACGGTCGCCGGAAGACGTAAACCCGATTACTCCGGCAGCTCATCTGCGAATTCGACGGGGATGGGCGGCAAGGGGGTGGATTTGCGCCGCGGCAGCGCCACGGGCTGGGATACGCCCTTGTCGATCGCGCACACCAGCAGGGGCTGGCCTCCGGGTAATCCCGCGTGCATGGGCAGGACCAGATCGCGCACGGGCCGGCCCAGGGCGAAATCAAACTGGCGGTAGACCTGGCGCATCCCCAGCATGCGCGTGGGTTCTCCAAGCTGGCTGTCCCACTCGTGAAAACTGTCCACCAGATCTCCGATTTCGTCTGTGGGGATCGCTCCCCCCGGGGTCCAGAGGAACACGGCGGGAGACCCCTCAAAGAGCGGGACGCCGGGTGTGGGGACGTACAGGTCCCCCTTGAAGCCCGCAGAGAGCAGGGCGTCGACGAGCGTCGCGGGGTGTCCGACGGTGAGTTCCTTTGCGGCGACGAGCCATTCGATTCCCGCGGCGCGGGCGCCGTCGATTGCGAGCCGCGCCGCGGCGACGAGTTCGAGGAGTTCTTCGTGAAGCGGTTCATCACCCCACAGCTGGTGCAGGTTGGTTGCGTGGGTGCGGAACTGGATCTCGGCGAGGTCGATCGCCACCGCGCGTTCCCCAGGCGCGGTGATGAAATCCACTTCGTCCAGCGCGTGCGTGAGGGCCTGCAACGCGATGATGTCGGGGACGGCGGCCCGCCAGCGGTCACCTTCCTGGGTCTTGGGCAGGGCGAGGGACGCCTTGGCGAAGTCGGTCCAGCGCGAAAGGAGCGCGGCCCAGGTCAAACCGTCGGATTCGGGAGGTGGTGTGGGGTGCACGTGGCTGGATGGTAGTGCTGCCCGCTGCGCGGGCGATAGGATCTGCTCCCATGGAACTCTCACCCGCGGTCCTTTCCCAGCCCGATCGCTACAAGCTGCTGATCGGCTGCGTGGTGCCGCGGCCTATCGCGCTGGTTTCGACGGTTTCTCCCGCGGGTGCGACGAACGTGGCGCCCTTCTCGTTCTTCACGGCGATCGGCTCGGATCCCATGATGCTGCTCTTTTGCCCTGCCAACACGCCCGAGGGCACGGAGAAGGACACGCTGCGCAACTGCGAGTCGTTGCAGCGGGGGGGCACGGGGGAGTTCGTGGTGAACATCGTGAGCGTGGAGATTTCCCGGCCGATGGCCGCGTGCGCCGAGCCGCTGGAGTACGGGGAATCGGAGTTTGACCTCTCGGGCTTCACGCCCGCGCCGTCTCGATTGGTGAAGCCGCCGCGCGTTGCCGAAGCGCCCGTCAGCTTTGAATGCCGCACCACGCAGATCATCCGCACCAACCCGGGCAAGCCCTCGGGGGGCAACATCGTCATGGGAGAAGTGGTGCACGTGTGGGCGGCAGACGGGCTCATCAGCGAGCGATTCCACACCGATCCGGCAAAGCTGGATGCGCTGGGACGCATGGGCGGGGACATGTACTGCACCACGCGCGATCGGCTGACCATCCCGCGAGGCCGGGCGGCGATGGAGCGCTAATGCGGAAATTGCGGGCTCGTGGTGGAGAGCGTGCAGGCGATCGAATGTGAGGGTTTCCAGATGGGTTTCATCAAGCACATTCCAGGCTGCAACCCGATCCAGACGCCCCAGCGCGACCGGCGTTCGCTGGGCCTGGGGGTCATCGGGCTTCACGAGGGACGCACGCTGCTGCTGGGGATGAACCGCACCAGCAAGATCCATCCCGTCGCGGGGTGTGATCTCAATCCGGAGAAGATCGAGGCGTGCCGGGCGGAGCTGCCCAACCTGTTCTACACGTCCCGGTATGAGGACATGTTGGCGCGGGATGATGTGCGGGTCGTGGCGATCTACACGCCCGATGCGATGCACGAGGGGCACATCCTCGCCGCCTTCGAGGCGGGGAAAGACGTCATCTGCACCAAGCCCCTGGTGAACTCACGGGAATCGGCGCAGCGAATCCTGGAAGCAGGTCGCCGGCTGGGGCGCCGCCTGATGGTGGGGCAGTCCAGCCGCTTTTTCGAGCCGTTCCTGAGGCAGCGGGCGGCGTTTGAGCGCGGGGACATGGGCGCGATCGAACTGCTGGATGCGCACTACATCCACCGCATGGACTGGTACTACGAGAAGAGCCCGTGGGTGGCGAGCGGAACGGACTGGGTCTTCCTGGGCCTCTCCCACCCGATCGACCTGCTGTGCTGGTACCTGGGGCCGATCAAGTCGGTGCAGGCGATGAGCTACCGGTCGGAACTGGGGGAGCGCTTCGGAGTGACGGGTCCGGACGTCTACGTGGTGAACATGTTCGCCGAGTCGGGGCGGATCGGCCGGGCGATGGGGCATTACGGGTGCCGTGAGCTTCCCACGGCGCGAAACTGCATCGAGCTGATGCTGTACGGCACCAAATCCTCCAGCCTGGCGCAGTACCACGACATGCGGTACATCTACGCGGCCCCCGACGGCACCGAGGTAACCGAGGACCACCTGTACGCCGGGCGGCATTACTACTTCAACAGCGAGGTGCACGGCATGCACTACGGGGAGTTCGCCAATTACGCTGAGCATTTCGCGTCGGCGATCATCTCGGGTACTCCCAACAGCCCTGATCTGGAAGAGGGCGTGCGTACGTTCTGCGTCATGGACGCGGTGCGGCGATCGGCGAAGGAAGGCCGGCAGGTGGAGGTCGAGGACATCACACGGGCGTGAGGGGGCTCTTACGGCCGGGGGTGATGCTTCTTGTGCACGCTGCGCAGGCGCGTGCGATCCACATGGGTGTAGATCTCGGTGGTGGCGATGTCGGCGTGGCCGAGCATCTCCTGGACGACGCGAAGGTCGGCGCCGCCCGTCAGCAGGTGCGTCGCGAATGAATGCCGAAGGGTGTGGGGGTGGACGTCCTTGAGACCCGCGGCGGCGGCGTGCTTCTTGACGATCTGCCAGACGGCGACGCGTTCCAGGGGCCTGCCCGAGCGTGAAAGGAAGATGCGCCCCTTGTCGAGCGCTCTGCCGGGCTTGCCGCGCCCGCGGGCGAGGACGGGGCGTGCGTCGCGCAGGTACGTTTCCAGTGCTCTCCGCGCCGGGACGCCCATCGGCACCACGCGGTGCTTGCTCCCCTTGCCGAACACGCGAAGGGCCGAGACCGATTCCAGGACGTCCGTGAGGGAGATGGTCGCCGCCTCGCTCGCCCGCAGCCCGCTCGCGTACATCAGCTCCAGCAACGCCGTGTCGCGGAGCGTGATCGCCGCCGCCTCTGCGCCCGGCCTGCTTTCGGACTTTTCCCCGGACTTGTCCGCCGGCTGATCAATGGACCGGGATCCCGCGGGCACACGCTCCCCGGGCGCCTTGAGCAGGGAACGCATCTGCCCGGGGCTCAGCACGTCGGGGAGGTTTCGCCAGCGGTGGGGGCGTTCCAGCACATCCGTGGGCAGGCGGTCGATCAGTCGCCGGCCAAGAGCCCACTTGAAGAACATCCGGATCGTCGCGAGGTGACGCGTGACCGAGCTGGGCTCCATGCCTCGCCCCGCCTTGAGTGAGGCAAGGTGAGAGGAAAGCTGACGCGGGGTCACGGCCCGGGCGTCTGGAACTCCTTCGGCGACCAGGTCGTCGATCATGTCCTGCAGGTCCCGCGTGTACGCGGAGATCGTGTTGCGGGACAGTCCGCACTCCACGCGGAGGTACACCAGGTAATCCCCCAGTAATTCCTGCCAGGGGCGCGGGATCTGCGGTCGCGGGCGGGGCTTGCGCCCCCGGCGTGAAACTGGTACGGAAGCGGTCATCGGTGGTCTCCGTTCTATCGGACAACCCCCCGTTCCCCCCGCACTCTGGGGCCGCCCGGCCCAGGCATGCCTTGCGCGGGGCTGGCACGGCCGTTGCGTTTGGGCTTCGTATGAAGTTCCGCTCGTTCGTTGCCGCCCTGTTCACCCTGCTCGCCTGCAGCTCACTGGCCTTCGGCAGCACGGTCAAGGAGTTCGTGCGGATCCGCGGTCAGGGTGAATCCGTGCTCCGCGGTACCGGCTTGATCGTCGGGCTCCCCGGCACCGGGGATTCGGGCAAGGAACCCGCCCTCGCCCGTCCACTGGCCGAATACCTCAAGAACAGCGGCAATTCGATCGGCAAGCTCGACGAACTCGCCGCGACCAAGTCCGTCGCCCTGGTCACGCTCAGCTGCGTGATCCCCGAGGGCGGCATCCGGGCCGACGACACCCTGGACGTGTACGTCTCCACCCTTGGAACGGCGAAGAACCTCAAGGGCGGCCGCCTGCTGATCTCTCCTCTGGTCGGTCCGTACCGCGGGGACCCCGTCTTCGCGATGGCCGAGGGCCCCGTGACGCTCGACGATGTCACCACGCCCACGACCGCCCGCGTCCGCATGGGCGCCCGGATGCTCAAGGACGTGCTGATGCCGGCCCTGGGTGACACGTTCGACCTCATTCTGCGGCCGCACTTTGCGGGCTGGAGCTCGGCGACGCAGGTCGCCGCCTCGATCGAATCTCTCTACCGGGCCGACCCCCTCGCCGCCGGCCCCACCATCGCCAAGGCCATCGATGAGCGCACAATCCGCGTCTTTGTCCCCGCCGCGGAGCGGGCCGACCGCGCCGCCTTCGTCGCCGACGTGCTCTCCGCCGATGTCAACACCGCCCTGATGCGGCTCCCGGCGATGGTGGTGGTGAACCCCGCCGACGGCACGATCGTCATGACCGCCGATGTCGAGATCGGGGCGGTGGCGATCACCCACAAGGATCTGACGATCACCACGACCATTCCGGCCCCGCAGCCGACGCAGTTCGATCCGCTGCTGCAGCGATCCCACTGGACGAGCATCCAGACGCCCCCGCCCGCCTCCGGCAACGCCAAGCTCGGGGACCTGCTCCAGGCATTCAAACAGCTCGACATTCCGGTGCAGGACCAGGTGGACGTGCTCCAGATGATCCAGAAGGCCGGGAAGCTCAACGCCAAGCTTGTGATCGATTGATTCGCCCTGATTTCCAGGGCTTTTCATCACTCCGCCGGTGCCTCCACATTTCAGAAACTGCATCCTGCGCCATGCGCCAGCCCACCTCTTCCATCTCTTCGCTTCTCTCGTCCGCCAAGGCTGGACGCCCTGGGACGCCCACGAACTTCACCGCGGGAGATGCCCAGCAGGACTTCGCCTCGATCATGGCCCGCCAGAACACCGGCCCCGCCGCCCGCCTGCAGGAGCCCGACGCCCAGGCCCGCGCCGCCGCCGAGGAATTCGTCGCCATCTCCATGGTCCAGCCCATCCTCGCCGAAGCCCGGGAGTCCACGATGGCCGCCGGACCCTTCGAGCCATCCTCCGCCGAGCGTCAATTCCGCGCCATGCAGGACGCAACCCTTGCGCAGCGCCTCACCCGTGCCGCGCACTTCCCGCTGGTTGAACGCCTTGCCCGCGATCTTCAGAAGAGCGTGCCCTCCGCCTCCTCCAGCAGCACTATCCGGCCATGAGGACCCCCATGCCCCCATCCGCCCCCTCCGCGCCCGACACCACGCCCGCCGCCGCGCTGGAATCCCTGCTCACCGGCCTGCTCGAGGCGCACGAGCGACTGCTGGCGATCTCCTTCGCCCAGCGTGAAGCCGTCCGCTCCGCCGACGCGGCACGGGTCCAGGCCACCGGAGAAGCCCAGGCGCAGGTGCTGGGGGACATCGCCGCGCTCGAGGATCGCCGCCGCGTGCTGGTGGGAGAACTCACCGCCGGGTATCCGCGCCGCACCGGCAACGCCGGGCCCGTCACCCTCAGCGAACTCGCCCGCCAGATGCCCGAACCCCAGCGCACCCGCCTGATCGAGCTCGCCTTCCAGGTTCGCAAGGCCGTCGAGGCCGCCGCGGACCAGCAGCGGACCCTCAAGGCGGCAACGACCTCCCTCCTCGCCCACATGGAAGGCCTGATGCGGCAGGTGGCCCAGCGGCTCAGCCACGCGGGCACCTATGGCCGGCGCGGGATGATCGAATCGGCCCCGGCGGTCATGTCGGGTCTCGATCTGGTCACCTGAAAACCCCGCCGCGGCCATCCCAGGCGGGTTTTGTCCTGCTTGGCACGCCGCTCGCGGAATGAATCCTGCCTTCCCGCCACCGCCGCCGTTTTCACCGTCTTCTCCTTTGTCTCTCGTCCGTCCTGGCCGCCACCGAGCACGCCCATGAGCCTCTCAGCCGCGATGAACATCGGCCGATCCGCCCTGAACGCGAGTCAGATCGCGCTCCAGGTCGCCGGCAACAACATCGCCAACGTGGGCACCCCGGGCTATTCCCGCCAGATCGCCTACCTCTCCCCTCTGGGCAGCACCGATCCCTACAGCAAGCTCTCGATCGGCCGGGGTGTGGGCGTGACGGATGTTCGCCGGCAGGTGAACGGGGCATTGCAGTCGCGCCTGTGGATGAGCACCGCCGACAAGGCCAGCGCCCAGCAGAATCTCGACCTCATGACGCAGGTCGAGAGCGTCCTGGGGGAACTCTCCGACAACGACCTCTCCACCGAGCTTTCCTCGTTCTTCAGCGCCTGGAGCGAGCGGGCGAACAACACACAGTCCTCCGCGACCGTCGTGCAGCAGGGCGACAAGCTCGCCGGCATGTTCAAGCGGCTGCGGTCGGACCTCTCGACGGTCCGCGAACAGGTGGACCGTGAGCTGGGCTCGGCCGTCACCGCCGCCGATGGCATGCTCGACCAGATCGCGTCCCTCAACTCGGCGATCTCCGCCTCGGAAATCTCCGGGGCTTCCGCGAACTCGCTTCGGGACCAGCGTGACCAGGTCGTCACCCAGCTCAGCGAGCTCATGGACGTTTCCACCGTGGAGCGTCAGAACGGCTCGATCGACGTGCTGGTGGGCTCCACGCCCGTCGTGCTTGCCGGCGTTTCCCGCGGAATCCAGCTCAAGTCCCGCTCCAACGGCTCGACGGTCGAGACCACCGTCGCCGTGGGTGAGAGCGGTGAGCCGCTGCCCGCGAATTCCGGCAAGATCGCCGCCCTGCTGGACTCCCGCACCAAGGCCGTCGACGGCACCATCGACCGCCTTGACTCCATCGCCTCCCAGCTCATTTTCCAGGTCAACAAGCTCCATTCCACCGGCGCCAACCTCACCAACCTCTCCTCCGCCACGGGATCCCTCAAGATCCCCACCGCCGACCGCACGCTGGCGCTCAACGATCCGGCGAACCAGACGCTCTCGTCACTTCCCTTCGCCGCCTCCCACGGCTCGTTCACGGTCCGCGTGAAGAGCCAGGCCGACGGCGCGTTCCAGAGCGTCCGCATCAACGTGGACCTGGACGGCGTGGATTCCACCGGCGCCGCCGGCACCGCCGACGACACCTCCGCCGAGGACATCCGCGCCGCGCTCGACGCCGTGCCCGGCATCTCCGCGTCGTTCTCTCCCGAAGGCAAGCTCCAGGTCACCGCCGATTCGGGCTTTGAATTCTCCTTCGAGAACGACTCCTCCAGCGCCCTGGCCGTCCTGGGCGTGAACTCCTACTTCACGGGCACCAACGCCGCGGACATTGCCGCCCGCTCCGACCTCCTCTCCGACCCTTCCCGCCTCATGACCGGCCGCATGACCAGCACCGGCCTGGTCGCCAACGGCACGGCCCTGGAGATGGTCAAGCTTCAGGACGCGGCGAACACAGCCCTGGGCGGCCGCACCATCCGCCAGGGATGGATCGACGCCGTGCAGGACGTGGGCATCCGCACCGCGACCGCCGACAGCCAGAACCAGGCGCTGGGTGTGGTCCAGGAAAGCCTCGAATCCCAGCGGGCCTCCATCAGCGGCGTCAGCGTCGACGAGGAGGCCCTCAACCTCATGAACTACCAGCGCCAGTACCAGGGCGCCGCCCGCGTCATCAGCGTCGCCGACCAGCTCATGCAGACCCTCATCGCCCTGGTCTGACCCGCATTTCTTCTGTGTTTCCCGTGTTCCCGATGCTTCTTCCCCGACCGCAGAACCACCCATGACCCGCATCTTTTCCGGAATCTCCAGGGCCCCCGACATGATGATGTCGCGTCTTGCGCTCTCGCGCATCACGCAGACCAACATCGGGCTGCTCAAGATCCAGAACCAGCTTGCGACGGGCAAGGCGATCAACAACCCTTCCGACGACCCCGTGCGGATGGCGACGGTGCTGGAGCTCGACGACCGTCTGGAACGCTCCACCCAGCGTCAGCGCAACATCTCCCACGCGCAGGCCGCGCTGGGAGCGGTCGACACCGCCGTGAAGGAAGCCCACGACATCGGCCTGTCGGCGAAGGAAATCACGCTCACCCAGATCGGCTTTGGCACCTCCTCGACCGAGCGCAGCGGCCAGGCCGTGGTGGTGCAGTCGATGATCGACACGCTGCTGGGCCTGGCCAACGGCAGCGGCGTCGCCGGCCACCTCTTCGGCGCCTCCGATCCCAACTCCCTCCCCTTCGTTCAGAGTGGTTCGGGTTACCGCTACCAGGGCAGCGGCCAGGGGCTGCTCACCGAACTCACCCCCGGCAGCAATCTGCCTATCACCACGACCCCCGACGGCATCGGCGGACTCTCGGCGAACGTGCGCGGCGCGGTCGATCTTGATCCCACGCTGACCGCGCAGACCAAGCTCCAGGACCTTCGCGGCGGACGCGGCCTGGGCGTGGCGCTGGGCCAGATCGAGTTCGCCTTCAGCGGCGGACCCAAGGCTTCCGTCGACCTCTCCGGCGCGGAAGCCGTCCAGGACGTCTCCACCCGGCTCACCAACGCGATCCACCAGTACGAGACCGACAATTCCGTCACCGTCCTGGGTCCCGGCGGCATCTCCACCAGCGGCGGCTCCCTCTCGATCGACGTTGCCGCCGGCGGCCAGCTCGATTTCTCCGAGGTCGGCACCGGCGTGACCGCCCGCGACCTGGGCCTGACCGCCGATACCCCCTTCTCCTTCACGCCCGCAAGCCCGCTGGGCACCGATCTGCAGCCGCGGCTGACGTGGAGCAGCTCCATCGCCTCCCTCGCCGGCGCGACCGGCGCGTTGGGCTCGATCCGCATCAAGAACAACTCATCCTCCCACGTCGTGGACCTTTCCGGCGCCCGCACGCTCGAGGACGTCAAGAGCCTCATCGAATCCGCCGCAACGGGCGTCAAGGTGCAGATCAACGAGGCAGGCACGGGCATCAACGTGCAGACCGACACCGCCGCGGGCGCCCGCGGGGCCATGTCGATTGAAGAAGTCGCCGGCTCCAACTTCACGGCGACTCGCCTGGGGATCCGCTCCTTCGCCGCGACCACCCGCATCGGTGACCTGAACTTCGGAAAGGGCGTCTCGATCGTCGATGGCTACCGGGACCCCGTCACGGGAGCTCCCGACCCCTCCAAGGACGTCGATCTCACAATCGTCCTTGGAGACGCCGCCCGCACGAACATCACCATCGATCTGCGTCCGCAGGACATGACCGACGTCGGCAGCGTCATCGGCCGCATCAACGGCCAGATCGCCGCCGGGCTCGCCGCCGCCGGCCTACCCCCCACGGTGCTCGCCGCCGGCCTTTCCGACGACGGCAACGGCATCCGGCTTACCCAGGACGCCACGTACGCCAACCCCATCGGCATCCAGGCGAACAACAACTCCTCCGCCGCGGAGCAGCTGGGCCTGCTGGACGCGAACTACGACCCGGCAACTTCTGCGCTGATCGGCCGTGATACGGCGCGGGTGCGCGTGGATGGCCTGTTCAGCGACTTGATCGATCTGCGCGACGCCCTCAACGGGAACGACACGCGTGGCATAAGCCTTGCGGGAGAGAAGCTCGAAGGGACGCTCACCGTCCTGGCCGAGAAGCAGGGCACGATCGGCGGCATCGCCAAGCGTGTCGACGGGGCGCAGACGCAGGAAGAGGACCGGGCGACCGTGGATCAGCAGATCCGCAGCAACCTCCGGGACGTGGACTTTTCGGCGGCGGCGACCCAGTTCACCCTCCTGCAGACCCAGCTCCAGGCCGGGCTGCAGGCGACGGCGGCCTCCCGGGGCCGCAGCCTTCTGGACTTCCTGAGCTGACGCTCGGCAAGTGCCTTTGGATCAATGAGCCCTTCGCCGCACCGGCCGCGGCGCGGGGCGACCGGACAGGACGTCGCCGAACCTTGGAGGTTCGGAGGTCGATCCGTGCAGCGCAGCAAGTGGCCGAGGGATCGGAGCGCACCATGGAAGTGCGGACAACGCGTTTCGGGGTGGTGGATATCGCGGAAGACCGCGTGATCACCTTCCCCAAAGGACTTCTCGGGTTCTCCGAGTTCAAGCGATTCTGCCTGCTGGAGCCGGGCCAGGACGCTTGCTTCTTCTGGCTCCAGTCGGTCGACGACCCGGCCCTGGCCTTCGTCGTCACCGACCCCGTGCTGTTCGTGCCCGAGTTCTCCGTCCCGATCCGCCAGGATCAGATGGGGGACCTGGAGCTCGCCCGGCTCGAGGACGCACAGGTCTTCGTCATCGTCAACAAGGTCGACCAGCAGCTCACGGGTAACCTCCAGGGGCCGCTGGTGGTCAACACCCTTACCCGCGTCGGGGAGCAGCTCGTCCTCGCCGAGAAGCGGTGGACCACCCGTCACCCGCTGGTCAAGGTGGCCGAATCCGCCGCCCGCGCCATCGCCTGAAGCACCGTCCGCGCCAGGACGTCCGGCGTGTCCGTTCAAACGCCAGCGTCTCTACCAGGTTCGTTGACCAGCGAGAGTGCGCCGGATCCACCACCTTTGCCAGCAGGGACGCTGGGCGAGGGCCGGCGCCGCCGAGGAGTTCATTCATGCTCGTCCTTTCCCGCCTGCGCGACGAGACGATCATGATCGGGGATGACATCGAAGTGACCGTCGTCGACATCCGCGGGGACAAGGTGCGTCTGGGGATCAATGCCCCCACACGCATCGCGGTCCACCGCAAAGAGGTCTACGACGCGATCAAGAGGGAAAACCAGCAGGCAGCCCGGGTTGACCAGGCCGCCGCCGCCTCCCTCCGAGATGCCGCCCGATCCGTTCCCGCCGTCCGCAACAGACCAACAGGCCCCGGCAGACTTGCTGCCCTGCCTCTGAGCGTTTCACAAACCCTTCCCTCGACCCGTCGAGAGTTGGATCCCCTGGCCCCGGTCCAGTGACCGAGGCCCGCACGCGGAGGACCGCGTGCAACCCGACGATCCCGCCTGGCACGTGCCTTGCGGTACGTACCGGGTCATTCAAGGCATCACGTAGCCCAATCAGGGAGGATTGCCGTGGCTAGGATTAATTCGAACATCCCCAGCCTGATCGCCCAGTCGAAGCTGGCGCGTACAGGAAAGGAAATGCAGCTCCGCCTCGAGAGGCTCTCGACGGGACTGCGCATCAACCGCGGTGCGGACGACCCCGCCGGCGTCATCATCTCCGAGCGCATCCGCTCCGACCTGCAGGGCGTCGACCAGGGCATCAAGAACAGCGACCGCGCCTCGTCGGTCATCTCGACCACCGAGTCGGCCCTCAACGAGGTCTCCGACCTGCTCAACTCCATCCGGGGTCTCTTGGTCGAGTCGGCCAACACCGGCGCCAACTCCAAGGCCGAGCGCGACGCCAACCAGCTGCAGATCGACTCGGCCATCGATTCGATCACCCGGATCTCCAACACCGCGAGCTTCGGCGGCCTCAAGCTGCTCAACGGCTCTCAGGATTACCAGCTCTCGGGCGTCAAGACCAGCGCCATCGCGCAGGCCAAGATCAACAACGCCAGCTTCATCGACACCGCGAACCTCCAGGTCGATGTCGATGTCGTCTCCAGCGCCCAGACCGGGGCCCTCTACTACCGGGCGGGTGTCACCAACCCCGCCGGCTTCACCGCCTCCGCGACCACGCTGGAGATCACCGGCCCCAAGGGCGTCCAGGTGATCACCATCCCCTCGGGCCAGTCGATCAACCAGATCGTACAGGCCGTCAACCGCCTCACCAGCCTCACCGGCGTCGAGGCGAACCTGATCAACAACGACATCACGTCGGGCATGATCTTCCAGACCGCCGGCTTCGGGTCGTCCGAATTCGTCTCGGTCAAGCGCCTGGGCGGGCCCTCCAACGCCTCCACCGACTACTTCACCAACCAGCTCTACAAGATCTCCGACGGACAGCCCGTCCCCTCCGGAACCCCCTTCCCCTGGACCACCCTCCTGGGCGCGGGCACCCTCAACGTCGCCCAGCGCGACGAGGGCCAGAACGTCCAGGCCCTTGTCAACGGCAACCTCGCCACCGGTGACGGTCTCAAGCTCAAGGTCAATTCCAGCGCCCTGGGCATGGACCTGCTCCTCAACGAGGACTTCGCCACCAACCCCGGCGCCACCCCCTCCTCCTTCTACATCACCGGCGGCGGCGCCCTCTTCCAGCTCGGGCCGGACGTCAACGCCCTCCAGCAGGCCAACCTGGGCATCCCGTCGACCTCCGCCTCCAAGCTCGGCGGAACCCTCATCAACGGCACCCTCAGCTTCCTGACCTCCCTGAAGTCCGGTCAGACCTACAGCATCAGCAACAGCGTCGCTTCTGGGGATTTCACCTCAGCCAACGACGTCCTCAGCAGCGCCATCGACGAGGTCGCCGTCCTCCGCGGTCGCCTGGGCGCCTTCGAACGCAACGTCCTCCAGACCAACACCCGCTCCCTCCAGTCCTCCTACGAGAACCTCTCCGCCAGCGTCTCGGTCATCCGCGACGCCGACTTCGCCGCGGAAACCAGCCAGCTCACCCGGGCCCAGATCCTTTCCAGCTCGGGAACTTCAGTCCTTCAGCTCGCAAACCAGCAGTCTCAGCAGATTCTGCAGCTGCTGGGATAACCGTCCCATAACGGCTGGAGCCCCCTCCCCCCGCCGGGGAGGAATCCCCAACCAAACCCTCCAACCCCGTGCCTTTCACGGGGTTTTTCCATTTTCATCACTTTCTGGGTGGTCAGCGACTCAACCGCCCCCCGATCGCGGTCGATCAAAGCCCTGCCGAGGTCGTCAATGCAGACGCCGTCGGCGGCCGGGAAGGGATTCCCGGCGGCAGGGGCCGCGAGCGTAATGCCGGCCCTCTCCGCGCGTCGTCCGTGTGGAGGTGCCGGGTCGTACCTGGTGGTGCGGCCCTCCGGATCATTCACGGAGGATCTTTCGTATGAGTCGTATCAACACCAACGTCCAGTCCCTCATTGGTCAGCGCGTCCTGGGCATGAACCAGGGCGGCCTCAGCACGTCGCTCGAGCGCCTCAGCACCGGTCTGAAGATCAACCGCGGCAAGGACGACCCCGCGGGCCTGATCGCCTCGGAGAACCTTCGCTCCGAGATCAAGTCCATCAACTCGGCCATCACCAACGCCGACCGCGCCGATCAGGTCGTCAACATCGCCGAAGGCGGTCTCCAGGAAGTCTCCGGCCTGCTCGCCGAAGTGCAGGGCCTGATCACGACCACCGCCAGCTCCGCCGGCCTGTCCGCTGAAGAAAAGAAGGCAAACCAGCTCCAGATCGACTCGATCCTCCAGACGATCGACCGCATCTCCAGCTCCACCTCCTTCCAGGGCATCAAGCTCCTCAACGGCACTTTCGACTTCAAGACCTCCTCCGTCGCCGCGGGCGTCTCCGACTTCCGCGTCAACGCCGCCAAGTTCAACGGCGGCAGCATGAAGGTTGACGTCATCGTCACCGCCTCCGCCCAGCAGGCCGGCATGTTCACCGATTTCGGTGGAACCGCCATCGACCTGACCAGCGGCTCGGCCTTCGTCATGGAAGTCGCCGGCGCCCAGGGCTCACGCCAGCTGAGCTTCAGCTCCGGCACCGCCCTCACCGACGTCGTCGCCGCCATCAACACCTTCACCGACGTCACCGGCGTCACCGCCACCGTCTCGGGCAACGGCATCCGCATGACCAGCTCCGAGTTCGGCTCCGACCAGTTCGTCTCCGTCAAGGTCGTCAGCGGTGACGCGACCGGCAGCGGCATCGCCGCCTTCGCCGCCACCGACGACGTCGCCGGCGCCAGCTACACCACCTTCGCCAACGCCAAGAACGGCGTCCGCGACTCGGGCCAGGACCTGGGCGCGACCATCAACGGCGTCGCCGCCACCAGCGAGGGCAAGACCGCCCGCATCAACACCGACTTCCTCGACGTCGAAATCACCCTCGACACCTCGACCTCCCAGGCCCTGGGAGCCGTCAACTCCGGCGGCGCGTTCAGCATCATCGGCGGCGGCGCCGACTTCCAGCTCGCCGGCAAGGTTGACATCGCCGGCCGAGTCTCCCTGGGCATCGGCGACGTCGCCACCCGCAAGCTCGGCTCCAGCTCCCTGGGCTACCTCTCTGAGCTCGCCAGCGGTAAGGACAAGAACGTGGTCAACGGTGACCTCGACGCGGCCCAGAAGGTCGTCAGCGAGGCCATCCGCCAGACCTCGTCCCTCCGCGGCCGACTCGGCGCCTTCCAGAAGAACACCATCGGCGCCACCGTCCGCAGCCTGGGCGTCGCCAGCGAGAACACCGCCGCCGCCCAGTCGGTCATCCGTGACGCCGACTTCGCGACCGAGACGGCGAACCTCACCCGTTCGCAGATCCTGGTCTCGGCCTCGACCAACATCTTGGCGATGGCCAACTCCCAGCCCCAGTCGGTCCTCCAGCTCCTGGGCTAAACCGACCTGACTCCATCCTGATCTGACCCAAGGCCCGGCGCATCCCCCCGGGCCTTTTTCATGCGCACGGGTCGATGCGTCGGGCGGCACACACCCAGCCGATTCCTCCCGCAAATCGCAATGACAGCCCGCCAATTCCAAGTACACTCTCGTCCGGTTTCCCCGAGCACATCTTTCCCGGCACAACGCATGACCACCCCCCTCCATCCCTTCCTCTCTCGCTTCCTCGCGATCATCCTCCTCCTCACCCTCGCATCCCCCTCCCTCGCCCAGTACCAGTACATCAAGACCGTTGAGATGTGGCCCATGCGGGACGGCGTGCGGCTCAGCACCACCGTCTACCGGCCCGTCACCCTGAACAAGTCCCCCGTCGTCATCATGCGGACGCCGTACCTCAAGGACACGGCGGGCGACGACGGAACCGGCGCCGCGTGGGTGCAGCAGGGGTACGTCTTCATCATCCAGAACACCCGAGGGCGGTTCAGTTCCGAGGGGGAGGACGGCATTTTCCGGGACGACGGCTGGGGCCTGCACCAGGACGGCTACGACACCGTCGAGCGAGCGGGCACATCGTCCTGGAGCAACGGCAACGTCGCCCTGTACGGCGCGTCGGCCTCGGCGATCACCGGGGAGATGGCCGCGGGGGCCTCACCACCGCATCTCGAGGCCGAGATCCTCTTCGTGGGTTCCAACGACTGCTACGAGCAGCTTTTCTTCGAGGGCGGCACGCTGCGCAGCGAGCTGATTGAAAACTGGCTGCGGGCTCAGGGCCAGTACGACGACGAGATGCCCCGCTTCGCCGCCCACCCCACCGACGATTCCTTCTGGGAGCAGTACGACGCCCTCGCCCGCGCCCCGCAGGTGAACGTCCCGGCCGTCTTCATCGGCGGCTGGTACGACATCCTCTCCAAGGGCACGCTCGACGGCTTCGTTGCCCGCCAGACGCTCGGCGGGCCGCAGTGCCGCGGGGAGAACTTCCTCTGGATGGGACCCTGGACCCACGGCGGGCTCTTCTCCACGGCCCAGGGCCAGCTCACCTACCCGGCGAGCGCCGCCGATCCCAGCGCGTGGACCCTGGTCCTGCAGTTCCTCGATCATCACCTGCGAGGGGGCCCCCGCCCCGCCTACGCGGCGGTGACCTATTACCGCATGGGGCCCACCGACGCTCCATCCCCCGCGTGGAACCAGTACGTGACCGCCTCCTCCTGGCCGCCGGCGGCGGGCCAGCGGCCCATGTACCTGCACGCCGATGGCTCAATGTCGCTCTCCCCTCGCTTTGATTACTGGTTCTTCGATTATTACTCCGACCCTGCCAACCCCGTGCCCACCATCGGCGGACCC
Organism: Phycisphaerales bacterium; assembly: GCA_044226385.1. Taxonomy (GTDB): domain Bacteria; phylum Planctomycetota; class Phycisphaerae; order Phycisphaerales; family UBA1924; genus JAEUJB01. The sequence continues at coordinate 133,498 of JBGAHA010000004.1, forward strand.
AACCTCAACATCGCCGCCGGCCCCTTCGATCAGCAGGCCATCGAAGCTCGCCCCGACACCATCGAGTTCCAGACAGCCCCCATGGTCACGCCGATGGAGATCACCGGCAACGTCAAGGCGCGGCTCTACGTGCAGTCCGACAGCCCCGATTTCGACCTGTGCGTCCGCATGACCGATGTCTACCCCGACGGCCGCTCGATGCTCGTGCTCGACGGCGTACGCCGCGCCCGCTTCCGCAACGGCTATAAGACCGAGCAGCTCGTCCCCTACGCCGAGCTGACCCCCATCGAGGTTGACCTGCTCTCCACCTCCATCGTCATCGCGCCCGGCCATCGCCTTCGCATCAGCATCAGCGGCTCCAACTCCCCCCGGTTCGATGTCAACCCCAACACCGGGGAGCCTTTCCGCCAGAACACCAGCACCCACAAGAGCCTGACCCGCGTCTGGGTCGCCGGGTGGGCGCCCTCGGCCCTGCTCCTGCCGGCCAATACGCAGCTTCTGAACCGGCGGTGAGGCGGAGCAAGGGGGGAAACGCCCTCCCCAGCCCAAATTGGCCGAATTACCGGACTCTGGTTCACGGACGGGGGTTTGTCGCGCCGATGCTCACGGAGTTCGTCACTCCGCCAATCCAGGAGCACGCCCGCGATGACCACCCAGGCCCCCCGCAGCCCGCAGACGACCGTGGCGAGTAACCGGAGCCTCTGCCTCCCGGAGGGGTATCGCCAGCAGCCCGGCAACCTGACGCTCGACGTCAACCGCGCCGGGGCAGGCTCGTACTGGGCTGCGTGGCGACTCGCCGACAACCGCAAGTGGCAGTTCCATGTCTACCAGTGGGCCGCCGACCTGGTGCGAAAGCACGGTCTGACCAGCGTGGTGGACGTTGGGTGCGGGCCCTGCGTCAAGCTCATCAATCTCGTGCGGCCGGTGTGCGAGGACATCGAAGGCCTCGACCAACCGCCCGCCCTCGCCGCCGCGCGGACCATGGGCGCGGACTTCCCGCTCACCCCGGTCGACCTGGAACACCCCGAGCACGAGCCCACGCGAACCTTCGATCTCATCGTCTGCGCGGACGTCATCGAGCACCTCGCCGATCCCGATCCGGCGCTGGATCTCATCCGCACGCTCGCCCACGAGGGTTCGCTGGTGCTGATCTCCACCCCCGAGCGGGACCGGGAGCGCGGGCGCGACTGCATGGCGTCGACCAAGCCCGAGCATGTCCGCGAATGGACGCGGGACGAATTCGAGCGGTTCCTCCGCTCGCGCGGGTTCACGCCCGTGCTGCACCGGCTGCTCCCCAAGGACGATGCCGATCCCGCGCCGCTCCGCGACGGCGAGAAGCAGTTCCGACTGCGCCGAGCGCCCACCAGCCCCCTGTGCTGCCAGGCATGGGTCTGCCGTGTTTCCGGCAAGCGGACGCCGATCGCCGATTGATCGCACATGGCCCAGGATTCCGCCACGCTTCCCACGCACGTCGCGTGCATCGCCGAGCTCCCGCTGGGGCGCGAGATGGCCCACGCGATCAACGCCTTCAAGACCGCCGGAGGGTTCGCACGCCTGGGCTGCCGTGTCACCGTCTTCTGCCTGCCGCCGGTGGGGGGGGACATCCCCGCCGCCCTCGCCGTGTACGGGGAGCCGAACCTGCAGGTGCAGGTGATCGAGCCTCGCACGGGCGTTTCGGAGGACGAGGCTTCCCGTGGGTTCTCGCAGGCGGCAGTGGATGAAGCCCGCAAGGCGGGGTGCGAGTTTGTCTATGCCCGCAACTTTTACGCGGGCCTGTTCGGGCCGCGGGCCGGGCTCACCACGGTCATCGAAACCCATGCGCACGTCGGTGACGATCGACCGCTGCTGGACGACGTGTTCGCCGCGACGCGAGACCCCGCAGCGCCCCTGCACGGCATCGTGACCATCGCCCCGGCGCTGCGGGACCATTACATCGCCCGTGGGGCCGATCCGCAGCGGGTTCACATCGTGTTCGATGGCGCCGATCCAGATCTCTTCCGCAGGCCGCGGGATTTGCCCCAGGACCCCGCCGCCGAGCTGGGGCTGGATCCTGCTCGGCCGCGAGCCCTGTACAGCGGCCACCTCTATGACTACAAGGGCATTCCCACCATCCTGGATGCGGCAAGGTTGGCGCCTGAAATTGACTGGCTGCTGCTGGGCGGTACGCGAGCCGACGTCGCCTCGGTCCGGGAGCGAGCGGCGAACCTTGCCAACGTGCACGTGCTGGGCCGAGTGCCCCATGCGCTTGTTCCCGCGCACCTTTGGCACGCGGATGTGCTGCTGCTGCCTCCCAGCGCGAACCATCCTTCGGCGGGCTGGACCAGCCCGGTCAAACTCGCCGAGTATCTGTGCGCCGCTCGCCCGATCGTGGCGACGCGGATCCAGGGGCTGATCAACTGGGTGGATGAACCCGCCGTGATCTGGTGCAATCCCGACGAAGCAGCCTCGCTCGCAGGGAGCGTGCAGCGAGCGCTGGGAGAAGGGGCGTCCGCGCGGTTGCTGCGCGAGGAAGCACAGCTTCGGCTCGCAGAAACGTTCACATACGCCAACCGCGCCCGCATGATCCTGGACGCGGGCCGCGTGCTTACTCCCTGAGCATCACGATCCTCGATTTCCCGTTCAGGCCTTCGCCGCGTCCTCGTCCCGGTCGCGCTGCTGGCGCTCCGAACGCTTGCGCATCGACTCGTCGAGGATCTTCTTGCGGAGGCGGATGCTCTTGGGCGTCACCTCGACCAGCTCGTCGTCCTCGATGTACTCCAGGGCGTACTCGAGCGTCATCTTGCGCGGGGCCTTGAGCACCACCGTCGCGTCCTTGCCCGCCGCACGCATGTTCGTCAGATGCTTAAGGCGGGTGATGTTGATCGTCAGGTCGTTGTCCCGGTTGTGCTCACCGACCAGCTGGCCGACGTACACCGGGTCCCCGGGGGAGACGAACATCACGCCGCGGTCGGCGAGCTGCTCCAGGGCGTAGGTCGTCACGGGCGCCGTCTCCAGGGAGATCAGCACGCCCTGGGCGCGGTGCGGGATGGCTCCCGAGACCGGCTCGAACCGGGCGAAGGAGTGGTGCATGATCGCCTCGCCCTGCGTCGCAGTCAGGATGCGCGACCGCAGGCCGATGAGCGAGCGCGAGGGAATCTCAAAGGCCAGGTGCGTGACCGAGTCCCCGCGGGGCTCCATCTTCTTCATCTCGCCCTTGCGCATCCCCACCAGCTCCATCACGGCCCCGACCTGGTTGTTCGGGCAGTCCACCACGAGTTCTTCGATGGGTTCGTGCGGGGCGAGCTTGCCGTCGGGCCCCTCGATGTGCTTGATGATGACCTCGGGCTTGCCGACGGAGAGCTCGAAGCCCTCGCGGCGCATCGTCTCGATGAGGATGCCCAGGGAGAGCACGCCGCGGCCGGAGACCATGAACTCGTCGGCGGTCTTGCCCTGCCCGACGCGAAGCGCGACGTTGCGCTCCAGCTCGTTCTCGAGGCGTTCACGGATCTGGCGGCTGGTGACCAGGGAGCCTTCCTGCCCGGCGAAGGGGGAGTCGTTGATCTTGAAGAGCATCGTCATGGTCGGCTCATCGACCTTGACGGGGGGCAGCGCGACGGGGGATTCGGGGCTGGCGACGGTGTCACCGATGTCGATGCGGTCCAGGCCGACGATGGCGCACAGGTCGCCCGCGTCCACGCTCTCGACCTGCTGGCGCTTGAGGCCCATGAACTGCAGGAGCTGCACGACCTTGCAGTTGCTGGTCGTCACGCCGTCGCGGCGGACGATCGTCACCTGCTGGCCGGCCTTGATCTGGCCGTTGAAGATGCGGCCGATGCCGATGCGGCCCACGTACTCGTTGTAGTCGATCGCCGTGATCAGGATCTGCAGCGGCTTGGTGATGTCCCCGCGCGAGGCGGGCACTTCCTTGATGATCGCCTCGAAGATGTCCCGCATGTCGGGCTTCTTGACGGCCAGGTCGCGCGAGCCCCAGCCGTCCCGGCCCGAGCAGTACACCACCGGGAAGTTCAGGGCGTGCTCTTCGGCACCCATGTCGACCAGCAGCTCGAAGACCTCGTCCACGACCTCGTGCGGACGGGCGTCGGGGCGGTCGCACTTGTTGACGATGACCACGGGCTTGAGGCCCGCTTCCAGCGCCTTGCCCAGCACGAACTTGGTCTGGGGCATCGGCCCGTCGTAGGCGTCCACCAGCAGCAGGCAGCCGTCGGCCATGCGCAGCACGCGCTCGACCTCCCCGCCGAAGTCGGCGTGGCCGGGGGTGTCGATGATGTTGATGCGGTAGGTGTGCCCGTCCTCACCGTGGTAGCTGACGGCGCAGTTCTTGGAGAGGATGGTGATGCCGCGCTCACGCTCCAGGTCGTTGGAGTCCATGATCAGGTCGTGCTGGCCGCCCGCGAGCTTCTCAAGCTCCCCGGCGCGGAACATCCCCGACTGCTTGAGAAGCTGGTCGACCAGGGTGGTCTTTCCATGGTCGACGTGGGCGATGATCGCCACGTTGCGGATGTCGGCGGCCCGGGTGGCGGCCTCGCTCTGGTCGGACAGGGACATGGTCGTTGAGGAGGTGGAGCTCATGGCGGGTGGGGCCTGATCAATCAGCAGTGATCCCGGCGAGTCGGTCCGCGCTGAGCGGGTCGTTCGGCCGGTGATCGGGGTGTCGGGGCGGGTGAAGGTCGCCGGGTATTCTCGGACGCCCCGAAATCCCTGCCGAATACGGCGGTCTCTCGGGTATCCCAGTACGCAGATCCGGGGACCTCCAAGGGTAGGCGCGCAGGGCTCGCCGCTCGTTGTGGGGCCCAGAACTGACGCGGCGCGGCCTCGCCGCCCGCACGCAGCGATCATCCCGCGCCGCCGGCCAGCGCCCGGCGGCAATCCGGCCTGCCCCGTTCGCCGGGGGCCAGGAAGCGTGGCACCTTGGTCACATCACCGCCCTCGCCAAGAGCATGCCACGGCCGGCACCTCCTGAGCTTGATGCGGGTGATGGACTACGTCAGCCTTCATAACTGCCTGTTTACAAGCAACTTGCACACAAAGACACGACTGGAGGATCGCCATGACGCGCTCAAGGACGAGCGGGGTCGCGGGGACGACGCGGATTTCAGGATGGATGGTCGCCGGACTGCTAAGCATGACGGCGACGCTCGCGCACGCCGACCGCATCACGGTCTTCACGGACGACTTTGAGCGGCCCGCCCTGGGAACCCAGTGGAGCGGCGCCCGGCTCGACAACGCCGACGCACTGACCCGGTTCGCCGGTCGCATGACCACCGATCCGGTCGACCTGACCCTTCCGCCCCCGCCCGAGAACCAGAGCAAGGCCGGGCGGATCACGTACTACATGCGCTTTGACCTGATCACCCTGGGAGGCTGGACGGGCAAGACGCCCGACGGAAAGGACACGCGATTCGCGGTCAAGGTGGGGGACAAGGTGCGGTTTTCGCACTCCCTGGCCTCGATGATCGGGCATGGTTCGTACCGGAATCCCACCATCGGCCCCAAGGCGCTGGCGGGTGATTCGAGTGGAAGCGGGAGCGAGGATTGCATCTACCGCGGCGTGCAGCTGGCCTTCCAGCTCAAGGCCGACGAGGACCTGAACGTGCAGTTCCGGGCCCTTGGCCTGGAACACAACGCCGACATGCGGGCGCTGTCGGCAGCGCTGAGCGGTGGAGAGGCTGTGGGAGGGATGTCGTCCCCCGCGTGGGGGATCGACAACGTGGAGATCTGGTTCCTGGATGACAACGACGGGGCGGGCTCGGCCTGGAGGGAGGCCGAGTCGCCCCTCGTCACGTCATCGACCGGGGTTATCGGGTCTGGCGGCGGGGACATGATGGCCTCGGGGGGTGGCACGGCCCCCCGGCCCCCGATCTCGACGTACCAGGTCCCCGAGCCCAAGGACCTGCTGCCCGGCGGCGGAGGTGGGGGTGGTGGCGGTACGACGGTGAAGGATCCGACCGTGGTTCCGCCGTTCACGCCGCCGGGGGAAGAGACCATCAAGCCGCCGCAGCGGCCCGAGCCGGATCCCACTGACCCACACGATCCGGAGGACCCGCTCATTCCGCACGATCCGCACGTCAACCCGCCGGTGCCTTCGCCGGGCGTGCTGACGGTGATGGGCGCGGGGCTGGCGAGCCTGTGCCGGCGGCGCCGGATGAACTGAACGTGCAGTCGTGGAGGGACATGACATCCCCTTGGCGCGCTCGCGCCACCAAGAGCCGGCGATTCCCCACCCCCGAAGGGATCGCCGGCGCGAGATGAGCCGGCGGCACCGCCTTTGACGCCCCACCCATGACGGCGGGCGCTGAGCTCTGCGAACACCCCTTCCCTTGGCGGGAGGGGTTTTCGCGTTGGTGGGTCCGGGAGCCGGGTGGGGGTGCGCGGTGTGCGCACGGCGCACGCGTCGCGATCCGCGCGGGCGATGCGATGGCCCATGAATCTGCCTGGAGACTTCACCCCCTGCTGGAAGGGGGCGGAATCGGTGGCATGTTTCGGGCACGCAAGAGAGATCGCCCCGCACGGATGCGCGGCGAGAGAGACAACTGCAAAGCTGAAAGAGGGGGAAGAGATGAACCGCACCATGTGTGTTCGTGCGCTGCTGGTCTGCCTGCCCGTCGCCGTTGCCGGGAGCAGTGCGCTGGCCCAGAGCAAGACGCTCTTCTCTGACAACTTTGAGGCCAGCACGATGAAGCCCCAGTGGACCTGGGCGCACCTCTCCAAGGCCACGGCGTTCAGCCAGTTCTCCGGCCGGTACTCGAACAACACGATCAAGCTGCAGCTGGACGCGCCCCAAGGGCCGCGCGGCGGCCGCTCCAGCAGCGACGGGAGTTCGGGCGGCGGTGATGGCGGCGGTGGTGGGGGTGGGGGTGGTGATGGGGGCAGCGGCGGTGGTGACGGCGGCGGCCAAACGATCGACGGGATCCGGTACACGCTGACGTTTGATTTCTACGCGATTGACTCCTGGGACGGCAACGACTCGCGCAACGGTCCGGACCGGTTCGAGATCAACAACGGGCGTACGAAGCTCTTCTCGGAGACGTTCGGCAACGCGTGGCTGGACCAGACGTTCCGGGCGCCCGACGTGGGCCGCGCCGACATGGGGTACGGCCGCTATACGGACGCGATCTACCGCAAGATCACGGTGCAGTGGGAGCAGGGGCTGGGAGAGCAGGTCAAGCTGTGGTTCTACGACAAGGGGTTGCAGGGGGTGAGCGACGAATCGTGGGGCATCGACAACGTGGAAGTGAAGTACGAGTTTGTTCCCGCCCCGGCGTCTCTACCGATGCTGGCGATGGGCGGGCTTCTGGCGGGGCGGCGGAAGCGGGGGTGAGAGGAAGTCAGGAAGTCACGGAGTCAGGGAGTCACGAAGTTTCGTTGAATGCGGGCCGGTGAGGTTCCCAATGATGGGAGTGGATGTTCTACCTCGCCGCGAGCCTGGTTGTCCTGATGAGCCTGGTGGGAATTGCGCTGACGCTGGTCACGCTCCCCGGGGCGTGGCTGATGCTGGCGACGGCGGTGCTGTGCAATCTCTGGCAGCCGGGGATGTTCAACTGGTGGACGATCGGGGTGGGGGCGGGGGTCGCGGTCATCGCCGAGATCGTTGAGCTTGCCGCCTCCGCGGTGGGGGCCAAGACGACGGGCGGATCCCGCTCGGGGGCGGTCGGGTCCATCGTGGGAGCGATGATCGGGGCGGTGGTGGGGACGCCGTTCCTCCCGCCGATCGGGACCGTGGCCGGCGCGGTGCTGGGGGCGGCGGCGGGGGCGCTCATCGCTGAGCGCGGGATCGCCAACAACAACTGGAGAGGGTCGGCGAAGGTCGCGGGCGGGGCTGCCGCGGGCCGGCTGGTGGCGACGATCTTCAAGACGGGGGCGGCGATCATCGTCGCCGGGATGCTGATCGTCGGCGTCTTTGTGCCCTAGAAGTGCTGCTCCGCGGTTGATCGGGTCTGCAGGGCGGACGTGCCGCGCCGGGGGTTGCCTGGTGCGTACTGTACCCAATGGAGCGACCAATCAAACGTGTGTGCGTGTTCTGCGCGGCCGCCGACGGCGCGCGACCCGAGTACCTCGATGCCGCCCGGGAGATGGGGGCGATGCTGGTCGACCAAGGAATCCAGCTTGTGTACGGCGGCGGTGGCCGAGGCCTGATGGGGGCGATCGCCGAGTCGGTGATGGCCAAGGGTGGGGAGGCCCACGGCGTCATCACGCAGTTCCTGGTCGACAAGGAACTCGCCCACAAGGGGCTCACAGCGCTGCACGTGGTGCACACGATGCACGAACGCAAGATGATGATGGCGACGCTCGCCGACGCGTTCATCGCGATGCCCGGCGGGCTGGGCACGCTCGACGAGCTGTTTGAGATCCTGAGCATGGCGCAGCTGGGGATCCACGACAAGCCGGTGGGCCTGCTCAACGTTGCGGGCTACTACGACCCGATCATGTCGTACCTCGACCATGCGGCGGGTGAGGGATTTCTCCGGCTCAACCATCGCCGCCAGGTGCACATGCACGCGACGCCCGCGGGACTGCTGGAGAAGATCCGGCAGCGCTCGCTGGGACGCTGAACCCTCGAAAAGCGGTTCAGCGCGATGGCTTGGAGACCGCTGGGCCCGCGGGCCTTGCGGCGGCGCTGGTTGCTCGCAGCGCCAGCGCACGCCCGAGTTCATCCACGAGCTGGGCGGCGCGGTGGGCCTGGGATTGGGAGAGCGCGGCTCTTCCGAACCGCACGCTGTAGAACAGGGACGTGATTTCGGCGAAGGCTTCCCCGGCCAGCGGGTCGCTGGCGGCAAGGGAGCGGGCGTGGACGAGCGGGGTGATCTGCGGGGGCTTGGGCAGGCCGGCTTTCTTGAGCAGATCCAGGGCCTGGGCGTAGAAGCCGGTGTGCTCCAGGAGCTGGCGCATCTGGGGATCCAGGGGGGCTTGCCCGGCGGGACCGGCGCGGCCGAGGCGGCGACCCAGGTCTGACATGGCCTTGAACGCGGCGACGGAGAGGCCGGCGACGGCGAAGAGGATCGCCGCCGTGACGAGGATGTACTTGAAGACGGACTTTCCGCGCGACTGGCGGTAGTCTTCGGCGGCCTGTCGTGAGAGGCCGTCGATCCAGGGCATGCGCAGGCGGCCCAGGTCAAAGAGCTGGTACTGCTGCTGGCGGTCGAACATGACGACGCTGTTGGTCCACGTGTCGTTGAGGGCGTCCATGAGCCGCGCGATGCGGGTGGCGAGGCTGGGGCGGGATTCGTGGACGGCCATGAGGGCGACGGGCGGCGTGGCGTCGAGGGTGATCCAGATTCCGGCGGCGACTTCGACCTCGGTCCATGCGTGGGCGTTGCTTTCCCGGACGGTGTAGACGCCGCGCTGGTCATCAAACTCGGTGGCGATGTAGCCGGTCACGACGCGGGCGTTGATGCCCACGGACTGGCAGAGGGCGGTGAGGGCGGAGGCGAAGTACTCGCAGTGACCCATTTTCTCGGTGGTGAGGAACCACTCGATGGGGTCCTGGCGATCGGGGGGGCTGCCGATGACGGTGGTGTACTCGAACTTGCCGCGCAGGTGGCCGGTGAGGATGCGGGCGACGGCGGGGTCTTCGGAGGGCGGGCGTGTCTGGGGGTCGGGGTTCATGCCGGCGCGGGTGAGGACCTCGACCGCGTAGTCGTGCACGACCTTGGAGGGGAAGGAGACTTCTTCTCCGCGTTCCACCACGTCGGGCGGGGCGGCCTGGTCGACGGAGTTGACCCTGTATCGGAGCGGACCCTTCTTGCCGTGCTCGCGGTACCAGATCTGTCCCGCGCCGGTGGCGACGATGCTCTCCTGATCGGTGCGGACCAGCGTGTTCTTCCAGAGGGCAAACAGGGGCTGGCGATCTCCGGAGGACTCGCGCAGATCGATCTCCTGGACGATGGTGCGGTCGCGCGTGGGCTCCAAGACGGTTTTTTCCTGGGAGCCCGGGAGGCCGGTGGGGTTCCAGCGACCGTCCTGGTAGAAGTTCATCACCGCGCCGCGGAGGTAGAAGACCTGGCCTTCCCCGCCGAGGCGGTTGTTGTCTCCGTCGGAGAACGAGGCTTCGAGGACGGTGCGCTGGGATTCGGTGAGGAGGCCGGCGCGGCCGAGCTCGACATCTTCCGTGAAGCCGGTGCGGATGGTGCGCGACGGCGCCCCGAGGGAACCCCACTGACCCGCGGCGATGCCGCGGGGGACGATCAGGAACACCAGCAGCGCGATCCCGAAGCCAAAGACGGTGGCGAGCCCTGCAAGGGGGAGCAGCCGCCGGGCGGTGAGTCGGCCGACGCGGCCGGGCGCGGTGGTGGGGGGAAGGGGGGGGCGATGCTGCATCTCGGCGGCGGCGGCGTGTGCCTGGGCGGCGGCGGCGGCGACATGCTCTCGCCCCGAGCCGAGCTGGAGCATCATGACGGCCCAGGCGGAGAGGGGCATGCAGATCAGCAGGACGAGTCCGACGGCGAGGTTGTTGTTGTCGAGCACGGCGCCGATGATGAGGAAGATCGACATGGCGACGAGCTGGGCGATATCCCGGGCGCGCTTGCGGTCCCAGGTCTTGACCATCAGCACGAGGGTGAGGAATTCACAGAAGACGGTGACGTCGATCTGCTGGGAGTTGGCGCGGAAGGCGGCCCAGAGGATGACGCCCAGGACGAGGGTGAGCACGGCCCAGCGCGGCAGGCCGCGGCCGCCGGGGCGTTCACTGTGCCACCAGCCCGCGCCGGCGACGGTCCAGGCGACCAGCATGAGCGGGGCGCGGTTGTTGGCGAGGCAGAAGCCCGCGATCGCCAGGAGCACGAGCAGGAGCGTGGGGGCTTTCCAGAGCGTGAGGCGTGTCAACGCGTCCCCCGCGTGGTGGGGGGAGCGTCGTCACCTCCCGGGAGCAGATCGGCGAGGATGCGGACGAGGCGGGCCGCCAGTGAGGGCGCGGCGGGCTCGCTGGCGCCGGGGAGAATGGACGCGTCGGAGATGAGATCCTGCGGGGAGCGGACGGTTGAATCCCACACGCTGGAGGGGCGAAGGGCCGGATCGACGATGATCGTGCGGCGCGAGGCGGCGGAATCCGCCGGGGGGATGATGGTGTTGTCGGCGTCGGGGTCGAGCAGGGCGAGGGCGTCGAAGATCTCGCTCAGGGCGCGGTGTCCGAAGCGCGGGTTGAGCGGGCTTCGGTCCGCGGCGGCGAGCAGCCCCACGGCGTAGCCGGCGGCGGCGGCGGCGGCGGCGAGCCCGGCGGCGGCGGCGATGGAGCGCTCCGCCTCGATCGCGGGGGTGCCGCGGAGATCGGCAAGTCCGATCCAGAGGCGGCGGTTGAGTGGCTGGGCGGTCTGGCGGACCAGGAGGCGGTCGGCGGTTGCGGAGCGTTTCCATGCGACGGACGCGGGTGAATCCCCGTCAACCAGGTCGCGCAGGCTGTGGAATTCCTCCCCGATGCCGACGCGGGGCGTTGCTCCGGCGCTGACGCCGGAGCGCGAGACGCGGAGTGAGGCCAACACGTCGGCTCGCATGGGCGCGGAGACTGGGCGGATGAGCGCGGTCTGCTCGCGTGCGTGGAAGATGGTCTTTCGGGAGAGGCCGAAGGGGAAGGTGGTCCAGACCTCGACGGTGTCGAGCAGGTAGGGACCGCGCCGGAGAGCGGCGACCTCGGCGTGCACGGTGACGGTGGCGCCGCGGGGGATGTACTCGGCGAAGGCGACGCCCGGGGTGATGCGACCGGCCCAGGTGGGCTGGGGGCGAGCGTTGCCGACGGCCAGGGGCCTGCGGGGAAACTCGGCGATGGAGATCGCAAAGGCGGGGAGCACGCGGCTGGAATTGGTGATGCGGTAGGTGATCTGGACAGTTTCCCCGGCGTGGACGGTGGGGATGGGATCTCGCTGGACGGAGATGTTGGAGATGGTCCAGGCACCGATGACGCCGGAGGCGACGAGGGCGGCGATGGCGAGGCCGAACATCCAGAAGAGCAGGTTGTTCTGGCCGTTGATGGCGCCGACGGGGAGCAGGAGTGTGGTGAGGATGAAGACGACGGCGGGGAAGTAGGGGATGAGGCGTGGGCGCAGGCGCACCATGCGGCGAGACTGGTCCGCGGTGTCGGGGACGGGGAGGAGGGAGTCGGTGGGGATGGAGGTCATGCCGTGGGTGGCCCCGGGGCCTGTGGCGGGAGGGGCATGCAAGGGTACAGCCCCGCGGCCCGTGAGGTCGAGATGGTGACGCAGATCGGCGGGTGGCGGGGGATCAGCGCGGGCGGGGCGGATGGACCTTGCCCACTTCGATGTGCGGTGTGAGCGTGGGGCCGGGGACGGGCGGCGGGTAGCCGGGCACGGCGAGGCTGGGCAGGAAGATGGTGAAACGCGACCCCTGCCCGGGGGTGCTCTGCACCTGGATGTTGCCGCCGCTGGCCTTGACGATCGAATAGCACGTCGCAAGCCCCAGGCCGGTGCCCTTTCCGCCCGGCTTTGTGGTGAAAAAAGGCTCGAAAAGGTGCTCAAGGGTTTCGCGGGTCATGCCCTCCCCGGTGTCGGAGACCGAGACGCCGACAAACATGCTGGTCTCGGGGGACGAGGCGGGGAGTTCGGCGGTTGCGGCAGCGTCGATGCGGTGGAGTTCGGTCTGGATCTGAACGACGCCGCCCGCCGGCATCGCATCCCGGGCGTTCATGATGAGGTTGAGCAGCACCTGGCGGAACTGGGAGGCATTGATCCGCACGTGCAGCAGGCCGGGCGCGAGGCGGGTACGGATCTGGATGCTGGGGTCCACGAGGCCCGAGAGCAGGGGGAGCATGGTCTGAAGAAGGTCGTTGATATCAACGATCGCGGTGGTGGCGGCCTTGGGGCGGGCCAGGGAGATGAGCTGGCGCGTGAGAGAGGTGGCGTGCTCGGCGGCCTGGCGGATGCGCTGGATCGCCTGGTGCTCGGAGGAGCCTTCGGTCGCGGTACGCAGGCCCTTCTCGGCGTAGCTGAGGATCGCGGTGATCCAGTTGTTGAAATCGTGGGCGATGCCGCCAGCCATGCGGCCGATGCTCTCCATCTTTCCGGCGGCGAGGAGCTGGTGCTCGAGGCGTTTGTGCTGGGTGATGTCCTGGAAGGCGCCGTAGGCGCGGATGGCGCGGGACCCGTCCATCTCGACCACGCCGGTGGCGCGGACGTCGATGCGGCGGCCGCGTGCGGTGAGGACTTCGAGTTCCAGGTCCCAGGGCGTGCCGTCCACGGCGCCGCGGCGCACGGCCTCGGAGACGAGCTCGCGCGAGCCGGGGGCGTAGAACGCCAGGGCGGTTTCGACGGTGGGGGTGTACTGCTCGGGGGATGTTTCGTGGATCCGGTAGGTTTCGTCGGTCCAGTAGAGTGAGCCGGTGAGATAGTCCAGTTCCCAGCCGCCGACGCGGGCGAGGAACTCGGTCTGCTGCATGAGCCGCAGCTGGCGGGTGGAATCCTGTGATTGAGGGGGGCCGGGCGTGGCGGGATTCGTCGTGCCGGATCCGGCGACCGGGGGAGCATCGGAAGTGGGACGCCCCGGGTTGGCTCGACGTTCGTTCAAACCTTGAACTCCTGTCGATGGCTGTTGCAGTGTACTGCAAAGGTCCCGCAAGCCGCAACCAGAATGTACGGGAAGAAGCGAGGGGCACCGGGCACGGCGGCTTTGGCTACACTCCGGCCCTCAATCGGAGAATGCCTGATGCCTCCTTCCAAGCCGGTCAAGGGTCCTTATGTCGGGGTCGATCTGGGCGGCACCAATATGCAGATCGGCGTGGTGACGTCCGACCGGGAGTTATCCGGAGAATCCAAGCGCAAGACCAAGGCCGAGGAAGGTCTCGATGGCGTGATGACCCGGCTTATCTCGGGGATCGAGGAGGCGTGCGCCGCGGCGAAGGTGAACATCCGGGACCTGTGCGGGGTGGGGATTGGCGCTCCGGGCGCGGTCGACCCCGGGCAAGGGATGGTGCTGGAGGCGGTGAATCTCCGCTGGACGGATGTCCCGCTGGTGGAGATCCTGACCAAGCGGCTGGGCGTGCCGGTCTTTCTGGACAACGACGTCAACGTCGCCGTGTACGGGGAATACCGGATGGGCGCGGGCGTGGGGGCCAAGCAGATGCTGGGCGTGTGGGTGGGGACGGGGATCGGCGGCGGGCTGATCCTCAACGACGCCCTGTACTACGGTCATTTCCTGACCGCCGGTGAGATCGGGCACACCATCAGCCTGCCGGGCAACCCGCCGGGGAGCCGCTCACTGGAGCACAACTGCTCGCGCACGGCGGTCGTGGACCGGCTGGTGCGGCTGATCAAGTCCAACCGCAAGAGCATCCTGACCAAGCTGTGCGACGGGGATTACGACGCGATCAAGTCCAAGACCGTCGCCGAGGCGTACAAGAAAAAAGACGAGCTGACGGTGGAGGTCGTGGACGACGCGGCGCAGCTGCTGGGCGTGGCGATCGCCAACTGCGTGACGCTGCTCTCCCTGGAACGCGTGGTGCTGGGAGGCGGGCTGACCGAGGCGCTGGGAGACCCGTGGATCGATGTCGTCAAGAAGAACGTGCGCAAGATCGCCTTCCCGGAGCGCTGCAAGAAGGTGGACGTGGTGGGGAGCAAACTGCTCGATCACGCCGGCGTGTACGGGGCGGCGATGATCGCCATGGACCGGCTCAGCGCCAAGTAGGCGTGCCCTCGTGCTCCCGGGGGATGTACGTCTGGGACCGCTATCCTCGTCGTGATGCGAAGCACATCACTGCTGGCGGCGGGGCTTGCCTGTCTTTCCACATCGGCGTGGGCGCTGCCCGGTCCGGTGGATGATGTCTCGGGGGATCGCGTCATGCAGACGCTGCGATCCCTGCCCGTCAAGCGGGCGGCGCTGGGGGATGATGAGCACCAGCGAGGGCTGCGGGAGACCGAGGCGCTCCTGCTCTCCCGCCTGAAGGAACTGGGCTATACCCCGGATGTGCAGAAGATCGAGTGGGTCTCCCCCGTGCAGCGGCTGGGAAAGTCGGGGGAAAACAAAGCCGGTGACGGCAAGCCGGCACAGGACCCGCCGGACCAGAAGAAGACGGCCGAAGGGGCATCGCCCGAAGGAAAGTCTCCTCCTCCGACCGGTGAATCGAAGGAGCACACCGCGCCGGCGCGCTCGACGCCTCCCGCGCCCGAAGCCGAAAAGGGACCACCGCCGGAGTTCTGGAACAACATCGTGGTCGACATCCCCGGAAGGGAACTGCCGGGAGAGGTTGTGCTGATCGGCGCCCACTTCGACGCCGTCGCCCGCACGCCGGGGGCGGACGACAACGGGTCGGGCACGGCGGCGCTCATGGAACTGGCGCGGGTGCTCAAGGATCACCCGATGAAGCGCACCGTGCGGCTGGTCTTCTTCAACCTCGAGGAGATCGGGCTGGTAGGTTCCCGGCAGTACGTCGCCACGCATACCGCCCAGAAATCAGACGAGCACATCGTCGGCATGGTCAGCCTTGAGATGATCGGGTACTACTGCACGGAGGAAGGCTGCCAGAAATCTCCCATCGCCCCGATCAAGGGCGTCTTCGAGCCCTCGACCAAGGGAGACAACCTTGCCGCCGTCACGGTCCAGGTGCACCAGGAGTTCAACAAGCGCTTCACGGAGGCGTTCGAGGCGGGATCCGACGGCCTGAAGATCATTCGATTCGATTTCCTCCCTGTGCCGATCCCTGACATCCTCCGCTCCGATCATGCGCCGTTCCTTGCCCAGGGTGTGCCGGCGATCATGCTGACGGACACCTCCAACTTCCGCAATCCGAATTACCACAAGCCCTGGGATACCGTCGAGACGCTCGATCAGGACCGCTACGTGCGGGCGGTGCGCGGGGTGGTGTCGGCGACGCTGGGGATGGCGGAAGAGGCCGCGGTGCAGGGCGCTGACGCTCCTTCGCGGGCGCTGCCGGGCAAGGCAAACAGGCCGAACGCAAAGTGAATGTCACGAATCGCTGAAGCGTGATGTGGCGGATCCGTCCGCGGCGGGGACGTGGGTGCGGTGTTCACAGCGTGTGGTGTGAGGACGGTCAGTGGTGCGGCGGTTCAAACATCAAGGGCTGGTCTGGCGAGCCATCCCCAAGGCGCGGGTGTAGACGGCTTCGAGTTCGGCGACCATGCGTTCGGCGCTGAAGCGATCGGCGCAGCGATCACGGCCGGTGATGCCCATGCGGACTCGAAGTTCCGGATTGGCCGCGAGCTGGCGGATCGCCGCCCCGAGCCCTTCCACATCACCCGCATTTACGAGCCGGCCGGTGACCTGATCGATGCAGGCTTCCTTGGTGCCGTCCACGTCGTAGGCGACGACGGGCACGCCGCAGAGCAAGGCCTGCGGGACTGTGCGGGGAAGTCCTTCCCGGTAACTGGGGTGGGCGAGGATGTCCATGGCCCGCACCATGGTGGGAACTCTTTCTGGCGGGACCAGGCCCGTCAGGATGAGCTGTGCTGAGGGGTCGGCCGAGGAGGCGAGGGCGAGGCGGTCCATCTCCCGGACCTTGATTCCGGCCGCGCGGGCCTTGTGCAGCAACCTGCTTCGCCACCACCCATCCCCGACCCAGAGCAGCTTGAAGTGCGGGTGGGTCTTGAAATCGGCGGCGAGGGCGTCCAGCAGGTCGTCGTGGCCCTTGTGCTCGGCGAGGCGTGCGACGGTGCCGATGACCATGTCCTGGTCGACCAGGCCGAGCATCGCGCGGGCGCCGGCACGGTCCTGGCCGGGCGCGGGATCGAGGAAGGCTCCGGTCTCCATGCCAGAATAGACCGTGATGTACTGGGCTTCGGTGCCGATCGATTTAGAGAGGAAGAGCTCGGTCATCGCGTCGGCGACGGAGATGATGAAGTGACAGCGTTTGGCGGCGGAGCGCTCGGCCAGGGTGTACAGCAGGTTCTTGATCGATGTGGCGGCGTGGCGGAGGGGGCCGCCTTCAAGGGGCATGAAGGGCGGGCCGTGGATGGTGTGGACGACGCCGGGGGCGAGGGTTTCCAGGATCGTCGCGAGCCTCGCCACGGGCTGGCGAAAGCTCCACGCGGCCCTTCGGCCGAGGATGCCCGCCTTGCTGGAGTGCGTGTGCACGATGTCGGGCCCGATGCGGACGATGAGACGCTTGAGCTCCTTGAGGCAGCGCGAGTCAGCGATGGGGCTGATCTCACGCACCAGGTGGGGCACCTCGTGGAGCACGATGGGGACGATGGGTGAACCGGCCTCGCGGACGGGCAGGTGGCGGCCAACGGCGCGGACCTTTTCTTCACCGGCCTCGCAGCGGGCGTTGAAATCCTGCACGCGCTGGAGCATCGAGCCCTCGGGCCCGTAGATGGGTCCGTAGGCGAGGTGGACCTTGTGGCCCAGGCGTGCCTGGCCCTCGCAGGAGAGAACGGTGTTCTCCTGTGAACCGCCGAGGATGAGCCGGGTTGAGATATGGAGGATTCGCACGTGTGTGTGAGTATCGGCGGGGAGGGGCGGAGACGCTTCAAATGTAACTGCTTGAGGGTCGCGTTGGCAGGGTACTCGATGGCGCCTCGCCACGCAGGGCGACCAGGTTTTCGAGAGTCCCCAGCGTCATCGGTACTTGATCCATTCCAGGCACAGCCCGCCGGGCGGCAGCGTGGGGCCGGCCTTGCGCCGATCACCCGAGGCGAGTGCTGCTCGCACATCGTCCGCGGACAGCCGGCCCATCCCCGCGTGCACGAGGGTGCCGGCGATGATGCGGACCATGTTCCAGAGGAAACCGCTGCCGCTGATCTCGATGCGGATGCGATGGGGGTTGTGGGGATCGAACGGGAGTTCGCCCGGCGCCGCAGTCTCACCGAAGGCAGAATCTCTCGCCGCCGCCATGGAGCTTGATTCGCTCACCGTGCACGAGAACACGGTCCGCACGGTGGTGAGCCGGCCGTGTCCGGCGGCGGCGAAGGCGGCGAAATCGTGCTCCCCGACCAGCACCGCGGCCGCTTCCTGCATGCGGGCAAGGTCGAGAGTGTCCCAGACCTGCTGCACGTAGCGGCGGTCCCACAAGGGACGCATTCGCGAGACGTGCAGCGTGTACGAATACCCCTTGGAGACGCAATCGATCACGGGGTCGAAGTTTGCATCGACGGCTTCGACGCCGGTGACCAGCACGTCGTCGGGCAGGCGCCCGTTGATCGCCCGCAGAAGCCCGTGTGTGCCGCGTTCGAGCGGCCAACCCGACCCCTGGGCCTGCTGGGCGGGATCGTCGGTGGTGGTGAACGCGCCGACCTGGCCGCGAGCATGCACGCCCGAATCGGTGCGGCTGGCGCCGAAGAGCGTGACGCGTTCGCGGACGACTTCCTGGACGGCCTTCTCGACGACGGCCTGCACCGTTCGCAGGGCGACGCGCCCGGGCTGGCCGGCCTGGAGCGAAGATTCGACGTGCTTCATCGAGCCCGTGTCCTGGGCGTGCTCGATGGGCGGCTCCTGCTTCTGCCATCCGCAGAAGTCGGTCCCGTCGTAGGCGATGGTGAGCTTGTAGCGGGGCACGGCGAAGGGTAAGGAGGCCGGACGGGGTTGGTGGGCCGTCAACGGCGCCCGGGAGCGCGGACGCATCCGCGGTCATGCGGAGCCCGGGGCTCGGCGTGGTTCTCGGCGGTAAGCTGGCCGCCCAGCCACCATGAAAGCCGCTCCTGGCGACCCCGAATAAGTCCTCGTCCGGGCTGCAACTTCCCGGGCAAGGGGATCACACGATGAGCGTCATGAATTCCGCGTATGGCTCCCCGCAGGTGGTCGTGATCGATCGCAAGAGCGTCGGCCTGGCCTTCCTGCTCGCCCTCTTCTTCGGACCTCTGGGCATGCTCTACACCACCGTCGGCGGGGCGCTGGTCATGCTCATCCTCAGCGGAATCGTCGGCACCATCACCGCGGGCATCGGTCTGGCCGTCACGTGGCCGATCTGCATTCTCTGGTCGTGCCTCGCGGCGGCGGGGCATAACAACCGGTATCGGTGAGGCGGAAGGTAATGTCAAAGGGCCACATGGTCACATGGTCACGGGGCCACATTGCCAAATGGCCACATTGCCACATGAAATGGAGTAGGCACGGGCGTCGCACGTGGTGTCGGGTTAAAGCGAGTGCGCGCGGTGGCGGCAGGTCGGTCGTGCGGCCGCCGCGATTCATCCCATGGGGGGCGCAGGTGGCTGTGATGGCGGGGTGACCGGCCAAAAGGCCGAGACGAGGATCGCCGCGCCGACGGCGAGGCCGATGAGGATGCCCCAGATCGGCCGCTGGCCGTGCGCTTTGAGATAGGCAACCAGCGCGAGGGTGGCGCCCCACTTCGCCGCGCCGGCGAGGCCGACGCGCAGCAGGCGGCCCTTGAGCCTCGCCATCATGATCCGGATGAACCACATCACCGTACGTGCCCCGGAAAGTTACACCAGCAGCGTCGCCGGCCGCTCCAGCAGCGTCTTGACCGTGCCCAAGTAGGCCGCGGCCATCGCCCCGTCGACCACGCGGTGGTCGCTCGACATCGTCATCGACATGACCTTGCCCACGGCGAGCTGGCCGTTGCGGACCACCGGCTTCTCGATCGCCGCGCCCACGGCGAGGATGGCGACGTTGGGCGGGTTGATGATCGCCGTGAAGTGGTCCACGCCGAACATGCCCAGGTTGGAAATCGTGAAGGTCGAGTCGGACATCTCCTCGATCGTCAGGCCCTTGGTCCGCGCCTTCTCGCTGATCGCCTTGCTCTGGCCGGAGATCTGACGCAGGCCGATCTGGTCGGCTTGCCGGATCGTCGCCACCACCAGACCGCCGCCGCGCGATTCGTCCAGCGCGATGGCAATGCCGATGTTCACGTCGCTCAGAAGCTCGATCGCCGTGTCGTTGCCGTTTTCAACCCAGCGGGAGTTCACATACGGGTGCTGGTGCATCGCCAGCGCACACGCGCGGACCAGGAAATCGTTGACGCTGAGCTTGACACCCTGGGAGGAGAGCTGCTCGTTGAGCTGGCCGCGGAGGGCGACCAGGGCGTCCATGTCGACCTCGACGGTGACCTGGTAGTGGGGGACGGTGGTCTTGCTCTCGACGAGGCGGCGGGCGATGGTGCGCCGCATGTTGGAGACGGGGACCATGCGTCCGGCGAGCTTGCTTTCGACCGGGGGAAGCGGAGAAGGCTTGGAGGCGGCGCGGCCGGGCGCGGCGCCGCGGGCGGCGCCTGCCGCGGGGGCCTGGGCGCCATTGGCGATCGCGGCCTCGACGTCCTTGCGGACGATCCTGCCGCTGGGACCGGTGCCCTGGAGGGCGCCAAGGTCCACGCCGGACTCTGCGGCGATCTTGCGGGCCAGGGGAGAGACGAAAATGCGGTCCGTGCCGTTGCTCAGTCCGTTCGCGGGACCGTTGGAGGAACCGTGAGAGGCGGGAGCGGAGGTCTGGGTGGAGGGAGCCGGACGGGCGATGGTGGCCGTGGAACTGGAGGACGCGGGGCGGGAGGCGCCGGTTTCGCCCTCGGCGGCGGCGGACTTGGGAGCGGCCTTGGCGGGCGCGGCGGAGGAACCACCGGCGGCCTTCGCGGCGGCGAGGTCTTCCCCGGCGCCGGCGAGGACGGCGATGAGGGTGCCGACGGGCACCGTCTGGCCCTCGTTGACGGCGAGGCGGGCGATGACGCCGTCCTCGTAGGTGGGGAGCTCCATGGTGGCCTTATCGGTCTCGATGTCGGCGAGGACGTCGCCGCTCTTGACCTTCTGGCCCTCTTTGACATTCCACTTGACGATGGTTCCCTGCTGCATGGTGTCCGACAGGCGGGGCATCGTCACATCGATAGGCATCTCAAGCGCTCCCTTGGGGCGTAAAGGGCAATCGTAGACGAACACTCGCCTCCCCGCGTGCTTTCGAGGTGCGCAACCTGCGATGAGGTGTCCGCCCCACACCCCTTTCTGAAGGCGCTCATTGATGGTTCTGACAGGCAACCAAAATCCGAATGGAGGGTCGTTGCGGCCGTTGGTTGCCGTTCCCGGCAGCAATCAAATACCGTGGAGGCGGCCGGGGGTGGCAATGCAGGGCCGTACGGGGCGTTGGACCGGGAACGCGTCGCCGATCCAGCGGTGTGACGGCGAGTTGCCCGTTTGGGGGACTTGGGGCGGTTTGCTGAGGCGGAATTTTTGGTCCCGGCCGTGAAGGGGCAGTTGGCGTGATGACGCGATGCTGGCGTCGGAATTCCGCACCCGCGGGGTGGCAGCCCCGCACCGGGATGTGCACCCGCATTCCGTTCAAAGGCGAGGTTTATGGCGGCGATACCGGCGGCCGGCGTGCCACTGCCCGACCACATCCGCAACGCTCTTGCGGCGGGTGATCCCTTGACCGGTGTGCTCCAGAACGTGCATGTCCGCGCGCTGGTCCTGGGGGAGGTGGAATTCACCGCTCCCTGGGGGCTGCGGCTTCCGGCGGTCTCGGGCGGGTTTTTCCTCGTCCACGAGGGGCGGATGCTCGTCTCTGCGGATATGACGCCCCAGTGGCACGCGATCGAGGCGGGGGAGCTGGGGATCGTGCTCAGCGGTGAGGAGCACATGGCCGGGGATGCCCCGCACATGCCCGCGGCGCGCATCATCGACGTGTTCCCGCCCGCGTTGATCCAGAAATCATCGGGTGACCTGAAGTACGGGGGCGGCGGCGCGGCGTGCCGCGTGGTGATGGGAGGATTTCAGTTTGAAGGGGCGGTGCGGCCGCCCATCGGGCTTCCCCGGTTCATTCACCTCGACAAGTCGATGGTCGGCCAGTCGATGCTGACCCCGCTGGTCGAGATCCTTGCGGAGCAGGCCCGCAACCGCGCCGCGGGGAGCCGCGCCGTCACAAGCCACCTCGCAGGGTCCTTGCTTGTCGAGGCGATCCGTCTCTGGGTTCGCCAGCGCAGTTCCGGGCAGCCCGCGCCGGTCATGGCGGTGCTGGACCAGCACCTGGGGCCGGTCCTGGGACTGCTGCACGAGCGGCCCGAGCGGACCTGGTCCCTGCAGGAACTTGCCAACGAGGCGGGGCTCTCCCGGACCGTGTTCTGCGAGCGGTTTCTAGAACTGGTGGGCAAGACGCCGCTGGAATACCTGCGGGAGCAGCGCATGCACCTGGCGGCGATGATGCTCACGACGGGCTCGCCCGATATCCGTCTGCTTGCCCGGCGCACGGGGTACGCCTCCCAGGGGGCGTTCTGCACGGCGTTCAAGCGATGGGCGAGGTGCACGCCGGGGGAATACCAGCGGGCCCAGCGGCCGCCGGCGTGAGGTACCTCCGGATTTTGGCCGGAACCGATTGAACCGGGAGCAGATACAACAAGCTCAGCCGCGCACGGCTCCGCCGTGCGTGGCCGTCAATGGGAATGGTTGCTGTCAGGCGGTCGCGTCAACCAGGGAACCGGCGGGCATCATGTCCATCATGCCCGAGACGTCGTCACTGTCACCGGCTCCAGCTCTGCCGCCGAAATGCCCCATGCCGCGGGGCGGGCGGCCCATCGTGTCCGAAACGCTCTGCATCTTGGCCTTGAACTCTTCGGCGTCGATGCCGTTTTCCTTGAGCACATCGCCCACCGCGGCGTCCATCTGCTCGCGTGTGGGGCGCTGGCCGGAATCGCGCAGCTCCTGCACCTTCGCCTGGATCTGGGTCCGCACCTGCTTGAACTGCTCCGTGTCGATGCCCAAGTCCTTCGCGGCCGACTCGAACTTGGCCTCAAACTTGGCTTCGAACTTCGCACGCATCTCCGGCGTGGGTTCCTGCCGGGCCGTCCGGCCGCTCTGCTGAGCGGCTTTCTGACGGAGCTGGCTCACCATGCTCGCCTGCGAACTCTGACTGACTGACGAAACGCTTGTCACGATCGGGTCCTTTCTCCACGTGGGCTCGCGGGTATCGGCGTGTCCACTCGCACGCGCAACGACCCGGTTTCTGTATCGACGCGAATCCGGGGCCTTGAAGATTCGAGTTTGTCCGCGTCCGATACTGCGGCGTCCCATCGCGTGGGCCACCGTGTGGCGGGACGGGCGGTTTCGCCCCGACGCGATCGGATTTCCCAGGTGTCTGGGTACTTGCCGCGGTGGGTTTCATGCGTAGTATATTTGAGTACTATGCCGCATGCGACGCTCCACACCCAGCTTCTCAAGCTTGGCCTCAACGATCTGGAGGCCCGCACCTACGTCGCCCTCATCAAGAGCGGGCCCGCCACCGCGTACAGCATCGGAAGGGCCATCGCCAAGCCCACCGCCAACGTCTACAAGGCCGCCGATTCCCTGGAGGCTCGCGGGGCGATCATCTCAAGTCCCGGTGAGAAACGGCTCCTCCAGCCGGTGCCGCCCGACGAGTTCCTCGCCCACCTCCGCCGCCGGCAGGATGAACTCCTCGAGGGCGTCGCGTCGGGCTTGCGGGCGCTGCGGTCGGCGCCGGCGAAGGTCGGCCTGTTCCAGCTTGAGAACGTGGATGCGGTGCTGGAACGCGCCCGGCGGATGCTTTCCGCGGCGACCACGCTCGCGGTGGTGGACGCCTTCCCGCTCGCCGTGGAGCGGCTGCGCAAGGACATCGAGGCGGCGAGCGCTCGCGGGGTGAAGGTGTATGTCCAGGTCTACGCGCCGACATCAGTGCGGTGTGAATCGCTGGTGGAAGTGAGCGGCGGCGCCGACGTGCTCGCCCTGTGGAAGAGCGAGCAATTGAACGTCGTCATCGACGCGAAAGAAGTGCTGCTGGCGCTGTGCGGTGACCGAATGCACAACGTCATTGAGGCGTACTGGAGCAACAGTCTGTACCTGGCGTGCATGCAGCAGGCGGGCTTCCTCAGGGAGCACGCGTTCCACCAGGTCCGGCGGCTTGCGGACAGCGGTGAGGCGACGCCGCGAAAACTCGCCCGGATTCTCGACGGAAACCCGAGTTTCGGCACGACGGCGATGCCCGGTCAGCGCGAGCTTGCCGCCCGCATCGCACACACGAAAGAAGAATGGGAGCGCGTCCAGTGAATACCGCGATACGTTCGGAGTGGTCCCGCGGCGCCGCCGGCTACCTGGGCGGGCTGGTCGCGTTCTTTTTGATTGCGTACACGCTCAAGGCCGTGGGGCCTTCGGTGGGCATCGAGGGCATGATCCCGCTGCAGATCGCCCTGAAGCTGCTGATGATCGTGGCCGCCATGCTCGCGTGGCTCGCGGTACGCCGTCCCTGGTCCGAGATGGGCTGGCGGAAGGTCACGTGGCGGCGGGGCAACTGGAGGTGGGTGATCATGGGGTGCGCGGCGATGGCTCTCGCCTCGGTCGCCATGCTGCTCAGCCGCAGCCGGCACCCGCTCCTGGGACAGATGTCCATCTTCCAGATGATGCTGATAGTGTGGGTGCTCAGCAGCGTCTCGGAGGAGATCTATGTGCGAGGGGCGGTGCAGTCGTGGATGCAGGTCGGGCACGGAAGCCCCGAGGCCCCCGCGCTGTCCCCCGCGGTGGTGAGCTCGGCGCTGCTGTTTGCGTCCATGCACGTGCCGCTGCTTTGGAGCGGGGCGGGGGTGCTGGGCGGGAGCATCATCGTGGTGGCGACGCTGTTTGTGGGATGGGGATGCGCGGTGCTGCGGGCGCGGACGGGCAGCCTGTGGACGGCGATCGCGCTTCACGTGCTCGCCAATATGGCGTCGGTCCCCGGCGGGATCGTCGGAGTGCTGGTGTACCGGCTCGTGTACGGCGAACTGCCCAACCTGCAGTAAGTGCGGATCAGCCCTGTGCCAGCGTCTTCTTGACCGCCGCGATGATCTTCTCTTTGTTGGGCAGGTACGCGTACTCCAGGCCCTTGGCGTAGGGCGTGGGAACGTCCTCGGTGTTCACGCGGACCGGGGGCGTGTCGAGCCAGTCAAAGCCGCGCTCGCACACCTGCGTCACGACCTCGCTCGCCACGCTGGCGAAGGGCCAGCTCTGGTCGACCACCACGACGCGGTTGGTCCGCTTGATGCTCTCGATGATCGAATCGATGTCCAGCGGGCGGATAGTCCGCATGTCCAGCACATCGATTGCGATGCCTTCCTTTGCCAGTTCGTCCGCGGCTTCGACGCAGAAGTTCACGGGGCGGCCGAAGGAGACGAGCGTGCACGCGTCGCCCTCGCGCAGGCGAGAGGCCTGACCGAAGGGGATGTAGTACTCCTCCTCCGGCACGTGGGCCTTGTCGCCCAGCATGCGCTCGGATTCGAGGAAGAAGACAGGGTCGTCGTCACGGATCGCCGTCTTGAGCAGGCCCTTGGCGTCGTAGGGGTTGCTGGGGATGACGATCTTCACGCCCGGGACGTTGCTGTAGAGCCCTTCGACGCACCAGGAGTGCGTGGAGCCCAGCTGCCCGCCGGCGCCGTCATTGCCGCGGAAGACCACCGGGCAGCCCCACTGGCCGCCGGACATGTACAGCATCTTGGGGACGTTGTTGAGGATCTGGTCGGCGGCGACGAGGCTGAACGACCAGCTCATGAACTCGATGATGGGGCGCAGGCCGTACATCGCCGCGCCGACGGCCAGGCCGGCAAAGCCGTTCTCGGAGATCGGGGAATCGATGATGCGCTTGGGGCCGAACTCGTCGAGCATGCCCTGGCTGATCTTGTACGCGCCGTTGTACTGCGCGACCTCCTCGCCCATCAGGAAGATCCGGGCGTCGCGCCGCATCTCCTCGCTCATCGCCTCACGCAGCGCCTCGCGGAACTGGATGATGCGGTTACCCTCGCGCGAGGGGAGGGGGCGGGAAAGGTCCACGGCCGGCTGGGCGAACGTCGTCATACACAAGGATCCAAGGACAGCCGGAGGGTCAGTCGGGCCATCGCGTGCGTTCGGAATCTGGACGGATACGAAAGAACGTGAATAATAGGCGAGGCCTTTCCGCGCTTTCGCGTCCCGATCTGAAGCAGAATCCCCACCCGGCCGCTCTCATCCCTGGGAATCGGGGTGCAATCACATCGCCATGGGCTTGCCGAGGCGCTGGCGTTTCTCCTTCGCGAACGTGAGATGGTGGTCCACGTGGTGGATGTAGAGCTCGAGCATCTCCCGCAGGCTCACCCTGCCGCGCTGGTTGTGAACGCCCTGGCGGTCGAAGGCCATCGCGGGGAGCTTGCCGAGGATCTCTCCCATGTGCTCGCGGTTGAGGCGGAAGAGTTCGCAGACGGTGGGTGTGCTCAGGTCGTGGTAGTGGAGGCGGGCGGCGAAGGCGGTCTCGTCGTAGCTGATGAGCAGGGGCATCTCCTCGGCGATGATGCGCTTCATGCGATGGACGGCGATGAGGTCGCTGTCGAGCAGGTGGACGACCAGCTGCTGGAGCGACCACGTCCCGGGCACGGGGAACGAGAGGAGTTCATCCCTTGAGAGCCCCGCGGTGATGCGCGTGAGCACGTGAGAGTCGGCGACGAATCGTGCGACCAGGTCCTGCGCCATGTCGGAAGCTCCTTGCGTCTGCTGCGTGGCGCGAGCGTGCCGGTGAGGATCAAATGTGCTCGCCGCGCTATCAGGGTGTTAGACCGATTTACGGTTGTTTCCGCGTGAGATGCCACTAAACTGCGTGGATGCACGAGGGTATGTCGGACGAAGCGCGACTGACGCGGCGTCGAGCGCTGCTGGCGATGACCGCCGTCGGCGCTGGCTTCGCCTGGTTGGCGCCCCGGCCCGTGTCGGCACGGCGGGTCCAGGCCGAAGACGTATACCCGTGGAGTGACGTCGCCCGCTGGACTGTCCGGCTGCCCAACGAGTCGGCGAACGTCGCCGTCGCCGCCGCCGTCGGGCTCGCGCAGGAATCGGGGACGCTGATCGAGCATCTGCCGCCGGCGCCGGGCATGGTGTGGGGGGCGGCGGGCGTCGAGACGCATGAATCACCGCGCGAGGTGGTGCGTTCGATCCGCCAGATCATCACGCAGGATCTTTCCCAGGGGAAGGTGCACCTGACCGGGGGCTGGGTGATGGCGCAAACGGAATGGATTCTTCTGCAACTTGCCGCGGGGAGCGTGCGTTCAGCTTCACATGCTTCTTGACCTTGAGAACCCGGAAACGCCCCTGCGCTACGACGCGGACCTGTGCATCATCGGCTCGGGTGCGGCCGGCATCACCATGGCGCGCCGGCTGGCCGGCAGCGGCCTGGACGTGCTGGTGCTCGAGGCCGGCGGCTTGAGCTTTGAGCCCGCGTCCCAGGACATCTACAACGGTGTGACACGGGCGGTGAACTACCCGATCGTCGGGTCCCGGCTGCGGTACTTCGGGGGCACCACCAACCACTGGGCGGGGTGGTGCGGGATGCTGCGGCCGGTGGATTTCACGCGACGCGCGTGGATCCCTCACAGCGGCTGGCCGATCACGTTCTCTGATCTTGAGCCGTATTACGCGAAGGCGTGCGAGTTCCTCGAACTCGGGGAATTCGACTTCGAGCGCTACACGGGCAAGACTCCGGCCGCGAGCGTGACGCCCCGCGGTGTTGATTTCTTCGACAGCTTCAATATCCGTCCGACGCCTTCCCCGCGG
Organism: Phycisphaerales bacterium; assembly: GCA_044226385.1. Lineage (GTDB taxonomy): Bacteria > Planctomycetota > Phycisphaerae > Phycisphaerales > UBA1924 > JAEUJB01. The sequence goes on from JBGAHA010000004.1 coordinate 160,872, forward strand.
CTTGGGATCACGCAGAAGGCGCTGCTCGCCGGCGCGGCGAACGTCCGCGTGCTTCTCCACGCCAACGTGCTGCCGATCTCCACCGAGGGCGGGCTAGTCCGGGAAATCACGGTCTCGACGATGCAGGACCGCACGGCAACGGTGCGGGCCAAGGCCTACGTCATCGCCTGCGGAGGGCTGGAGAACCCTCGCCTGCTGCTGGCGAGCGACAACCTTGCCAACAGCTCGGGCGCGGTGGGCCGGTATTTCATGGACCATATGTTCTCGACGTTCGCCGGCGTGATCGTCCCGCCCCCGGACCTGGAGGACCCCGCCCGGTACGCCGAGCACCTGGGGCTGCCGCAGTTCGTAGGCTTCCGCATCTCCGCGCAGGCCCAGGAGGAGCTCGGCCTGCTTGCCTGCTCACTGGGCGTCGATCCCACGCCGATTCCAGACTCCCTCAAACCCCCGGGCCCGCGCGGCACCCGGATCGCGTTCCCGATCCTCCTGCACGGGGAAAACACGCCCAACCCCGAGAGCCGCATCACGCTCACGCCCGAGTTCCGGGACCGCTTCGGCGTGCCGCGGATCTCCCTGCGCTGGCTGGTGGATGACCTGACGCAGCACACCGTGCAGGAAACGGTGCTGCGGTACGCGGCGATGATGACCCGCGCGGGGCTGGGGCGAGCCTATGTGCCGCCGGAGAAGAGCGAGCTGGACTGGCCGTTTGGCCTGTACCCGCCCTGCCACCCGGCGGGGACCACGCGCATGTCGGACGACCCCAAGGCCGGGGTGGTCAACAGGGACTGCCGCACACACGATGTGCCCAATCTGTACGTGGTGGGGGGCAGCGTCTTCCCCACCAACGGTCACATGAACCCGACCATGACGATCATCGCCCTCTCGTTCCGCCTCGCCGACCACTTCCTCAGCACGCTCAAGTCGCGTTGAGCGATCAGCGTGGAGTTTCGTCGCCGGGCATGGACGTCGTCCCGCGGACGATCCCGCCGTCATCCTGGAGAAAGACGACTTCCGTGGCTCGCACGCGCGGAGCAATGCCGCCGTGGATTCGCCGCTGCGACGCGGCGGCCGTGGAGGCACGGGCATGAAACGCCAGCCGCTCACACCCTCCGCGAGCAAACTCAAGTGAGTGCCCGTCGTCGTGGTATACCTCCCCGAAGGCCTCTCCGGACGCATCGCACGACGCCAGCAGGGTCAGGCGGGACCAATCGAGTTCGCCGGTGTGGTTGGCGCCCAGCGGGGCGAGAGGGATCACCGCGCCGGGCCGAACGAAGAGCCTGGGGAGGTCCGCCGCCGCGACGCGAGAACCGATTCCGTGGCCCCCGGGCAGGGCGTCGACGATCTCGCACTCACGCCAGCCACGCAGGGGTGAGGCTCCCGCGACGACCCTCTCCTGTTCTACGGAGGCGACGACCAGCAGGTCGGGACCCAGCAGGAACGCGTCGTCGATCGACCGCAGCAGCACATTGGAGGGCTCGGCGGTCCAGACCGGGCGCACGATCGGGTCCCCCGCCCTCGCGGCTCGCTCGAAGAACGTGTAGAGGTACGGCATCAGTCGGTACCGCCGCTGGAGGGCGAGTCTGCACGTGCGCTCGCACTCAGGGCCGAAGCTCCAGGGCTCGTGGTCCTTGGAATCCTTGATCGAGTGCCCCCGGGCAAACGGGAGCAGCGCGCCGATGCCCATGAACCTGGCGAACAGTTCGGGCGTGGCTTCTCCGACGAATCCGCCGATGTCCGGACCGACGAACGGCTGGCCCGAGAGTGAAAGATTCAAAGCCATCGGGATCGCCCAGCGCAGGTGGTCCCAGTTGGAGCGGTTGTCCCCCGTCCACGTCGCCGCGTACCGCTGCCCGCCCAGGAAGTTGGATCGCGTCAGCACAAACACGCGCTCCCCGGGCCGCGCGGCCTCCATCCCCTCACGCGTCGCCCGCACCATCTGCATCCCGTAGATGTTGTGGTAGCGCCCGTGATCACCTGGCCCGCCCAGGGAGTCATCGGCGTGGTGCCGGCACGTCACCGGCATGCTCTTGGCCGGGCCATCGAAGATCGCCGGCTCGTTCATGTCGTTCCACACGCCGTCCACGCCGCGGGCCATGAAATCCGCGTACAGGCCTGCCCACCACGCGCGCACGGGGGCGCGGGTGAAATCCGGGAACGCGCACGGCCCGGGCCACACCGATCCGTGGTGCTCCGCGCCCGTGGCGGTCTGCACGAAGCCCGGAGGAGCCGCAGCGCCGGCGCCGCCGGCGGTTGCGCCCTGCTGGTACACGAAGTAGCCGGGATCCACCTTGATCCCCGGGTCGATCATCCACACCGAGTGAAAGCCCCGGGAGCGAAGGTGCTCGTTCAGCCCCGCGGGGTCGGGAAACTTGGCGTGGTCGAAGGTGAAGCAGCGGAAGCCGTCCATGTAATCGATGTCGAGCCAGATGACGTCGCAGGGGATCCCGCGATCACGGAAGCCCGCGGCGATCTCGCGTACGCGGCGATCGGGCTCGTACGACCAGCGGCACTGCTGGTATCCCAGGGCCCACAGCGGCGGCATCGGCATTCGGCCAGTCAGCTGCGCGAGCGCCTCGAGCACCTCGATCGCCGATCCACGCTCGATGACCGTCACGCCCGGAGAATGGCCGCGGCAGGCGAACCAGATTCCGCGACGCAGGTCGATGCGGCACCAGTGGGTCGTCTCACAGATCACGCCGTAGGCCGAGCCGTCTCGGCGCACGGCGAGTACGAAGGGATGGGACTGGTACAGGGATCGCGTCTGGTCGGTGTAGTCGAAGCAGTCGGTGTTCCAGCAGACGGTGACCTTGCCGTTGCGGCGCAGCGGGCCTGCGACCTCTCCAGTCCCGTACAGGCTCGTGCCGGGCTCGATCCCCAGGCTCGCGTGGTGCAGGCCGCCCGAATCGGCGAACCGCACGCGGGCGGGGACATTCGCCGGCGCGGGGCCCAGCTCCACGGGCTGCGTGGTATACGCGGGGAAGGGAGGGAGCGGGCCGTCAAGGTGCGCGGGATCCCGGAACCGCGCGGTGCGGTCGCCGATCACAACGGGATGACGATCCTGACGCCAGCGGATGGGGCGATGAAGCATGGGACCAAGGGTATCCGGGGCGAGCACCCGCGCATCACCCGATGGCTCTTGGCCCAAGGCGGCATGGTGAACACCGACGTGCGATCAGCGCCCCGTGAGGTCTTCCTCGGCGACGTCCAGGTTGGTGTACACCTTCTGCACGTCGTCGATCTCTTCGATCGCTTCGATCAGATCCATGTTGTCCTTGGCCGCTTCTCCGCGGACCAGGGTCCGGGTCTGCGGCACCATGGCGAGGGAGGCCTCTTCGATCACCAGCCCCGCCTGCTCGAGCTTCTCCTTCACGGAGAGGAACGAGGGGATGTCGGTGTAGACGGTGAAGGTCGCGCCGTCCTGCTCGGGATCATCGGGAGATTCCACGTCTGTGGCGCCGGCCTCGATCGCCAGGTCCATCACGCGCTCTTCCGTGAGACCCTCGGCCTTGATGACGATCTGTCCGCGGTGGTCAAAGACGTAGGCGACGCACCCGGAACTCCCCAGGTTTCCCCCGTACTTGGTCAGAAGGTCGCGCAGGAACATGACCGTGCGGGTGCGGTTGTCGGTCAGCGTGTCGACGATGAGGGCGACGCCGCCGGGGCCGTACCCCTCGTAACGGATCGTCTCGTAGCCGTCCCCATCCTTCTCTCCGGCGCCCTTCTTGATGTTGCGCTCGACGGTGTCGCGCGGCATGTTCGCGTACTTGGCCTCGTCGATCGCGTAGCGCAGGGTGAGGTTGCTCGCCGGGTCGGGCCCGCCGCTGCGAGCGGCGACGATGATCGCCTTGGCGATCTTGGTCCACACCTTGCCGCGCTTCTTGTCAACGGCGGCCTTGCGGTGCTTGATGTTCTTCCACGTGCTGTGGCCGGCCACGGCGTCATCCTCTTTCCGCGGGCCTGGACCTGCCCGCCTTGCGTCACCTGCAACGAAACCTTACTTCGCGCCCCCGCTCCAGATCATCTTCGCCACCGGGGGCTCTTTCCCGGTCTTCACGGCCTCGATCTTTGCGCGGATGCGGGCGAGTTCTTCACGGGATTCGGCGAGGAGCTTGGTACGCCACTCCGACGCGTTCGCGGGCAGGTCGATGTCGGCGAGCTGCTTGGAGAGGACCGACTGCGCCTTGGTCCAGGAACGCACCGCCTCATCCGCCTTCCCCTGCCGCCACTGGACATCCCCCAGGTGATCGAGCACGGTGGCGTTATCCACGCCGCCCTCCATCGTCGCCGCCTTGGCGAGCAGCGCGGCCGCGCCGGGGATCACTTCCCCCGTCGCCGCATCGGTCGTGTCCTCGAGCTGGCCCTGCTGGTACCGCAGCCACCCGAAGGAATCGATGACGTTGTGGCTCTCGGGCATCACCTTGTACGCCCGGCGAAGCATCCGCTCCGCCGCCGCCTGCTCACGGCCGTCCTCGAGGTAGAAATACCCCAGGTCGTTGTTCGCAAGGCCGTGGTCGGGGTTGATCTCCAGCACCTTGAGCAGCGCGACCTCGGTAAGGTCGCGGCGGCTGCGCGTGGTGCACAACCCGCCGAACTGGTAGAGGAACTCGGTGCGGATCTTGGCGTCGGTGTCGGGGAGTTCCTTTGCGTCCAGCAGCCGCTTGAGCAGCTTGGCTTCGCCCGGAACTCCGCCCACCGTCGCTTCCAGTGACTCGACGTCCGAAGCAGCGCCGTACTGGGCGACGAGACCGAAGTAGCTCAGCAGCAACTGCTCGCTTACTTCCGGAGAGAGGCGGATCGCCTCCCGCAGGAACGGGATCGCCGGCTGGGGCGTCTTGCTGGTGTTGATCAGTTCCTGGGCCGCCAGCGCGTACGCCGGCGCGGCGATCGAGGGGACGTCCCGGGCCGCCTGCTCGCACGCCGCGCGCAGCGCGGGGATATCGACAGGCGTGATCGCGCACAGCACGGAGATCCGGGCCTGGTGCATCTGCGGGGCAAACCGCGCCCCGTGCCTTGCGAGGGCGTCAAAGAGCTGCGACAGCGCCTGAACGTTGGCGCCGCGCTTGAGCGCCGGTGCCGCTCCCGCTCGCTCCGGGGCGTCGTATTCGGAAGCGATCAGGGACGCGAGCCGGCCCTGCTGCTCGCTGGAAAGTTCCGTCCTGGCGGGGAGATCCTTCTCCAGCATCGCCGTCGCGTCGGGAAGGTGGCCGTCCCGGCCGAGTTCCACGGCGTACGAGACCGTCGCGTCGATGGGCCGCGGAGCGGGGGAGAGCCGGTCAAGTGCCATTTTCCGCGCGAGGTCGGGCTTCTTGAGCACGTCCCGGGTCAGCGCTTCGCGCGTCGCGGCGAGAGTCGGCCACGGACGCACCGCCAGGCGCCTGGCAAGCTCCGCGTCGGCCTCTTCGCCCTTGCCCTGGGCGGCAAGAACGCGGGCAAGGCCGGCCCAGACAGAGGGCACTTCGGGGTGGCGGGTGACGAGCCGGCGCATGAGCGTCACGCACTGTTCCGCGGCATCTCCTCCCAGGGCGACCTTGCGTTCGAGCAGGCCCGTCAGGGACGTCATCAGTGGATCGGTGACGTACCCCTGTTCCACGAGCGTGGTGAGCACGCCCAGGGCCTGGGAGTCCATGCGACGCGTGATCATCTCCTGCGCGGTCAGCCATTGCACCACGCGGCTCGCGGGCGCTGCCTGGCGGAGGATGCGCACGGTCTGGGCGAGTTTCTCTTCGCTCGCCAGCGGTGACGCGGGGGCGTACAGCGCCGAGAGCAGCTCGTATCCCTCGTCGTTGAAGGGGTCGGACTGCAGGGTGGCAAGGACGAAGCTCTCGGCCTCCTGGAACTTGCCGGCGCGCAGGCAGATCCCCGCGGCGGCGAGCTTCTGCTCGGGAGAAAGCGACATCGCCGAGGCCGAGCCATGGGCCGGCAGAGAGTCGAAGGCGTCCGTGTACCGCTGGCATTCGGCGAGCGTCCAGGCGACCAGCAGCGGGTTATCCGCCGCCGGCACCGACTTCATGATCCCCAGCTGCTCGTCGATCCGGTCGTAGAGGCCCGCGGCGGCATACGCCTGCGCCCGGGCCGCGGCGGCATACGCCCCAGACTTTCCCGCGGCCAGCGCGTCCGCGGCCTTGACCGCGTCGGGCACCCGCGCCATGTTGATCAGCCACGGCACGCGAACCAGCGACGCGGCCCACGTTCCGCTCCGTTCCAGGGCGGCGAGCTCACCCGCCGAATCGGTCGTGGTGGAGATCAGGCGGGAAAGCAGCCCGATCGAGCGTGGGGATTGCTCCACCAGTTGCAGAAGTTCTCCGGCGCGAGCCTGCGGATCGTTGCGCGGCAGCGTGTCGATGAGATCCCGGAACAGCGATTCCGATTCTGGCGCCTGGGCCAATCCGGCGCGGAGGATCGCTCGCCCCTGCATCCCCGCCGCCGCGGCCCGCACCCGCACCCACTGGCGCTGGGCGGTGGCTCCCGGCACCTGGCTGGAGCGGGAGATGACGTCGAGCGCTGGGGCAAGCAGCGGCCCCGCCGAGGGGTCCGCGGCGAGGCGACGAACCAGCTCGATCTGCGCATCGCTTACCGGCGTGGTCTGCTGGGCGATGTCGGAGGCGATCAGAGACGCGGTCGCCGCGGGCCTTCCGGATGACCACAGGGCGTAGACGCGGCGAACCAGCAGCTCGGAGGAATCACCTTGTTCGTCCTCCGCCGCCGCCTCGTATAGCTTGAGGGCCGACATCGTGTCCCCGAGGCGGACGGCGGCGTCACCCGCGTCCCGCCGCAGATCGGCTCGCTTGCGGATCAGGTCGATGACTTCGGTGCGCAGGCGCGTCGTCCAGGGCAGCGGCGTAGGCAGGGAAGCGCCCTGGGCCAGCGCCTCAAGCCCGGCGGCCTGATATCCCAGACCCATCAGCGCTTCACCCAGGTCGGCGCTGATGATGTACTCAAGCGCTGGGTCGGTGGTTTCCGACGAATGGGAGCGGGCCTTGGCGAGCAGCGAGGCGGCCTGGTCAAGCTTCTTGCTGCGAAGCGCGTCCCGTCCAAGGATCCACCAGATGCGGCCGTCGGTCAGCCCGCGCTGGCAGGCCTGGGTGTACGACGAGATCGCCGCGAGGCGGCGGCCGGCGGCGGTCTGCGCATCCCCAAGCTCGCGCCACGCCTCCGCGGAACCCGGGTCGAGCTTGGTCGCCTGCTCCAGGTCGGTGACCGCGCCCGCCGCGTCCCCTCCGGCCTCCTTTTCCCGTGCCTGGGCGTACAGCCGCAGCGCCTGCGTGACCATCGCCGGCGGCGGACGGTCTTCCGCGGGCCGGGCTTCGATCGCCGGCGTCTGGAGCAATTCGCGGGTGACGTCGTCGAGGGGGCGAGAAGCCTTCTTGCCCGCCTCGTCGGTCAGGTCGATCTTCCGGAGCAGCGCGGGATCGATCCCCGCGGGGACATCGATCTCCACCGACGCGCGCGGATGCTCCACCTCGCGCCGAGCAGCCTCGTCGAGCGCCTCGAGTGGATCGGCCGGCAGTGGGGGAGCCACGGCCGCGTCACGCGGCTGTGATTCACGCGGGGCGGCGGAGCCTACCCCGCTCGCGGCCGGTGAAGGAAGGGAGGTCGCCGCTCCCGCGGCGAACACCAACAACGCAAGCCTGCGACCGGGATTCACCGTGAACACCTTTCAGGCGTCGCCGCCCTTGCCCACCTTCTTGCGCGCCGGGGGCCGACGCTTGGCCGGACGTTCTTCCGCCTTGCCCTCGGGACGGGTTTCGGACTTGCCGCGGGTCTTCCCGCGCGGCTCCTCCCCCGCGTCGGGCTTCACCGGCGCGGGTTTGGGCTTGCGGGGCTGGGGAGAGTCTTCGTCGGCCCAGGCCCGCAGCAGCACCATAGTTCCCACGGACTCTTCGGCCTTGATCTGGCGTGAAAGCCACGCCGCGGCTTCCTCGGCGGACGTCTCGGGATCCACCACGCCCTCGTCGGCGAGGAGGTCGCGCAGGCGCTCGTCGGTGGGCACGGCGTGCGCCCCGAAGCCGACGACCATCATGCGGTCCACCACGCAGGCGGGGATCCCCTCGAGCGATTCCAGGTACGTCCGCGTGTCGCGCTTGCCGCCGTCGGCGAGGGCCCGCAGCGTGACCCCGAACTCCCGCTTGTACAGGTCAAAGAGCGTCGCCCGCATGCGGGCCGCGCGTTCCTCACCCCGGGGATAGCGCTCACCCAGGATGGAGACGGTCTCCTCCGGCAGGCTGACGCGAAGCTCGTTGTAATCGATGTACGAGTCCTTGAGCCGCTTGAAGGCGTTGCGGGCCTGGCCCGTCGTCGCCTCCCACAGCAGGAACGAATAGATCAGTTCGTCCACCAGCGGCTCGATCCACGACGGCCGCGCCGCGCCGTCGGCCGATTCGTCCGGCGTAAACCTTCCGCGCAGCCGCTTGAGTAGGGAGGCCAGCTTCTTGCTCGGGTCCGAAGCACTCACGCGCCGGGTTCCTTCCTTGGCTCGTGCGAGGCGTCCTCGCCGGGTCCAGATTGTTGGCGGCCCTCGGGCAGGGAAGCGGACCACCCCGAGCCCCCGGCCCCCGCCTCGCGGGTGTGTTCCTTGGCCATGTTGATGTCGCGCAGCACCGCCGCCTCCTTCTTCAGCCGCGGATCGGGCCGGAAGATCAGGTTGGGCATGCGCTTGAGGTCCACCAGCTCCGACACCTCGTGCCGGATGTGCGCCGAGGCCGCCTGCAGGCCGTGGATCGTCAGCTCCTGCTGGGCGTGGGGCAGCACCGAGACCGACACCCTCGCCTCCGCCAGGTCGGGGCTTACCACCACCTCGGTGATGGTGATCAACCCGCGGATGCGCGGGTCGGAAACGCCCCGGACGATCACCTCCTGCACGGCGCGGGTGAGAAGGGCGGAAATTCGCTCGTTGCGTCGTGTCATGCGTGCTTCATCAGTCCCGCGGGCGGTCGAGCTCTTCGGCCCTCCGCCGCATCTCTTCGTCCAGGTCGTGCTCGTGCCCTTCAAGCCCGGCGCGGGGCGGCGCCCAGCGTTGCCCCGCCTCTCTCCGGCCGTCCGCCTTCACCGCCGCGGCGTGGACGGGAGACGCGACAGTCTCCGCGGGCTCTCCCGCCTCCTGCCCGGACTCCACGACCGAGGCCCCGTGCAGGATCTGCCTTGCCGTGTCCCCCAGTTCCGCCCCGGGGACCTGTCGGAGCTTGGCGGTGATGCGGTCGAGCACCTCCGCCACGTGCTTGCCCTCACGGCCCACCAGCGCGAGCCCCAGGACCGCGACGCCCATGGCGTCGAGCCGGTCGACCTCCGCGATGGAGACCAGGTGCTCCCGGTGGAGCCTGTCCTTGACCGAGTTGACCACGCGGCGTTTGTCCTTGAGGGACTGGGCGCCGTGGATGAGCAGCTCGAACTGGAGCACGCCGATCACCATGGGGGAAGGCACGAAGGGGTCGGGCATCAGGCACTGGGAAAGGCACATCAGAATTGCGGGCCGCTCGAAGGACCGGACGCCGGCTTTCACCACCGTCCAGCGATCGATGCCCGATGCCTTCTCCTTACAACGTCCTCTTGACCTCCACTTGCTTGTAGCATTCCAGCACGTCGCCTTCCTTGATGTCGTCGTAGCCGACGATCTTCATGCCGCACTCCATGCCGGCGCGAACGTCCTTGGCGTCGTCCTTGAAACGCTTGAGCTGCTCCAGGCGCCGGTCGTTCTCCACCACCACGCCGTTGCGGGTGACGCGGATGAGCGCGTCGCGCTGCACCACGCCGTCGGTGATGTAGCAGCCGGCGATCGAGCCGACCTTGCTGACCTTGAAGACCTGCCGCACCTCGGCGTGGCCCAGGATCTCCTGGCGGAGTTCCGGGGTGAGCAGACCCTCGGCGGCCTTCTTGAGGTCGTCGGTGATGTCGTAGATGACCTGGTACGTGCGGATCTCGACCCCGCGCTGCTCGGCAATCGTCCGGGCCTTGCCCGAGGGGATGACGTTGAAGCCGATGATGATCGCCTTGGAGGCCTCGGCGAGCACCACGTCGCTCTCGGTGATCCCGCCGACCGCCGCGTGCAGCACGCGGACCTTGACCTCTTCGGTCTTGATCTTCTCGCACTCGTGCTTGAGCACGTCGACCGTGCCCTGCTCGGCCGCCTTGAGCACGACCAGGATTTCTTTGGTCGTCTTCTGGGCGATCTGGCTGAAGAACGAGTCCAGCGTGACCTTCGGGGCCGCCAGCTCCTGCTCGCGCTCGCGCCGGTGACGCTGCTCCGCCGCTTCCTGGGCCTTCTTGAGCGAATCGACCACGTAGAACCGGTCGCCCGCATCGGGCACCACGTCGATGCCCGAGATCACCACCGGCATCGGCGGCATCGCTTCCTTGATGCGGACGCCCTTGTCGTCGGTCATGTCGCGGACGCGGCCGAACGCGCGGCCGGCGACGATGAAATCACCCAGCTTGAGGCGTCCCTGCTGGATCAGCAGGCTTGCCACCGCGCCGCGGCCTTCCTCGGTCCGCGCCTCGATCACCGTGCCCGAGGCCATGCCGCCAAAGTCGGCCTTGAGGTCGCGCAGCTGCGCCTGGTAGTCGAGCACTTCCAGCAGTTCGGGGATGCCTTCACCCGTCACCGCCGAGACCTTCACCACTTCCGTATCGCCGCCCCACAGCACGGGGTTGAGCCCGTGCTCGGCGAGCTGGCCCAGCGTGCGCTGGATGGCGCTCTCGGTCGCGTCGGGACGGTCGATCTTGTTCAGGGCGACGACGATCGGCACCTTGGCCGCCTTGGCGTGGTTGATGGATTCGACCGTCTGGGGCATGACGCCCTCGGGGGCCGAGACCACCAGCACGACGACGTCGGTCATGTTGGCGCCGCGCGACCGCATGCTCGTGAACGCCTCGTGACCGGGGGTGTCGAGGAAGACGACTTCCTTCTTTTCCCCGCCGACGGTGATCTGCGCCCGGAACGCGCTGGTGCGCTGCGTGATGCCGCCGGCCTCTCCCGCCGCCACGTTGGCGTTGCGGATCTTGTCCAGCAGCGAGGTCTTTCCATGGTCGACGTGGCCCAGGATGGTGACTACCGGCCCGCGGGGCCGCTCCTCGACCATCTTGCGCTGCTCAAAGTCCGAGTGCACCGTCTGCTCGGCCGTCTTGGCCTCCTGCACCTCGAGCTCGATCTCGAAGTCCAGCATGATCTCCTGGGCCTTGGTGATGTCCAGGCCCGCGTTGATCGTCGTCATGATCCCCTGGTTGAACAGGCGCTTGAGGATTTCGGCCCCCTTCACGCCCGTCGCCGCGGAGAGATCCTTGATTGTGAACGGCGCGGTGATCCGCACTACGCCGCCGGTCTCCGCCGCCGTCTCCGCTCGCTGCGAAGGCCCGCGGTTGAGGTCCTGGCGGTGCTTCTTGATCGTTCCGCCGGCGCGGGCGAGGCGTGCCTCCCGTTCGATCAGGTCCTGCTCGCTGTACACACCCGGCGCGGACCAGTCCGCGCTGGCGCGGCGGTTGGGGGCGATCCCCGTCGTCCGCTTGGCGCCCGGGGCGGGCACGGCCGGGCCCTTGGCCCGCCGCGCGTTCCTGCCACGCTCGTCCTCCTCGGCGCTGGTCGTTCCCGGGCGCGGGCCCGTTCCAGTGCCGGTGCCCGTTGGGCGACGCGGCCGCGGGGCTTCCACCTGCTCGGGCGCTTCGACGCGCACGACCTTGGGACCGCTGAGCTTGACCTTCTGGACCTCGAGCTTCTGGCCGGCGGGCGCGACGACCGTGGGACGCGTCGGCACGTTCATCAGCACCGGCCGCTGGGGCGCCTTGGAGGCCGCGGGGGGCATCGTCGTGGGGCGGGCGGTGGGGGCGCTGGGCGCCTCGGGCGGAGTTTCGGTCTTGCCCGCCGGCGCCGCGGGCGCCACCGAGACCGGCGTGGGCGCGGGCGGGGGCACGGCGACGGGCGTCGAAGTGATCGGGGAGGGAGCCGTCGGACGGTTCACGCGGACCGGAGGCTGCGGCGTCGCCGTCAGCACTGGGGGCGTGGGGACGGCGCGGGTCGCCAGCGTGGGGCCCGTGGGCGCGGCGGGCGCCGGGGCGGCGGGAGGAGCGGCGACGGAGGCCGCCGGCTTGCTGATCGGCGTCGCCGGCGCGTGCGGCGCGGCGGGAGCGGACACCTCGGCGGGCGGCTCGTCTTCGACGGCCGTGCCGGCACCGTGGCCGCCGGGGGCTTCGATTTCGGTGGGCGCGTGCGGGGCCGACGCAAAAGCTTCGGTCTGCCCGGGAGCGCCGCCCAGCGGGCGCGCGCGGCGGAGCCCGGCCTTCTTGGCCTCGCTCAGAGCCTCGGCGGACTGCTCGACCTTGGCGGCCGTCTCCACGGCCGTTGTGGTCACACTGCCCGCGCCGTGGAACCACTCCTTGATCGATTCGGCAAGCCCGATGGTCACCGCGGACATGTGGTTCTTCACCACGTCCTTGGAGATCCCCTCATCCCAGCACTTCTGGATGATGAGTTTGGACTCGACATTGAGCTCTTTGGCGATCTCGAAAATGCGCTTCTGGGCCAAACGCTTTCTCCGCTGCGGGTGTTCAACAGGAACACCCTCCGAAACGGTCACCTGCAACCAAATCCGTGGCGGGTCGCTCTCGCGGCCCGCCCGGCGTGTTCATGCATGCACTACTGGCCCAGGATGTCGGCCGCGCGGGCCTCCCCCGCCGCCGCGGCCTGCGCCGCGTCCGCCGACGATGCCGAAGGCCCGGCCCCGCCGCCGCCGCCCAGGATCGCCGCCGCCGCCGCTTCCCCGGCCTCGCCCGCGGCGCCCGTCGCGTCCCCGGCGAGCACCGCCTGGCGGTCCAGCTCGGCCTGCGCCCGGGCCTTGCGTTCCTTCTCTTCCTTGTCCCGGTGCTGCTGCTCGGCGACTTCTTTCGCCCGTGCCGACGCACGCTCGACCATGACCTTGGCGATCTCTTCCCCGATCTCCAGTTCGTTCATCAGGACGTCGGCGCCGACCTCCTCGATGTCGAAGACCGAGACCATGCCCAGGGCGGCGAGCTTGTCGGTCATCTTCTCCGTCACGCCTTCGACCTGCACCAGCGTCGAGGACATGATCTCCAGGCCCTTGGTGAATTCCTCGGGCGTGAGGATGTCGATGTCCCAGCCGGTGAGGCGTGCGGCGAGGCGCACGTTCTGGCCGCGCTTGCCGATCGCCAGGGAGAGCTGGTCGTCCCGGACGACCACGGTCGCTCGGCCCAGCTCAAAGCACAGGGAGATTTCGACGACCTCCGCGGGCTTGAGCGCGTTCTGGATCAGGATCTGGCTCGACTCGTTCCAGCGAACGATGTCGATCTTTTCCCCGTTCAGCTCGTCCACGATGTTCTTGATGCGGCTGCCGCGAACACCCACGCACGCGCCCACCGCGTCGACCTTGGAGTCCACGCTGGAGACGGCGATCTTGGTGCGATACCCGGCCTCACGGGCCATCGCCTTGATCTCGATGACGCGCTCGGCGACCTCGGGCACTTCCACCTCGAACAGGCGCTTGATGAAGTCGGGGTGAGAGCGGGAGAGGACGATCTTGACCTGGGAGCCCGCGTCCCGGACGTCCAGGATGAGGCAGCGCACGCGGTCGTTGGGCTGGAACTGCTCCCCGGGGATCTGCTCGCTGGGGGGCATGAACGCCTCGGCCCGGTCGATCGTCACGATCAGGGACCGCGCCTCGTACCGCTGGGCGACGCCCGTGGCGATGTCCCCCACGCGCTTGGTGAACTCGTCCAGGATGCTGGTGCGTTCGTCGTCCCGGAACTTCTGGATCATGACCTGCTTGAAGGTCTGCGCCGCGATGCGGCCGAAGGCCTCGGGGGACATCACCAGCGGTTCACCGTGGCGACGGATGTCGATCTTGCCGCTCACCGCATCGACCACGCACGTGAACTCTTCAGGATCCAGCGTGTTGAAGTGCTTGCGGGCGGCCGACACCATCGCCATTTCCAGATCCCGGATGAGCAAAGACCGGTCAATGTTCCGATCCCTCGCGATCGAATCCAGGATCCTCATCATTTCTTGCGTGTTCATGGCCATGTCTGGTCGTTCCTTCGTTGATTCCTACAGGTTGTCAAGATGTCGAAACCCGTCCGTGCAGCCGAGCCTTCGCCGGCTCCCCCGATCAATTCCCCGTTTCGCCTGCCGGACCGGGCCCGAAGGCAGCGATCCCGCACGCCGTCATCTGTTCGATCCAGGCCCACGCCTTCCCGGGCCAAAAACGCAACGACCGCAAACGATCCCGGCGAATCGTCCGCGGCCCGGCAGGTGTCACCAGCCTCCCCGCAAGTGGGGGGACTGTCCCATGGCGTGCATCTCAGGCTGCCAGTCGTCCTCCTTCCGGAGCACAACCGCAGCCGGCGATGGCCGCCGCTGGGTCACACCGATCGCGCGAGCGATCAGAGATCGGTGTGGACCGCTTACCGGGCATGGTTGAAAGCCGCGAGCATGACGCACCTCGAAGCCGCAGAACCACGACGGAGCCCGAGAACGCCCTCGGGCAATCTCAATTTTATAGGTGTTCGGGTCCCGGGGTCAACGCGCATCCGCAATGCGCCCGCGCCCGGGACCGGCGAATCGCGCATTTTTGACCGCTTCCGCGCCCGCCGTCACGGCTTGGAAGCACCGGACACGGACCGAACAATCCGCAGCGCCCGGTTCTGCTTGAATTTGCCCAGCTGAGCCTCGTACTTCGCCTCCCCTTCGACGCACACCTTGACGGGTTCGGAGGCGGGCTTGTCGGTGACGATGACGTCCCCCGGCTGCATCTGCAGGACGTCGGCGAGGGTGATCGTCGTCTCCGCAAGGATGCCAGTGACCATCAGGCCGGCTTCCTTGAGGGCGGTGCCGATGACCGCCTCGGCCGCCTTGGAGCGCTGGTTCCGAGCGGCGGCGAACCAGCTCTGTGAGCTGAGGTGCTCGATCACCGGCTCGATCACGTTGTACGGGATGCAGAGGTTCATCGTGCCCGCGCGGTTGGTGATCTTGAGCTCGAACCCGACCACCACCACGACCTCGTTGGGGGGCACGATCTGCACCAGCTGCGGGTTGCTTTCGGTCGCGGAGACCGTGAAATTGAGCTGTTTGATGCTCGCCCAGGCTTCCGACAGGGCCGTGAGCCCGCGGCCGGTGATGTTGCCGATCAGGCGTGATTCGATCAGCGTCATCGGCCGCTGCGGGATGAACAGGTCCTGGGACGTGCCGCCCAGCAGCCGATCGATGATCGGGTAGATGATCAGCGGGCTGACCTCGAGGCACATCTGCCCCTCGAGACCGTCGGCCTGGAGGAGGTTGAAGCTGGTCGGGTTGGGGAGGGCGGCGATGAACTCCTGGTAGGTCATCTGCTCGCAGGTGGCGACGCGGACCTCCACGATGGTCCGCAGGAAGCCCGACAGAGAGGCGCCGTAGTTTCGAGCGAAGCCCTCGTGCAGCGTCTGGAGGGCGCGCATCTGGTCCTTGCTGACGCGCTCGGGACGCTTGAAATCGTAATCCCGGATCTCGGTGGTCTCGGCGTCGCGTTCAAAGCGAGAAAATATTTGCGCCGGCGCGGGCGGCTCCTCCGCCACCACCGCGTCTGGCGAGGCGAGCAGAGCGTCGATATCTCCCTGATTCAGAATGTCAGACATTCCGAACGTACTCCAACCGCGCGGGCCGGCGCGCGGCAATTGCCCTCGATAACTCCGTCATCGGACCATCGCCCGGCGCCCCTTGAGCGGCTTCACCCACTCCAGCGGTCCCCAAGGCCAATTCCCTGCCACCGTCCTCCCCGTCCCGCATCCATATGCTCATCCCGCCGAGCGTTTCAGCCTTCCGGCCCCGCGCGGGCCATTGGCACCCCTCTTCCGCCGCGGAAGGGGCAAGGACCTTCAAGCCCATGATTGCAACGTCATCCACGCGATTCGCCCTTCAGTGGGCCTGCCTGCTGGCGTGCCTCACGTCCCTGATAACACCCTCCGCGCGCGGACAGTTCGGACCGCCGACCGTGGAAGTCACCTCACTTGCGTCGCAAACGCTGGTCCACGCCGGAGACCAGGTCGTCGTCGCGGTGGTTTTCGACCATTCCCCCGGGTGGCATGTCCACACCAACGACCCCAAGCCCCCCAAGGAATGGGGGTTCGACGCGATCGCCACCGTCATTACCCCCCAGGAATCCCCGTCGCTCCGCTTTGGACCCATCCAGTGGCCCACCCCCGCCACGGTGCACATCGATCTCTCCGGCAGCGGAAAGCCGCTCCCCTACGACGTCTTCGAGGGACGGGCGATCGCCTTTGTCCCGGTCATCATCTCCCCCCAGGCCCCGCTGGGAGACCTGCCCGTCACCCTCAAGCTGCGCTACCAGGCCTGCGACGATTCGGTCTGCGTGATGCCGGTCAACACCGAGCAGACAGTCACGTTCCAGGTGGTGGGTCCCGAAGTCTCGACCGTCGGCACCCCGCCCGACCCCGCCACGTTCGGGGACTTTGACCGCTCGGTCTTCGGCGAGCTGCTCAAGGGGGCCGTTGCCGCTCGCGAGAGCGTCGATTTCGACCTCTTCGGCAGCAAGATCACCCTTCGCGGGGACCATCCCTTTTTCCTGGTCCTACTCCTGCTCGCCGCCGCCCTGGGCGGGCTGATCCTGAACCTGACCCCCTGCGTCATCCCCGTCATCCCCATCAAGATCATGAGCCTCAGCGCCGCGGCTGGAAACCGGGCTCGCTGCTTCTACTTGGGCATCATCACCTCCCTGGGCATCATCGCGTTCTGGCTCACCATCGGCGGGGCGATCGCCTTCATCGGGAGCTTCAAGCAGGTCAACCAGCTCTTCCAGTTCCCCCCGTTCACCATCGGCGTGGGCGTCTTCGTGGGGATCATGGCCCTGAGCATGCTGGGCGTGTTCACGATCCAGGTGCCCCAGTGGGTGTATCGGTTCATGCCCGCGGCGAGCCCCAAGGCCGCCGGGGCGGCTGGCGGGTCCACCCCCGGGACGTTCCTGTTTGGCATCTTCACCGCCGTGCTTTCCACCCCCTGCACCGCCCCGTTCATGGGGACGGCCGCCGCCTGGGGCGCCAAGCAGCCCCCTTCCCTCACGCTCTCCACCTTCGCGGCGATCGGGGTGGGGATGGCCCTCCCCTATGCCCTCTTGTCGGCCTTCCCGGCGGGGATCTCCCGGATCCCTAGGTCCGGCCCGGCGAGCAACCTGGTCAAGCAGGTCATGGGCCTGCTGATGGTGGGGGTGGCGATCTTTTTTATCGGGTCTGGCGTGGACCCACTCGTCCGCCTGCCGATCGACCCCCCGATCCGCTGGTTCTGGTGGCTGGTCGCATTGACGATCCTCACGGCGATGGGCCTGCTGCTGGTCAAGACCTTCAGCATCACCCGCAGCGCGGGCAAGCGGGCGTTCTGGTCCCTGTTTTCCGTGGTGTTTGCCGCGGCGGGCATCTATATGGCCGTGCACTTCACCGACCGGGGCCCGATTTCCTGGGTCGCCTACACCCCCGAGCGGCTGGCGGAGGCGAGCGCCCAGAAAAAAGTCGTGGTCATGGATTTCACGGCGGAGTGGTGCCTGAACTGCAAGGCCCTGGAGGCGACGGTGCTGCACCGCCACGAGATCGTCGCCCTGCTCGCCTCCCCGGACGTGATCCCGATGCGGGTGGACCTGACGGGCAACAACGTCGCCGGCAACGACAAGCTCAAGAGCCTGAATTGGGTGGGGATTCCGCTGCTGGCGATCTCCGGCCCCGGCGCTCCGACCCCTCAGCTCTTTGACACCTACACCCCTCAGGTGGTGCAGGACGCGGTGGCCCGGGCCCGGGGCGGCGCGACGTCGGGCGGCACACCCCTCCCAGGCCCTACAGCCCTCCCCCCGCGCACTCTGTCGGACGCCAACCCCTCGGGACGTTGACTCCGCCGACCGATCGGTCTAACTTCATGCCTTGCGTTTGCGGCGTCCGACCCGTCGGCCGCCCCAGACCACGCCACGCGGGCGTAACTCAGTGGTAGAGTGCCACCTTGCCAAGGTGGATGTCGAGGGTTCGAATCCCTTCGCCCGCTTTCTCGATGATGCCGCCCGGCCCCCCAGGGGCCGGGCGGTTGTCGTTTTGGACCGGCGAGGTCCCAAGAGCGTGCGGGGGCACGTCGGCTCCCGGGAAACCAGACGCTGCGGCCGCCAGCGCGGGGGCATGGCCGATCGTCCGTAGGACGCTCCCCGCGGGTGAATGACCACTGTTTAACCCGGGGTTCACGCCCGGCGGGGCTACCGGCAGCATCGCCGTTCATGAAGACCAGATACAACGTCGCACGCCGCGGGATTTCCCTGCACCGCAACACGCTGATCACCGCAGCAAGCCTCGCATTCAGCGGGCTGGTGATCTTCGCCGGCTGCGCCTCCGACGATGCCGTCGGCCACACCAAGACCACCGAGAAGAAGGTCATCGATACCCCGACCGAGAAGACCACCGTCATCGAGACCCACGAAAAGGACACGACCTACTCGCCCCGGTAATTCCGGGCCGGTCGCTGTTTGGCCGTTCCAGCACACGCCACTCTTCGATTTTCACAAGGAGCCGTTCCATGAACCAGATCAACTCCTCCCGCGCCTTCCGCACCCTCGGCCGCGTTGTCGCGGTCGCCGGCATCGCCCTGGGCGCCTTCTCGCTGACCGCCTGCGACAAGGAAACCAGCAGCAGCAAGACCACCACGACCAAGACGACGTCCACCCCCGAGGGCACGAAGAAGACCACGGAAACGACCGAGCGGAAGGTCGAGACCGAGGACAAGAACCCCCGGTAAGGCAAAGGTCATCCAGGCAAACTGCGACAGGCCGTCCTCACCGGGCGGCCTGTCTCTTTTTTGGAGAGGCGTGAGCCCAGCCGTCGTGCGCAGGCCGCGCGTCAACATTCGCAGATCGACATCTCCCATGCCCGCGGCGTGGCACGAGGAGCCCTCGCATGGTTTGGCGTCATCAGGGGGCGACGGAGGGAACCTGCCGACCGAGCTACCGGCGGCTGCTGGATGAGGAGGACGTCTTCCGGCTCGCCCGCTTCTTCCCGGTTTTCTTTCCGGACTTCTTCCCTGTCTTCTTCTTGGGGACCTTCGCCCCTTCCCGGCGAGCTTCGGAGAGCCCGATGGCGATCGCCTGGCGGCGGCTGGTCACCTTCTTGCCCGACCCGCCGCTGCGGAGCGTGCCGGCCTTCATCTCGTGCATCACGCGCTCAACCTTCTTCGACGCCTTCTTGCCGTACTTGCGGCTGGACGTATTCTTGGCCACGGGGGTCTCCTTGCGATGGGTTCGCTTCCCGTGGGCGCAGCGCATGAAAGACGGTTTATCCGGCGCGGCATGATGCGGCGATTATCGCCGCATCCCCGAGATCGCGTCGATCGCCTCGCACACCGCCAGCAGCGTCATCGCGGTGTCCTGGGGGTCGAGGCGCTGGTCCCATGGAGAACGCCGCACACCCCAAATCGCCGCCTCCACATCCACCGCGGAGTAGCACGCGTACTCGTCCATCGTGAGCTGGCGCAGGAACCGCAGGGCGTTGAGCAACCGGGAGAGTTCCTTGGGACGCTCGGTGGGATCGGTCAGCACCGGGCTTGCGAGCATGGAGGCGAGGAACGCGACCGTGCCGGCGCACTGGGCGGTGGGGGATTTGCCGCTCGGCAGGGCGAGCCCCCCGGCCAGGTCCGCGGCGTCGCTGCCGGGAGGCTGTGACGGGGCCATGCGTTCGTACACCGCGTCGCGCCATTCGCGCAGCAGCGCCGAGGCCGCGGGTTCGGCGCTCCCGGTCCCTCGCGTGAGGTCCGCCCACCCGATCCAGGGCATTGCCTCGTGCAGGTTGGAGATGCCCAGCTGCTTGTAGAGATCCCGGACCTGCTCGGCCGCGCGTGCATCACTCCGCAGGGCAAGAGTCATCGCCAGTCTGCCCCGGGCATCCCACGCCATCTTGCGTCCGGGAGAGGTCTCCTGGAGCCCGGCGACGCGATCAACGTGCAAGACCGGGTCCCAGCGGTTGATTGGGTTGGTTCCGGGCTTGGCATGCCAGGGGCTGAACGTCTGCTCGTATGTCAGATCCCCCAGGAGCTTGCGGTACCCCAGATCACGCGCCACCCAGGCTTCATCGCTTTCGACGGACGGGGCTCCGCTGGCGGCGTGCTCGAGCAGATCCCGCACCAGGCGGACGGCGATATTGCGGGCCCTGTCGGAGGCGGGCTTGTCGGCTTCCTTTCGCAGGTCGGCGTAACGCTGGAGGGCGAGGGCGACGGTGGTCTGCTGCTGGGAATTCGCCCAGGTGGGATCGGTGCGTCCCTGGGCGGGCCAGATGGTTCCTGGGATGCGGAGGCAGATGCGTCCCTGGGCCTCGGGGTGGTTGGCGACGGTGTCGTCCATGGTCTCGGTGACGCTGAGGCGTTCGAGGCGGCCGGCGAGGCCGTTTGCCCAGTCCACCAGAGATCCGGCGGTGATTTCGCGCGGTGACACGACGCGGCCGCCGCGATGAAGGAATCGGCCAGCGCTGCCCATGCTGGTCTGGGCGACGTGCATCGGGCGGAAGTGGTAGAAGACGGCCTGGTGCGACTTCACCAGCGCGGGAGGCTGGGTGATGGGGTTTGAGCGGATGCCCAGGGCGGCGTCACCGGAGGCGAGGGCGACGCACGCGGCGAGGGCGTCGGCGGGGGATTGATCGCGCACGAGCATGGAGGCGGGGAAGATCGCCTCGAGCTGCCCGGCGATGCGCACGGCAACGCCGTCCAGGCCCGCGCCCAGGTCCCGGTCCACCTCGTCGTAGGCGAGGGGGTTCATGGGGATCAGTTCTTCGCAGACCTCGAGGCTGATCTGGATCTCCTGTGCCATTGCCTTGAGTCGTTCCTGGCGCAGGGCGTCGTTATCCCCGGGCAGTCGCTGCGCGGCCTCGCGCCAAGCCGCTCGGGCGGCGGCGACCAGTGGGAGATCTGGACTCTGCTCTTCGCCCGCGCCGCTGAGCATGACCTTGGAGCCGCGGCCGACGATCTCCCCCCGCAGCCGCAACGTGATCGCGGCGCCGCGTACGGCGGCGGCGAGGTCGGGGGGAACATCGGCGGCGGTGGGTTCCTTCCAGGCCCGGATCCACGCATCCACGATCGAGTAGCTCGCCATGGCGCGCTGGGGTGTGATAACACCGGCGGGTTCCCCGCTGACGGGCTGGAGGTTCTCGGTCGTGCGGGCGGTGGGGGAGGGTGGGGTGTGATCCCCCGCGGCGGGCTGGGCGCGGGCCATCCCGGCCATGAGCGTGAGGCCGGCGGCAGCGAGTGTTGCCGCGGCGCGACACCGGGCGTCGCGTGGGTGCAACGCGCCGGCGCGTTCACCCGGGCGTGTGCCCTGCCGAGGTGCGGGTGAGGGGGTGAGAGTCGCCGGGATGGGCTGGCACGCGAGTTGATTCATGTTGGGCGGCCTCGAACATTCCAAAATCGGAGTTCCACAATGAAGATGCTGCTCACCATCACCCCTGGTCACCGCAAGGTCGCGCTGCTGTGTCTGCTGACCTTCCTCGCCATGTGCTAAATCCCGTTCCGGCTTCGCCGCCGAGCTCCCGGTCGTGCCTTCAAGGCGACGAGCGGCGGGCGGGTGACTGAAGTCATCCAGGACGGTCCGGCTTCCAGGCGGGCGATGGGCTCGGCGGGGGCCGAGGCGTGCTGAGCGTAGTTCGATTCAAGCTCTCCGGATCTCTCTCGAGGGCATTTCGGTCGGAGGCCTTCTCCGCAAGGCCGCTCCACCTGGCCGGCAGGACCCTTTGCTCCAGGGTTCCGGCCACCGGGTGTCGGCCCAGCGGACGGGGCTTTCGTCACCCGCATCTGACAGCGTGGGAGCGGCCGGTCAGGCCTGCTCCAGCATCTTCAGCACCACTCCGGCGAGGGACTGGGGCGTGTACGGCTTCTGGATGAACTCGACCTCGGCCTCCAGGATTCCCTGGCGTATGACTTCGTCGTCGGTGTAGCCGCTGGCGTAGAGGATCTTCAGGCCCGGCGTGCGCCGCAGCATGAGGGTGCCCAGTTCCCGGCCGCTCATCTCGGGCATCACCACGTCGGTGACCAGCAGGTCGATCTTGGGTCGGTCCCGATCGATGAGCTCGATCGCTTCGGCGCCGCTGCCGGCCTGGATGACGGCGCCAACGTGCGGGCGAAGGGCTTCGACGGCGACGTGGCGCACGGCGGGATCATCTTCTACGACCAGCACGGTTGAATCGGCGGCGCGGCGCACGCTTGCTCGCGGCGGGGTGTTGGTCTCGGTGAGGGGCTCCTCGATGGCGGGAAAGTAGACGCGAAATGTTGTCCCCTTGCCGACCTGCGTCTCGACCTCGATATGTCCGCCGCTCTGCTTGACGATCCCAAAGACCATGGAGAGGCCCAGGCCTGTGCCCTTGCCCGCCGGCTTGGTGGTGTAGAAGGGCTCGAAGATGCGATCCTTCACTTCCGGGGGCATGCCCACGCCGGTGTCGGCGACGCACAGGCGCACCCAGCGGCCGCGCTTGGCGCCGGGGTGCTGGGCCGACTGCACCTCGGTCATGGGGGCGGAGCAGGTGCAGACGGTGATCACACCGCCCTCGGGCATCGCCTCTCGTGCGTTGACGACCAGGTTCATGATGACCTGGCCGATCTGCCCGGGGTCGGCCCGCACGCGTCCGATGGAGGAATCCAGCCGCGTTTCAAGGGTGACGCGTTCACCGATCAATCGGCGAAGCAGCTGCTCGGTCTCGTGGACCGTCTGGTTGAGGTCGATGACCTTGGGTTCGAGCACGGCTCGGCGGCTGAAGGTGAGCAGCTGGCGCGTCAGCGCGGCGGCCCTCTCCCCGCCCAGGCGGATATCCCGCAGGAACTGCGTGGCGCGGTGGTCGGCAGGGGTGACCGACAGGGCCATCTCGCACGAGCCCAGGATCACGGTGAGCAGGTTGTTGAAGTCGTGGGCGACGCCGCCGGCGAGCTGGCCGACGGCCTCCATCTTCTGGGCCTGGCGCAGCTGCTTTTCGAGTTTCTGGCGCTCGGTGGTGTCGCGGACGACGCCCAGCAGCCGCCCGTCGGGCAGCTTCCGGGCGTTCACTTCCCCGTGGAAGGTCGTGCCGTCCCGGCGTTTGAACCTCCACTGGCTGCGGAGCGGGGCGCCCGCGGCGAGGCGGACGAATTCGTCTTCCAGACGCGCCAGGTCCTCGGGGAGGATGGCGTCGCGCACGTTCATGGTGAGCGATTCGGCGCGGGAGTGGCCGATCATCTGGGATCCCGCGGCGTTGACATCGAGGCACCGGCCCGAGGCGTCGGCGATGAAGATCCCGTCGGAGGCCTGCTCGGCGAGGGTGCGGAAGCGGGCCTCGCTCTCGGCGAGCGCTTCGACGGCGGAGGTGCGGCGGACGAACTCGGCCTCCCACAGGCGGAACTGGGTCCTGAGGAGGAAATAGAGCACGAGGCTGGTGACGCCGACGAAGAACCAGCCCTTGTAGGTCTGGACGTGCATCATCGCCTCGGCGTCCTGGACCAGGAGCGCGACGACGCGGTCGGAGAAGAGGATCCACAGCGCCCCGATCACCGCGTAGATGATGGAAGTACGCACCGCGACCCGTAAGAGGCTGCGCCGACCGACATTGACCGAGGCGAGTGGCAGGCCAGAGCTCCACGGTTGGCTGGGCGGCCCCGCGACACGGGCTCCCACCCCCAGGGAGCATCATACAACACCCGTGTGTCCACTGTGCGAGGCCCTGCTGAACGGCCGCTAGGGCGTGCTCGCCGGCGCCCTAGACCTTGATATGCTGCCGACATGAGCACCTTTCACGGTATTGCATGCCATGGGAGCCCGACTGGCCCTTCGCATCGCGGGATCAGGAGGATCCTGTGGGGTGCGGCGGTGCTGCTGACGGGTCTGGCAGGCCCGGGCCTTGGGCTGGCGGGATGCGCGGCGCATGGCGACGGTGGCAGGGCGGCGGCGGTGGACGAGGCGTCCTATGTCATGGTCTTCCTGACCTCGGGTCCCAAATCGGGGCAGGGAACTCCCGAGGAGCGGCGGGAGATCTTCAAGGGCCATATGTCAAACATGGCGCGGCTCGCGGACGAGCGAACGCTGATCATCGCCGGTCCGTTCGATCATCCTCACAACCCCGCGTGGCGGGGGATCTTCGTCTTTGACGTTGCGACGCTGGATCAGGCGCGCGAGCTGGTCGCGACCGATCCGGGGGTGATCGCGGGCGAGTTCACGCCGGAGCTGCGCGAATTGCGGGCTTCGTCCGGCCTGCGTGCGATGCCCGAAATCCAGAAGGAACTGACCAGGGACACGCCGCCCGCGGCGCCGGGAGAGCCGCCGGCGAACATCCGGGCGTATGTGATGGTGACGAGTGATGACGCGGCGGCGCTGCGTCGCGGGCTTGCGGGGACGCCTCTGGAAGGCAAGCTGCTGTGGTGGGGACGGTTTGCCGGGAAGACGCCCGCCGGGGGCGTGTTTGTTCTGGATGCGAAGGACGCGAAGGAGGTTGAGAGCGTTCTGTCCAGCGCCCAGCTCTCCGGGACGTGCGACGGGTGGTGGTCGAGCACGGGGCTGACGCTGCTGCCCGCGAAAGCGAAGCTGTAGGGGTGACCCCGGCCCGCGAATGACAATCGGACGCCGTCCTCGCCGTCGGCCGCTGCGGGGAGGGGCCCGACGCTGCGCGGGCGGGATGTGGCGCCCGGGCGTGATCGCGCCGATAAGGCGGCGACGCGACGGGGGGGAAGGGTCACCGCCTCAGAAGCGTTCACCGGGGTGCAGCATGAAAAAAGCCCCGGCCAGGTGGCCGGGGCTTTGGGATTGATTCACGCTATCAGGACCGGCTTAGGAGAACCGGATCTTGTCGGTGCCCATGGCGTCGTGAGCGCCCATGCCGCCCTTGGTCGGGGCGTCCTTGCGGCGTTCCTTCGCCTCCTCGGCGCCCGAGGTGTCGCCCCACTGGGCACGCTTGAGGGAGAGGCCGATCTTCCGATCCGCGCGGTCGACCCGCAGGATCTTGACATCGATCTCGTCCCCGGCCTTGACCACGTCCTGGGGGTTCTCGACCTTGTGGTCCGCCAGCTCGGAGATGTGCAGCAGGCCCTCGAGGTCGGCCTCCAGCTCCACGAACACGCCGAAGTTGGTGATCTTGGTGACCACGCCGCGAACGACCATGCCGGGCTTGTAGTGCTCGGGGATCGCGGTGAGCCACGGATCCTCGGTGAGCTGCTTGACGCCCAGGCTGACGCGCTGCTTGTCCCGGTCGACGTCGAGCACCACGCACTTGACGCTGTCCCCCTTCTTGAGGATCTCGTTGGGGTGCGTGACCTTCTTGGTCCAGGACATGTCGGAGATGTGCAGCAGGCCGTCGATGCCGGGCTCGATCTCCACGAACGCGCCGTAGTTGGCCAGGTTGCGGACCTTGCCCTCGATGACGGTGCCCGGGGGATACTTCTCGCTGACCAGTTCCCAGGGGTTGACCTCGGTCTGCTTCATGCCGAGGCTGATTTCCTGCTTGTCCTTGTTGATCTCAAGGACAACGACGTCAACTTCCTGCCCGGGCTGCACCAGCTCGGACGGGTGGTTGACGCGCCGCGTCCAGGACATCTCGGAGATGTGGACCAGGCCCTCGATGCCGTCCTCGAGCTTGACGAACGCGCCGTAGGACATGAGGTTGACGACCGCGCCGTGGATGCGCGAGCCGACGGGGTACTTCTTCTCGATCTCTTCCCACGGGGAGGCTTCGCGCTGCTTGAGGCCCAGCGCGATCTTCTCCTTCTCCCGGTCGATGTTGAGAACCTTGACCTCGACCTTCTGGTCGATCTTGAGCAGTTCGCTGGGGTGGTTGATCCGGCCCCAGGACATGTCGGTGATGTGCAGCAGGCCGTCGATGCCGCCCAGGTCCACGAACGCGCCGAAGTCGGCGATGTTCTTGACCGTGCCGGTGACGACTTCGCCTTCCTTGAGGTTGTCCAGCAGGCGCTTCTTGGCGGCGTCGCGTTCCTCTTCGATCAGCTTGCGGCGGCTGATGACGATGTTGCGGCGCTCCAGGTCGATCTTGAGGATCGAGGCCCGGATGCGCTTGCCGATGTAGTCGCCGATCTCGCCCGGGCGGCGGACATCGACCTGGGAGGCGGGCAGGAACACCGGCACGCCGATGTCGACCAGCAGGCCGCCCTTGATCTTCTTGGTGACCATGCCCTCGACGACATCACCTTCCTTGGTGGTGTCCATGATCCGCTGCCAGGAGAGCATGCGGTCGGCCTTGCGCTTGGAGAGCTGGACGAGGCCTTCCTCGCCCTCGACGTCTTCCAGCAGCACGTCGACCATGTCGCCGGGCTTGAGGTCGTAGCCTTCGAATTCTTCCTTGGGGATCAGCCCCTCGGACTTGAGCCCCACCTCGACGACCACGTCGTCGCCGGCGAAGCCGATGATCTTGCCCTTGATGAGCTTGCCGGGGATCAGCTCGTCGATCTGCTGACCCAGCAGGGAGTCCATGTACTCGGTCTGGCCGCCGGACAGCTGGGCGCCGTACGCGGCGTTGAGCATGGCCTGGGCCTCGGCGTCGTTCACTCCAAGGGATTCGATCAGGGATTCATCGATCATGTGCGGTTTCTTCCACTGCCGACGCCAGTGCTGCACGGCCGGGTCGAGCCATGCGTGGCGGCGGTCAAGGCTCCGGCAGTTGATAGTTCAACCGGCAGCCTGCCCCTCAGGGGCGGTACGGGGATATATGTCTTCCGGCCCCGCGAGCGCGGGGCGAGACGGAACGGCCGACCCACCGTGGCAAGTGTAGGCAGGCCCGTGAGAGGAGGCTGTTCGGGTGGGTGGAGGGGGGTGGGGTCAGGTACCCCGGCTGTCAAGCCGGGGCCATCGTTCCGGCGAGCGACGCGTGCCAACAGCCTGCCCGGCCTCACCGAGCGTCCGCAGTCCTCGTCCGCACGGCCGGGCCTAATTTTTCTCCTCACCCCAGCCCTCGATCAACTCCACCGCCTCGCGGAGGAATCCCTGCGCTTCGGCATCGTCCTCGTGCTTGGGATCCTGCATGAGTTCCCGCAGACGGGCGAGTGCGGCGCGGGCTTCGCTGAAGTTGCCGAGCTGCCAATAGGTCATCGCGATTGCGGCGGAAACAGCGGGATCGGCACCTGTGTGACTCAGCGTTGCCAGTTCTCTCGCTCGCAGCAACGTCTTGAGCGCATGTTCGTGGGAGACGAGTTCAACGCGCGTGACGGACGCGGCGAATTTGCGATACAGTTCAAGGGCGTCCTCGACGCGCCCGGCATCGTCAAAAAACACTGCCGCATTCCAGTAGCTGGAAGCGTTTGATGGCGAGAGGGCGCCGCCATTCGTCTCAATTGAAGCGATGAGTTCACAATAGAGCGGGATGATCGAATCCACATCTTCCTTTGCCTGCGGTCGATGCCATGCGAAGTAGTGCAACGCATCCAGCGTCCTACGGTGTGTGGGACCAAGAATGTCCTTCCGAATCTGCCACGCTTGTCAGACATCCTGACTCGCCGCCCGTTCCCACTGGTCGATGTCGGTGTGCTGCGTGCCTGCATCCATACCATCCCACTTGTCCCAGAGGCTCGTCGCCTCTCGCAGCCGTGACTGGTCTGTCGCGAGTTGTGGGGGAAGCGACTCCCACCTGCTGGCCCACGTAACCAGCTGTTCCTTGATGCGGGGCGGCTGATTGCACGTACTTGCCGCAGACTGGACTGCTGCCGGATCTGTGAGGCCATTAGTCAACCCGTTGAATTAACGGCGAGCATCGGCTTCCAAAGATTCAAGGCGATGGTGGAGCATTTCCAGAGCTACCAGTCGCCGCAGCGCAGTGAGCGAGGGATCCGCGACGACGGTGTCACGAAGTGCCTCGCGACGGATCGGCCCCGCCATGAGCGTCTCAAGGTACGACGCAGCCGCCTCGCGTTCCGACGAGCGGCGAGCCATGTCCTCGCGGCGTTCGGCGGGTTCGCGGATGTCCCAGACGCAGGCGGTTTCGTCGGCGAGCGAGACTATCAGGCGGGTGCCATCGCCGGTCATCTTCAGGTTGGTGATGGCCTCGGGCATGCGGAAGACGGCGACCTCGCGGTTGGTCACGAAGTCGAAGAAGCGGACGGTCTTGTCGGCGGATCCGACGATGCGACGGGTGTTTGAGGGATCCGTGATGGTCAGCCCTTCGCGGCAAGATTGACCTTCGCAGATCGCGGCGATTTCAAGTGGGATTCCGTCCCCCTTGAGCGTCAACTCCGGTCCGCCAAGCGACGCAAGCGGCAATACCGCAATGCCATGCGGTTCCCGCTCATCGGATGCTACGAGCAGCTTGTCGCCGGCCGGGCTGAATTGGATCAACTCAAAGCTGACGGGCGCGGAGAGTCGGGCGAGGAGGGATTGGGTCTCGACACTCCAGATCGCAATGTTGCCAGTGTAATCGTGGAATGATTGATCACGGGACGCTTCGAAACGGCCGTCGGGAGACTTGGCGCTCCAGCGAGTCTCCCTTGATCCGCGCAGAGTCTGGCCATCTGGGCCGGCAATGCCGCTTAGCCTAGCCAGATCGGTTGGCCGCAATTCGCCAACCATCGCTCCGTTTGCGGCATCGAACAGTCGGGGTCGATCAAGCCCCCACCCCGTCACTACTACTCGCGTGCCATCGGCGGTCCAAGCGGCGTCCATCACTGCACCGTCGTTGAGTACAAAATTGACGCTCTGAACCTTCAGAGTAAGAAGGCGGTATTCCCAGCCTCGCTTTTCATCCGCCATGTTGCCAAGAATGGTTCGTGCTTCGGGATAGTTGTTCGCGGCCAAGGCCGCTTGAGCCAGCGCAATGTTCGCTGTGTAGGCGTTCCACTCGGCGGCATCGGATCTTTCGCGAAGCGAATCGTTGGAGCTCTTGAGCTGCCTGGTCGATTCATCGAGCCCGCTCAGCGCAAGACTTGCGATGTAGGTCAACGCATCCAGGCTCTCCGCGGTGCTGAGCGGGACCTCGACGTGCCGTTCGTCTTCAGCGACCACCGTAGTTTCTTCCGGAGTTTTACCGCGTTTGAACTTGATCGAGCGGCGCGGATCGCTCTTGATGATCATCGTTCCGCCGGGCTGGGGCTTCATGCTCCACGGGATATCGAGGTTCAACAGATATGCGGTGACGCTGGTGGCCTGACCGGCCGCTCGTTCCTGCTCGAGAAGACGCTCGTGGGCGAGCACATCGGCCTTGCGCCACTGCCAGGTGGTGCCCGCGATGCCGATGAGCAGCGCCGTCGCAACGGCGCTGCCGGCGAGCACGGGTCCCTTGTGGCGACGCACGAACTTTCTTGCGCGGTATCCCATGGTTGCGGGGGCGGCGACGACCGCCTCCCCTGTGAGGTGACGTCGGACGTCTTCGGCAAGCTGGTTGGGCGTCTCGTACCGCCTCGCCCGGTCCTTGTCCAACGCCTTCATCACGATCCAGTCGAGTTCACCTTTGAGTTCGGAGGCAGGAGAGTCCGTGCGGTCGGCACTCCGTGCCGACATCGCCGCTGCATGTCCGTACCCCGCCGATGCGTCGCCGGCGAATGGCACCGACATTGATTCGACATCGGCAGCAGAAGCGATTGCCGGATCCATGCCGGGGTTTGCGGCGGGCTCCCGAGCGTGGCCGGCACAGAGTGCCGGCCCACCCAGAAGTCGCTGCGTCACGCGAACGCTCGGGGCGGGCGGTTCTTCTTCCTTGATGATCCGCTGCATCTCCGCAAACGCCGCGGAGCGCAGGCGATACGCGTCGAACGGCGTCGCCCCCGTCAGCAGTTCGTACAGCAGCACGCCCAGCGCGTAGACATCGGTGCGAGTGTCGATGTCCGGGGAGCCTTCCGCCTGCTCGGGGCTCATGTATTCGGGCGTGCCGATGAGTTGGCGATGCTCGGTGAAGAGCGTTTTGTCGGTCAGGCTTGCCCCCGTCGCCTTGGCGATGCCGAAATCGATGACCCGCGCGAAAGGGCGTCCATCGGTCATGCTCACCAGCACGTTCCCGGGCTTGAGGTCGCGGTGGATGATTCCCTTCGTATGGGCGTGCTGGACGGCGGCGCACACCTGGGCGAAAAGGTCCAGACGCTCGCGGACGCTGAGCTTGTGCGCCTGGGCGAACCTGGTGATCGCCTCTCCCTTGACGTATTCCATGACGAAGTAGGGCCGGCCCGACTCGGTCGATCCCGCATCGAGCACGCGGGCGATGTGCGGATGGTCCATCATCGCCAGTGCCTGCCGCTCGGCCTCGAAGCGGGCGATGACCTGCCGCGTGTCCATGCCGAGCTTGATGATCTTGAGGGCGACCTTTCGCCGCACCGGCTCGCCCTGCTCGGCGAGGAACACGGAGCCAAATCCTCCCTCGCCGATGACCTGCAACAGCTTGTACGGTTCGATGCGGTTGCCGGGCCGCTCGGAGATCGGGGCCGAGTGGCCCGAGGCGGTGGGGGGGACGTCGGCACGGTCGTTGGGAAGCGCGGCGAGTCCGGGGTTGGTGGGGCTTGCCATGAATCCTTCCGCCGCTCGATCGGCGAGGAGCAAGCGGCGGACTTCGGCTTCAACGTGTGCGTCGCCCCCGCACAGCCGGGCGATGGCGGCTTCGCGCTGCGCCTCGGGAAGCTCGGCGATCTCCATGAAGATCTGGCGCACCTGCGATCGATTGAGTTCAGCCATGGCTGTGTCCTTCGCGAGACTCGGGCGAGCGGAGGCTGTCGAAGAGGACCGCCCTCGCATACGTCCAGAGTCGCGCCGCGGTGCGTGGGGAGATGCCCATCGCCTCCGCGGCCTGTTCCACGCTCAGTCCCGCATAGAACCGAAGCCGAACAACGGCGGCGGCCTGCGGGTCTTCACCCTCCAAGCGTCCGACGGCCGCGTCGACTGCCACGATTTGTTCAGAATCCGCGTTCACCAGGTCGGCGACGCTTTCGAGCTCCGTCAGAGGGGCCTTTGGCCCGCGACGCTGGCGTGCCCGGGCGTGATCGATGAGGATCTGCCGGATTGCCTGCGCCGCCGCGGCGTAGAAATGGGCTCGGTTCTGCCACGAGATGTTCCGTGGTCCGATGAGTTTCAGATAGGCGTCATGGACGAGCTGCGTTGCCTGCAGGCTCGGGCTCGCGGCTTCGTGGCGGAGCGCTCCCTGTGCCGCGGCGCGGAGCTGGTCGTACACCAACGGGAGGAGCCGGTCGGCGGCCGAGCGATCCCCGCCGGCTGCGGCGAGCAGGAGCTGGGTTGCCTGCGAATCGGGTTGGGGGCTCATGGTTCCTCCGGTAGACCCAGAACTTCCTTGCTTCTTGGCCGGCCGGTGAGGTATCTGGCAGGCCACGTGCCGAGCACGTGGGTGGGACTTGTTCTACCTCACCTCACTTCGCCGCCTGCCCCGTCACGATCGGAACGTACCCGACTTCAAACCCCGCCGGCGGCGTCACGATCAAGGCCGGGTCCAGTTCCACCAGCGTCCCGGTCTTGGGCGGCGGCATGTATTGCCCGTCGATTTTCCATGCCGCGTGCATCTTCTCAACCAGCGATTGCAGTTCCGCCTTTTTCTCCGCGCTCCATGCGTACTGCTGGAACGAGGGCTGGTCAATAAATCTGTACCACGAGTACGTGACGATCGACCCATCGGTCAGCGTCGCCGTGAAAGGCCCCGCCGCGGCGCCGGGAGTGGTCCACGCGCCGGCGGAAGGGGAGGTGTACGGCTCTCCCGGGCCCGCGAGGTCGAAATGTTCTCTGGTCAGATTCCCGGCCGCTTTCGCCTCGGATTCGGGGACCACCACTCGCCCCTTGCCGTTCATCCGGGAATACTGCGGGAAGACCCCGCGGGGGCTCAGGGGGCTGTCGAACCATTCCAGGCCCCACACGTCTCCCTCGAACACCTTGGTGTTGAAGACCTTCTCCACGCCCGCGAGCCGTGCCCCCGCCTGGTCATACTCGGTGTTGTTCGTGGACAGGGATGATGTCCATGCCCCGCGTGGATCGAAGATGCCCGCGCACGACTCTCCGCCGCGACGCCAGGTCTCCACGGCGTCGGCGAGGGCGGCCTTGGAATAGAACGTCACGCCCTGCACCAGCGGTGTGCGTCCCTGCGCATCGACCGGGAACTGCATGCGAGGGATTCGCGAGTACGTGACGCCGGCCGCGGTAGTCGCCTCCAGCCGCGGCACGGTGTTGATCTCGATCGCGCCCCCGTCCATGCTACCGGGGCGTGAATCCAGGCCTCGCCCATGCAGGAACGGATAGTTGAAGACCTTGGCGATCTTGCTCCAGGTCTCCGGGATGTAGAACGCGATGGGACCTTTGAAGTTCGACGTGTTCAGGAAGCATGTCCAGCTCTGGTCGCCGGTCGGTGGCGTGCCCGTGGCCGGGTCGCCTGCCGATGCTCCGGTGAGTGGCAGCGACATCCAGGTATATCCGAGGAATTCTCCATTGGGACGCCCCGCGAAGGGCAGGCCGTCGGGAGGGATCAGCAGCCGATTGCTGAGCTGGGCGATGCCGAGCTGGTTGTCGGGCAGCGCTGTGTTGCTGTAAAAAAACGACCAGCCCGGTGAGCCGACCTCGTAGTCGTAGCACTGCGGCGTGCCGTTCATGCTGAACTTGGGGGCGTCGTAGCGAAAGTGGTTCCTCGCCCAGAATCCGATGCCCCCCTCGATGGTCTGGAAAACCGAGTCCCACGTCGGTCCGCGCTCGGCCCAGTTGCGGGCGAGGGAACCCTGCGGGGCCAGCGGCGTGTCCTTGTTGTCGGAGTTGTCGGGCAGGATCCACATGCTCGCCAGCCCGATCTGGAAGTTGGCGACGGGGGAATCCACCAGCGGCCAGACCGCGGAGTAGAAACCGATGCCCGCGCTGAATTTCGTCTTGTCGGGGGGCTGTGAGGCGTGGAAGCCGATGTAGCCGTGCAGTCCTTCGGAATGGGACGTGACTTCCCCGGCCGGAGGCGCCCCGGGACCGCCCGCCAGCGCCGCTCCGGCCGCCCCGGCCAGGACCGCGGCGACGGAGATCCATGCTCTGATCATCGTCGTATCTCCCCGGCTCGCCCCCGCGGCCGCGCCGCGAATATACACGAGTTTCCCTCCAGCCGTGCCCTCCCGGCGGTCATGCGTGCGGTGAATCCCCCTTCATTCCGCGGCATCATCAACGTCCTTCAACCATCCCTGCTGGCGTACTGTTTGGCCGGTTCTCAGGAGCTTTATGGCACACGATCAGACCTCCAGTCAGGGCGATGGTTCGAGCGACAACATCTGGGCCGCCGCGGCGCCGTCCGCCAAAAAAACGTCCCCGCCGGCGCCGGACAAGAAGAAGCGTTCGCTCGCCCGGAAGCTGCTCATCGGCGGAGGAGTGTTCATCGTGGTCCTCGTGCTCTTCGTGCTTTCCGCGGGCCTCACCATCGCCGGTTCGATGGCGCCGGGCATCATCGAATCCCAGGCGAACAAGGCAATCTCGGGCAAGGTGAAAGTCCAGGACGCGAGTTTTTCCTGGGGCGGTCCGCAGGTCATCGGTCCCATCGAACTCTCCGGAGCCGACGGCAAGGACATCGGACGCGTTCAGATTCAGAGTTCCGCCGGCGTCTGGGGGCTGCTGACGGGCTACCTGGGCGGCTCGATCGACGTGGGCCAGGTGGACATGACGGGCAAGGCCGCGATCGTGCGAGAAGCCGGCGGGCAGACGAACCTTGAGAAGGCGATCGCCCTGCGTTCCCCGCCCGCCGCTCCTTCAGGAGGCGGCGCTGAGGCCAAGCCGTCCGAGCCCGGTGTGATCAAGCTCGGGGACATGCCGGCGATCCGCGCCAAGTTCTCGGTGAAGGATGTCGATATTTCGTACACCGACGCGGTCCCCGCGGGCGGCGCCGCTGGCGCGAGCTACGTCGTCAAGGGCTTCACCGCCGACGGCGACGTGGACATGAACAGCAACTCGGGGATCAAGGCGACGGTGCAGATGGCGACCAAGGTCGGCGCCGCCGCGTCCCCCTCCGGCTCCTTGGACGTGCAGGCCCGGCTCGATGTGCCCGCCTCGCTCGGCAGTGCTCGCCTCACCGACGCGACGGTCAATGCCAAGGTCAATGCGACCAATGCTCCGGTGGAGGTCCTCGACGCCCTCGCCCTTCAGAAGGGCAAGCTCCTCGCCGCGCTCGGGCCCACCGCCGATGTGAAACTCTCCATCGCCGGAGACATGCGCAACGCCGACGCAACGGTGATCGCCGACACCCAGAAGGC
The DNA here is from genome assembly GCA_044226385.1 of Phycisphaerales bacterium. GTDB lineage: Bacteria > Planctomycetota > Phycisphaerae > Phycisphaerales > UBA1924 > JAEUJB01. Next base: position 195,004 of record JBGAHA010000004.1, read on the forward strand.
CAAGGCGGACCTGGCCTTCAAGGTCAAGGACGGCCTGGTCACCGCCGCGAAGCCGGGGATGGTCACCGCCAAGGGTGAGACTCTTCGCGCTCTGGTCCCCGCGATCGATGCATCCCTCGCTTCTCAACAGCTCATCACCCTCCAGCAGCTCCCTGACGTGTCGGTGGACCTTCGTTCGCTGTCGGTGATGATCCCCAAGGACGCGGGCAAGATCGATCTGCGCGGCGCAGCGATGGATGTCGTCGTGAAGACCGGCGGCGTGAGCGGCACCGTCGCCCTCGCCGCCCCGGCGCCGGTAGCGGCACCCGGACCGGCCTCCGCCCCGGCGACCGCCCCCGCCAAGCCCAGCCCGTTCACCGTGGCGCCGATGGACCTGCACGTGTCCGCCGCAGATCTCGCCAAGTCAGTCTCGATCGCGCTGGCGACCAGCGCCACGGTCGACGGCAAGCCCGGCGGGGATGTAAAGGTCGATCTCACCGCTTCCAACATCCTCGACGCCTCGGGCGCTCCCGCCCCCGCCGGGGCCGCCGTGCAGGGGACCGTCGCCCTCGACAACATCGCCACCGCGATCGCCCAGCCCTTCGTCGAGGCCATGAAGATCGACCTGCCCCGGGATGTCGGACCCACCCTCAACGTCCACCTGACCGCCAATGCCGCTCCCGCCGTCGCCGGGCAGCTTCCCGTCACCGCGCTGGATGCCGACGTGCAGAGCCAGAGCGTGCGCGTGAAGGCGAGCCTCGAGCTTGCCGACGGTGTGCTCAAGACCCGCGGTGATGGCGTCACCGCCGTCCTCGCCACCGCCGGGAGCATGGCGTCCCGGTTCGTCGATCCCAAGACCGGATTCACGCTTGCCCCGACCGGACAAGCAAACTTCAAGGTGCGGTCACTCTCGTTCCCGCTGCCCAAGGATGGCGCGGCGATGGATCTTGGCAAGCTTGCCGCCGATTTCGAGGCGACCGTCGGCGGACTGTCCCTCGCCCCCCAGCGCAGCGGCAGTGCCGCCGCCGCCGGCCCCATCGAGATCCGCACGCTCACCACCACCGGCAAGCTCACCCCCGGCGGAACGCCTTCCATCACCGTCAAGGGCGACCTCGCCCACGACCGCCAGCCCTTCGGCGTCGCCGTGGCCATGGAACTCAAGGGCTTGCTCGCCCAGGTGAACGGCAAGACCGAGATTTCCCCGCAGACACTCCGCCCGCAGGGCTCGGTCGAGTTCAAGAACGTTCCCATGTCGATCGTGAACGCGCTTCCCAAGGCGCCGCCCGCGCCGCCTGCCCCGGGGGCCAAGCCAGCGCCGGACATGGACCTCGCCGCGCTGCTCCGCGGCGCGGTCGGGCCGACCGCGACGGTCAAGGTGGATTCCACCCCCCGCGGAGAGGCGCTGGACGTGGTCGCGTCGATCTCCGCCCAGAACCTCGCCGCCGAGGTCGCGGCGGGCGTGGAGGACCGCACCCTCAACCTGACCAAGGCCAACGTGGTCTCGACCATCGCGCCCGACACGGTGCAAGCGCTGGTTGATACCTTCGCCCCCGACCTCACCGAGCGGCCCAAGCTGCTGCAGACGACACGGGCCACGGTGCAGGTCTCTCCCATCCGAATCCCGCTCACCGAATCGATCTTCACGGGCTTCAAGCCCGATGTGGCGAACACTCCCGACGCGACCCTGGTGGTCGCGCTCCCCGAGCGCACGCTGGTGCAGGGCCTGGCGATGAAGAACGCCGACGGTTCCCGCCGTGACCTTGGCTCGGTCGGCGTCGAGGCGTTCCAGCTCAAGGCGACGTTCCCCCCGGCCCTGCTCGCCGGCACGTCCGCCAAGTGGAGTAAGCAGGCGAGCGCCACCATGCAGGGCCGCGTGCTCTCGGGCGCGGACGAAGTGCTGCTCACCCTTGCCGGGGACGCCACCGCAACCATCTCCGCCGCGGGCGACGCCTCCAAGCCGCCCATCGACAAGCTCAACGCCAACGTCAAGCTTCAGCAGATCGTGGTGGGGGCCGTCGAGCGTCTCGCCGCGCAGGAACGCGGGTTTGTCTCCGGGGCCATCGGGGATAGCGCCAACATCTCTCTCGACGTGAGCATGGTTTCCCCTCCGGGCGCCAAGCTGATGTCCGACGCGCAGATCGACCTCGCCGCGTCCCTCGATACGCCCCGCCTCCGGATCCCCGACCCCGTCAAGCTCAGCATGCTGACCGATCGCCTCGCCATCGGCAGCCCCATCAAGCTCACGTGGGACATCGACCCGGTGTGGGCGAACCGATTCCTGGAAACCAAGCCCGCCCCGGGCGCCGCGGCTTCAACCGCCGCCAAGGCGCCCGCCCGCTTCACCAAGCCCCTCACGCTGCGAGCGACCGTCAACCGCCTCGCCATCGCCCGCGGCGCCAACGTCGGCCCGCTCAAGGCCGGCATCTTCGGTCTGGAAGCCTCCGCCGATGTTCCCGCGGTGGAAATGTCCGCCGCCGATGGGAGCGTCGTGAACCTGAACGCGACGACGCTCAACATCCAGGCCAAGTCCGCGGCCGCCGGGTCCGCAGGGACCGCGAATGCGAACGCCGCGCCCGGTGATGTCATCGACGTCGATGTCCGCATCGCCGGCGCCACCGTCAACCGCCAGGGCGCCGCCCCCGTCAAGGCCGACAATATGGCCCTGGCCGTCACGCTGTCGAAGCTCGCCGACGCCCAGGGTGTGGTGCAGCCCGACGCGGCGACCGTTGACGCTCGCGGTGACCTGCCCGTGATCCCCGTGCCCCTGCTGGACGTCTTTGCCCAGCAGGACGGTCTGTTGACCGAGGCCCTGGGCCCGGTGGCGCAGGCGACCATCCGCGCCAACCAGCTTTCCAAGAAGGGAGGCTCCCTGGACCTTCAGGCCAAGTCTCCCCGCGCCAGCGCCAGCATCCAGGGGACCATCAACGGGGACGTCTTCTCGACCACCAAGCCTCTGAACGTGACCATCTCCGAGGTTTCACCCGAGCTCACCAAGCGGCTCCTCAAGGGCGTGCCGCTGATCGGTTCGGTGGAGAAGACGCCGCAGGATCAGCCCGCGACGATCGTCGGCACGGACATGAAGGTCCCGCTGGGCGGCGATCTCTCCAAGCTCGCCGGGAAGATCGTCGTCGATCCGGGCGAAGCCCGGTTCGCCGCGGGCGGAGACTTTGGCAACATCCTCAAGGCCCTCAAGCAGAAGACCGACGGTCAGGCCGGCAAGCACCTCGAGCCATTGAAGGTGGACATCGCCAACGGAATCGCCACCTACCAGCGCTGGTCCCTGCCGCTGGGCGAATTTCAGGTGCAGACCGAAGGCACCGTCGACCTGGTTAACAAGACCATCGACGTCATCACGTGGCTCCCCGTGGGTTCGCTCACCGACGAGGCGGCGAACGTCTTCAAGAGCGGAGGAACGCTCTCCAAGCTTTTCGGCGGGAAAGATTCTGAGCAGCTTGCCTCCGCGACCATGGTCCCCTGGCGCACGCGTGGAACCTTTGAGCGCAACAAGACCGAGCCCGACCTGGAGCTCTTCGCCAAGGAGTTCGTCAAGCAGCTCAAGCCCGAGGACCTGATCAAGAAGGGTTTGGAAGACCTGCTCAACAAGAAGGGCGGCGGGAAGTAACGCCCGCGGGGAGCCTTCCGCCCCTCCAACCGTGCAGGACCTCACGCAGCCGGCGAGAACGACTGGTCGAAGCACCACGCCGGCACCCGCGCCTTCTGCCCAGCCAGTGTGCAGGGGATCAGCCCGCGCTTCTTCTCGCTTTCCGCAAGCTCGATCATCGTCCACGGCACCATGACCGGCCTCGCCCCCGCCCAGCGGAGGATCAGCGCCGGGAAGAGGTGCAGGCCCGATTCGTCCACCCCGATGTGGATGCACTTGCCAAAGCCCGCGGCCCCGAACTTCATGTCCTGAAACTCCCGGTACGCCGCGCCGGGGCTGAGCGGCGGTGCATCGGGCGGGCACTTCTTCGCCAGCATCCCCAGCGTTCCCGCGACCAGGCTCTTGATGACCACGCACACGATGATGCTGTCGAAGCACACAAAGCCGCCGGCGAGCAGGATGACGTGGAGCGTGGTCATGGGCGCGACCCCCAGGCGGATGCCGCGGTCCATCGCGGCAAGACCAGATAGTTCACACCCGCCCTTCCCCGGGCAAGCGGCAGTCGTCCGCGAAGCATCCACTACGTTTGCCCGAACTCCGCCGGGTGAGCGCAGAAAAAACCCCTCGCACGCGCGAGGGGTTCGAATGTGCATCATGTTGTCGCCGCGCCCGCTGCTTACGGGAAGATGCCGCGGAACTCGTACACCTTCTGCAGGCGCTGCAGGGCCGCGATGTACGCCGCCGTCCGCAGGTCGCAGTCATACTTCTGGCGAGCATCGCGCGTGCGCTTCGCCGCGTCGACCATGTGCTTGTTCAGCTCCCGGTCCACGTGCTCAAGGTCCCACGCGTGGAACGTCAGGTTCTGGATCCACTCGAAGTACGAAACGGTGACGCCGCCGGCGTTGCACAGGATCGCCGGGAGCACCTCGATGCCGCGCTCCAGCAGCACGCGCTCTCCGCCGGGGGTCATCGGGGCGTTGGCGCCCTCGGCGACCACGATGCAGTTGAGCATCCGCGCCTCGGTCTCCTGCACCATCTGCTCCAGCGCGGCGGGGATGAACACGTCCACCTTGGTCTTGTAGAACTCTTCCTTCGTGCACGCCGTCGCCGACGCGAATCCGCGCACGCCGCCGGTCTTGTTCACATGGTCCGCCAACGCGACGGTGTCGATGCCCTTGTCGTTCTTCAGGAAGCCCGTGTGATCGGCGACGGCGGTCATCTTCCCGCCCTTGGCCGCCAGGATGCGCCCGGCCCACGAGCCCACGTTGCCGTAGCCCAGCACGCTGAAGGTCACGTTGGCGATGTTCAGGCCAAGCTCGGGGAGCATGATCTCCAGCGTGTCCACCACGCCCTGTCCCGTCGCCTTCTCACGCCCGAGGGACCCGCCCGACTCCACCGGCTTGCCGGTGATGACGGCGTTGGAGTTCTTGCCCGCCGCCTCGGAGATGAATGAGTAGGTGTCGGCGATCCAGGCCATGTGCTGGGAGTTGGAGCCCACGTCGGGGGCGGGGATGTCGTAATCGGGCCCGATGTTGTGGGCGATCGCCGCCGTGAAGCGGCGGACGATGCGCTCCATCTCTCCCGCCGAGTGCTTGCGGGGATCGACCTTGATGCCGCCCTTGCCGCCGCCGTAGGGCAGGCCGGCCAAGGAGCACTTCATGGTCATGAGGAAGGAGAGGCTCTTGACGTCGTCGAGGTGGACGTCGGGATGGAAGCGAAGACCGCCCTTGAACGGTCCCAGGGCGTTGTTGTGCTGGACGCGGTACCCCTTGAAGAGCCGGAAGCTGCCGTCGTCCATCTTCACCGGGAAGTGGACCATGATCTCGTTCTTGGGCTGGGCGAGGATGAGCTGGAACGAGTGCGGAAGGTTCATCACCTGCGCGGCAAAGAGCATGGAGCCCACGGTCTGCCGGTAGAGGTTGTTCTCGTCGGAAGGAAGGCCGCACTCCTCGAACACGGGGCTGGCGAAGTTGCTGGGCGGCGTGTTCTTGGGGCGATGGTGGGTGGCGGCGGGGGGCTTTGCGAGGGTCGTCATTGTTTTCTTCCGTGTGGGTCTGGAGGTTTCCAAACTCGGAGATCGACTGGACCGACGGGCACGGGCTACAAATCGACCGTGCTCGAACGGGCCGGTGAACCACCCCTGTGGACGGCCGGGCAGGATTCCGTGAGGGTATCCGCCCGCACAGCGGTGGGTCGAGACTGTATCGGTCGCCCGGCGCTGCGTAAACCCGCGCGTAAACGATTCCAATAGGGCTTTTTTGAACATTCCCTTCCGTAGTTAGGGAATGCGACGCGCCCCTCGGCGCGGGTTTTCCCTCTCCTCCGATCGGTCGGAGCCCGTCGGCGTGTCTATAGATGCCACGCGATGATTCTCTACTTTGCCAGCGATCTTCTCTGGGCCTCCAAAATCAAGGCGACCGCCGAGGCGCTGGGCCTCCCCTGCCGGCCGGTGCGCACACTGGAGATGCTCGATGCCCGCCTTGCCGATACCCAGCCAAGCGCCCTGCTGGTCGATCTCACCACGCCCGAGACCGCGATGGCCCTGATCACCCGCCTCCGCGGGCCCGATGCGCCGGTGGGTGCACGGGGCATCCGCATCCTCGCCTTCGGCCCCCACGTGGAAAAGCAACTCCTCCAGCAGGCCCGGGACCTGGGCGCTGACGAGGTCATGCCCCGCGGAGCCCTCGACCACAACATGGAAGAAATCCTCCTCCAGCTCGCCGGCCGCGGATAGTCATTCCCAGCCAAAATGCAAATCCGCGCGTGAGTCATTGCCGCGCGAGCCGTTCATGCATCGTCGCCGGGGGCGAACCGCCCGCACGACGGGTGTGGCGCGACCCCGCACACTCTCCTCCAGCGGCCGGGAGACTTGCCTCCTCCGGCCGCTTTGCTCGCGATGGTTCCTCGCGAGTCCTAGCCTCTGGCGGGTCCGGGCGCTGCTCGCCTCGGACCCGGTCATGGCAACACCCGACATCATCATCGTCGGCGCCGGCATCGTCGGCTGCGCCTGTGCTCGCCGCCTCTCCCAGGACGGTCGCAGCGTCCTGGTCGTCGATGCCGCGCCCCCCGGTTCCGGCGCCACCGCCGCCGGCATGGGACACGTCGTCGTCATGGACGATTCCCCCGCGCAGTTCGCCCTGACTCGCTACTCGCAGGTCCTGTGGAACGACCTCGCCCCTCACCTGCCCCCCGCCGCCGATCGCGTCGTCACCGGCACCATCTGGGTTGCCTCCGACGATGAAGAAATGGCCGCGGTTCACAGCAAGGCCGCCTTCTACACCGCCCGCGGCGTTCCCGTGGAAGTGCTCGATGGGCACGCCCTCCGCGCGGCCGAACCCAACCTCCGCCCCAGCTTGGCCGGCGGACTGCGGGTGGTCGAGGACAGCGTGGTTTATCCCCCGGTCGTCGCCGCCTGGCTGGTGGAAAAAGCCCTCCAGCACGGAGCGCGGGCGAAGCTCGGCAAACGGGTCACGGCGATCCAGACCGGCGCGGTGGTCCTCGAGGATGGTGAACGCCTCCAAGCGGGAATCGTCATCAACGCCTGCGGCGCGTGGAGCCCGGGCCTTACCGCCGGACTCCCTATTCGCCGCCGGAAGGGGCATCTGGTGATCACCGACCGGTATCCCGGCTTCTCCCGGCACCAACTTGTGGAGCTTGGGTACCTCAAGAACGCGCACGCGAGCGATGCGGATTCGGTTTCCTTCAACATCCAGCCTCGCGGCACGGGGCAGATGCTCGTCGGCTCCTCCCGGCAGTTCGACCCGGTCGACGCGGCGGGAAGCGTGCAAGCACTAGACGCCGGAGTCGATGACGCGATGGTGGGCAAGATGATCCGCCGCGCCCAGGAATTCATGCCCGCCCTCGCCCAGCTCCGCGGCATCCGCGTCTGGACCGGCTTCCGCGCCGCGACGCCCGATTCCCTCCCGCTCATCGGTCCGCATCCGGAGCTGGAAGGCGTGTGGCTCGCGACCGGACACGAGGGACTGGGAATCACGACATCCCTGGGCACCGCGGAAGTGCTGGGAGATCTTCTCGCCGGCCGGGAGGCGAAGATTGACGCGCTCGCCTACTCCCCGGGCCGAGCGTTCCAGCACGGTCACTGACGTTACCCGCTCGACTCAAGAATCTTTACCAGTCGCGGTGTCCAACGGCATTCATCTGTGATTTGAAAACGCCGCGCGAAGGTTCCCTCACGCGGCGTAAAAATCGTTTGCAACTATTCCCGATTACTTCGGGCTCACCGGTGTTGGCGAAACCGGCGTGCTCGACACGGCCGTCCCTGCCTTCCGCTCGCGCACCTCGAACGTCAGCGACGACCACACGCTCTGCCACTCCGCGTCGCTGCCCGCGGGCGCCTCGGTCATCTGCACGCAGCTGGCCATCCACACCCCCGCGCCGCCCAGCGTCATCGTCGCGTGCCCTTCCTTGTCGGTGCGAACCTTGACATGATTCTTGGGGTCGGTGTCGTGCAGGATCGTCACCACCGCATCCGCGACAGGGCCCGACTCGTTGGTCACCACGATCACGATCGACTCCCCCGGCGACTTGAGATACGGGTTCTCCAGCGGCGTGATTTCCAAGGGGAGCTTCAGGTTCGTCTGGAACCCCAGGTCCCCGCTCGCCGGTTCCCCCACGCACACCAGCGACTTGGCGCAGCGCGAATAAAGCTCCCGCCCCGGCTTCGCCGAATCCCCCTTGGCCTTGCGGGTGTCGATCGCGTGCTGGAACCCCTCCTCGGCAAGGTACTTCTCGAACTTCACGGCCTCCAGTTCCACGCGGCTGTTCTTGCCGCGATACCCAAGCGCCTGCACGCCGTTGCGCTCGAAGCGGTGGATGCCCGCGGGGTCCTCCCCATCGTTGCCCAGGATCGGCGCCGTGCCGATGGTGCCGGCGACGACGAATCGCTCCAGTTTGGTGGGATCCCGGGGCCGGGCCTCCCCGGGGAAGCCGTCCCCCACCATGAGGCGGATGGCGATGTTCTCACCCGTCGCGGGGAAGAAGCTCATCGGCTGGATCCAGAACTGGTGGGAAAACGCGGCGGAGGCAAAGACCGTGAGAACGGCGGCGAGTGAAATGAGTCGGGTAAGCACAAGAAACTCCTGCAGGACGGTGTGTGTGGAAGTCCGAAATGGGCGGCCGGATCCGGCAGGAGCCGGCCGCCCTGAGCGCGGAGCGAGCGAGAGACATCGCTCGCCAGGGGTCGATCCGTCGGTCCAACCTTAGTTGGACCCGGCCAGCGGAGCCTTGAGGTACGGGAAGACGCCGTCGAAGAAGCTCGCGTCGACATACGCGCCGTCCGTGAAGGGAAGGTTGCCGTGCGGAGCGCACCCGCCGGGGACGCCGGCATCGGGGTAGAGCACGCCCATCACCACGCGGAGGGACATGTCCACGACATCGTCTCCGGGACGACGCCCGTTGGGATACCCCGCAAGGTCTCCACCCAGCACGCCCAGGCGGCTCTGGGAGCCGGCGGGAGTGGGGGCGATGCCCGTGTTAAGGCGCATCATCTCGGAGGCGACGACGTTCGCCGGCTGGTTGAGCCCGGGAACGCCGGTGAGGAAGACCTGCACCAGGTCGTTGCGGGGCAGGCAGGGAGGCGTCACGCCGAACAGCACGTTGAGCAGCGCCGGCAGCGTGGGGTTGGTCACGTAGGTCAGGAACTGACCGTCCATGCTCGGGGGGCTGACGCTGAACTTGTTCTTGTCGCGAAGGCCGACCACGACCTCGTTGACCAGGGGCATGGAGAGCCGGGAGACCTGCGTCCACGCGCCGCTCTCGGAGACGGGCTTGGCGAAGGTGGGGTTGAGTGAGAGCACGCGCGACCGGGGCAGGCTGCATGTCGTCCACGCGCCGATGACCGGATCCCCCCCCGTGCCGACCAGGTACGAGATCGGGATCTCCATGACCAGCGAGGTCACGTTCTTGTCGGCAAGGTCGTCGGCCTCACCGTTCTCCGCCCCCAGGGGGTTGGTGTTCACAAGGTCGAAGATGTCCCCGAGGTTGACCACGAACGGGTCCTTGCGCTGGCCGACAAAGACGCGGGCGGACTGCTTGGACCCCGGCAGGGCGACGTTGAAGATGTGGTCCCGCGCGTAGTTCTCGTAGTTGGGGATCGACTTGGGCCCGATGTTGTCGGTGGGCTTGCGGAAGACCATCGAGCCGTTGTTCGCGTTGGAGAGCAGGGACGTCAGCCCCGCGTAGCGGTCCCCGCGGACCAGCTGGATCGAGTACGTTTCCAGCACGTTCAGCGCCGCGGTGTCCGCCGCGGTCGGCCCGATCACGCCGGCGTTGATCAGCGGGATCGGCACGTTCTGCCCGCCGATGTTCAGCGTGATGTCCTTGTTGACCACCTGGAAGCGGAAGGAGAACGTCAGGTCCTCCTTGCTGTCCCCGTTGTTGTCGATGTGGATCTGATACAGCGCGTCGGGATCGAGCGTGAAGAAGTTCGGTCCCCCGTAGGGATCCTGGAACGGGTAGTAGTTGGCGACGATCGTCACGTACCCCTCACGCCCCGGCTCGTACGAGCGGAACATGTAGAAGTCCGTGGAATCGACCTTGGGCATGCCCTTGATGTACGGGGCTTCGGAATGGGAGGAGGCCGTGGCCGGGGCCGGGGCGAGCGTCATCGCCGCGCCGGCGGCAAGAGCCATGAACAAGCACGAACGGGTGAACATGATGAAAACTCCTTGGAGGATGAACGTGTGCAGTGAAGGGATGGAGGAAACTGGAAAAACGTGAACGCAGCGCTGCGCGAACCTCAGCGCCGACGGCGGGTGAGCAGCACGCCCGCGCCCATGAGCGCCAGGGAACCAGGGGCCGGCACGGTGATGTGCAGGGTGTACCCGTCCCCGTCCTGCGTGCCGCTCGCCAGGTACGACGAGTCACCAAAGTCAGCGCCGGTGAACGCGTGCCCGCCGAAGACGCCGTCGGGACGGAAGAGCTCGATGGGGTCGGCGCCGCTGAACGCCGCGCCGGGCGTGTTGCCCGCCGCGCTGACGGCGATGTAGTACACCCCCGCCTTGGGAATCATGATCTGGCCCAGGAACGCGTCCAGGTCCGAGGCGCTGCCGCTATCGGCCGGGAACGAGTCGTCGGACGCGCCCAGGATGGTGCCGTCGGAATCAAACAGCGCCAGGTACGTGTCCCCCGTTCCCCCGTCGATGTCGAAGTACGCCATGCCCGGGGGCGCGTTGAAACGGTAGAAATCCACGTCGAACATCCCGCCGCGGCCGCGGACCGACGCCGTCGGCAGCGTGCCGAAGATGTTCGAGTCGGCGGCGTTGGTGAACGACGCCAGGCCGATCGCCTGCGCCGAGGCGAGGGTGTTGTTGCTGCTCGCGCTGTCGAGCTCGTTCTCGGCGACGTCCGCGGCCAGAGCCGCCGGCGCAGCGCCCGCGGCGACGAAGACCGCGGTCAGAATCATCGGTGCGTATCTCACTGTTCTCTCCGTAAATGGGTCCCGTGTTCCTATGGAAACAATGGACAACTCTGGCCGGGCGGACGGCCGAACGATTCAAACAAACTCGGGCGGTGTGTGCCCCCTCGCGGAAACGCTGGGGGGAGCTGGAGACCCTTCGGTCCTCTGCGTGGTAGGGTTTTTGCACCGATGGGTTTTTCTACGAAGTACGCCGGCGTGACGACATGCGCACAGCTCCACCGATGAACTTCACGCGCGGAGGTGCATGCGTCACGCCGCGCGAAGCCTGCGCGGGCGCTGCGAGCTGAAACTGAAATTCATCGGAGCAGGCCCGCGACCCCGCGCCGCCGGGTCACTGAGGAGGATTGTCCAGCGGCCGCCGCACCTTCAGATCTGGGAACTGCAGCGCCCTGGCCTTGGCCCACCCCAGCGTCTGCGCGTGCCCGTCGTGGAACACGTAGTTCGCCCCCGTGCCGTGGCGGTTGTACCGGATCCACCCCTGGTCGGCGTAGTTGCCTTCTCCCCACCGCACCAGCGCCGCCTCTCCCACCCAGGTGTCGTAGTCGTCCTGGCCGACCGCGCCGTACTCCTCGTTGTCCGCCGCGTTCATCGCCTCGCTGTTGCGCTCGGAGAACATGATCAGCTGCTGGTTGATCACGTTCGACATCCGCGAGTCGGTCGCAAACCCCGTCAGCGCCCGCTCCAGCGCATACCTCGCCGATCGGTGCGTGTACACCGAGTTCAGCAGGTAGCTCACCGTCGTGAGACGCTGGTCTTCCGCGATCCCAAGCTCGCTGTTCTCCGGCAACGGCTCCGATGAATCCTGGATTGCCCCGTTGAATTCCTCGAGACTCTTGGCGAGAACGCGGGACCTGGGCGTCGCGTCCGCCGGGCAGAAGGCGACGGTGCGGCTCTCAAGATACGGCTGGAAGAAAACCACCCAGGGCTTCTCGGCCTGGCTGTTCCCTTTCCCGCCCCCCTCCGCCCCCCCGATGTCGGCCGGGAGCGTGTCGAGCTGGGTCCCGTCGTCCAGCACCCACCCTTCATGATGATGGAACATGCCCCCGCGATGGTCGTCCATGTACATGCGGGCGGCGATCCCGATCTGCCGCTGGCCCGACAGGCACGCGGTCGTGCGCCCCGCCGCGCGGGCCTTTCCCAGCGCGGGCAGGAGCAGGCCAATCAGCACCGCAATGACGGCGATCACGACGAGTAGTTCGATCAACGTGAAGCCGCGGCACGGGCGTACCTTCGGCGCGAGAGTGTGGGAATGGGCCATGGATCAGGACTCCGCTGGATGGCGGTCCTTCGCGGGTCCTGGGACTCTCGATTTTGATTGCAGGAGGAATATACCCGGCGCTCGCTCTGCCAGGTTCGGGCGAGAACGGCCGCGCGGGGGGCCCGGGGAAGGGATCTCAGGACGCCGTGGGCGGGGGTAGCTCGTGCTCCACAGGCTCCACCGTCTCGGGGAACGCCGTGCGTTCCATCGCCAGGATCCACTCCTCCAAGGGAGAGAAGCGCAGCAGGTCCAGCACGATTTCCCGGCCGCCAAGCTGAGGGTGGCCGGGCTTGATCTTCAGATAGATCAGAAACTTGTCCCACCGGCGCTTGTCGAAGACCTCGATATCCGCCGGCACCAGCGTCGCCCCGCTGGGCAGGTGCAGCCGCTGCGCCTCAGCCTCCCAGCCGTACCGGGTGCCGCGGACCACGGCGATGAGGCCCAGCAGGTAGACGCCCACGCCCACGCCCAGCGCCGTGATGAGCCACTGCGCCGGGATGTCGTACCACGACAGCTCCTGCGGAGAGCTGGACTGGTTGGTGCTCCAGCGGGCCTTGAGGTCGTCGAGGGTTTTGCGAGCGTCGGTCAGCGTGGTGTATTCGGGCTTGAGGCGCCCGATCAATTTGAGTTGCTCCAGCCATAGAAGCTTGGGCTGGTCTTCCTGGGTCATCGTGCCCGACGCGCGGCGATCCCGCACCATTTCATATTCGGCCTCGGGGTCGGCGATGGAGGATTTGGTCAGCAGGCTCCCGTCCCCGCGCGAATCCAGCAGGGAGAGGTATTCATGCTGGAAGAACGAGGCGGCCCGCTCCCCGCGCTCGGGGTAGGCCTTGGTCGCGTCGTAGAGGCCCCACAGCCCAAACCCGAACATGAACAGCGCGATGATGACCATCTTGGTCATCCACCCGCGGTTCACGGAAGTCTTCTGGATCGTCGCCGGTGAGTCGGTCATTCCCTGCGTCCCTCGCTCGTGATTCGCCCCGCGGCGACAGGCCCCCGGAATCGGTCTACCTACTTCTCGGTCCGGCGATGGCCGGGCGTTGAGTCCCCCGCATGGTTCAAGCCCCGATTCCCGGGCTGATCCATGTGCTCCAGTGCGATGGTCCACCACGCCTCGGAGACCTGGCGACCGTAGGAAGTCGATCGGAGCACGGAGAAACCCCCTTCGTCCACCCGTCGGATCGGGATCCGCGGGTACTCGTGGCCGGATTCCAGGGCCTGGGTAAGCCAGGCGGAATGCAGCCGCCGGGCGGCCTCGCCGCGATCAAGAATGTCCGTTCGACGCCAGAGCCGCCAAAACATAGAGCGCCAGTGTATCAACCCGGCCCGCGGGCGGAAAACAAAGCCCCCCGGAGGGATTCCGGGGGGCTTGAAGCAATCAGGATCGGGAGAGGTTTGGGTCGTTCTTACAGGTAGGGGATCACGGTGGTCGTCTCCGGCGTCCACGTGCTGGTGGGGATGTTCAACCGGAACAGCACCAGCGTCGAGCCGTCCGCCGAGCTCTCCCGGGCCGCGACCTGCATGAAGTTCCCCGTCGCCGAACCGGCGACCGGGAACCGAACCGTCGGGCCGCTCCCCGCCGATCGGATATTGGTCGCCGTCCACACCTGGTTGGTCGGCGTCCAGCGGATCACGATCAGGTCCCCGTCGGCCTCGACGCCGAACATGTTCAGCCCGCCGTCGTCGGAGAAGGTGGTTTCCACCGCGCTGGCGACGGGACCCTGCCCGGACGTCGCCGACAGGTCCACCGTCTGCCAGTTGCCCGCGCCCAGCACCGGAGACCACCAGTACGCGTAGATGGCGCCGGCGGAGGTCTGGCCGATGATGTTCATCGCCCCCCACGACGTCACGAACGCCCCCAGCTGTCCCGTAAGCGTCGAGCCGTTAAAGGTCGTAGTCATGTCGAACGAAGCCCACGAATAGCCGGGGGCCCAGTAATAGACGATGATGTGGCCCTGGTCGTTGAGGCCGGCGATGTTGAGCGCGTCGTTGATGGTCCCGCCGCTGATGGTGAACCAGGGCGTCACGAACCCGGCGAGCCCGCGGGTGAAGGGCTGGCCGCCGATCGCGTCGGTGAGGTCGGAGAAGGCCCACCCCGAGGCGACGCCCGGCTGGTAGTAGTAGTTCACCGAGTGCCCGCGGGCGTCGATGCCCGAGATGTGCAGCGTGCCCCAGCTGGGGGTGTAGTACGTCAGGTCCCCCGTGATGCCCGGGACGCCCAGCTCCGCTGTCAGGTCGCGCAAAGCCCAGGTGCCGTTGGAGAGCACGCCCACGAAGAGCCACAGGTGGCCGCGGTCGTCGGTCACCGCCAGGTCGGTGAACTCGGTGTTCAGCGCCGGGTCGGTGTAGGTGAAGGCCACCATGTCGTTCACGCGGCCCGTGAACAGCGCGATCGCCGAGATGTCCTGCGTGGTGGTCGTGTTCGTCGCCGGGTTGAAGATGCGGGCCATCGGCTGCATGCCCGCGTCCAGGTAGAACGTCACCAGCTTGCCGCCGGAGTCGATCGACGCGATGCGCTGGTTCTGACCAATGCCGTCCCGGCCCTTGAACTTGATCGCCACGTCCTGCGCGAAGTCCGGCAGGGCGATCGACAGCGTGCCGCTGCCCACAAACAGGCCCGTGCGGACCGCCAGCGGCTCGGTGGCGCCCGGGGCTGTGGACCAGATCTCGACATCCACGACCTGGTCGGCGCGGAGCCCTTCGATGCTCAAGGTCGCGCCGCTGACCGTGCCGGTGGTGACGTTGCCGTCCTGCAGGACGTACACGATCCCCTGGCGGCCGTCGGAGACGCCGAAGTTCTTGAGCCGCTTGACCGTCTTGCCGGCGGCGAACGCCACCGACATGTCCCCGCTGAGCATGTGATAGTCGAAGTCGCCAAAGTCCAGGTTGAGGGACGTGCCGTTGACGAAGTTGGAGAAGGACTTCTGCAGGCCGCGCATCGTGTCGGTGAGCAGGTAACCCTGCGTCGCCCCGCCGCCGAGGCTGTAGTTGAGCTCCTCGGTGGCGATGCGCAGCGCCGTGCCCACCTGACCGGACGCGAGGCCCGACCAGATCATGGTGCGGTAGATCGCCTCGTCCTCGGTCTGCGTGAACTGGGAGCGGTAGCTGGGAAGCCCCCAGCCCGTCGCGATCCAGTCGGCGCGGGTCATGCCCCATTCACCGTTGATGATCGGACGCTTGGCGTTGTCGGAGGAGACCCAGAACGCCGTCAGGTTGGCCTGCTCCACCGCGGGGCGCACCTTGCGGTCCACGTCGGGGTTGTTGATGGGCTCGTCGTTGCCGTTGGTGTAGAAGTGGGGGGTGTAGAGGTCGTACGTGCGGTCGTTGTACAGCAGCCGCGCCTCGGGCCCGCGCGGGTCGAGCACCACCGTGCTCATCACCACCAGGCGGTTGGGGTCGTGGGACTTGATGTACGAGCCCAGCTGCTTCATCCAGATCGAGCGGCGGCGGAACTCGGTCTCCCGTCCCCAGTTCTGCGCCGTGGGGTTGGCGTTGTTGGGATCGGGGTTGCCCTCGGCGTTGAGGGTCCACTCGTAGCTGTCCCACTCGGTCATGGGCTCCCACCCGATGAGCCGGCGCACGTAGGGTGCAAAGGCGGGGGAGTTGACCCAGCTGAAGAGCTGGTCGTGCCGCGCTTCGGCGAGCTCCAGCACCCCGCTGGTCTGGAAGAAGCTGTTGATGTCGGCGATGGGACCGCCCTTTACCGCCGACCAGGGGAACTCGGTGAGGAAGACCTCGTCGGCCGAGAAGGTGTCCTGCGTGGAGAAGATGATGTACATCCCGCGCTCGTCGGCCTCGCGCAGGATGTTCAGCATGAACTGCCGCATGTCGTCGTTGTACTGCGGCTGCTGGCCGATCTCTCGCCATTCCAGCCACAGGTTGCCCGCGGGATCGAACCCGTACTGCGGCGGCTTGCTCACGCCCTCGTAGGCGTTGAGAAGCTCGATGAACACCCGCATCGTGTTCACGCCCTTGGACTGCAGGTAGTCGAAGTAGGTGTCCGCCGTCCCCTCGTACGCCACGCCGTTGTCGCTGAAGTTGATGAACTGGTTGTTCGACCAGTTCCACACGTCACCCGTGTAGAGCGTGCGCGTGTACTTCCAGGTCAGGCCCATGTGGTCCCCGACCATCACGAAATCGTCCCCGTTCTCGTTCACCAGGGTCCGGCCCATCGGGGAGGGAACCACCCGCAGCCCCGCCGACACGTCCTGCGACGTCGTCTGCGTCGTGAACGTCGCGATGTTCGAGATCGGCCCCACGTTCCCCGCCGCGTCCACCGCGCGGATCGCCACCCGGTACGTCGTCCCCGGGCTCAGCGCGATCAGGCGCAGCGTCTCGGTCTGCCCCGCCAGCAGCGGCACGAACGCGTTCTGGTACTCCGTCGCCCCGACCCAGTCCGCCTCCGTCGCCAGCGCCCCAGTCGTATACCGGATCTGGTACCGGGAGACGCTCCCGCGATCCGTCGCGGCGTCCACCCCCGCCGGCGCGGTGAACGACAGGTCCGCCGAATACCCCGTCACCCGGGGCGTGCTCAGGTTCGAGATCACCACCGGCGTCGAGGCCGCCGCCGGGTCCATGAACATCAGCTCCGCGTAGTTCACCGGACCGCGGATCCCTCCCAGCGTCGCCGTGTAGCTCGAGGCGACGCCCACGAGGTAGTCGTCCACGAACACCGGCTTGGTCCACTTGTCCGACGTGTCCCGGTTGTCCACCAGGTTTCGGATGCCGCCGTCGTTGTCGAAGATGATGTCGAAGTTCATCCCGATCGTCTGGCCGTTCACCGGCGCGGTCATGTTCAGCGCCGACCACGGGAAGAAGAACTCCGACACCCACCCTGTGTCCACGTCGCTGTTGTCGTTGAACGTCCCCGTCGCCTTGGTGAACCACAAGAGGTCCGTCGGGATCGTCCCGCCAGGGTTGGTGTCCACCGCCAGGCCCGGCGTCGAGCCCTTGATGTACTTCACCAGCTTCAGCCGCTGCCCCTGCACCGGCACCACCGTGTAGGGGTCCGTCGGGTTGGCGAGGTTCACGCCGAACCCGCGGTCGGTGCTCTGGAAGTACTCGTCACGCGAGTTGTTCGAGTCAAAGTAGAACGTCATCGAGTCGTCGGTCTCGATGTCGTACCGCGCCGCCGCCCCGTTGGAACCCTTGCCGTCGTTCCACAGCGTCGCGTCCGTCGCGTCCACCCCGATGTACAGCCCCGTCGAGCTGTACAGCATCTTGATGACCACCGAGGTGTCGTAGCGGAAGGCTTCCGACCGGCGGATCTCCGCCGCCGAGGCCCACGCCGCCTCCGACATCACGCCGTCGAGCGTGATCGTCTGGCTGGTCTTGACCGCCGACCACAGCGGGTTGGCGGCCGTGATCGGGTCGGCCGCGAGCATCACGCGCGGCTCGAGACGGTCCAGCAGGTCCGCCATTCCCACGGCGCCGCCGCGGGTCCTGGCGCCGGGGGTTACCGGGCCTGCGCGGCCGGCGAGTGAAGCCATACCACCGACACCGATGCGGGTCGTCATGACACTCTCCTGATCCTGCGGTCCGGCCCCCGAGACGTGCCCGGATTGTCGCGCCGCCACGACCATCCGTCAACGCGAGGAACCACCGGGCCGTCCTGACCCCCGGTCGTCTTTCGCGCCGCGTCCCGAGTTGTATCGCTCGGTGATACCCCCCGGATTGCAAAAAGGTCCGGCGGAGCACCCCGAGCCCCGAACAGAATGCGTCTTGGCCCGCATCCCCTTCAGGAACTGCATCATCGGCGCGAGACTACTTCGTCGTGCGGTCCGCGTCCCGATCGATGCCAAAATTCCATTCAAACGTCACGGACCCATCCAAACCCTCGGCCCGGGCCGTCGCCTCCGCCTCGGTCTTGAGGTTCATCACCGCCTGCGCGGGATCCGTCTCCGGACTGCCCTGAATCACCATGGTCACGGTCTGCGCCGGACCCGACTCCATCGTCGTGGTCATCGGCCGGTATCCCCTCTGGGTCACCAGCGTCTGTTCATACGCCGAGTTCGCGTCGGTCATATCAAACCCCGCCGTCGCCGACCAGTACGAATTGCACAGTTCCAGGGAGTCGCACGAGCCCGTCACCCAGACCCACGACGTGATCTCGCAGGTCACTTCCCACCGGCTCTGGCCCGCCGTCTTGTCGGTCAGGGCGAGCTGAAAGTACAGCGAACCGATCCCGTAGGCATCCCCGGCCTCCGAGCACGAGGCATACGGGTTGAACCCGATATATGCACCGGTACCCGGCACCGGCGCCTTTCCATCGGGGAACCCGCCCAGGAACCCCAGGTCCACGATGGCGTCGCTTTGGGCGTCCTCGGCCGATCCGCCCGAGTAGCCGAACCCCGAAAGGCCCGTCTGGAACGACAATCCCGCCCGTCCGGCGGCGTGGGAGGTCGGGATCTCCCGAACCTGCGTAAAGATGACCTGGACCACCGCTTTGGAGGAAACCGAGATACCCGCGGCGGCGGTGGCCAGCGGCGCGGTGAAGACGATCCCGGCGGCGAGCGCCAGAATGTGTCGGCTGATCATGATGTCCGTCCCCTCAACTATGGCGGTGCCGCGAGTCACCGTGATGAGCAGTATAACTTGAATCGGCGCAGGAATGGAAGGACGCCGGGCGGGTCGATATGTAAGCATTGCCCGGCATTGGATTTATCATTTTGAAACGGGTGTGTAAAAAAGCGCGTCGGCGCTGCCCCAAGAGAGAAAATCCCCTCCCGACCCCCAAATGCACCCAAGCCGGGCAGGATTCTCCAAGGGGGGATGCTGGCCGACCGATAACGGGCGAGCCTCTCCGTTCACATTCCTCCGGAGCCCTTCCATCAGCCAGCTCTCTCCCCTCCAGCCTTCCCAGGCTCCCGCCGCTCCGCCTCCCACGCAGGGCCGGTCGTTCAGCAGGGCCGACATCATCGCCCTGGGAAACCAAGGAAAACCCTGGAATTTCTTGCTCGTGGCGTCCAAGGCCATCGACATCGCCCCCCACGATGTCACCCTGGTGCTCCTTGCGGCGGCAAACGTCGCGTCTCTGGGGCTCAAAACCATCGCTTCGGAGGTCCTCGACCTTCTCCCCACGGAGGCGGCAACGCACGAGGGGGTCGTCCAGCTTCGGTCCATCCTCGGTCGTTTGGGATCAGACCGCATCACGGGGTCCGAGCGGATCGGGGCGGCGACGGTCAACCTCCAAGCCCTCGCCTCAACACACCCGGGCGCGGGGGCGAGGTGCAGGGAGGCCTTTGATCGGTGGCAGGCGCAGGTCGATCAGGTCGAGTGCTTCCGGACCATCGACGGCAACGTCGTGCGCCGCCCCGCGGGCACGCGCGGGCTGAGCGCATGCCTGAGCATGTCGGATCAGCGGACGCAGGCGAGGGAGTTC
Source organism: Phycisphaerales bacterium (assembly GCA_044226385.1). Lineage (GTDB taxonomy): Bacteria > Planctomycetota > Phycisphaerae > Phycisphaerales > UBA1924 > JAEUJB01. The sequence continues at coordinate 214,661 of JBGAHA010000004.1, forward strand.
GCCGCGCAGGCCGTCCCGGCGACCGAGCTGCTGGGCCGCCCTTTGGTCATCGAGGGGCTGTGCCCCCCGTGGATCTTCGGGGAGTTGATGGAGGCGAGCTCCACCCCCTTCAACGGGTTTCGCCGCCGCGTCATGCTCGTGCAGGCCGATCCTGTGGAACTGCTTGAGGGCATGTCCCTCGCCGACCTTCGCGGCCTGCTTTCCCAGGAACGCCTGGAAGTCTTCACCGGACCCGATGCCGCCCGCCAGCTCGCCGAGTCGATGGCGGCGCGGTTGGAAACCGCGTTGGTCGGGCAGTACATCCCGGTCCTCGCCACCCGCCAGCGCGCCCAGCCGCCCATCGAGCAGGTGCTGCGGGCGATGGAGGCCGAGCAGAAGGCCGAGCACGTCAAGCTCTCCCAGCAGGTGGAGGGCCTCTATCGCGGGCGGGACGCCGCGTGGTGGAAGCAGCGGTACGAATCCGGTGAGCCGCTGCGGGTGCTCATCCCCACGTGCCGCTTCTCGACATTTGTCCGCTACTCGAGCCAGGACCTTGCCGACGCCTTCACCGCAGGCGGCCACCAGGCGCGGGTCTTCATGGAGCCCGACGAGCATTCCAGCCTCTCCAGCGTCGGTTACCTGCGCCAGATCGCCGAATTCCAGCCCGACATGATCGTGCTGATCAACTACCCGCGGGCGACGATGGGCGCCAACTTCCCCGCGAACATCCCGTTCATCTGCTGGGTGCAGGACGCGATGCCGCACCTCTTCGATCCATCCCTGGGCGCCGCGCAGGGTCCGATGGACTTCATGGCGGGCGTGCGGCTGACAGAACTGGTGAACCGCTTCGGCTACCCCGCCTCACGCTGCCTGCCGATGCCGATCGTGGTCAGCAGCGCGAAGTTCTCCTCCGGCGAACGTGTCGCGCCCGCCCAGGGCGTGGAGATCGTGTTCGCCACGCACCACGGGGAGACGCCCGAGGCGATGCACGATCGCCTCGTGAAGGATGCGGGAAAAGATCCCGTGCTGCCGCGGGCGATGGAACTGCTCCGCCCGCTGGCGATGGACATGGGCCGCACGATCTGGAAGACCGGAGCGAAGAAGATCATCCGTGACGGCGTGCTCAGCGCCGTGCGGAATGTCGCCGGCGTCGAAGCCAACGACCGCGCGGTCTCGGTGCTCACGCACGCCTATGTCATCCCCCTCGCAGACCGCGTGCTGCGCCACGAGGTCGCCGGCTGGGCGGGGGCGATCGCCCGCCGCCGGGGCTGGAATCTGCGGCTGCAGGGAAAGAACTGGGACACGCATCCCACCCTCGCCGAGTTTGCCGCGGGAACCATCGAGCATGGGGACGATCTTCGAGATTCCTACGCCCGTGCCACGGTGCATCTCCACGCGTCGTACCACGGTCCCATGCACCAGCGGGTTTTCGAGTGTGCCCTCGCCGGTGGGCTTGCGTTGTGCCGGCTGGTCTGGCCCACGGTCTCGCCGCTGCTGCCCGCGGCGATGCGATCGGTCCGGTTGAAACTCGGGGAAGGCCTTGCCGCCGCCGCGGCGCGCGTGGAGAACGGCGCGGCGATGGTGCCCGTGCGCGACCACGCGGAACTTCGAGCCGTCGCCGACCTGATCCGCACCTCTGGGCTGCCCCCCTTGCCGGGCTGGGAAGCCGAAGGGCTCTGTCCCATCCCGCTCAAGGCGCCGGCGATCATGGAGGCCGACGACGCGGTGGTGGGGCTGGTGCTCCCCATGGTGGATGCCAGCTTCTCGAGCGAAGCAGCGCTGGAGGCCATGATCGAGAAGGCCCAGGACCCGGCGTGGCGGCGTGAACGTTCGGAAGCGATTGCTCGCCGCGTGCGGGCGGACCTCACGCACGAGGCGATGGCGCAGCGGCTGATCGAGATGGTGGGGGCCCGGGTGATGACCGGGTCGGCGTCCCACGCGGGAGTTTGACCGGGAAGGGACCGGGGATCGGGACCTACACTGTCAATGGCATGAAATGCGACCGGTGCGACAACGAGGCGACGGTCCAGGAGATCACGATCCGCGAGGGCGCGCGGTTCGAGACCCACCTGTGCGAGCACTGCGCCCGCCAGGCCGGTCTGGGTCCGCAGACCAACGTGCCGCTCTCCGAGCTTCTGACCAAGTACGTGGTCGCGACGGGCATGGCCCCGCCGACAATCCTGTCCAAATCCGCGCCCGTCGGTGAATGTCCCACCTGCCGCATGAGCTGGACCGAATTCCGACAGGTTGACCGGCTGGGCTGCCCGGACTGCTACGTCGCCTTCGAAGGCCAGCTCGGACCGCTCCTGGAGCGCGCCCACGAGGGCGGCCTGCGGCACTCGGGGAAGGTTCCATCCAAGATCGCCTGCAAGGCCCCCGCGCCCAGAGAAGACAAAGATCACGCCGCCGAACGGGCCGTCCGCATCGCCGCCCTCCGCAAGCAGCTCGACCACGCCGTCCTCGCCGAGCAGTACGAGCGGGCCGCCGCGCTTCGGGACCAGATCCGCCAACTCGCCGACCCGGGCACGCCCCCCTCGGCCGTCTGAAAGAGCACCCACCCGCCATGGCCTCCATCCCCCCCAGCCTCTCCTTTGAATCACGCACCGAATGGCTGCGCGGGGAGGGGAGGGCGAGCGATGTGGTCATGTCCTCTCGCGTGCGGCTCGCCCGCAACCTCGCCGGCTGCCCCTTCCCGCACCGCGGCACCCGCGTTCACCGCCAGGCGAGCCTCCAACTCTGCCGGCGGGCCGTCATCGCCGCGGGCCTCTCCCCCGTCCTGCTCTGGGTCGATCTTCACGAGGCGACGCCCCTGGAGCGGACACTCCTGGTGGAGCGGCACCTGATCTCCAAGCACCACGCCAAGAGCCGCCCCAGCGGCGGGCCCACCGGCCCCGGGCCCGACGATCCGCGCGGCGTCGCCATCTCCCTCCCCGACGAGCGCGTCTCCGTCATGGTCAACGAGGAAGACCACATGCGGATCCAGGTGATCCGCACAGGCCTGGCCCTGAGCGAGTGCTGGCAGGAGATCGATCAGGTCGACAGCCGCCTGGAGGCCAACCTTCAGTACGCGTACTCGTCCCGGTTCGGTTATCTGACGGCCTGTCCGACCAACGTGGGTACGGGGCTGCGGATGTCGGTGATGCTGCACCTCCCCGGCCTGCGTCTCACGGGGGATATCGAGCGGGTGAAGCGGGCGGCGACGGACATGAATCTTGCCGTCCGCGGCTTTTACGGGGAAGGCTCCGACGCCGCGGGTGATTTCTACCAGATCTCCAACCAGACCACGCTGGGCAAGTCCGAGCGGCAGGTGCTGGAAGAACTCGAGTCCCAGATCATCCCCAAGGTCGTCGAATACGAGCGAGTCGCCCGCCGGACGATCGCCACCAAGCGGCTCGCCGCCGTGGAAGACCAGATCTTCCGGGCCCTGGGGATCCTCAGCAACGCCCGCCTCGCCTCCGCGGAAGAGGCGATGCAGCTCCTCAGCCACCTTCGGCTGGGGGCCGTGCTGGGAATTGTTAAGAACATCGACCAGGGGCTGGTGAATCACCTCATGCTTCTGGTGCAGCCGGCGCACCTGCAGCGCGTCCTGGGCCGGGAAATGGACCAGGACCAGCGCCGCTCAGCGCGGGCCGACCTGCTGCGGGCCAAGCTCACGCGATAACACATAAGGCGTTGACCCCGTCGCGGGCGTTATCGGGCAGCCCCGGGCATGTCCACGCGCGGTTACACGCCAGCCCGCGGAGATCAATCGCGCCGAACGAACGCGGCATGGACGCGTCCCCGAAAGTACCCGCCGAGTTCAACCGATGTTCATGCCAGACGGGTCCGGTGAAAGGCCCCCGCCACGCCGCGGAACCAAGGTCCATCGAGAGTCCCGGGGAGTTTGCATGACAACGGCTACTGAACAACGCCAGCAAGTCGTCTCCGCGGCCATCCGCGAGATCAGCCACATCGCCACGCTGCCCGAGATCACGCTCAAGATCGTTGAGCTGGTCGAGGACCCCAAGTCCACGGCGCAGGACCTGCACAAGGTCATCTCCCACGACCCGGCGATGTGCAGCCGCATCCTCAAGGTCGTCAACTCGTCCTTCTACGGCCTGCCCGGCCAGATCGCCTCCATCAACCGCGCGATCGTCATGCTCGGCCTCAACGCCGTCAAGAACATCGCCATCGCCGCCAGCCTCGCCAAGCTCTTCCGCGGCGGTGAGCTCACCGCCCGCTTCTCCGCCAAGGACCTCTGGACGCACTCCACCCTGACCGCCGCCGCGGCGAAGATCACCGCCGACGCCCTCAAGCTGGGCATCTCCGATGAAGCCTTCCTCGCCGGCCTCATGCACGACATCGGCCTCATGGTCGAGATGCAGTTCGACCGCTCCAAGCTCATCGACGTCATGGAGAAGGTCACCGTCGACCCCAGCGGCACGCCCACCGTCGACCTCATGGCCCTGGAGACCGAGTTCTTCGGCGCCAGCCACCAGGAGTTCGGCTCGGGCCTGTGCGAGAAGTGGAAGTTCCCCAAGAGCTTCGCCACCGTCACCGGCTATCACCACCGCCCCCTGGAACTTCCCCCCGATCAGCGCAAGCTGACCAGCATCGTCTACGTCGCCGACCGCCTCGCCGCGGGGATCGGCCAGGGGTTCCGCCTCGATCTTCCCAGCCTTGAAGTGGATCCCGCCGTCCGCGAGGAGCTCAAGCTCTCCGTCGACAAGCTCGAGGAGATCCGCAAGAACTTCACCGAGAACTGCAAGACGGTGACCGACCTTCTCTCGTAAGACCCCGGACGCGCACTTGTTGCCTCGTGCGCACCACAGTGGTGTTTACCGCATGCCCGAAAGTTGTTTCGGGCTTGACAAGATCTTCTTGAGTGATCATGCTCTTGGATAGCCCGGCCGATGCGCAGGACGCGATCGAGACCGTGGACCCGAAACAGGATTGACCCCGGCGACATTCGCCGATCACCGAGCTCTCTCTTTCTCCCTCCGGGCGGCTGTGTCACACGACGCGGCCGCCTTTGTTTTTGGGATGGCGCGTGCCCGGCGTGCGGCCTGGTTACGCCCGCGCGGCGGTCAGTTCGGCGTAGAGCTCGTCGTCGATGCCCAGGTACTCGCGCATGTGCCGGTCATAGGTGCTGGAGCCTTCGTCGTTGGAGAGGTCCAGCCGCAGTTCGTTGATGACCTTGGTCCCTTGGGCAATCCAGGCCTCCCAGGTTTCCCGGGAGATGTTGTCGAAGATCCACTGCCCGACGGGGCCGCGGAAGGGCGCCCGCGCCAGCTTGGTGCCGGGCTTGCCCGTGCGGCGGCACATGAATGCGCCGGCGAGGTCGGGCAGCGTGCCGCCGGCGGCGGGTCCCGCTGTCGCCTTGGAGGCAATCTGCGGGATCGGCAGGGAGAGGGAGGTCAGGAGTTCACCCATCGCCTTCATCGGCATGCGGTCTCCGCGCTGCGCGGCGACGGTATACCCCTCGGTCAGCACCTGTCCCGCCTTGGCGGTGTCCCCGGCGTCGATGAGGGCCTGGCCGGCGAGCTGGTAGGCCTTGGACATCGCCGGGTTGAGTTCGAAACAGCGGGTGTAGGCGGCGGCGGCCTGGGCGTGGCGGCCGGCGTCCTTGTACGCGTTGGCGAGGCTGAACCAGGCCATGTCGTTGTTGGGGTCGGCCTCGGGGCGGACCATGGCTTCAAACTGGGCGATGCGCTGGGTGGGGTCCATAAGGCGGATGGTAGTAGGCGAAGCGGCGCGGTTGCCGTCCGAGGACCGCGGCCCGCCGCACGGGCGGTACGCGTTTGGAGTTTGTTGCGGCGCGGAGGCGAAAGGTCGATAACGCCCGCTCGCGCTGGGGATCGTTGTGATCGATCTTGCGGCGATTCTGGTTTCAAGACCCGCAAAGCGCTTGTACAATTCAGTTCAGCGTGATCGCGAGACGTCCCCGCGGCGGTCGCACGGCCGGGAAAACCGGCCGGCGATGTCTTGTAACCGTTCGCGCTCCTGAACGTGGAATGCCTCCTCCCGCCCCGCGGGATTGGACCAGGAAAGAGACATGATGAACGTGCCCGTACGTTGGTTGGGAGGCCGATCCGGCTCGAATCGGTCCCAGTCGGTGGCCCTTGCCGCGGCGATGGCGTGCGCCGGCTCCGCCTGCGCCTTGCCCCCCTCATTTACAGGCTTGGGCGTTCTGCCGGGCGGGACCGATTCCCAGGCCTACGCGGTAACGCCCAACGGGTCGGTGGTGGTGGGGGCGAGCACGTCCACGCTGGGTGACCGTGCCTTCCGCTGGAGCCGCTCGACGGGGATGCAGAACCTGGGCAAGCCGGCGAACGCGGTGGATTCGCGCGGCGTTTCGGTGAGCGCCGACGGCAAGGTGGTCGTGGGGTACAGCAGCTCCCCCAGTACCGGTTACCGGGCGTTTCGCTGGACCAACTCCACGGGGATGACGGACCTGGGCACGCTGCCGGGCGGGGAGGGTTCGTACTCCGTCGGCACGGGCGTGAGCGACGACGGCAAGGTGGTGGTGGGGTACAGCACGCTGGCAAGCGAGTTTTCGTTCGACCTGCGCGCTTTCCGGTGGACGACCTCCACGGGGATGCAGAGCGTGGGGACGCTGCCGGGGGGGACCAACTCGTACGGGGAGGCGATCAGCGGGGACGGCGCGGTGATCGTCGGCGTGAGCGACAGCGAGGATTCGTTTGACTTCCGCGCCTTCCGTCTTCCCGACGGGGGGACGATGCAGAACCTGGGGACGCTGGAGAACGGCAACTTCACCATCCCCTTCGGCACCAACGCCGATGGCTCGGCGATCGTCGGGTACGGCAGGTCCACCGAGGGGCTGTGCGCCTTCCGCTGGACCTCCCACGGCGGGCTGGAGAAGCTCGGCAAGATCCCCGGCGCTGAGTTCACCATCGCCCGCGCCGTGAGCGCCGATGGCACGGTGGTGGTGGGGGACAGCGCCGCCCTCTCCGGAGATATCGCCTTCCTCTGGACGCCCAGCCTCGGCCTGACGAACCTCAACACGTACCTTCTCGCCCGCGGCGTCGACCTGACCGGCTGGGCATTGACCGCCGCCTACGGCGTGAGCGCCGATGGACTCACCATCGTCGGCGTTGGCATCCACAACAACCACGAGGAGGCCTGGGTCGCCTTCCTGGGCCAGGGCCAGGATCTCTCCCCGATCGAGCAGCTCGGCAAGTCGATCATGTTCGATTCAAACCTGTCTTCCCCCGGCGGGCAGTCGTGCATCTCCTGCCATAGCCAGCAGACGGGATTCACCAACCCACTTTCCGACGTCAACGCCCACGGCGCGGTGCACGCGGGGGCGATCTCGTCCCTGTTCGGCAACCGCAAGCCCGCGGGGATCGCCTACAACGGGGACAGCCCCCCGCTGCACAGTGAAGACGGCACGTGGGTGGGCGGCGTCTTCTTCGACGGCCGCGCCACCGGCTGGACGCTGGGCGATCCCCTCGCCGAGCAGGCCCTCCAGCCCTTCCTTCGCCCCCTGGAACAGAACAACCCCGACGAAGGCGCGGTCGTCGCCAAGGTCGCCAGCGCCAACTACGCCTCCCTCTTCCGGGACGTGTGGGGCAGCGACTCTCTTCCCGCGCCCGGAGAAGATCCCCAGTACGCCTACCAGCGCATCGCCCAGTCCATCGCCGCCTACGAGCGCTCGCGTGAGGTCAACCCCTTCAACTCCAAGTACGACGAATACCTCGCCGGACGCACCCAGCTCTCCCGGCAGGAGGCGATCGGATTGGCGCTCTTCAACGGCGTTGCCGGCTGCGCAGGATGCCATCCCAGCGACCCGGGCCCCAACGGAGAGCCGCCGCTCTTCACCGATTTCACCTACGACAACATCGGCATCCCGCGCAACCCCGAGAACCCCTTCTACGCGATGCCGCCGGAGTTCAACCCCGATGGGGAAGCCTTCGCCGACCCCGGCCTGGGCGGGTTCCTCCAGCAGGCGGGGTTCCCCAAGAGCGTCTTTGGCCCAAACATCGGCAAGCACAAGGTTCCCACGCTGCGCAACGTCGACCGCAGGCCCGACGGGCAGTTCGTCAAGGCCTTCGGGCACAACGGCTACTTCAAGAGCCTCGAAGAGGTCGTGCACTTCTACAACACCCGTGATGTCGAGCCGTGGCCGGCGCCGGAAATCCCCCAGAATGTGAATATCGCCGAGCTGGGCAACCTGCACCTGACCTACGACGAGGAGCTGGCGATCGTCGCGTTCCTCAAGACCCTCTCCGATCAGGACGTCACGCCGGTGCTGTGCCCCGCAGACTTTGATCGCAGCGGGTTCGTGGACAGGGACGACTTCGACGCGTTTGTCGGCGCCTTCGAGGCCGGCACCGACGCGGCGGACTTTGATCGCAGCGGCTTCGTCGACACGGTGGACTTTGACCTGTTCGTGCTCGCCTTTGAGGCGGGGTGCTGAGGCACAGGGCCACAGGGCCACAGGGCCACAGGGCCACAGCACGCTATGCGGATGGGGTGCTGGTACAGATGAAAACGCGCGGGGGGAGGATGTTCGAGCCTCCCGCGAATGGAATGGAAAGGTTGTCTTGTGAAGATCGATCCTTCGAGCCTGAGCAGTGATTCCCCTGTGGCCCGCGGCGTGGGCGGCGCGGCGAGGTGGCTTCGTCCGATGCTCCTCGCCCTGGTCGCCTCCTTCTCGGGGTTGCTCGCGCCCGCCGCGCAGGCGCAGTGCGAGGGCTGGGTCCATGGAGAAGGCCTGCCCGGCCTCGACGGCTTTGTCTACTGCCAGACGACCTGGGATCCCGACGGCGCGGGACCCAAGCCCCCCGTCCTGGTCGTCGGCGGATCTTTCTTCATCGCCGGCTCTCACATCGCCCGCAACATCGCGACGTGGGACGGTACCGCCTGGAGCCCCCTGCTCACCGGCACCGATTCACCCGTCAACGCCCTGACGGTGTACCACGGAGAGCTCATCGCCGGCGGTGATTTCACCGAGGCCGGCGGCGTCTCGGCGAACCACGTCGCCCGCTGGAACGGCGTCTCCTGGGAATCCCTTGGCCTGGGAATGAGCGGCGCGGTGCTCCCCGCCGTGCCCTCGGTCTATGCACTGGCGGTCTACAACGACCAGCTCGTCGCCGCCGGCAGCTTCACCGCCGCCGACGGCCTCCCCGCCAAGCGAGTCGCCCGCTGGAACGGCACAACATGGTCCCCCCTCGCCGGCGGCTCGACGTCAAGCGTCTATTCACTGGCGGTGTACAACGGCGAACTGATCGCCGGTTCCTCGAATATCACGCGCTGGAACGGCTCCGCGTGGAGCACGCTGGGCGGCGGCGTCAACGCCGGCGTGTACGCGATGAGCGTCTATCACAACGAACTCATCGTCGGCGGCGCGTTCACCGTCGCCGGCGGCAACTCCGCGAAGCGCATCGCCCGCTGGAACGGCGCCGCCTGGCAGCCGCTGGGACCGGGCCTCAACGGCCATGTCTACGCGCTGGAAGTCGGCGGCGAATCCCTTTACGTCGGCGGCTCGTTCACCTCCGCGGGCCTGCAAGCGGCCGATTCTGTCGCGTCGTGGAACGGCGCTGCGTGGCAGCCCATGGGACTGGGCATGAACGCCTCGGTCTACGCCCTCACCTCATACCAGGGCAGCATCTTCGCCGGCGGAGATTTCTTCATCGCCGACGGCGGCTCGGCCTTCTACATCGCCTCCTGGGATTCACAGGCATGGTCCCCCCTTGAGCTCGGCAAGGACGGTCCCACCGAGGCGATGACCGTGTACGACGACCATCTCATCGCCGGCGGGTACTTCACCATGTCCGGCGGCAACACCCAAGGCGGCGGCGTCACGACCAACCTCGTCGCGTCGTGGGACGGCGCCCGCTGGGAACCGCTCGGAGACGGCATGGCCGGCTCGGTCTATCCCTCCATCTTCGCTTTCACCGTCTCGGGTGACTCACTCTTCGCCGGCGGAGATTTCACCTCCGCGGACGACCAGGAAACCAACTACATCGCACGCTGGGACGGGCAGGCGTGGCAGCCCCTGGGTTCCGGAATGGACAACTGGGTCGAGGCCCTCACCGTCTTTGAAGGGGACCTCATCGCCGGCGGCGGATTCACCACCGCGGGCGGAGAACCCGCAAACCGCATCGCCCGCTGGGATGGCCAGGCATGGTCCCCCATCGGCCAGGGCATGAACAGCTTTGTCTCCGCTCTGGCGGTTTACAAAGGCGAACTCGTCGCCGCCGGCTTCTTCACCCTCGCCGACGGCAGTGCCGCCAACCGCATCGCCCGCTGGGATGGAAACTCCTGGCTCCCCCTCTGGACCGGCCTCGACGGACCCGTCCGCGCCTTGACCGTCTATAACGGGGATCTCATCGCCGGCGGTGATTTCACCACCGCGGGCGGCGGCACGGCCTTCTACATCGCTCGCTGGAACGGGAGCTCGTGGCAGCCCCTGGGCCTGGGCACCGACGGCCCCGTCTGGTCACTCTCGGTCTACCACGGAGACCTCATCGCCGGCGGAGAGTTCCTCACCGCCGACATCGAGCCCGTCCGCTACATCGCCCGCTGGAATGGCTCGTTCTGGAGATCCCTGGGCCTTGGCGTCAACAACAACGTCTACTCGCTGGCGGTCTACCGCGACGACCTGATCGCCGGCGGCGACCTCACCATCGCCGGCACCGATGTCTCCGTCAACGTCGCGCGCTGGACTGATTCGGGCACCCCTTGGATTGCCGTCCAGCCGCAGCCGGCGACGGTGACTCCCGGCGCCGCGGTGGAGCTTTCCGCAACGGCGGCGGCGCAGCTCAGCGCGCTGTCGTACCAGTGGAAGCGGGACGGAGCGGCGATCACCGATGGCCCCGGCGGGGCGTCTGTGGGCGGCGGAACTGTCTCCGGCTCTTCGGGCGTGATTGCAGGGGGCGAAGACGCCAACCCCGTGATGCTCTCGATCGGCAATGCCCAGCCCTCCGACGGCGGCATCTACACGGTGGAGTTCACAGGCGACTGCGGCTCCACGGTGAGCGCCGGGGCCAAGGTCGTTGTTCAGGACTCCTGCCCCGCCGATTTCGACGGCTCAGGATTCGTGGATATCGAGGATTTCGTCGCGTTCGTCGGCTCGTTCGAAGCCGGGGATGAAACGGCGGACTTCGACGGCTCGGGGTTTGTCGACCTGGACGACTTCACGCTCTTCGTCGGCGCGTTCGAGGCCGGCTGCTGATCTACGCATCTGCCCTTGGCTGATCTCAGCGGATCATGACGCCCGCCATGTGCGTGCACGCCTCCGCGCACTTGCGGCAGGCCTCGATGCAGCGGCGATGCGCGTCGTCCGTTCCACCCAGCCGCTCGCACGATTCGGCGCACTTGGTGCAGATCTCGGCGCATTCCCGGCACAGGTGCACCGCGTGCGGAGACATCCGGTGCAGGAAGTTGTGCACCAGGGCGCAGATCTCCGCGCAGTCGGCCATCGCCATCTGGTGGCCGCGGGAAGCGTGCTCCCCGCCCAGGTTGAGGCAGTGCACCATCATGTGCAGGCAGGCGTCCTGGCATTCGTGGCAGAGGTGTGCGCAGCGTTCGTCGTTGACGGCGTCGATGCTCATGGAGGAGTCCTTGGATGGCGATGGGGCGCCTCCTTCTCCGTGAACGGCGCCGCACCCGCGCCGGTGAAATCGGCGTGAATCCCGGCTCATGGGGATGTGAACGGGCCTCAGGCCTTGACCGCGCCCGAGGTGAGCCCCTGGATGAACTCGCGCTGCATGAAGGCAAAGAGCAGCAGCAACGGGAGGATCGCCACCACCGTGCCGGCCATCTGCAGGCTGTAATCCTGGTAGTACACCCCGCGGAGCTGCGCGACGGCGACGGAGACCGGGAATTTCAGCGGATCCTGGAGCACCACCTGGGGCGTGATGAAATTGTTCCACACGCCCAGGATTGTGATCATCAGGAACGTGCCCACCATCGGCCGCAGCAGCGGGAGCGCGATGGTGAAGAACGTCCGCAGCTCACCGGAGCCGTCGACCCGGGCGGCCTCCAGCAGTTCGCGCGGGATCGCCGAGAGCGTCGCCTGGCGGAACAAGAAGACACCCATCGCCGGCGCCGTCGCCGGCAGGATCATCGCCGTCATCGTGTCCAGCAGGTGCAGGTGGTACAGAAGCTCGTACCCGGGGGCGAGCAGGAGGGGAGCGGGGACCAGCACCGCGCCCAGTACGAGCGTGGTGACGAGCTTGCTGCCGCGGAAGGGCAGTCGCGCCAGCGCGTAGCCGCCCATGGCGCAAAAGAGGGTTGCGAGCACGCCCGTGACCGACGAATAGCAGACCGAGAGCACCAGGCTGCGGCCAAAGTCCAGATCCCTGAAGAGCCGGATGTAGTGGTCGATGGTCAGGTGCGACCAGTCGATGCCCAGCGCCCCCTCCCCCGTGGGCAGCAGCAGGGAATCGAAGAAGACGCGGTTGTCCTTGATGCTCGAGCAGGCGAGCCAGAGGTACGGCAACAGCGTGACGATGGAGGCGAGCAGGAGGATGGTCCACGCGGTCCAGCGCGCGGCGGCGGGGCGGGTCATGCTTCGTCCTTGTGCCCGCGGGCGAGCCAGCGCTGGCCGGCGGCCAGCGCGATGAGGATGATGGTGAGCGCCCAGCCGATGGCGCTGGCGTATCCGAGATCCCCCGCTTCGAACCCGGCCTGGTAGAGGTACATGACCACCGTCAGCCCGCGGTTGTCGGGGCCGGGCGTCATGTTCAGCATGAGGTACGGGAGTTCGAAGAGCTGGAAGCTGCCGGTGATCGAGAGCAGGACGACAAAGCCGGCGACGGGACGGATGGCGGGCAGGATGACGTGGAAGAAGCGGGCGATCGGTCCCGCGCCGTCGATCACCGCCGCCTCGGAGATGTCCTTGCGGACGTTCTGAAGCGCCGCGCTGAAGAAGACCATGTTGAACCCGACGTACATCCACAGCGCCGCGACGATCAGCGCGCTCATCAGGTGTTCCTGAAGCCACGCGTAGTCAAGGTCAAAGCCCACCATCGCGTGCAGCACCCGGTTGAGCACCCCGGTACGCTTTTCAAAGACCACGCCGAAGATCATCGCCGAGAACGCAACGCCCACCATCGCCGGTGAGAAGAGGATCACGCGGAAGAGCCCCCGGCCCTTGAGCCGCTCGGTCTCCAGCAGCAGGGCCAGGCCCAGGGAGATGGGAAGCTGGATGAAGACCGATCCCAGGGTGAAGATCGCCGTGTTCTTGAGGGCCGTGTAGAAGAGCGGGTCGGCGGCCAGCCGGCGAACGTTCTCCAGCCCCACGAACGCAGAAGCGCCGCCCCCGAAGGTCTGCTCGCACGACAGCATGAGCGACCGCAGGATCGGGTACAGGAAGAAAACACCAAAGACCAACAGGAAGGGGGAGAGCAGCGCCCACGGCGCCCACGTGCGAGACTTCATGGTGACACCGCCGTGCCCGCGGGGTCATTCTCACGGTGGAAGGCGTTGTGGTCGATCTGGGACTTGAGCTGGGCCTGCGCGTCGCGCAGGTGCTTGCGGGCCATCTCGACGAGCTTTGCCCGATCGAAGACGCCCGTCCGGCGAGCTTCTTCGGAGAGCCGCACCAGTGCGTCCAGCACGCGGGCCCGCGCGTAGGTGTTGTACGGGGACGAGGTTCGCCGCGGCACCGTGGGGGCCAGGTCGATGTACATGCGGCCGGACTTCTGCCCGCTCATGTACTCGTCGGGCTCGTCGAAGACGGGGTCGGACCAGTGCGACTTGACCGGCGTGATGATGCGGCCGGTGCGGAAGAGCTCGCGCGCGAGCTCGTCGGAGAAATAGAGGTACTTCGCGAAGGCAAAGAGCTGCTCAAAATCTTCGGGGGACTTCACGGCGGTCTTGGGGATGCCCAGCATGGTGCCGCCCCAGACGCTGGTGCGCCGCCCGCCGGGGTCCCAAGCGGGCATGGGCATGAGCTTGACCTTGCCGGCAAGCTGCGGGAGCTCGTGCCGCCACACATCGCACATCCAGTCGGGCATGATGGTGAACAGCACGTACCCGTCGGCCTTGAGCTTGTTGCCGCCCGCGGTGAAGTCCTGGGCGTCGGCGGCGAGGCGGGACGGGCCGTTGCACCAGCTCACGATCGTCCCCAGGACGCGGGCGTTGATCTCGGTATCGACGGCGGGGCGGTCCTGGGCGTCGAAGAAGCCGCCGCCGGCCTGGAGGAGCAGCACCTCCAGGTGGTCGTCGTGGCTCTCCCACATGTTGAGAAGGTACCGGTCGGGCTGGCCGTCCCCGTCGTTGTCCTTCATCAGCGGGGCAAGGACGCGGGCGAAATCATCCCAGGTCTTGATGGTGCTCACGTCGATGCCCGCGGCCTCGACGATGTCCGCGCGGTAGCCGAGCATGACGGGGTGGACGTCGTGAGGAAGGCCAAAGACGCGGCCGCGCGAGACCCATGGGCCGAAGCTGGGCTCGTTGATCTGCTCCAGCAGGCCCTCGGACTTAAGCCGGTCGGTGAGATCGACGAAGCCGACGGAATCCAGCGGGCCGGTGAACGTGCGGGCGGCGATGCGGCGCTCAACTTCGAGCAGGTCGGCCGACGGCGTGCCCGACATGAACGCGCCCAGCATGCGCCGCTCCAGGGAGACCAGGCCGATCATCTTGAGATCGATAGTGGGCTGCTGGGTCTGGTTCCAGCGGCCCACGATCGGTTCGTACATGCGAAAATGCGGCTGGGCAAACGTCCACATCGTCCGGGAGCCGCCCTTGACGCTGGGCCAGAAGACCAGGGAGGCGGTGCTGAGGATCGCCAGCGCGATGACGCCCCACGCGGCGGGGGAGATCAGGCTCCAGGCGGAGGGGGCGAGGGATGTGGCACGGCCGCGGATCATCGGACGCAACGATACCTTGAAATGGAGGGAGCCGCGCGGGGAAGAAAGAAATCACGGCCGGGCGGCGTGCGGAGGTCCGGGGGAGAGCGGATGGGAACGGTCCCGGCCGGAAAAGACCCGGGGCCGGCCTTCGCCGGCCCCGGATCGAGCGTTTCGGAGAGAACCCGGGCGTGCTTCCGAGGCTTCCCGCGAGGAGTGGCGGGGGCGGTTCGGAAGAATCCCGGTCGGTGGACTTAGCAGCCTTCCTCGTAGGCGTGCACGAAGGCGTCGAAGTCGTCGGTGTCGACGAAGCCGGAGTTGTCGAAGTCGGCCTGGGGACCGCCGTCCTCGAAGAGGTGCACGAAGGCGTCGAAGTCATCGGTATCGACGAAGCCGGTGCCGTCCACGTCGGCGGGGCAGCCGAAGGAGATGTCGTCCCACCAGGTGGCGCCGCCGGCGTAGCCGTTCTGGAGCTGGAAGATCACGACGCGGGCGTACGCGGTGTACTCGGGGGCGATCGCGTCACCGGTCTGGAAGAACTCGTAGGCGAGGGAGTTGGTCCCGCCCGTCAGCACGTGGGTCGAGGCCGCGGCCCCGCCGACCAGGTCGAAGCCGAACTCGTCCTTGAACTCGATGGAGAGGTAGACGTCGTTGCCGTCCTGGATCAGGTCGTTGATGACCGAGGTGCCCCAGCCGCGGGCCCGGAACTTCTGGCCGGGGACGGCCGCGACATCCTGGAACCAGCCGGAGAAGGCCGGATCGCCGTTGTACCCGCCGAAGAGCTTGGCGGCCCAGTTGCCGTTGCGGGGGTTCTCGTTGAAGTTGCCCTGGCCGTTGCCGAAGTTCACCCAGTGGGCGAAGGGGCTGCCCAGGCAGCCTTCGGTCTGGCTCTCGAACGAGTCGTTGGAGAGGACGTTGGAGCCGCTGGCCTGCTGCAGGACCGCGCTGTCCCACCACACCGCGCCGCCCTGGTAGTTGTACTGCTCAACCACCATGGTGATGCGCACCTTCGCCGTGCCCGCGGGCGCCACCGCGCCGCTGACCGAGAGGCTGACGGGCGACTCACCCGTGTTGGCGCCCAGCTTGGTCGAGATGTACTGCTGGGGGCCGGTGATCAGCGTGTCGGTGCTGTCGAGGAAGGAGATCTCCACGAACGCCTGGGAGCCGCTGTCCACGCCGTTCCAGGTGAACGAGTCCCAGAAGGGGTTGGTCGCGTCGCACGACGCTTCCCACACCTGGCCCTCGGCCGCGGGCGCGTCCTGGAACATGCCGCTGTAACCCACCGGGGCGTTGAAGGGGCCGTACATCTTGATCGCCCGCACGCCGCTGGTCGTGTAGAAGTTAATGCTCGAGACGTTGCCGAACGTCGTCCAGCCGGCGGCCGGACCGCAGATATCCTCGAACCCCGGGTTGGCGAGCTGCGCCGACGCCGTCTGGGCGCTGGCCGCAAGCGCGGTCAGACATCCCGCCACCACCATCGACCTGAGTGCCTTACGCATCGTTCTTCCTCCAAGCGTTGTGAACATGTCTCTCGCACCATTCGCGGGTGACTGATGGCCGGACCACCCGGTTCAGACCTCCGCCCGTCGCACACGCCGCGGTTCAAGCCTTCCCGGCCCTACGCCGGTCGCTCTTCCCCTCGATCGTGATCGTCACGAATCTCCGTGAACTACTTCCGTCTCCCCTTGATCCCCGGCATCACCGGTGAGGCCGGGACCTGCACCGCCACGCGCGTTCCGTCGGGGAGCACACGCACCGGCTCGACGCTCGGCTGCGCCGTCGTTTTGTTGATCTCGAACATCGTCGGGTACACCTTGCGCATCGAGGTGTGCGCCTGGCCCGACAGCATCGCCGTCAGCCACCGCGCCGCCTCGCACCCCAGCATGCTCGCGTCCTGGCACACCGCCGTCATCGACGGGAACACGTGGTGCCGGATGTCGCTGTCGTCGAATCCGATGATCGACAGATCCGCCGGGATCCGGATCCCCAGTTCCTGGCAGCGGCGCATCGCCCCGATGCTCGCCAGCGGATCCGTGAAAAAGATCGCGGTGGGGGGCTCTGACAGGCTCGCAAGCTCCGTCACCGCCGCCGCGCCGCCCTCGGTCGTCGCGTTGATCTCCAGCACCAGGTTCGCCTCGGGGGCAAAGCCGTTGGCTTCCAGCGTCTCGAAGTACGCCCGCCGCCGGTCGTCGTGGTCGGTGTCGGCGACGCGGTGGATCGCCATCGCGATCCGCCGGTGGCCCAGGTTGATCAGGTGCTGCACCGCGCGGCGGCTGTCGTCCTTGGAATCCGTGCACACATAGTTGACCGCGGGGGACGTGAACCGGTCGGCGACCACGATCGCGGGGAAGTCCTCGTGCGCGATCGATTCGCACACCGCCCGCGTGTCGGCGAAGGAGCGCAGGATGACGCCGCGGATGCCCTTGCGGGCGAAGAACTGCGTGTACGTCTCGTTGCGGAGCTTGTCGCGCTGCATCGAGACGATCTTGAGGTCGTAGCGGTTGTCGTTGAGCCCCCGCAGGATGCCCGAGAGCAGCGCCGATTCGAACGCGCCGTAGTCGGGGCGAACCGGCTCACCCGGGTACGCCAGGCCGATCGCCGTCACCAGCTTGCGGGACGACGGCGGGGAGTACCCCACGCTGCTGGCGACCGCCAGCACGCGCTCGCGCGTCTCCGCGCCAACGCTCGCATGGTTGTTCAGCGCGCGAGACACGGTGGCCACCGAGACCCCCGCCTTCGCCGCGATTTTCCTGACTGATGCCATCCGTGTAACTCCGATCCTTCCACCGGCGTGCAACCGTCCCGTCACGCCTCCAGCACCCCAGACAACAGCCCACACCGCCCAAGCACCGTGGATCTGCCCGCACGGGGAGCGTGCCGGGCCAACCCCTCGTCGGTCATCAGTACTTGGGCGCGTTGATCCACCCGTAGGGCTGCGGCTTGGAGTCGTTCGCGTAGATCTTGAACCATGTCGTATCGCTGCCGCTGCGGTTCACGTACACGTCCTGCCCGGAAAAGTCCTTGGATTTCGTCTCGTTGAACTCGTCCCCGTCGGTCGGCGCCTTGAAGAGCGCTACCTGCCCGTCGAGATAGCCCAGGTACCCGCCGCGGTCGTGGCGCATCGTGATCTGGTCGTCGTTGCACCACTGCCCGTCGGGAATATCCGAGTTGTAGAACATCGTGCTCTCCTCCGCGAAGATCGGGAGCGAGCGGAAGCGGTTGATCGCCCGGCCGTCGGTCGCGTTGAGCTTCAGGGGCGTGGGCCGATCAGGGTTCACGTAGCCGGCGAAGATCTCCGTGCCAAGCTTCGCCCCGCCCGTGCAGCGCACCATGGTGTAATCAAAGTCGAGCATCCCGTTGCTGCCGAAGAGGTTGTTCCCGTCGGAGCGCGTGGTCTTCATGTTCCCCTTGCCGCGGCGGCGATTGGTGGGGCACTCGGTGACCTTGTCCGCCGACGCGATGTACTTGTAGAGGATCCCCTGCTCCCACACGTCCTTGGTGATCTCCGTCCGGGCCCAGGTCTGGCGCATCTTGGTCTTGGGATCCGTGTAGATGTCCAGCCAGATCGCGTCCTTGTTCTCGTTGGCGTAGAAGTGCGCGGCCGTCACGATCTGCTTGGTGTTGGCCATGCACACGGCGGCGCGGCCGGCGTCCCGGGCTTTGCCCAGCGCCGGCAGCAGCAGGCCGATCAGGATCGCGATGATGGCGATCACGACCAGGAGCTCGATGAGCGTGAATCCCGACCGGGACGTGGCCGTCTGATCTGCGTGCACGGGCGTGTCTCCTGAGAGTGGTCCGACCGTCATGGAACGGTGGGAGACGTGTTTATGAAGCGTTACAGTAACAGGTTTTCGAAAGCGGTGTCAAGGGCAAATACCGGCCAGGGCCCGTGGAACGACGCGGGTTTTGCGTAATTCTCGCCCCTGTAAGCGATTACAGCAGCGACCAAGAAAACGGCCCGCCATCCCGGCGGGCCGTGTAACGTTTCAGAAAACCCCGTTCCTGAGCTCCCAAGGCCGTTTCTTGGTCATCCGGCGGCCACTGGGGGGCGCCGCAGCCCTTCTTCCGAGACCCTCTGGCCTCGCCTCAGCACCCGCCCAGGAACGCCCGCACAAACGCGTCAAAGTCCTCGGTATCCACGAACCCCGTCCGGTCAAAGTCCGCGCACTCGTACCCGCCCTCAAAGGCCGTCACGAACGCGTCGTAGTCCACCGTGTCCACGAACCCCGAGCGGTCAAAGTCCGCCGGGCAGCCGTTGATCACGCCAAACTCCGCCGTATCCACGAACGACGCGCCCGAGGCCAGGCCCGGCTGGAAGAAGATGAACACCAGCCTCGCCTTGCTCGCCCCCGCCGGCGCCACGCCCCGCAGATCAAACGGCAGGTACGTATCCCGCACCGACCCCGCGTCCAGCGTCCGCACCGACTCATAGCTGAGCAGCTGGTCGGCCGCGGTGCGCCACTCGATGCGCATCTCCGACCAGTTGTCCCCCCGCATGTAATCGTTCGTCCAGTTGTACCACTTCGAGGCCGCGCGGACCTGGTCACCCTCGGAGACGGGGATCTCCTGGTACATCCCCGACGCATTGAACGAACCGTTGAACTGGCCGTAGATCTTTCCCGCCAGCGTCCCCGAATACGCCTGGCCCGCCTGCGTGAACGCGTTGCCGAACTTGGTCCACCCCGCGAGCGGAGGGCTTGCCTCGAACCCCGGGTTGGTCAGGCTCTGGCGGGCGGGGTCATACGAATACACCCGCACGTAGTCCACCACGAAATCCTGCGGGAAGACCGTCGTGTTGTCGGGGTTCCCCGGCCAGTCGCCGCCCACGGCGGTGTTCAGGATGATGTAGAAGGGCTCCTGCGGGATGTTGCTCACGTGCTTGACGCGCATCACGTCGTCCACGAAGTATTCAATGCGGTCGGGGTACCAGTCGGCGCGGAAGGTGTGGAAATCAGCGCTGAAATCCGGCCCGATGTAGAACCCGCCCTCGGACTGCACGTTGGGCCACGTCCCCCAGTGGTGCGTCATGTACGTCTTGTACGGCTGGTGGCCCAGCAGCTCCATGATGTCGATCTCCGGCGGCCACTGCTTGCTCTGCGGCAGCATCCAGAACGCCGGCCAGATCCCCTTGGTCTTGGGCAGCTTCGCCCGCATCTCAAAGCGGCCGTACTTCTGGCTGAACCGGTCGATCGTCTCCACCAGGCCCGACGTGTACGGCCGTCCGCCCCGGGGCACGTTGGTGCTCTTGATCGTCAGGCACCCGTTGGCGATCGTCACCGCCGTGGGGGAGTAGTACTGCTGCTCGTTGTTCTTCACCAGCGCCGCATTCTCCGCTCGCCACTTGGCGCCGTTGAGCGTGGAGCCGTCGAACTCGTCGCTCCACACCGGGATCCACCCGTCAGGGGGACAATCCTGGGCGGCGCAAGGGGCGGCAAGCAGGCCAAGCGCGAGGGCCCCGGCGGCGAGGCACGAAGCACGGGCGGTCGCGCGGAACGTGGATGCAAGGTCGAGCATGAGATCTCCAGGGGGAAACGAGTCCCGGCCATGCTAGCCGAAGCGGCGTGCCGCGCGAAGCGCAATATGGCGCCTCCCGGGCTTCCCCCGCTGTTACATTTGCAGCGGAATTTGTGTAACACGCGCAAGGCCGCACGCACTCGCAGCGCCGGCGCTATGAGGCCCGCGTGATCGTTCTCGGCCCTGCGCACGCGATCAGTTCGCGCGGCGGAACAGGTCCAGAAACCGGTTTTCAAACTCCCGAAAGACGCCCAGGCGGTCCAGTTCCTGCTTGAGGTGGACCGCCGCCCCGCGGTTGAGCTTCGCCGCCTCGAACATCTGCTCGATGCGCCGGCGAGACGATGGATCGAGCGAATGCCCCGGCGGGGGCGCCGCGGGCGGGGGCGTTGCCGAGGTCTCTCCAGTCGTTCCCGCCGGCGACGCAGGGGCCTGCCCGGCGGCTTCAGGAGTTCCGACATTCTCCGCCGCCTCGGGCTCGACAGAAGTCTCTTCCGCGGCGGCCGCTTCAGGAGATTCCTCCTCCGACGCCAGCCCGGGGGCGTCCTCATCGTCTCCCCCGTCCCGCTCGGCGTTCATCCGCTCGTACGCGTCGATGAGCGCCCGGTCGACCGCGTCAGCGTGCTTGTTGAGCTCGTCGAGGCTCACATCGATCCCGGTCAATACGGTGAACACGCTCAGCGCGGCCCGCGCCGCCTTGGGGTTGGGCACGCCCGTCGCGAAGAACGGGATCTCCGCGAGCAGGCAGAACCCGGGAATCCCCCGCTCCGCCGCGGCGGCGAGCAGCAGGCCGTTGAGCCCCCCGATCTGCCCGTCCGACAGCCGCTCCACCTCGGCCTTGCGCAGTTCCTCCAGCATGGTGCGGTCCGTCGCCACCCCCGTCACCTTTGGGTTCCGGGAGGGGTGCAGCGCCGAGGCCATCGAGGCGAACGTCACCACGCGCTCCACGCCCATCGCCTCCACTGCGTCCACCAGCTCCTGCGCGTAGCGATACACGCCCGTGGTCGGCTGGGCTTCCCCCAGGAACACGATCAGGTCACGCCCTCCGCGGGTGTTGGTCCAGCGGAAGAACATCCCCCGCGGCATCTGCAGCGGCGCCACCACGCCCTGGCTTACCTCGATCTCGTTGACGTCAAAGTGCTCCCCGGGCGGAAGCTCCCCGAGCTGGCGCATATTGAGCTCGCGGATCAGGTATCCCGCGACGATGACAGCCACATTGCCCATGCCCGGCCATGCGGCGATAAGCCAGGGAGCGGGACGGGATTCTTCTGGGGCCATGATCTTCTCCGAGACGGACTCAAAAGCGTATGGGTGCCGGGCGCACCGCAAGACGGACACGGGCCCCGCGACCCCGGCAATACCCGGCGGTGGCCGCGGAGCCCGCCCCTCTGCTAGCGTTGATGCATGGGCATGAAGATCGCCATCATCCTCCCCGCCGCCGGGGCCTCGGGCCGCTACCAGCAGGACGGAGGCGTTCGTTCCAAGCTCGACGAGGACCTGGGCGGAAAATCCGTCCTCCAGCGTTCGGTCGAGCTCTTCAGCAAGGTCCAGTCTCCCGACTGGGAGGTGGGCGCCGTCATCGTCGCCGGCCCCTACGACGATGAAGCCTTCGCCGAGTTCAAGCTCCGCCACGGCGACCGCCTGGGCTTCCTGGGCGTCACCCTCTGCCGCGGCGGGCAGACCCACCGCTACCAGACCGTCGCCGCCGCCCTGAAGGAAGTTTCACCCGACCACACCCACGTCGCCGTCCACGACGCCGCCCGCCCCTGCGCCCCGATCGAGATGGTCGAACGCCTCTTCGACGCCGCAGCCCGCTTCCCCGCGGTGATCCCCGCCCTTGAGTGCCCCGACACCCTCAAGCGAACCATCGAAACCACCGATCAAGGCCACCAGGACCCCCTCGCGGCCATCCTGGGGACCGCAGACTCGGACGCTCCCAAGAACAAGCGTGTCGTCCAGGCCACCGTCGACCGAGCCGGTATCTACGCCGTCCAGACCCCCCAGATTTTCCGCCGCGAACTGCTCCTGAGGGCCTACCAGCAGCCCGACCTCACCAGCACCGACGACGCAAGCCTGGTCGAGCGGCTGGGAGAGGAAGTCGTTGTCGTCCAGGGAGATGTCCGCAATATCAAGATCACCCGCCCCGCGGATACGGCCCTCGCCCGGGCCATCCTCAACGTCAAGGGCCCCGACGACCGTCCCGCCCACCTGCGGTTTTAACGCCAATCCTCCACATCGAATCTGGAACCCGGGCCCATCGGCCCGGTAGCACAGGGTGACTGGGGATCTCCGTCACCTTCGGGAGAAGAACATGGGACTCGTCGGCATCAGGCGGTCGGTGCGGTATGTCGTCGTCGCGGCCCTGCTCAGCGCCGCCGTGGGCCTGCCCGCCTCCCTTGTCCCCCGGGCGTCCGCCGCGCCCCAGCCCCCTGAAAGGTCCCCCACGCCGGGCGCCGGGCGTGAGGTCGATCTTCGCCCCCGCTTTACCGCCGGTGAAGAGCTCAAGTACGTGATGAATCTTGAGAACGACGGCTCGACCGAGATGCCCGGAGTCCCCGCCTCCAAGCAGACCAGCCGCCAGCAGATCGAGTTCCGCCTCAAGACCATCTCCTCCGACCCCGAGAAGGGCTCAACGGTCGAGTTGATCTACGACTCCCTCCAGATCCACATCGACGCCGGGGAAAACAAGGTCGATTTCGACAGCCGCAAGCCCGCGGCGACGTCCCCCGCGCGCAAGACTCCCGGCAAGCCCGCGACAAATAAGCCCTCCACCAGCAAGCCCGCGCCGGCGAAGACTTCGCCCTCGCGCTCCCAGCCCGGTCAGAAGGCCCGCCCGGGTTCTCCCGCGCCGGCGACGACCGAGCCCGAGCCGGATCTCTCGATCGATCCCCTCGCCGAGCCCGCCGACCCCACCGAATCGCTCGTAGAAGCCCTCAAGCCCATCGTCGGCTCCAAGCTCACCCTCACCGTCGCCCCCGACGGCTCGATCACGCAGGTCACCGGCGGCAGCGAACTCAGCAGCGCCCTGGTCGGCCGCTATGCCGGCCCGATCACCGATCCGCAGGGCGTCAAGGACCTCTTCGGGCCGATCTTCTCCGTCCGCAACGCCAAGGCCTCCGCGAGGGTGGGTGAGAAGTGGCAGCACGCCGACACCCTCGACCTCGCCCTGCTGGGCAAACTGCGCCTCACCACCGACCACACCCTCAAGTCGGCCTCCGGCGGCAAGGCGACGGTGGATTTCCGCGGCACGATCGGCCTTGATTCCGAAGCGACCGACGCCGGCCAGGCCTTCCGCCTGACCGACACACGCTACGAAGGCTCCTACATCTGGGACACCGACCGCGGCTCCCTCGATGCGATGCAGCAGGTGCAATCCTTCACCCTCGCCGGGGACATGGAAGGGGCGTCCATCAAGGTCAAAAACAACGGCCGCGTGAAGATCGAACGCCAGCGCCGCTGAGGCCGGCAGAGTGCTTTCCGCGATGGCGGGAAGCCCTCGCACGGCAGTTCCATCTCAATCCGGAATCGCCGTCTCCCCGCGCTCAAACAGGAACGCGCACGGCCTCACCTCCGTCACGCCCCCCGCGTGCACCACGTGCTCGTACCCTTGGTGCATCGAGGCCGAGCCCGTCACCCCGTCCTTGCGCACCGCGTACAGCGTCACGTTGAAATTCGGCCGGCCGCGGGCGTCCAGCAATCGCTTCTCGCGGGTGCAGCTTGTGATCTTCTTGAGCACCTTCAGGCACGCCTCGGTGGGGGAGAGCCCCGCCTCCATCCCCGCGACCACGCCGTGAGCCCCGCACACCTGCATGACGGCTTCGCCTCGCCCCGTCGCACCCGCCGAGCCCACGGCGTTGTCGGTGTACAGCCCCGCGCCCAGGATCGGCGTATCACCCGCGCGTCCGGCGATCTTGTAGCTCAGTCCGCTGGTGCTCGTGCACGAGTACAAGTCCCCCTGGGCGTCAACGCCCGAGACATGGATCGTGCCAAAGGTGAACGGCACGGCGGGCGCCTGCGCTCGAGAGTCCCCCGGCGCGGGCACGCTCCCCGGCGCATCGGCCCGTGACCCCGGCGCGGTCGATCCCGCCCACAGCGCCTGCCCGAATCCCCCCGACGACTGGTTGGGTGAAAGCCACGCGTCCCGGTCCGAAAGCGACGCCTTCCAGTCCAGCCACGCCTTTCGGGCGCGGGGCGTCAGCAGATCCTCGTCCTTGAACCCCAGCGCCAAGGCGAACTTGCGAGCCCCCTCGCCCACCAGCAGTGAATGATCCGTTCGCCGCATCACCTCCAGCGCCACCGCCGCGGCGTGGCGCACGCCCCGCAGCGCCGCGATCGCCGCGCCCCGGTGCAGCGGCCCGTGCATCACCGCGGCATCCAGTTCGACCACCCCGTCCTCGTTGGGCAGCCCGCCGTACCCGACCGACATCTCCTCCGGGTCGTCCTCGACCAGGGCGATGCCCTCCACGATCGCCTCCAGCAGCTCCATCCCCTGCCGGGAGAGCGCCCCCGCCCGGTCCAGCGCCGGCACACCGTTCCAGGACGAGATCAAGACCGGGGAATTCGAAGCCATCGGCAAGCTCCTGCCCGGCGCGACGGGCCGGGAAATCTCAGCGTACAAACAGGGCCCACGCCAGCACCAGCACGGGCAGCAGGATGAGCCCCGCCCACCCGATATACCCAAAGAACGAGGGCATCTTCACCCCCGACGCCTCGGCGATCGAACGCACCATGAAGTTGGGCCCGTTGCCGATGTACGTCGCCGCCCCGAAGAAGACCGCCCCCAGCGAGATCGCCTCGAGCGTGCGCGGCCCATCCGGACGCATCAGGAACTCGGCGATCGTTTCACGGTTGATGGGCGTATCCCCGAAGGCCATCTGCAGGAAGCTCAGGTACGTCGGGGCGTTGTCCAGCCCGGCCGAGAGCGAGCCCGTGAGAAAGAAATACGCCGTTGGAGAGCTGATCCCCCATCCCGGCGCGTGGTGGGAGAGATACGCCAGGGCGGGCATCATGGTCAGGAAGATCCCCACGAAGAGCAGGCCGACCTCCTTCACCGGGAACAGGGAGAACCCGTTGGCCTCGTGGTAGGCCTTGGGCGCGACCCAGAACGCGATGCCGGCGACGAGGATCTGCACGAGCGGGCCCACGGGCACGGTCAGCGTCATCCCCAAGCCGCGGCTGAGAAACGGGTCCAGGAAGACCGCCCCGACGATGAGCGCCAGCGCCACGCACGCCCCCGCGCCGCGGATGCGAAGCCCCCGGGCGCCGTCACCGGCGGGCCGCGGCGCCGCCGGCGCGGGCAGTCCCACGCGGCGGTCGTAGAGATAGAACACCCCCAGCAGCGTCGCCACCACCAGCAGCCACGGCTTCCACAGGTTGATCAGCGTCCACGCGAACGGCACGCCCTTGATGTACCCCAGGAACAGCGGGGGATCTCCGATGGGCGTCAGCGTGCCGCCGCAGTTGGAAACGATGAAAATGAAGAACACCACGTGCAGCGGCCGGATGCGCCCCGCGTTGGAGCGGATGAACGGCCGGATCAGCAGCACCGACGCGCCCGTCGTTCCCACGATGTTGCAGATGATCGCCCCGGCGGCCAGCAGCACGGTGTTGAACATCGGCGTCGCCGTCCCCCGCGTGTCGATCACGATCCCGCCCGAGGCGACGTAGAGGCTGCCGATCAGCGCGATGAACGAGTAATACTCCAGCGCCGTGTGCAGCAGGGTGTGGCCGCCGTACGAGTGGCCCGACGCGTCCACCCGCCCGAACGCGATCAGGTAGTAGGTCGTGACCACCGCCCCCAGGAAGAACGAGACATCGGGGAAATGGTGGTGCCAGAAGTGCACGCTGATGAAGGGCATCAGCGCGATGCTCAGCAGCAGCGCCGCGAACGGCGCCACCAGCCAGACGGGCACCTGGGGATGATCACCGGCGTAGACCGCCGGCGCGGCGAGGGTCAGCAGCCAGCCCAGCAGCGCCCCGGCGAGCGTGCTGAGCGCCCAGCACCGCGGCCCCTCGAACTCTTTCCTGTGGTTGCCTGACATCCGCGTAGCCCCTGGAAAAAAGCATGAGCCGCGTGCGGCCCGGTCCGTTCAGCCCCGCCGGGACGCCGCGACACGCGCCGCCAGCAGCAGCACCGCGCCCGCCGTCATCACCCCCAGCGCGTTGGCCCCGAAATCATCCAGGGCGCACACACGCCGGATGAAAGGGATCCCCTGGGATCCCTCGTCAAGCCCGCTGTACACGATCGAGACTCCCACCGATCTCCACACGTTCAGTTCCGAGAGCGCCGGCCCGAAGATCCCGCTCAGCGTGCACATCACGGTCCACAGCCCAAACAGCCCCATGTGCGCCTCCAAGTCCGGCCGCCCGGGGATCGGGATCGTCAGCTGCGGCCAGTGCGTGAGCATGAACGCCACGCCCGCGTACACACCAAAGCCGAACATGATCAGCCCGCGCCGTCTCGCCAGCATCACGCCCGCGCTCCGGCCCCGCTCCCGGCCGGAACCACCACCGCCGCGGGCTCGGCGAGCCGCGCCAGCATCGCGTCCCAGTCCGCCAGCAGCACCTTCGCCAGCGCCGCATAGTCCGCCGCGCCCGGCGCATCGGGGGCGTAGTCAAAGATCGTCTGCCCGAAGCTCGGGCACTCGGCCAGCTTGATGTTCCGCCGGATCGCCGGCCGGTACACCCGCGCGAACTTCCACGGCGCCTCCTGGGAACGCGCCTGCTCGAAGAACTGATCCATGTCCTGCACCACCTCACGGGCGTGCGTCGTCGCCGGGTCGTGGGCGCACAAAATCACCCCCGACACCCGCAGCTTGGGGTTGAGGTTCTGCGTCACCAGCGTGACGGTCTCCAGCAGCTTGCCCACGCCTTGCAGCGCCAGGAAGTGCGCCTGCATCGGGATCAGAACCTCCCGCGCCGCGGCCAGCCCGTTGATCGTCAGCAGCCCCAGCGACGGCGGGCAGTCCAGCAGGATGAACTCGTATGTGTCCCCCAGCGAGGCCAGGGCCTTCTGAAGCCGCGTGAAACGGTCGGGCGCCTGCGCGAGCTCGGTCTCCGCCGCCGCCATGTCCGTCTGCGCCGGAAGGATCGCCAGGTTCTTGCCCACCGACCGGATCGCCGTCCGCACGTCGAACCCCGGGTCCAGCAGCACGTCGTACACCGACGACTCGACCGTCCCCGGATCCACGCCCAGGTGCAGGGAGGCGTGCGCCTGCGGATCAAGGTCCACCACCAGCGTGGGACGCCCCGCTCGGGCGAAGGCCGCGGCAAGGTTCACCGTGGTCGTAGTCTTGCCGACGCCCCCCTTCTGGTTCATGAGGGCGATCAGACGGATCGGACGTATCGCGGGGCCCGGCATGGGCCAAGTATACCGGTTGCGGATGCGGCCGCGTCCCGCCCGTCAGGCGGTTTTCGCCGCTTCCGTCAGCGTCGGGATCGGCGCCGCAGTGGAACCGGGCACACCGGATCCGGGAGCCGGGCCCGTAGGTCCCGAGGTGGGCGGATCCCGCCGATCAGGTCCCGGTCCGGCCGCCGCAGCCTTCGCAGCGTCGAACTCCGCCGCCTGGTCCTCGATCTGCTTCTTCCGGGCGATCTTGATCGCCGTCACCCCGATGAACGACGCGAAGATCAGGGCCAGGATGTACACCACCCGCGCCCGGGACATGCTCAGCCAGATCCCCATCCCCGCGAACAGCAGCCCCAGCATGTACAGCGCCAGCACCGCCCCCTTCACCCCCAGCGCCCGCTTGAGCATGTGGTGCAGGTGGTCGCTGTCGGCGCTGGAAATGCTCTTGCCCGCCATCTTGCGGCGAACGATCGCCAGCGTGGTGTCGATCAGCGGGATCGCGTAGATGATCATCCCGGCCAGCACCAGCTGCGTCTGCTCGTTGTCACCCAGCGTCAGGATGATCACGATCGTCGTGAACCCCATCAGCAGGGACCCGGCGTCCCCCAGGAAGATGTTCGCCGGGTTGAAGTTGTGCGGCAGGAACCCCAGGCACGCCCCCAGCAACGCCATGCACAGCACGATCCGCTGGGAATCGCGCGGGCCGTCGTCCATCAGGGCGAGGCTGATCGCCACCACCATCAGCCCGAACGACGCGATCCCCGTCACCCCCGTCAGCAGCCCGTCCAGGCCGTCGATCAGGTTCGAGGCGTTACAGGCCCCCAGAACGAACAGCGCGATCACCGCCGTGCCGGTCCAATACACCAGGTCGATGTGGAACGAGCCGGTGGGCGCGATGAAGGGGATCTCGATCCCCAGCGGGATGTTGTACACAAGGTTGGGATCGCCAAACAGCGTCCCGATCGGCTTCATGATGCCGCCGGCGACGCGAACACCGACGTCGTCGATTGCCAGCGCCGCCGCCGCCAGGAGCTGACCCCCCAGCTTGACGCGCGGGCTGATCCCCATCACGTCGTCGAGCAGCCCCACCAGCACTATCGCCGTCATCCCCAGCAGGATCGACGGCGGCACCGGGAAGAGGTTGCCCTCAGCGTCCAGGAACTTGCTGGGATGGAAGGTCATCAGCCCTTCCACGCCCTGGGCGAAGAAGCTGTACAGGATGCCGGCCATCAGTCCCAGGAAGACGCCCACCCCGCCGAGATAGGCGATGGGCTGGCGGTGGATCTTGCGGGCCTCGTTGGGCCGGTCGATCACGCCGTGCTTGACGGCCATGCGCCGCATGACGGGCGTGGTGGCGAGGGTCACCAGGAAGGCGATCACCAGGATCGGGCTGTAGTTGTGGAAGATCTCCAGGCGCGAGATCGACGAGCCCGAGCCCGTGCCCGGGGCGGCCAGGCCGATGGTCTCGGCGAGGCGGTCGGCCCGTTGGCGGATCGCCGCCGCGTCCGACTCGATCGAGGCGACGTCCTCACGGATCGACTGGATCTCCGCGCGGACCTGGCTGTCGAGGGCGACGCTCGCCGGCGTCGGGGGCACGGGTGCCTGCGAAATTAGCGGCTGCTGCCACATCACTGCCCGCTCTCCATCCTCATCGAACCGGCAATCGCCCGGATCGTCTCCTCCAGGGAGATCTCGGGGCGGAACCCCACCGCCTCGCGGATCCGGGTCAGGTCCGGCCGGCGCTGCCGCAGGTCCTCGAACCCCGAACCGTAAACCTCAGTGTACGGGACCATCCGCAGGGTTGAAGCCGAACCCGTGGTCCGCAGAACAAGATCGGCCAGCGCGGCGATCGAGATCGGCTGATCTGAACCGACGTTGAATACTCGTCCACGGCACGCGGGATTTCCCAGCAGCAGGGGGAGCGCCTTGACCACGTCCCGAACGTCGCAGAAACAGCGGGACTGGCCCCCGTCCCCATGGACCTCCAGCGCCGCCCCGTCCAGGGCCGCCCGCACGAACCGGGGCAGCACCATCCCGTAGTCCCCGACCTGCCGGGGACCCACAGTATTGAAAAACCGGACCACCACCGCGGGAAGGTCGCGCTGGGCGCTATATGCCAGCGCAAGAAACTCGTCGATCGCCTTGGAGAAGGCATACGACCACCGGGTCACCGTGGTGGGGCCGTACAGCACATCGTCCTCCTCCCGGAATGGGGAGTGGGTGGACTTGCCGTAGACCTCGGAGCTCGAGGCAATCAGGATCCGCGCCGGGGAACCCCCGGGGGCGCAGGAAAGTGCATACCGAAGGACCGCCGCCGCCTGTTCAACGTTGGTCTCGATCGACGCGATCGGCTGCTCAACCACCAGCCGCACCCCGACGGCGGCGGCGAGGTGGTAGATCTCGTCGAACTGATGCGTCGTGGATCCGGCAAAGTCTTTGAGCGCGTCGGCGAGGTCGGCGTGGATGAACCGCAACTGGTGCCCCCACGTCGCCGCGGCGTGGTGCAGGTTGGCTCGCCGGCCGGTGGAGAGATTGTCCACGACCGTCACGCGGTCACCCCGGGCGAGCAGGTGCTCGGCCAGGTGGGAGCCGATGAAGCCGGCGCCGCCGGTGATCAGGACTTGTCGGGCGGTGGGGGGCATGGTGAGAAGGCATCAAGGCAACGAGGCATCAGTGCGATCGGCACGGGGGCCATGGTAGGGGGGAAGAAAAAACGCACCTCGCCTGGTATGCAAGGTGCGTTGGTTGAGGCCAGAGGGGATTGCCGCCGGTTCAGGTGTTGGTGTTCAGGTAGTCGTGCGTCGCCTTGATGTTGGAGGCAAGGTAACCGCCCGCGGAGGCACGCACGCCGTTGACCAGCACGCCCAGCATCTCCGCCCGGGCGTCGTTCAGGTCGTTGGTCAGGCGGGCGACCATGCCGCGCGTCTCGCTCATCGCCTTGACGACGAGCATCGACGAATCGCAGCGGTTGGCGATCGCCATGCCGTCCCCCGAGACCAGGGCCGGCGCGACGTCGATCAGGACCAGGTCGTACATCTCACGGGCCTGGCGGATGAGCTTGAACATGGCGTCGGTGGCGAGGAGCTCCCCGGCGCGGAACTCACGGGAGCCCGCGGAGAGCACGTGGAGGCGATCATCCCCCGCGCGCTGCACGGCGCCCTCGAGCTTGGCGTTGCCGGTGATGACGTCTCCCAGTCCCGGGCCTTCGTTGACGCCGAAGATGCGGTGCTGGGCCGGCCGGCGCATGTTCGCGTCGATCACCAGCACCCGCTGGCCCGCCGCCGCGCCCACCAGGGCAAGGTTGGAGACAATGGACGTCGCGCCCGAGCCCGGCGTCGCGGCGATGACCACCAGCGTCTTGTGCGCGGCCAGGTCCATGCGTTTGGAAAGCGTCGCCCGCACCTGGCGGAAGCTCTCGGAGATGACGCCCTTGGGACGGTCCCGGAAGGCCGTCTCCACCGCGCCGGGGGCGGAGGGATCCTCCGACGCCGCGGGGATCATCCCCAGCACGCGCGCCCGGGGAATCATCGCCACGTCGGACGGACCCTTGATGCGGGTGTCCAGCAGTTCCTTGCCCACCAGGAAGCCGCTCACCAGCAGCAGGGAGAGGACCAGCCCCACGGGCAGCATGATCTTGAGCTTGGGGAAGGCGACCTCGGTGGGGATCGTCTCGCGCTGGAAGACCAGCACTCGCATGAAGCTGTCAAGGCTCTGCAGGGCGTTGAGCTCCTGGAGCCGCAGGTCGAGCTTGCTCTTGTTCTCGATGGCGAGCTGGATGGCCCGGTCGATGTCGTCGAGCTGGGACTGGACCTGCGTCAGTTCCTGCAGGCGCTGGGAGTTGATCGACTGGCGGTCCTTGAGCTCCAGCTGCTGGGCCTCGAGCTGGTTCACGCCCTGGCGGGTGGAGTCGACCATCGCCCGGAAGCGCTGGTCGAGCAGCTCGGCCCGCTTGGTCTCCAGGCTCTGCTTGTACCCGTCGAGCTGGACGTCGATCTCCTTCACCTGGCGGTGCTGCTCGGTGTACTTGCGCATCATCGCCTGCCGCTCGGAGTTGAGCGTGGTGATGACCTGCTTGATGCTCTGGATCTCCGGGAGGGTCTCGATCTCGTCCCGCAGCGCTTCACCGAACTGGATGCCCGCGGGGTTGTTCAGCTCCGCCTCGTAGCTCGCCAGGCGGGTCTTGAGGGCCTCCAGGTCCAGCATCACGTTTACCAGCTGCTGGTTGATGACGCTCAGGTTCTGCTGGGTGTCGATGCTCTGCTTATTGATGACGTCGATCTTCTTGTCGGTCAGCAGCTTGCCGCGGCGGGCCTGGGCCTCGTTGATCTGCTTGGTCATGTCGTCGACCGAGCGCAGCACCGCGTCACGCTGGGACGCGCTGCTCTCCTGCACCTGCCGGCGGAGCTCGGTCTCGTACGTTTCGCGCCAGAGCTTGACCAGGGCGGTCACGTCCTGGCGGTTCTTCCAGCCGATCGACATCTCGATGAACCGCGTCTGGGGGAGCACGCGGGCCGACACCATGTCCTTGAGCTCGGCCTGGGCCTCGGTGGTGTTGAGAACGCCGTTCTCCAAAAATCCGGCGGCCCAGGTGGGGGCCTCGTTCTGCAGGCGGCGATCCTCGGCGACCTTCTGGAGCACCAGGTCGCTGGTCATGATCGACCGCTGGGTCATCATGAAGCGCTCGAAGGCGACGTCGTCGACCTGCCCCGCGCCTTCGGGGGCGGTGGGGTCGCTCTGCACGGCGAAGACCTGGAAGATCACCCTTGCGTTGTACAGCGGGTAGATGTTCATCCAGGCAAAGTGCACCACCACGCCCAGGACGATGCCCATGACGGCGGAGATCGCCAGCACCCACTTGTACTTGCGGAACATCTTGACCGGGTCAATGGTCGAGACCTGCGCAGGGGCAGAGGGGCTCATCGGTCTGGAGGGCGAGGCCGGCGGCCTTGCCATCGCGGGAACGGTTGTCATGGCGATTTCCTGTCAGCGGCGGGCGGCGGGTTTTCGGACCATCACCGCGTCCTTTGAATCCATACGAACATCGGCCGATGTCGGCTTCGCGTATCGGAGCCTGGCCCTCTATTTCCCTTCAATCTGCTTTTTCAGCTCGTCGAGGTCGGCCTGGTACTCGGCCGTTCGGGATTTGTCCATCGTCGCCAGCAGCGACTCCACGTCCTTCACCACCTTCTTCGCCGTCGCGAAGTCGTTCTTGGCGGCGCTGTAGTACCCCGTGTGGATCATCGCCGGCACGCGGGAATAAGTCGCCCCCGCCTTGCCGATCGACGCCTCGAACATCTTCTTGGCCTCGTCGAGCTTGCCCAGCTTCAGGTAGACCCAGCCCAGCGTGTCCAGCGCGTCGGCGCTGTCGGGGCTGCTCTTCACCGCCGTCTCCGCGTGCGGCAGGGCGTCCTGGGCCTTCTCCAGGTAGCGAACCAGCACGTAGGCGAGGTTGTTGTTCATCTCCCAGTCTTCGGGATAGGCCTTCAGGCCCACCTGCCACGCGTCGGCCGCCTTCTGCGGATCCTTGTGCACCAGCCACGAGGTCCCGATCAGACGCAGCGCCAGCACCTTGACCGTCTCGTCCGAGGCGCTCTGGCTCAGCGCCGTCAGCTCCTTGATCCCCTGGTCAAACGCCCCTTCGCTCACGAGGATGTCCCCGCGGAAGTACTGCGCCCAGTCACGGTGCAGCACCTTCTGGGCCGCCTCCCCGAGGTACGCGATCGCGTCGGCCGGCTTGACGT
The DNA here is from genome assembly GCA_044226385.1 of Phycisphaerales bacterium. GTDB lineage: Bacteria > Planctomycetota > Phycisphaerae > Phycisphaerales > UBA1924 > JAEUJB01. The sequence goes on from JBGAHA010000004.1 coordinate 248,041, forward strand.
AGATCCTCCTGACGTCCTTGCGCCACGCCAGGAGCTGGTCGAGCCGCTCCGGCGGGATCAGGTCCATCGCGGCGGAAAGATCGTCGTTGATCTGCTTCTGGGAACGCGCCAGGTTTCCGCCGCTGCGGCGGGCCTGGAGCTTGGCGCGGGAGAGCAGCAGCGCCGGCTTCTGGGCGATGTCCCCCTGGAAGGTCCGCAGGATGCCTTCGGCCTGGGCCGGATCACCCTTGGGATCGTTCAGCAACGCCTCGAGGCAGCGGATGCCGTAGTCGTACTCCTTGCTGACCGCCCACGCCATCAGGGCGTAGCGGGCCCCGTCGGGCCACATCTCCGCGATGCGGAAAAGGTCCGACATCCGGGCCATGACCTGGAGGTCCCCCGGCCGCGCGGCGATCGCCTCGTCGGCGATCTGCACGGCCTGGTCGCGGCGGTCCCGGGCCAGCAGGTCCCGGATCAGGTTGTCCCGCACGTCGGTGAGCTGGGGGTTGGCCTTCACCAGCGTCTGCAGGTCGGCGATGCCCTTGTCAAGGTCGTTGTTGGTCATGAACACGCCCGAGCGGATCTGCAGGGCGCGGGCGTAGCCCGGGCGGATTCGCAGGGCCGCGTCCAGGTCGGCCATCGCGTCGCGCCGGCTGGCCGCGTCCTTCAGCAGGAACTCGGCACGCTTGACGTACACCATCGGCTCATCGGGGAACGTCGCCACCGCGCGGTCCAGCACGTCGTGGGCACGCTTGGAGTCTCCCACGCAGTCGGCGCTGTCGGCCGCCAGCAGCATCGCCGTCGCGTCTTCCTTCTGAGTCCCCGCGCCGATCTTCTCCAGCAGCGCGTCGGCCTCCTTGCACTTGCGCTGGCGCAGGTACATCTCCGCCAGACGCAGGCGGACGAGGTTGCTCTTGTCGTCACCGCCCGCGGCGAGCACGCGCTCGTACGCCTGGGAGGCCGCGTCGTCACGGCCCAGGCCGGCGAGGGTGTCACCGATGGTGCGGTCGATCTCCGCCCGCTTGGCGTCCTGGTACGGACGCCCGCGTTCCATCATCGCCAGGCCTTCGTCGGCCTGCCCGCGCTGGACCATGAACTGCCCGAACGCGATGAACGGCTCGATCGTGAGCTTGGCCTGGTCCTGCTTGGCGATGTAGTCCTCCATCAGCTTCTTGGCCTGCTCGGCGGCTCGCTGCTCGGTGTGCCAGCGGGCGTCCAGGAGCGTGACGGCCAGGGATGGCTTGAGGGCCTCGACCTTGTCGATGAACGTGCGGGCCGTCTTGTAGTCCTTGAGGTCCAGGTACAGGGTCGCGACCGCGCCCAGGTTGTTGACGTTCTCGGGTTCCTTCTCCGCGAGCTTCAGGCGCTCCTGGATCGCCCGGTTCTTGTCACCCACGCGTCCTTCCAGACGCAGCCAGAGGTCCTGGAACCCCGCGTCACCCTGGGCGAAGCGCTCGTTCTCGCGGGCGATCTGCAGGGCGCGGGTCGCGTCAAAATCGCTCAGGTACGCGACGTACTCCCGCAGCGTCTCACGGTCGTTGGGGCGGAGCTTGAGGGCCTCCTCGTAGGCCCTGATCGCGTCCTGCGTGCGCGTGAGCCGGGCCTGCACCCGGGCGAGAAGCCGCCACGCCTCGGGGCTGACCGAACGCTTGTTGGTGGCGCTGCGGAGCGTCGCCGCGGCCTCTCCCAGGCGGTCCTGGAGGATGAATACGCGGGCCCGGAAGGTCAGGCCCTCGGCCGCGTCGGCGTCGAGCTTCGCCGCCGTGTCCGCCAGCGCGTTGGCCCCGTCCACGTCCTTGCGGTCGATCGCCTCCAGGAACATCAGTTCCAGCAGGCGGGCGTCGGTGGGATACTTGGCGAACGCGGTCTTGAGGATCTGCGCCGCCTCGTCGTTGCGCTTGTAGCCGCGGAGGATCGCGTACTTGCGGATGACCTTGTCCTCCCCGGAGAGGGTGGACTCATCCACCAGCGCCACCAGCGCGCCCACCGTGTCCTCGGCCGCCAAAGCGCGGTCGAGACGCTTGAGGTCCTCGTTGTCGGGGTGGGCTGCCAGGCCCTTCTTGATCGCGTCGGCGGCCGCCGGCTTGTCCTGCTTCTCCACCAGCGCCTGGGCGAGACGCGCCACCACGCGGGGGTCCTGCTGGTATTTCTCCGCCATGGTGCGGTAGAGCTCGACCTGGTCCACCTGCGCCACGCCGCTGGTGGGGGCCTGGTCGATCTGGGCCAGCTCACGTGCCACCGGATCGGTGATCGAGCTGGGGTCCTTGGCCTGCTGCCAGCGGGCCAGGATCTGTGCCGCCTCGGCGTCGTTCGGGTTATCCGACACCACCGACGTCATGATCTCCAGCGCCTTGTCCTTGTCCTCCATCGCATACAGCGCCCGGGCGTAGATCTTGTACGCCGTCGTGTTGTTGGGCTCCATCGCGCGCAGCTTCTCGGCGGCGGCGATCGCCGCGCCGGGCTGGTTGAGGTTGAGCAGGATCTGGGCGTGGATCAGCTGCGCATCCGCGTACCGGTCCGACCCCAGCGCCGTGAAGAACTTCACCATCAGCTTGTTCGCCGACGGCCAGTCTTCCTGCGCCACCTTCATCTTCGCGTCAAAGAAGATCACCGACGGCACCTCGTCCTTGATGCCGCGCTGCGTCACCTTGGCCCGGTACTGCTTGGCCCGCTCCATCGCCGCCGTCTTCTTCCCCGCGTCGTCCTCGGTGAAGTAGTCCTGCATCGCCAGGTCCGCCTGCGCGATCGCCGCCGCGTTCTGCACGTTGAACAGCCGCAGGCCGTCGATGCTCAGCGGCTTGCGAGGCAGCTCGATGATCTTCTGGTACTCCGCCAGCGCCTCGTCCACCTTGCCCGTCTGCCCCAGGCTCGAGGCCAGCAGGTTGCGGATCATCGCGTCGTCGGGACGCTTCTCCAGCTGCGCCCGCGCGATCTTCTGCGTCCTCGACCACGCCGCCTTGGGGTCGATCCCCGCCTCCATCGTCGAGAAGTCCGTCAGCGTGTCCGCTTCCAGTTCCTTCGCCTCGGCGAGCTTGGCCGCCGCCGCGTCAAGGTCCGTCGACATCGCCCGAACCTTGTCCTCGATCGCCAGCGACTTCTCCCGCCGCTCCTCGGGGGAGAGGTCCGCCGAAAGCCCGTTGTCACGCAGCAGCTTCTCGGTCTTGGCCCGAACCCCCGCCACGATCAGCCGCGGGTTGTCGGGAAACTTGGCGATGACGTCGTTCATCGCCTGCTCCGCCTGCGCCCGCATCGCCTGCTCCTGCTCGGGCTGCTTGTCCTTGTTCGCCCGCGCCGTCAGAGCCCCGTAATACGCGACCATCGCCATCTGCGAATCCACGTCGGTCGGATCGGCCTTGATCGCCGCCTCCAGGTCCTCCTTGGCCCGCTTCACCTGCGCGTCGGTCACCGAAGGGGCCGCCGCCATGATCCGCACCAGCGCCCGCCCGCTGTAGCGTCGCAGCACCTGCTCGGGCCCGGGCCGCTTGGGATCAAAGTTCCCCAGGGCCGAATCCACCTCGGTAATGAAGTCCGTGTTCACCTGGCTGTCGAAGCGCTGGGACGAGATCAGGTCGTCGCGCAGCTGCAGCCACTGCCGGTGCGCCGCGACGTCGTCACGCTTGGCCAAGGCCAGCGTCCGCGTCGCCTTCATGTACTCGTTCATGAACTTCTGCTCGTACACCGTCTGCACGTCGGGCACGAGGTGCACCAGGGAGTCACGCCACTTGGTCAGGCGCACCGGGTTGGTCGGCTGCTTGTTGACGGCCTTGGCGTACGCCGACTCGGCGTCCTTGTAGTTGCCCGCGGCCATGAAACGGTCGCCCTTGCGCTCGTTGTCATCACCGCTCTTGTTCTTGAGCCACATGTAGGTGCCGGCGGTGCCGGCGAACACCAGCACCAGGGCGCCGGCGAGCATCATCACGAACTTGGTGTTGACCTTGGCCGCCATCGAACTCTCTCCATCCACGTCCGGGGGAAAAGGGGGCCCGGTCCGCGGTCATTGACTCATTTGACTGGTTTCCCCGCGGCCGATTTGCCACGCGGGTTGTCGGTCGGGTACGTGCCTTCCTCGACCTCGACCCAGTCGGGGACGGACATCATCAGGTGGGGCAGCATCTCGTCCAGCAGCCTCGCCGACAGGGACGCAAGCTCCTTCGCGTCGGCGACGAACTGGCTTGAGACCTGCACCTTCATGTAGTACGCGTAATCATCCTCGAGGTTGAACGCCAGCAGGCGGACCTGCTCGGCCGTCGGCACCACGCCGCCGTTGGCGATGAAGAAGTACCCCGCCGTCAGCTCCAGGCTCTTCGAAGCCCGGTAGCGCGACGCGTTCATCGCGATCGTCTGCGGATCACGCGGCAGACGCACCCGGCGGATGCGGTTGCCGTGCTCGTCCAGCGCGTTCGCCGTGAAAATGTGCCCCTTCATCGACGCCGGCACGTTCTCGTCGGCGACCCAGTCCGCCGTGTTCAGCGGCACCGGCACCACCGTCGAGGCCTGGATCATGTCCAGCCCGCCGCCCACGAAGCACCGCTCCGGCACGTGCGGCACCGTGTCGATCATCCCCGTGTAGTACGCGATGTGCAGCTCGATCACGCCCGGCCGCTTGGGGTCGGCGGGGTTGCGTTCCTTGTACGTGCGCGTGATGTAATTCTCGGTGCCCAGCACCTTGAGGATTTCGGGCTTCTCCAGCCGGTCCTCTCCCACCTGCTCCCACGACGCCGTCACCCGCGGGATCGCCCGCACCGAGCGCCCCTCCGGGGCATAGATCGGCAGTTTCTGCAGGTAGATCCCCGTCAGCCGGATCCCCGCCCCAAACCCCGCCGCCGCGCTGGCGAGAACCACCACCGGAACGATGAACGACGCCCGCGTCAGGCTCGACCACGCCACCGGCCTGGAGAACCACTCCGGCCAGGGCAGCAGCACCTTCGCCGCCGCCTGCGTCTTGATCTTCTTCTTGGAGGCCGCGTCCTGCTCGTCCTCGCTCACCACGCGCTCCAGCACCCACACCACCCCCAGGAACAGGAAGAACCCGGGGATCAGCAGCAGCGTGCCGATGATCATGTGGGCGTCCCCCGTCGCGAGCTTGGGGTCGTAGAGCGACGCGATGCCCAGCACCGCCACCCGGATCACGTTCAGCCCCACGGCGATCGGGATCGACAGCAGCACCAGCGCCACGCGCTGCCACCAGTACCGGCAGCGGATCAGCGCCACCGCCGCGCCCAGCGCGATGAACGCGATGACCATCCGCATCCCCGAGCAGGCGTCGGCGACGTCCATCGGGCTCGCCACCCCCGCGCTGTTGGTCACCGTGATCTTGTTCCCGTCCACTTCGACCCCGAAGCCCGTCACATCTCCCAGGAACGTCAGGATGATCCCCGCGCCCTTCGAGGCGATCAGCTTCAGCGGGAACGTCAGCAGGTTCATGATCATCTCGCTCACCGAGACGCCGAACCCCAGGTACGCGATCGGCAGGAACAGCCACCGCATCATCGCCGGCCCCATCGTCAGCAGCACCAGGCCGAAGATGGTCAGGATCATCGAGAACCCCTGCAGCATGTGGTTCTTGACGCCCACCACGCAGAAGAAGTACGCGACGATCCCCAGGACAAACGGCGCCAGCCCGGGCCAGAAGACCCGCGGCGTGGTCGCGAAGATCCGCTCACGCTTGAGCCACACCAGCCCGCCGCTGACCACCGGGATCAGGTAGACGTGCCCCCAGTCCTCCATCGCCTCCGAGCTGAAGCGGTGCTGGTTGACGAACCACCGGTAGAACAACGCGATGAACGCCCCCACCAGCAGCGCGAGCATCGTGATCCCCGCCGGGGAGGCGATGCCGGGACGGCGCGGAGAGCCACCCACCCGCTGGGCGAGCGTTGAAGTCGGAGATGCCTGCGGCGTGGTGATCGTCGCCATCGTCCACTTTCTCTGACCCGCGGTGCGGAACCATCGCTCGGGAACCCGAGCCCCCCACACGCCGGGATTGACGCCCCGGCGAAACAGCTCGTGCTCGGCAAGCGGCCCCGCCGCCCACCCGCACACCAACCCGACAACACAACTTACGGACGCTTCCATGCCCGGGTTCAAACCCGTTCAGGAGGCTTAGAACTGGCGATTCTCGGGCGCCGGACCGAACACGTCGTTGCCGAAGTTGCGATCGACCACGAAGCCGAACCCGTAGTTGGTACGGAATCCGCCCCGAAGCACCGCCAGCGGCAGCGCCCAGAAGTTCGTTCCCACGTTGATCCGGTCGTCGGGCTTCAGGTACAGATCCGGCTCGGTCTGCTCCGCGATCGCACGCAGGTTCAGCTGGATCGTCGCCTGGCGGTCCTTGCCCACGATGCGGGTGATGTCGCATCGCTCGGGAATGGCGATCGCCGACAGCCCGCCCGCCGAATCCAGCGCCCGCAGCAGCGTCAGCTTGCCCACGTCCGGCAGGCTGTACGGCCCCGGACGCTGCACCTGCCCCGTCATGTACACCAGCCCCGCCACCGGGGCCGGCACTCGAATGGTGTCGCCCTTGCGCACCACGATGTTGTACCGGGCGTCCCCGGCGAGCAATGCCTTCACAGGAATGCGGATCACGCGCTGCGTCACCAGGGAGGACGCGCCGTCGGCCTCACCCGCCGCCGCCGGCGTGGTGGGGGAGGCGTTGCCATGCCCCGAGCCGCCGGCCGCGCCGCGCTGCTGGGGCTTGACCATCACCCATTCCCCGTTCACGAACACCCACGTGGGCTCGTTGCTGGGAGTATTCATCTCGACCCCCGGAGTCTGGGAGTCCCCCGGCTGCACCAGCTGGATCGCCGCTTCCTGGCCCTTCTCACCGTTCCCCTGAGAGCCCTTGCCCGGCAGCGTCGCCGAGTCGGCAGGCTGGGACCCGACCAGATCGATCGGCGCGGCGAGCACGCCCGGGGCCGAACGCTTGGGCTCCACCGGCTCCTTGCCGGGCGTCGGCGCGGGCTCGGCGGAATCAGGCTGGGCCGGCTCGGACGCCGCGGGATTCTCCGGCTCCGCCGGAGCCTTCTCCCCCGGCTGGCCGGGCTTGGAGAGTTCATCGATCAGATCAATCAGGTTTTCCTTGGGCTTGGAATCGGCGGGCGCCGTCCCCGGCGTGGGGCTGGTCGTCTGCGTGCCCTTGGAGCCACCCGCCGGCGGCGGGGTGGCGCCCATTGTCATCGAGTCATCCAGCGCCAGGTGGCGGATGACGAAAATCTCTTCGATCGATTCGGAGAACCGGCCCGACGCCGTCACGGCCTCCAGCAGGCGGTAATCCGGGCGCGGAATGAAGTACGGTCCGGGCGTCTCGACCGCGCCGATCACCGCGAAGGTCTGCTGGCGCTGCGCCACGGGAACGATCGAGACCAGGGGCTCGATGACCAGGCGAGAGAGCGAGCGGCTGATTTCTTCCTGCGCTTCGGGGAGCGTCTTGGATCCCAGGTTGACCAGCCCCAACTGCGGAAGATCGACGTTGCCCTGCAGATCGACATCGCGCGTGAGTTCCGTGCCGCCCTGGCGGTCTTCAAAGTCGTACAGCGTGATCAGCAGGCGGTCGCCCGGGGCGATGCGGTACTCCCGCGACTCGGCGATCAGGTCGTCGGGCGTCACGTCGGAGACTTCCACCATCTCACCCTGGTCGTCCTCGATGACGCTGATGCGGTCCAGGATCGGCACGCTCGTGGGCGTCGGCTCCCACTTGCCGATGATGCTGGGATCAAAGAACGAATCGACCTGGCAGCCCGTCAGCAGCACCGCCGACACCGTCAGAGTCGCCGCCGTGCCGGCGCTCGACAGGATGGAACGGACGCTCCGGCGGCGCTCCTCGCGGACAGAAGCGAGGGGGCGATGAACTTCAGACTGAGCGACCGATGCCATGCATTCACCTTCCAGTCGTAACCAAACGCAGACAGGCCGTGAGTATCACGTCCTAGAACCTATGGATGCCCCACGAAGCGGTCGTCCGATCAAAATCCAAACGACCAGCCTTGTGGAATCATAGAAACGAACCCTCAACCGATCACGAACCGCAACCAATCAGCTTTCGATTCGCGCCCGGGGGCGGATTGGCCTCTCGGCCGCCCTCGCCATCGTCCGACAACTGCATCGACCGCCCCAGTCCCGACGGTTTACCCAGTCAGCGCATTTTGACACCTCCCGCCGCACTCTTCCCCGCTCCGGGGCGGGCGAAGTGGGGCCGGGCAGAGAGGAAATCGGGGGTCCCCCTCAAGGCGGCGACTAGACTTCCTTTAATGACCGACCCAACCCGACGTATCCCCGCGCCCGCCGCCGACGGAGCTTCCGGTGACGGGGCTGGTCCTGCATCTACGGCGTCACACGCCCCCGCGTTCGGCGGAGTTTCACAGGCCGCGATCGATCGCACCCTCGCCCGCCACCCCCGCCCCCTGGGCGGCGACCCCCTCCGCCGCGTCGACAAGCCAGTCATCAGCCTCACCGGCATGGTGCTCAATAACCACGCCGGCGGCGTCGAACACCTCGCCGCCAAGCGCAAGCCCTCCTGGATCCGCGCCCGCGTCCCCGGCGGGGAGGGGTACAACCGCCTCAAGAAAATCATGACCGAGCACTCCCTGCACACCGTGTGCGAGGAGGCCGGCTGCCCCAACATGGGCGAGTGCTGGTCGCGCGGCGTCGCCACCATCATGATCCTGGGAGACACCTGCACCCGCGCCTGCGGCTTCTGCAACGTCAAGACCGGCCGCCCCCCCGTGCTCGACAAGGACGAGCCCCGCCGCGTCGCCGACTCCCTCCGCCTGATGTACGAAGGCGCCAAGCTCAAGCACATCGTCATCACCAGCGTCAACCGCGACGAACTCTCCGACGGCGGCGCCGGCATCTGGGCCGAGACCATCTCCCGCAGCCGCGAAGCCTGCCCCGGCCTCTCCATCGAGGTGCTCATCCCCGACTTTGAGGGCAACTGGCCCGCCCTCCAGATGGTCATCGACGCCCGCCCCCACATCATCAACCACAACCTCGAAACCGTTCGCCGCATGTACCCCGCCGTCCGCCCCAGCGCCAAGTTCGACCGCTCCCTCGAACTCCTCCGCCGCGTCAAGGAACAAGGACTCGTCGCCAAGACCGGCATCATGGTCGGCATCGGCGAAAAAGACGAAGAAGTGGTGGGGGCGATCGAGGAGATACAGGCATCCACACGGGTCACGAAGTCACGAAGTCAAGAAGTCACGCAGTCAGGAAGTCACGAAGTCACGCAGCGGGAGAGCCCGCCGGCGGCCGATTCCGCGATGGCTTCACTCCGTGACTCCGTGACTCCGTCTCTCCGTGACTCCGATTCGTGCGACATCCTCACCATCGGCCAGTACCTTCAGCCCACCCGCAACCACCTGCCGATCGACCGCTTCGTCACCCCCGAGCGCTTCGAGGAGTACAAGCAGGTCGGCCTCGCCAAGGGTTTTAAAGTCGTCGAGAGCGGGGCGATGGTGCGCTCCAGCTACCACGCCGACCACCAGGCCGATGTGCTGACGGAGATCCAGCAGGTACGCGAGCAGGCGAGGTAATCGGCTCACAGTCACGCGTGCATCGAACCCGCGCGTCAGGTACACTCGCCGCACCTTCCGGAGGTGCACATATGCGTCTCGCTGCCGCTGTTCTTGCGCTGGTACTCCACGCCCTCGCCCTCTCCGGCTGCGGAGAACGCGAGCCCGAGTACGAGTCCTCCCTCCTCAAATTCGACCAACAACTGGCGGGAACCTGGAAATACCAGGATCCAAGCCCTGGCCCGCAAAGCGAGAGCCTCGTCGTGCGCGTCGAGCCACGATCCGTCGATGTCTCGGGCGGCCGCGTCAAGCCATTCCCGCCAAATGCTCTCCAATCCCAGCAACCTCAGAAGTCTCAGAACCCGCCCAACGCCTTCGTTGGCACGCTCATCGCCGAGTCGCCCGACAAGCCCCGCGTCGAGATCGAGTGCGTCGGATTCGTCCTGCAGATCGACCACATGACCCTCGCCGCCTTCCAGCCCTCCCGCAAGCAGATGGGTCCCGCCGCCGATATCGGCATGCTGCTCCCCGTGCAGCAGGTGCTGCGCATCGAGCGCTCCGGCGATTCGCTCCGCGTCTGGGCTCCCAAGACCCGCCTGGGCTGGCTCCCCGACGTCTCCTGGCTCGACGCGCCGGCGGAAACCCCCGAGACAGAGCCCCAGATCGCCGCAGACTCCTCCAAATTCCCAACCCTGTACGCCACGAGCAACGTCGACCGCTTCGTCGCCGCCCTGCGGAAATACGGCTCCAAGGACGAAGACTGGGAAGAAATCGGCAAGCTCCAGAGGGTGAAATAGTCGCTAAAAAGAGCACGAAGCGTGCACGATCGAAAGCACCCGCGGCATCACGCTCCGGTGACGACGGCTTGACCGCCGCCGAGCGTGCCCACTTCTCTCGCCCCTTCGATCCGGCACTCTGGAAGAAAGCAGCACACATCGCTAAGGGATATCGCCTCGTCATCGAGCAGGAACCCGACGTGGAAAATGTTGGCTCCACCATCGAGCTTCCCATCGTCATGGGGGACGGTGCAACCATCGAAACCTGCGCAAAGCAGGTGATCGAGGCCTCCACCCTCGTCGTCGCCGTCATGCTCGAAAGGGGTCAGAAGCCCCCCGCCCCGGCCCGCGAAGCCAAACGCGACCAGCAGCTCAACATCCGCGTCTCCGCGGAGGAAAAGCTTCGCCTCGAAGCTGCCTCCCGCGCCGGCGGCTACCGCAGCGTCTCCGATTTCCTCCGCGAATCCGGCCTCAGCCGCGCCGGCTGATCCCCCTGCATGCCGTTTCGCCCGGCTCCGCACCTCACACCCGCCGCGCCGCCTTCTTCCTCGCCCCCGCCGTGCTCTCCGACGTCCGACGGCCCCGCGCCGCCGCCGGCTTGCGCTTGCCCTCCGGCGCCAGCAGCATCGCAAACTCGCGCAGCACCCCCTGCTCCGCCGCCAGGATGTGGAACTGCGCTTCCTTGCGGATCGAGATCAGCCCCGCGCTCTCCAGCGTCCGCACGTGGTGCGAGATCGTCGGCTGCGACAGCGGGAACTTCTCGCAGATCTGGGAGCAGTTCAGCTCACCCCTGCCCTGGATCGCGCGGAGGATCTCCAGCCGCGTCGGGTCGGCCAGAGCCTTGGCGATCTTGACCATGCGGGCATTGTTCATCCGGCCGTGGTTCATGGCGTCACGCCCCAATCGTGTTGACGCCGCAGTCGACGTAGATCGTTTCACCCGTTACGCCCGCGGAGAGATCGCTCGCCAGGTACACCCCGGTGTTCCCCACGTCCGCCCCCTCCACGTTCCGCCGCAGCGGCGCCTTCTCCGCGACCCGGTCCGACATCGTGTCCGTCCCGCCCACCGCCGAGCTCGCCAGCGTCCGCAGGTACCCGCCCGAAATCAGATTCACCCGAATCTTGTGCTCTCCGAGCTCCGCCGCCAGGTACCGGCCCGTGCACTCCAGCGCCGCCTTCGCGACGCCCATCACGTTGTACCCCGGCACCACCTTCTCCGCCCCGTAATAGCTCATCGCCATGATCGATCCGCCGCCGGACCTGATCATCAGGTCCTTCGCCCGCCGCGCCATCGCCAGCAGCGTGTACGCCGAGATGTCGATCGCCGACAGGTACGACTGCCGGGGCGTCTGCACAAACTTCCCCGGCTGCAACCACTCACGGTCCGCGAACGCGATCGAGTGCACCAGGAAGTGCATGTGATCAAACTTCTCCGCATACGCCGCGAACGCCGCGTCGGTCTGCTCGTCGCTGCCCGCCTCCAGCGGGAAGAGCCACGGATCCGTGATCCCCAGGTCCTCGACCGCCCGGCGGGTACGACGCTCGTTCTTCTCACCCGGAAGGTGCGTGAACGCGCACCGGGCCCCATGCTCGGTCATCGCCTTGGCGATGTGCCACGCATACGACCGGTCGTTGGCGATGCCGACGATCAGACCCGTTTTTCCGTCCAGAAGACCCATGAACAGCTTCCTTTCGTGACCCGGGGCCGCCGCCGGCTCCCGCTCGTGTGCAGTGTAGAGGCTACAAACCCGCTTCGGAGCCGCCCGGGCTATCTTGTGCCATGCCCCAGAAGTCCTTCGTCGCCGACCGCCTCGCCTCCTTCGGCACCACCATCTTCACCGAGATGACACGCCTCGCTCTCCAGCACGGCGCCGTCAACCTCGCCCAGGGGTTCCCCGATTTCGACGGCCCCGACCTCGCCAAGGACGCCGCCATCGAGGCCATCCGCGCCGGACGCAACCAGTACGCCCGCATGCTCGGAGACCCCGTCCTCAACGCCGCCCTCGCCGCCCGCTGGCACCGCACCACCGGCCAGACCATCGACGCCGACCTCCAGGTCACCGTCACCAGCGGCTGCACCGAGGCCATCCCCGCCGCCATGCTGGGCGTGATCAATCCCGGTGATTCCGTGGTCCTCTTCGAGCCCTATTACGACTCCTACCGCGCCTGCGTCTCCATGGCCGGCGCCACCCCGCGCTTCGTCACCCTCCACGCCCCGCGCGACCCCGCCGGCGCCTTCTGGTTTGATGAAACCGAGTTCCGCCGCGTCATGGCGACCCGCCCCCGCGCCATCGTCGTCAACACGCCCCACAACCCCACCGGCAAGGTCTTCACCCGCGCCGAGCTCGACCTCATCGCCGCACTCTGCGTCGAATTCGACGTCCTCGCCATCACCGACGAGGTCTACAGCGAACTCACCTACGACCCCGCCCTCCCCCACATCAGCCTCGCCTCACTCCCCGGCATGGCCGAGCGCACCATCACCCTCAGCAGCATCGGCAAGTCCTACAGCCTCACCGGCTGGAAGGTCGGCTGGGCGATCACCTCCCCCGAGCTCTCCCGCGCCGTCCGCGCCGCCCACCAGTTCCTCACCTTCGCCACCTGCACCCCCATGCAGCTCGGGGCCGCCCGCATCCTCCGGGACGGTGACGACTATGTTCGCGAGCTCGTCGCCGATTTCCGCCGCAAGCGCGACTTCCTCTCCGCCGCACTCCAGGACCTGGGCTTTGGCGTCTACACCCCCGCCGGCTCCTACTTCATCATGGCCGATCACTCCCGCTTCGGCTTCCCCGACGACGTCGCCTTCTGCCGCTACCTCACCGAAACCATCAAGGTCGCCGCGATTCCCCCCAGCGTCTTCTACGACAACCCCGCCCACGGCAAGTCCCTCGCCCGCTTTGCCTTCTGCAAGAAGGACCAGACGCTCCACGACGCCGTGGAGCGCCTCGCCAAGCTGCGAGCCTAACCGCCTATCCGGCGACGAACCCGATTGCGCGGTCAATCCTTCAACGCCAGGTTTTGCCGCCAGCCCATCACGCCGCGCGGCTTGCCTCCTGCTTCACCCCAACCGGATGGAAAATCGACGCCGCGATCGCCGCCCCCAGCGTCCCCAGGATCACGCCCATCGACACCCCCGTGCCGATCTTGATCGGGGACCGCTCGCGCAGCTCCATCCCCACCATCGCCCCAAGCTCGTCCAGGTACGGCGGCACGCTGAGCAGCAGCAGCTTCACGCCCACGAACGCCAGGATCACAATGAGACCCGGCTTGAGGTACCGGAACCGGGCGATCAACGCCGCAAGGCAGAAATACAGCGAGCGCAGCCCCAGCATCGCGAACACGTTGCTCGTCAGCACGATAAACGGGTCCGGCGTGATCGCAAAGATCGCCGGGATCGAATCCACCGCGAACACAAGGTCCGTCACTTCCACCAGGATCAAGGCGAGCATCAGCGGCGTCATCGCATGCCGCGCCGACAGCGTCCCCTCCGGCGGCGGATCCTGCACTTCCTTCCCGGTCCGCGGGTCCAGTGAATACGTCGGCGCCACCGTCCGCCGCGTCAGGAACCGCTGCCCATCATAAAACGGCACCAGCGGCAGCCATCGCCGCGCCAGCCGCACCACAATGTTCGCCGACGGGTCCGTCTCACCCCGGATCAGCGCCATCTTGATCGCCGTGGCGATGAGGAACAGCCCGAAGAAGATCAGGATCCACTGGTACTTCACGATGAACCCCGCCCCGATGAAGATCATCCCCCCGCGCAGCACCAGCGCCCCCAAAATGCCCCAGAACAGCACCCGATGCTGGTACTTCCCCGGGATCGCAAAGAACGAGAAGATCAGCGCGATCACGAAGATGTTGTCCAGCGCCAGCGACTTCTCGACCACGTACCCCACCAGGTACTGCTGCGCCGCCTCCATGCCGGAGACTTCCGCGCGCACGATCAGTTCTCCCCCGGCCGCGACCGCCTCGGGCGAGTTGTACGTGGGCGTCTCCGCGTTCCCCAGCCCCAGCCACTGGTGCTCGTACGCCGCATAAATCACCCCGGCGAACAGCACGCCGCATGTGATCCACACCACCGACCACCCCGCGGCCTCCTTCATGGAGACCTCGTGCGCGTCCCGGTGAAAGACCCCCAGGTCCAGCGCCAGGAACACCAGCACCAGCAGCAGGAACGCGCTATACGCCCAGAATTTCAACGAGCTGTCCGCCGGGGCCGCCTGCAAGGCCAGGAGCAATGTGTCCATCCGCAACTCCACGGTCGGCCCGGCGCGACAATGGCGGCGGGGACCGATGCATCGCGGGCGCGTGCAAACACGCCCGCTTGGGTTGTGATGGTCTTGCACGAGACGCGTCAGAACAACGCATCATGCGACGGGCGGACGGCGGCGAAGATTCGCCCGCCATCGTGTTGACGCCCGTGTGCCCCGCTTCAGCGGGCGGCTACTCCCCAGCACTTCAATTACGGCAGGATCATAGGGCCCTTGCGTCCCGCCGCTCCACCTTGCCGGGCGATCGGTCCGCCGTCGCGCCAGAGACCCCTTCCCCGCAGCGGCCCATAATCACCCATGACCACCTACCTCCTCACCGGCGCCACCCGCGGGATCGGCTTCGAATTCGCCCGCCAGCTCTCCCAGCGCGGCAAGGACGACATCATCCTCGCCACCGCCCGCGACCCCGCCAAGGCCACCGACCTCGCCCGCCTCGTCCACGAGGTCATCCCCCTCGACGTTGCCGACGAAACATCGATCCAGAAGCTCTCCGATCACCTCAAGGGCCGCCCCGTCGACGTGCTCATCAACAACGCCGGCGTCAGCTCCGAGCAGAAGTCCGTCAGCGACCTCACCATGGCCGACCTCCGCCGAGTCTTTGAGATCAACAGCTTCGGACCCTTGCTCGTGACCAAGTCGGTCCTTGCAAACCTCCGCAAGGGCGAGCGCAAGACCGTCTTCAACATCAGCAGCCAACTGGGCTCCATCACCAACAACAAGGGCGGATCGTCCTACCCATACCGCGCCAGCAAGTCCGCCCTCAATCAGCTCACCGTCTCCCTCGCCCACGAACTCAAGGGCGAAGCCTTCTGCTGCGTCGTCGCTCACCCCGGCTGGGTCAAGACCGACATGGGCGGACAGGCCGCGCCCCTCGAGCCCAAGGACAGCGTCAAGGCCCTCCTCGAACTCATCGACCGCCTGCGCCCCCAGGACACCGGGTCGTTCTTCAATTACGACGGCAAGCCCATGCCCTGGTAAGGCACGCCATCGCAGGATCAACATGTGTGTCTCGCGCGCCCCGGCCGCCGGCGTGCTTACGCCGCCATCGCCGTGCGGATCCCCACGATCCCGCCTTCGCGGCACCGCTGGATCGCCTTCGCCGCCGCGATGATCAGCTCCGACGGCGAGCCCACGCCCGTCGGCTCCTGCGGGTCACGGCTCGCGATCCCCACGCTCACCGACATCCCGTTCGCCGCAACACCCGCCTGCGTCTTCCACCCCGGCCACCCGCGCTCCAGGTCGATGCGGAACTCGTCCGACGCCCGCACCACCGCCGGCTTGGTCACGCCCTGCAGCACCACCGAGAACAGCCCGCCGTTGAGCCGGCATACCACCCCGCCCAGCGGGATGAAATGCTTGTGCAGCAGCGTCGCGATCCCCACCAGGATCTGGTCACCAAGCTCGGTCCCGCCGCGGGTCTGCGCCGCCTCCAGGCAGTCCACGCTCACCTGCACCAGCCCGACCGTGCCCCCCTGCGTCTTGCACACGCCAAAGGCCCACTTGATCGCCGTATCGAACGCCGACCGCGCCATCGCCCCCGTCAGCGGGTCCACCCCGCCGTCGGCCGCGAGCAGCTTGGCCAGGCCATCCTCCGACACCGTGCTGGTCGACATCGGCGGACGAATCTGCGAGAGCTGGGAATGCGCCCGGCTCAGCACCGCCTCCACGTCCTTGCTCTCACCCGTGTCGAGCTTGAACAGCCCCGACATCTCGCGCGTCGCCTGCCCGATCAGCTTCAGCGTGTCGTCCATCACGCTGGGCGTGATCTTGAACCACTGCTCCGCCTTCGCGTACAGCCGCTTGAGCGCCGGGCCCGGTTCCGCCTCGGTCAGCACGTCGTGCGCCATGTTCCCCAGCGCCACGCAGCGAACGATCTCCGAGCAGTCCACCGGCGCCGCCGTCGGCCGCTCGTGGAACCGCACGGGCATCACCAGCTCCTTGGGCAGCCGCCAGCGCTCGGCGAGCATGGCGCCCACCTCGGGGTGCTGCATGTCGAAGGCTTCCAGCTCCAGCCGCACCAGCTTGCTGTGATCACCGCCCGTCTTGGTCAGCACGTCCCGGTACCGCGTCCCCAGCGCCTGGTACATCGCCATCACGCCGATGTCCTGCAGCAGCCCCGCGAGGAACGCCTCGTCTCCGAACGACTTGAGCGCCGCCTCCGCGATCGACTTGGAGCCCACCGCCGTGAACAGCCCTCTCCGCCAGTACGCGACCAGGTCAAACCCCGTCCGAGGATCGATCTGCTGCGACGCCACCAGCGAAAAACCCAGCGCCAGCGCCTTCACAGGCCCCAGCCCCAGCATCACCAGCGCCTTGTTGATCGACGCGCACCGCGTGCGCAGGCCGTAATAACTCGAGTTGACCGTCCGCAGGATCTTCGTCGCCAGCCCCTGGTCGTTCTGGATCGTGTCGGCGAGTTCCTTGAGCGAGACGTTCTTGTCCGCCGTCAGCTCAATCACGCGCACCGCCACCGCCGGCAGCGAAGGCAGCGACGGGCACGCGAGAATTTCCTCGAGAAGCGCGACTTCCATTCTTCGCTCCACCCCGCCCGTCTCGTCGACGCGCGGGGAACGCCCCTCCAGCCACCCTGGGACCTCACGGCCCCGTGTCATCTCTGCCATTGACCAGGAAGCACCCACCGGATCGATGGGGGCCAGGTCCGATGGATGAAGCGAAAGTACGAAGCCAGCAGCGCGGTCGATCGCACGATCGCCTCATCGGGAAACCTCGTATCGACCACAAACGCGGCCAAGTCCACGGTTTCCTTTCCGGCGGCAAGCATCCGGAGCACGCCCACCGTGTCCGACCTGACCTTCCAGATCTCATCCTCCGGCAAGGCCGCACGCTCGGAACCCTCGGCAGGAATCTGTTGGGGTGCTTCGCCCGATGTTCGGACCTTCCCCGCGCCCCCGTTGTTCACCAGCCCCCCCAGCCGCGGACTGAAGCTGTACACCGCCCCGGCCGTGATCTCCGCCCCCGTTCGGGGGTCGGCCCACACCTCGGGCCGATAACCCGTATCGGCGAGCAGTTGCCACAAGAACGCCGAGATCACCCGCTGCGGGGCCGCCCCCTCCCCCAGAGTTCCCAGGGCCGCGTCCAGCGCCGCAAAGACGGCCGGGTGCGGGTCAAACTCGTGCAGGCTGTGGTGCACCAGGTCGATCAGGAACATCCCCGCGTGCAGGTGCGCCAGCGAACGCCGCAGCGCCGATCGCGGCTCCTGCAGATCCCACGCCGTCAGCGTCGAGAGCGTCGCCTGTTCCTTCCCCGACGCCTTGAGGATGAACATCACCTCCCCGCGCGTCAGCAGCTCGATCCCCCCCGAGAACGCCGCGTTCTCCCGCCGCGCCCCCTTCGCCAGCCCCCGAACAATCCCATGCTCCCGCGTCAGCAGCGACACCGTCTGGCTGGTCTCCGACCAGTCCCAGTGCCGTATGCAGATGGCGTCGTCCTTCACCGTGGGCATCGCGGCTGAGCGTAGGTGGCGGTGGGGGACCTGCCGCGAGTTCCTCCCTCGCGCTTCTACAGCAACTCCGAAAAGGTTCGCAGGATCTCTACGGTCTTGAACAGATCCTGCTCCTCGAGCTTGGCGAGATACTCATCCACCGACCGCGGAGGTTTGGCAAGGCGTGCCCGGATGGTCTTGACCGCCTGGCACACCGGTCCGGGACTCAGGCCAAGCAGGTTCACCACAAACTCGTCGGGATGCTGGGCTTCGATGCCGTACTTCCAAAGCGTCGAATCCGGAAAATCCCGGAGATTCCTGGTGACGATCACATCCGCGCCCGCCCGGATCGCCGCCGCGAGCACGTGCCGATCCACCGGATCTGGAAGCGTCAGCCCGGGGATCAGGTCCTCGTAGCCGGTGACAACGCAGTCCAGCACACTGGCATCCATCTTTTCACGCGTCGCCTCGAGCCTGTCCATGGGCTTGCCTCGGCGCCTGTGCACCGCGTCCATCCACTCCCGATGGATGTCCTTCGTCCACCGCGCCCGGAACAAGTCGGTCACGCTCAACTGCAGCAGCAGGTCCCGCAGCGGCGCTGAAAACAACACGCACGAATCGAAGACGGCGGTGAAGCTGCTCGCCATCCCCGCATTCTAACTAATACTCTCCATCCTCCTGGGCCTCGGCGGTCAGATCGGCAAGGGCCCGCTGCCTCGCATCCATCGTCGTGCGTTTGAACTGCACCAGATCCTTGAACGCCACCCGGCGGTGCGTGTTGACCTTCCGCGCGGGGAGTTGGTTGCTCTCGATGAGTCCGACGACAAACGGACGCGACACCCCCAGAAAATCCGCCGCCTGCTGCGTCGTGAGTTCGGCATCGATCGGGATGACGGCCACCGCACGCCCCTGCGCCAGTGATGACAGCAGCGACTGAATCAAGGGAACGGCTCCCGCGGGGATCTCGAATCGCTCGGCAGGCTGCCCCTGCCGCTCCTCTTCCAGCATCACCTTGCGGCCCCCGCGAATCGCGCTGCCCAGCCTGATCGAGGCCGTCTTCGCCAACTCCACGTCCTGCTGGCTTGGCTCCACGGGATCCAATCTCGACAGACCCATCACCGTGCTCCTCGCGGGCAAACCCGTTCCTCGCTCACGCCAGTTCTCCGCTCAGTCCTTCCCGCATAATCCTATCGACAAACGAAACAAACGCAACACTCGAAATATACGAAAATCCACGTTCCAAAGTTCTGGGACGTCCTCCTCCGCCCGTTCATCCGGCCTGTTCAGTGCTTCGCCAAACCGAACCTGCAGTCCGGTTGCTTCCGACCGCCCTGCGTCCCCCGCGGCACCAGCCCTGCCGCAAGCCCGCCCACAACACGCTATTGTCCTGCCGAATGCACTTTGCACTGATCGATCGCGTGGTTGAATGCACCTCCCAGCGCGTGGTGGCGATCAAAAACGTCTCCGCCGCCGAGGAATACCTCCAGGATCACTTCCCAACCTTCCCCGTCCTCCCGGGCGTGCTGATGGTGGAAGCGATCGTCCAGGCCGGTCGCCACCTGCTCGAGACTCACCACCCCGCCTGCCGCCAGACCCGCATGGTCCTGGGCAGTGTCCGGGCGGTGAAGTACGGCCGGTTCGTCAAGCCCGGGGAAACGCTCCGGGTCGAGGTCGTGCTGAGCAAGGCCCTCGACGACGGCTCGTTCGAGTTCAAGGGCCAGGGAACCGTGGTCAACACCGCCGGCCCCGCCGAGACGCCCGGGGAACCCGCCAGTTCGGCGATCTCCGGCAAGTTCGTCATGCGTCCCGCCCGCGCCAGCCGCCTGTGAAGGGCCGACTCCCGGTCCCCACCCCACCGGGATTCTGCACGCCCGCCCCAGCCCAATCCATTGATGGCCGGCCCTTCCTCGTCTGTCCGATATCCTGACCTATCATCGCCCCCTGCGTCCCGGCCCGTGCCGGGACCCGTCCGTTTACCGTCCACGCCGCGGGCTTCTGAGCCCCCAGCGTCGGGACGCTCACCGACCCGGCTCTCGCCGGCCCAGTTTCGGAGGTCAGGCAACTGATGACTCGCGACGAGATCTATACGAAAGTTCGAGACATCCTGGCCGACACCCTGAGCGTGGACGAGGAGGACATCCAGCCCACCTCCACCCTCAAGGGAGACCTGGGCGCCGAGTCCATCGATTACCTGGACATCAGCTTCCAGCTCGAAAAGGGCTTCGGGTTCAAGATCGGACAGAACGAGCTCTTCCCCCAGGGCGTCGCCCAGGACCCCAAGTACGTCAAGGACGGCCGCATCACCCCCGAGGGGATCACCGCCCTCACCGAACGCCTGCCCCACTTTGATTTCACCAAGTTCCGGCAGGACCCCCAGCTCTCCAAAATCCATGAGATCTTCACGGTCGACGCGATCGTGAACTTCGTGCAGATCAAGGTCGCGGCCAAGGGCTGATCCGGACGCTGCCGCCCCGCTTCGTACCGGGGCCGCAACAGACCGACGGCGTCCCGGGAGGCTCAATCGCGTGCGCTGGATGTGGATCGATCGCATTCTGGAATTCGAACCTCGCCACCGAGTCGTCTCGGTCAAGAACGTCTCATTGGCGGAAGAGCACCTCCACGAGCACTTCCCCGCCGATCCCCCCGAAAGCGGCGATCGCCCTGCGATGCCCGTCATGCCCGGCTCCCTCATCCTCGAGGGCATGGCCCAGTCCGCCGGCATCCTCGTCGGCCACGCCGAGCACTTCCGCCAGAAAGTCGTCCTCGCCAAGATCAACCGCGCCGAGCTCACCGGGGACGTCTTCCCCGGCATGACCCTCCGCTACACCGCCGTCGTTGATCGCCTCGACGCCATGGGCGCTTCCACCATCGGCACCGTCGACGCCTTCACCTCCGGCACCGCGAGCCACGAGCCCGTCCGCGTCGCCGAGATCGACCTGATGTTCAGCTTCATCGATCAGAACATGTCGGGCATGGACTTCCCCGCCCACAACTTCGTCTTCAGCGAGAGCTTCCGCACCCTCCTGCGGATGAGCGGGATCGAAGCCAACTTCTGATCCGATTTCGAAGCCGAATCCGCCGTCACCGCGCGCCCGCGCCAGCCACCGCGCGTCGTTCCCGCGTTCACACATCATCGCAAACTGTGGAACGTCCCCGGCCCCTCGCCATGCCGGCCGTGATTACTCGTCGGCCTTCTTGTCGGCGACGCGGCCGATGAGGAGTCGCGTGAGCATGTCCTGCACGTGGATGCCCGAGGCGTCCATCCCCTGGCCCTCGATGTTGAGGGCGGCGAGGGACCCGTACCCCAGGCCGATATGGATGAGCAGCCACGCGATCAGCTCCGCGCTGAACCGCATCGTCACCTTGTGATCGCTCTGCGCCCGGTCGATTTCCTTCTGCAGGAACTGGTGCAGGTTCTTGAACGTCGTCGTGATCGCCGAGTGGATCATCGCGTCGTCCACTTCCGTGATCGCCTGCAGCAGCACCAGGTAGTCGTGCCGGCCTTCGGGCGCGACCATCGGGTTGTCACCCAGCAGCCGCTTGAGGCGTTCCGCCGGGTCCGCCGCGCCGGCGAGGTGCCGCTCCCAGTTGTCGATCGTTCGCCGCCCGGCCCGCTGGATCAGCGCCACGAACAGGTCGCGCTTGGAATCAAAGTGGCGGTACAGGATCGGCTCGGTCACCCCCGCCGCCTTGGCGAGCTCGGCCGTGGTCGCCCGCGCGTACCCGTGCCGCGCGAAGAGCTCGGAGGCGCAGTCGAGGAGCTGTTCCTTGCGTTGTGCGGCGGGTAGTCGGGTCACCATCTTTATTCTAGCAAGGGCTAACAAGGCCTCCAAGGTGATTATGAAGATCCAGATGCAGAAAGCAGATGAAGGCGAGGTGAAGCGGGGAGGAAGGCACGGGGCCTCAGGCATGGGCACCCGGGCGGGCAGGCCCAGAGGCGCCATAAACGTCCATATTCAAGGGGGGGATGGGGTTGGGTCGATTCGTCCGGCAATGGCAGACTCGACGCACTCGGTGGTGGCCTTGATCGGCGGCGGCGGGCACGCCCTGGTGGTCGCCGAGGCGGCACGCTCCGCCGGCTGGACCGTCCGGGGCTTCTACGACGATGACCCCAACGCGGTGCTGGGCCTGCGCGGGGGTGTGACCCGGCTGGGCGGGCTCACCGATATTCCGCCCGGCCAGCACCTGGTCATGGCGATCGGCGGCATCGCCCTTCGCCGCCGCGTGCTCGAAAGCCACCAGCCCCTCCTCGCCGCCGCGCCCGTCATCATCTCCTCCCGGGCCTACGTCTCCCCCTCGGCGAAGCTGGACGCCGGTACGGTCGTCATGCCCGGGGCCGTCGTGCACTCCCTCGCCAAGGTCCACGCCCACGCGATCATCAACACCGGGGCGATCATCGAGCACGAGTGCGTGATCGGTGAAAACACCCACGTCGCCCCCGGCTCCGCGTTGGGCGGCAACGTGCTGGTGGACCGCGACACCCTGCTGGGCATCGGCTGCCGTGTCCTGCCGGGCCTGAAGGTTGGCCGCGGCTGCGTGGTGGGCGGCGGGGCGGTGGTGATCCGGGATGTCGCGGACGGCGAGCAGGTGGTAGGGGTGCCGGCGCGGGGGAAAGCGGAGTAAAGAACGCCCGCACCAGACCCCCGGCTCTCTCTTCCCGCGGGCAACGTTCGGTGAAGCGAAAAAGGCTGGAATCACTGCTGCATTTCTTTATACTCGTGGTGATGACGGTGACAGGCCGTGCGTTCCTTCATCCGGGGAGGATGTATGTTGCTGATCGACCGGCGGCAGCGCGCCCAGCGGCGTGAGATGCGTGCCAACGCGACGACCCTGGATCGCCTCCTGATCCGAATGTGGGCTGCCAACGATTTCACGGTGCCGTCCAGTGAGGTCCAGTGGCTCAAAGCCACGGCCCGTCAAAGTGATGTCCCCCTCGTCCGGACGATCGCGTTGCGCGTGGTGGGATGGGCGACGGTGGGGGGGATGTCCGACCTCCTTCCGTGGTGGCCCTGTTCCGACGAGGATCTTCGCGATTGTGTATCCATTCTCGAGGAGGCGGCCGGGAGCGAGCACGAGGCTCATCGCCGCGAGGCCGAGGTGGCGCTGGAACGTGTGCGCAGGCTTCCGCATCGGAGTGATCCCGGGCACTGGAGCATCTATGCCGATCCCTGGACCGGGCCGCCCCAGACGCTCCTGTCAGAACGTCGCCAGAGCATGCGTGATCCATTCCCGTCCTTGGTCACAGGCAAGGAAATCAGGGACAGGTGCAGGGCCAGGCAGCGCGACGGCGCGTCCGAAGAGTCCTTCCGATGGTTGATGGCGATCGCCGATCGATACAAAGGGTTGTGGCAGGAGTGGACCGCGGTCAAGGAACTTTGTCGCCTGTGGCACCACCGGTCCTGGACGCTCAGGCTACGTCCCCGCGCGCTCGACCCCCTGAGAGCCGAGGTGGTCCGGTTTACCTGCTCCATGCTGGAGGACAAAGATTGGCACACCCGCGCCTGCGCGTGCTCGGCCCTCGCCGATTCGAGCCTGTGCCACGAACCCAGGATCCACGCCGCGCTGCGACGGTGCTGCCATGATGACTCGACCGCGGTGTCCTCGGAGGCGACCCGCGCGATGCTCGCCGACGTCTGGAAGTGACCTCCGTGCCCGTGGCGGCCTCAGCGAGCACGCAGGAATGAATGTTCCGAGCCAGAGAAATGCTCGCCCACCCGTGAACTCGCGGCCGCACTTTCACCTGGAATGGCCGGCGCCGTTCTGTATTCTGGAGGAGGCGTGAAGTGCTCATTCCTTCGCCCGGGGAGGATGTATGGTGCTGATCGACCGGCGGCGGCGCGCCGAGCGGAAGGAAATGCAGGCCAACGCGACGACCCTGCACCGCCTGCTGGTTCAGATGTGGGACGGCGATCGCCTGGTGCCGCCAGACGACGCCCAGTGGCTCAAGCAAGTTGCTCGCGAGCGCCATGACCCCATCGTCCGAACCATCGCGCTGCGCACCGTGGGGTGGGCGGCGGTGGGGGGACGAATCGGCGATCTCCGCCTGCTGCCCTGTCCCGCGGACGACCTGCACGACTTCGTCTCGATCTTGCGGGAGGCGGCCCAGAGCCCAAGCGAGGCCGAGCGCCAAGAGGCTCATGTCGCACTGGGCCGCGTGGACATGTACCCCGCGGTGCGCGATCCCCGCCGGTTTGACGTCTCCCTCGCCTGGAGCGGCCCAGACCAGACGCTCCTCTCCGAACGGCGGCAATCGCTCGGCGAGCCCTTCCCGACCCTCGTCACCACGAAAGAACTGATCGCCCGAGGCGAGGACATGGTGCGGAAAGGCGCGACCGAAGACGCGATGCGCTGGCTGTTGGCGGTGGCCCAGCGATACAAGGGGTTGCTGCAGGAAGATTTTGCCGTCTGGCAGCTTCTCAAGGCGTGGCCGCAGCGAACGTGGTCGCTCCGGCTCCGGCCGGGAGCATCGAGAGCCTTACATGCGGACATCGTGCGCTACACCTGCGGCATGCTGGAGGATGGAGACAGCGGGCGTCCATTCATGGTGAGCCACGCGATAAAGTTTTCCGAAATGCGATGGCAACCCCAGATCCGCGCGGCGTTGAGGAGATGCTGCGACGACGAATCCACCATGATCTCGTTACGGGCAACCCACGCGATGCTCGCCGACGTCTGGAAGTGACCTTTGGAATTGTCGGCTGAATTTGATTGCTGGCGATGAATTCACCGCGGCCGCGCCATCACCACATGACGCTATGTCCCTGATTGTGCGCACAAACCGGTGATCTGCGCCACAATGCCCCAGGATCGACGCCAAGCCTTCGACCGACCTTTCCCGGAGCCTCCCCGCTCGCCGCCCGCCACGATCAATCCTGGCGCATGTTGCGATCTGTGCGCGCCCTCACGCCCTGGCGTCGTCATCCGCGCGCAGCTGCGAGGGGCCCGGGTTCCGCGTGAACGGGAACATCATGTGGGCGGCGAGCGACTCGGGCATCGCCTTGCCCCACAGGCCGTAGCGCTTGGGCAGCCGCCGGGGGAAGTACGCCGTCCCGAAGAGCAGGTCCCAGATCGGGAAGATCCCCGCAAAGTTCTTGTCGATCCCCTCGTCGTCGGAGGTGTGGTGCCAGCGGTGGTACGCCGGGCTGACCAGCACCCACCGCAGCGGCCCGAAGTCCCACCGCACGTTGGAGTGCAGGAACATCACGTAGAACGACACCAGCGGCACCACGCTGATGATCGCCAGCGCCGAAAACCCAAACAGCAGAATCGGCAGCAGCTGGAATGAACGGGTGATCAGGTCGTTCAGCGGGTGCACCCGGGACGACGAGATCCAGTTCATCTCCTCGGGGGAATGGTGGATCGCGTGGATCCGCCACAGCCGCCCGCGGTGCAGCGTGCGGTGGGTCCAGTAATCGACAAAGTCGGAGATGATGAGGACTTCCAGGCATTGCAGCCACGTGGGCTGGCGAGAGAGCGGGCCAAAGCCGTGCAGCAGGAAGTCGGAGGGGATGTTCTCAAACCCGATGATCGCGGCGACGCCGATCAGGATGAGCGCCAGGATCGCGCCGGTCGTGCATCGGGTCAGCAGCGGCGTGAGGAACCAGTACGCGACGTCGAGCACGAGCCCTCGCCGCAGGATCAGCGGCTGGGGATGTGCGGGGGCGAGGCGCTCGACGGGGGTGAGGACCAGCGCGCACAGCCCGCCCAGCGCCAGGGTCTGCACGACGGCTTCGGCGCCGGGAAAGAGCGGGCGGAGTGAGTGCAGGAACTCGCCGGGGGTCATCGCGTCGCTCCGGGAGGGTGAGGGGGTGGCGGGAAGAAGAAATGCGTGCAGGCAGGGTCGGACGGCGGCTTCGAAGAATACAGAATGGGGCGGAGAGATAAAAGGCGATTCATGGGCATGCGGCGCGGGACGTGGGGGGGTGGGAGGTGGGGGAGCCGGAATGAAAACCGGCCGGCCTGAGGGGCCGGCCGGGTCGAGGTCGTGTGAGGATGCCGAGGGGGACCGGGAAAAACCGGGGGAGCCGATTCAGAACGGGATATCGACGGCGAAGGTGAAGACGCGTTCCCGGTCCCCGTAGTACTTGACCAGGGGGAAGCCGAAATCAAAGGCCAGCGGCGCCGGGCTGAGGCCGGGGATGTAGAGCCGCAGCCCCACGCCGACCGAGACGCGGTACTGGTCGAACCCGACCTCGTCGGTGACGGTGCCGCTGTCGAGGAAGCCGACCACGGCGAGGGTTTCGGTCCACAGCGGCTGGGTGATTTCGGGGCCGAAGAAGAAGGACCACGTTCCGCCGACGGCCTCGTCCCCGAGGGTCTTGGTGTCGTTGCGGATGCCCTTGGGGGAGACGGTGCGGTAGTTGAAGCCGCGGAAGCCCTGACCGCCCAGGTAGAAGCGTTCGTACACGGGCGCCTCGTCGGGGCCCTGGGGGATATAGCCGGCGCTGGTCTTGAAGGAGAGGACGGTCTTCTCTCCCAGGAAGCCCTCGCTGACCGTGAAGAAGACCTGGTGCTGGGCGCGGAGCGTGGTGAAGCTGAAATCCCCGCCCAGGGCGCCGGCCTGCTCGGCGCTGAGCTCGATGCGCGTGCCCTTGCTGGGGCGGTAGAAGTCGTCCACGCTGGTGCGCGTCAGGGCGAAGCCCAGGGACGTGATGATGTGCTGGTCGGCGACCTCCCAGATGTCCACGGGGCTGCCGGCGTCGATGTCGCTGAGGTTGATCGACTCGATGCGCAGCGGGATGGAGCCGTTCCACCGCGTGCCGAACTTGCGGCCCACGCTGAAGCGCGTGCCGTAGCGTTCTTCGTCGTACTCGTCGTAGTTGCGCTTGCGGAAGAAGACCGACGCCGAGCCCGAGTAGTCGGTCTCGAACAGGTACGGCTCGCTGAGCGTGAGGGAGTACACCTGCACGCGGTCCCCGGGCAGGGCCTCGGCCTTGAACGTCTGCCCCGCGCCGCGGAAGGCGCGGCCGGAGGTGAACTCGCTGAAGGAGTCGGGCCAGTCGGCGATGTCGAAGTTGCGCTGCTCCAGCGCGATGCGGCCGCCCACGCCGTTGTCCGAGCCCAGCGTCACACCGAAGGTGAAGGAGCCGGTATTGGTTTCCTGGACCTCGGCGAGGACGTCCCGGTACTCGGGGTCCTGCGGGTCGGGGGCCTGGATGGTGATCTTGACGCTGCCGGGCTGGAAGAGGCGCAGGCGCTCGAGGCGCTTCTTGCTTTCTTCCAGGGACGTGGAATCCAGCGGGCGGTCGGGCTGGAGCTCGATCTGGCGGCGGATGACCGACTGGCGGGTGAGCTCGTCGTTGACGACCTCCACCATGCCGGTCTTGTACTGCTTGCCCTCGACGATGCGGACGAGCAGGTCCACCTGCGGGCTCTCGGGGTCCCGAAGCTCCCGGGAATTGACGGCGACGGGGATGGCGCCGCGGTCCGGGTCGTCGTAGACGTATCCGAGCTTGCCGTAGGCCTCCCGGATCGAGTCGAAGCTCTTACGCATCTTGTCCTGGCTGTAGACGTCGCCGGGCTTGATGAGCATGAGCCCGCGTATCTGCGGGAGGGAGAACTGGCCGTTGGGATAGACCGCAAACTCGCCCGGGCCCATCTGCAGGACGGTTTCCCCGGGCTTGGCCTCCCGGTTGGCCTCTTCGAGCGTCTCGAAGCTGCGGGCGAGGTTGGGATAGATCACCTGCACCGAGCGCAGCGTGTAGACGCGGCCCTCGTCGATGACGAAGCTGACGATCGCCTCACGCCCGTTGGGGGAGGGGCGGACAATGCGGTCCACGCGGACATCGAGGTAGCCGCGGTCCCGGTAGAAATCGACCAGGGCGGCGACGTCGGTGTCGAGCAGGTCGTCGTCCAGGGGCCCGCGGCGGAAGATCGGCCAGGCTTCCTTGGTCTTGATCTGGGATCGCAGCTCCCTGGGCGTGAACGAGTTGTTCCCCTCGAAGCGGATCTCCATCACCTTGATGCGTTCGCCCTCGCGGACCTTGAGCAGGACGATGCCCTGCTCCTCGAGCTCCTTCTCGTCCACCGTGCACTCGGCGAGGTAGAAGCCTTTCTCCTTGTAGCGGTCCTTGATGCGGCGACAGGCGCGGTCGAGCTGGTAGCGGTCGACGGGGGTCCCGACCAGGATCTCGACTTCCTTCTCGATGTCCTGGTCTGTGAGTTCCTTGTTGCCGACCGACTGCACGTCCTTGACGATGGGCTGGAGGGTGACGGTGATGTAGAGGGCGATCGAGCCGTCGGACTGCAGCGCGACGCGCAGGTCCACCTGGCGGTAGCGGCCGCGGCGGTTGAGGCGCTCGATGTCCTTGACCACGGTCTGCTGCACGTACTGCCCGCCCGGCTTGGAGCGCAGGCTGTTCTCGACGTCGGCGCGGTCGGCGGCCTCGAGGGGGACGTACTGGTCGGGCTTGTCGGCGGAGACGGGCCGCTGAATCACGATCTCCCGGATCAGCCGGCCCTCGTAGACCTGCAGTTCCTCGGGCGGGGGCGTCTGCGGCCCGGCGGGCGCGCGGCGTTCCTCGCTTGCGGGAGGCTCCTCGCTCGGCTGGCTCTCCGGCTGGGCGGCCGCGGGGGCGGCGGCGCCGGCGGCGAGGGCGAGGGAGAGCGCCGCGCTGATGGTCAGACCACGCAGGCGGGGCGCCAAGAGAGATGATGATGAGTTCTTCCGGTCCGTCACAAGTCGGGACGATACTCGCTGGGAGCGTCCGATACAAACCGGGGCCATCCGGATCTGGATCGATTCCGTTGGCGGGAACGAAATGAAGGGGGTACGCTTGCGTCCCTTGGCCCGCCGGAGGAGGCGAGGCCGGGACGGATCGTTGCAGAGGGGAGCGGGACACCTTGGACAGCTTCGTTCGACCGGCCCGCCGAGCGGCGGTGGTCTTGGCGGCACTCTCATCGATGGTGGGCGGGATGTGGCTCGCGTGGCACCTGGTCAGCCCCTCCCGGCTGGCGGGAACGTCCACCCCCGAGCTGCTCCTGGTGCTGGGGCTGCTGGTGCTTCCGCTGGCGGCGATCGGGGCGTGGTACATGGACCGCGTCGCCGCGGCCTGTGCGCCGGCGGGGCGTGGGGAGCAGGACTAAAGGGGATTGGGGAAGAAGACGGAGCCGGCACGGACTGCCGGCCCACCCGGGCCGCCCAATGCAGTCCCGCGAATGGCACTTCTGTCGGTTACGGGCGTCCAAACACCGGCGGCTATAGTCTTTCTTCGCATGAACCAGCGGTCCAGACCAGGCGTGAGCACACCTTTGCGTCGAACCAAGTCCGGTCGGACGATCGCCACAGCCTCCGCGGCCCCCGCGGCGGGGTCCACCGATCTCTCCACGTATGAAGGCGCCCTGGCCTACCTCGAAACCCTGGTGAACGTCGAGCGGACGCGCCTCAAGGCCCCCGACCCCGCGATCTTCAAGCTCGACCGCATGCGAGCCCTGCTCCAGGCCCTGGGCAGCCCGCACCAGCAGATCCGCTGCGTGCACGTCGCCGGCAGCAAGGGCAAGGGCAGCACCTGCGAGATGATCTCCGCCGCGCTGGAAGGCTGCGGCCTGACCGTCGGCCTCTACACCAGTCCTCACCTCATCGACCTCCGGGAACGCATCCAGATCAACCACCGGCTCATCAGCGAGGAATGCCTCGCCGGGTGCATCGCGCGGACGGCGCGGGCGGCCCAGGAGGTCGAGAAGGAATTCGGGGCGGCGACGTATTTCGAGCACATGACCGCGGCGAGCTTCCTGCACTTCGCGGAGAAGGCCGTGGACATCGCCGTGATCGAGGTGGGTCTGGGCGGGCGGCTGGATTCCACCAACGTGATCATCCCCGAGGTCAGCGCCGTCGCGGCGATCCAGCTCGAGCATCGGCACCTGCTGGGTGACACCGTCGAGCTGATCGCCCGTGAAAAAGCCGGGATCTTCAAGCCCGACATCCCCGCGGTGACCTACCAGCAGTCCAAGCCCTCGATCATCGAGACCATGCGCGAGGTCGCCGCCGAGGCCGGCGCGAAGCTCGACGTGCTGGGGGACTCGATCGATTTTTCCTACCGCTTCGAGGCCAGCCCCGAGCTTGGCCCCCACGCCCGGGTGGTGCTGACGACGGCCCGCTCCAACTTCGAGCACCTGCCCGTGCCGCTGCGCGGTGAGCACCAGGCCCTCAACTGCGGACTCGCCCTCGCCGTGATCGACAAGCTCCGGGAGCGCGGCTTCCGACTCCCCGACCGTGAAGTCGCCCAGGGCCTGGCCCGCACCCGCAACCCCGGACGGATGGAGCAGGTCTGGTCCAACCCTCGCATCATCGTCGACGGCGCCCACAACCCCGAATCGGTGGGGGGGCTCATCAAGGCCCTGGGCGCCCACCTGCGGTACGACTCCCTGGTCGTCATCTTCGGCTGCGCCGCGGATAAGGACGTCTCGGGCATGCTCGCCAAGATCGCCACCGGCGCCGACAAGGTCATCTTCACCCGCGCCGACCACAACGCCCGCGCCGTCGATCCGCGCGACCTGCAGCGCCGCTTCAATGAGGTCAGCCACAAGATGTCCCAGACCGCCCCGACGCTCAAGGACGCGATCAACATCGCCGCCCGCGCCGTGGGCCGGGACGACCTGGTGTGCGTGACCGGCTCGTTCTACCTCGCCGGGGAGGCGAAAAAGCTGCTCGCCGCCAAGAGCCAGGCCGCCGCAGGATCGTAAAACGCCCCGGCGCGGAAGCGTTTCCGGACGCCGTGAAGCCTCAATTGCCCGCGACATGCGCATACGATGCCCACCTTCCCGCGGCCTGCCGCCGCGAGAGGTCGAGGTCTTTGCATGTCCAGCAGTACGCCAAGCGAACCTTCCCGACCCGCCGCCCCCCAGGAGGCGGAGTTTCCGCACCGCTACTCCGCCGCCCTCGCCGGCTCGCTTGAATCCACCTGGCAGGACCTTTGGGAGAAGCAGCACACCTTCGAGAGCCCCAACCCCGGGGACGTCGGCTTCGACGCGGCGCGGGCGAAGAAATTCGTGCTCGACATGTTCCCCTACCCCAGCGGCGTCGGCCTGCATGTCGGCCATCCGCTGGGATACATCGCCACCGACATCCACGCCCGCTTCCTGCGCATGACCGGGCACAACGTGCTCCACGCGATGGGCTTCGACGCCTTCGGCCTGCCCGCGGAGCAGTACGCAGTGCAGACGGGCCAGCACCCCCGCGTCACCACGTACAACAACATCGCGACGATGAAGGCCCAGCTCCGCCGCCTGGGCCTGGGCCACGACCCCCGCCGCGGCGTGAGCACCACCGACCCCGACTTCTACCGCTGGACGCAGTGGATCTTCCTGCAGATCTACAACTCCTGGTACGACGCCCAGGCCTCCACCAGCGACCATGGCGCCAAAGGCAAGGCCCGGCCCATCGCCGAGCTCGTGAAGCTCTTTGAATCGGGGGCCAAATCCCCCGCCTCCGGCAAGGCCTGGGCCTCCATGTCCCCCGCCCAGCGCGCCGAGGAGATCGATTCCCACCGCCTCGCTTTCTGCGCCGAAGTGCCCGTGAACTGGTGCCCCATGCTGGGCACGGTCCTGGCCAACGAGGAAGTCACCTCCGAAGGCCGGTCGGAGCGCGGCAACTTCCCCGTCTACAAGCGTCCGCTCAAGCAGTGGATCATGCGGATCACGTCCTACGCCGAGCGCCTGCTGCGCGACCTGGATCAGCTCGACTGGCCCGAGCCCATCAAGCTGATGCAGCGCAACTGGATCGGCCGAAGCGAGGGCGCGTTTGTTGATTTCGGCGTCAAGGGCTTCCCCGACATCATCAAGGTGTTCACCACCCGCCCCGACACCCTCTTCGGCGCGACGTACATGGTGCTCTCACCCGAGCACCCGCTGGTGGACGTGATCGCCGGCAGCGACTGGAACTTTGAAGGCTCCGCGGCCCCCGCGGCGTGGCGAGGGAATTTCAAGGGCGCTCCCGCCGGCGGGTACGCCTCCCCGCGCGAGGCGATCGCCGCGTACCGCAAGTACGCCCAGGGCAAGTCCGACCTCCAGCGCACCGAGGCGAAGGAGAAGACGGGCGTCTTCATCGGCGCCGGGGCGATCAACCCCACGACGGGGACGGCGATCCCCGTCTTCATCGCCGACTACGTGCTGACGGGCTATGGCACGGGCGCGATCATGGCGGTGCCGGCGCACGACACGCGCGACTTCGAGTTCGCGCAGGCGCTGGGGCTGAAGATCAAGGACGTGGTGTACACGCGGCAGATCGCGGCGATGAAGTACTTCGCCGACCATGCCTACGCCTCCGGAGAGGTCAGCCCGAGCTGGCGAGAAGACCTGGCGGACATGCTGGGCGTGGTGACGTCGAATTCATCGGAATCGTTCCACACCGCCCTGGCCTCGATCTCCACGCGGCGCACCCAGCCGGGCTCGACGGCGGACCGGCGCGAGCCGCCCCGCCCCAGCACGCCCGAGCAGCGCGGCAGCACGCGGGCCGTGTGGCTGGAGGCGATCGACGACCTCTCGGTGGGCAACTTCCCCGACCTGCGGCACCGTTTCCAGGGCGCGCACTACCACGCGGATTCCGGTGAGCCGTTCACGGGCCCGGGCATCGCCGTGCATTCGACTTCGGCGCACTTCTCGATCGACGGCCTGACGACCGCGGAGGCCAAGGCGGCGACGATCCGCTGGCTGGAGCTCTCCGGCCACGGGCGTGGGGCGGTCACGTACAAGCTGCGGGACTGGCTCTTCAGCCGCCAGCGGTACTGGGGAGAGCCCTTCCCGATCGTCTACGACGCGCAGGGCCAGCCCCGCGGGCTGCCCGAATCGATGCTGCCGGTGCTGCTGCCCGAACTCGAGAACTTCCAGCCCGAATCCAGTGACGATCCCAACGCCCCGCCGCGCCCGCCCCTCGCCCGCGCCCGGGAGTGGATGAAGGTGACGCTGGACCTTGGGGACGGCCCCAAGGAGTACACGCGAGAGACCAACACCATGCCCAACTGGGCGGGTTCGTGCTGGTACTACCTGCGGTACCTGGATCCGAAGAACGATGCACAGTTCGTGGCCCCGGAGGTGGATGGATATTGGATGGGCGGCCCGCAGGCAAAGCCCCAGTTCGGCGGCGTCGATCTCTATGTCGGCGGCGTTGAGCACGCCGTGCTGCACCTGCTGTACGCGAGGTTCTGGCACAAGGTGCTCTTTGACCTTGGCCACCTCTCGACGGTCGAGCCCTTCCAGAAGCTCTTCAACCAGGGGTATATCCAGGCCGCGGCGTACACCGACGAGCGCGGCATGTACGTCGAGGCCTCGCAGGTCGAAGAGAAGGACGGCAAGTTCTTCTACGAGGGCAAGCCGGTCTCGCGCGAGTTCGGCAAGATGGGCAAGTCCCTCAAGAACGCGGTGACCCCCGACGATATCTGCCGGGAGTACGGCTGCGACACGCTGCGGCTGTACGAGATGTCGATGGGTCCGCTGGAGGCGAGCAAGCCGTGGAACACGCGAGACATCGTGGGGAGTTACCGCTTCCTGCAGCGCGTGTGGCGCAACCTGATCGACGAGCAGACGGGCCTGTCGCGCGTGGTGGACGGGACCGGGGACGACGCGACGCGGCGGATGACCCACAAGACGCTCATCGGCGTCCGCAAGGACATGGAGACGCTGGGCTTCAACACCGCGATCTCCAAGCTGATCGAGTTCAACAATCACCTCTCGTCCCTGCCGGCAGCGCCCATGGAAGCGGCGCGGGCGATGATCCTCATGCTCGCCCCCCTCACGCCCCACGTCGCCGAGGAGCTCTTCCACCGCGTGGTCCGCGGCGGCAAGGGGGAGCGTCACTCCTTCGCCCTGGAAGCCCTGCCGGTGGGTGATCCCGCCCTCGCCGCCGACGACACGGTCGAGATCCCCGTGCAGATCAACGGCAAGCTGCGCTCCAAGCTCCAGGTGCCGGCGAAGGCCGACGCCAAGGCGATCGAGGCCATGGCCCTCGCCGACGAGAAGGTCAAGGAATCGATCGGGACCATGACGGTCAAGAAGGTCATCGTGGTGCCCGGGCGGATGGTGAACCTAGTGATCGGATAAGACCGACGAATCGGCTTGGGGCCGAAAGTTTGGCGAACGCCGCAATGGGAGCCGGCCTTGATCGAGCGAAGGACCATCCAGCGGACCGTGGAGCTTCCCGGCACGGGCCTGTTCACCGGCAAGCCCGCGGTGGTGCGGCTGCACCCGCGCCCAGGCGGCGGCGGCATCACGCTGCGGCGCGGGGATGCGGGGCTTCCCGAGGCGCAGCGTTCGCCGATCCCCGCGAACGTCGCCCATGTACAGCAGCTTCCCGGCCTGCCCGGGCGCAACACGGTGGTGGGGCTCTCCCCGCAGGGTCCGCACGTGATCACGACCGAGCACGTGCTCTCCGCGCTGGCGGGCATGGGCATCACCGACTGCGACATCGAGATCACCGGCCCCGAAGTGCCGATGTTCGATGGCTCCGCGGCGATCTTTACCGCCCTGGTCCTTCAGGCCGGGCACGAGGTGCTCCCCGGTCACGTCGATCCTCTTCGCATCCGTGAAGTCGTCCGCGTGGAAGGCCAGGGCGGAGCGTGGATCGAGGCCCGCCCGCGCGAGATCGCCGGGTGCAGCTACGCGTACAACCTCGACTACACCGGCATGAAGGGCGCCGAGTCGTTCGCCCCGCAGTTTGCGAAGTGGGAGGGGGATTCTCTCAGGTACATCGTGGACGTCGCCCCGGCCCGGACGTTCTGCCTCGTGCCCGAGGCGATGGCGCTGCGCCAGGCGGGGCTCTTCCAGCACGTGGGACCATCGGACATGCTGGTGCTGGATCCCAGCGGCGCACCAGTCGAGAACACGCTTCGATTTGCCGACGAGCCGGCCCGGCACAAGCTGCTGGACCTGATCGGGGACCTCGCGCTGGTGGGAAGGCCCATCCAGGCCGATATCACGGCGAGCAAGGCCGGCCACGCGCTCAACCACGAGATGGCGCGCAAGCTCCTCGCCGCGGCGATCCCCTGAAAGCGTGGCCGCACGCGGTCCCTACACTCGTCCCGACCATGCCCAGCATTTCACGCGAAGAGTTTCTCGAGCTCGCCGATCTTTCCCGCCGCCAGGACCCGGGGAAGACGATCTGCATCCCCGTGGCGATCCGCGTGCTCTCCGACCAGCTGACGCCCGTGCTGGTCTATCGCCGTCTCGTCGCCCCCGACGAGCGCACGGCCCCGTCGTTCCTGCTGGAATCCGTCGAGGGCGGTGAGCGCCAAGGACGCTACTCGATCCTGGGATCCCGCCCCGCCGTCGAAGTTCTCGCCGCCGCGAACACCGTCACCGTCACCGACCACCGCACACCCTTCGCGTCCTCCCCGCCGCAGCACGTCCCCGATCCCCTCGCCGTGCTCCGGGAACGCACCAAGGACCACGTGCTGGTCATGCCCAAGCCCCGCGGCGCCAAGCCCGGGCTCCCCGCCTGCTTCCTGGGCGGCTGGGTCGGCTTCACCGGCTACGACACCGTCCGCTACGCCGAGCCCGAGAAACTCCCGTTCGCCGGCGCCCCGCGCGATGACCGCGGCCTGCCCGACCTTCACTTTGGCTTCTACGACGCCATCGTCGTCTTCGATCACGTTGACGGCGTGGTCTTCCTCGTCAAGCTCGCGCAGATCGGCCCCAACGCCGAACCCACCAAGATCCACGACGCCGCCGTGCAGGAGCTGCGGGACCTCCTTGCCGAGATCGAGCGACACTCCAAGCCGCTCCCCTCGGGCCTGATGGAACGCGACGACGCCCCGCCCTCCCCGCTCCCCTCCAACATGACCCGCGAGCAGCACGCGTCGATGCTGGACAAGGCGCTTGAGTACATCCGCGCCGGGGACATCTTCCAGGTTGTACTCGGCCAGCGTTTCGAGCGCCCCAGCAGCGTCGATCCCTTCGACGTCTACCGCGCCCTCCGCGCCGTCAACCCCAGTCCCTACATGGTCTATCTCCAGGCCCCCGGCTGCATCCTCATCGCCAGCAGCCCCGAGATCCTCTGCCGCGTGCGGCGAACCCCCGCCCTCGAGGGCGCCGCGCCGACCTTCACCGTCACCAACCGCCCCCTCGCCGGCACCCGCCGCCGCGGCAAGACGCCCGAAGAAGACCTCGCCCTCCAGCGCGAGCTCCTCGCCGACCAGAAAGAGCGCGCCGAGCACATCATGCTCGTCGACCTGGGCCGCAACGACGTCGGACAGGTGGCGACGCCCGGCTCGATCGCCCTCCCCGCCGTGATGGAGATCGAACGCTACAGCCACGTGATGCACATCAGCTCGACCGTCACCGGCACGCTGCGCCCGGGCTTTGACTGCTGGGACGCCCTGCGAGCCGCGCTGCCCGTCGGCACCATCTCCGGCGCGCCCAAGATCCGCGCCATGCAGATCATCGACGAGCTTGAGCCCCTTCGCCGCGGCCCCTACGGCGGGGGAATGGGCTACGTCGGCCTCGACGGCCAGATGGATATCGCCCTCACCCTGCGCACCATGGTCGTGCCCACGCAGATGCGAAAGGACGGCGCCTGGATGTACCACCTTCAGGCCGCCGGCGGCATCGTCGCCGACTCCCAGCACGAGGGTGAGTACATGGAAACCGTCAACAAGGCCGCGGCGCTCGCCCGCGCCATCGATGTCGCCGAGCGGGCGTTCGCGCCGCGCCCCACGCCGCCGCCCACCTCTGCCCCCGCGCCAGCGCCCTGACGAGATCAATCCTTGGGATTCGGCCAGCCGTCCTTGGGCCGCTCCCATTCATCGCTGCGGAACGGCACCACCGGCAGGCCTTCGGCGTTAAACAGGTTGGTCTCGCACGCCCCTTCCCACGCGTACCGAACCGCCACGGGCTTGGCGAGCCCCGCCCGCTTCACGCGAACCGTGCTCCCCTCGATCGTCGCCTTGGCGCGGTGGAAAACGCGGTCCTCACCGGCGATCTGGAAGTTCAGCGCCTCACCCTTGCGGGCCTCCAGCCCCTTGCTGCCGACCATGTCGAAGCGCACCACGATCGAATCACCGTCTACCTTGATCGACTTGTACATCGGCCCGCTGTAGACCAGCGCGTTGTCCCCGTACGTCTTCGCCAGCGCCCACAGCGCCAGCCGCCGGCCCACCTCCTGCTTGTTCGCCGGATGAATGTTGCCGACGTCCCCGATATCCATCGTGCACGCCATGCCCGTGTTGGGCACCAAGTCCAGCGTCGCAAGCTGCACGTCACGGATCTCCGACGTCAGGCCGGGATCGTTTCCGTAGTTGTACGGGGCGAGCTGCACGAGGTAGAAGGGGAAGTCTCCCAGCCCCCAGTCCTCACGCCACCCCTGGATCATCGCCGGGAAGACCTTGAAATACTGCTCCGGCCGCCCGCGATTGGATTCTCCCTGGTACCACAGCGCCCCGCGGATCGCGTAGTGCCGCAGCGGATGGATCATCGCGTTGTACAGGCACGTGGGCGACCACGCGTTCACCCCGTCGGCCAAGGGCGGCAGCGCAAGCTCCGAGGCCGAGGGCCCCACGTGATACTTCCAGCTCCCCGCGACGCTGACCGACTTGTCCCCGACCCGCAGCAGCACGTTCTCGGGCTGGGCGGTGATCCCACCCGGGCCCTGGTCGTCGCGCATGCGGATCGCCACCACGTTCGCGCCCGCCTTGGTCACGCCCGCGGGAACCTCGTACTTGCGCGGGGCGCCCGCGTACCCGGCGACGTGCACCGAGCCCACCAGCGTGCCGTTGATGTACGTGTCGTCCCGGTCGTCGATCGCTCCCAGTTCCAGCGTCCCCGCCTTGCCCGCGATCTCCTTGGGAATATCGATCGTGCGGCGGTAATAGACAAACCCGTCGAAGCTCGCGAGCTCTCCGCCCCACACCGAGGGCACGGTGATGTCCTTCCACGCGGCATCGGCGGGCGCGGCGGTGTTCCAGCCGGCCTCGATCCCCTTCGCATGGCTGTCAACATCCTTCCACCACCCATCGGCCACCTGCGCGAGCTTCGCGTCCCGCTGCGCGGGATCGGTGCCCAGCGAATCCAGCAGGCCGAGGAACTCCGTGTACTCCCCGCACCCCTTGAGTGCATGCCCGCTCGCCCACGACTCCACCGGCGTCCCGCCCCAGTCCGCGGCGATGATCCCCACCGGCACGCCCAGCTTCTGGCTCACCTCGCGGGCGAAGAAATATCCCACGGCGGTGCAGTCCCCCGCGGTCTTGGGAGACATCACCCGCCAGCCATCAAACTGCGGCTTGCAATCTTCCCGCGCGCCGGGCGAAACCTGGTTGTCCACCGAGAAGTAGCGGATCATCGGGTGGTTCGCGTCCGCGATCTCCTTCGCCGCGTTGAGCGAGGCCGAGACCGGCCATTCCATGTTCGACTGCCCCGATGCGAGCCACACCTCGCCCAGCGCCACGTTCTCGCACGTGATGGTGTTCTTGCCCTTGATGGTCACGCTGCCCGGAGCCTTGACCTCGGAAGCGGCGGGGGTTTTGAGGCGAACCATCCAGCGTCCCGAGGCGTCGGCGACGGTCTTGAGCGGCACGGCCGCCCACGACGCCGTCACGCTGATCTCCTCACCCGGATCCGCCCACCCCCAGATCGGCGCAAAGCCGCTCTGCTGAAGGACCATGTTGGAACCGATGATCGCCGCGGGCTTGACGTTGGCGTGGGCGAGCCCGCAGGCGGCGACGAGGGCAAGAGTTGAGAGGATCGTGCGCATGGGCGCAGGATACCCGACCAATGGCTCGGTTGCACCCCGTCCGCCCGCCCCACGCGCCCACACTCACCTCGCCGGGGCGGGCGCCTCCGCGTTGGCCGCCGGCAGTCGCCGGACGCGGACGTTCTTCCACCGGACTTCCAGCGGGTCCAGCCGGTCCCCCACGCTGTGCACCTGCAGGGCAATGAACCCCGACGCCGTCATGGAATCGTGCACATCGACCGCCGGCACCCCGTTGATCCACGTCTGGAAGTGGTCACCTTGGGAGAGGAGCCGCCCGTGGTTCCATTCGCCCTTCTTGAAGGCTGCGCGGGCCTGCGGGTTGTCGGCGGTGTTGGCGATCCATGTGCCGCGGCGGGCCTCGTCGTAGATCCCCGCGGTGTACGCCCGGTCGGAGGGATCGATCTCGAACTGGTACCCGTGCACGCGGCCGTTCTGGTACTCCGGCAGGCTCTGGGACCTGAACTGCACGCCGGAATTGAGCTGGTTGTCCACCTTGAAATCAAACTCAAGCTCAAAGTCCGCGAAGTCTTCCTTGGTGCACAGGAAGCTGTTGGGCTCGTGCGGCCGCGTCGTGCCCACAATCTCCCCGTTCTCGTACCGGTAGCTTGCGCGGCCGTTGCGCTGGATCCACCCGTGCAATGAAGGATCCTCGCTCAGCACCATCCATCCCTCACGCTGCTGCTGCTGTGATGTTCCATCCTTCCCCCCCGGCGTCGCCGAGCACGAGACCAGCAGTGATCCCATGATGGAGAGCGACCACACGGGAAAGCTCCCCACAGCGCACGCGAGCGGGCGGATCGTCTTCATTCCTTCACTCCATTGAGTTCATCGCGCGTCCAGGGCTTCTGCCGCGCCCTGGTCTGTTCACGAACCTTCGCCACCATCGCCGGCGTCACCGGCTCACCCGTGTTGCCCCACGACCGCCGCACATACGTCATGATCGCCGCGAGCTGCCCCGCCTCCCGCGTCGCCGGCACGGGCATCACGCCCCACGACCCGCCCCCCGGCATGTACCCGCCCTCCAGACCGTGCAGCAGCACCCGCGCCATGCGCCCGCCCGGCCCGTTGGCGATCGGAGAGTTCACCAGCGTCGGCGCCAGCCCCGCCGACCCCTGGCCCTCGGGCTGGTGGCACGAAGCGCACGTCGCCGCAAAGAGCTTCTTGCCCTGGTTGAACAGGTCCCACTCGGCGCTGGTCAGCTCACGCACGCTCCGCCGCTTCACCGCGGTGACCTCGTGACCCGCCCACTCAAACAGCGCCTCGCACTGGCGCATGAGCGACGCCCCCCGCGCCCCGCTCGTGCTTGCCGCGAGCCATTCCACCGGCTCCCGAGCCAGCTTCAGCGGGGAAGGTTCATCCGCGTCCAGCCGCAGCTTGGATTTGAACCGGTCCAGCAGCTGGTCCGCCCGCGCGTCCCCCTTCGTCGCCAGCGTCGCCGTCAACGCCGCAAGCTCGCTGCGGCGGTCGGGGCTCGCGTTCAGCGCCAGGTCCGCCAGTTCGCGCAATATTGCCTTGGAATCCGCGTTTGCCGGCCACGCTCCATCGGCAAGCAGCTCCCGCAGCAC
The DNA here is from genome assembly GCA_044226385.1 of Phycisphaerales bacterium. Classification (GTDB taxonomy): domain Bacteria; phylum Planctomycetota; class Phycisphaerae; order Phycisphaerales; family UBA1924; genus JAEUJB01. The sequence continues at coordinate 288,250 of JBGAHA010000004.1, forward strand.
CGCGAGCTCGTGCCCGTTCATGCTGGTTTTCAGGGCCGCACGCACCAGGCGGTCCCCCGGCGCGGCCCGGTACGCCGCGGCGGCGAGGGGAACACGGTCCTCCGGGGGCAACGCGCCCAGCGAAAGGCTCGCCTGCACCCGCACGCCCGCGTCCGCGTCCGTCAGCGCCGCCCGGACCACACCCCGGAGCATGTCCGGTTCGTAAATCTCTTCCGCCATCCGCAGCGCGTGCACGCGAACCACGGGTTCCACGTCCTCGGGGATCCATTGCAGTTCGGGCACGTCACACAGTCCCAAGGCGTGCAGCGTCCACATCGCGCACAGCCGGGCTTCCAACGAATGTCCGTCGGGTGTCCAGGTCACCCACGCCAATTCGGTGCCGACATCCTTCGCCCGCCGCTCAATGAGCAGCCGCTGCGCCGTATCCCGGTACCACCCCTCATCGCTTTCAAGCAGCGACACGAGCTGCAAATTGCTCATCTCCCCTGGCATCACGCGTTGGGCGGGAGAGGAAACGGCAGAAGACTCGAAAACGGCAGAAGAATCGGAAGCGGCGAGGCTGGTCGCGGCCGCCTCATTCCGCACCACTCTCCAGATCCGCCCGCAATTCAGCGGCGCTTCCATCCCGCGCTGCCGCGTGATCTCTTTCAGGTGCGGCGTCAGGAACATGCGGTGCTGGATCAGCCCGCGGTACATATCCACCAAGTACAGGTTGCCGTCGGGGCCTACCAGCGAATTCACGGGCCGGAACCGCTCGTCGGTCGAGCGGACGAACTCCGCGTTCTTGTACACGTTCTTCGCGTCCAGCGTGTCCCCGCGAGGGGAGATCACCAGCCGCTTGACCAGCTGCCCCGCCGGCTCGCAGATGAACGCGTTGCCGTTGAACTCTTCCCCGAACGCCGGGGAACGGAAGATCGTCGGCCCGCACGCCGCCGTCACCGACGCGAGCGTCCCGTCGGCCCGCAGCGTGCCTTCCCGGTATCCCCGGTTGACGGTGGGGGTGGGGATCGCCGGCCACGTCGTTCCGTCGTGGCCGATCGATTCTCCCAGCCCGGCGATCGAGCCCGATGAATCCGGTCGCCCGGCGTACTGCTTGGGGAAGAGGTCCACCAGCAGCGGATTGGAATTGGGCGTGTAGTACAGCCGCCCGATGTCGTCCCGGGTGATTCCCCACTGCCCGTGCGTCGGCGTCTTCTGCGTCTTGACCGTCTCCCCATCAAAGAACACCCGCGCCGAATGCTGGGAGAACTCCCACCAGCCGTCGATCCCCATGATCGGCCCGTTGCCCGCGTGCTCGGGGCTTTCTCGCCCCCCGAACCCCGTGAGCAGCACCCTGCGTTCATCGGCCTTGCCATCACCATCGGTGTCACGGCAGAACAGCAAATTGGGCGGCTCGATCACCAGCGCCCCGCCGTAGCACGGCGCCACGCCGCGCGGCAGCACCAGGTTGTCCAGGAACACCGTGGACCGGTCCATCACCCCGTCGTGGTCCGTGTCGTCGAGGATCACCACGCGGTTGGTCGGCGCAAGCTCCCCCGTGCCCTCGGTGTCGGGCATGTAGGTTCGCATCTCCACCACCCACAGCCGCCCTCGCTCATCAAACGCCGCGGAGACCGGCGCTTGGATCAGGGGCTCGGCCGCGACCAGTTCGATGTGAAACCCCGGCTGCACCTGGAAGTGCATCTTCGATTCGCTCGCCGCCAGCACCGGCACATGCACCGGCGCAGGCGCCGCGCGTGAGACCACGCGCACCCCCGGCCGCGCCGCGAGCCCAACCCCCGCTGCCACCACTCCCGCCCCCGCCAGCCCCATCCAAGCCCCGCCGCGCCCCATGCTCACCTTTCAGTGATGTCGTGACTTGTTGCCTTTGTGACTTCCTGACTCCGTGACTTCGTGACTCTCCCTATCTCCCCGCCTTTTCTACCTCTCTTCGATACACGTCCTCACATCCCACAGCTCCGGGAAGAAGATCGTGTCCATCAGCTGCTTGAGGTACGTCACCCCCGACGTGCCGCCTGTCCCGCGCTTGAAGCCGATCACGCGCTGCACCACCTTCACGTGCCGGTATCGCCACAGGGCGTACGACTCGTCGATGTCCATCAGCTTCTCGCACATCTCGTACGCGTCCCAGTGATTGTGCACGTCCTCGTAGATCGTCTTGAATACGGCGAGCACGCCCGGGTTGGATTCATGCGGCACCGTGACATCGCGCTCGAGCACCTCGCGCGGGATCCCGTGGCCTTTGCGGGCGAGGTATCGCAGGAACTCGTCGTACAGGCTCGGCGAGTTGAGCGCCTCTGAAAGCTCCGCGTGGATCGCAGGCTTGTGCGCAAAGACGGCGAGCATCCGCCGGTCCTTGTTGCCCATCAGGAACTCGATGAGCCGGTTCTGGTACGACTGCACCCCGCTCGCCGGGCCCAGCACGTGCCGGAACTGCACGTACTCCGTCGGCGTCAGCGTCGCCAGCACGCTCCACTGGTCCAGCAGCTGGGCCTGGATGTGCTTGACACGGGCCAGGATCTTGAACGACGGCTCGAGGCGGTCCTCCCGTATGTTCCGTATCGCCTGCCGCAGCTCGTGGATCACCAGCTTGAACCACAGCTCGGTGGTTTGGTGCTGGATGATGAAGAGCAGTTCGTCGTGGTGCAGGGGCTGGCTGAGCGGCCGCTGGGCGCTGAGCAGCTGCTCCAGGGCGAGGTACGAGGCGTAATCCAGTTTGCCATGAAGATCGGTGGTCAGGCCCGAAAGGTTACTGGACCCTGCCGGTGCCGAGGGCGAGCGGCTGGAGTGGGGGGGCGTGGGGTGGTCGGCCATAGCGCCCAGCATAGACGGCTGGACGCTGGGCGTGCGAGGGGGGGCGGACCCGGCCCAGGATGGGCGCGAGCGGCCACGCGGCGAGGTTTCACCGGTCGGTCAGTGGGGGAATCACCGGCGAGCGGTGAATCACTCCGCGGAGATGGAGTCGTCCGAATTGGCGGCGGCGACGCGAGACTGGCGGGTCTCGGACGCGAAGGTCTCGCCGCTCCAGATGGCGGTGGCGACGAGATTACCGTCCCCGGGCTCGGCCTCGATCACCACCCCGCGTACGCGGGCGTGATCGTCACGCATCGACTGGCCGCAACCCGTGATGAGGACGCACACACCAATCAACCCGGCGCAAGCGAAGAACGGGCTCTTGCCCGAAACCCCGACGCGCCGACGGACCTGATCGCGTGTTCTAGGACTCATGTCGTTCAGGAGCATAGCTGAATTCGGGGAGGTTCGCAACCCGTCTCCTTCCAGACACCGAACGCCGGTGTCCATGGTCCCAGCCAGTCCTCGGCCAGAACCGCACCCCGCTCCACTGGTTCGATCGACCAGACAGAGTTTGGTTCATCACCGTTCCGTCGATTTCGTCTGTGAGGGACCTGCGTGAAGGATCCCGGGGTGCGGATTCTTTGACCCCGGCTCCCCACCGTTTGTACAATGTGAGGCACCTCCAGCCTGCACCGCTCTGACGGATACCAAACAATGATCAAACTGGCATTCAGCTCCGTCGCCTGTCCGGAGAAGCCCCTGCGCGATGTCGCGGCCATGGCCGAATCCGTCGGCGCCCAGGGCGTCGAGCTCCGCACCTTCGGCTCCAACTCCACCGCCTTCGCCTGCGATCCCGCCCTCAGCGATCCGGCGAAGGTCACGCGCATGTTTGCCGACGCCGGCGCCCGCATCTGCTGCCTCGCCACCTCGTGCCGCTTCGACGAGCCCGTATCCCCTCCCATCCTGGGACGCCTTATCTCCGACACCGAGAAGTCGGTCCGCGAAGCCAAGTTCGCGATCGACCTCGCCTCCGAGCTCGGCGCGGAATACGTCCGCGTCTTCGGCTTCGAAGCGCCCCGCGGCGTCTCCATCTCCGCGACCACCAAGATGGTCGTCGAGCGCCTCGTCAAGGTCTGCGACCACGCCCGCCATCGCCGCGTCAAGATCGTCCTGGAGAACGGCGGCTCGTACTCCACCGCCACCGACCTTGCCGGCGTCATCGACGCCGTCAAGAGCCCGCTGCTGGGCGCTGAGTACAACACCGCCGCCGCGGGCGCGGCCGGTGAATCACTCGCCGGCGGCATCAACGTCCTGGGCGATCGCCTGTGGATGGTCAAGCTCAAGGACTTCCGCGGCTCCCTCCCCTGCGCCCTGGGCCAGGGCGACCTGCCCTGCATGGACGCCGTCAAGGCCCTGGTCCTCTCCGGTTACTCCGGCTGGGCCGTCTACGAATACGACCGCGCGTGGCTGGGCGCATCCCCCGATAGCCCTGCCCAGTTCCCCGGAGATGCCGCTGAAATGATCCGGGAATCCTTCGCCACCGTCTTCCGCTGGACCGATCAGGAACTCCGCCAGGTCGCGCGCGGCCGCGCCGTCGTCGCCTGAGCCTCCATTCCGCCCTGAACCCGCACGAAAGAAGGCCGCGTGCCCGCCTCCCCATCCGACACACTCGGTGAGCGGGTCGTGCAGCAGTGCCTGAACGCGGGCTTCGCCCTCGCCGGCGTCACCGACGCCCTTCCGCCAGCCCACGCCGCCCAGTTCATGCAGTGGCTCGCCGACGGCAAGCACGGCAGCATGGACTACCTCTCCAACCACGCCGCCCTCCGCGCCGATCCCGCACTCTTCCTCCCCGGCGTCCGGTCCATGGTGATCGTCGCCGACCAGTACGCCGCCCGCAGCGCCGGCGAGCCATCACCGCCGCTCGACGCGGACCCCGCATCCCCGCAAGGCCGCATCGCCCGCTACGCGCAGGGACGTGACTACCACGACGTCATCAAGCGTCGCCTGCACGCGCTGTGCGACGCCTGGCGGGCGCAGTTCCCCGGCGAGGAGTTCCGCGCGTTCGTCGACACCGCCCCCGTGATGGAACGCGAGTTCGCCGCCGCCGCCGGCATCGGCTGGGTCGGCAAGAACACGCTGGTGATACACCCGCGGCTGGGAAGCTGGCTCCTGCTGGGCGGCATTGCCTCCACCCTGCACATCCCGCCCCCGCCCGCGCAGCGACCGATGGACGACCACTGCGGCACCTGCACCCGCTGCATCGACGCCTGCCCCACGGCGGCGATCACGCCCTACGCCGTCGATGCTCGCCGATGCCTCTCCTATCTCACCATCGAGCACCGCGGCGAGGTCGACCCCGCCCTCGCCCCGCACGTGCACGACTGGCTCTTTGGCTGCGACATCTGCCAGGACGTCTGCCCCCACAACTCACCGCGTCCGGAAGGAACCGATGTCGGCGCTGCAAACGCCCACTACGCCCCCGCCCGCGTGTCCCTTCCGCTGCTGGAAGTGCTGGGCTGGTCCCCCAGCGACCGCTCTCGCGTCCTTTCAGGCTCTTCAATGAAACGGGCCACCCTCGCGATGCTCAAACGCAACGCGATCCTCGTCCTCACCCAGACCCACGCCCCCGCCGACCGCTCCGCCCTTCAGCAGCGGCTCCTCGCCATCGCGCAGGACCCCGCCGAGGACGACATGGTGCGTCAACAGGCCCGGCGTTCGGCCGATTCCCTCTCACATGCACTGTGATTGAATCTCCGCCCGGCCACCCCGCCGTCGGCACGCCCGTCACGCCGAGCGCGTCTCGTCCGCGGCCGCGTCATCCTGCTCCGCCGCGACCTGCGTGCCGGCGTCCTGGAACGTCGAGACCTGGTTCACGGTCCCGCATTCGGAGCACACCACGCCGTAGGTGCCCGGCTTGCGGCCCGTCAGATCTCCGCCGCAGCCAAAGCAGGTGGGCTGGCTGAGCGTCAGCCGATGCCCCAGCTGATTGATCGCCACCGCGGCGACGGCCACGGCGACGCTGAGGGCGGCGAGGGTGGGGATCGCAAAGATCGAGATCGCGCCGATGGCGGCGAGCCCGATGGCGATCACCCACGCGAGGGCCTTCATTCTGAGACGGTTGATCCACACGGGACGAAAGACTCCTGGGACGTGACGAATTGAAACACCCCCCCGGGCCTGAGTCTACCCGGCGGACGGCGAATTCTGGAGGTTACCCGGGCACGCGCCCACGATTTCGCGCCGATGAAGGAGGATTCCTTCCCGGCCCCGCGCGCGGTTGCTCGCCCCGGCTCCTCTTGGGTTTATACTGGGCCCACAACATGAAAATTGTGCTGGTGAACTGGGGGATGATCTGGGACGGCGCTGTCAACGGCGGCGGCGTGAACGGATATTGCCAGTCCCTGGCCCTCGAGCTCGCCCAGCGTGGCCACGAACTCATCTACCTCTCCGGCGGCGTCAACTACGTCCCCCTCCGCCTCCCCGGCCCCGCCGACCCCGCCCCGCTCACCCCCGGACCCTGCGAGGTGCGTCGCCACCCCGACTGGCTCGGCGTGCGCGTCTTCGAAATCATCAACTCCCCCGTCATCGCCCCCTCCTTCCACCAGTTCTCCCAGCCCCAGGCCGAGGTCGCCTCCGCCGAGCTCGAGCGCGTCGTCACGGGCTTCCTCACCCTCCTCGCCCCCGACATCGTGCACTTCCACAACGTCGAAGGCTTCACCGCCGGTTGCGTGGAGGCGGCGAAAGTCCCCGCCGCCGGCGGCGGACGCGCCAAGGTCTACTACAGCCTCCACAACTACCACACCGTCTGCCCGCAGGTCTACCTGATGCAGGGCCATCGCCGCCCCTGCGTCGACTACCGCAACGGCCACGCCTGCGAAACCTGCATCGAGACCACGCCCCCCGACGCCGAAAAGCTCCGGCGCATGACCCAGTACGTCGCCTCTCTCCCGCCCGAGATCCAGCGCGCCAGCACCCCCCGTGCCCCCGCCCGCCCCCAAGTCGTGGTGACCCCACCCCCGCCCCGCGCTCCCCTGCTCCGCCAACTCAGCCGCGAGGTCCGCGCCCTGCTCCGCGCCCCGCAGCCCCCGGCGCCGATCCCGCCGCCGCCTCCGGCGATCGTTCCTCCCCCTCCCGCGCCGCTCCCCGTTCCCGGCGTCCCGGCGCGCTCCGCGGCCGAAGTTGTCGCCCCGCTTCCCCCCGCCGGAACCGACGCCCGCGGCCAGACCGCCTACCTCGTTTCCGAACGCACCGTGCACCGCAAGCTGGGCCCGCAGGATCCCGAATGGGCCCCGCTGGACAACATCGCCGCCCCCGAGCCCGCCTCCGACCTGCCCCCCAGCCCCTACGCGACCCGCAGAGCAGCGATGATCGACATGCTCAACGGCTGCGACGGCGTCCTGGCCGTGTCGGAATTTGTTCGCCGCAAGTACGAGGCCTTGGGCGTGCATCCCGCTCGCATCCGCACCAACCACATCGGCACCCGCCTCAACCGCGTCGCCGCCCTCCACAGCGACGTGCGCTTCGACCCGCCCCCCTTCGACCGGGACAAGCCCAGGCCCGTCCGCCTGGTCTTCATCGGCTTCAACAACTGGTACAAGGGCCTGCCGATGTTCGCCGACAGCCTCGAGATGCTCTCCCCCGAGCAGCTCTCCCGGCTGCACCTCTATATCTACGGCCTGGGCGTCGGCAGCGACGAATGGCGATTCCGCCGCATGGAGCCCCGGCTGGGCGGCCTGACGGTGCACGCCTCCTACGGCTATTACGACGTCCCGTGGATCCTGGGGGGCAAGGACCTGGGGATCGTCCCCAGCGTCTGGTGGGACAACGCCCCCCAGACCGTCTTTGAGCTCCAGGCCTGCGGCCTGCCCGTGCTGGGCGCGAATCTGGGAGGGATACCCGACTTCGTCCGCGACGGACACAACGGGCTGCTCTTCCGCGGGAACGACCGCTACGATCTTGCCCGCGTTCTGGGGGAAGTCGTTCGAGAACCCTGGAAGCTGTTCGATCTGCGGCGGAACGTTCGTCCGCCCAAGGACATCTCTGACCACGCGGGAGAGATGGAACGCCTCTACCAGGAAGGCCTGGAGTCGCTCGGGCCAGGGATCGATGCCATCCCCGCCCTCCCCAACGAATGTTCCCCGGTGTTGTGAGTTGCTTGCCTGAGGAGTGAGCGTGACCGTGCCACCAGAGTCGACCGTCGCGCGAGCCGCAGCACCCGTCGAGGTCGTCGTCGACCCCGCCCGCGCATCCCTCGCCGCGCCCCGCGTCGCCGTCGTCATCGTCACCTGGAACCGCAAGGACGCCGTCAGCCAGGTCATCGGCGCCCTCTCCCGCCAGACCTTCCGTCCCGATCGCATGGACGTGGTCGTTGTTGACAACGCCTCCACCGACGGCACGCTCGACTTTCTCCGCCAGCGCTGGGGCCCCGAGCGCATCGTCGAGAATCCCACCGCCCACGCCCACCAGCCCGATTTCCAGAAGCCCGGCCGGGACGCCCGCAGCACGTCCCCCAACCAGGCCGGCTTTGGCTCGTTCACCATCGTCCACAACCACCACAACCACGGCGGCTGCGGCGGCTTCAACACCGGCTTTGCGTACGCCGATCAGTTCCTCCAGAACAAGGTCGGGGAAGAGCTCGGCTACGTCTGGCTCGTCGACGACGACGTCGATCTTCCACCCGACGCGCTCTCCCAGCTCACCGCCGTCGCCGAGAAGGACCACGCCATCGGCCTGGTCGGCTCACGCACCGTCGATTACAACGACCGCGTCACCACCATCGAGACCACCGTCTACCTCGACCGCAAGGGCGGCAAGATGTCGGACTCTCCGCCCGACCACCATCCCCTCGCGGCGACGCACCGCGCCTGGATTCAGCAGGTCGGCAGCGTCCGCGGCGGCAAGGGATACACCGGCTGCCGGGAGGTCGATGTCGTCTCCGCGTGCAGCATGCTCGCCCGCTGGTCGGCGGTGAAGAAGGTCGGCTTCTGGGACCACCGCTATTTCATCTACTGCGACGACGCCGACTGGTGCCTGCGCATGGCCCGCGAAGGCTTCCGCGTGGTGCTCAACCTCGACGCGGTCGTCTTCCACACGCCCTGGCACCACAAGCTCACGCCCGCGCGGGCCTACTACGCCCAGCGCAACGCGCTGTGGATGCTCCAGAAGATCCTCCCCGTCGACGAGCTTCGCCAGGTGACGTGGCGCTGGATGCTCTCGGCGATGAAGCACTCACTGGAAGCCGGCACGCACCGCAAGCTCTTCCAGGCCGAGATCATGCGCCGCTCCATGGCCGACGTCATGGACGGCACCTCCGGCAAGCTTCTGGACGACGGCCCCAAGCCCGAAGACCTCATCCCCGGCATGGACCGCATCGGCGCCCTGCGCCAGGGACGCACCATCGCCGTCATGTGCCCCCACGCCGCCTGCATCCACTGGGCCGACGAGCTCCGCGTGCAGACCGAAGACTGGCTCGCAGGCCAGAATCGCGTCGGGGATATGCCCCGGTGGGTCTACATCGTCCGCAACGACGTCGCCGACCCCGGCCGCCAGCCCGGTCTCCCCCAGCGAGTCGTCTACTCCACCCGCCTGCGTTCCAAGATCCGCCGACAGCTCGGCTGGCTCCTCTCCGGGCCCACCGCGACGGTCGTCTTCGACCAGGCCTGCGACTTTCCCCTGCTGCGGGGGGAGTACAACGTCCATGTGGATCGCCGCCAGCCCGCCAAGGCCCAGATCGAGCGTGCCGGCGTCCGCAGGCTCGCCGGGTTCCTCTGGCGCTGGCTGGGCACCGCGGTGCGCTGCGTCCGCTACAAGACTAAACTGGTGCCCTATGTCTCGGCGACCCGGTACGGCTGACCGCGCGGCGGTCGGGTGAGGGTCTTGTGGCGGTCCGCACCCGCGGCGTGTTGATCCCGACCATGACGCTGATCTCACGGCTGATCGAACCCACCAACCCCGTCCCTCCCGCCGGGTGGCGACGCACCACGCGCCCGATCCGCGTCGCGATCATCGGGTGGGCGAGGCTCTCACTCCAGGGCCGCGAAGGCTCGGGGTACAACCTCAACTGCTCGGAGCTTGCGGCCGGCCTGGCCCTCTCCGGCCACCACGTCTCCTACATGCGTTCGGGCATGGACTATTCCATCCGCCCGGGCATGCGCATCCGCCCGCTGGAGTGGTGGCGAGGGATCGCCTGCTACGACCTCATCAACAGCCCCAACCTCTCCCCGGCCTCCAGCAACTTCAACAACATGGTCGTCGAGATGCAGTGCCCCGAGCAGACGCGCCTGGTCCTGCAATGGCTCGACGCCGTGCGGGCCGAGGTCCTGCACGTGCATTCCCTCGAGGGCTACGGGCTCGACCTGATCGCCGCCGTGAAAGCCTCGGGCCGCCCGGTGGTCATCACGCCCCACAACTACTGGTACGGCTGCCCGCAGGTCGACCTGCTGCGCCACGAGACCGACGTCTGCCTCGATTACGACGGCGGACGCGCCTGCGTCGGCTGCCTGCCCACCGTCAACGCCCCTCGCCTGCGCACCGTGCGCGGCGTCGAGCAGTCGGCCTACCGGCGCATGGGACCCTTCTGGGCCCACACGCTGCGATCCTTCTACTTCCAGGCCAAGGGCGGCGTGAAGGGCATCCTCGGCCGCGCCCCCAAGCCCGTCCACGGGCCCGCCGCGATCAAGGTCGACGGCATCGACCAGCTTAAAGGCCCGCCCATCGACGCGGAACTCGCCGCCGGCTTCCGCGTGCACGATGCCTCCGTCCACAGCGGCGAGATCCTCCACGACTATCCCGTGGAGCCGACCGACAAGATCCCCCAGCTGGGCGTCTCTCCGATGGACCAGAACGAGCGGTTCCTCCGCTCAGACGTGCACCTCAAGGTCATCAACGACTACGGTCGCCGCCGTTCCGCGGGGATCGAGGCGCTCAACGCCGCCTCCCTGGTCACGCCCCCCAGCCGCTTCGTGATGCAGGCGATGACGGCGATGGGCATGGACGAGCAGCGCGGCCGGCACGTGCGCCTGGGCCAGTCCCACTTCGACCAGATCAACCGCAGCGTGCGGCGGTCCCCGTACTACGCCGCCGCGCCGTGGACGCCGCGCAGCGAGCGGCCGCTGCGGCTGGCCTTCTGGGGCACCACCCGCAACAACAAGGGGCTGGAAATCCTGGTGCAGGCGATCCCGCTGCTGCCCCGGGACGTTCGCCAGAAGTGCCACTTCCTGATCCACGCCGCGGGGTGGGACTGGATCTTCCGCAAGCGCCTGCTGAAGTACCCCGAGGTCAGCTTCTGGAGCGCTTACGACCCGCTGCACCTGATCGGCGGGGCGAGGGAGTTTGACGTCGGCATCCTGCCCTTCGTGTGGTTCGAGAACTCCCCGCTGGTGCTGCTGGAGTTCCTGCACGCGGGCAAGTTCGTCATCTCTTCGCGCCTGGGCGGCCCGCCCGAGTGGATCGTCGAGCCCGGCACCAACCCCGCCCATCCGCTGGGCAACGGCCTGCTCACGCCCGGCGGAGACCCCGCCGCCCTCGCCGAGCGCATCGAGCGGCTCGTGACCGGACGCGTCGAGCTTCCCAGCCAGGCGCAGGTGCACGAGGCCTCGGTGCTGCAGAGCTACCCCGACCACGTGCAGGAGGTCGAAGGGATCTACCGGGAACTGCTGGGCCTGGAGACATCCCGCGCCGCCGAGAGCGATCGCGCCAGGATCTCGATGAACGGCGCGGCGGTGGGCAGCGCGGCCCCGGGCGTGATGGCGCGCGGCGCCGAATGAACGAATCAAACGTCGGTGGGGGGTGTGGGGCGCGGGGCGGGATTGGGTACTGGAAAGGAAACGACATGCGTCTGCTCCGGACAACAATGAACTCCACCACCGCGCGGGCGGTGATCGCCGGCCTCTCTCTTCTGGCCGGCCTGGTGCCGCTCGCCTCCGCCGACGAGGGCATGTGGCTGCTCAGCAGCCCGCCCCGCCAGCTGCTCCAGAGCCGCTACGGCTTTGATGCGACGCCCCAGTGGCTCGAGCACGTGCAGAAGTCCGCCGTGCGGTTCTCCACCGGCGGTTCGGGCTCCCTGGTCTCGGCCAGCGGCCTGGTGATGACCAACCACCACGTCGGCTCCGACATGCTCGCCAAGCTCAGCACCACCGGCCACGACCTGCTGGTTACCGGCTTTTACGCCGACAGCCCCGACAAGGAGCTCAAGTGCCCCGACCTTGAGCTCAACATCCTCTGGACCATCCAGGACGTGACCGACCGCGTCAACGCCGGCGTCAAGGATTCCATGCCCGCCGCGGAGGCGAACACCGCGCGGCAGAAGGCCGTCGCCGAGATCGCCAAGGAGGCGATGGACAAGACCGGCATGCTCGCCGAGGTCGTCACCCTCTACCAGGGCGGCAAGTACCACCTCTACAACTACCGCCGCTACACCGACGTGCGCCTGGTCATGGCCCCCGAGCAGGACATCGCCTTCTTCGGCGGGGACACCGACAACTTCGAGTACCCCCGCTACAACCTCGACTGCTGCTTCTTCCGCATCTACGAGGACGGCAAGCCCCTCAAGGCCGAGCACCACCTCGCCTGGTCCCAGGGCAGCAAGGAAGGAGACCTCTCCTTCGTCATCGGCCACCCCGGCCGCACCAGCCGCCTCAACACCGTCGAGCATCTCAAGTTCCTGCGCGACGTCGACCTGCCCCGCCGCCTCGACCAGCTCTGGCGCAGCGAGATCCGCCTCCAGACCTTCTGCGGGCGCAGCACCGAGTTCGACCGCATCGGCAAGGAAGACCTCTTCGGCGTCGCCAACAGCCGCAAGGCCCTCACCGGCCAGCTCGCGGGCCTGATGGACCCGGCGAACATGGCCCAGAAGGCCGCGGAAGAAAAGAAGCTCCGGGAGTTCGTCGCCGCCGACGAAGGCCGGCAGAAGAAGTGGGGGGACGCCTGGGACAAGATCGCCGCCGCCGAGCAGGGCCGCCGCGCCTGGGCCGACCGCTACCGCGTGCTCAATGGCGGCATCTCCAGCGATCTCTTCCGCAAGGCCCGGGACATCGTGCGCCTGGTGGTCGAGCTCCCCAAGCCCAACTCCGAGCGCCTGCGCGAGTTCCGCGACTCCGGCCTTGAGTCCCTCTACAACGGCCTCTACTCACCCGCCCCGCTCTACGACTCCCTGGAAATCTTCAAGACCGAGGGAAGTCTCTCGCTGATGGCTGAAAACCTGGGCGCGGAAGATCCCACGGTGGCGATGGCCCTCGCCGGCGCGTCTCCCCGCGCCCGCGCCGAGCAGCTGGTCCTCAATTGCACGATCAAGGACCCCGCCGCCCGCAAGAAGCTGGTCGAGGGCGGCAAGGACGCGGTCTGGGCCTCGAAGGATCCCATGATCCAGCTCGCCATCCAGCTCGACCCCGAGGCTCGCCAGCTCCGCAAGAAGTACGAGGACGAGGTCGAGGCCGTCGAGCGCACCAACTACGCCAAGATCGCCCAGGCCAAGTTCGCCATGCAGGGCGAGTCCACCTACCCCGACGCGACGTTCACCCTCCGCATGACCTTCGGCCCCATCAAGGGCTTCACCGACGAGGGCAAGCCCATCGCCCCGTACACGAACATCGGGGGCCTGTACGAGCGCTACCGCGACCGCCACGGCATGCCGGGGTTTGACCTTCCCGAGCGCTGGGTGAAGGGCGAGGGAAAAATCGATCCGGCGACGCCCTTCAACTTCATCTGCGCCACCGACATCATCGGCGGCAACTCCGGCAGCCCGGTGGTGAACGTCAAGGGCGAAGTGATCGGCCTGGTCTTCGACGGCAACATCCAGTCCCTGCCGGGGGCGTTCCTGTACGACGGCTCGGTCAATCGCGCTGTCGCCGTCGACTCCCGCGCCATCATCGCCGCCCTCCGCAACCTCTACGGCGCGGGCGCCCTCGCCGACGAGATCACCGGCAAGTAAGCCGTCCCGCGACCTGCCAACGACCGTCCATCATTGAAAAGACCCTCCGCCCGTGCGGAGGGTCTTTTTATATTTGGATCCATTCAATCACGTCTAGTGAGCGCTGCCGGCGGGCTCGGCGTGCATCGCCGCCTGCTTGCGCGGGTCGGTCTTGGAGATGATCGCCGAGACGCCCTGCTGATTGAACCCCTTGAACCCGTCGTTGCGCTCCAGATTCTCCAGGTGCGAGCCCAGCGCCCCGTGCGTGCGGAACTGGGCGGCCTGGTTCGCGGTGATCTGGCCGGTGGCGAGAACGGCGGCAATGCGGTCTTCCCGCACGGCCCAGCGCTCCCCTTCGGTGAAGGCTTGGCGCAGGTAGGGGAACGTCGTGAAGGGGTCCATGGTCTTGATGTTGCCGCCCGTCAGCATCTGGTCGCGCAGGGCGTGCCAGTCGAACTGGCACTCCAAGTGGTGCATGCCGGCCTGGAGGAACGCCTCCCCGTGCAGGGCGCACCAGAGGCCGATGGTGCCCAGCTTCTCGCGCGGGGCCAGGCCCTGATGGGAGAAGTCGCCCAGGAGTTCTTCGGGAGACATATCCACGTCGGCGAAGATGGTGATGCCGGTGACGGGCTGCTCGATCACCTGGGCGCCCCAGCCGGCCTCGGCGCCGGCATAAAAACGTTCCCGGCAGTGGAAGCCGATCTTTTCCATGAAGGCGATGAGCTGGGAGTGCGTGTGGCGGCTGGAGCGGTAGGTGTGATGGTCGTGGTTCGCCCAGCCCAGGCCCAGGGCGTTCTGGCGCTCGTACTGGAAGCGGGCGGCGCGGTTGCGCGACTGCCAGTAGTCGCGCTCGGCCTTGAAGAAGAGGTCGCAGGCCCAGTCGCGGCCCAGGTCCTTGATCGCCGCGTCGATGAGGCGGTTGGCCTCGGTGAAGCCGTCGGCGTCCTTCACGAAATCCCGGCGGCGGCTGCGGAGGGCTTCCAGGTGCTTCTGCGCGGCGATCGCCCTGGCGGGATCGGCCTTGGGCACCTCGTAGGTGGGCAGGCCGTGGCGCTCGATCGCCCACAGCTCGGTGTTGGTCCCCTTGAAGGCGCAGACCATGCGGAGCTGGGAGCCCGGCTCACCGCGCACGTTCGCGGTGAGGGGGAGCTGCTGGGCGAAAAGGAAGTCGGAGATCGATTCGACCTTGACGGCGACGCAGGTGGCGGCGCCGTCGATGAGCAGGATCGCCGGGAAGATGCCGCGGGCGTTGACGTAACGATCGGGCGCGCCGGGGAGCGGGGTGTGGTCGAAGCCGGCCTCGGCGAGGCGGGCCTTGATGTTGGGCGTGGCGCGGGGGAGGGCGATGTGATCGACCCAGTCGTGGAAGCGGGTGCCCGACTCGGCGGTCATGCGGTCCTTGAGGCGCTGGGCGTCGGGGCAGGCGGCGAGGAAGCCGGCGAGGAGGTCGTTGATGAGCGCCTGGCCCTTGGGCTGAGGCTCCCAGTGCCAGCCATTGGCGGCGCTGGGGATGGGGCCGGGCGAGGCGTTGAGTGAAGTGTTCGCGGGCGTCGAGGGGGACGTGGCGGTCATGCAGGACTCCGTGCGGGAACATCCGGGCCGCGCCGCGGCCGGGCGGACGCGCGGGACGGCCTTGAAGAATGATATCGGTGCACGGGAGGGGAGGGTTCAGGCGTGCAGGGGATCGGTTTGTGCGCGGGCGGCCTGGAAATACGGGGCGCCGGGGCTCGGCGGGCCGTGGTATTGATGCAGGCTATGTGCGCCATTGTGCGCACAAAGGTGGATCAACGCCAGGATGGCTCAGGATCGCTTCTGAGAGCGCGGGTGGACCTGTGGATCCTCCCGGGGAGGGAGGTCGCAGAAGGGCGGGAAACCGTGTTCGCGAGGGGGCGGATTTTGTTGTGACACCGCGTGCTGGCGGCGCGGCTACTGCGAGACCGGCCAGGAGGTTTTCAGCGAGTCGCGGAGGCGGTGGGCGAGCCAGTAGGAGGGGATCTCCAGGGGCGTGAGGTCGTCGGCGTTGATGGGCCGGTTCTCCGCGGCGGCGCGCTGCTCGACTTCGAGCAGCAGCTTCCGGAAGCCGATCATCGCCTCCTCGACGGTTCGCGGTTCATCGTCGCGTTTTACCACCGGGGTCCCGGGGATCGCGTCCTCGACGATGGAGAGTGGGCCCCAGTAGAGCTGCATGAATCTGCCGCGGGCGCGGAGGCGTTCGGCGGGGTCGGTGCTGGAGGCGAGCGTCGCCGCGGTCTCGGCCGCGGAGAAGTACAACTCAAGCTGCTTGTCGTAGAACGGCTTGCTCGCCTGGCGGTAGCTGGTGACGGAGAAGGTGTAGATGCCCCAGATGAAGACGGCGGCCGCGACGATCGCGGCGACGACCTTGGTGGCGAGCTCGAGCCGCTGGAAGGTGGTGGACGTGCTTGGGTGTGGTGCGTCGGGCACGTCGGGGCTCCTGGGGAGGGGATTCCATCGTACTGCACGTGGAGCAGGAGCGCGTGAAACATCTCGGCGTCTCATCCGGGAGCCGCAGAAGGTGCGAAGAAATCAAAGCTCAATCAACGTCGTTCACGGGTCGGAGACCTGTGCGACAGGATGGCGAGGCGAAGCGAATGACAGCCGGCCTCAGCCGTTCCACTTGCGGGGCGCCTCGCCGGTGTACTTGCTCAGGGGGCGGATGATGCGGTTGTTGGCGTGCTGCTCCATGATGTGGGCGCACCAGCCGGTGATGCGGGAGGCGACGAAGATGGGGGTGTACTGGGGGACGGGGATGCCCATGGTGAAGTAGGTCATGCCGCAGGGGAAATCGACGTTGGGGTGGATGTTCTTCTTGTCGAGCATGATCTTCTGGACCTGCTCCCCGAGCTCGAACCACTTGAGGGCCTGGTGGCCGCCGGGGTTGCGGGCGTCGGTGGCGGCGACGGCGCGGCCAAGCTTGTGGAGGATCGGGGCGCGGTGGTCGCCGTTCTTATAGACGCGGTGGCCGAAGCCCATGAGCTTGCGCTTGGTGTCGAAGGCCTTCTGCATCCAGTCGTCGACGGCCTTGGTGCCGATGCCCTTCTCCCCGACGTCGTGCATGATTTCCTTGAGCATCTCCATCGCCATCTCGTTGGCGCCGCCGTGGAGGGGGCCCTTGAGGGCGGCGATGCCGCCGGCGACGGCACCGTGCATGTCGCTGAGGGTGCCTGCGATGACGCGGCTGGCGAAGGTGGAGGCGTTGAAGTCGTGCTCGGCGTAGAGGATGAGGGAGACGTCCACGACGTGGGCGTATTCCTTGGTGGGCTTGCGGCCGGTCATGAGGAAGAGCAGGTTGGCGGCGTGGTCGAGGGCGGGATCGCCGCCGAGCTCGCGGCCGATGATCGCCTTGCCGTCGATGACGTTCTGCATGTGGCCGATGATCGTGGGGATCTTGGCGAGGAGGCGCTTGGACTTGCGGAGATTCGCCTCGGCGGAATTATCCTGGGTGTCGGGGTCGGTGTGTCCGAGGATGGAGACGGCCGAGCGGAGGACATCCATGGGGACGGCGCGGCCGGAGGCGAGGTAGCCGCCCATGGACTCGATGAAGCTGGTGACGGCGGGGTGGAGGGGGCGCTCGGAGACGATCTCGGCCTTGAAGCGTGTGAGCTCGGCGGCGGAGGGCTTGTGTCCTTCGAGGAGGACGAAGGCGACCTCTTCGAAGGTGGCGCTCTGGGCGAGGTCGTGGATTTCGTAGCCGCGGTACCAGAGGCCGCCCTGCTCGATGGAGCAGACGGCGGTTTCACCGGCGATGATGCCCTCGAGCCCCTTGGAGAAGATCGCCTCGGCCTGTTCCTTGGAGACGGCGGGGGCCTTGGATGCGGTGGGGGACGCGGGGCTGGCGGGGGCGGCGGACATGGTGTTGTCTCCGGCGAAGAGGCGGGCCTGGATGTGACGAACCGTCGCCGGTGAAGGGGGCGGCGGGGAGGCAAATATAGCGCCGGCGGCGTGGGCCGGTCAGGGGCGAGAGGGCGTGTGAAAAGGCTCAGCAGCCCTGCTCGAAGGAGTGGACGAAGGCGTCGTAATCGTCGGTATCGACGAAGCCCGAGCCGTCGGCGTCGGCGCTGGGATCCCCGGCTTCGAAGGCGTAGACGAAGGCGGTGAAGTCTTCGAGGTCGACGAAGCCGGAGCAGTCGAAGTCGGCGCGGCAGATGCTGAGCCTGGCGGGGGTTTCGGTGACGCTGCCGCACGAGCCGGTGACGATGCAGCGGTAGCGGATTTCGTCGGCGGGGAAGAGGCCGGGGTCGGGGATGACGGCGAGGGTTGCGGTGCTGGCGCCTTCGATGCGGGCGCCGCCGCCCCAGGCGGCGGAAGAACCGTCGAGCAGGGGGACGAAGAGCCCGGTGTCGGGGGCGAGCTCGCGCTGCCACTGGTAGAGGAAGGGTCCGGTCCCGACGGGGGTGACGGTGAAGTAGGCGGTGAGGCCGGGGCAGGCGACGAAGTCTTCGAGGGGGAGTGCGTCGCTGGCGTCGCAGCGCAGGGGGAAGACGCTGGAGCCGGTGAGCACGGAGAGTCCCTGCGGATCGGTGACGGTGAGGCGGAGCTCGACGTAGGAGGTGTCGCCGGGTGAGCCGTGCGGGCCGACCATGATGTCGGCGGTGCACTGGTTGATGGGGGCCTCGGGGTGGGTGTGGGTGTTGTGATGGAGGATCGCCTGCCAGCTGCAGTTCAGGTCGCCGGGTGTTTCATCGTCGCTGATGTCGGCGAGGAGGGGGAGGTTCTGGGCGGAGCTGACGACCATGCGGGCGCCGTCGAGGGGGCTGGTGATGGCGGCGCGGGGCGGGGTGTTGTTGGGGGTGACGAAGAGGGAGCGGGTAACGCTGTTGTCGAGGTTGTCGGTGACGGTGACGGTGACGTCGTAGCGGACGGGGCCGGAGCCGGGCGCTTCGAAGATGTGGAAGGGGCGGCGCTCGTGGCTGATGGGCGAGCCGTCCCCGAAGTCCCAGTCGTAGGTGATGGGGCCTCCTTCGGGGTCGTAGGTGCCGTCGCTGGAGAACTGCACGCCCAGCGGGGCGGCGCCGTACTGCTGGGACATCTGGAGGTTGACGATGGGGGGCTGGTTACCGGAGGCGGAGATGCGGCGAAGCACGGATTCACCGGTGTAGCCGTAGCTGATGAAGTAGAGGCTCTGGTCGACGGGGTTGAGGGTGAGGCAGACGATGGCGCCGGCGTCGTCCTCGAAGGGCTTGACCTGGTGGAGGTCGCCGTCTTCTTCGTGGAAGACGAAGTTCTTGATGAAGCCGCCGACGAAATCGGCGACGAAGTAGGTGTTCTGGAATTCGGCGCCCAGGGCGGTGCTGGTGTACCAGAGGCCGCCGATGGCGGTGTCGCCCCAGAAGAAGTCGCTCTCGACGGGGGACTGGGGGCTGGTGACATCGACGATCGCGGCGTCGGGTCCGTTGTAGATGGGGACGAGCACGGGATGGCCGTGGCCCCACTGGATGATGGGCCGCGTGTGCATGAAGTGGGGGATCGAGGCGGGGACGCTGACGGCGGGGTTGCAGGGGTTGGGCCACTGCGGGTCGCCCAAGGTGTCCTGCACGAGAAGATCGGCGAAGGTGAAGTACTGCTTGGTGCAGCCGTTGACGCCGAAGAGCGGGTTGGGGGCGTCGAGGTTGGCGGGGGCGATGAGGGGATATTCGGGGGCGGGTCCGCCGCCCTCGAAGAGGGGCCAGCCGAAGTTCTGGCCGCCGCGGGTGACGATGTTGACTTCCTCGGCGCTGTACCAGCCGACGTCGCCGACGTAAAGGACGCCAGCGGGGTTCTGCGGGGTCGCGGAGTCGGGTTTCACCGAGAAGCGGTAGGGATTGCGGAAGCCCAGGGCCCAGACGCGCGACTTGGCGGCGCGCGGCTTGGCGGGGTCGTAGAAGGGATTGTCGGGGAGGCCGTCGCCGGTCTCGGGGTCGATGCGGATGACCTTGCCGCCGAGGCAATCGACGAGCTGGGCGCGGAAGGCGCCGACGTCTTCCTTGGGGGTGATGACGCCGTCGGCGAGGCCGGTGTTGCTGGCGCCGTCGCGGGGTCCGCCGTTGTCGGCCTCGGCCCAGCTGGCGCTGTCGCCGCCGCCGGCGAAGAGGGAGCCGTCGAGCCCGAAGGCGAGGGTTCCGATGCCGTGTGAATCAAAGAGGTGGGGGAAGCCGGTGCCGAGGGTCTCGCCGATGAGGATCTGGCGGCTGCCGGGGATGATGGAGTGGTAGTTGTCCAGGCCGTTGCAGGTGAAGCGGGTGATGCGGCCGCAGGAGTCGCGCTCGAGCTGGCTCTGCGCGGGGTCGTAGTCGGGCTGGCCGAAGTGGGTCATGTAGTAGTAATCCACCGCGTAGAGCAGGTAGATACGGCCGTTGCTGAGGAAGTCGGGATCGAGGGTGAGGCCCAGCAGGCCGTGGTCCCCGAAGTCGCGGACCTCGTCGCGGATGTCGATGAGCGGCTCGGGGAGCTTGACGCCGTTTTCGATAACCCAGACCAGCCCTGCTTTTTCCCAGACGAAGCCGCGACCGTCGGGGGCGAAGGTGACGCCGACGGCCTGGTTCCAGCCGTCGATGATGACTTCATCGACGAGGCCGGGGGGCAGTGCGCTCGCGGAGCCGCAGGCGAGGGCGAGGACGGCGGCGGCGCTGGTGAGCCAGGGAGTGGCGGTCGAGCTTCCGGACATCACAGGCTCCTGAAAAATCGTCGGCTGAACGGGGCGTGGGGAAAGTCCGGGAGAATCGGAGAGGCGGGAGAGGGATGGGAGAGTCGCTGTGGTGGTTATCGACCGGCGCGGGGTGGTCGATTTGATCGCAGGGGGCCGAATGTCCGGACTATGGCAAACGCGGGAGGGATGGTGGGAGAAATTGGAGCGCATCCTGCGCGAGCGCGGCGGCGAGGCGGCGGGAATGTGGAGACGGACCTGCCGCGAGGTTCGTGTATGTGCATGTACGTACCGGGGAGGAGAACGGATGCCCGAACGGGGATGCAGGGGCGCGGCGGGGATGGAATTGGGGTGAAGTGCGGCGTGTTTGGGCGGCGTGCAAATGTGGCGGTGGGGAGGCGGGGCGCGGGTTTGGGGGCGGGTTGGGGGCTATCGTGGTCAATGGCCAAAGCCCCTGCCGCGTCCGCCGCGAAGAACATGAAGCCCAAGTCGCCGTCGAAGGCGGGGAGCAAGGCGAAGCCTGCGGCGGGGAAGGTGAAGACCGGGAGCGGCGCGAAGGTGGGGAAGAAGCCTGCGGGCGTGAAGGCTCGCACGGGCGCGGCGCCGGCAAAGAAGGTTGCGGGGAAGAGCGCCCTCAAGTCGGGGACGAAGCTCAGCGCGACGCCGGTGCGAAAGTCGGGCGCGACTTCCAAGGCGAAGGCGCCTGCGGCGGGAAAGAAGGCCGCGGCGGTGAAGCCCGTGAGCAAGGCGGGGAGCAAGACTCCTGAATCCACGATGGTGAAGATCGTGCTGCCCGATGGGAAGGGCACGACCGAGACGCCGTGGGTGACGCCGATGGGCAAGAACCTGTACCGGATGGAGAATTCACCGTTCTTCGCGTACGGGGTTTCGTACTGCGACATCGTGGAGGCGAGCCCGACGAAGGACGAGGCCAGGCCTGTGTTCCGCAAGGTGGTGACGGCGGGTGGGCATTCGACGATCCGCGTCGCCGCGGCGGACGACCAGCCGGTGGGCAAGAAGGTGATTCAGCCGCTGCTGGATTTGGGATGCACGTATGAGGGTGCGAACCCGGCGTACCTGTGCGTGGACGTGCCGCCGGGCGTGGAGATCGCCAAGGTGGTGGAGCAGCTGATGAAGTGGGATGAGACGGTGATCCACTGGGAGCACGCGAACCCGACGTGGGATGACCTGTACGGGGACGTGGCGGTGGTGGCGCACGCGGGGGAGTGAGAGAACGCGGGTGGGGTGAATGAGATCGCTGCGGGTGTGTTGGCGAGGCGGCCGCTGAGGGCGCGGGTTGTGTATTGGAGGAGCCGGGCGCCGGGAGCGAAGGTGCGGGATAGGCGCCTGCGGCTTCCGGCAGCCGCGCCGTCCATCGTGCGCCCGGGCGCCACGTTCACCGCGCTGCGGCCCTCCGCTGACCGGGAAAGACACCGGGCTTGCTTTCAGGTAAACTCGGACGCTCCTGTCGTGAAAACATCGCCAGCGTCACTTTTGCCCGTGAAAGGCCCGTCGTGCTCGAATATATCGCCCTGGGAATGCTTCTGCTTTCGGTCGTCGCCATCTTCTACCTGTTCATCTTTATCCACGACATCCCTGTCCGCATCGCCCACTCCCGCAACCACCCGCACGAAGAGGCGATTCACTACGCCTGCTGGCTGAGCCTGTTCACGCTTCACGCGATCTGGCCGCTGGTCTTCATATGGGCCGTCTCGCACAAGAAAGATGGTCCGCCCGTGACGTTCCCCGGCGGGGCTCCCGACGTGCGAGCTGAAATCAGCCACATCAAGTCTCGGCTCGCGGCGATCGAATCCAAGCTCACCACCGAAGGCGGGGGGGTGTAACCATGATCGAGATGCTCCTGGGAGTCTACGGACTGGTCCTGTGGCTCATTTTCAAGAAGTTCAAGCTCCTTCCCATCAACCTCTGGACGGTCGTCACATCGATTTTTATCCTGATCGCCACACTCGCGTTCGGCTTCGTCTGGCTGAGCCGGTACCAGCCCGTCACGCAATTTTCCCGTACGTATGTGGCGACGACCCCGATCATCGCCGAAGTCTCCGGCCGGGTGATTGAAGTCACCGCGGAGAGCGGCAAACCTCTCCAGAAGGGGGACGTTCTCTTCAAGATCGACCCCGAACCTTACCAGGCTCGCTATGACTCGCTGGCCGCGCAGTTCAAGCTCGCGGACATCAAGCTCAAGCAGGAAGTCAGGCTCACGGCCGACAACGCGGGGAACCAGAACGACCTCGACAAGGCGCAGTCGGATGTCGACCGCCTTACCGCGGAACTGCGGGCGGCACAGTACCAACTGGACGCGACGACTGTTCGCGCTCCCGGCGCGGGGTACGTCTCTCAGGTCACCATCCGCCCGGGGCAGTTCGTGACGCCCATGGCCTTCTCGCAGGTGATGGTCTTCGTCAACGCCGGGACGCCGCTGCTGGTCGCGGGCTTCACGCAGACTCAGATCGAGTTCATCGACCCGGACGACAAGGCCGAAGTTGCCTTCGACGCACCGCCCGGCAAGGTCTTCCAGGGCCGCGTCCGCGTCCTGCAACCGCTCCTGGCCGAAGGCACGGCGTCCGCGTCGGGCCAGCTGCGCACCCTCGACGATGCGTGGAAACGCGGCCGAGTGCCCGTTGTCATTACCATGGAATCCGATCTTTCTGGCTATAACCTGCCCGCCGGCTCCAACGCGATGGTCGCGGTTTACACGGGCCAGAAGCACCACCTGGACCTGTTAAGAAAGATGATCCTGCGGATCAAGTCGTGGGAGAACTGGCTTCCATTCCACTGATCCTCGGGGACGAACGGCGACGAGCGCCGCGTTTCCAGGGCGTCCATCACCAGCCCAGTCCTTCGACTCTGGTGGGATCACAATCTTCAAGGCCACAGTTCCCACGCACCCGAACCCGAGCGCGTCCATGAAAAAAACTGTCCTGTTCCTCGCCGCTACGACGCTCCTCATGTCGTGCGCCACCAAGCCGGCTCCCACCCGGGAAGAGAACACCGCCAACGCTCTCCCCAACGCGCCCATTCCCAAGGCCTTTGCGGCTTCCGCCGCGACGCCGGGGGAGGCGGCTCCCGCCACGTCGGGCCAGGTGCCCATGGACTGGCTCGGCTCCTTCGACGACCCCACGCTGGTGTCACTCGTTGCGGAGGCGATGGAATACAACCTTGACCTGCGTGCCTCCAAGGCGCGCCTTGACGCGGCGGCCGCCTCGGCCGAAGCGGCCGGCGCGACGCTGAAACCCGTCGTTTCGGCGAGCGGATCGGGACTGGCGCAATCAAACACCGAGGGCGCCCGCGCGACGGGCCGGGGCGCGGGGCTGAACATCTCGTGGGAGCTGGACCTGTGGGGCCGGCTCCGGCAGCAGGTTGGCGCCGCGGAGGCGACGTATGAAGGCGCGGCGCTTGACTATGAATTCGCCCGGCAGTCCGTCGCCGCCGCGACGGCGAAGGCCTACTTCCTCACCAGCGAAACCCTCCAGCAGCAAGAACTCGCACAAGATCAGGTCGCCAGCTACACGGAAATGGCTCGCGTGATCACCGCGCGCAGGGCGGCGGGCAAGCTTGGGGAGCAGGACGTCCGCCTCGTTCAATCCGACCTTACCGCCGCGCAGGACCGCCTCGCGAGCGCCGAGGCGGCCCACAAGCAATCGACCCGTGCGTTGGAATCACTCCTGGGCCGCTACCCAAGCGCCGAACTCGCCTCCGCGCCCGCATTCCCGCCGATGCCCGGCCCCGTTCCCACCGGCATTCCATCGGAGATCCTCGAGCGTCGTCCGGACGTTGCGGCCGCCGAGCGCCGCGTGCAAGGCGCGTTCAAGAACGTCGAGGCGAAGAAGCTGGCGCGCCTCCCCTCGATCGGCCTGACCGCCGGCGCGGGGGCGAGCAGCGGGCTGGCCTCACTGACGGGCAACGGCGGGTTTTTCAACATCGGGGCCAATTTCTTTGCCCCCATCTTCGACGGCGGACAGCGCAAGGCCGACGTCAAGATCGCCACCGCCGATCAGGAACAGGCCCTGGCGGCCTACGGGCAGACCGCGCTGCGAGCATTCAAGGAAGTGGAAGACGCGCTCACGGCGGAATCCACCCTCGCTCGCCGGGAATCCCTGCAGCAATCCGCGGTGACCGACACGCAGGAGGCCCTGCGCCTCCGCCAGATCGAAGCCGATGCGGGCAAGGCGGACATCCTCACTGTCCTCCAACTCAAGACCAAGCTGGACCTGGCCAAGTCCGGGCTCATCACGCTCCGGCAATCTCGCCGCGCCGAGAGAGTCAATCTGCACTTGGCGCTCGGCGGGACCTTCGAGGCTCCACGGTAGAGGCAGGTTGATGGGGTGAAGAAGTGTGCGGGGTTGCGGGGTGGGTCAGGGTTAGCGAGGGAAGGCGGTTGTGGGAGCGGTGGGGGTAGAGGCTGTGGGAATTGTGCGAGTGGTTGATGGGGGGCCACGAGCCCCGGCTAAAGCCGGGGGCTCTGACGGGGGCTCTGATGTGCGGCGGTGATTTGTCTGCATGCGATGGGTGCACCCCTTCGGGGTGCGCGGGCTTGTGGATTGGTTCCGGGGGTGTCGCTCGCGGACTCGCTCCACCGCCCGGCTATTGGCGGGCAGCCCTTTGGGCTGGAAGGCGGGGTGTGGGAGGTGGAGTTGGTGTGGAGGTGGTTGTAGGGGCGGTGGGGGTAGAGGCCGTGGGAATTGTGCGAGTGGGTGATGTGGGTGTAGCGACCCCGGCTAAAGCCGGGGGCTCTGACGGGGGCTCTGATGTGCGGCGGTGATTGGTGTGCGTGCGATGGGTGCACCCCTTCGGGGTGCGGGGGGCTTGGGGATTGGTTCCGGGGGTGTCGCTCGCGGACTCGCTCCACCGCCCGGCTATTGGCGGGCAGCCCTTCGGGCTGGAAGACTGGATACGGGCGGGCAGTTCTTCGGGCTGGGAGGCTGGCTGCTTGCGGGTGGGCCTTTGGGCTGGAAGGCGGGCTCGCGACGGTCTGCTCTTCGGGCTGGAAGAGGGGGGAGTTAGCTGTAGAACTCCCAGGGGGTGCCGGGGGTGTATTCGATGAGGTCGTAGAGCTCTTTGCGGGTTTGCATGTGGGGCATGAAGCTCTCGACGGAGCCTTCGGCCTTGAGCTGGCGGAGGGCTTTGGTGACAGCGCCCATGGCGACGCGGAGGAGGGAGACGGGGTAGATGACGCAGGAGTAGCCCATCTGCTGGAAGCGTGAGAGAGGGATCATGGGGGTTTTGCCGAACTCGGTCATGTTGGCGAGGAGGTAGGGGGGCTGGTTGGTGCCGACGCGGGCGATGCGCTGCATGGCCTGGGCGAAGAGGGCGAACTCTTCTTCGGTGGCAAGGCCTTCGGGGAAGATCATGTCGGCGCCGGCGAGTGTGTAGGCGGCCGCGCGGTTGATGGCGGCCTCGAAGCCGTCGACGCCGCGGGCGTCGGTGCGGGCGCAGATGATGAAGTCCGAGTTGGGTGGGATGTCGGCGGGCGGGGTTGCGACGGGCAGGATGCCGGCGCCGCGAGAGTTGGAGGGAGAGAGCTCGCGGGCGGCCTTGGCGGCCCACTGGATCTTCTCGATCATGTGGTCGGTGGGGACGAGTTCCTTGCCGTCGAGGTGGCCGCAGCGCTTGGGGAACTTCTGGTCTTCGATGTGGAGGCCGGCGGCGCCGGCGCGGGCGTATTCGATGACGGTGCGGCGGACCATCTCGGCTTCGCCAAAGCCGGTGTCGGCGTCGGCGAGGACGGGGAGGCCGGAGGCGTCGGCGGCCTCGCGGATGCAGCGCACGAAATGGTCAAGGGTGAGAAGGCCGACGTCGGGGACGCCGGCGGAGACGCTGGTCGCGGCGCCGGAGATGTAGCAGGCGTCGAAGCCGGCCTGGGCGACGGCGCGGGCGCAGAGTGCGTTGAAGGCGCCGGGGATGGGAACGCAGGCTTTGTCCATGGCGGAGCGGAGGCGAGCGCCGGGGGAGGAGGTGGTCATGGTGAAGGCTAGGAACTCGGAATTGGCCGCGGATTGACGCGGATGAACGCGGATAAGAAGAGGAAGAGAACGCGGAGGCGCGGAGGGGAGGAAAGGGGCACGGAGGGGGGAAAAGAAGAGGGAATTGGCCGCGGATTTACGCGGAGGAGCGCGGATCAGAAAGGGGGAGAGAAGGGGGGAGGGGAGGGGAGAGAGGGATTGGAGAAGTGAGTGGGGAAAGGGAGCAATGCGGGGGATGAGATGATGCAGTGGAAATGAAAAACGGGGCGGCATTGAGCCGCCCCGTTTCGTTTGGATCCGTGTTCATCCGCGTTGATCCGCGGCTGGCTTAGTTGGTGGGGGCCTTTTCGTCTTTGGCGCCGTCGGCGAGTTTGGGTTGCTGGGGGAGCTGGGTCTGGAGGAGGACGAGGGCGGCCTGGAGCTGGACGTCGGTGCCCTTGGTGAGGAGGTCGGCGGGGTCGGGGGTGGGGGACTTTTCATCGACCATGAGCTTGCCGTTCTCGTCGAGGGCGAGGACGTCGGAGCCGCGGCGGAGGATGAGCATGTCGGTGGTCTGGCTGGGGAGCATCTCGACGGCGATGTCGGGCTCGATGCCCCATTTCTCGGCGCCGGGGAGGCGGTGGATGATGCGGCGATCGGGGAGCATGTAGTACTGGGTGGTGAGCTTCATCGCGGCCTGTCCGTCGGCGAGCCAGTAGACGTCCTGGACGCTGCCCTTGCCGTAGCTTCGTGTGCCGAGGGTGTAGCACTTGATGAGGCCGTCGTGTCCGTACTTCTGGAGAGCGCCCGAGACGATCTCGCTGGCGGAGGCGGAGCCTTCGTTGATGAGGACGATGGTGGGGACGGAGGCGAGGAGGGAGCGGCCGGGCATGGCGAACTTCTGGGACTCGATCTGCTTGGTGGCGCCCTGCGTGCTGACGATCACGCCGCGATCAACCCAGCGGTTGGTGAGGGAGACGGCCTGGTCGAGGAGTCCGCCGGGGTTGAAGCGCAGGTCCAGGACGAGGCCCTTGAGGCCCTTGCCCATCATCTGGGAGAGGGCGGCGTCGAAGTCGGCGGTGGTGTCGTCGGTGAAGCCGGTGACGCGGACGTAGCCGATCTTGCTCTGGGGGTCGACGAACCATTCCCAGTCGTCTTCGGCGGCGCCCAGGCGCTTCCAGCCCTTGATGCTCTTGAGCGGGATGACGGCGCGGGTGAGCTTCTTCTCCATCATGGTCTTCTGGTTCTCGGGGCCGGTGCGCTCGATTCCGAGCGTGACGGGGGTTCCCGAGGGACCGGTGATGAACTCGACGACCTGGTCGAGGTTGAGGCCGAAGACGTCGCGGCCGTCGACGGACTTGATGACGTCCCCGGTGCGGACGCCGGCGCGGTAGGCGGGGGTGCCGTCGAGGGGGGTGACGACGCGGACCATCTGCTCTTCGTTGAGCTCGATCTGCACGCCGACGCCGACGAACTTGCCGGCGGTGCTCTTCTGGAAGCGGATGAGCTCGTCGGGCCAGATCACGGCGGAGAATTCGTCGAGCTCGTCGAGGGCGCCGTTGGCGAACTCGTGGAAGATGGCTTCCTTGGGGATCTTGACGGTGCGCTGGCTGGTCTGGACGACATCCTGGAGCTTGTCCCAGATGTCGCCGACGGAGGTGGTGGACTTGGAAGCGAGGATGGCGTCTTCCTGCTTCTTGAGGTAGTCGACGAACTGGGCGCGGGCGGGGGCGTCGCTGAGTCCTTCGAAGGTGGACTGCATGTCGGGCATCTCGGCGAGGAGACGGACCGAGTGCATGGCGCCGGAGAGGACCTTCTGCCAGGGTGTGCGTTCGACGTGCTGCGTCGCGGCGCGGTGGACGGCGCCGACGACCATTTCCATGGTGACGGGCTTGAGCTTGTCGTGGAAATCAGCGCCGCGGGCGTTGTAGGGGGGGAGCTTGTCGTCGGCGACGCCTTCGGCCTTGAGCTGGGCGATGCGGAGTTCCCAGAGCTTCTTGGGGGCGTAGAGACGGAGCATTTCGAGTCGGCGGTTGAGGCGCTGGACGTCTTCCTCGTAGCGACCCTTCTGGTCGAGGAGGTAGTAGAGGCGGTAATAGAGGAGGCTGGCGTTGAGCCAGTCGCCGCGGCCTTCGGCGGCCTTGGCGGCGGCTTCGCCGCGCGTGACGAGGCCGGAGACGCGGGGGTCTTTCATCACCGCGTTCTTGTCGAGGGCGAGCATGTGGAGCTCGAGGGCGGTGACGAGGGCCTTGCTGGTGTTGGAGTCGGTGGGATCGGCGGCAAGGACCTTGTCGAGTTCCTGGTTGACCTCGGCGATGCGCTTGGTGCGGAGTTCTTCGCGCTTGGCGATGGAGTCCTTGAGGGAGAGGGCCGCGGAGACGACGCCGGGTTCGGCCTTGGCGGCATCGGCGGCCGGGGTTTTCTGGACGAGGTCGTTGAAGGCGGTGGTGTTGGCTTCGCGAGCAGCGGCCCAGAGCTGCTGGGACCACTGGTCGATGGGGGTGGTGGGGGTGGCGGCGACTTTCTGAGAGGTGGTTGGGGTCGCGGTCTGGTTTGAGTTTTGGTTCGCGCTTTGAGCGTGGGCGGGCGTGACGGTGCCAGCGGCGACGGAGGTTGCCATCGCCAGGAGGGAGGACAGCCGGGCACGACGGGAGAACAGACGCTTCACGGAGTGACCTCGTTTTCCGGTACGGGTGCGTACCTGAGTCGTTACAGGACCATTTCCCACGGCATTCTCACGGTCTTCCCACGGCATCCTACGGGTTCATCGTCGCGGAAGGTTCGCGCGATCGCAAGGGGGCAGAGTTCCTCCCCCCGGGCGGAATGGGATCGGCGATCAACCATTGGATGCCGCGGATGAAGGGATGGAGGCGCGGGATCTGTATGGATGGGGTTGGCGCAGGCGGAATAGGCGTTTCGGGCGGCTTGATTGCGGAGGAAAGCGTCCGGGTAACGGGTGGAGTGGTCAGGCGTGCTTCCAGACCCTGTGGAGGACGGAGGCGGCGGCGAGGAGCCCGATGATACCGACCGCGGACAGAACAAAGGGTTCAAATGCGGTTTCCTTGAGGGCTCCGGCCTGGATGGCCCACGCGGGGATGAGCCCGCAGAGGGGTCCGACGGTGTAGCCGACGCCGATGAGGGCCTCGTGCTTTCCGCCGGCGTCGACCTGGGCGTTTCCGACGGCCATCGCGTAGTAGATGGCGGCGGTGTAGTTCAGGGCCATGCCGGCGGCGAAGACGGTGAGGCCCGCCGCCAACATGAAGATGCCGATCCAGGAGATTCCTGTCGTGGCGGCGAGTGGAGAAAAGAGGGCGAGAGCGAAACCGGAGAAGAGGAGTATTCCGCTGATGATGGGGGTGGACCAGCGTCCGTGCCAGGTGTGGATGCGTCCGGCGGTGAAGAAGGTGATGGAGCGGGCGAAGGCGAAGACGGAGTTGAGGACGGGCTGCCATGCGACATGGACGCCGAGCTGAGCCATGGCGGTGGGGAGGAAGGGCTGGAGGGCGGTGTGGAGGATGTAGCTGGTGGGGAGGAGGATGCGGAAGGTGACGAGGAGTTTTTCGTAGACGGGGGGGTGGGGCTCGTGGTCGCCGTCTTCGTGGGAAGCGGCCTCGGGGGTGAAGCGGAGGAGGACGGCGGCGGCGAGGATGTGGATGCCGCCGAGCAGGAGGATCATGAGGGGGGCGTTGTGCTCGATGAGGGGAGCCTGGGCGAGGAAGGCGACGGCGGTGGCGCCGGACCAGATGAAATTCCAGGTGCCCATGGATCGGCGGAGATCATCGCCGCGTCGGCCGCCGGAGATGTAGGCCTCGATGATGGGCCAGAGGACGCCGGTCATGGGGATGTAGAGGATGACCATGACCCAGATGGGCCAGCTTGAGGGAGGGGAGCCGGGGGCGGGGGCGGAGGTGAACTGGCCGACGACGGGGAGTGAGCAGGCGGCGGCGAGGACGGCCATGACGATGAGGAGCGTGCGGCGACCGGTGAGCGGGATGCCGCGTCGGCGGAGGGCGTTGATCGCGGGGGCGGTGAGGAGGGTGGCGAGGACGTAGGTGACGCCGATGACCACGCCCAGGAAGTAGTTGGTGGTGGGTGAGAAGTCGTAGGTGTTCTTGGTGACGAAGTAGATGCCGTTGGTGATGACGCCGGTGCCGAAGCTGTTGAGGAATGAGAAGAGGTTGACGGCCCAGAGGGGAGTGGGGCCGGCGGGGAGGGGGCGTGGGGATGTCGGGGCGTCGTGGGGCATGGGGGCCATGGGGAAAGCGGTGGGGCGCGTGCTTGGGCGGGCGTGGTGGGGGAGGGTTCGCTCAGGAAAGCGCGCCGTTACGTTGCCGCGGTGGGGCGGCGATGGTAGCATCGGAGCGGACTTTTGCCCCCTGCGGGCGGGAGCCCGTGACGAATGTTTGGCCGCGTGTGCCCGTAGCTCAATTGGATAGAGCGCTGCCCTCCGAAGGCAGAGGTTGCAGGTTCGACTCCTGCCGGGCACGTTTTCGAGAGATCCAGGTGTTCGTTGTTGTTCGCCGGATTTTCGAAAGCTCCCATTGTCGAATTGTGGAATGCGATGGCTCGCTGCTTCAATGGGCGAGATCGGTGTGATTTCGGCCGCGGTACTTGGACTTTTTAGATTGCATTCCAGGGGCTCGCTCGCAGGGCCTCGCGGCCCCTGGCAACGGGCGTGCGCCCGAGGCGGGCGAAGACGAACACCAAGGCAATCGGAATGAGACCTTCGATGGGCGGTTACCGCGTTGCCACGAATGTGTATGAGCGTCCTGCGATGAGTTTGCAGGAGTGCGCGTCGCCGGTGATGCTGGTGGGAGCTTCCGGGCTCTGCATGGATGTGCCGGGGGGGAATTTCAATGTGTACGTTCCGTCGCGATCGGGCGTGATGGTGACGGTGCGCAGCGAGCGGTCCTGCCACGCGGCGTTGACGGTGACGCCGCCGCGGGCGCGCAGGCCCTGGAATGAGCCGGTTGCCCACGCATCGGGGAGTGCGGGGAGGATGTCGATGACGCCGGTCTGGCTCTGGAGGAGCATCTCGGCGATGCCGGCGGCGGCGCCGAAGTTGCCGTCGATCTGGAAGGGCGGGTGGGCGTCGAAGAGGTTGGGATAGGAGCCCGAGCCGAAGCCGGCGTAGTCGGTGCCGACGGAGACGGCGGGCTTGAGAAGGTCGCGCAGGAGGAGATGGGCGTGGTTGCCATCGCGCAGGCGGGCCCACATGCAGATCTTGTTGGCCATGGACCAGCCGGTGGCGTGGTCTCCGCGGCGCTGGAGGGTGATTTTCGCGGCGGCGGCGAGGCCCGGGGTGGTGAGCGGGGAGATCTGGTTGCCGGGGAAGAGGCCGTAGAGATGGGAGATGTGTCGGTGGGAAGGCTCGACCTCGTCATAGTCTTGGAGCCATTCCTGGAGCTGGCCGTGCTTGCCGATCTGGTCGGGAGGGAGCTGGTTGGCGGCGCTTTGGAGGGTGGCGGCGAGGTCGGGGTCGGCGCCGAGGAGCCTGGCGGCGCTGATGGTGTTGGTGAAGAGCTCGCGGATGATGTGGGTATCGAAGTAGGGGCCGAGGCAGGTGTTGGCGTGGCGACCGTCGGGGAGGATGAAGGCGTTCTCGGGTGAGTTGCTGGGAGCGGTGACGAGCCAGCCGTGGGTGGGTTCCTTGACGAGCAGGGAGAGGTAGAAGCGGGCGGCGTCGCGCATGAGGGGGTAGACGGCGCGGAGGTAGGCGAGGTCGCCGGTGTACTCGTAGTGATTCCAGAGGTGCCAGCAGAGCCAGCCGCTGCCGGTGGGCGTGGAGCCCCAGTACGCGCCTTCACCGGGGGATGTGAAGCCCCAGGGGTTGTTGATGACGTGGGCGACCCAGGCGCCGTCGGGGGCGTTGTAGTAGGCCTTTGCGGTGGCGCGGCCGGGCTCGAGCATGGTGGGGATGTAGTCAAGTAGCGGGACGTGGCACTCGGAGAGGTTGGTGCTCTCGGCGGGCCAGTAGTTCATCTGCACGTTGATGTCGAGGTGGTAGTCGCAGTTCCAGGGCGTCTGGTATTCCTCGATCCACACGCCCTGAAGATGGGCGGGGAGTGAGCCGGGGCGAGAGGAGGCGATGAGGAGGTAGCGGCCGAACTGGAAGTAGAGGGCTTCGAGCTGGGGGTCGATGACGCCTTTGGAGCAGCGGCCCAGGCGCGTGGGGGTGGGATCGGCGGCGGTGGGGCCTGGGCCGAGATCGAGGGAGACGCGGCGGAAGAGGGACTGGTGGTCGGCGAGGTGGCGGGCGCGGAGAGCCTGGTAGGGCTGGGCGGCGGCGGCCTGGACGCGCGAGAGGGCGAGGGATTCGTGGGCGGTGGTGGGCGTTTTTCCGGCCATGCGCTCGGGGAGGTCGGTGGCGGCGGCGAGGACGAGCGTCGCGGCGGTGGCGGACTGCACCTGGATGGCGCCGTCGGTGGAGCGGAGGGTTCCGCCTTCTGGGATGACCTGAAGGAACGAGCAGAAATGCACGTTGTCCCCGCCGGAGCCGTCGTTGAGAGCGCCGGACATTCGCAGACGGCCCTCGCCGTCGGAGATGGTGGTGGCACGCTCGCGGCGCTGGAGGGTGGTCGTGAAGGTGAGGGACGAGGGCTTGCTTGCGGTGAGGCGGACGATGATGCACTGGTCGGGGAAGCTGGCGAGGACTTCGCGGGCGTAGGTGATGTCGCCGTGGGTGTACACGAGGGAGGCGAGGGCGGTGTCGAGGTCGAGGCGGCGTGAGTAGTTGGTGATGTCGCCTGTGTGGGATGGAAAGTCGATGCTGAGGTCGCCGAGGGTCTGTGAGCAGCCCCAGATGGGGTTTGAGGATCCGCCGTCCTTGCAGACGAATTCCTTTTCGAGGAGTTGCTGGGCGGCGGTGTTTTCACCGGCGAGGAGGAGGCGACGGAGCTCGGGGAGGGCGAGATGGGCGTCGGGTCGGTCCCAGTCATGGCGGCGTCCGCTCCACATGTTCTTTTCGCTGAGGACGATGCGTTCGCGGGTGATGCCGCCGAACATCATCGCGCCCATGGCGCCGTTGCCGACGGGGCAGGATTCGGTGAAGGCGGTTGCGGGGGCGTCGAACCAGAGGAGGGTGGAAGTGGAGGAGGGATCTGGGGGAAGAGCAGAGAGGATTCGGGGGGCGGGAGTGGGCGTGGGTTCCCCGGGCTGGGCGCAGGTGAGGGCGGGGATGAGCGCGAGGAAGGCGAGGAGGTGGAGAAGGGGCCGGTGGAGAAGGGCGGAGGCGTTCATCGGGAGCTCCGTGGGAAGGGACGGGGGGCGGGCATCGGTACGCTACCGGAGTTGGGGATTTCGTGCCCAGGAGAGGGAGCGGGTGTGGGGAAGGATGCACCCTGGTTTGCACGACGGGTTGACGACGACCGCCGATGGGCGGCTGGGGGCCCGAATCCCCGTGACTATCACGCCGCCGGCCGCGGATGCGGGCGTCATTGCGGGGCTGTCTGATGAACCTGTTTTCGGGCGTTGGGGGAGATGCTTTAGAAAGTACAGGGCCGGGGGGGATTCGGATACACTCGTGTCCCCCAGATCCGAACCCGCGGCGAATGCCCGCGGGCGGGGCTGGGCGTTGAGATGGTGACTGCTTCAAGGTGGTAACTATGGAATGGCTCAAACAACTCCGGCAGCACCTGCTCACCGGCGTCTCGTATGCGATCCCGTTTGTCGCGTGCGGCGGCATTTTGATCGCGGCGGCGCTGGCGTTCGCGCCGCCGGGGGCGAACAACGCGCCGGATCCGAGCGGTCATCCGGTGCTGATGTTCCTGCTGACGATCGGTGTGGCGTCGTTCAAGCTGATGCTTCCGATTTTGGCGGGGTACATCGCGTACTCGATCGCGGGGAAGCCGGCGCTGGTGGCGGGGGCGATCGGGGGGTTCCTGTGCAACGACCTCCGGGGGCACTTTGTTGATGCGACGCAGCCGGAGGTGAGCGCGGGGTTCCTGGGGGCGCTGGTGGCGGGGCTGCTCGCGGGGTACGTGGTGAACCTTCTGAAGAAGATCCCGACGAACCGGCTGACCAAGCCGATCATGCCCATTTTGATCATCCCGATCGTGTCGTCGCTGATCGTGGGGGCGGCGATGATGCTGCTGCTGGGCCCGCCGATCGCGAGCCTGATGGTGTGGCTGGGTGAGGAGCTCAAGAGCATGCACGCGGGGAACGCGGTGCTGCTGGCGGCGATCCTGGGGGCGATGATCGCGTTCGACATGGGCGGTCCGGTGAACAAGGCGGCGTTCTTCTTCGCGGCGGGGCTGATCAAGGAGCAGAACTACGAGGTGATGGGGGCGGTGGCGGCGGCGATCTGCACGCCGCCGCTGGGGATGGGGCTGGCGACGCTGCTGGGGCGGAAGATCTGGCGTGAGGAAGAGCGCGAGTCGGGGTATGCGGCGCTGGGGATGGGGATGATCGGGATCACGGAGGGGGCGATCCCGTTCGCGGCGTCGGATCCTCTGCGGGTGATTCCGTGCATCGTGGCGGGATCGATGACGGCGAGCACGATTGCGATGCTGGGGCACGTGGGCAACCACGCGCCGCATGGCGGTCCGATTGTGCTTCCGGTGGTGGACAACCGTGTGATGTATGTCGCGGCGATCGTGGCGGGGAGCGTGGTGACGGCGCTGGCGATCAACGTGCTGAAGAAAGTCTGGAAAGCGCCGGGCGAGGCCGCGGAGACCGCGTGAGCGGGATGAAGCGGGCTTGCGGGCGAAGAGGAGCTTGAGATGAAGATTGTGGCCGTAACGGCGTGTCCGACGGGTATTGCGCACACGTACATGGCCGCCGAGCAGCTCGAGAAGACGGGCAAGGCGGCGGGGCACCAGGTGCGCGTGGAGACGCAGGGCGCGATGGGGATCGAGAGCGAGCTGACCGCGAAGGAGATCGGGGAGGCGGACGTGGTGATCTTCGCGGTGGACATCCAGGTGGAGCGTCGGGAGCGGTTTGACAAGAAGAAGATCGTGCAGGTGCCGGTGGCGGAGGCGATCAAGAATCCCAAGGGTGTGCTCGCCAAGGCGGGGTGCTGATCGGCGGGGGAGAACCCCCGGGGTGAACATCGCGGGGATTTGAAGAGCTCCATGCCGCACGAATTCCATTTCGTTTTGTCCCTGCCCAACGGTCTGCACGCGCGTCCGGCGAGCATGTTCGCGGATGTCGCGGGGCGGTTTACGGCGGTCATCACGCTGGGGAGGCGAGGTAATGCGCCGGGGGTGGATGCGCGCAGCGTGCTGTCGATGGTGGGGCTGGACATCAAGCGCGGGGATGAGTGTACGGTGTGGGTGGAGGGGGACGACGCCGAGCTGGCGATGGAAACGCTGCGGCGGTTTGTGGAGTCGCAGCTTCCGCACGCGGATGACGCGCCGGCGGGCGGGGCGACTCCCGGAGGGGGGTCGGGGGGCGCTTCTGAGGCGGTGGTGCCGATCTGCCTGCGGCGGATGAACGTTTCGCCGGTGGGCGGGAAACCGGTGTGCGGGGGCGTGGCGCGCGGGCGGGCGGTGATCGTGTCGGGGCTGATGCTGAGCGAGGAGGCGAGGCTGGCGCGGCCGGTGTCGGTGGAGGCGGAGCTCGGCAAGGCGCGTGAGGCGATCGCGGCGGTGCGGGACGGGCTGCGGCGGAAGTCTGGTGAGGCGGGGACGAAGAAGGCGTCGATCGAGTGTGAGCTGCTGAAGGCGCATGCGAACATCGCGGGGGATCCGGCGCTGTGGGCGGAGCTTGAGCGGGCGGTTCGCGGGGGAGCGACGGCGGCGCAGGCGGTGATCCAGGCGGCGGAGCGGTTTTCGGGGACGCTGCAGGCGGCGGCGAGCTCGTATATCCGTGAGCGCGTGGTGGACGTGCACGACGTGTGCATGCAGCTGCTGGATCACGTGATGGGCGGGGCCTCGCCGTCGAGCCAGATCCGGCTGGAGCACGACAGCGTGGTGTTCGCGGGGATGCTGACGGCGAACCAGCTGATGAACATGGACCGGGGGCTCTTGAAGGGGTTGGTGCTGGGGGCGGTGGGAGCGACGTCGCACACGGTGATCCTGGCGAGGTCGCTGGGGATTCCGGCGATCATGGATGTCGCCGATGCGCAGACGGTGGTCGCCGCGGGGACTGATGTGATCCTTGATGCGCAGGGTGGGTTCGTGCTCGCGGGCGTGACGCCGGAGATTGAGCGGTATTACGAGCGTGAAGCGGCGTGCCAGCGTCGGCGAGCGGAGCGGATCGCGCCGCTGGTGCGGCGGGGCGCGGTGACGCGGGATGGCGTGGGGCTGGAAGTGGGGGCGAACGCGTCGACGGCGGTGGAGGTGGGACGGGCGTGTGAGCGCGGGGCGGATGGGGTCGGGCTGCTGCGGACGGAGCTGATGTTCCTGGACCGGGAAACGGCGCCGACGGAGGAAGAGCAGTTTGAGGCGTACGCGGCGGTGGTGAGGGCGGCGGATGGACGGCCGGTGATCATCCGGACGTTTGACATCGGCGGAGACAAGCCGGCGCCGTACCTGAACATGCCCGAGGAGGAGAATCCGTTCCTTGGAGTGCGCGGGCTGCGGCTGTACGAAGGGCATCCGGAACTGCTGCGGTCTCAGCTTCGGGCGATCTTGAGGGCGGGGGGAATCGTCTCGGCCGGAGGGCCGGCGCGGGTGAAGATCATGGCGCCGATGGTGGCGACGCCGGGGGAGGCGAAGTGGTTCCGGGCGCAGGTGTCGGCGGCGCAGGACACACTGCGGGCGGAGGGGGCGGCGTTTGATGCGGGGATGGCGGTGGGGGTGAT
Organism: Phycisphaerales bacterium; assembly: GCA_044226385.1. Lineage (GTDB taxonomy): Bacteria > Planctomycetota > Phycisphaerae > Phycisphaerales > UBA1924 > JAEUJB01. The sequence continues at coordinate 325,296 of JBGAHA010000004.1, forward strand.
GGTGGAGATTCCAGCGGCGGCGCTGGTGATGGACCAGCTCTCGGAGGTCGTAGATTTCTTCAGCATCGGGACCAACGACCTGTGCCAGTATTTCATGGCGGCGGACCGGGGGAACCAGGGCGTCGCGGGGCTGTGCAATCCGCGGCAGCCGTCGTTCCTGCGTCTGCTGCGGGCGGTGGTGAACGGGGCGAAGGCGGGGGGACGGTGGATCGGTGTGTGCGGAGAGATGGCGGGGGACCGGCTGCATCTGCCGCTGATGCTGGGGCTGGGTGTGGATGAGATCAGCGTGGCGCCGGGGGAAGCGCCGGGGCTCAAGCTCGCGGTGCAGTCGGCGGATGCTGGGGAGTGCCGTGGAGTTCTTGAGGCGGCGATGGCGTGCGCCGGGGCGGAGGATGTGACGGAGCTGCTACGAGCGGCGGCGGTGAAGATGGCGGGGGCGGGCGCGGCGGGTGTGGGGCGGCTGGACCCGGTGATGGTGGAGGCGGGGAGCGATTCGCGGACGAAGGAAGAGGCGATCAAGGAGGCGGTGGACCTCTTGTACATCGCGGGGCGGACGGAGCGTCCGCGGGTGGTGGAGGAGGCGGTGTGGGCGCGCGAGGAGACGTACTCGACGGGGCTTGGATACGGGTTTGCGGTGCCGCACTGCAAGACCGACGCGGTGACGGCGCCGGCGCTGGTGGTGGTGAAGGTGCGGAATCCGGTGGAATGGAATTCGATGGACGGGATGCCGGTGGGCGTGGTGTTGCTGCTGGCGGTGCCGGCGACGGAGGCGGCGGGCGGGGGCGGGGCGGGTCATATGAAAACGTTTGCGAAGCTTGCCCGCAAGCTGATGCACGAGGGATTCCGGGAGCGTCTTGGGGGCGCGGCGGAGGCGACGGGGATCCTGGAATGCCTGCGTGAAGAGCTGGAAATCCAGTAAGAGCCCTTGAGGTTCATTAAGTGGTCGGTGGGAAGAATCGCAGGATTCCGGTGGCGGCGCGTGCAAGAATGAGGGCCGCGCGTGACGCACAACGAGCATACGGGCGGCATTGACCAAGCGGGCCAGCGGTTGCCAGAGGCGATCGGTGGGTCTGCGATACGGAGCAACAGGAATGAAGAGCATGATGCTGGTGGCGATGTCCCTGACGACGGCCCTGACGGTGGCCGCGGGCTCGCTTGGGATGGGAGTGATCGAACCTCAGGCGCCCGGGAGCGGCGTGCAGCCGGCGCCCAGCGCGGCGGCGCCGGCGGGGCAGCCCGGGACGCCGGATCTGAAGTCACCGACGCTGTACGTGGTGGGGTATGCGCACCTGGATACGCAGTGGCGCTGGACGTATGCGGACACGATCCGTGAGTTCATTCCCAACACGCTGACGCGGAACTTTGCGCTGTTCGAGAAGTACCCCAGCTACGTGTTCAACTTCAGCGGCTCAAGGCGCTACCAGATGATGGAGGAGTACTACCCCGCGGACTTTGCGACGATGAAGAAGTACATCGCCGCGGGGCGGTGGTTCCCGTGCGGGTCGTCGGTGGATGAGAACGACGCGAACGTGCCGTCGGCGGAGTCTCTGGTGCGGCAGGTGCTGTACGGCAACAAGTATTTCCGCCAGCAGTTCGGCATCGCCAGCGACGAGTACATGCTGCCCGACTGCTTCGGGTTCCCGGCGGCGCTTCCGAGCGTGCTGGCGCACTGCGGGGTGAAGGGGTTCTCGACGCAGAAGCTGACGTGGAACGCGGTGGTGCCGATCCCGTTCAAGGTCGGGGTGTGGGAAGGGCCCGACGGGCACTCGGTGGTCTCGGCGCTGGATCCCGGGGCGTACGTGGGTGAGGTGAAGAACAACCTGGCCAACGACAACGGGTGGCTGCAGCGGATCCAGAATAACGGGCAGAAGTCGGGCACGTTCGTGGATTACCACTATTTCGGCACGGGGGACCAGGGCGGGGCGCCCGACGAGGCTTCGGTGGCGAAGGTTGAGGAGAGCGTGAAGACCGACGGCAAGATCAAGGTGATCTCGGCGCCGGCGGACGCGATGTTCAAGGCGATCACGCCCGCGCAGCGCGAGAAGCTTCCGACGTACCGGGGTGAGCTCGAGCTGACGGAGCACTCGGCGGGCTCGCTGACCTCGCAGGCGTACATGAAGCGCTGGAACCGCAAGAACGAGCTGCTCGCCGACGCGGCGGAGCGGGCGTCGGTGACGGCGTGGTGGCTGGGCGGCCGCAGCTACCCGGGCGCGAAGCTTGAGAACGCGTGGTACCTGGTGCTGGGCTCGCAGATGCACGACATCCTGCCGGGCACCAGCGTGCCCAAGGCATACGACTACTCGTGGAACGACGAGGTGCTCGCCGGCAACCTGTTTGGCAGCGTTCTGGAGGACGCGTCGAACTCGATCATCTCGGGGATGGACACCCGCGCGGCGGGCAAGGGCACGCCGCTGGTGATCTACAACCCGCTCTCCGCGGAGCGCGAGGACGTGGTGGAGGCCGAGGTGGCTTCGGGCGGCTCGGCGCCCAAGGGCGTGAAGGTCACGGGGCCCGACGGGAAGACTGTTCCCGCGCAGGTGCTGGGCACGACGGGTGGCACCACGAAGGTCGCGTTCCTGGGCAAGGCCCCGGCGGTGGGGTACGCGGCGTATTCGGTGGAATTCACGGGTGATGCGGGCGGCGACTCGAAGTCGACGCTCGCCGTGAGCGCCGACGGGCGCCAGCTCGACAACGAGCGGTACACGGTCAAGCTGAACGATCACGGGGATGTTGCGTCGATCTTCGACAAGCAGGCCAAGCGCGAGCTGCTTTCGGCGCCGGCGCAGCTGGCGCTGGCGTATGAGAATCCCAGCCAGTGGCCGGCGTGGAACCAGGACTGGGCGGACCGGCAGCGTCCGGTGAAGTCGTACGCGGGCGCTTCGGGCCCCGTGTCGTTCAAGGTGGTCGAGAACGGTCCGGCGCGGGTCGCGGTGGAAGTGACGCGCGAGGCCGAGGGCTCGACGTTCGTGCAGCGGATCCGCCTGGGCTCGGGCGGGGCGTCGGCGCGGGTGGAGTTTGACAACCAGATCGACTGGCGGACGCGTGAGCGCAGCCTGCGGGCGTCGTTCCCGCTGTCGGTGTCGAACCCCAAGGCGACGTACGACATCCAGGTCGGTGCGATTGAGCGTGGGAACGGCCAGCCCAAGCAGTTTGAGTACGCGTTCCACCAGTGGTTCGACGTGACGGACGCGAAGGGTGACTACGGCGTCACCACGATGTGCGACAGCAAGTTCGGGGCCGACAAGCCCAGCGACAACACGGTGCGGCTGACGCTGCTGCACACGCCCGGCACGCAGGGCGGGTATCCCGACCAGGGGAGCCAGGACCTGGGCCGTCACCATGTGCTGTACGCGATCCAGGGTCACGCGTCGGACTGGAAGAAGGGTGAGAGTTTCGCGCAGGCGGCGCGGCTGAACCAGCCGATGATCGCCTTCCGCGCGGCGGCGCACGAGGGAACGCTGGGCAAGACGTTCTCGCTCATGCGTGTGAGCACTCCGGCGGTGTCGATCTCGGCGATCAAGAAGGCCGAGGAGGGTGACGAGGTCGTCGTCCGCCTTCGGGAGCACACGGGCGGCGCGCAGAAGGGCGTGCGGCTCGCCGCGGCGCGTCCGATCATCTCGGCGCGTGAGATCGACGGGCAGGAGCGCGAGATCGGCAAAGCGACGGTGACCAACGGGGAACTGGTCGTCGACATGAACAGCTTCGAGCTTCGGGCGTTTGCCGTGAAGCTCGGGGACGCGCCGGCGACGCTGACGAAGGTCGATTCGATGCCTGTCGCGCTGGCGTATGACACGGACGTGGCTTCGACGAATGCCAAGCTCGATGACGGCGCGATCGACGACAAGGGTCACGCGTTGCCGGCGGAGCAGATCCCGGCGTCGGTGACGCTGGAGGACGTGAAGTTCAACTTCGGTCCCACGGCGGACGGCAAGACCAACGCGGTGGCGTGCAAGGGCCAGGAGATCACGCTGCCCGAGGGCTCGTTCGACCGGCTGTACATCCTGGCGACGGCGAACGGGGACGTCACGGCAAATGTGCAGGTGGATGGGAAGGACTTCCCGATCCACGCGCAGAACTGGTCGGGGTATATCGGTCAGTGGGATCACCGTGACTGGCCGGGTGATACGTCGGATCCGCGGTATCCCTGGGGGAGCACGGATGTGACGGGGATCGAGCCGGGGTTCATCAAGCCGGCGGCGGTGGCGTGGTACAGCTCGCACTACCACATTCCCAGCGGCCCGGGGAAGGGGAACGCGTTCTACGAGTACTGCTATGTGTTCAAGCACGGGATCGACCTGCCCGCGGGGGCCAAGACGCTGAAGCTGCCCAACGATCCGCGGATCAAGGTGCTGGCGGTATCGGCGGCGAAGACCTCGGGTACGCAGGGCACGGTTGCGGCGGCGGGTCCGCTGTTTGATTCGCTCGGGGAGCATGCCCAGGATGCGCCGCGGGTGATTCTGCCGGCGCAGGCGGGCAAGGGCGCGTACAGCGACGCCATCACGGTCGCCGTGGAGCCCGGGCTGTACTGGCGCCAGGGCGGGATTCACTACACCACCGACGGCTCGGAGCCGACGGCGCAGTCTCCGGTGTATGCCGGGCCGGTGACGCTCTCCGCGTCGACGACGATCAAGGCGGCGATCGTGGATGCCAGCGGCAAGGTCGGTCCGGCGGCGAGCAGCGCCATCGAGATCAAGGACACGACGGCCCCGACCATCACGCGCGTTTCGGCGCTGTTCCAGAGCCCCAAGGTGCGGGTGGAGTTCTCCGAGCCGGTGGACGGCTCGGCGGCGGAGGCTTCGCACTACGCGGTGGAGCCTGCGATCGCGGTGAGCACGGTTGAGCTGAGCAAGGATCGGCGCAGCGCGACGGTGACCCTCGCCTCGGCTCCGGAGGTCAAGAAGACCTACGGGATCAAGGTGCAGGGCGTGAAGGACGGCTCCCCGGCGGGGAACGTGATCAAGGCCGCGTCGGTTGAGTTCAGCGTTGCCGGCCCTGTGTACACGCTGGCGGAGGTCTCGGCGGCGCAGAAGGGGACTCAGATCAAGGACGTTCCCGGTCTGCCGGTGCACGGGAACGACCCGTGGACGATGAACATGTTTGTCCGGATGGACAAGCAGCCGTCGAACCACACCGTTATCGCGGGCTTTGGCAACTGTGCCGACGAGAAGGACGGGGGGGCGAGGTACATCGCCAAGTTCGCGGGGGGCGTGCACTTCTGGGCGCGCAACCGTGATGTGAGCGGGCGCACGCCGTTCGACCTGAACCGCTGGCAGATGATCACCGCGACGTATGACGGGACGGTGCTGCGTCTGTACAAGGACGGGGCGCAGATCGGGGAGCGGCCGGTGAAGCTGGTGGACGAGGCGAACGTCATCAACATCGCGCCGATGGATCCCTGGGACAAGATGTACCAGTTCAGCGGGGATATCCGAGGGCTGACGATCTGGGGCAGCGCCCTGGGTGCGGAGGCGATCGAGTCGCTGAAGGGGACGGGTCCCACGAAGTAAGGTGAATCTGATCGTCCTCCGGCGGCCAGCGCCGCCGGAAGACGCTTGACATGATCATGCACAGCACACAGGGGAGGCGAGCCCGGCGCGGCGGAACCGTCCGGGAGGCCGGGGCTGCGACGTTGCCGCGGCCCGGCCGGCTCGCGTGGTGGGTGCGCGTGGCGGGGATGCTGGTCGTGCTGCTCGCCGCGAGCACGCTGCGGGCGCACCCGGCGCTTTCCACGGTGGCGGTGGCGCGGGTGACGGCGGATGGTGAGATCAGCGTGGTGATCACGCACGACGCGCTCGCGTTCGCGCTCAACGACTCGTCGGTGCGGATCCAGGACGCGGACATGTACGCGCTGCTGGACGGGCCGAAGAGCGAACTCGCCGCAGCGCTGGACGACGGAAAGCTGCGGTTCGGCAAGAGCTTCCAGATTTTCGCCGATGGGGCGCCGGTCTCGATCGAGATCGTGCGGAGCCCGACGGTGCAGACGGTGGCGAAGTGGCGGCTGCTGAACCCGGCGCAGAAGCTGCCGGTGAAGGCGGTGTTCGAGGCGAAGGGGATGCTGCCGCCGGGGACGCGCCGATTCTCACTGAAATTCCCGAGGATCCTCTCGGACATCCTGCTGCAAGTGGATCGTCCGGGCGTAGAGCCGGTGTACCTGCCGATCCCGCCGGGGGAGGCGGTGCCGGAGATCGATATTCGGATTGCGGGCGGCCAGCAGGTCGAATCGCCGGCGGGCGCGGGCCATGCCGGTGAGGCCTCGCCGCGCGATGCAGCCGAGCGAGCGGAAGGAGAGCGCGAGGCAGGTTCCGCGTCCGAAGGCACGCCTTCACAGGCTGTGCTCGCCGATCCGGTGGGCATATGGGGCGTTTCGCTGCGATACGTGCGGCTGGGATTTACGCACATCATTCCCGACGGGTACGACCACGCCTTGTTTGTGCTGGGGCTGTTCCTGCTGACGCCGAGGATCAAGTCGCTGCTGTGGCAGATCACGGCGTTCACGGTGGCCCATTCCCTGACGCTGACGCTGGCGACGCTAAAGATCGCGAACATCCCGGCGAGCATCGTGGAGCCGACGATCGCGCTGACCATCGCGTTTGTGGCGATCGAGAACATGTTTCTGAGTAAGGCCAGGCCGTGGCGGGCGGGGGTGGCGTTCGTGTTCGGGCTGGTGCACGGTCTTGGGTTCGCGTCGGCGCTGGGGGAGGTCGGGCTGCCGACGGGGCAGCTTGCTGCGGGGCTCGTTGCGTTCAACGTGGGTGTGGAGTGCGGGCACATGGCGGTGCTCGCGGCGGCGTTTGTGCTGCTGGGGTGGGCGAGGGGGAAGCCGTGGTACCGGGCGCGGGTAGCGATCCCGATCTCGGTGGTGATCGCGGGGATCTCGCTGACATGGATGGTGCAGCGGATGCTGGGCGGCGGGTGAGGTCGGGTGAGGGGCATCGAGTGGGGCCCCCGAGCAGCATCGCACCGCTCAGGCCTTGTCGCCCTGACGACGGCGCGGGCCTGCTAGCCTCCTGCATGACGGGAGTTCCCGCGTCGCCACCGCCGGATGTTCGCATGTGCTGGGCGAACCTGCTGTTCGTGCACTGGCGGGTGGATCCTGCGCTGATGCGGCGACTGGTGCCCGAGCCACTGGAACTCGACGTGTTCGACGGCTCGGCGTGGGTGGGGCTGGTGCCGTTCCGGATGGAGGATTGCTCGTTTCGGGGGATTCCGCCGCTGCCGGGCCTGGGTAATTTCTTTGAGTGCAACGTTCGGACGTATGCGAAGATCGCCGGCAAGGCGGGCGTGTGGTTTTTCAGCCTTGATGCGCAGACGCTGCTGCCGGTGATCGGTGGGCGGCGGATGTGGAACCTGAATTACATCTACAGCAATTTCCGGGTGGAGCGGGGTGAGGACGGGGTGACGGACTACTGGCTGAAGCGGCGGCGGGGGCCATGGGCGCCGGGGAGCACCCACGTTGCGTGGCGAACGCTTGAGCCGTTGCCTGCGGCGAAGCCGGGATCGCTGGAGCATTTTCTGACCGAGCGTTACTGGCTCTTCACGCAGCGGCGAGGTAAGCCGGGGGTGATCGCGGCGGGGGAGGTTCGGCATGCGCCGTGGAGTCTGTCGAGGGCGGAACTGGTGCACCTGGAGGACACGCTGATTTCCGCGGCGGGGATCCAGACGCAGGGACCGCCGGTGGTGATGGCGGGGGGAAGGATCTCGGTGGAGGGCTTTGGGCTGCGGGCGGTGTGAAGGAGTGGGAAGGCGTCGTGCGGTGATGTTTGCGGTGGGGCGGTGTGAACTGAGGTTCGGTAGACTGGCGCGATCCCGGCGCCTGATTGGATGGCCGCGGAAGTCTTGGGTAGGAGAAGGTGGGTTGCTGGGGAGAGGGAGCCATCCATGGATTCGCAACGTCCTGCACCGCGGCCGCTTCCGGACGAGCCTTCGATGCCAAAGTCGTTCTGGTGGATGACGGCGATGATCCTGGTGATCCCCAACGTGATTCTGGGAGTTGCGTCGTCCGTGCAATCGTGGGGGCGCGATGCGGTGGGTGGCGTATTCTGGCGTGCAAGTGGCGAGCGTGCTGGTCGTGTGGATTTGCTACGGGAGAGACAGGGCGGCGCTTCTGGCGTTGCTCGCGGAACACGGGCGGATGGTGTGTCCGCGGTGCCGAAATCCACTGGGTGCCCTCTCGTCACCAGAGAAGTCTGACCGGTGCTTGAAATGCGGTACGACGAACGATCCGGCGGCGATCCTGGCGATGTGGGAGGCGTGGGAGATTTCCGGCATGAAACGAGGGCCGGACCGGGCGAAGCGTGAGGCGGGGAGGTGAGAACACATGGCTGCGGGATATTCGGGCACGCCGCTGAGCACGAAGCTGGGGATCAAGGACGGGTCTCGCGTGGTGCTGCTGGGAGCGCCGCGGGACTTTGACCAGGAACTGGCGCCGCTGCCGGAGGGCGTGCGGCTGATGACGCGGCTGCCGACGGGGCGAACGGTGGATGTGGCGGTGCTGTTCTGCGGGAACTTGAAGCAGCTGATCGGCGGCTTTGGGAAGGCGAGGGATCACCTGACCCCCGCTGGGGGGTTGTGGGTGGCGTGGCCGAAGAAGGCGTCGGGCGTGGAGACGGACCTGGACGAGAACCTGATCCGGGACCACGGGCTCGCGGCGGGTCTGGTGGATAACAAGGTCTGCGCGGTGACGCAGGTATGGTCGGGACTTCGGTTCGTGTACCGGGTGCAGGACCGCGCGGGGCTTAGCCCATCACGTTCGGCAAGCCCAGGGAGCGGCGGATCGTCGCGACCTGGCCGAAGTGCCAGCCCTCGTGCCAGGCGCACTTGAGCATCGCGTCCAGGGGGTTGGTGGCGAACCCGCCGGTCTGGGCGGTGATGTCGCTGGAGAGCGCGGCTTCTGGCGCGGCCTTGAACCACTCGACCATGGCGGCGCGGTTCTGCTCGAACATGCGGTGGAGTTCGGGGAAGCTGGGATAGTCCTTCGCGTTGGCGGACGGCTTGGAGCCTCCGCCGAACTTCTTGGCGAGGGCTTCGTCGATCTTGAGATTGACGCCGACGAGGGTGGAGAACCAGACGTCGGTGCAGGCGATGTGGCCGACGACCCAGAGGGGGTGGTTGTCGTGGGGGGAGTTCTGGAAGGCGTACTTGTCCTGCGGCCAGTCCTGGATGATCTTGTTGGACGAGGCCCGGGTGAACTGGAGCAGGGACAAGGTGGCGGCGCGTGCGTCCATGGGTCTCTCCTCGTGGTCCGGCGGCGGTGTTCGCGGATGCGGCCGTGCTGGACCGGCAATGGGGTCTGGAATGGGTACGGGTCGGATGGTACCCCGTTTCCGGACGGTCGCGCTTGGATGGCGAGGGCGCGCGGACGTGACAGGAAGCCCGATATTTCTGGGTGGGCGGGGGGAGGGGAGCGGCTTGAGACATCTCCGGGCGACCGGCGGGCCGCCCGGAAATCCGACATGAGGAGATGAGTGGCTTGAGTATGGCTTTCCGCGTGGTGACGCGGGAGATCCGCCGACGGGCCATCATCACGGTCGCCGGGGAGACGGACGCGGGCCGTCGCACGGACCGGTACGCGGGCGTCACGCGGGGGGAAACCGGCGGGGTCGACTACGATTTGCGGTTCGGGCGTAACGGGACGGTGTTGGGCGTCACGATTGCCGCCGGGGGATCGTGAGAGTACGAAAGTGCGGCTCGGGGCTGATTGCCGATTGCCATGCAGGATTCCAGCGACCCAACCTTGCCCTCGGAACCCGCCGGCCTGCCGGCCGCCGACGCCCACAGCCCGCTGTATACGGACCTGTACGCGGAGCTGCGGCACCTTGCCGCGTCGATGCTGAGCCGGGAGCGGCGAGACCACACGCTGCAGCCGACGGCACTGGTGCACGAGGCGTATCTGAAGTTGAGCCGGCAGGATCCGGGGAAGTGGTCCGATAGGAACCATTACCTGGCGCTCGCGGCGATGGCGATGCGGCGGATTTTGGCCGACCACGGCCGGGCCCAGAAGGCGGTCAAGCGGGGTGGGGGGCAGGTGCGGTCCGGGCTCGACCGGCTGGAGGGGGGAGGGGTGGGGATGGGGACGCCCTCCCAGACCGATGCCGACCAGGTGGATCCCATCGACCTGGCCGAACTGCTGGACGAACTTGAGCGTCTCAATGCCAGGCACGCCCGGCTGGTGGAGCTGAGGTTTTATGCGGGCCTGACGATGCCGCAGGCCGCGGAGATCATGGGCATTTCGCTCCCCACGGCCGAGCGTGACTGGAGAACGGCGAAGGCCTGGCTGCGGTCGCAGCTCACCGACGAGGGGACATGAACGCGGCGGAGTACCAGGTTCTCGCGGGACTGTTTGACAGCGCGGTGGCGCTGCCGGCGTCGCAGCGGGACCGGTTCATCCAGGAACGGTGCTCGACCGACGAGATGCGGCGGCAGCTGCGGAGGATGCTGGAGAACGATGCGACGGCGGACCTGCAGGCGAGCACGCGGGTGTTGTCGGATGCGCTTTCGACGGCGCTGACGCCGGGGGACGACGACATCCCCGAGCGGATCGGCCCGTACACGCTTGTGCGGCGCCTGGCGGTGGGGGGGATGGGGGTGGTGTACCTCGCCGAGCAGTCGAGCCCGCGACGGACGGTCGCGTTCAAGCTGCTTCGGGCGGACATCCGTGAGGCGGCGCTGGTGCATCATTTTGAGCGCGAGGCGTCGATCCTGGCGCGGCTGCGGCACGCGGGGATCGCGCACGTCTACGACGCGGGGATGGTGCAGACGGCGGCGGGTGCGCGGCCGTACCTGGTGATCGAGTACATCGAGGGCCAGCCGATCGACGTGTATGCGCGGGATCGGCGGCTGGGAACGCGGGAGATTGTCGCCCTGATGATCCAGGCGTGCGACGCGGTGGAGCATGCGCATTCGCGGGGCGTGGTGCACCGTGATCTCAAGCCGGGGAACCTGTTCGTGACGCCCGACGGGGCGGCGAAGGTGCTGGACTTTGGGATTGCGCGGATTGTGACGCCGGGGGACGGGGAGGTCGCGTCGGTGCCGAGCGACATGCGGTCGGCGAGGGCGTCGTCGATGACGCTGCCGCACCTGCTAGGCACGCTGTCGTACATGGCGCCCGAGCAGCTCGAGGCGGGGGGTGATGTAGATACGCGAGCGGATGTGTACGCGCTCGGGGTGGTGCTGTACGAGCTTCTGACGGGGCGGCTGCCGATCGACACGCACGGGCGGGGGCTGCGGGAGGCGATCGAGGCGGTGAAACACGGCGTGCCCGCGCCGATCTCGTCGATCCATCGGCGATTGAAGGGTGACCTTGAGTGCATCGTGAGCACGGCGCTGGCGCGGGATCGCGGGGCCCGCTATGCGTCGGCGGCGGCGCTGGGAGAAGACCTTCGCCGTTACCTCGCCGATCGGCCGATCACGGCCAGGCCGCCGTCGGTCGCGTACGCGTTTTCCAAGGCCGCCAAGCGGCACCGGGCCGCGTTCCTGGGCCTGGGGGTGGCGACGCTGGTGCTGGCGGTGGGCGGGCCGATCGTCGCGTTCACGGCGGCGGACCTGGCGAGGGAGCGGGGTCAGCGGCTGGAGCAGGCGGAGCGGACGCTGGAGGCGTCCCGGTTGTACGAGCAGGCGACGGACCTGATGCAGCGGCACGTGCAGCCGGGGCAGGCGCGGAGGCTGCTGGACCGGGCGATCGCGGCGAATCCGCAGTTTTCCCTGGCGTATGCGGCGAGGGCGCGGCTGGGCATGCCGGCGTGGCGGGAGCTTTCGTCGGCGCGGCATGCGCCCGAGGCGATGGAGGCAATCGGAGATCTCATCACCGCGCACGCGGCGGCGGGAGGAACGGTGCCCGATGTCTCGGCGGGGCTGGCGCAGGCGGCGCGGGCGGCGGCGCCGAGAGACCTGGTGGCGCGCGGGGCGGGATTTCCGGACGAATTGCAGACGGCGGGTGAGACGCTGCTGTGGATGGCGCTGCACGCCCGGCCGGCGAGCACGGCGCAGATCCAACAGCTGCTTGAGCAATCGGCGGCGTGCCTGAAGCAGGCGGCGGCCGGACGGACCGATGAGCCGGGGATCGAGCTTGCCCACGCGTGGGAGGCGCTGGCGAGCTTTGATCGCCCGGGGGCGAAGGAAATCCTGGATCGCCTTGCCGGCAACGTCTGGGCGGAGCAGGCTGAATCCGCGCACCGGGCCCGGGGGATCCTGTACTCACAGGATTACCTCAAGGATGGGGAGACTGTGAATCCCGCGGCGGACCCCGCGGCGTGCGCGGACGCGTGGTCGAAGGTGCTGCTCACGGCGCCGGCGGACGTGGAGGCACTGGTGCGCCTCGCCGAATCGCAGCGGCTGCTGCGGCGATACGACGAGGCGCTCAAGTCGTACTCGCGCGCGGGGGACCTGGCGATCACCGACGCGTCGATCCGCAGCGGCATGGGTGAGGTCTTCCTGGATTCCGGACGGTACCTGGAGGCGGCGGAGCACTTTGGCATGGCCGCGGCGCTGGGTACGCCGCCGGGGCGCAACGGATTTCTTGCGGGAGAGGCTTACAGCCTTGCCGGGCAGCACAATCGCGCGCTGGAGTATTACGCGACGCACCTGACCGCGTATCCGGCCGACGCCAAGGCGCTGGAGAAGTACGTGGATCTGCTGATCGCGACGGGCCAGCCTTCGGCGGCGCAGTCCGCCGTGGACCGCTTTGCCGCGGCCTCCGACGACGCGGCGATGATCCTGTCGTTCCAGCACTATGTCATCCTGAAGGGTTCGGACCCGGGGATCACGGTGTCGGACGTGCTCGCGGATGAGCTCGACCAGTCCGAGGCCGATGCGCAGGTGCGGCTCGCCGACGCGTATGCCTCGGTCGGGTGGTACGACCAGGCGGCCGATGCCCTGCAGTGCGCCACCGACGCGGGCGTGCAGTCACCGCACACGCTGCTGCGGGCGATCGGGGTGCACCTGAGCACGGGGGACAGGGAGAAGGCGAGGGAGATCGCCGGATCGCTGCTGCGGCGCACGGACGTTTCCGCTTCGAACTGGGACACCATCGCGCGGGCGCTGGACGAGCTTACGCTGTGCGAGGATGCGATCGTTGCGGCGGAGCAGGCCTCGGGGCTGGAGCCCGCGCGGCGGGAGCACACGCTGCTGCTGGCCTCGCTGCTGCTGAACTGCCGGGACGTGCAGTGCCAGAACCCGGCGAGGGCGGCGGATCTGCTGGCGCCCATCGCGGCCTCGCCTTCGGCGAGCGTTGAGCAGCTCGACGCGTATGCAGAGTCGCTGATGCGTGTGGGACGTTACCGTGAGGCGAGGTCGATCGCCGAGCGGGCGGTGGGGATCGATCCGGCGGGGATGCGCCGTCGACTGTGGGTGGCGATCGCGTCGGCGTCGGGGGGTGACCGGGGGACGGCGCAGGAGCAGTTCCGCCGCGTGGAAGAGCTGCTGGCAAAGGCGGGTTCGGAGGCGTCGCGGCAGCAGACGGTGGAATCGCTGGAACCGTGGTATTCGCAGGCTAGGGCGATGGTGACGTTCTCGACGCTCCCGCTGCGGTGAGATTTCGGGGATTGGACGTGGACGGGTGGCGGGCGCGGGCGGAAGCTTGAGCTTGACCTTGACCTTGAACGTGAGTTGGAGGTTGAGGTTGAGTTTGGGTTGGGGGCGGCGGCGAGCAGGTTGAGGGAGCGAGGGGATGGCGGCGAAATCCCCGGCGGAGAGGTCGGGCGGTCGGGACGTGCAACTACGGCTGGCCGTCGGGACGATCGGGGGGGATCGGATGAGGGTTGCGGCGGAGCGAGCGGCGCCGGGGCGAATCACGGGCGTCGGGAGGCGGGGCGAGGGGAAGAGCTCGCGCTGCTCGCGTGACCGAAAGCCACCTCAGGGACTCGAACCCAGGACCTGCGCTTTACAAAAGCGCTGCTCTACCAACTGAGCTAAGGTGGCAAAAAGCCTATTTTTCACGAGCGGATTTGACTTTCGCCACACCCGCCCTTGGATGGTCCTGACACCCGTTGTGACACCACTTCCGAACGGGCGTTAGGGGTCTTGAGGTGTCACGCCCGTTCCGTCGACGGAGGCCAGGACATGTCCTTGGACCGCGTCAAGAGTAGCCATTCGACGTCAGAACCGCCGCCCCGCTCGGCCCGGGTCAAGCCCGCCAAGCCGTATGCGGGGTTCCCGCTCTTCCCCCACGCCACCGGCCGCTGGGCCAAGAAAATACGAGGCAGATTCGTGTTCTTCGGCCCGTGGGCGGACCCGTTCGGGGCGCTGGAGCGGTACACGAGCCAGCGCGACGCGCTGCACGCGGGGTTGGTCGCCAGGGCCGCTGCGGATCCGGCGGAGTCGAGTGCGTCGGAGGCGGGTTCTTCCAACGCTAGAAGCAGACCAGCGTTCACGCCGAACGCCATTCGAGCGCCGGGTTCAATCGCCGGACCGCGCCGTGCGTCGTCAACGTCTACGACAGGTACCACTCGCCCGACCCGTTCCGTGCCCCGCTCCTCCCGGACCGCTCGCACGGTGGGGATCTCCATGGCCGTCCAGGACGCGGGCGATGCCCTGACGCTCCGAGAGCTGGTCAACCGGTTCCTCACCGCCAAGCAGCGCCGCCTCGAGGGGGGCGAGATGTCCCCCCGGTCGTTCAACGACTACTTCCATACCGCGTCGTTGTTCCTATCGGGGCTTGGGAAGGACCGCAGGGCCGACGACGTCACGCCGGGTGACTTTGGCAAGCTCAGGACCCACTTGGCCAAGGGGCGGGGACCGGTGTCCCTGAGCGCTCACATCCAGCGGGTCCGGTGCATGTTCAAATTCGCATACGACGGGGGTCTGCTGGACCGGCCCGTGCGATTTGGACCGGAGTTTGAAAAGCCGAGCCGCAAGGCCGTGCGGCAGGCCCGTAACGAGCGTCCCGACCGGATGTTTGAGCCCGCGGAGATCAAGACCCTGCTCGCCAACGCGGGCGTGCAGATGCGGGCCATGATCCTGCTGGGGCTCAACGCCGGGCTGGGAAACACGGACCTGTCGTCTCTTCCCATGTCGGCGCTGGACCTCAAGCGGGGGTTTGTAGACTTCCCCAGGCCCAAGACGCAGATCCCCCGGCGGGCCCCGCTTTGGCCCGAAACGACCGATGCCTTGAGGCAGGCGCTCAAGTCCCGTCCCAAGCCCAAGGAGCCGGGCACTGAGGACCTGGTCTTCGTGACCAAATACGGGAGGGCGTGGGTCCGCAACACCGCGCCCGGCGCAAGGAGCAAGGGGAAAGCTCCCTCCATCGCGGTCGACTCCATCGGGCTGGAGTTCGGGAAGATCGCTCGGCAGACGGGTCTGGCGCGGCCGGGCCGTTCGTTCTACGCCTTGCGGCACACCTTCAGGACGATGGCCGACGAGGTGCGGGACCGGCCCGCGATCGACATGATCATGGGGCACCAGGACGGCAACGACATCGCGACGGCGTACATCGAGCGGATCAGCGACGAGCGGCTGCGGAAGGTCGTCGAGCATGTGCGGGCCTGGCTCGGACCGATCGCCTGATCGCATTAGTTGTCAATACATCACATTCTCTGGCACCCCCTTGCCTCGTATTGGCCACCGGGTAGGATCGCCAAAAAGGAGGCACGACGCCTATGTCCCGGGATCAGGCCGATCAGATCGTGATGTTTGAGAAGGTCTTCACGTACCCCAAATGCGTGCGCGAAACTCGCGCCGACCAGCCTTGGAATCGACTCCCGCAAAGAGTCGCTCGCGAGACGGTTTCGGGGCTCAAGGTCATGCTTGAGGAGTGGAACCTCGCCGCGGCGCGATTTGACGGCCTGAATGTGATGTACGTTCAAGCAGACAGCGAGGGTATTCCGTGGCGGCTGTATACCCCCGAGGTCAAAGACAACCACCTCTCATGGCGCGGCGATCGCGCGATCGTGAGCAGCATGTCCGCAGTGGACTCGCCAGTATGGCTCGAATTCTTCGCGAGCCCCGAGGCCAGGAGTTCGTTCCAGACATATTCCGACCTGTGCGAGCAGTCGCTGCAATGGGAACGCATGGCGTTCCCGCGAGTCAGCCCAACGAACATCCGTCGGAACCTCGTGCTCACGTGGACGTTGGGTCTCTTTGACCTAGCGTGGAGGCATCCTTCGGTTTCCGCAGAGCCGCGGTTCAGAAACGGCTTTGCCACATTCTCCGCAGCAGCCGTAGAGACCGCGATCCGCTTGAAATTGCCTCGCTTTGAGTACCACTTCTTTATGGACGTCCCTGTACCCCTGCCGGGATTTTTCCGGATCTTGCGGCCGGACTGCTTTCGAGCATCGGCGTGGCGAATTCGCCGGGTGTTGGAGTGCTGCCTGGAGGGGGATCCGCTCGACCCGAAACAACCGAAGAACCCGCCCCTCGTGGGCCTCACGCAAATAGAGGCGGCCGCGGAGGTAGGAGTACACCCCGCGACGATAGCCCGTTGGGCCAGGAAGGATCCTCAACTGATAGTCATGATCCGCGGCAAACGCCGCGTGAACAAGGACTATCTGATCGCGAATCTCTCGACGCTGCAGGAGAGAGAGTTCCACGGACGCTCAGAGAGCCGTCGGTCGTAACT
The DNA here is from genome assembly GCA_044226385.1 of Phycisphaerales bacterium. Taxonomy (GTDB): domain Bacteria; phylum Planctomycetota; class Phycisphaerae; order Phycisphaerales; family UBA1924; genus JAEUJB01. The sequence goes on from JBGAHA010000004.1 coordinate 341,845, forward strand.
CGATCTCGCTCGCACAACGCACGCGCAAGGCGCACTATGCGGGCATAGCGCTCGCGCAAACCGCTATGAAACTTTTCTCGCGTAGTCGGCGCGCTCATGCTCAGACGCATGAGTTCGCACTCCCCAACATCGACAAACGATGCAGTACATACCGTAGCGACGCCTGCGGAAGAACTGCGTCCGCTCGCCCTCGCGGTGGAGTGGCTGCCCACTCGCCGGCGCGGCAAGCCACCGCACGCAGCCACGCTCTTTCGATGGGCGGCAAAGGGGCTGAACGGAGTCAAGCTCGAGGTGGTGCAGGTCGGCGGCACGAAGTGCACGAGTCGACAGGCCCTTGCGAGGTTCTTCCAGAAACTGACTGATGTGACCGTTGGACGCAAGCAGGAGGCCAACGGTGCCTGAGTGGTTCACACCACCCGAGGTTGCCGCCAACCGGCGTCTGAGGCTGGCGAAGGTTCTCAGCTGGATCCACAGCGGACAGCTTGCAGCCGTCAATTGCGCAGAACACGTCGGTGGTCGGCCTCGCTGGCGGATCAGTCAGCAGTCGCTGGACGCATTCGATGCGGCCCGTTCCAACCGCAACCAGTCCGTCGCGCCGATGGCGCGTCGCCAGCGCAAGGCGTCGACGGCGGAAATCACGGAGTTCTTCTGATGCACACCCCGCACCGCGTAGACCAGCCTTTCCGGTTCGTGAAAGCGGTAGCCCGCGCCAATCTCGGACCCCGGGCAGCCCCGCTCAAGGCACTGATGTTTGTGTTGGCTTCGATGGCGGATGAGTCGCTTGGCACCCACGGGGCCAGCATCCCCGAGCTCTCCCGGCTATCAGGATGTTCGGAGTCCACCACACGCGACGTCGTCCACAAGGCGCTCGCGAGCGGGTACATCTCGCTCATCAGGGAAGGGAAGGGACGAACCACAAGCGTCTACCAGCTCAACATCAACCGGCTGGAATCCCTGGGCGAGCGCGAGGATGGTCACGAGTCCGAACTCGGGGATTCGGATGCACCCTTCATCTCACCGACGCTTGTCGCTCAGGCCCCCGCCATTCAGGCCCCCGCCATTCAGACCTCTGCCGTTCAGACCTCCGGCGTTCGGGGGTCTGGGGTCCAAACGCCGGAGGTCAGGCTTCCGGCGCTCGGATCTCAGCGCTCTCCGGGTTCTGAAGCGCTCCCGCTCCAGCGCTCAACTCAAACAAATTCAAATTCGAGCGCTCCAGAAAGAGATGTATTTGATGAAGTGAGCGCTGGAGCGGGAGCGCTGGTGGAAAGCAAATGCAACGCCTGGAGGCGTCAGAAGATGCTGGAAATGCTTCAGCCAGCGTTTATCCGCTGGAACGCCACGGGCATCACGACCTGCCCCGTCGAGAAGGCTCTTGAGATCGCCGATCTTCCCGGCGCCACGCCGGCGCGAGTGCAGTTCCTGCTGGACGACATTGAGAGCAAGATCGCCAGTCCGCGACCGGGAGGTGGCAAATCAAACCCGATCGCGCTCTTGATCTGGGGTCTGGGTGACTCTCAGAGCGCGATGGGCCGGCCCCGTGATGTGCCACGGTCGTACACCGATCGGTGGGCCCAGGAGGAATCCCAAGCGCTGGGTCTCAGGCGCGCTCAGGACAGGTTGAAGTCGACTTTCAATTCAGTTCGGTCGCAAGTCGAGCAACTCCGAGCACAGGCTGTCGAACGGACTGTCGCAATGGGATCGGCAGCACGCCCGGCGATGGACATGTCTCGGCTCGGAAATCAGGCATTCGGAATACCGCATCACATGGGCACTGCGACTGGTGGGTAGCCGGTCAGGACCCTGGCGAGGCGCGCGGGGGACCGCACGGTTGGCCACGCACGCAAATGCACGGGTTTTGACGGGAACCCAATGAGGGGTGTCGAGGCCAGACCCTAAGGAGGGGGCAATCGTGGTTGACGCAGTGATTCAAGGCCAAGACGGTGATCGCCGGCCTCCCGCGACGCCAGCAGTAGAGCACCGCATCGTCCCGCGCATCGTCGCGATCGCGCGGCCCGCCCCGCCGATCCCACCACAACGACGCGTTTCGGAGAGGCCTAAGACGCCGGCGGCCCGCAACAAGGACCTGAAGATCCCCCAGGCATTCTCGAAGGATCCCGCCAACTCCAACCCACGCTGGAAGGCGGCACGGGATCGGATCGTCCGGGTGTATCGGAGCTCCTGGCTGACCTGCCTGGTCGGGCCAGAAGACTTCGGAAAGAGCACGCTGGCGTGCTCGGTCCTCCGGTCGATCTGCACGCACGCCTCGGGTAGGTACACCCGCGTACCGCAGCTGATGGCACAGGTGCGTCTGTCCTGGCAGAACCCCCCAGGCCTCACGAACCAGGACTTGCTCGACCGGTTCCGGCAGCACGAGTATTTGGTTCTCGACGACCTGCCCCCGTGGGAGTCGCCCGACCCGGGTCACCGCGTCATGTTCGACATCATCGAGGCTCGCTACTGCGAGCGTCGTCCGACGCTCCTGGTCGTCAACGCCAGGGCGATCGACATCTCGCGGCTGCTAGGGCGGGAGCTCTCCGCGAGGATCGAGTGCTCCGGCGGGATCGTGAGCTGCGAATGGGACAGCTTCGGCCAGGCAACGCCGCGCGGCACTTCACCGGCAAACGCACGGGCGCTGGCGCGATGGTCACCGAGCCGGCCCGGCCGTGGCGGAGGTGACCGTTGATGCGGACGACACCGTCATCATCGTGCCGGCGCGAAGAACGCGGCCGCGTGGGGGTAGACACTCTCGTACCCCTCCACGGTGCGATCCACCCAGCGGTTGGTCTTGCTCGTGGTGTCTACCCGCTCGGATCGTCCTCCAGGGCCGGTCACGCTGCCGGTCGTCCGGGCGGTCTCAGTCTCGGGGGCGTGGTAGGTCCGCGAGTACGCCTGCGTGATCGGCTCGCCAACGTTCCACAGGACGCGTGTTGCGCCGATCGATCGGGCGAAGGCTTCCAGCCCGTCATCGCCGGCGCTGGTGGTCTGGGTGAACACGCTCTCGCCCAGCCGCTGCCAGCCGTCACCGCTCTTGGCGATCATGACATCGGCGGCGCTGACGGTCTCGAGTTGCACGGGAGCGCCCGCACCCAGCGCGGAGAGCCGGGATCCCTCGTAATGGACCGCCCACGGGCTGGCGCAGCCGCCGACGGTGAGAGCGATCCCGAGAGAAGCAATCACGGCGACGTGGCGTCGGGCGCGAGTTCCGCTGGAGGGGCGAGGTTCCATCCAAGGACGTTACGGCTGGCCCACGCGGGGCACCTTGGGCCACACGGCGGGCCGTGGGCGCGTGTGGGGGACGGGTGGGGAGCGAGGGGGCAGGGACCCCTGGCAGCGCGGGGAGGGGGGGGTAGGGGGTCGGATTCCTGCAACGTCCCGAAGGGACCAACGCGGGGTCCACCGTTTTTTCGTTCACGGGTTTTGGGAGAGGGGGATGGGCGCGTTTGGGGACTGGAATTTGGAGGCCCGGGCGCGTGAGCCGGGCCTGTTTTACAGGGATGTTTGAGGATCACCACGAGCACGGAGGCCTGAGTCATGCAGATACGTAACCGCATCAAATCGTTGCGCAATGTGCGCGCAACTCAGTTGAAACCCAGCGCCCGCAATTGGCGCACCCACCCCAAGGCCCAGCAGGACGCCTTGCGGGGGGTCCTGGCCGAGATCGGCTTTGCCGACGCGGTGCTGGCGCGGGAGCTTGAGGACGGCTCGCTGGAGCTGATCGACGGTCATCTTCGTGCAGAAACCATGGGTGATGCAGAGGTCCCGGTGCTGGTGCTGGACGTGAACGAGGAGGAGGCGGGCAAGCTGCTGGCCACGCTGGATCCGTTGGCCGGGATGGCGGGGGCGGACCCCGCCAAGCTCGACGAGCTGCTGCGGCAGGTGACGTTCGATTCCGATGCCGTGGCCGAGATGCTCAAGGGCATGGCCGAGGCGGCGGGGCTGGCGGTGGCGGGGGGGACGCCGGTGGTGGAGGATGAGATCCCCGAGCCTCCCTTACCCGAGGAGGCGGTGACGCGGCGCGGTGACCTGTGGATCCTGAGCAGCGGCAGCGATGCCATGGCCCGCGGCCACCGGCGAAAGGGCAAGAACGCCGGGTCCGCGCGCACCGGAGAGACGGCCGCAGCGGGAGCCGGGAAGGCGGGGGTGGGGGGTGGGGGCGGGAGTAGGGGTGGGGGTGGGGGGGCACCGATTGCTGTGCGGGGATGCGACCGACCCCGTGGATGTGAAGCGGCTCATGGGGGACGCTCGCGCCACGCTCTTTGCCACGGATCCCCCGTACCTGGTGGGCTACGACGGCACCAACCACCCGCAGAGTTTTACGGGCGGGGGGAACAAGGACTGGTCGGGCACCTACGGCGCGACCTGGGATGACGCCGATGGGAATCTGGACCTCTACGACAAGTTCGTGGGGGTGGCCATCGCCGAGGCCCTGGCCGAGAACGCCGCGTGGTACTGCTGGCACGCCAGCCGGCGTCAAGCGATGCTGGAGCAGGTGTGGATCAAGCACGGGGCCTTCGTGCACTGCCAGATCGTGTGGGGGAAGAACCGTCCCGTGCTCACCCGCTCCTGGTTCATGTGGCAGCACGAGCCCTGCCTGATGGGATGGATCAAGGGGAAGAAGCCGCCCAAGGGTCCCGAGGCCACCCCCGCCAGCACCCTGTGGATGATCGACACCATCCCCAACGGGGACGAGCGGCCCGATCACCCCACGCCCAAGCCGCTGGAGGTGTTCGCCATTCCCATGCGCCAGCATGTGGTGCGTGGCGGGATCTGCTACGAGCCCTTCTGCGGGTCGGGGAGCCAGATCATCGCGGCCGAGCAGCTGGGGCGTCGGTGCTTTGCGCTGGAGATTGAGCCGCGATACGTGGACGTGGCGCTGCTGCGGTGGGCCAAGCTCACGGGCCAGCAGCCGGTGCTGGAGGAGACGGGCCAGACGTTCGAGCAGGTGACGCGAGTTCGGTCCAAAGAGAGGGGCCCATCGGTGGAGCCAAGTACGCCGGGGGCAGTGCCCGCCGCAGCACCCGCATCGCCTCCAACCGGGGCACCCAAACAAGGCCGCAAGGCGGGCTCGTCCCGCTCTCCGACCGCGCGTGTGAAGTCCAAGGCGGGGAGCTAACCGATGGCCAAGCGACCGCCACATCCACCCCCACCTCCATCCCCAAAGCGACGAGATCCGTCGCCCCCTTCGCCTGTGGGGGCGATGGCCGCATCGGCGCCTGCATCGCCCCCCAAGCGGCTCCGCATCGATTCCCCCACGCGCCCGCCGCGGCCCCGCTGGCTCTCGGCCGACGCCAAACGGATGTGGCGTTGGCTGGTCCCCCAGCTCGATCGCATGGGGATCCTGCAGAAGATCGACGGCCCGCTGCTGTGCCGGTATTGCCAGACCTGGGCCAAGTGGAAGACGGTCGCCGAGTTCCTGGACAAGTACGGCGACACCTACATCATCAAGGACGCGCAGGGGCAGCCCCGCATCTTCATGCCCTTCCCACAAGTGGCCATGTTCAGCAAGCTCTCTAACAACCTCAGCCGCATGGAGCAGGAGCTGGGTATGTCGCCATCGGCGCGGTCGCGCATCCAGGTCGAGATCCGGTCTCCTGCCGGATCGAGTCATTCAAGCGAGTTTGCGCGAATGGTGGCTCAAGGTGGCCCCAAGCCCGCTCGCGGCGTGGCCCCATTGATCCCCGACTTCTTCGACGGAGGGGGTCCCGACGCCCCGCGCCATGGCAGCACGGGGGAGGTTCCATACAACGGCGGTCCGCGTCCGCCGGGGGGGCCGCCCAAACGGAGCGTCCATTAGGTCTCCCGCACGGCGGCGGGAGGGCGCGAGGATGAAGCGGTGGGGGTGGGGGGACAAGACGGATCAGGAAAAGTGGGAGTACGAATCATGGGCAAACGTGGACCGCTGCCTTTACCCACCTGGCTGCTTGAAGGGCACGGCAGCTGGCGCGCCAAGATCAACCGCTCCGAGCCCATGCCCTCAAGCCAGCGGCCCTCATGCCCCCGGTGGCTCGACCGCGATGCGCGGCGGATGTGGTACAAGCTCACCAACTTCATGGCGGCCTGCCGGCACCTCACGTTGCTCGACGGCCCGCTGCTGTCGCGGTACTGCCAGGCGTGGTCGTACTGGAAAAGGGCCGAGGAGTTCCTCCAGCGCCACGGCGAGACCTATCCGGTGAAAGGCGCGCCCGGCCAAGGCCCTCTCCTGCTGCCGTGGCCCCACGTCGCCCACGCCCTGCGGCTGAGCTCGGAGCTCAGCCGCATCGAAAAGCAACTGGGTCTGCACCCGGGGTTCCGGTGCCAGCTGCGGGTGAGGGCGCGGCCGGACACCCAGTACGCACATCCGACAGAGTTTGAACGATGGACCGAGGGAGGTGGCGTCGAGGCGGCGCGGAAGAGGAGGCAGCGGCAGCTCCGGCGGCAGCGAGCACGTCGCGCCGTCATCGGTCCCAATTGATGTGGCACCGGGGAGGCGACTTGGCAGGCCCGTCTCTTCACCGTCCCCCCGTCCCCGGCGCGCACTCCGCCTTGGCCAGCCGCATCCGCGCCCAATCTCGCCACCGTGCATCCTCGCTCTTGAACGCGACCCCCTTGAGCAGTTCATCGGTGCGCTCGCCGGTTTTGCCCGCGCGGGCCTGTAGCTGAGCAAGAGATCGCCGTTGAAGACCGCGAACACGCGGAGGGAAAATCATCAACCCTAACACGCGGTCGGTTGACAACATCACCTGAAAAGCGCATAATGGTTGACACGGGAAGCGAATCACCCGCCGGAGACCTTGTCCATGAGCAACGAGACCCCATCGTTTGATCCGATTGCCGCCGTCCGTAAGAACGTGTCGGCGCTGTTTCTGAGCCACACCCTTGACCGACTTGGCAAGGCGTATTCCCTGGCATACGACGAGGTTACGGCTGGATACCAAGAGGAAGAGGCTCACGATGTACTCGGGGTCGTAGTGCGTGCGAAGTTCGAGGGGTCTTGGCGATCACTTGGAGGCATTCAGGCCCACCGCGAAGCGGGTGTTGAGGGAGAGGTCAAGTCGAATCGGCGTGGCACGAGCAACTACACCGTCATGCGGTGTGGCATGGTTTCCATGACGGCTAGCGCCGTGAGCGATCCAGACACGGTTGTTCGGTTCGCTTCTTTTCGGAACGTGTTTTCAGAGCCCCAGGGCCATCTGTTCGATAAATCGCCACGGCGCAGTACTCTGACGGATATGTACGCCATTGTTTTGCACGGGCGAGAGTCGCGCCGCAACCCAGGACGGCTCGGATTCGCGCACCTTGTATTGCCGAAGCTCGATTGCGACTTGGGCCAGATCAGCGGCTACTACCACGACCGTATCGACCTGCTGCAAGAGTTTGGGAGCGTCGTCAGGGCAACCCAGGGAGTGCCCGAAGAGCGAGTTTTGGACACGCTCCGGATCGAACTGAGGAAGCAGAAGGGAGTCGGATGAGCACTCCAGGATTCCAGGGCGCTCGGTTAAGAGAGGCGAGAGAATCGCGTGAACTGACCATGACCGCACTTGCGGCCCTGCTTGATCTGTCTAAGCAATTGATTTCCGATTTTGAATCAGGTGCCAAATCGCCCTCACATGAGACACTCGGGAGGATCGCTTACATTCTCAGGTTCCCCCGCCAGTATTTCACAAGCCACATTTCTTCCGATCAGGATGCCATTGTGTTCTACCGCTCGCTGGCGTCCACGACTAAGGCCGCTCGCGCCAGAGCGGAAAAGCATCTTTTGTGGGCCAAGCGAGTTGGGGACCTGCTGCGCGAGCATGTCGCATTTCCTGCTGTAAATTTCCCCGACCTCAACCCCCCTGAAAATCCTGCCCATTTGAGCCGCCGACACATAGAGAATTTTGCGACTGAGGTTCGTCGTTTTTGGGGTTTGGGTGATGGTCCTATCGGGAACGTCGTATGGCTTTTGGAAAACAACGGCGCGGTGATCCTGCGGCGAGAGTTGGGTGATGAGTGCCTAGACGCATACTCCCAATGGCGCAAGCCTGAAGATCGTCCATATTTTGTTCTGGGAACTGACAAGGAGAGTGCGGCCAGATCAAGACTGAACGCTTGTCACGAGCTGGCCCATATGGTTCTACATCGCCACGTTCATCGGAGTGTGCATCAACAATCAGATATGTTCAAACTGATGGAAGAGCAGGCCCAGCATTTCGCCGGTGCTTTCCTGCTACCTGCCACTTCGTTTGCGAGTGCGTGCTACATGTTCACATTGGACATGTTCCGCACGCTCAAGTCGCACTGGAGGGTTTCGATCGGCGCGATGATCCATCGTGCCGCAGAGCTAGACCTCATCGACAAGAATGAAGCGAAGCGACTGCATATCAATCTCACTCGGCGCGGATGGCGCACCTGCGAGCCCCTGGACAACGAAATACCCTGTGAAGAGCCGCGTCTGATCCGGCGCGCCATCGACGCTGTTTTGGAAAACAGGCTGATGTCTGAGCAGGATTTTGAGGTTCGCCTTGGCATCTACCGAGGCGATGTGGAGGCCGCTATCGGCCTTGCCCCCGGCGAACTGGGCGGTAGTCCAGATCCCTTCAAGTTGCCAGCTATTCAACCTCGCCCATCTGAACCCGGGCTATTCCCACCCCCCACCGACATCGCCCCTATTCCGTTCAAATTCGGGTATTCGAACTAGTTCCCCAATCAAGAGCGTGGCAAACACGCGCCTGGACATAGCGTCACCTTCTAATCCCCTGAGCCAGCCGCATCCGCGCCCAGTCCCGCCACCGCGCATCCTCGCTCTTGAACGCCACCTCCTTGAGCAGTTCATCGGTGCGCTCGCCGGTCCTGCCCGCGCGGACGCGGAGACGGGCGAGAGCCTGCATGCTGGGGAGGTGCTGGGGGTAAACCTCCAGAGCGGTTTCGTAGGTGGCGAGTGCTTCGTCGGTGCGGCCCGCCTTCTCCAGGGTGAGGGCGAGGTTCATGCGGGGGTCGGGGTGTCCGGGGAGCAGCTTCCTTGCCCACTCGAACTCGCCAGCGGCCTCGTAGAGCTTGCCCTGGGCGAGGTAGAGGGCTCCCAGGTTGTTGTGGGCGGGGCCGTGGTAGAGGTCTGCGGCGAGGGCTTCGCGGAGGAGTGATTCGGCCTTGGGCGGATCGCGTTCAATCAGGTCCGCCGCGCGGGCGTTCAGTTCATCTGCATGGCGCGGGTCACGCTGGGCCTCGGGCTGTGCGGCGTAGGGGCTCGATGAGTGAGTGGATGTACACCCACCCATGGTCAGCACCGTTCCCAGCACGCACGCGGCCAACAACCCGCGCGGGATGGCGTTGGGGCAGGGCGGCATTTGGGAAATGCGCACGAGGAATGCTGGTGTCATGGCGTGGAGCCCTGAGATGATGGCGGTGAGGGAGGAGATGCCGTTGAAGACGCCGGATCGGCGGCGATGGTGGCTTCGATGGTGAGCAGGACGCGGAGGGGCAGTTCGCGGGGAGAAGCTGGCCGTTCGCCGTTGGCGGGTTTTATACGCGAGGCGCTTTCGCTGGACGTGAAGGGAGAGAGGTCAATGGAGGAGGCGAGCCAGCCGGGCTCCGAGCTTCGCCACGCCTCCAGGAACTTGCCCAGCTGCGGGAGGGTGATGCCGTCCAGCGTGAGGCGGGCGGAGCGGCGGATGTAGAGCGGCTTGTTTTCCGAAGTGCGGGCGGCGCTGGCGGCCTGATCGGACTCGGGCGTCAGGCTGGTCATGGCGGAGGGAGAAAGGCCCGCCATGGTGAGTGAGCGGGTGATGCGGCGGGTGAGGTCCTCGCTGGGCATGTCGGCGGTGACGAAGGTGGGGGCCTTGTGGCGCAGGGAGCCCAGTTCAGCAAGCTGCGCGGCGGCGAGCTGGTACTCGTGACGCTGGGCGTCCGCCAGTGCGCGGGTGGTGAGGGTGGAGCGGGCCGACCAGCCGATGGCGGCGGCGCAGGCGAGTCCGATCAGCGCGTGAGGGATGACGTTCATGACCCCACCCCCCTGCGAGGTGAACCTGGGGTGCGATCGGGGCGGGGCTGCTTGGTCTGATCGCTGGTATTACCCGTCTGGGGACCGCTGTTCTGGGGGGTGGTCGGTGCGGTCTGCGGGTGGTTCGTGCCCACGCTACCCCCTCTGGCGGGCCTCAACTGGAGGGAGAGAAGCGTTACACCGCGTGTGTTGTTAACACGGGGCTCGTCGAGGGTCCATCCTGACGGCGGCGTGAAGGCGTCGAGGAAGGGCTTGGCATCCCCCTTGATCTCGACCGTGAGGCTCACGCCGTCGGGACGCACGGCAAGCGACTTGGGCTCTGCTTCGACGCTGGCGGGCCAGGCCCGCAGAAGGGATCCCAGGGCGAGGGCGGCATCGGGGACGGGCCTCGGGAGGGCGGCGGCATCGGTGGCGCGGCGGAGCGTGTCGATCTGGCGGGACAGGGCGAAGGGATCGCGGCGTGCATCTTCCACGGAGATCGAGGCGCTGGCGAGGAGCTGCTCATGGGCCGCGCGGGCGTCGGAGGCGGCGCTGGTCCATGCCGCGGCGCGGCGTGCCAGGCCCATGCAGACCAGCCCCGAAGCGAGGATACACGTGGCCGCGATGAGAACACTTTGCCTGCGGCGTTGGGCCTTCACCGGGGCTGGCTCATGCTCGCCCACCAGGAAGTTAAGTTCGCCGGGATCGATCCTGCCACGCAGGAAGGCGGGGACATCGCCCGGCGTCAGCGTGCGGGCCGCGGGAGGCAGCTGGGCAAGGTCGGGGCGAGGGATGGCGCACGCCACCAGCCCCGGTTCTTCTCCGCCCGAGAGGGACACCGCGGGAGCGCACACGATGTGCAGCGCGTCTAACGCCGCCAAGTCGGCGGCGATCGGGAGGGATTCGCCGAACTCTTCGTGGAAGGCTTCCGGCAAGGGTCCGCGCAGCGACGTTCCGCCGGGCGTTTCCAGCAGAGCCCAGTAGAAGCGGTGGGCGGGCAGGCGGATGTGCAGGTCGGCGCCAGTCATCCGTCACCACCTCCGCCCGAACCCCCACCCGCTCCGGGTTTGGCCTCGGTCTTGAGCGTCAGCGTGCGGGTCCCCGCGCCGTCCTTGATGGCGACGGTCTCGGCGGTGATGCGGCCCACGGTACGCCCCGCCAGGGTGTCCCCCGAAGACAGCACCGTGACCTTGTCGGTCTCGGGGTCGTAGACCACGGCGCGGTAGCTCTCCCCCTCACGCAAGATCCCCAGCAGCTCCAGCTTGAGCGGAGGTGGTGGGGGCGGGGGCTTGGCGGCGATCTCGGTGGGCGGTGGGGGAGGAGGGGCCAGCCAGAGAGGGGTTTCAAAGGCGGCAAGGTCGAGGGGGACGGGGCCAGATGCCTCTCCCGCCGCAAGGGATTCGCTGTCCGATGACAGTGGTGTGGGCACGGAGACGGGTTCAATCGTTACGGGCCACAAGGCGTACATGGCGGCGAGCAGCACCACGCCGGCGCAGACCGCGCTGGCGCGGCGGGTCCGCCGCTGCAGCGCGAGCAGCGGATCAAGGCGAGCAATGGGTGGGACGTCATTCCTGTTCATCGATCGCCTCGATGACGCGGCCCACTTCTTCACGCGAGGTGATACGCCGCCGCACCAGGTCCTCGCCCATGGCCTTGAGGGACTGCATGCCCTTGCGCTGGGCCATCTCCTTGATATCGCTGGCGGCAACCCGGCGGCCCACCAGCTCGCGCAGCTCGGGGTCCAGGGTCAGCAGTTCAAACACCCCCGTCCGGCCCTTGTACCCCGTGGAGAGGCAGCCGCTACACCCCGCGCCGTCGCAGGGGGCGTGCAGTTTCCGCACCAGCCGCTGGGCGAGGACGGCGGAGAGAGACGAGGAGACCAGGAAGGGCTCGACCCCCAGGTCGATGAGGCGGGCGACGGCGCTGGGGGCGTCGTTGGTATGCAGGGTGGAAAGAACCAGGTGCCCCGTCAGGCTCGCCTGCACGGCGATGCGGGCGGTCTCGTCGTCGCGCACCTCGCCCACCATGATCACATCCGGGTCCTGCCGCAGGATGTGGCGCAGGCCCGAGGCGAAGTTCAATCCCTTCTTGGGATCGACCTGGGTCTGGCTGACGGCGAGGCCCGAGACCGAGAGGTCGTACTCGACGGGGTCTTCCACCGTCATGATGTTCAGCTCGCAGCCGCGGGATGAGCCTCCGGCGTTGGTGGTCGTCACCCAGGCCAGCGTGGTGTAAAGGGTGGTGGTCTTCCCGCTGCCGGTGGGGCCGGTGGAGAGGACGATCCCGCTGGTCTTGGAGACGTTGAGCTTGTAGCGGCGTTCCAGTTCCTCGGGCATGCCCAGGGCGGTGAAGTTGAGCAGATGGGAGGAGCCGCGTGGGTCGAGGAGGCGGATGACCACGCGCTCGCCATAGGTGCTGGGCAGGGTGCTGATGCGCAGGTCCACCCGGCGGCCTGAGTCGGGGCCGGATTCGGCGCCGATGGTGACCCCGGCGCGCCCGTCCTGCGGGGCGCGGCGTTCGGCGACATCGAGATGGGCCATGACCTTGATGCGGCTGACCACGCCCGCGGCGAGGGAACCCGGAAGCTCACGCACGGTGTGCAGCACGCCGTCCAGGCGGTATCGCACCAGCGTCTTGCCGCGCAGGGGCTGGATGTGCACATCGCTGGCCCCGCGGCGCAGGGCCTCGAAGATGAGCAGGTCCACCAGGCGGATGGTGGGCGCCTTGCCGTGGATGTTGAGGAGATCGGAATCAGACTCCTGCTGGAACTCGCGGAGGGCGGCGGCGAGGTCGGCCTCCACGTCGCTGGAGCCCGCGACGGTGACCTTGGGGAGGAGGTCGGCGGACTGGCCGTGTTGGCTGGACGAGCGTTCATCGCCGGCGCGGAAGTAGACCCGGTCGATGGCGGCGGCGAGGAGTTCGGCGGGGGCGGTGGTGGTGACGGGCGTGCGGCGGAGGGCGACGCCGACGTTGAAGAGGGCGGCGGGGCTGGCGGCGTCGGCGGCGGCGAGGTGTTCGACCTCGCCATCAACGCCGGTGCCACAGCCCAGGCTGAGGATGAGGTGGCGGCGGGCGAACTCGTGGGGGATGCGGGCAAGGAACTCGGGGGAGGGGTGGGGGTCGTCAATCGTGGACGGAGGGACGACAGGTTGGCCGCTTTCGCGGTCGGCGAGCGCGAGGCCGGAACCCGCCTGGGGATCTTCGCCGGTAATAGAGCGTGTCGTGTCCATGCTTAGCGGATCACCCTGGCCTTGACCTCGGGGAACCCGTCGCTCACCGACGCCCCTTCACCGTCCACCCGCTGGATGTCGCTCGCGCTGATGTACTTCAGATCCTCCAGCATGTCGTTGCGCAGGACGTTGGCCCGGATGAAGACGTAGAACCGGGTCCGCCCGCTGCCGATGCTGCGCGACTTGAAGAGCTCGCCCAGGATGGGGATCGATCCCAGGATCGGCACCTGCGCGATGGCCTCGCTGCTGGTGACCAGCTCCATCCCGCCCACCACCACGGTGTGGCCGTCGGGGATGGTCGCCGAGCTGTCCACCGAGTTCTCCTGCTTAGGGGGAGGCAATCCCGCCGTGGTGCTGGTGCCCACGAAGCTGCTGAGCTTGATGCTGTAGGCCAGGGAGAGATGGTCCCCCTGGGCGATCTGGGGCTGGACGGAGATGGTGGTCCCGGCGCTCTCGCTCCCCCCGTAGCTGAAGGTGGTGTCGTTGCTGCCGGTGCGGGTCTGCTGGGTGATGGGCTGCTGGAGCGTGCTGGAGAAGACGGCCCGCTGGTTGTTGGTCACCAGCAGCTTGGGGTTGGAGAGAGAGTTGCCCTTGTTGATCGATTCCAGTGCCCGCACCACCACGGCGAACTCGCCCGCGTTGAGCACCGCCCCGGTGAACCCCGCCTGGTTGGGGACCGTGCGGTTGCCCGGCGAGCCGCCCGTGAGGCCAAAGAGGGAGCTGAGCTGGGTGGTGGCGTTGCCCAGGCTGCCCAGTCGCTCAAGCTCCACGCCCAGCGACAACGCCTCGGTGTCGGAGAGGGAGACCAGCATGACCTCCAGCATGACCTGGGGCTGGCGCACGTCGATGGTCTTGAGCAGGGCTTCGAGTTGCTCCAGGACCTTGGGCTCGCCGATGGCGATGAGCGTGTTGGTCGCCTCGTCGGAAGTGAGCGAGAGTCCACTCCCCGATGCGAACCCGCCCGCGGATCCTCTCGGCGCGCCGCTTGTGGGGATTGAACGCCGGGCACCGCCGCGAGTGTCAGCGGTGTCTACATCCTGACCCTTGGGATCAGTCGAAACGCTGCCCGGGGATGCCGTGGGAGGCGGGAAGGGGGTGCGGTAGGATGATTGTGACGCGCCGGCGCGGACCGATTCACGGGACACATTATTACCTTGTCCATCCAAGATGCCCGCCGAGACCAGCTGCTGAAGCGTCTCCACGACCTCGCCCACCGGCCGGTTGCGGATCGCAAACGAGCGTACGGGGTTTGGAGTTGCCTCCTGGTCGTCGGCGCGGCGGATCAGGTCGCTGACGCGGTCGTGCTGGCTCGCCGTGGCGGTGACGATGATCGTGCCGGTGAGCTCATCCACGACAACCCGGAACCGGTCATCGGTGACTCCGGCACGACCTGGAATCGATCCCACCGTTTCCAGCGGCTTGGCCAGGTCCTTGACGGAGATGCGGCGCGCCGTGTAGGTCCTCGTTTCGACCGGCTCGCGGCGGTCGAGAGTGACGATCAGTTCACGCCAGCGAGGCTCGACATCGGGTGGACAGATCAGCAGCAGCGACCCGCCGTCGGGCGTGGGCACCAAGTCACCTTGGAGCTTGATCCCGCCCGCCGAATCCTTCTTGGCCATGACCTGCGTCGCCAGCGCGACCACCTGCGCCGCCGGAAGGTTGGTGAGCGGAATCTCACGGATCACCACCGCGTCAGCAATATCGAGGCGGCCCAGCAGTGCCCTGACCTCCGCGACGCGCGAAGACAGATCGCTCACGGCGATGAGACGACTTTCTCCCAGCACCGTCGCCGCTCCACCGGGCTTGCTGAGCACGAGCTTGGCGGCCTCGGCGAGCGCCTTGGGGGATTGATGACGGACCTCGATCAGCTCGGTCACGTACCCCGGCGCGACCGCCACGTTCAATTCGTCAGGCTGCGCCAGCCGCGACAACCCCGCGGCCTGTTCCAGCTTGACCACGCTCAGCACGGGGCTGCCCGGCGTGCGGATCGTGGTGAAGCCCCGTGAAGCCAGTACGTGCTCCAGCAAAAGCGGCAGATTGTCGCGAGTCAGCCCACCGGGCACACGCAGCGTGACGACGATACTCCCCAGTTCCTGGGCGTTGTAACTGTACGCCTGGCCCGTGATCTCGGCGGCCAAGTCCACCAGCCGGGAGAGCTTGAGCGAGTCTGACAGCGCCACCGTCGCTGGCTGCGGCGGTGCGGACGGTTGTTCGCCCGGCCCAACCACAGGCTGCCCCGCCAAGGCCGCAGCGCAGCAAAGACCCGCACAGACGGTCACACGCCACGCCACGCCGGCAGACCGCCGCATCGGGACACTCCTTGTTCAAGCGCCAACGCTTGGCTCAACCCCCCGCGACGGCGGTGTTCCACGCGGTAGCGACCGCGCCGGCGTTGTTGGCGAGGCTGGTTTTCGCGGCGGCGATGTCGCTCACGGATTCCGACGCCGCGATCAGCGCGGTGGCGTCCGAGGATTCCTCATCTCCGCAGCGTTCGCTGGCACAGTGGCACGCAATCGCGTCACGCAGCGCCACCCAGTCGGCCTCGCTGCGGGCCTGGGTACTTGCCGCAAGGTGATGGAGGGCCAGCCCCCAGTGCCGGTTGCCCCGGATGGCGGCGGCGATGCGGCCTTGTGACTCACTCATGGCACCCACGCCGGCGTTGAAGATCGCGGCAAGGGCGGTGTTCCGGCTGGATTCCGCGGCTGCGAGCGCGGTTCGCGCCGTTGCCAGGCTCGCCATCTGCTGCTCGGTGCCCGCGCCGGCTTGAACGATCCGGGTCAAATGGCTCACGTCACCGCGGCTGCTGCGCGCGGAGGCGTCGGCGGAAGCAATCGTCGCCGCCTGCTGGGCCGCCTCGGCGCTGGCCGCGCTCACGATCGCGCCCACCTGCTCGGCAGAAACACCTGCCGCCGCCAAGACGTCGGCTCCCAATCCGGCCCGCTCCAGGAGCGAGCCGTAATGCTCACCATCAACCAGTGTTGACGTGATGGGCAAGGCTATGACGGTGCCGTGCCAGAAGTGGATCCACACCACCCGTGCCCCGATGCCCGCGGCCGCGGTTGCGGCGATGGCCCACACCAAACCGTGCGCTTTGCGATTCCACTGGATATTCATGATTGACCCCTTCGGAAGAGTTGGACTTCGATGCCGTGCAGCAACAGTGTGACGCGCCGCGCGACAGAACACAAGTCGGTTGTGCTTGTGCAAACATCCTAGTGGCAACCTAATGACAGCCTAATGGTCCTGAATTTGTTTTCCACAAGTGGGTTTGTGTTCTCCCAAAGGGATTGACACGTCCTGGGCAACTCGGTAAAAAAGTTGGCACTGTCGGGTTCTGGGGTTCCGGGGTTCCAAGTTTGTGGCGCTGTGTTGCATCGCGCCTTGGTCGGGGGAACAGCGATGCGATCGATTTTTGGGGGCGGTCGGGCGGTTTTTCACGGCGTCGCGGTTTTGGCGGCGGCTCTGGGCTGGTCGGCGGGCATGGCTCGCGGCGATCAGATCCTGGAAACCTGGAACAACTCGCTGACGAGCTATTTGCCCGCGGCGGCGAGCGGCGGCCAAAAGGTCTGGCCGCTGCATCAGCAGCGTGGCGTGAACCTGGACGGCTCTCGGCGCACCTGGAGCGCCCTGGGCTGGGCGTTTGCGGGCAATCCCACCAACGCCGGGGGCGCTGAGTCGTGGAACGGCAATCTGATGCTGGGCGACATGCGTGTCGACCTGGGGGCGTATTCCCCGACGGACGTCGACATCTCCTTGCCCTCCAACGGCTTCCGCTGGATCATCGGCCGCACCTTCAACGGGGTGCAATTAGACACCACAGCATTGCCGTCGCCCGCACATTTTGACAGCAACGGAGCGCAAGGTCTCAATTGGTACCAGATCAGCCAGCCCGAGCTCATGCGGGTGCTCGGTGCAACCTCCGCCGACGACTCGGTCTACATCATCTTCGGGGCCGACCGTTACATCGAGTTCCAGCGCACGGGCAGCAGTTCGACCGAGTATAAAGGCAAGAACGGCGCGGCGGGCGTGGTGCATTACACCGCGGGCAGTCCGCACGTGTGGACGTACACCGACCAGCACGGCAACGTCACCGACTTCTTCGGGGACAACACCGCGAGCGACCGCGCCGACTGGCAGATCTGGCGGATGACCGACCCGGCGGGGAACGTCTGTTACGTAGGCGATGCCAGCAGCGCGTCGACGGCGGTGACCAGTGGGTACAACGCTGACAAGACCATTGCCGTGGCGTATGACGCCGCGACCACCGCGGGCGGCGGCGGGCACCGGTTCACGTATACCTATACGACCATTGACAGCGTGAGCCGGCTCACGCAGGTCAAGGCGGAGATCAAGGCGGGCGGCACGTGGGCCAGCCCGACGTCGCCGTCGACCGTGGCGCAGGTGGATTACGCCTATTACCAGACCGGCGACAACACGTATGGTGCCGACGGCAACCTCAAGCTCGTCACCATCACGACGCCGCTCACCGAC
Source organism: Phycisphaerales bacterium (assembly GCA_044226385.1). Lineage (GTDB taxonomy): Bacteria > Planctomycetota > Phycisphaerae > Phycisphaerales > UBA1924 > JAEUJB01. The sequence goes on from JBGAHA010000004.1 coordinate 359,500, forward strand.
TCGGGCGTCAACCTGGTGCAGAAGAAGCTGTACCGCTACTACAAGGGGACCTACAACGGCTCCACCAACCCCGGCCACCTGAACTCGATCCAGATGGTGGTGGGATACGAGGGCTACCGCAAGTACGACTGGGACCAGGACAGCAACCTGGACGATGATCCGCAGACCGCCAGCACGGCCAACCTCAAGAGCTACTGCGACGCGTACTTCGAATACCCCAATAACAGCAATGTCGGCGACTACAAGATCTCCGAGGCGTTCTTCAACGGCGAGTGCGGGTGCTCGGGCGGGAACAACGGGGCGTATGAGTTCACCTACGGGACCAACGGCAGCTACACCAACAACGCAGGTTACGACGCAGCGTGGTGCACGCGGACCATCATCAAGCGGCCCGATGTCACCTACGAAACCCGGTACTTCGACGAGGTGGGTCAGCCCATCGACAAGGTGATCACGGACATCGATCCTTCGTCGGTGAGCCCCAAGATCTGGGCCACCGGCATCGTCCGCAACAGCGATGGTCAGATTATCGAGCTGAGAACACCCGCCAATATTACCGGCTACACGCACTCGACCGGAACATTCGCGCCCGACACCAGCGTGGGCCTAATCCACTTGTATACTCGAATCGGACTCTCTTCCCCCAACGACACCTTCAATGGGTTCGTCGAATATCGCAAGCACAAAATCGCTGGAACCACTGGCAACAGCGCCGCGCAGTACCAGGACTCGCGGACGGAGTACATCACCGCGTCGCCGCCCGCGATGACGATTGGTTCGACGGTCATTACGCGTCCGATCGTCAAGGCGACCACCGTCTATGAGGATGAATCGACGGTTCCCTCCGTTGCACGCCAGACCGCGACGACGATCTCCGCGCACCCCAGCGGCGGCTCGCTCATGCTCAAGACCACGGAGCGGAACAATCCGGTGGTCGGCTCAAGCGAGAACGGCAGCAACAGCCCCACGGTGGCCCAGCAGTTCTTGCGTGCCGACGGCACGTCGGCGTTCAGCATCACTCCCGAGACCATTTACACGTACACCCAGCACAGCAACGGGCTCCTGGTCAAGCGGATCGACGATGCCAACCCCAGCACGACCGCGAACTTCGGATCCGGCGACGACCCGGCCGCCAACTTCGGCGTGTCCTCGCCGGCGAACATCGGCATCGACAACACGACGACCTACACCTACGACAACCAGGGCCGGAGCACGTCGGTGACGATGCCCGACGGCCGGGTGACGCAGACGTACTACAGCAAGCTCGCCGATGGCCGGATGGTCACGGTCCAGTGCCCCCGCGTGGTCTCGACGACGTTCTACGGGCCGATGAGCTACTCGGTGAGCAATCTGGCGGGTAGGAGCGAGAGAGAGGGCACGATCGCCATCACGTCCTCGGGCATCACCACGGCGTTGACGGGGTGGATCGACGAGACCGACGCGGATCCGATCACGGCGGTGGACATCGGCTCGCTGGCGCGCCTGACCGTGCACATCAATAACAGTCCCGGGACGCGTGAGGAGCAGACGCGGGCCTATCACACGATTCCGGCCTCGGGCGCGGGCTCGTCGGGCACCAATTACGACGCGACCACGTACGGCTACGACGACATGGGCCGCAAGTGGCGTGTCAAGCAGGCGTCTGGGACGATTGCGCGCTCGGTGTACGACACGTTGGGGCGAACCATCGAGAGCTGGGTGGGCACCAACGACAACAGCTTCGCAGGGGGCGAGTCCAGCGGCCCTGACACGATGACCAAGACCAGCGAGACGCAGTACGACGGCTCGGCGGGCTCGCAGAAGGGCAACAGCTACGTCACCAAGCGGATCCTCGATGCGGATGGTGACTGGACGGTGAACACCGATCAGCGGGAAACAACCTTTTACCCCGATGCGCGTGGCCGCGTGGTGGCGGTGGTGAACCCGGTCGCGCCGCACTCGGTGAGCGCCTTCGACAATCTCGGGCGTGTGATCAAGACCGCTCAGTACAGTTCCAATAGCGGTCTCTCGGCCTCGAGCGTGCCAACTTCGACGACCAACCGCGTCGAGTATTCAGAAACCGAGTACGACGGGCGGGGCCAGGTGTGGCACACGCGTCGTCACAAGATTGATGCGTCGACGGGCGCCAGCGGTGATTCTCTGGACAGCTACAGCTGGTACGACCCCAACGGCCGGCTCATCAAGAGCAGGAGCCCTGGGGGGCTCACCAAGACGCGCTACGACCGGCTGGGACGGACGACCCACCGCTGGACGCTGGCCAAGGACAACGACACTCTCTATTCCCATGTTTACAACGGCACCAAAACCGATGTCACCGGCGACATTGTTCTGGAGGAATCACAGACCACGTACGAGAACTCCAGCGGCAATGTGTTGATGCAGGCGACGATCAGCCGCTTCCATGACGACCTGGGCGCGGGCACTACGGGCGAGCTTGATCAGAACGACTCCGGCGACACAGACCGGATGAAATACACCGCCGCGGATGTGAAGGGGCGCATCCAGATCACCGCGAGCTGGTACGACGCCCTCGACCGGGTGACCGCGACCGCCTCGCTGGGCACCAACGGCTCGGGCAACGTCTCGACCTATGACCGGGCTGGCGTCGGCGCTGTAAGCGCGCCCAGCCCCTCGGACACCGAGCTGGTCACCAGCTACACCTACAACGACGACGGGACCGTGCTCGACGTGACGGATCCGCGCGGGAAGGTCTCGCGCACGCTCTACGACCAAATGGGCCGCACGGTCGCCAAGATCTCCAACTACGTCAACGGCACCCCCAGCGGGGCCACCGGCGACGACGACAACTACGTGCGATACGTCTTCGCCAATGGGCTGCAGACCCAGATGTGGGTGGATCTGGACGGCGACAACGTTCAGGACGCCGACGATCAGGTGACGACCTACACCTACGGCACGCCCAAGGGCACGGGCGCGGGCGACAGCAACATCGCCACCGGGCACCTGCTCTATAAGACGACTTACCCCGACTCCACCAGCGGCACCGACCTGGTGACGTACGCCTACAACGCCCAGTCGCAGACCATGTGGGTCAAGGACCAGGCGGGCGGGATCGTCCAGACCGACTACGACCTGGGCGGACGCCAGACCTATCGCCGCGTGACCACGCTGGCGTCGGGCTTCGACGGCGCGGTGCGCCGCATCGGGACCACGTACACCAGCCGCGGCCAAACGCAGTTGGTCACGCAGTATGACAACGCCGCCGTGGGCTCGGGCTCGGTGGTGGACGAGGTGAAGTACACCTACGACGACTGGGGCAACATCACCAGCTTCGAGCAGGACCGCGACTCGACGGTCGGGGGCGGCGGCAACCAGTACACCGTGGGGTACACCTGGGCCAAGGCGACCCCCAGCGGGGGGCACGACACGCTGCGGTGCACGGGCATGACGCTGCCGGGGTCGGGGGACACGTCCACGATCACCTATACCTACGACTCCGCCAGCAACGTCCTGGACGATGCCGCCAGCCGCGTCTCCAAGCTGCAGACGGGTGGCTCGCCCACGACCCGGGCCACGTATAAGTACCTGGGAGCCAGTCGGCTGGTGGGCACCGACGTGATCGAGCCGGACGTGTACTCCCGGCTTTACGGCTCGGGGACCGCCAACTACGACGCCATGGACCGCTTTGGCCGCACGACGGTCTCGCGCTGGACCAAGAACCTCTCGCCGGCGCGGAACTTCTATGATGTGGCGTTGACCTACGACCGCGACTCCAACATCACCAGCGTCGACGACGCCGTGCTGCCGGGCTTCGACGCCGCCTATTCGATGGACGGCCGTAACCGCCTCTCCCGCGCCGAGGAAGGCACGCTCAGCACCGGCTCGATCACGGGACGCACCCGCGACCAGCAGTGGACCCTGAGCCAGCCGGGCAACTGGGCCAGGAACAAGCTGGACCTGGACGGTGACAGCACCTTCACCGGGGGCGGCGAGCTTGACGACACGGGCACGTTCAACACGGTCAACGAGCTGACCGCCCGCGACATCGACACCAGCGGCGGCAACGACTATACCCTCACCTACGACGCGGTGGGCAACCTGACCAACGACGGCGAGGATTTTAAGTACGTGTACGACGCCTTCGGTCGGCTGGTGACGGTCAAGACCCTCGCCAACGCCGTGGTGGCGGAGTACACCTACAACGGGCTGAACAATCGCAAGAGCTGGCACTACGACACGGATGTGGATGGCGATGTGGACGGGAGCGACAAGACGTACCGCTTCGCGTACGACACCCGCTGGCGCATGGTGGCGACGTTCCGGGACTCTGACACCGACCCCAAGGAGCGGTTCGTCTGGCACAACGCTGGCATGAACGGCCGCGGGGGGAGCTCGTACATCGACAGCGCCGTTCTGCGCGACCGAGACATGACCAACGGCTGGACGGGGTCCGCCGACGGCACGTTGGAGGAGCGGCACTACTACTGCCAGAACTGGCGTGCGGACGTGAGCGTGACGCTCAAGTACGAGAACAGCGTCTGGCGCGTGGCCGAGTGGATCAAGTACTCGGCCTACGGCGTGCCCTTCGCGGTGACGCCGGCGGACTACGACGGCTCGGGGTTCGTCGACATCGTGGACACGAGCGACTGGACGACCGACTACAACGGCGGCGCCGGCGCATGGTCGCCGCGGCTCGATCTCAACCTGGACGGGTCCCTGACCTCGACGGACAGCACCATCTACACGAGTGAGTTCGGGGGCGGCGAGGCGGGCGGGCGGTTCGTGCTCAGCCGCGATTCGGTGGCAAACCGGCTCGGCTACGCAGGGTACCAGTACGACCCCGCGTTCGTGGGCGCAGAACGAGCAATCTTCCACGTCAGGTACCGCGTCTATGACGCGGGAGCAGGAATGTGGACAAGGCGAGATCCGATACCTCGAGCGTCGTGGCCAGATCTTTTTGCCTATGCGCATAATGGGCCAGTTGTTCGCGTTGATTCGATGGGTCTCAAAGCTAGCAATGCCGTAGGCTGTGAGTATGAATCTCAATCAACCAGATGCCAACTCCTTTGCAATGCGGCCGAAGCGTGCGGAGTTACGGAAAGCAACCACCAGTTTTGTTGTGTGTGCGATCTTTATTGCGCGGACACGCTCTCCACGCCGGTGTTCCCAGTCGCCGATCCCATTGCATGGGATATTTTTCTTGGTTGTACAGATGAACATGAAATGTGCCACATGAACACTCCGCTGAGCTATTCGCTGGATTGCGGCGAAGCGATGTGTTATGATATTGGCATAAACTGCCTCCTCGACAGCCTCGATCAGTGCTGGAAATCAACCAATCCATTTGCGTGCCAGACACAGTTGCTCGAAGAAATTGGATTTCAATTGACGCAATACGAAAACTATAAAAGCACTTGTGGCTCCAATGTATATTTCGCAGGCACGGGGCGGGTTAATACCGGCGCAATTATTGCAGGGCACCGAAAGTGTAGGCGACGCTGAAATTGTCAGGAAAAATATTCCTATCTACTTCGGCGATTGCTTCACTCATTTTGAACATGTTGTTTCAATCCATTTTGCTCCGAACAATGCTAATATCCACGGAAGACATCGCCTCGCCTGTCTACTATGACGATCGGGTGTGTTATCGATGGGCGGGGCGTGTGCAGGTATTTTCTGAAAGCGTAACAGGCTTTTTGCAGGATCGTGACCGTAGACACCTTAAAGCCTTGATCAGTCCCAAGAAACCTAAAGATTGGAACGGAGAACGTATTGCCACGCGACTAGATATCGAGTGGCCAATTCGCTCGATGCCGCCTAATCTGGCGGAGTTGCTCTCGAATACTCCGGATGACACTGAGATATTTATGGTTGGCGAAATGTCCTGTGGGTGGCCATGGAGATTTGCATCGGCGAAATGGAAGGCAACTCAAGATAATAAAATAGTGTTAGTGGAGAGCGGATTGACGGTGCCTTTTGTTTATAGCAAGGGCCTTCGGTTAAGCTCTTTGAGTGATTGTCGCACAATGCCAATTCCATTTATCGGCAATATTGCATGCGGCTTTTTGTTAAGTTTTGGCACGGTATTGTTGATATACGCAGCGTATAATATTTGTGCGCGAAGGTTCCTCGCTTCCCATCCAGGTTGAGGCAAATTTGTGTATGAAGCTTCAGAGCGAGGCGGGCAAGTGGGACCCCCTTCACGCTAATCTTTGGTGAGCGGTGTGTGAACTGCACTGCTGGCGTCAGGATCACTGCCGCTTGGCGCAGAACGCCGAGTCGTCCCCTTGGTGGAAGTAGAGATGGCCCCTTGAGTGTTCCGTCGATCGGCACCGCAGCCCTGTCGCGGCCCGGGGTCGGGACCATCTCGTCGTTGCCGTCGAAGGTGAACGTGACGCTCGGCCCGCTCGGAAGCTGCTAGGCACTGTCTGACGGATCCTTTGTACGGCGCACGTTCGGCGCGAGCGGATTGAGATTCTGCTTGCGTGAGAGTGGCGCGGGTATGTCCTGGCTGGGATGATCTGGCATCAGGCAAGGAGGCCGGCGATGCCGTGAGCAGGACGCAAGCAGGGACGTGGTGATCTCAACGATGCGCAGTGGAAGCTGCGCTCCGGCGAAGTTCTCCGCACGACGCCGCGTCGAGCGCCTCCCCCGTTCCTCCACGGCGTACAGCGTCTTGATGATCCCCACCGCCTCGGCGGCGATCGCCGGGTGCGACAGTTCGGCGTCCACGAACTTGCGGCGGGCGTGGGCCCAGCACCCCGCACGGACGATCTGGTTCCCCACCACAATCCCGTCGTACCCGCCGTAGGCATCGGCCACCAGCGTCCCCTTGTAGCCCTTGAGGAACCGAGCCGGCCCATCCGTAGACCGGCTGAGCGTGAACTCGAAGACGTTGTACGGATGATCCTGGTCCCCGACGTAGACCCACATCCTGGCCTTCCTGGCCTTCCCCGCGCCGGGACTGCGCATCGGCATCACCGTGTCGTCGGTGCCGACCACGCGGGATTCGAGCACCCGCCGCACCATCAACTCGTACAGCGGCGTCACCATCTCCGCCCCGTTCCGGCACTACAGGCTCATCGTCGACCGGGCGATCTCGAACCCGGATCTCGCGAAGATGTTCTCCAGCCGGTACAGCGGCGTGTAGTCAGCGAACTTGCTGCTCACGATGAACGCCAAGAGCCCCGGGCCGGCCAGCCCCCGATCCAGACCAGAGTCCGGCTTGTCCGCCCGCACGATTTGCGGGCTCTCCGGCGACGCGCTCTTTTCAAAGTGCGAGCAGGCGTACTTGAAGCGCACGTGCTCCAGACGCTCGAAGTGCCCGGGCACGTACTCGATCTGCCAGGATGACTCCTCGCCCATCTTCTCCCGCCTCTTCCCGCAGCACGGGCAGGGCTTCTCTCCCTCGGGCAGGTCGTGCTCGTGCCGCGTCACCGGCAGGCCCTCGAACGCCGCCAGGTTCCGCCGGCCCTTGCCACGCCTCACGCGCCGGGGGGTGGGGGGCGTGGTGTTGTCCTCAGGCTCGCCGCCGCCCGCGGTCGCGATCGGCCCGGCCTGATCCTCCGGCCGCCGGTCCAGGTCCTCACCGAACAAGAGCAGCATCTGCGCTACGGCCCCGAGCGATGCCAGCCGGTCGGCACGCGGGCCGTACATCCACTTCTTGTACTTGAGCAGCTCCATCTCCAGACGCAGCGAACGCAGCTCCACCGCCTCCATGCGGGCCGTCATCTGCGCGATGAGCGCCTTGAGCGCCGCGGGATCTTCTGGCAGCGCCGCGGGAACCGAGATGCGGTGTGTGGGGGGGATGCTCTTCACGACGCCAACTATCCGCACCCGACCCGCCCGCGGTTGCGCCGGGCCTCAGATTTTCTTCGCGTAGCGCGGCAGCCGCTTCACGCTCTTGAGGTCGATCCCGTCCAGCAGCATCGCCAGCTCGCTGGAACGCAGCTCCACCGACTTCGCCCCGACCTCGATCCGCGGCAGCTTGAACACGCCCTGCTCAAGCCTCTTGTACCACAGTGCATATCCATCGCGATCAAAGTACACCACCTTGAACCGTTCCCCCCCACGCGAGCGGAACAGGTGCCCCGACATCGGATCCTGCTCCGTGACCAGCCGCGCCAGGTCCGCCAGCCGGTCGAACCCGCACCGCATATCGGCCGGCGCCGCCGCCAGCCAGATCCGCGTCGACCCCCACCCCGACGACCGGTACAGCTGCGAGAGCGAGGGCAGGCCGATCACGACCCGCCTCCAGCCGGCTCCAGCGCCTCGATGACTTCCAGCAGCAGCTCCCGATCGAACCCGCGGTTCACGACCACCCGACGCCCGCCCGCGACTTCGACGGCGACGCCGCCGAACCCCACCAGGCCGCCGCGGCGATGGACGTCGTCGCCACCGCCTCCCCCGACCCTCGCCTCGACGAACGCCCGAGCGGGCGCCATGTCCCTGAGCCTCTTCCGCCACCGGAAGAACGAAGACACCGGGATGCGCCGTTCTTCACAGAACTGCGCGACGCTCAACCCCTCGCACGCCCAACGTTCCCGCTTCGGGCTCCGCCTCTTCAGGTAGCGGACCAGGGGACCCGTCCTCACTGGGACGCGGCCCCGCCTCGCTCTCGCTGACCTCCGACGAGGCCACCAACACGCTCATCGCCATCGGCGAGCCCAAGGTCCTGGAGCAACTCGAAGCCCTGCTCAAGACCATCGACGTGCGCCAGCCCCAGGTCATGCTGGAGGTGATGCTGGTCTCTCTCTCCGACACCGAGGCCTTGTCGCTGGGCGTAGAGCTTGAGCGTCTGGGCAGCTTGGGCAACGCCACCACGCAGCTCAGCTCCCTCTTTGGCCTCACGGGCGGCTCGCCCGGCAACCGCACCGTCCCCAACCAGGCGGGGTTCACCGGGGCCGTACTCAACGCGGGCGAGTTCGCGGTGGTCGTGCGGGCACTGGAATCGATCAACAAGGGCAACTCGCTCTCCAATCCCAAGCTGCTGGTGACCAACAACCAGCGGGCCGTCTTCTCCAGCACGCTCCAGCAGCCCATCACCCAGCAGACTCGCACCGGCAGCAACGACACCACGTTCAGTTACGGGGGGAGTGAGAGCGCGGGGACCACCATCTCCGTCCAGCCACAGATCGCCCAGGGGGACCATCTCTCCCTGGCCTACAGCATCAAGCTCAGCAGCTTCGTGGGCACCAGCACCACGGCGGGATTGCCTCCCCCTAAGCAGGAGAACTCGGTGGACAGCTCGGCGACCATCCCCGACGGGCACACCGTGGTGGTGGGCGGGATGGAGCTGGTCACCAGCAGCGAGGCCATCGCGCAGGTGCCCATTCTGGGTTCGATCCCGATCCTGGGCGAGCTGTTCAAGTCGCGCAGCATCGGCAGCGGGCGGACCCGGTTCTACGTCTTCATCCGGGCCAACGTCCTGCGCAACGACATGCTGGAGGATCTGAAGTACATCAGCGCCGCCGACATCCAGCGGGTGGACGGTGAAGGGGCGTCGGTGAACGACGGGTTCCCGCGCGAGCACTGGCGGTGCATCAAGACCAACAATCCCCTGGAGCGGCTCAATCGGGAGCTGCGCCGACGAACGCGGGTAGTGGACGCGTTCCCTGATGGTCAGAGCGCCCTGATGCTGGTGGCGGCGCGGTTGCGGCACGTGGCCGGAACGCGGTGGGGCCTGCGGCGGTATCTGGACATGCGGCTGGTGGGTGAGCAGGTGCTGGCGGAGCAGACGGCGGCGGCGTGAGCGTGAGCGTGAGCGTGAGCGTGAGTCCGCCTTGCCCGTCCTCACCCCGCCGCGACGCGCGTCCGGGCCGAGGCCGGGCAAGGCTCCAAGGAACTACGAACGATGAACCTTCCTGCGGAGATCCCTTCAGCTAATGTGCGCAACTTGACAGACACTACTTTCTTCAGATAGTGCCTAGTCGCTATTATTAAATTCTGGGGGAATCAGATGTTTAAAAACAAACTGCATTGTTTGATTCAAATCGAATTTTTTGCTCCATAAAATGGATGACTCGATCTCGATTTGTATTTCATTTTTCGTTATGTTATCTAAATTTGATGATGCCCGCTGAAAAATAGAAAATGATGCCAAATACGCGTTGGCGCGAGCATTGGCAGACTCGTCGCAGGTTGCAATTTCCAATAGCGCGGGAATGTCAGATACAGTTCCTACCTGTTGAAGGGCAATCAAGCATTCATTCCGCAATATGACAGCAGAAGAATTAATGCCTAATAATGCCTGCTCTCGTGCAATTTCCGGAGGTGCCAAAGCAGTTAATGCTCGGATTGATTGTGGTCCAAGTTCGATGGGAGCTACTTGAATCGCATGTTTACAATAAGACGCGACAAGTTCGATAGAAAAATCCGTACCTTCAGACAACCATGTTGATTCTGAAATGTCGATATGAGGAGTACGCGAAGATTCCATTTTGGCAATAGGAAATTTCATCAACCATTTATGAATGTAAAATTCCGTGGGCTGTGACGAGGGAGAGCAATTAACTACTAAATATACGATCGGCACTAATATCGACATCGCTACAAAAAAACAAACAAGCGATTTCCGGATATGTGCGTTCATGGAGGTGATCCGCAATCTCCAATTGGCGAATCCGAGGATTCCAATGTCTGCAAAATGACACTACGGCCGTATGACGTCAAAACTTGTCGATAGTTCAATTTAATCACGCTCGCCGCACAAGAACAGTTGTCAGGCGAACTGCGCAGCCGTACTTGAATACACAACACGCGACTATTGAGTCCGGAAGCAAAACCAATTTCGGGGTCATCTTCGTCATTAAAGGCGTTTGCTCCCGGGCATTTTGTACTTCGGTTTTTGTATTCTGAAAATGAATCTTGGAAGTTTGGTCGACTTACAAGTTCAGTCCATTCGTTTGCAGGGTAGTCGTGCGGTTGTGCTGCTCGGCTAATTTCTGCGCGTTTTTGGAGTTGAATGGGTGGACGTATTGGTGGGTCTCCCGATGGTGAGTTCGCCCCGCTCGACGAGAGCGGAGCGGATGGCGGCGCGATCGACGCTCGATCGCTGGGCCGCCGGAACCTGGTCCGGGGCAACCTCCGCCCCGGGATTGAGTGAGGTCTGACGCTCGAGCCACGAGCGGGTGATGGAAGCGCGGAAGCGAGCGACGGCCCCCACGAAGAGGGTCCGGCGTTCCTGGCAGATCGGCGTGCGTGCGTCCCACCGCTGGTCGGGAGTGCAGCCACGGACGCCCCAGGGCCTGTTGAAGGCGTTGGCGGCGAGCCGTGCGGCCTCGATGTCGTCGCTGGACCAGCAACTCCACCTCCCCGAGCACGCGGCGATGTGGGCCGCCCTTGCTTTGAGGCAGCCCCCGGTGCTCTCGACGCTTCCATTGTACCGGGGTGTGTAGGCCGGAGAACGCAGGTGGGTGACCGTGCTCTGGACCAGCACGTCCGCTACGACCTGAGCGGTGAACGGCGAGCCGTTGTCGCTCTTGAGCACCAGCGGCGGACCGTGCAGGATGAACAGCTGGTCCAGGCTCGCGGCAACCGTCCGGGCCGACTCTTCCGGGCACGGCAATGCCATCAGCGTGATGCGGCTGGCCAGGTCGCGGACCAGCAGCATGCACGGGAACACCCCGTCGATGAGGCACGGGCAGTGCGTGAAGTCCGTGGCCCACACCGACCCGGGCGTGGTCCAGCACAGACGCCCGAACCGCGGGCGATGCTCATCGCGCCAGCGGGCGTGCATCTCCTGGAGCCGCGAGCGTGCCACGGCGGGGAACAGCGCCTTGAGCGCGGGCACCCCCACCGCCCGGGCGTGCGTGGCCATGATCTCCCGGGCCTGGTCCTCCACGCACGACTCGACCGGGCTGGGTGGCCTGCCGCGGTCGGCCGCGTGCAGCGTGCGGGCACGCCACGATCGGGCCCAGGAGGCGACCGTCCGGGGCGACAGGTCAAGACGTGATGCGGCGTCGCTGCACGAGCCCGCGACGCACCGTACCAGCGCCACCACGCGCCTGCGGACACGGCGCTCGGCGGACCTGCGGCCCGACTGCGCGGGTCCCAGCGGCCGACGGGCATGGCTCGACCGCTCGGTCACCTGCCCGTACTCCCGGATCCGCCGCGCGTGCGTGGTACCGCAGACGGGCTCGCTCCTCCTCGGCGTGTCGTTTTTTGAGAGCGTGTCTTGGCACGCTTGAGCAGGAAGGGCATGACCACGCCGATCTCTTCGCGGATCTGCTGGGCGGCCAGGTCCAGCTTGAGCTGCTGGTTCTGGCGCTCCAGTTCGGCGAGCTGCGCCTGCACGGGCGTCACGCTCTGGGGCTTGCGCCCAGCCTGTCGAGGTTCAAGCAGGTCGGTCGCCTCGGCCAGGAAGCGCGAACGCATCTTGTTGAATGCGGTGCGGCCGACCCCAAGACGCGAGCAGGCGTCCTGCACGGTCGTGCGCCCCGACAAGGTCTCGAGGATGATCGAGAGCCGGGTCTTCGCCAGCGCCGACCCATCCAGCGCCTCCACCAATGCCGGACCCTGCGCGGGCCTTCCCCGTCTGGCCATATGCCGACCTCCAGAAGCACAAGACGCCGGTGCGGAGCGTACCGCCACGCACCGGCGTCCCGCGACTGACCGACGCTAACCGACAGCAACTTCACCGTGCGCGTGCATCACCGGCGCATCAACCACCCCATTCGAAGCGTCCGGACGATCGACGCCCTGACCGTCACGCAGCGCCCCTACGGCACGCAGGGCCCGCACCGACGGCCGCTTGGGCCTGCGGCCCCCACGGCCCCCACGACCCCCACGATCGCCGCGACCCCCACGAGCGGGGCCCGTGGCGGCATCCTTGCCGCCGGGCTTTGGGACCCCATCCGCGGGCATGAGCCCCACACTTCGCTGCGTCGTGCGCAGCAGGGCCTGGTACCGCTGGACCTGCTTCTCCAGCACAGCCACGCGGAGCTGGGCGCTACGCAGCTGCTTGGCGAGCACCATGGATCGCCCGGGCGGCTCGGGCGTACAGCCGCTCACCAGTCCACGCAGCGCCCGCGTCTCGGTCTGGTAGTACGTGGGCAGCGACAAGCCCAGCGCCTTGGCCGCCTGCTCGGGCGTGCGCACGCCCGCCAGTACTTCCAGCACGCACGCGGCGGTGCGACGCGCCTCGGGCGTGAACTGCTCAAGCCGGGCCTGCTGGGACAGGCTCTTGACCCCTCGGCGTGCGCGGGGCTTCTTGACCGGCGGTCCGGCATTGACGACGGGGGTGGTCATGACGCACCTCCGCTGAAGTCGGGCGGCACCACGCCCGCAGGCGGCGATGACGGCGCCGGTGCGGCCGCCAGGGGCGCTGTGGATGGAGCGGATGGTGTGGGGAGAACAGATGGACTGAAGGCAACGGCAGAAGCGGGGGCAGCGCCAAGCGCCTCCGTGAGATCACGCAGCGGGGCGTCCAGCGGACCAACGCCCGCGGGCGGCGGCTGCTCGTGCTCGTCGAGCAGGTCGCCGCGCAGATCTCCGTGCGCCGCGACGGGCGGAGGAATGACCGCCGACGCGGGCGGAGCACCCCCTGCTACACCAGCTCCACCATCTCCCGCCCCGCCCCCGCCCCCGGCCAGATCAACTTCCTGACGCTGACCGTCACCCCCGATCATGAACACGCGTTCACCCTCGGCGTGCACGCTGAACGGCTTGCCGCCCACCTGCCCCGCCATGTAGAACGGGGCCTTGGGTGTGCCCGAACGCGCCAGGTCGAGCGCGGTGGCCTGCACCCGCGCCTTGAGCGCCGCCAGCATCTGCGGCGCGGCCCCGAAGAAGCGATCGGCCGGCGTCAGGCCGTCCAGCCCTTGGTGTGGACGCTGGAAGTTGTAGTAGTCGATGAAGTGACCGACGCGGGCCTGGGCATCCGCCAGGTCGATGAACACCGCCGCGTCCAGGCACTCACGCCACAACGTTCCCCAGAACCGCTCCACCTTGCCCAGGGTCTGCGGACGACGCGGCGTGGCCACGATGTGCTTGATCCCGCGACGCTGCAGCTCGGCCGCGAAGCGGCTCGTGCCACGCCAGGTCACGTACTGTGGACCGTTGTCTGTCAAGACCTCCTCGGGCGCTCCCACCGACGCCACACCGGCTCGGAACGTCTCGATCACCAGCGCCGCCGAGCACGACGCATGCAGGCCGTACCCGACGATGTAGCGGCTGTGGTCGTCCATGAACGCCACCAGGTACACACGGCGGTTCTGACGCTTGAGGATGAACGTGAACAGGTCCGTCTGCCATAGCTGGCTGGGGCGCGCCCGCTCGAACGATCTCACCTTGTCGGGGTGGGGCGAGGTGGGCGACTCCTCCAGCACGTACCCGGCCTCACGCAGGATGCGTGCGACCGTGTTGGCCGAGGCGGGCAGACCCGGGCCCCGGTACAGAACGTCGCTGATGCGCTGGCATCCCCACTCTGGGTGGGCCTGCTTGAGCATCAGCACCGTTCGCTTGGTGAGCTCGGGGGCCTTGGTCGAGCCCGAGCCCCGGCGCGGCTGCTCGGCCAGGCCCGCGGGCCCCAGCTCCTCGAACCGCTTCTTCCAGTTGTACAGGGTGATGCGGTTCACGCCCACCAGCGCCGAGAAGTCGTTGGCGGACAGCCCCGACCTGCTCCACGTGTCCAGGATCAAGAGCTTCTGCTCGGGTGTCATCCTGCGGTTGGCCGCCGCCGCCTCCTGCGGCAGCACCAGCCGCTTGCCGGGCCTGGGGCCCCGTCCCGAGAGACGCGCGGTCCCGGCCCCGAACGGGCGGGGATTGAGGGGCAGGCCTGTTCCCGTCCCGAGGTCCGCGTCACCGCCGCCCGGCCCGGTGAACTCTTCGTCTTCGAACTCGTCCTCGAACACCTCGGAACCCCCGGGCCTTGGTGCCGCGAACGCGCCGTCCACCGCGCCCTCGTGAGGAAGAGAGCCGGGGAAGGAAGGGGCGCGGCTGGACGCTGGCACAGACGCGGGCGTGACTGCGTGAGGATCGCTGGGCGGACCGCCGAACGCGGTTACCGGGGGCGGGGGCGGGGGCGGCGCGACCGCCGGGGCGGCCCCGTCTCCGCTGCGCTGCGACGGGTCCACCCCGGCGGGACTGGTGCTCTGCTCTGACATCACGGATCTCCTTGCTGCGGAGACCCACCAATATGTACACCTGACTCAAGCCCGATCCTGGCAGAGATTACGGGGAGCTAGACAGCCAGTCTTGATCAGAAAGGCATTGCGGAGGTTGCGTTCATCTTCACCAGCCGGGCCCCTGTTGTAAAGGCCGCGGCGGTTTAGTATCGTGAGTTCAAGCCCGTCTTCAAGCTCATGGCAAGCGAGTCTCTCGATACAACGGGGTACCGCTTCGCACGGCCATTTGCCGTCGGCGTCGGCAGGCGCATAAGCAAATATCTCCCCGATACGGCGGTCGCAGATGTCGACGCGGTCGG
This sequence comes from Phycisphaerales bacterium, assembly GCA_044226385.1. Classification (GTDB taxonomy): domain Bacteria; phylum Planctomycetota; class Phycisphaerae; order Phycisphaerales; family UBA1924; genus JAEUJB01. The sequence continues at coordinate 374,885 of JBGAHA010000004.1, forward strand.
CCTCGATTGCCAACTCACGAACACGAGCCACCCATACGTCGAGGACGGCGGCATCGACATTCCCTGAAGTCGATGGGCTCGCGGAACGTGTCGGCTCCTCGTCAGAAGAATCGTCATTGGCGACTTCCGCTTGGTTGCTGAGCCCTGGCACGATTCGCCAGGCGTGCAAAAGCCTTCCGGCAAAAATAGCTTTGTTGCTCCTGTTCCGGCGTTCGCGAAGGGCCTTCGGCTCTCGGAATCGCGGCATCTGCTTGAGAGCAGTAGACGAGTTTGACTACGTCGAGGAATAGCTCAGGCGATTGCGACAACTGCCGCGGGAGTATCTTGATGCCTCGCGGCGAATGCTCGATCACGGGAAGCCACATCCATTCCCACTTGGCGAGCAACTCTGTGTAACGGGTACTTGCCCCCCGGAGACAGGCGCTGAACCAATCTCGATGCGTCCTCAAAACGGAATGTCGTCGTCGGCCAAAGCCGTTGGCGCGGACGCCGATGCAGTTGTCGGCTCACGCTTCTGTTCGATGGCGCGAATGAAGTTCACGACACTAACAACGTGATTGAAAATTAGAAGTGCTTCGTGGTAGTTCAGAATCGGATTCGGATGCGCAAGGCTCTGCTCGTTCCTGACGCGGTTGAACGCATCCATTGTTGACAGCGCGTACGTCAAGATTCGCCCGGTCATCTCTGACTCGATTTGATTCGACGCCTTGAGCGACTTGGCGTACTTGCCCAAAACGCTGTGGGCGGGTTCGTCGCGGGCGGTCGCGATCCCGTTGGCCTCGCAGACCTGGCGCATGTATGCGACGAAATAGGTGTGGAGACGGTCGAGCCCAGCCTCGGGCTGATTTCCCTCGATGGCCTGCCGGACGGAGTTCGTGAGCGCACGGAAGGTGGACTCGTGGGATCCCTGAGCCACTTCCTCCAACACCGGCGCGCCCTGGCGGAGCCGAGCAGCCACGCGAGCGCAGGATTGCAGTTGGGCAGGGACTGGTGTCCCGGCCTCGGCACCGCCCATCGCGTGTTCAACGAGGTCCGCCAAGACCTTGCCGACCACATGATTTGGCTCGATCTTGATAAACGCCCTGAGCCGCTTGGCCTTGGATTGACCGTTCGTTGAGTACTTTGCGTCGTAGATGTTGCGGCCGACACTGTCGTGCATGAACTCCTGGAACGTCCTGTCAGAGAAATCCAGCACGTACCCCGACCCCATTCCGAAGCCCTTCTCTACCGCCTGCCGCTCTGAAAACGTCAATTCAGCCATGAGCGATTCCTAGGGGGAATGGGGTTCGAGACCGTGACACGGGCACCGCAATGGGACGACGGTGCGCACGCTCGCAGCATCATGGGCCGGTGGCGACACTGACCGCGACCTCGGTCTGTGTGGTGATCGCGGTGTAGAGATCGAGAGCCTGCTCCGGCGTTTCGATGGAGATCACGAGAGTGTAGGGCGCGGCGCTTTCGACCTTTCCCAGGAAAGGTCGCTCGCGCCACCAGCCGGTGACGGGATAGACCGCGATGTGGTCGCTCGCGGCGAGCTGAGCCGCGGTGCCTTCCCACCAGTCGCATTGAAGTGACCCGCGCGAGCGGCCGTTCACGCCAATGACCCAGTTGCGGGTCTCACCGACATTGTCTATAGAGGCCGCCGGATCGTCTCGTTCGGCGAGGGAGAGGCGTTGCCGGAATTGATCCAACGTCTCGCCGGGTCGCCTCACGTCGAAGCGAAGGCCATGCGACGGGTATCCCCACTTCGGGATGTTTCCACGGCGGCCGGGGCTGGGTTCCATGAAGTAGGAAAGCGTTATGCGCATCCGCACCGGCACATCGCCGAGGTCGTACAGCACGCGGGCTGGCCACGGGAGCTGGTGCAGGCCCATCTGGTTGTGCCGGACTTCGCTGCCGTTCTTGCGATACGGCTGAATAGCGGCTTCCGCCACCAACGTGACGGCGTTGTTCAGGCTATGCAGGGCACGGGTGAGACTCGGCGTGCCGTAGCCAAAGGTCCGCACACGCTTCATCACCTGATTCTGAAGGTTCCCAGGGCACTGCCGATGCATGGCATCGGTCCACTCTGCAGAATGCACGAGCAGGCCCCGGATGGTCTCCGCCCTCAGGCGTGGATATGCGGCTTGTATCATCGCCGCCAGGCGTGCGGCCTGGGCAGTCGCGGCGCTCGTGTCAGCATTCGTGTCGAACTGGGCTCCCGTCGCGGAGAAACCAGTCGTAAGCAGATGGGTTTCATGGCAGGGAAACCGCTCACCGGCACCCGACTCGATCCAGTTGCCTCCCTCGAACACCAAGTCGGGCTTGAGCGGCCATCGGGACCGTTCATCGTCATCCCAGCAAACACTGGTTCGGCTCGACGGCGTCAGGCCGCCCGCGGGCGCAATGGCACGCCAGCCCGCGTAAGTCGGCGAGAGCTGCACGCGATCGGTGAACGCGCCGACGGAAAGTGCGTTCCACGACTGCGCTGGATCTTCCATCGCGCCGCCGACGGAATGATTGAGCTGTGGATATACCACTCCGGCTGGCATGCTGCGAATGTTCCCCGCGGAAACCACGATGAGCCGTGTCGAGTTGCCGTCGTTGAACGCGATCTGATCGACCGCGGCAGAGCACGAACTCGGCGCTCCTTGGCCAGATGCATCGGGGGCTGTTACGGCGAGACACATCGTTCGTCGCCGACTCGCTGCTCGGATCTCGGCGAGCGACACAGCCTGCTTGAGCACCGCGCCGTGCACCTCCGGGGGGAGATCGCCGCGATCAGGCACGACTTTGACGGACTCCAGGCGGTGCCCAAGTTCTACCGGCCCCCCGGCTTGCAGCACTGGTGCCAGATCACCGTAGAGTGCCGTCCCCGCCATGCACGTGCCGTGTGGCTGGTCGCGCCGGTCCGCTGGCCCCCAAGCGTCCACGACCGCCTGCGTGTCGGCCTCCAGTAATGAATCTTGAAGCAGTGCGTGCCCGCGGTTGACACCTGTGTCGAGCAGGCACACAGCGGGGGCATCCGGACCCGCGGGCCTGAGGCGGCCTTGCAAGGAGCGGACCCATTCGGCCTGTTCTCGCGGGGAGAGGTCGAGGTACGGCCTCGCGGGCTCGACGGGATAACGCAGCTCCGAAACAAGTTCGAGCAACGCACGCGACCGTGCCCAATCGCTTGCGCGCGCCTTGACCAGCACGACCAACCGTTCAGCGAACTCCAGCCGTCTGGTCGAGACCTCCAACCGGCGCGCCTGGCAGGATCGAACCAGTTCGTCGTATCGCGATTGGATGCCCCCGGCTGGATAGAACGTCCAAACCTCCCACCACATCGGCGCATCTGTGTCGGGGAAGTCGCGGGCGTCGGACCACAGGTCCTTGGCGACCGCCAGCCGAGCGCGCTCGATGCTATCGATGAGGGGCTGATTCCGCGGGTTGCCATTGGGCGTGGTGCGCAGTTCGTATTGATCGATCTTCCGAAGCAGAGCATCCACTTTGTCGCGGGGCACGAAGATCACGGCCCGCTGCACCCCGGCCTCGGTGCATGCATGGAGCAACTCAATCCCCGCTCGCCGGGATTCCAGACTGTCAAGCTTGAGCTCGAACCCCGTCTGGCTCTCCATCGTGAGCTGGATGCCGCGCGTCTCGGCCTCCGTGTGCTGGGCTTGATGCTCTGCCGCGGCATCGGCCACCGCGGTAGTCACCGCCTGCCGCACAGCTCGGCCTTGCGCCACTCGATCCCGCGGCGGGACAACGAAGTTCGCGCCGCCACCGCCGACGCGGGTGTAGGGAACACCCGTGACGCCGCCGACAAGTTGGAGGTGCGGCAAACGTGACATGAGGTCCTCAAATTAGGGTCGTCGGGTCTTCGGCTTCGGTGAACGGCGTGACCTGAGCGTTTTGGCAAGCAAAGCAGTAGTGACGGTGGAAGCCTGGCCAAGCACTACCGATTTTGCGGCATCCTCGCAGGCCTTCACCACCTCGGCATGGCTGAGTCCCTTGGCTGCCGTGTTCAGAACTCTCCAGTCCAGATGGAGGGGCGCGAGCGCCGCGAGACGATTCTCAACGAGAAGTCTCACCATCGCAGGCTCGGGCCGCGAGAACTCGATCAGGTCATCGAACCGCCGAAAGACCGCCCTGTCGAGGGCCTCGGGGCGGTTGGTCGCTGCGACGATGATGCTCTCCGAATCATCCTGTTCCAGGAGCTGAAGGAACGAGTTGACAATGCGCCGCGCCTCCCCCACGTCGTTTGACTCACCGCGGCTGGTTGCCAGTACGTCGAATTCATCGAAGAGGTACACCCCGCGGGTCGTGTGCATTGCCTGAAAGATGCCGTGGAGCTTGGCCGCGGTCTCGCCCATGAACTTGGTGATGAGAGCGTGGAACTGAACCACCATCAACGGGAGCCCCGACTCCCCGGCCAGCGCCTTTGCAGTCATGGTCTTGCCGCATCCCGGAGGACCGGCCAGTAGCAATCGGCGGCGCGGCTCCAGTGAGTGTTCGCGGAGACGATCGCCGGCCCGGTTCTCGACCAGCACCCGTGTGAGACTCGCGCGAACGGAGTCGGAGAGGACCATGTGCACCAACTGTACCTTCGGAAACGAGACCGACACGAGCGATGACAGTTCGCCCTCCGGTCGCGAGATGGGCACAGCACGCGGTCCAACAGTTGGCAGCACAGTCCGTCGAGACCGATCCACGAGCGAGCGCAGTGAATCAGCGAGCTTGGGATCACCCGCCTTCGCGGCCGCTGCGGCGATGTCCAACGCTACCGTGCGGAACTTCTCGTCGTCCCGCTCCGCGAAGCTGCTCACCAGGGTTCGGATTTGCTCTGCAGAGGCCATAGGGTCTTTCTTCGGCCGTTCGGGTTTCGGAGCTTGCCTCCGCGAAGCCGAGCGGTGCTGCAAAGTGTAGTTGAAGTCGGGCCAGAACACTTGAACCTCGCTCACGAACCGCCGGGGCCACTTCTATGGGCCATATCACCGCCTGCCGTTCGCGATCGGACATGCGAAACAAACTGTGTCGTCAATCGCGGCTGTTCCCGAGGGCCTAGCCAAGCGACTCGGGCGGGGAAGTACCTATTTCCCCAGCCGAGGGGCCAGGCTCCGCCAACTTCGGCACATTCCGCCATGGTTCCGGCGTTGGCCGACTCTGGCGAACATGGCGGACTGTGGATTGCCGTGCCGGTGGACCGGCGTGGCGAACCGGCGTGTTCAGCACCTGGGGGCCGACGCCTGCACCATCGCCGCGATGCCGCGCGGACGGCGGGCGGCAGTGCCGGCTATGGCGCGACGACGTCAGTCAGGTCGGAGGGAAGCGGGGGGATTGGCGGCGGGCGCTGCTCCCGGCGCTGCTGGGGCGGGCGGAATGTCGCGCAAGGCCGCGTCTTGTAGGGGGTTGGGTGAGTCCCCCGGTTGACTGTCGAGCCGGTGGTTGCGATAACGAGTCCCGTCGACATTGTGCTCAGAGCAGCTCGTACCCCGACATTCCGAGCCTTGGTCCTCTGGTACGAAGTTCGATAGCGCCGATCTTCGCATCCGTAACGGGGCCGAATCAAAACCCGGCATTGCCGGGGTTGACAGTCCGCAAGGATCTCAACGGTTGATCAGCGGCCCGTTGCCTCGAACGTCCCGCGTTCGACCTTACGGAACCGTGCATCCTTGCCCTTGGCGTTGATCTCCCGGAACATCGCCGCGTAGAGAGTCGCCTGCGGCGTCTTCCCGCCCGGGCTGGTCCAAAGGCCCGCGACCGCCATGGCCTCGATGAGTTCCTTCACGTTCATGGGCTTCTGGGCCTTGGCCAGGACCTTGGCGGCGGCATCGAGGGCGCTCACCCGCTTGGGCTTGGGCTGCTTCGCGGTCTTGGATGCCTTCCCTGACCGGGTTCCCTTCGCACCCGCCGCCATCTTGGGTGCGGCGGCGGTCTGTGTGCGAGCGTTGATCTGCACCAGCGCCGCCTTGTTGATGCGGTCGGCCCGGGCCGCCCCCTCCGCTCGGGCGGCGATCTTGGACATGCGGGTCTTGGAAGTCTTCCGGGCAGGGCGCGTCTTCGTTGTCTTGGACATGGCAGTCTCCTTCGTTGGTTGCCGACCCCGCCGCACGGCGCGGCGGGCCGGACACATGACGCCCCGGTAAGCGGCGGATTGGAAGGCGGCGAGGGGAAATCTCGGCGAGATTCCCAGAACGCCAAACGGCCGCCCCCAACTCCAATCCACGCGAAGTCCAAGGGATCAACCTGGGGATCCCGGAAACGCCCGACGTTGGCTCAGGGCGGGGACGAAGGCGGCGTCGGGCCGAAGGGTCCCTCGCGGTCCAAGGACGCGAACGGGTGGCAACGTGGCGAACGGTGGGGGGTGGGGGGACGGGCGCGAGCGGTCCCGTGAGAGCGAATCCCCGGAAGAAACGGCACCCCGCGCGACCCGATTTGAACGGCTGACACCCGCGTTCTGACACCACCACGCGGCGGCTGCGGGGCGCTTTGGGAAGCCTGACACCCGGAGCGCGAGAGCGGGAACGCTTCAAAGATCGTTGGGGATTCCCGCGATATCCGGGGATTGAGCGAGCGTGGCCGGTCCGCTTTACAAAAGCGCTGCTCTACCAACTGAGCTAAGGTGGCGAAGGGACAGGTTTTTCCGATCCACCGACCGTGGAGGGACGCCGCGGGGTGCCGACCTCGGAAGGCTCTGACTGCACGCGGCGTGCTGCACGATTTGACGCGACCATTCCATCATCTCGCCCGCGAAACGACGCTGGGAACAGACTGGCTTGAAATCGTCCTAACGGACGTTAGGTGCGACGAGCCAGCGCCGCGGCCGATGGGCTCGGCAACGGCCTGCCAAGAGTAGCCGACCTTCGTCTCGCCGCCCGCGATGTCGAGTTGTCGTGAAGTGTGGGCAAGGGGATGCTGCGGGGGCGGGTTGTGGAGTACAATGGGTCAGCCGCGGGCGTAGTTCAGCGGTAGAACGTCAGCTTCCCAAGCTGAATGTCGGGAGTTCGATCCTCCTCGCCCGCTTTGAGGCCCTGTGGTCCGCACGAGGCCTCCACCATCGATGGCGTGTATCAGCCACGTCGATCGACCGAATTGCAACGGCCCTGTCGACTAGTCATCGACGGGGCCGCTGCGTTTCTGGGCCGCACGCTTGACTGCGACCGATTATGCTTCACACGTTCGGCTGACCCCGAACCGCACGCGGGCCATCGGCTCGACCGCGTGTTTGCTGAGAGAGCCACGCGGACCACACCATGCAACCGACCACGTCGACGGCGTTGTCGCTTCGACAGCTCAGGGAGCTGTACCTGCGCCACGCGGAGAAGCATTATCGGCGCCGATCAGGCCAGCCCACGCGCGAGCATCTCAACATGCGCGCCGCGATCGATCACTACATGCACTACGCCGGCGAAGGCTTCGACCTGGCCAGGCTCAACCGCCACCAGATCAGGGCGTGGCTCGATCAGCTTGCCGCGGAGAAGCTCTCCCGGCCGTACATCAACGCGTGCCTCTCACGCCTTCGTCGCTTCGCGCGGTGGTGCGCGGATCTCGATTACATATCGACATCTCCTGTCGAGCAGCTGCGGCTTGTCAAGCCCCTGCAGCCCTTCCGGACCGACGCACGTGAGCCCGTGAAGAAGGCGCCGCCGGCGATCGATCACTTCGATCGCATCCTGCCGTTCCTGGCGCAGCCGGCCCGTGATGTCATTCAGCTACTGAGGCTGACGGGAGCACGGCCGTCGGAGCTCCTCGAGCTCACCAACGCCGAGGTTCACATCGACGAGCACGGGGCGCGTCTCTGCCCTCTGCAGCACAAGTCGGCTCACCGCGGAAAGTCTCGCGTGATTCCGCTCAGCAACCGGGCCGCGGCGATCATCGATCGTCATTGGCGGCCGCTTCTGCCGGCGGATCAGTTGTTCCCATCGTCCAGGCGATCGACAGCTCGAGGCCACTTCACCATCGACGGTCTGCGGGCCGCGGTGAAGCGTGCGTGCAAGCGGGCCGGCGTTTCCGGCTTTGAGCTCTACGACGTACGGCGCCGCGTCGCACGGGAAGTGCGTCGTGCCGGCGGGCTCGATGCGGCCCAGGCCCTGCTGGGCCACAGCAAAGCCTCCACCACGGAGATCTACGCGCCGATCGACGAGACGCAGACCAGTGCCTTTGACGCCGCACGCCGGGCGACGGAGGTGCTGTGACGTGCAGCCCCACCAACTTCGCGCCGGTGAAGAATCCACCGGTCATCATGCCGAAGCCTCGACCAGCTCCCCGGCCGTCGCCAAGGCCAAGCTCCTCACGATCGCTCTGAACGCGGCCTCCCGCGCTCAGCTCACAACGACGGCGCACGCGCTGCTGGCCCACCTGGTCGCCGATGCCTGGCTTCAGGATGATGGGTGGACGTCCCACACTCCGCAGTCAACGCTGGCCACCAGGCTCAATGTGCACGTGGGCACGATCGTGCGAGCGATCGCAGAACTCCGGGACCTGGTCGAGTATCGGCCGGGCCAGGGTCACCGGCGATCCCGGTTCGTCATCCGACCGGTCCCTGCGCCCATGCAGGGACCAGTCCCCGCGCCCGCGCAGGGACCCTCCCAGCGCCAGCGCGGGGAGGTCCCAGCGCCCGCGCGGGGTTCAACCCCGCGCCAGCGCAGGGACATTCCAGTTAACAGTGTTTTGAGCAGCAGCAGCAGCACTGCTGCTCCTGCTGCTGGTGGCTCAATCGTTGAGGTGAAGCCCGTGGATGCACACGCCATCGACGCGCTGGCAAAGGTCATCGGCACGCGGCCAGTCTGGTTGAAGGCCGAGCTTCCCTGGGTCGAGCCGGGAGTGGCCAGAGAACTCGCGCGCCTGTCAACCACGTCGATCGACGCAGTTCACTGGGCCGCCGCGATCGCTCACGAGTCGCGAAACACAATTCGCAGTCCTGCCGCCTTGTTCGTCAAGCGGCTCAGGGCGCCCGATCTGGCGGAGATCGATCGCCGTCGCCGGCGACGGGAAGAGTGGGAGCTCAAGCAGAGGTCGAGTACACGATGAAGCATGCCCCCGACACAACCACGTGGGCCCTGCGGCCCCAGACCGAGTGCGGTTGCCGCTGCATCGTGCCCGTCGCCGTGATTGATCGCGAGCCAGGCCTCGTCGGGGAACTGTTCACGGTGCGAGAATGCCATGGAGGTCCTGACGAGCTGGTGTGGTCCACCGAGTGGGTCGATGTGAACCTTGCCCACCTCTATCGACGGCTGAGGGAGGCGGCAGCTCGATGATGTTACATTGCACGCATGTCAGCCCTCAAGTTTCACATCGTGATCACGGGGAGGCTCCGCGGCCGCGGCAACCACGAGGGGTGGCGCGTGGTGTCGGCGGCGAGGCTCGCGGGGATTGTCGTTCGAAGCCGCGTGCGCGTGGCGGAGACGCACGACGAGCTGCTGGAGCTCGTCGAGGCGGCCGCCCGCGACGCGGTCGAGTATCGGCGCACGATCGGCTGACGGAGTGTGTGCCGCGTGCCGGCGACGTCGACGTGCGCGCGTGTTCGAGTGGTCAGGTGATCATCGCACGTCAGGTTGATCGATCGCCGCGGCGACTTTTCACGCGGGGTGATGTTCCGCGCCATGATGTTCCGCGCGACGGCGACGGTCGGGCCCCGCGTGCGGTTCGATGTCACCGTCGCCGTGTGCCGGTGCAGTCCGCGCTCTCCCCAATGCAGGCACGGCCGGCGAACAAGCCGCACGCCGCGGTGGTCGCGCTCCGCTCGCCAGCAGCGTCCTGGCCGCGGCATGCGTCTTGTTGCGCCTCCCGGCCGCGGAAACGTTCCGCGCCTCTCGTGCCATCATGGCACCCGGTTCGGTCGGCTCCCCGCGGCTCCGTCCGCGGCGGCCGGGCCGACTGTTTCTGCGGGGGCGGGCGTTGCGTCGCGCCGGCGGCCGCTGG
>JBGAHA010000019.1:0-53771 GCA_044226385.1 Phycisphaerales bacterium
GCTGGCGATGGGGGTGGGGCTGCGGGCGGGGTGTGTGCATGAGTGGCTGGGGTGCGCTGGGGGGGCGGGGTGGGCGTGGGCGCCGCCGCTGTGCCTGCTGACGGACCTGGCGAGGCGAGGGGTGGTGGAAGGGGCCGCGGGGCATGTGGTGTGGATCGGGCGAGGGTGCTGGCCGTACCCGATCGTGCTGGGGCGGGCGCCGGGGTTGCTGGGTCGATGCCGGTTTGTGGATCCGCCGGATGCGGCGTCGGCGTTGTGGGCGATGGATGTGGCGCTGCGGTCTGCGTCGCGGGTGATGGTGATCGCCGACGGGCGGGGGATTTCGGTGGCGCACTCGCGTCGTCTGCAGCTGGTGGCGGCGGAGGGTGGCGGGGTATGCGTGCTGGCGCGGCCGGCGCGGGATGAATCGCAGCTGTCGGCGGCGCATACGCGGTGGCGGGTGGAACCGATGGGGAGCGACGGGGCTCGCCCGCGCTGGGAAGTGACGCTGCTGCGGAACAAGGGTGAATCAGGGTTGAGCGGTCAGAGGCCCTCGTGGGTGCTGGAATGGGATGATGCGTCGTGTGCTGTCCATCTTTCTGCCGCGGTGGCCGGTCGAGCGGATCGCCCGGCGGCATCGCGGGCGCGAACGGCGTAAAGGCCGGGGGGCGTGGCTGGTGGTGTCGACGTCCGCGGGAAGGCAGACGGTCGAGCATGGCTGCCACGCCGCGCTGCGAGCAGGTGTCCACGTGGGCATGAGCCTGGCGCATGCACGGGCGCTGCTGGGCAAGCACACGCTCCATGTGTGTCCCCACGAACCGGACCAGGATCTGCAGGGCCTGGGCGTGCTGGCCCGCTGGGCGGAGCGGTGGTCCCCGGTGGTGTCGGTGGATGCGCCCGACGGGCTGCTGCTGGATATCAGCGGATGCGAGCATCTGTTCGGGGGTGAGCGGGCGATGGCGTTGAGGATCGCGGCGCGGTTTGCCTCCCTGGGGATTACGGCGAGTCTGGCGGTGGCCTCAACGGTCGGTGCGGCCTGGGGGGCGGCGCGGTTTGGCACGTCACCGGGGCCGCGGCATGTGGAGGCGGGGTGTGAGCGGGCGGCGATCCAGCCGTTGCCGCTGGCGGCGCTGCGGGCGGATGCGGGAGCGATTGAATCGCTGCACGAGGTTGGCGTGCGGACCGTTGGGGAGCTGCTTGCCTTGCCGCGTGCGGCGCTGCCGGCGCGGTACGGGGCGGGATTGATCCGGCGGATGGATCAGTCGCTGGGACTGTTGCCGGAGCCTGTGTTTCGGTTGCCGGCAGAAACAGCTTTTCGCAGCCTGATTGAATTGCCCGGGGGCACCACGGCTCTTGAGTCGGTCGAGGCGGCCAGCAGGGATGCGCTGGCCCGGCTTTGCGAGCTTCTGGAACAGCGCGGGCAGGGGCTGCGGCACCTGAGGGCGGTGTACGACCGCATCGACCATCAGCAATCGGTGCTTGTGCTGCGGGTGACGCGGGCGACGCGGAATGTCCGGCATCTGTGGTCCCTGCTGCGTCCTGGGCTGGAGCGGATGCAGATGGGGGAGGGGATCGAACGCCTCTGCATGCTGGCGGGGGGCGTGACGGCGGTGCAGGAGCGGCAGGAGACGATTTTTGCCGTGGAGCGGGGGGCGGGGGATGATGGCGCGGGCTTTGCCGAAACGCTCGATCTGATGATCCACCGGCTGGGGCGCGACCGCGTGCTGATCCCGGTGCTGGAGCAAAGCCATCGACCCGAGCGGAGCTTTGCCCTGCGGCCCGTGGTGGATGGGCTGGTGGGGGCGCGCGTGGAATTGCCGCCCCTGCATCGCCCCTCGCGGTTGATCGAACCGCCCGAACCGGTGCGCGTGGTGGCGCTGCGGCCCGATGGGCCGGTGGCGCGGCTGTGGCGCGGCGGAAGGGAGATCACCGTGGCGCACTGCGTCGGTCCCGAGCGGATCGGCGGGGAATGGTGGCGGTGCTCGGAATCGATCCGGGACTATTTCCGGGCGCTGGATGATCGCGGCGTGTGGCTGTGGCTGTTCCGTGATGGGCGGAGCGGTGAGTGGTTCGTGCATGGGGAGTGGGCCTGAGCGATGCCCGACACCCCGGATCCCAAGCTTCGCCCGCACCCGTTTCGCCTCTGGACGGACGCCGCGGCGCCCGGGTTTTCTGACGCGCAAGTCGGGGCGGGCTATGTCGAACTCGACGTCACCAGCAATTACTCGTTTCTGCGCGGGGGGAGCCATCCCGAGGAATTGATCGGGCAGGCGGCGGTGCTGGGCATGAAGGCCATCGGCCTCGCGGACCTTCACACCCTCGCGGGCGTGGTGCGGGCGCACGTGGCGGCGAAGCAGCATGGCGTGCAGCTGGTGCTGGGATCCCGGATCGAGCCGACCGACGGGGAGGGAGCCTCGCTGCTGCTCTATCCCACGCACCGCGCGGGGTACGGGCGGCTGTGCCGGCTGCTGACGGTGGGCAAGCGGCGGGCGAAGAAGGGAGAATGCTCCCTGGGCATCGACGATATCGCGGAGTATCAGGAGGGCCTGCTGTGCGTGCTGTCGCCGGGCGGGGGCGGGTTGGCCGATCCCGTCCTGCGGCGATTGAAAGAGATCTTCGACGATGACCGGCTCTCGGTCGCGATCGCGCGGCGGTTTGGATCGGATGACGTGCGGGAGATCGACGCGGTGGCGGGGTGGGCCTGGGGGTGGGGCGTGCCGCTGGTTGCCACCAACGCGGTGCTGTACCACGTGCAGGAGCGGCGGCCGCTGCAGGACGTGCTGACCTGCACGCGGCTGGGAATCACGGTGCAGGAGGCGGGGTACCGGCTCAACGCCAACAGCGAGCGGCATGTGAAATCACCCGCGGAGATGGTGCGGCTGCTGGATCGATGGCCGCGGGCGGTGGAGCGCACGCTCGAGATCGCCCGGCGGGCGGCGGGCTTCGATCTGGACCAGCTGCGGTACGAATATCCGCACGAGATCGTGCCCGAGGGCTCGACGCCGCTGGAGCACCTGCGCGAGCTGACGATGGCGGGGGTCAGGGAGCGGTATCCCGGTGGGGCGACGGAGGCGCTGCTGGCGACCGTGGAGCATGAACTGGCGCTGATCGGTGAACTGAACTACGCGCCGTATTTTCTGACGGTGGAGGACCTGGTCCGCTTCGCGCGGTCCAAGGGCATCCTGTGCCAGGGCCGCGGGGCCGCGGCGAATTCGGCGGTGTGCTATTGCCTGGGCGTGACTTCGGTCGATCCGGCGCGGGGGAATTCGCTGTTCGAGCGGTTCATCAGCAAGGAGCGCAACGAGCCGCCCGACATCGACATCGACTTTGAGCACGAACGGCGGGAAGAAGTCCTGCAGTACATCTACGGGAAATACGGCCGGGAGCGTGCGGCGATGACGGCGGAAGTGATCTCCTACCGGGGCAAGAGCTCGGTGCGTGACGTGGGCAAGGCGCTGGGCCTGTCCCTGGACTGCGTCGACCGGCTTTCCCGTGAGCTGGACTGGTGGGACGGGGGGGAGATTGATCCGGCGCGGATCAGGAAGGTCGGGCTGGACCCGGAGGACCGGGTCATCAAGCTGCTGGTGTACCTGTGCAAGCAGCTGCTGGGGTTCCCGCGGCACCTGTCGCAGCATGTGGGCGGGATGGTGATGACCCACACGCCGCTGTGCGAGCTTGTGCCGATCGAGAACGCGGCGATGCCGGACCGGACGGTGATCGAATGGGACAAGGACGACATCGACGCGATGGGGATGCTGAAGGTGGACTGCCTGGGGCTTGGGATGCTCAGCTGCATCCGTCGGTGCTTTGAGATGATCGAACAGCATCACGGGCGCCTGTTGACGCTGGCCAACATCCCGGCGGAGGACTCGGCGGTGTATGACCTGATCTGCGAGGCACGCACCATCGGCATTTTTCAGATCGAAAGCCGGGCGCAGATGCAGATGCTGCCGCGGCTGAAGCCCCGCACGTTCTACGACCTTGTCATCGAGGTGGCGATCGTTCGCCCCGGGCCGATTCAGGGGAAGATGGTCCACCCCTATCTTCGCCGGCGCAACGGGGAGGAACGTCCGGCCTATCCCAGCGACGAGGTGCGGCACGTCCTGGAGCGAACGCTGGGCGTTCCGCTGTTCCAGGAGCAGGCGATGAAACTCGCGATCGTCGCCGGGGGTTTCACGGCGGGGGAGGCCGACCAATTGCGGCGGGCGATGGCGGCGTGGAAGCGCAAGGGGGATGCGATCTACCGCTTCGGGCAGAAGCTGATCTCGGGGATGATCGCCAAGGGGTACGAGCCGGAGTTTGCGGAGCGGTGCTTTGACCAGATCAAGGGATTCAGCGAGTACGGTTTTCCGGAATCGCACGCGGCGAGCTTTGCGCTGCTGGTCTATGTCTCGGCCTGGCTGAAAACGCATTACCCTGCGGCGTTCGCGGCGGCCCTCATCAACAGCCAGCCGATGGGCTTCTACCAGCCGGCCCAGATCGTCCGGGATGCCCAGGAGATGGGCGTGCAGATCAGGCCCATCGATATCAACGCCAGCGGGTGGGACTGCACGCTCGAGGAGGGGGGCAGGACGCTGCGGCTGGGAATGCGGATGGCGCAATCGCTCCGGGAAGCGCACGGGAACGAACTGGCGTGGGAGCGGGTCAAGGGCGGAGCGTTTGAGAGCATGGGGGATCTTCAGCGGCGCACGCAGCTTCCGGTGCAGGCTCTGCGGCGGCTGGCGAACGCGGACGCGTTCGGCTCCCTGCACCTGGATCGGCAGCAGGCGTTGTGGGAGATTCAGGCCTGCCGCGACGACGATCTTCCCCTGTTCGCCGGCCTGCGGCCGGCGGTGGAGATGACCGTGACCCTGCCGGCGCTGGCCCCTTCCCTGCTGGTGAAGTACGACTACCTCGCCACCGGGCTCTCCCTGAAGGACCATCCCGTGCGATTCGTGCGGGGCACGCTCGAGAAGCGCGGCGTCACCCCCAACCGTGATCTGCTGGACGAAGCCCGCCATCCCAACCGCTCCCCGGTCAAGGTTGCGGGCGTGGTGCTTGTCCGGCAGCGTCCCGGCACGGCGTCGGGCATCGTGTTCATGACCATCGAAGACGAAGGCGGGGTCGCCAACCTGGTGCTCTTCCCCAACATCTACGAGCGGTATCGATCCGCGGCCCGTCACGCGACCGCCGTGCTGGTGCGGGGCATGGTGGAACGCAGCGGCAAGGTGGTGCACGTGCGTGTGCACCGGATCGAGGCGCTGCCGCTCGAGGGCGGGGACGTCCCGGTGGGGTCAAGGGATTTTCACTGAGCCGCGGGCACGGTCCATTCATCCGAACATGATCAGCGGCTTGATCATGCCGTCTTCCTTGGTCTGCATCATCTTGAAGGCCTTTTCGATGTCCGCGAACTTGAAGCGGTGGGTGGTCATCGGGAGCGGGTCGACGCGGCCGGACTGGATGAGTCGCATCAGGCGGGACATGCGTTCGGAGCCGCCGGGGCAGAGGGCGGTGCGGATGGTCTTGTCGCTCATGCCCACGCCCCAGTCCATGCGCGGGATCGGCACGGTGTCCCCGTCCCCGTGGTAGCCGACGTTGGAGATGGTGCCGCCGGCGCGGGTGGCGCTGATGCAGGCGGCGAAGGTCTGGGGACTGCCGAGGGCTTCGATCGCGGTGTCGACGCCCTTGCCGCCGGTGGCGCGAAGGATCGCCTGCACGGGGTCCTCGCGCTTGAAATCGACGATGAGATCGGCGCCGAATTTTCTGGCCAGGGCGCCGCGGGCGGGGTTGGTCTCCACGCCGATCACCAGGGCCGCGCCCAGGAGCTTGGCGCCGGCGGTCGCCATCATGCCCACGGGGCCTTCCCCGAAGACGACGACGCTGCCGCCGATGGGGATGTTGCCGTGCTCCGCGGCGATGAAACCGGTGGAGAGCATGTCGCAGCAGTACGCGGCCTGCTCGTCGGTGAGCCCGTCGGGGATGGGGGCGAGGTTGGCCAGGGCGTTGTTGACGTGGAAGTACTCGGCCATGCTGCCGTCTTTGACGTTGGCGAACTTCCAGCCGCCGAGCATGCCGCCGCACTGGCTTGAGTAGCCCCGCTGGCAGTTCTCGCAGCTGTAGCAGGGCGTGATGGCGTTGACCGAGACGCGCTGGCCGATGCGGAACTGACCGGTCGCCTGCACGGCCTCCCCCAGCTCGTGGATCACCCCCACCGCTTCGTGGCCGAGCGTGAGATTCTGCCGCTCACCGATGGCGCCGGCGACGGTGTGCGTGTCGGAGGTGCAGATGAGGGCGGCGGTGGTGCGGATGATCGCGTCGTTGGGCCCGGGGCGGGGGATGGGCTTGTCCATCATCCCGACGCGACCGATGCCGTGCATGACGAAGGCTTTCATGGTCTGGGCCATGGGAGATCTCCTTGCGCAATCCTATTCCGTCTCTTTACATCCTTTTTCATACTGCCCTGTATTTTGTAGGGGAATCTTGCTTTGTTTGCCGTGTCAAAGGCGTGCAGGGACTGTGATCGCATCGTGTTTGCAGTACGCCAACCAGATGGAATGCGGATGCGAGAGATGAGCGCAGGGTTCGCGAGCGGCGGGATCATGACATGCGTGCGGCGCGATGATTCGGTGAGGGCGGGGGGATCAATCAGCTGGCAAGGGGCTCGGCGAGGGAGAGGAGAAGCTCGCGGCCGGCGTCAATCTCATCCGGGAGGACAGCGTGGGGCTGACCTGGATAACGGCGGAGGTCTACGTCGCCTCCAAGAGCCCGCAGGTGCTCGGCGCTCTGCTGCACACGCGCCCATGGGACATGCGGGTCGGGGTCGTTGGCGCCGATGAAGACGGGGGTCTGGGCGAGGTCTCCCGCGGAGGGGAATGGAGTTCCGGGCGGGCCGATGATGCCGCCGGTGCAGGCGATGACGGCGCCGTAGCGGCGGGGGAAGCGGCAGGCGTGATCGAGCGTGAGGCAGGCACCTTGGGAGAAGCCCATGAGCGCGACGCGCGTGGGCGGGATGCCGGCTTGCTCAAGCTGGAGGAGGAGCGATTCGATCACGGCGTGGGCGGAATCGATGCCGGGCTGGTTCTGGGAGATGGGGGCGAGGAAGGACTGGGGATACCACGTTCCGCCGGCGGCGTGGGGAGCGACAAAGAGCAGGGAGGGAAGGTTGATCGCGGGGGCGAGGGACATGATGTCCCGCGCCGAGGCTCCGCGGCCGTGCAGCAGGATCACAGCGGCAGTGGGCCTGGGCAGGGAAGAAGCCCGCGTGAGCACGGGCTGTCCGCCGTGGGGGCGGGGGGTGGAGGATGTGTCAAACTCAGCCATGGTTTTCGCCGCGTGTTCTCAAGCGGCCATCACGGAGATGTCAGTTCACGGGCTGGAGGCGCTGCTCGATCGCCGAGCGGCGGGCCTCGTACTGCGGGGGAAGCTTGAGGGAACGCCCGAGCTCGGCGCGGGGCTCGTCGATGTCGAAGCCAGGGACGTCGGTGGCGATCTCGAAGATCACGCCGCCGGGGATGCGGAAGTAGATGGAGCGGAAGTACTGGCGATCGGTCACGGGGGTGACGGCGATGCCCGCTTCGCGGAGGATCTTGGAGGCGCGGATCTGCGCGGCGTCGTCGGGGACTCTCCATGCGACATGGTGCACGATGCCGGCGCCCATGGGCATATGCCGCAGGTCGGGGGCGCTGACCAGGTCGATCTCACGGCCCAGTCCGCCCGGGCCCAGCAGCATGCGGCAGAGTTTTCCTTCGCTGGCTCCTCGGGTGAAGCCAAGGACGCCGGAGAGGAAATCCGACGTCTCCTTGGGATCGGGAACGTGGAGCGTGACGCCGGCGATGCCGAGGATCGCCGACTCCGCGGGGACGTCGCCGCCCGCGTAGGCGCCGCCCGAGGCGGCGGGGGCGTGCTCGGCGATGGTGAATCGCATGCCGTCCATATCTTCAAATCGCAAGGACTTGCGGCCGAGGATTTCCTCTTCGCGAGCCGCAACCCCGCGTTCCTTCAGGCGGGCTTTCCAGAAGTCAAGCGTGCCGGCGGGCACGCCCAGCGCGGTGTCGGTGATCTCCGAACCGCCGTGGGTTCCGCGGCTGGCCATGGGGTGGGGAAAGTGCGTGAGCAGGGTGCCGGGGGTTCCGATCTCGTCCCCGTAGTACATGTGGTAGGTGTAGGGATCGTCGAAATTGACGGTCTTCTTGACCAGCCGCAGGCCCAGCACGGAGGTGTAGAAGCGGACGTTTTCCGCGGGGTTCTTGGCAAGGGCCGTCACGTGGTGCACGCCGGTGATGACGGGAATCATGCTGCCTCCTGGAAAGCTCCCGGGAGCGCCTCGCATCCTTGCGGGCGTGGTGCGCGGGCGCCGGGTTTCCTATTCATTTGACGCGATCCGCTCCGCGACGTTTCAGCAATGCCGCAGTGTAGAACCCTCATTCTCCCCGGCCGCGCGGGAAAGACCGGCGGCGGCGCCGTGAGCGTGAACCGAATGAGGGGGCTTCCTCAGGAAGATCGAATTTGCCGCCTTTTTGCGGCCCGATGTCCGTGCAGGCAGGTGGAGGCATGGAACGCGACTATTCGCGACGGAGCGTCCATCTGGACTTTGGGCACTCGCCGCGCCATAGAGTACCTGCGTGGCCGCAATGTGCGGTGCGGACAGTGTGCGGCAGGGAATGCAGCCCTTTCAGGGGACGCGTGAAGAGGGTGGGAACGAGATCATGAACATTCCGTCGAACGCTCCCTCTCGGGCTCCACTGGCCGCGGCCTCCCCGGGGGCCGGGTGCTCCGCGGATGAGGTTGTTTCCCATATTCAAAGCGGGATGAACGTCTTCGTGCACGGGGGCTCGGCGACGCCCACCACGCTGCTGGACGCGCTGGCGCGGCGAACCGACCTGCGCGACGTGAGGGTCTACCACCTGCACCTCGCGGGGCCGCTGGCGTTCACTTCTCCGCAGCATGCGGGACAGATCACGTCGGTCTCCCTGTTCACGGGGCAGGGGCTGCGAGACCCCATCTCCCAGGGCCGCGCGGAATACATGCCGATTTTTCTCTCCGATATCCCGTCCCTCTTTGCCGACGGGCCGATCCGCCTCGACGCGGCGCTGGTGCAGCTTTCACCGCCCGACCGCCACGGGATGTGCAGCCTGGGCGTCTCGGTCGACGCGGCCCGCAGCGCGGTCGATCATGCGCCGATGGTGCTCGCCGAGGTGAACGAGCAGATGCCGCGCACGCTGGGCAACGCGATGGTGCACCGCGACGACTTGCGGGCGTGGACGCTCTCCAACCGCCCCCTGCACGAGCACGCGCCGGAGGCCGAGACGCCGGCGATCGGGCGGATCGGTGAGATCATCGCCGACCTGGTCGAAGACGGTTCGTGCCTGCAGATGGGGATCGGGGCGATTCCCGATGCGGCGCTGGCGCGGCTGACGGGCAAGAAGGACCTTGGCGTTCACACGGAGATGTTCTCCGACCGGCTGGTGGACCTGTTTGAGTCGGGGGCGATCACCAACCGGCGCAAGGCCGTGCACCCGGGGCGGATCGTCACGAGCTTTGTGGTGGGAACGCGGCGGGTCTTTGACTTCGTGAACGACAACCCGGTGGTGGAGTTCCACCCCTGCGACAGGACCAACGACACCTCGCTGATCCGCAAGAACCCGGGGGCGGTGGCGATCAACTCGGCGCTGCAGATCGACCTGAGCGGTCAGGTGTGCGCGGATTCCCTGGGGCACAAGATCTACTCGGGGATCGGCGGACAGATGGACTTCATTCGCGGCGCGGCGCTCAGCCGGGGCGGCAAGGCGGTCATCGCGATGCAGTCCACGGCGGCGGGCGGGCGCATCAGCCGGATTGTCCCCGAACTCTCCCCGGGCGCGGGCGTTGTCACGACGCGCGGGCACATCCACTGGATCGTGACCGAGTACGGCGCCGTGAACCTGCACGGGCTGACGCTGGGTGAGCGGGCCAACGCGC
Source organism: Phycisphaerales bacterium (assembly GCA_044226385.1). Taxonomy (GTDB): domain Bacteria; phylum Planctomycetota; class Phycisphaerae; order Phycisphaerales; family UBA1924; genus JAEUJB01. The sequence continues at coordinate 9,916 of JBGAHA010000019.1, forward strand.
TCATCGGCCTGGCGCACCCGGATTTCCGCGAATCGCTGCGGGCCGCGTGGGCGGCGCGGCAGCGGTAGGTTCTCTTCAACCGGCGGATCGACTCGTTCCGAGAGATTCCGATCCGCGCGTCGCTCCATCATGCGCCGTGCGGCACGGAAGCGTGGCTCGCCGCGGGAATCGCGGGGCCGCCGCCGGGCCTGGCCCCCCCACCCTTGCGCGCCACCAGCCAGCGCATGGAGACGTAGAACACGGGCGTGAGGATGAGCCCAAAGAGCGTGACGCCGATCATGCCCGAGAAGACCGCCGTGCCCAGGGCCCGGCGCATCTCAGAGCCCGCGCCCGTCGCGATGACCAGCGGCACAACGCCCAGGATGAACGCGAAGGAAGTCATGAGGATGGGCCGAAGGCGGAGCCTACAGGCCTCCACGGCGGCCTCGATGCGGCTCTTGCCGGCGTCTTCCTGCTCCTTGGCGAATTCGACGATCAGGATCGCGTTCTTGCAGGCCAGGCCCACGAGCACCACGAAGCCGATCTGCGTGAGGATGTTGTTGTCCATGCCGCGCAGCCACACGCCGGTGATCGCCGCGAGGATGCACATGGGAACAATCAGGATGATCACCAGCGGCAGGGACCAGCTCTCGTACATGGCGGCGAGGGTGAGGAAGACAAAGAGCACGCAGAGCGGGAAGATGTAGATCGCCGTGTCACCGGCGAGGATCTGCTGGTAGTAGAGCCCGGTCCATTCGAAGCTGTAGCCACGCGGCAGGGTCTCTTGGGAGAGGCGTTCCATGGCGGCGATCGCCTGGCCGGTGGAAGCGCCGTTGCCGGTGTTGCCGTTGAGCTCCGCCGCGGGGAAGAGGTTGTAGCGCGAGACAAACTCGGGGCCGGCGACGGTGCGGAAGGTCGTGAGCGAGCCCAGGGGGACCATCGCCCCGCTGTTGCTGCGGGTGCGCAGGCGAGCGATGTCTTCGGTCTCGAGGCGGTAGGGCGCATCGGCCTGGGCGGTGACGCGGAAGGTGCGGCCGAAGATGTTGAAGTCGTTGACGTAGGCCGAGCCCACGTAGGTCTGGAGGGTGTTGAGGACGGCCTCGGTGGGCACGCCGAGCATCTCCGCCTTGGTGCGGTCGATGTCGGCGTAGACCTGCGGTGAGCTGGAGCGGAAGAGCGTGAAGACGCGCGAGAGGGCGGGGTCCTGGTTCGCCGCGGCGATGAGATCGGCGGTGACGGTCTGGAGGGCGGCGCTGCCCTGGCCGGCGCGGTCCTGGACCTCGAAGGCGAAGCCGCCGAGCGTGCCGATGCCGCGGACCGAAGGGGGCGGGATGACGACGATGCCGGCGTCCTTGACCTCGCTCATGCGTTTCTGGGCTTCGGCGAGGATCTTGTCGAGGGAATCACCGGACTTCACGCGTTCGGGGAAGGGCTTGAGCGGGCAGTAGATGGCGCCGGCGTTGGTGGCGTTGGTCTGCGTGGCGCCGGAGAAGCCGGCGAAGGCGACGGTGTTGGCGATGCCGGGGGTTTCGCGCAGGAGCTTGGCGACGCGCTGGACGACCGTATCGGTGCGTTCGAGGGAGGCGCCGTCGGGGAGCTGGAGGGCGACGATGATGTAGGCCTGGTCGGTCTGCGGGATGAACCCGGTGGGGACGGTCTGGAACATCTTGCCGGTGAGGACGATGAGCCCGCCGTAGAGCAGGAGCACGACGACGGCGAGGCGGATCGCCCAGCGGACCGTGCCGGCGTAGGCGTTGGACGCGAAGGTGAAGGACTTGTTGAAGAGCCGGAAGAACCAGCCGAAGGCAAAGTCCCAGAGGCGTCCGAACCAGTCCTTGCGGGCGCCGTGGGGCTGGAGGAGCAGGGCGCACAGGGCGGGGCTGAGGGTGAGGGAGTTGAAGGCGGAGATGATGGTCGCGATGGCGATGGTGAGGGCGAACTGGCGATAGAACTGCCCGGAGATGCCGCTGATGAAGGCCGTGGGGATGAAGACGGCGGCGAGGACCAAGGCGATCGCCACCACGGGGCCGGAGACTTCGTCCATGGCCCGGCGAGTCGCCTCGCGGGGCTCTTCCCCCAGGCTGATGTGGCGTTCCACGTTTTCGACCACGACGATGGCATCGTCGACGACGATGCCGATCACCAGCACCAGGCCGAAGAGGGAGAGGTTGTTGAGGGAGAAGCCCAGGCCCGCCATGAAGGCGAAGGTGCCGATCAGTGAGACGGGAATGGCGGCGAGGGGAATGAGCGCCGATCGCCAGTTCTGCAGGAAGACGATGACCACCACGACGACCAGCAGGACGGCCTCCAGAACGGTCTCCTGGACGGCCTCGATGGACTGCTCGACGAACTCGGTGGGGTTGTAGCCGATGGTGTAGGCGAGGCCTTCGGGGAAGCGGGTGGCGAGGTCGGCGAAGGACTTCTTGAGGGCCTCGGCGGTGGCGACGGCGTTGGATCCGGGGCGCTGGGAGATGGCGAGGGCGACGGCGGACTCACCGCCGAGGTAGCTGTTGGTGACGTAGTCGCGGGCGCCCAGTTCGACGCGGGCGATGTCCTTGACGCGGACGAGCCGGCCGCCGGCGCCGCTCTTGACGACGACGTTCTCGAACTGGGAGGGCTCGATGAAGCGGCCCTGGGTGTTGACCACGATCTGGAATTCCCGGCCCTTGGGCACCGGGGGCTGGGCGAGGTTTCCGGCGGCGACCTGGACGTTCTGCTTCTGCAGGGCCTGCACGACCTCGGGGCCGGTGAGGCCCAGGGCGGCGGTCTTGTCGGGGTCGATCCACACCCGCATGCTGTACTCACGGGCGCCGAAGATGGAGACGTTGCCCACGCCCTCGACGCGCGCGATGGTGTCGCGCATCTGCAGGATCGCGTAGTTGCTGATGTAGAGCTGGTCGTAGACGCCGGTCGGCGAGGAGAGGAAGGCGACCATGAGCAGGTCGGGGGACTGCTTCTCGGTGGTGACGCCCAGGCGGCGGACTTCTTCGGGGAGGCGGGCCTCGGCGATGCGGACGCGGTTCTGGGTGAGCACCTGGGCCTTGTCGAGGTCGGTGCCGAGCTTGAAGGTGACGGTGATGCGGGCCTGGCCGTCGTTGGTCGAGACGCTGCTCACGTAGAGCATGTCCTCGATGCCGTTGATCTCCTGCTCGATGGGCGTCGCCACGGTGTCGGCGACGGTCTGGGCGGTAGCGCCGGGGTAGGTGGCGCGGACGACGACCGTCGGCGGAACGACTTCGGGGAATTGCGCGACGGGCAGTCGCGTGTAGGCGAGGGCGCCCACGAGCATGATGACGATGGAGATGACCGACGCGAAGATCGGTCGGTCGATGAAGAAGTGGGCGATCCTCACAGGCCGCCCTCCGTGGGGGTCCTGGCCCCTTCCTTCGCAGGCGCGGGAGCGTCGGTCGCGGGCGCGGGGGCCGGGGCGGGCGCGGGAGCCGGGGGCGCGGCGTCGATGGCGCCCGCGCCGGGGTCATCGACCTTGACGACCTGCGGGGTGATCGGTGCGCCTGGACGCACGCGCTGCACGCCGCGAACCACGACCATCTCCGAGCCGTCGAGGCCGGACTTGATCATGCGCAGGCCGTCCACGAGCCGTCCCGGGATGACCTGCCGGAGGCGGACGACGTTGTCCTTGTCGAGGACGTAGACGATGCGGCTCGCCTGGTCGGTGCCGATGGCGCTGTCGGGCACGAGGACGGCGGCGGGCTTGACCTCTCCCAGCAACCTCAGTCGCACGAACATGCCGGGGGTCAGGGAGCGATCCTTGTTGTCAAAGATCGCGCGGCCGCGCATCGTGCCGGTCAGGGAATCGATGCGGTTGTCCACGAAGTCCATCTGGCCCTGGTGGTTGAACTGCGTCTCGTCGGCGAGGGAGATCATGACGGGGTTGGCGTGATCCCGTGAGCTGGCGCGGGCCCCGGAGGCCGCGAGGCGGGTGTACTTGAGATAATCCTGCTCGCTCACGTCGAAGTAGCAGTGGATGGGATCGAGGGACACGATGCTGGTCAGCAGCGTCGCCGACCCTCCCCCGCTTCCGCCGCCGGAGATCAGGTTGCCGACGGTGACGTAGAAATTGCTGATGCGTCCGTCGATGGGGGAACGGACCTGCGTGAATTCCACGTCGAGCTTGGCCTGCTCGCTGCGGGCCTTGGCGACGTCGAGCTGGGCCTGGGCCTGCAGGACGGCCTTGCTGCGGGTGTCGAGCTCTTCGGCGGAGATCGCCCCGCGCTTGACCAGGCCGTCGGCCCGCTGGGCGTCGTTGCGGGCAAGCTCCAGGCGCGTCGCCGCGGATGAGACCTCGGCCTCGGTGGCGGCGAGCGTTGCCTGGAAGGGGCGCGGATCGATCACGAAGAGCAGGTCGCCCTTCTTGACGAGCTGACCTTCCTTGAAGTGGATTGACTCGAGGTATCCGCTCACGCGGGGCCGCACTTCGACCGTTTCCACGGCGGCGAGGCGGCCGGTGTACTCGTCCCACTCGGTCACTTCCCGCACGACGGGCTTGGCGACCTCGACGGCGGGAGGCGGCGGAGCGGTGGCGGCGGGCGGCGCCTTGCGTTCGCAGCCGCCCAGCGAGGCGGCCGGAGCAAGGACGGCGGCAATCACAATTCCAGACATCAATGTCGTGTATGCCGCGCGGGACGCCAGCCGAAACGTGGATGAACCGGACATGCGGCCTCCTCAAGGAGCGGGGTGCGGTTGCTGAGCGAGCAACCATAGCACCCTCGCGCGTATCGAAGGTTATCGATATGCGCTGCGCCGGGTAATGGACAGGTTGCCGGTCCAAGGCCGTGTGAAGATCGCGTGAAGCGGGCGCGCACGCTTCCTCGGGGCTGGAAGATGCCTTCATGCGTACTCGAGCAAAGCGTCCCCGGCGTGGGAGGTCTTTTGCGGCAGTTTCGCCGGAAAACGATCTCGATCTTCCTCGCGACGGGGCTTACCTCGGCTCCCGTTCCGCGGCGGCGAAGGCGACGATCGGCTGCACGAGGGGCGGCGGGGCATCACCGAACGCTCGCCGACAATTCCGACACCGTGTGTCGAGGATTGACCCCGCCCTGGAGGAGTCCGCGCCTGCTGGGAGCCCGTCAAATCGGCCAGGGAAATCCTGATATCATTCCGCCGTTTCCATCCCTGCAACCGCGCTCGATTTCTCGTGCACGGTGCAGGGCTCGATGAACCCACAGAAGGAGGAGTTGGACATGATTCGTGTTTCCGCATGCCTCATGGGCATTACCCTTGTGGCCACACCGGCGTTTGCAGGCAGCAGCATTTACGCCTGCGACAACTTCGGCCTCGTCTACCAGATCGACGTCGATTCGCTTGCAACAACAACGCTGGGTGCTCCCGGGTCTGGCGCTCTCTCGATCGCCCCGGGCCGCAACTCCGACGAGATGTTCGCCCAGGACCACTCGGGCCAGATGCAGGTCTTCAACACGACCACGCTCAGCTCGTCCCCGACGGGCATGTCGATCGTGGGCAATTCGTTCTGCTCGGGCAACGACGGCTACTGGTACACGAACTCGTTCAACAACGACGCGGCATCCTTGGTGCGGTTCGTTCCCGATGACCCGTTCGCTCCGCAGACGTACCTCGGGTCGGGCGCGGTCGGCTACGCCGGGGACCTCGCGGAGTTCGGCGGGCAGATCTGGGGCGCCACCGCCTCCAGCGAGATCGTCAGAGTCGATCGGAACACGGGCGCTCAGACCTCGGTCGGCATCTCGCTCGCGAACGTGTACGGCCTTGCGTTCACGCACGACGGGCGTCTGTTTGCCGGTGACGTGTTTGGAGACATCTACGAGGTCAACCTGAACACGCACGCGATGACCCTCCGGGGCAACGTGGGCATCGTGATCTTCGACATGTCGAGCGAGCTGGGCGTTCCCGCGCCCGGCGCTGCGTCGCTTCTGGGAGTCGCGGGGCTGATCGCCGCTCGCCGCAGGAGGTGAGGCGCCCGCCGGACATTTCCCCTTGCCAATGACGCCGCGGACCGACATCGGTCCGCGGCGTTTTTTCTTGACGGGCATCGACGGCTGTCTTGAGGAACATGACAGGCCAAGAGAGCAGGCAGGACGATCGCAACGAGTACTTGATTCCAAAACGAAAAAAAGACCCGCTCGCTGAGCGGGTCGTGGTGAGACGTTGAAGGACGAGCCGGCCTGCCGGATCAGGTCGCGGGCTGGTCGGCCTTGCGGGCCTTGGCGGCGAAGGCCGTGCGGCGATCGGCCATGCGGCGGCGGGTGCTGGGACGGCCGCCGATCTCGGGGCCTTCCTCGGCGCCGCAGAACTGGATGATGCAGAGTTCGGCGGCGTCGCCCAGGCGGTGGCGGCCGAGCTTGACGATGCGGGTGTAGCCGCCGGCGCGGTCCTTGAACCGGGGGGCAACGTTCTCGAAGATGTGCTTGACGATCTTGGGGGCCTTGCGGAGTTCGCCGTAGCGGTTGCGCTCGACCTTGGCGCCGTCGGGCAGCTTGAAGAACTGCTCGGAGAATTCCTTGAGCTTGGTGACGTGCTCTTTCTCACCGTCGGTCGCGCCCTTGGCGACGTAGAGCCAGTCGAAGCCCTGGCGATCTCCGCCCAGGCGGGCGATGACCAGGCGGCGGGCGTGGAGGTCGCCGCGCTTGGCGAGCGTGACGATCTTCTCGACGAACGGCTGGAGGGCCTTGGCCTTGGGGATGGTCGTGGTGATCTGGCCGTGCTCGAACAGACCGGCGGCGAGATTGCGGAGCATCGCGCTGCGGTGCGAGGAGGTACGGGTCAGTCGGAATCCGGCTCGGCGGTGGCGCATGACTCAAAACTCCTGCGGTCGGACGGGCCAGGGAAAACGTCCCGGCGCCCCGCCGCGGGCAAATGACAGGGGAGAACTGTATGCACCCAGCCTCCTTCGGTCACGGTGCCGGGGAAGGCTGGGCGGGAACGGCCGGCGGGGGCCGGCAGGTCCGGAAAATCCGGCCCGGACGTTCCCGTCCGGGCCGAGGGGGGTGCGGGATCAGTTGGTGATCACGGGCTTGGCGACGTTGTAGCCTTCGGGAAGCTGCATGCCCAGGTCCAGCGTGAGGTCCTGGAGCTTGCGCTTGACCTCGCGGAGGCTGGTGCGGCCGAAGGACCGCAGGCGGAGGAGGTCGGCGTCGGTCTGGGTGACCAGCTGGCCGACGGTCTCGATGCGGGCGGACTCGAGGCAGTTGCTGGCGCGAACGGAGAGCTCCAGCTCCCCGATGGGCATGTTGAGCTTGCGGATGAGGTCCTCGTCGACGCCCGCCGCGGCCGCCGCCTCTTCGCTCACGCGCTCCTCGCCCAGCTCATAGTACTGCACGAAGGGGTTGAGGTGCTTGCGGAAGATCTTGGCTGCTTCGACCAGGGCCATGTCGGGGGCGACGGTGCCGTTGGTCCAGATGTCAAGCGTGAGCTTGTCGTAGTTGGTCTTCTGGCCGACGCGGGTTTCCTCGACGCGGTAGCGGACGCGCTGCACGGGGGAGTAGGCCGAGTCGACGTGGATCACGCCGATCTCCTGCTCTTCCTCGTTCTCGTACTGCTCGCTGGCGGGGACGTAGCCGCGGCCCTTGGCGACGCGGAGCTCGATCTCGAAATCGATGGCTTCGGTCAGGGTGGCGACGACCATGTCGCGGTTGAGGATGGTGATGGCGGTGTCGGCCTCGATCATGTCGGCGGTGACTTCACCGGGCCCGCGGGCGGCGAGCTTCATGACCTTGGGCTCGTCTCCCTCGAGCTTGACGATGAGGTTCTTGACGTTGAGGACCAGGTCGGTGACGTCTTCCATCACGCCGGGCAGGGAGGTGAACTCGTGGGTCGCGCCCTTGATCTTGATGGAGGTGACGGCGGCGCCTTCGAGGGAGGAGAGCAGCACTCGGCGGAGGCTGTTGCCGACGGTGGTGCCGAAGCCCTGCTCGAAGGGTTCGATGGCGAAACGGCCGTAGACGTCGCTGCGGAACTTGGGGTCGGCGATGACCTTGGTGGGCAGCTCAAGACCACGCCAGCGTACGCGGGTTGTCATGACGTGAGATTCCTGTCCAGCAGGGCGTTCGAAGGCCAGGACGCCGGGTTCCGGTTGACGAGAAGACGGCACGCTGCTGGGCCAGGCCGCTCTCTGCTGTCCGGGGGCGTCACGAACAAAGACGGTCCGTCGCCGTCAGGCGCCGGACCGGGAAGGGACTGCTCGATTACACGCGGCGACGCTTGGGGGGGCGACATCCGTTGTGGGGGACGGGGGTGTGGTCTTCGATCGCGGTCACCCGCAGGCCCGAGGAGACCAGGCCGGTGACGGCGGATTCACGGCCGGCGCCGGCGCCCTTGATGCGGACTTCGATCTCGGTCATGCCCATCTTGCGGACCTTGGAGCCGCAGGTTTCGCCGGCGCGGGTGGCGGCGAAGGGGGTGCTCTTGCGGGCGCCCTTGAAGCCCATGGTTCCGGCCGAGTCCCAGGCGACGGTCTCGCCGTTCATGTCGGTGATGGTGACCAGCGTGTTGTTGGAGGTGGCCCGCACGTGTGCGATGCCGCGGACGACGTTCTTGCGAACCTTGCCCTTCTTGGCCATGGATCGATGCTCCTCGGATCATCCGACACGAAGTGTCGTACCCGATGTTCTGTGAATGGCGCGCGGGCCCAGTGCCCGGCGCCGGATGCCTTGCTGCCTTTAGCCCTTGGCCTTGACGCCCTTCTTGCCGGCGACGGTCTTCTTGCGACCCTTGCGGGTGCGGGCGTTGGACTTGGTGCGCTGTCCGCGGACGGGGAGGCCCTTGCGGTGGCGCTCGCCGCGGTAGCTGCGGATTTCCTTGAGGCGCTGGATGTTCTGCTGGACCTGCCGGCGCAGCGCACCCTCGACCAGATACTTGGTATCGATGATCGAGTTGATGGCGGCGAGCTGGGTTTCGCTCACTTCGGTAGCCCGGAGATCAGGATCGATCTGAGCCTCGGCCAGAATATCCCCGGCGATCTTCGCGCCGATGCCGTGGATGTACTGGAGGGCGAAGAGGATCTTCTTCTTGTCCGGGACGTCGATACCCGCAATACGTGGCACGGTCGAAACTCCTCAATGCCGGCGTGGGCGCCGGCCTCTCAAGATGCGCCGGGCGACGGAGCGCCGGCGCATCCAAGGATCAGCCCTGGACCTGCTTGTGCTTGGGATCCGCCTTGCAGATCACGCGCACTTTGCCCTTGCGACGGACAACCTGGCAGCTTCCGCAGATCTTGCGAACACTCGCTTTGACCTTCATCGAACACCTTCCCAATGAACTGACGCCGGACGGATCCAAGGAAGCGCAGACCGCCTCCCCCCGACCAGAATGCAGGGGTGAAGGATAGGCATGGGCACGGAAGAAGTCATGGGGGAAATGGAGGGGGCCTGTCGAGATTGCGCCCCGGGACCAGCAGATTTTGTACAGGGCCCCCCACCGCCGACGGGGCCAGCGGGGTTCACAGGGGGTTCAAGCGGGGCAACGGGGGAGCCAAAGAGGGGCCCGGGAGCCCGACCGGGACCTTAGTGACGGAACGTGATCCGGGCCTTGGTCAGGTCGTAGGGGCTCATTTCGACGGTGACGCGGTCGCCGGGGAGGATGCGGATCCAGTTCATCCGCATCTTGCCCGACACGTAGGCCAGCACCTCGGTCTTCTGCTCGTTGGGCAGGCGAACGCGGAACATGGCATTGGGCAGGGCCTCGGTGACCACCGCCTCGAAAGTCAACTTGTCATCGTCCTTGGCCATAAGACTCCTGAACGCGGTCAGACCTGCCTGTTCGCGGGAGAGACCCCTCGAACGGTCGGACGCCGGTTATCCGGACGCCCGCAGCAGGATAGAAGACCGTCGGTGAAGGGCAGTCAACCCTCCGACGGGGATTGGACGAACTGCGGCGCGGCCGATCAGCCGCGGGGGCGGGGTCCCTGGTCCTCGCCGCCGGACAGGAAGCCGGCGTAGTTGCGCATCAGCATGTTGGCCTCGACGCGCTGGAGGAAGTCCAGGGCGACGCTGACGACGATGAGCAGGCCGGTGCCCCCCAGGAACTGGGAAACATCCGGGGGGACGTTGAGGGCCTTGTTGACGACCGTGGGGATGACGGCGATGAAGGAGAGGAAGGCGGCGCCGACGAAGGTGACGCGGGTGATGACGGTGGAGAGGTACTCAGCGGTGCGGGGGCCGGGGCGCAGGCCGGGGATGAACGAGCCGTGCTCCTTGAGCTGCTTGGCCATGTCGTCGGGGTTGAACTGGACGGTGATCCAGAAGTAGGCGAAGAAGTAGATCATGGCGATGAACCCCAGCTCGTGGAGGAATTCACCGTTCTGGAAGTTGCTGCTGAGCCAGCCGACGCTGGTTTCCCAGATGGAGCGGGTGGAGCCGCCGGGGGTCTTGAGGGCGTCATAGATACCCGAGAGGATCAGGGTAGGGAAGATCATGAGTGACGAGGCAAAGACGATCGGCATGACGCCGCTGTGGTTGAGCTTGAGGGGGAGGTAGCTCTTCTGGCCGCCCAGGACGCGGCGTCCGCGGGTGTGCTTGGCCTGCTGGATGGGGATGCGGCGCTGGGCGACGGTCATGAGGACCGAGCCGGCGGTGACGCCCACGAAGCCGCAGATCAGCACGAGCAGGCCGATCCAGCCCATGCTCTGGGAGTCTTCGGGGTTGAAGTTGGTGTACAGGTGCTGGATGGCGTTGGGCATGCGGGCGATGATGCCGGCCATGATGATCATGGAGACGCCGTTGCCGATGCCGAACCTGTCGATCTGCTCGCCGATCCACATCAGGAAGACCGTGCCGGCCGTGAGGGCGCACGTCGCCATGACCCACCAGAGGGGGTTGGCGGCCTGCTCGGCATAGACCATGTTCAGGGACGTGATGTACTTGAGCCACATGAGGCCCTGGACGACGCAGAGCAGGACGGCCGCGTAGCGGGTCCACTCCATGATCTTCTGCTGGCCCGAGGGGCCTTCTTCCTTGAGCTTCTTGATCTGGGGCATCACCGTGGCGAAGAGCTGGATGATGATGCTCGCCGAGATGTAGGGCATGATGCCCAGGCCGAAGATGGTCGAGTGGCTGAAGTTTCCGCCGGAGAAGACGGAGACGAAGGTGGAGAGCTTGGCGAACGCGCCGTCGGCCTGCTGGCTCTTGGCGAAGAAGTCCTCGAGCTGGGCCTGGTTGACCCCGGGGACGGGGATCCAGAATCCGAGGCGGTACACGACGAGCATGGCCGCCGTGAAGAGGATTTTGTTTCGCAGCTCGGGGATCTTGAAGACGTTCGACAGAATCCGCAGCATCCTGACCCTCGTTCATCCGCCGCCGGGCGGGAGCGTGCGGGGCGCCGGCGCCGGTGATGATCCGGCCGGGGTCCCGCCATCAAAGGCATCGCCGCCAGAGGCCACGCCCAGAGCGGCGAGCGACCGGCGGTCGGTGCATCGAACAGTATTCGGACCGCTTGGGGGAAGCGAGCCGACTCAGGCCTTCTTGGCGGGCTTGGCGTCGGCGGCGGGGGCTTCGGGAGCCTCCTCGACGGCGATCTTGCCGGCCTTGGTGGGGCGCTTGAGCTTCTTCGTCAGGTTCTTGGGGGACTGATCCTCGGCGTTGCGGTCAATTCCGCGGACGCGGTCCCGGCGGGTGCCCGACTGGGTCACGCTGCCGCCGGCATCCTCGATGAGCTTCTTGGCCTTGGCGGAGACGCGGGCGGCCTTGACGATGAGCTTGACGCGGACGCCGTCCTCGGAGACATGGCCGAGGATCTTGAGATCCCGGCTGTCGTCGCGGACCAGGCCGGCCTTGATGAGGGTCTCCAGGGAGACCTCTCCGCCCTTGGCGAAGGCGGCGTGCTTGACGATGTCGCCGACGTTGATGATCCAGAACTCCATGCGGAAGGCGGCGTTGGTGAAGCCGAACTTGGGCAGGCGCCGGAAGTAGGGCATCTGACCGCCTTCGTGCGCACGCTTGGCGGCGTAGCCCGAGCGCGAACCCTGGCCCTTGTGACCGCGGCCGGAGGTCTTGCCGTGGCCGCTGCCTTCGCCGCGCCCGACGCGCTTGCGAGCCTTGTACTTGCCGGCCTTGGCGGTAATGTCGTGGATCATCATGGCTGGGTATCTCCGGGCTGGGGCGATCGGACGGTCGACGAGGACAGGGCCGGCCCGTGAATCATCGGTCTGTGCTGCGAACGGTCTGGAACGGACGTGCGAGGGACGGGAGGACGTGGATGAACATTAGGGAGCGGTGGGCGCCGCCGGGGCGTCGCCCTGGGGCTGGTCCTGGCCGCCGCGACCGCCGGGACGGCGACCACGGTTGCCGCCACCCTGGCCGCCGCGACCGCCGCGACCACGGTCCTGGCCCATGGTGTTGACGGGGCCCTTGGCCTTTTCCTTGCCGGTGGAGGCGCTCATGAAGGCGCGTCCCTTGGCAATCTTCTTCTCGATGTCGGTCTCGGTCAGGGTGACGCCGCGGGCGGCCTCGATGGCCGGGCGGGGGCGGATCTGGTTGAGGGCTTCGAAGACGGCCTTGACGAGGGTCTTGGCGTTGGTCGAGCCGTAGCACTTGGTGAGGCAGTCGGTAACGCCCGCGGCGTTGAGGATGGCGCGGACGGTGCCGCCGGCGACGACGCCGGTGCCGGGGGAGGCGGGGATGAGGCGCACGGAGGAGGCGGAGTACTTGCCTTCCACGGCGTGGGGCAGGGTGGTGCCGGCCATCTTGACCGTGATCATGTTGCGGCGAGCGTACTTCTGGGCCTTCTCGACGGCGAGGGGCACTTCGTTGCTCTTGCCGTAGCCGAAGCCGACGCGGCCGCGGTGATCGCCGACGACGACCAGGGCGCCGAGGCTGAATCGACGTCCGCCCTTGACGGTGGTCGAGGTGCGGTAGACACCGATCGTGGTGTCGGTCATGTGTCCGGAATCTTCGAAGTGGTCAGCCATGCGTCGTGCTCACTGCGGCAGAGTCGGCCGCGTCTTGGGTCTCACCGAATGCTCGGGGATGGATTGCTGGGTGGGTGACGTGGTGGTGCGTATTAGAACTCGAGGCCGGCCTTGCGGGCGGCGTCGGCGAGGGCCTTGATGCGGCCGTGGAACTTGAAGCCGCCGCGGTCGAAGACGACCTGGGTGACGCCGGCTTCCTTGGCCCGCTGGGCGAGCTTTCCGCCGACGACGGCCGCGGAGGCGGCGTTGCCGGTCTTGCCGGCGGCCTTGACGTCCTTCTCCACCGAGGAGGCGGAGGCGAGGGTCTTGCCGGCGAGGTCGTCCACGATCTGGACGTGGATGTGCATGAGGGACTTGTAGACGGTCAGCCGGGGGCGCTGGGGGGTGCCGACGATGCGCTTGCGGATGCCGATCCTGCGGCGGCTTCTGCGTGCGTCCTTGATGGTCTGCTTGTCCATGGCGGTGAACCTTCTTGCGGAGTGCCGGCGGCCCGTCGGGGCGCCGGTGGATGGATCGTGGGAGCGGATTACGAGCCGAACTGCTTGCCCTGCTTGCGCTTGATGACTTCCTCGGCGTACTTGACGCCCTTGCCGTTGTACGGCTCGGGCTTGCGCTTGGAGCGCACGGCGGAGGCGAACTGGCCGATCATCTGCTTGTCGGGCCCGGTGAGCTTGATGGGGGTGGTGTCGCCGGCGGCCTTGTCGACCACGACGGTGATGCCGTCGGGGATGGGCAGGAGGATCTGGTTGGCGAAGCCGACGATGAGCTTGAGCTTCTTGCCCATCACGGCGGCGGACCAGCCCGTGCCGACGACCTGGAGGTTCTTCTCGTAGCCCTTGGTGACGCCCTCAACCATGTTGCGGATGTTGGCGCGGGTCGTGCCCCACAGGGCGCGGGCGACGCGGTCGCCCTTCTGGCTCGCGTCGATCTCACACTTGATGCTCTTCTCGGACTCGTGCCAGGAGACCTTCACCTCGGGGCGGGTCTTGCACGTGAGCTTGCCCTTGGGCCCTTCGACGGAGACGACGCCGTCCTTGACGGAGACCTTGACCCCCGCGGGAACTGGAATGGGTTGCTTGCCGATCCTGGACATGGTCTGTTCCTCGGTCGCGTGCGGCTCACGGGGTGGTCCCGGCTTCCGCGACGGTTGTGAATCTCTCGGACGGGTGAGGGCTGGGGGGCAACGGTAGGGATGCGGCAAAGGGGCCGCGGGGACTGGATTACTCGATGGTGCAGAGCAGCTCGCCGCCGACGCGCTTTTCCTTGGCCTTGCGGTCGCTGAGCACGCCCATGCTGGTGGAGACGATGGAGATGCCCAGGCCCCCCAGGGGGACGGGGATCGCCTCGACGCCGCGGTACACGCGGCGGCCGACGCGGCTCTCGCGGGTCAGGCGGCGGAGCACGGGCTGGCCGCCGGCGCCGAAGCGGATCTTGAGCTTGATCTGGCCCTGACGGCCGTCCTCGACGACGTCGAAGCCGTCGATGTAGCCCTCGTCGCGCAGGACGGCCGCGATGCCGCGGCAGACCTTGCTGTTGAGGCAGGTGACGGTCTTGGCGCGGTTGCGCACGCCGTTGCGGATCCGGGTCAGCATGTCCGCGATTGGGTCGTTGATCGCCATCGTCTTCTTCTCGCTTGCGAAGCGGGGAACCGTCCCCGCGGGAATCACCGTGTCGTTTGCCGGGAGTGGCTTCTTCAGAACGCGGGGCCGCGCGGGGCGCGGCCCGGGTGGGTTACCAGCTTGCCTTCCTCATGCCCGGGATCTTGCCCTCGAGCGCGAGCCTGCGGAGCACGATTCGGCTGATGCGAAACTTGCGGTACACGCCGCGGGCGCGGCCGCTGAGCTCGCACCGACGCACGATCCGTGAGCTGAACTTGGGCTTACGCCTTGACTTTGCCACCTGCGCCTTGGTCGCCATCTTCCGTTGCTCCTCGGGGGCTGGGCGCTGGGCCCGTCCCCGATCAATCTATGCCCGGCACTCTCTGTCGCTTGCAGAATCCGTCCGGGTCCGTGGTTCAGGGTTACTTCTGGTCGGGTTTGCGGAACGGCATGCCCAGCTCTTCGAGCACGTAGCGGCTGAGCTTCGCGCTGGACTTGCTGAACACGCAGTTGATGTGCATGCCGTGCGTGAAGACCGCGTCGGCCATGTTGATCTCGGGGAACACGCCCTGCTCGGTCAGGCCGAAGGAGTAGTTGCCCTGGCGGTCGAAGGCCTTCTCGGGCAGGCCGCGGAAGTCCTTGATTCGGGGCGTCGCCAGGTTGATCAGGCGGTCGAGGAAGTGCCACATGCGCTCGCGCCGCATGGTGACCATCGCCGAGCTCTCAAAGCCCGCGCGGACCTTGAAGTTCGACACGCTCTTGCGGGCGCGGATCACGATGGGCTTCTGGCCCGTCACCGTATTGAGGGTGTCCAGGACCTGCTGCTTGATGTGCGGCGGGATCTTGGTGCCCTCGATGTGGCGGCCCATGTTGATGTTGATCACGATCTTCTGAAGGCGGGGCATCTCCATCGGATTGGAAATGCCGTGCTTCTCCTTCAGACCGGCGCGGACCTTGGTCTCGTACGCGACGCGGAGGCGCGGCGGGACCTTGGGGCCTGTGTCCTCGGGGACCTCGGCGTGGCCCTTCTTGGGCTTGGAGCCGCCGGGCTTCTTCTCCGGGGCGCCGCCGCCGCGGCCTGCCTTGCCTTCGGGCTTGCCCTGGTGAGCAGGCTTGCCGCCTTCTTTGGATTCCGCTTCCTTCGCCATGATTCGTACTCGCTGACGGACTGCCCGGCCTCGGGGAGGCTCGGGCGGATCTTGACGGGACTCAATCGACTCGACCGACGCTGACCAGATGCCCGCGGGGGCTTACTTCTTGGACTTGGCCTTGCGGACCACGCCCAGCACCTTGAGCTGCTTGCCCCCGTGGCGAGCCACGCGGACCTTGCTGCCGTCCTTGTCGAGCTGGAAGCCGACGCGGACCGCCTTGCCGTCGACCACGGGGCTCACCTTGCTGATGTGCAGGGGAGCTTCCTTGGTGATCACGCCGCCCTGGGGGTTGCGCTGCGTCGGCCGCAGGTTCTTGGTGCGGAGGTTGAGGCCCTTGATCACGACCTGCTGGGTCGTGGGGATGACGCGAAGAATCTCGCCGATGCGGCCCTTGAGGGAGCCGCTGGTGATCATCACCTGATCGCCTTTGCGCACATGTGCCGGCATGTCACACCACCTCCGAAGCAAGGGACACGATCTTCATGTAGTTCCGGTCGCGCAGCTCTCGGGCGACGGGCCCGAAGATGCGGGTCCCCTTGGGGTTGCCGTCGTCCTGGATGAGGACGACCGCGTTGGAGTCGAATTTCACGTATGAGCCGTCGGCCCGGCGGGTGGGCTTGGTCGTGCGGACGACCACGGCCTTGGACTTATCGCCGGGCTTGACGTCGGCCCCGGGGAGGGCCTTCTTGATGGACACGAAGACGCGGTCGCCCACGTAGGCCATCCGGCGGGTGAACTTCCCGCTCCCGGTCGATCCGCCGTACACGCGGATGACGTAGGCGATCTTGGCGCCCGAGTTATCCGCGACTTCGCATCTGGTTTCTTGCTGGAGCATGACTTACTCGATCCGTTGAGGGCCCCGCGTGCCGGTCTGGAACGCGGGGCGAGCGTGGAAACGTTGGCTTACTTCTTGGTGGGCGCGGCGCCCTTGGTGGTCGGCTTGGCGGCGGGAGCGGCGGGCTTGGCGGCCGGGGCCGGAGCCGCGGGGGCCTCGGGCTTGGCGGCGGCGGGGGCTTCGGCGAGGGACTTGGCGCTGGCCATGGCGGCGGCGAGCTCCGAGCGCTTCTCGACGATCCGCACGAGCTTCCAGGTCTTGGTCTTGCTGATGGGCCGGCAGTGGGCGACCTCGACGATGTCACCGACGCGCGACTCGTTGGCCTCGTCGTGGACGTGGAGCACGGTCCGCTGGCGGATGAACTTGCCGTACTTGGGGTGCATCGCCATGTAGGCGACGACGACCTTGCGGGTCTTGTTGCGGATGTCTGTCTCGACCACGCCCACACGGGTTCCCTTGTGGGAGCTGGTGTCGGCGGCGGCCGTGGCGGACTTGGCTGGCTTGATGGTGCTCGTGGTCATCGATTGAACTCTGTCTTTCTCAAACGGGCCTGGGCGGCCGCTGGAATACTCGTGGGCCGAACCTTACGCCTTGGCGGCAACCTTCTTGGACTTGGACGCAGCCGCGGGCTTGGCGGCCGCGGCGCCCTTGGACGTCTTGGCCTGGTGCCGGGAGCTGCGCTCGGTCATGAGCCGGGCGATGTCGCCGCGGACTTCCTTGAACTGAGCGGTGTTCTCGACCTTCTCCGTCACGGTCTGGGAGCGGAGCTGGTAGAGCTTGCCGCGCAGGCGCGCCAGCTCGACTTTAATCTCCTCGTCCTTCAGTGCCCGTACTTCTTTGCCCGTCATGGCCCGATCCTTTGTAACCTCGCCCGCCTTGCCGCCCCGGTGAACAGTCCCGGGAGGGCGGAGAGCGCTGTCGTTGCAAGACCCGTTCTCAAACCGATCGACTCAAACCAATTCCATCCAGATCACACGCGGACGCGGCGGCCGACGAAGCGGCACCGGATCGGCATCTTCATCGCGACGCGAACCAGCGCCGACTTGGCGACCTTCTCGGTCACGCCGGCCATCTCGAAGAGCATGGTGCCGGGCTTGACGCGGGCCGCCCAGTAATCCACGTCGGCCTTACCGGTACCCATTCGGGTTTCCAGGGGCTTCTTGGAGATGGGCTTGTCGGGGAAGACGCGGATGAACAGCTTGCCTTCGCGCTTGACGAAGTGCATCGCCGCCACGCGGCCGGCCTCGATCACCGTGGCCTTGAGCCAGCAGCCGTCCAGGGCCTGCAGGCCGTAGTCGCCGTACGCGACGTAGTTGCCCTTGGTCGCCTTGCGGGGGCGAACGCGGCGCATCTCCTTGCGGTACTTCACTCGTTTGGGCATCAACGCCATGCGTCACCTCGAAAGACAGGCACTCGGCGCGGGGCACGAGGCACTGGTGAGAAAACCAAACACGCGAACCAACTGAAACAGCTGTCAGAAACTCGAAACCAACCGGATACCCGGCCGGATCAGCGGCGGCCGCGGGCGCGGGCCCGGCCACCGGCGGCGTTGGACTCTTCCTCGGTCCGCTCGGTCGTGTACATGCCCTTGTAGACCCACACCTGGACGCCGATCGACCCGTAGGTCGTGTGCGCCTCGGCGAGGCCGTACTCGATGCGGGCCTGGAGGGTGGAGAGGGGCAGCGAGCCCAGGCGGATGTCGAGGTAGCGGGACATTTCAGCGCCGCCCAGGCGGCCGGCGAGCTGGATCTTCACGCCCTGGGCGCCCGAGGACATGGCGGCGTCGGCCTTCATCTTGGCGGCCTTGCGGAAGCTGGCTCGCTTGACGAGCTGCTCGGCGACGGCCTCGGCGATGAGCTGGGCGTCCATGTCGGGGTTCTTGATCTCGATGATGGAGATCGCGACCTTGCGGCCCGTCATGTACTGGAGCTCTTCGGTGATGCGTTCGACCTCGGCGCCCTTGGGGCCGATGACCAGGCCGGGGCGGGCGGTCTTGATGATGACCTTGAGCTCTTCGCGGGTGCGCTCGATGTGGATATCGGAGACCATCGCGCTGGGGGGCCGACGGTTGAGCCTCTTGTCGAGGAACTTGCGGATCTTCTGGTCTTCGACGAGCAGCTCGCCGAACAGGGCCTTGGGGGCGTACCAGCGGCTGCGATGCGCTTCGGTAATGCCGAGCCTCAGACCGAATGGATGCGTCTTCTGTCCCATGTGTGTGTTCTCGAGTTCCCGCCCAGCGGGGCTTCGGACTTACTTGGCCTTGCGGTTCTTCTTCTTGCCGGAACGTTCTTCGACGCCCACGGTGATGTGGCTGAAACACTTGAGGATCTGGTGGGCCCGGCCGCGGTCCTTGGGCTGGAATCGCTTCATCCGGGGGCCTTCGTCGACGGTGCTGATCGAGACGAACAGGCGGGACTCGTCGGCCTCGACGAGCTGGGCCTCGGCGATCGCCGCGCCCAGGCACTTGCGGATGTTGACCGCCGCCCGCTTGGTGGTGAAGTCCAGGAGGTTGATGGCCTTCTCGACGCTCTCACCGCGGATGAGGTCGGCGACCAGGCGTGCCTTGCGGGGGCTGCCGCGGTGGTGCTTGACCTGGCTGACGAACCGCGCGACTTCCTTGGTGGGGACCCCCACCGCCGCGGCGAGCTTGGCGATGTCGGGCGCCTTGCAGCGCGGGTGGTCCCGGCCGCCCAGCCAGTTGCGCACCGCGCTGAGGGCGTCGTCTTCCTTCATCCCGGGACCAACCAGCGCCGCGGCGAGCTGCTCGCGCGAGACGCCCTTTTCCTGGGCCAGTTCTTTGAGTCGTTCGTACCGGAGTCTCACGGCGTCGGTCCTCTGTCAATGACCTTGCGAGCGGTTCGCCTGGTCGGGTCGCTTGGGGGGACAGTTACTTCCTGGGGGCCGGGGAGGGTGCTGCACCCTTCTCGCCGCCGTCGATGCCTTCCTTCTTGTTGGTGTGGCCGCGGAAGGTCCGGCTGCTGCTGAACTCCCCGAGCTTGTGGCCCACCATGTCCTCGGTCACGAACACGTCCAGGAACGCGCGGCCGTTGTGCACCTTGAAGGTGTGGCCCACGAACTCCGGAACGATCGTGCATCGACGGGCCCAGGTCTTGAGAGCTTCCTTCTTCCGCGTGGCGTTGAGATTCTCAACGCGGCGATAGAGCTTCTCATCGACAAACGGGCCCTTCTTCTGACTGCGTCCCATCTTCGTTCTTCCTCGCCGCAAGCCGCGGCGTCATTGAATCCTGCAGGTCCAGATCTCGACGGTTTGATCCACTCTTCTCTCGACTCGTCCGTGCCGGATTACTTCAGCACGCCGAAGCGGGAGCTCACCCGGCGGCGGATGATCATCTTGGTCGAATGCTTGTTGCGGTTGCGGGTAGGTCCGCCCTTGGCCAGGACGCCGGTGGGTCCGCACGGCGGGCGGTTGCCCTTGGAGCGGCCCGAACCACCGCCCAGCGGGTGGGCGTGGTGGCTCTTGGCGACGCCGCGGGTGATCGGGCGGCGGCCCTTGAGGCGGGTCAGGCCGGCCTTGCCCAGCTGACGCAGGGCGTGGTCGGGGTTGCCGACCTGGCCGATCGTGGCGCGGCAGTCGATGTGCACCCGGCGGACTTCCCCCGAGGGCATCACGATCGTCGCGTAGTCGCCTTCACGGTTGGAAAGCTTGGCGAAGGAACCGGCCGAGCGGCAGATCTGGGCCCCGCGGCCGGGGATCAGCTCGACGCAGTGCACTTCCAGGCCGGTGGGGACGAACTTGAGCGGCATGCAGTTGCCGACCGAGGGCTCGACCGCCGCGTCCCGGGAGCTCACGATCGTCTGGCCGTCGGTGAGTCCCGCGGGGGCGATGATGTAGCGCTTCACGCCGTCGGTGTATTCCACCAGCGCGATGTGGCAGGAGCGGTTGGGATCGTACTCGACGCCGATGACCTTGCCGGCGATGCCATCCCGGTCCTTGCGGTCAAAGTCGACCATGCGGTACAGGCGCTTGGCGCCGCCGCCGCGACCACGGGCGGTGATGACGCCGTGGTGGTTGCGTCCGCCGGTCTTGTACAGCGGCTTGGTCAGGGAGCGCTCGGGCTCCTTCTTGGTGACCTCGCTGTGCATGTTCACCGAGGCGTTGCGGCGCCCGGCGCTGGTCGGCTTGTAGATTCGAATGCCCATGGCTGTCTTCCTGATCCGCCGGGGCCTTGGCCCGCGGAGGACGGCGGTGTACGGTGCTTAGAACAACTCGATGACTTGACCCTGCTTGATGCGGACGGTGGCCTTCTTGGAGTCGGACTCCTTGATCAGGCCGACCTTCATCTTGCGCACCTTGCCCTTGCGGACCTGGGTGCTCACCTGCTCGACGTCGACCTTGTAGAGGCTCTGGATCGCCTCCTTGATCTGGACCTTGGAGGCCCGGAGGTCGACGAGGAAGCTGTAGCGCCCCATCTCCTGGGACTCCGTGTTCTTCTCGCTCAGCAGCGGCTTCTTGATGATCTCGTGGGCCTGCATGACGTTTCCTGACTTGCTATCTGCGTGCGAACCGGGGGCTCAAACTGGGGCGAGATTACTTCGACTTGGGACCCTTCGCGGCCGGCTTGGCCTTGGGCTCGGGCTTGGCCTTGGGGGCCTTCGCGGGAGCGTTCGCCTCGGGCTTGCGGCCCAGGGGGGAGACCTTCGCGTCCTTGCCCGTCTGGGACTGGGGCCCCTTCAGCCAGGCTTCAAGATCCTCGCGACCGATGACCAGGTAGCGGTGGTTGAGCATGTCGAAGCAGTTGAGCTGGTCGGCCCGGCAGATCGACACGCCGTCGAGGTTGCGGGCGCTCAGGCGGGCGTTGTCGGAGATCGCTTCCACCGTCGAGAGCGCCACCAGGGCGGTCGCGTCAATCTTGACGGCGGAGAGGAACTCCCGGAACGACGAGGTCTTCGGCGTGTCGAAGCGAATGCTGTCGATCACGCGGACCTCGTTGTCCACCAGCTTGGCGAGGAACGCGTTGCGGTTGGCCCGCCGACGCATCTTCTTGGGCATGGTGAGCCGGAAGTCCTCACGGGTCCTCTTCTTGGAGTGGCCGTGGCCACCGCCCTTGAAGATGTTGACCTTGCGGTCACCGTGACGGGCGTTGCCCGTGCCCTTCTGCTTGTAAATCTTCTTGGTAGACCCTTCCACCTCGCGGCGGTTCTTGGTCTTGCTCGAACCCTGGCGCAGGTTGGCGTGATACATCACGTACGCCTGCTTGATCAGGGGAGCATTGATGTCTTCTCCCAGGGACTTGGGATCGATGGTCAGCGAACCGACCTTGCTGCCCTGGATGTTGTAGACGGCGACATCCATGTGTCTGTTCCTCGTCCGACGCCTAGACGGCCCGCGGGAACATTCCCGTTGGCCGCACCTCGCCTATCCGGCTCGCCTCCGCTTTGCCTTCCGCTCAACCCTCGCGGGCGTTGCGGTCGGCTCGCGGATGGCTGTCCATCCGCGGGGGTCTGCTCAGAATCGACTCGGCTGTCCTCCGATGTTCGCCGCGTAGTTTTCCGCGTCGTCATCGGCTTCTTGTAACCGTCCGGCGGTTTGGATTTCGATCCACCTTCCGGACTCGCGGGCCAGGAAACACTCCAGGCCAGCGATAACTGCTTTCTCGAACCCCAACTCGAACTTCAAACCTCAAACACAACGGCCCCGGCGGTTGTCCGCCCGGGGCCGGTTTTCACTACTTGGTTTCCGCCGCCGCCAGGACCTTGCGGGCCTTGCTCTTGTACAGGCGAGCCGCGGGACGGATCATGACCATGCCGCTGTTGGCGCCGGGGATCGACCCCTTGACCAGGAGCAGGCCCTTCTCCGCATCAATCTTGACAATGTTCAGGCAACGATCGGTGACGCGCTCGTCACCCATGTGGCCCGCCATTTTCTTGCCCTTCTTCAGACCGCCGCCGAAGCCGCGGTTGGAGCAGAGGCCGCCGATCGAGCCCGGAGAACGGTGCTTACGCTCCGTACCGTGCGAGGCGCCGATGCCCTTGAAGTGGTGGCGCTTCATCACGCCCTGGAAGCCCTTGCCCTTGCTGCGGCCGATGACGTCGACGTACATCGTGCCCGTCAGGGCGTCAACCTTCAGCTCCTGACCCAGGGAGAAGGCCGAAGCCTCGTCCGCCTTGATCCGGAACTCGCGGTGGTGACGCTTGGGGGCCGAGCCCGCCTTGGCGTCGTGGCCGATCATCGGGATCGTGCTGTTGCGGGGCTTCATGTCCCCGAAGGCGATCTGCACGGCGTCGTACCCGTCCTTCTCGGTCGTCCGCACCTGCGTCACGACGCAGGGTCCAACCGAGATGACGGTCACGGGCACGTTGACGCCCGCATCCGTGTAGATGCGAGTCATTCCCAACTTTTTGCCCATCAGCATGAGGCTCATAATCGCTCTTCCTGAACCCGATTCACTTCAGTCTGTCGTCCGCACGACCCGCCTGTTCGCGGCCCGCCGTGCCCATCCGATTCCCGATGCCCTTCGCCGGCTCGACGCCCGCTCAGGCCTTGATCTTCACGAACACACCCGCCGGGACCACGAGGCGGTTGAGCGCCTCCACGGTGCGGGCGTTGGGCTCGATGATGTCGATGATCCGCTTGTGCGTGCGGATCTCGAACTGCTCACGGCTCTTCTTGTCGATGAACGGCGAACGCAGCACGGTGTACCGCTCCACCCTCGTGGGGAGCGGGACGGGCCCGGCAACCTTCGCGTTGGTGCGCTTGGCGTGTTCGACGATTTCCTTCGCCGACGCATCAAGGGCGATGTGGTCGTAGGCTTCCATCCGGATTCGAATCTTGCCGCCAGTCATCGAAGTACCTCTGAAACCGATTCTTGATCCAAGAAACCGACGCGACTACGCAGTTCAAACCTCTTCACCGGCGTGTGTGACGGGCCAGACCCCGTCGCAAATTCCCCCACCGCCGGCAACCCGCTCTTGGGTTTCCAAATCCTCGGGCCTTGCCTTCCCTGCCGCAAACACAGGCAGGAAACACGCGGCCGCGGGGCACGAATCTTCAATCCCGCCGGCTGCCTTTCGGCACTCGACGCGTCTGGTCAACCTGCCTCTGCCGCATTTCCAGGCTGGAAATGCAGGGGGACAGACCCACACGGGCTTCGTGAACAAGCTCGGCGCTCGCCCGCGAAAATCCCGTCACTCCGGCCGCACAACAGTCGGCATCGGATCGATCCTGGCCCCGCCCACCCATGTGCGGCGGCCCTCGATCGTGGGGAAACCCACCCGCTGAACGAATCTCGGCCATCGAGAACCAGTGGCCGCGAACCGGTCAGAGCCCAGAAGATTAGCCGGGTCCTGACGGATGTCAATTGCCACTCGCGGGTTGGGACGCACTCGGCAGGCGGGAACGCTCCGCCAAGGCCGCTCGTGAACCAGATTTGGTCTGCCGCGACTTATCCTGTATGCTCGGCCGATCGATGAAGAAAGGAGAGAGGTTACCGGTCGGTCGCCCCACCCGCGCGGGCCGACCCCGGACGCTTTCCTTTAAGAGGTCCCCATGCTCAACGCCCCCCACGCCCCCCACGCCTTCCGCCCCTTCCGGCGCCCCGCGGCCCTGATCCTTACGTCGCTCACCCTTGCCGCCGGGACGAGCGGTATTTGTTCGGCACAGCCGGCCGATTCCAAGCTTGTCAACGAGGATCGCCTCGCCCGCCCCAGCGACACGCGCAATCTTCGCCCGGTCGTCGAGCTCGCCTCCGAGCCCGTCCGCCTGGAGAGCGTCGCCCTGACGTTCTACCCCCCGGCCAACGCCCGCGTGCAGACGACGTCTGTCGGCGGCTCCTCGAGCATCGAGATCTATCCCGACAACGCGAGCAAGGACAACGCATGGTACATGGTCATCAAGGCCCCCCGCGTCTCGGGGGAGCGGACCGCCGCCCAGGAGGCCGACGGGGCGCTGGTGGACCTGATCGCGGCGAACGGCCTGGTCTTTGACGCCGCCAAGGGCATCAAGGGCCCGCAGATCAAGGAGATGTGGGAGAAGAATCAGATCAAGAACCTGGGCAACTTCCTGGGCTTCCAAGGGCTGGTGCAGAGCCGCAACCGTGAGCTGGAATTCGAGGGCTTCCCCAGCAAGGCCGAGCAGTTCTTCCTCTCCCTCCCCTCGGGCGCCAACCAGGAACCCCTGATGCGCGGGCTGACGGTCGTCAAGGTCGGGCCCGACCGCTTCGTCACCTTTGAGCTGTTCACCACCAAGCCGTATTTCGAGCAGGCCAAGGACATCTACACGGTGTTGCTGCACGCAGCGAAGATCGGGGATCCGGCGGCGATCGCTCGCCAGCGCGGGGACGCGATCACCGCCGGCATCGGCCTCTTCGACACCCTGACAGCCCAGGACTTTGACGCGATCATCTCGGCGTACGGGGAGCGGTGGGAACGCCGCTACAAGCCGGCGGCCTCCAGCGATCCCGGGGATGCGACCGAACTGGGCTACCGGTGCATCAAGGTCTGGAAGGGCAAGCGCGGGGAACTCGATCCCGACCGCAAGATCAAGACCTTTACCGACCTGGAAAGCCAGGAAGGCTACCTCGTCCGCATCGACGCCCGGCTCATCGAGGGCAAGGACCTCATCGACTCCCGCAGCATGTTCTTCGTCTCCCCCGACCGCGCCGAGGAATCGTGGTCGATCGGCCTGGGCGTGCAGGGGATGGACCGCACCAACCGCCGGAGCTACTCCGAGATCGGCGTCCGCAGCGGCAAGAACCTCTCGGTCACCGTCGCCGGCACCGGCAACCCCGGCATCACCAGTAAGCCCGTCATCGAATCCGCGGGGTACATCTCCCGCGTCGACTCCTACCTGCTCCCCCAGATCCTGGTCCGCACGGGCCTGCAGGGAGATTTCGGGTTCTACGTCTTCCAGTCCGACACCGGCAACATCAAGATGCGCCGGGACGTCATTTCCCAGCCCTCCGATCGCCCCGACTGCTGGACGCTGCAGACCCGCCTGAGCGAGGACGGCAAGCTGCAGACCTCGACCTACACCTCCCAGGGCGTCCTGCTCTCCTCCTCCCTGCCCGACGGCTCGGTCTGGGAACCCACCGACATTCGCCGCCTGGAAACGCTTTGGAAGACCAAGGGCCTTCCGATGAACTGAATCTGGCGGCCGTCGATAGCAAAAAGGCGCCGCGACGATCGCGGAAGGGAACTTCCTATCCTCCGCCATGCAGCGCATCCACGTCGTTGATTCACACACCGAGGGCGAGCCCACCCGCATCATCGTCTCCGGCGGACCCGATCTGGGCGGCGGCAGCGTCGCCGATCAGCTGCGCGTCTTCCGGGAAAAGTTCGACCACATCCGCTCCGCGGTGGTCAACGAGCCGCGAGGCTGCGACCACCTTGTGGGCGCGATGATCTGCCGGCCCGTCAATCCCGCCGCCGCCGCGGGCGTGATCTTCTTCAACAACGTTGGCTTCCTCAACGGCTGCGGCCACGGGACCATCGGCCTGGCCGTCACCCTCGCCCACATGGGAAAGATCTCCGCCGGCGTTCATCTCATCGAAACGCCCGTCGGCGAGGTCACCATCGACCTCAAGGACTCTCCTCCCGGTTCGGTCACCATCACCAACGTCCCCTCCTATCGCCACGCCACGTCCGTGCCCGTGCGCATCCACTGGGAGGGGCAGGACCGCACCGTTCATGGTGATATCGCCTGGGGCGGCAACTGGTTCTTCCTCGTGGACCACGCGGGCCCGCACGGCCACGGACTCGACCTGTCTCGCCGAAACCTCGAGACCCTCACCGCGTTCTCCTGCCGCCTGCGTGACGCGCTGGAACGTGAGGGGATCACCGGCGCCGCGGGCGGGCACATCGACCACATCGAGCTCTTTGGACCATCCCAGCGTGCCGATTGCAGGAGCCGCAACTTCGTCCTGTGCCCCGGAAAGGAATACGACCGATCTCCCTGCGGAACCGGCACCAGCGCGAAGCTCGCCTGCCTCGCCGCCGACGGCAAGCTCGCCCCCGGCGCGGTGTGGGGCCAGGAGAGCATTATCGGCAGCGCCTTCTTTGGAAGCTACGCCGCGTGCGAGCCCGCTCAGAGCAGCGCGGCGGCGGGCCGGCCGGGCGGCGACAAGTCCGGCGCGGGAGTGATGTACGTCCGGCCGAGCATCTCCGGGCAAGCCTTCGTCACCAGCGAATCGACGCTGCTGCTGGACGAACGAGATCCGTTCCGCTCGGGAATCGCATGAAGCACCGCGGCAGAGCATTGTCATGGGCCAAACGCCATGATATAACATGGCCATCGAGCTGGACGTTTCATTGTCCATATGAGCTCAAGGGGTGGCGTGATGCGTCAACACATATTCCACCATGCGGCAGCAGGTCAAAGGCGCGGCGTGTTCGTCATCGGCGTCGCCGTGATCGCCGGACTTGCCATCTGGGCTTCCACGGGGCCCGGTGCGATGTCATCAAAGGCTTCCAATCCACGGGCTGTCTCCGTTGCCGACGCGCGGGAGATGATCCGATCCCGAACGCGTGGGTACGGAGAAGCATCGCGGAGCCTCGCCTCCAGGCTGTGGAATTCAGATCGGTACGAGGAGGCGCTCGGGCTGCTGGATGAGGTCGAGCAACACCCAGAAACCGCCGAGGAGCTTGCGCTCTCGCTCCGACAGCACGGTGAGTATCACCTTCGTCTGGGGAATCGTCCCAAGGCACGAGCGTGCTTTGAAGAGCACATCCGATGCGTCCAGGGCAATCCAAGTCTTGTACGCCAATGCGGGCTCAGTTATTACAACGCGATATCGCAGCTCGCGTCCCTGAACGTATGGGAAGGCGACACGGCGGGAGCGGCGGCGCTCATCGACCGGCTCATCGCCGAGAACGAGGCGCACGCGTTCCTCGATCAAAGCCAGGCGCTCACCGTGTACCGGCAGAGGTCGCAGATCGCCGAGCGGGTCGGCGACCGCGCCTCCGCCGTCGCTTCCCTGCAGAAGGCCCGCGAGACGCTGCCCCACGCGTGGCAACGTGATCGCCTGACGTGCGAGCGGGAACTGCTGCGCCTGACAGACCCGTCCCAATCGAGTGATCAATCGCTCGCGGGCCTCCGATCACTCTGGAATGATCCCGATCTGCAGCTCGATCCCAACATCTTCTATGCCGGCCTCCAGCTCATCCAGGGCCTTTCCGATCGAGGCTTTCACCCCGAGGCCTGCGACATCGCCTTTGAAGCGGTCATGAAGCTTCATTCGAGCGCCCAGGCGTGGGCAGATCCTCATCTTCACGCGGGCTCCGCCCCGTTCACTCTGGAATCACAGCGACGAGAAGAACTGGGCCTGCTCGCCTTCCTTCAGAGTGCCGAGACCCATGCTCGCCCCGATCATGCTCGCTTCGCCGCACAGCGGCTGGTCGATCTGCTTCCCGCCGGCAATCGCCAGGACACCGCGCGTGCCGATCTGGCAAGGCGTGGCCCGGGGGAGCCCAGCGCTCGCTGATCTCCACGGCCGGGATCACACGCCCCTAGTGTTGCCGATGCCCCTCGACAAGTACGCCCTCTACACGCTCTGCGTGCAGGATCCGCCCGTCCTCGCCCGATTTCTGCACGCCGTTCACGGGGGCGAGCCTCGCACGCTCCGGGAGGATTTCTCCGGACCCGCCGCGATCTGCGGCGCATGGCTCGACGTCGTCACGCGCGGCAGCGCGTTCGCCGTGGACCGCGACGCCGCGCCCCTCTCTCGCGCCCGAAAGGATCCCCGGCTCACCACCATCCGCCGCGATGTCCTCGCCGAGCCCCGCAAGGCCGACATCATCGCCGCGCTCAACTTCCCCGTGGGCTACTGGCACACCCGCGCCGAGCTTGTCACGTACCTTACGCTCTCTCGCAAGCGCCTCAAGCCCGGCGGCGTGCTGGTCTGCGACATGTACGGAGGCAGCGACGCCTTCACGCCCGGCACCACCACGCGCCGGCTCCGCGGCCCCGGGGGGGAGCGCGTGCTCTACGAGTGGGAGCAGATCGACGCTGACGCGCTGACCGGCCTGGTCCACAACGCGATCCACTTCACCGTGACACCCCCGCCCGCGCGCAAGACCGCGGCTTCGTCACGTACTGGGCGCACCTCCTCCGCTCCTCGCCGGCTCCGCCGCGCCTTCACGTACCACTGGCGCCTCTGGTCGATCCCCGAGCTGACCGACGCGATGCTCGACGCCGGATTCGACCGCGTGGACGTCTACGACCGCCTGGGGGACGCCGTGGATTCCGAGGGGCGGCTGTATGTGTCTCCGCTCGAGCCCGGTGACGGCCTGGACCCCAACTGGGTCGCCTACCTCGCCGCCCGGGTCTGATATCCCCCGACCGGCCGCCGCTCCCCCACCATCCTCGCCGCATATGCCGCCGGCGCAAGGGACCACGCGCCAATCCTGCGCTCTCACCGCCTCCCCGCCCTCGTCCGAGGCCACAACAGCCGAAGGGAATGAGGGCCTTGCCGCGCCGATCGCGCGGTTATTCTGACCTTGCCGCGACCGACCGCCCGCAACGGAGCTTCCATGGACTTTGGCGACCCCGCTTCCCTGATCTCCAGCATGCTCATCGGCGTCATCGGCATGGCCGTGTTCATGTACGGCAAGAAGCAGGGAAGCCTGCCCGCCCTGGGCGCGGGCGTCGTGCTCAGCGCTGAGACGTTCTTTGTCCATTCGGTGCTGGTGATGTGGCTGATCGCCGTCGCCTGCCTCGCCGGCCTCTACATGATGTCCGAGCGGTCGGGCTCGTAGCAGCGCCCCCGCGCTGTGCGCACACGTCCATGACATCCACGAACCCCGGCACGCCTCACGCCGTTGCGGTACGCTTTGCCAAGGCCGGTCGGGCGAGCGGGTGGGACCGCCGCCGCGGGCCGCAGGTTCGCGGAGTGTCTCCATGCTGCATCGTCGTGCTCAGGCCTTGACGGCCGTGGTTGGTCTGGCCGCGCTCGCCCTTTCGGCGGCGCTGGCGTGGGTTCCCGGTTCGCTCGCCCGCGCCGAGCCGCCCGAGGAATCGCAGGAACAGCCGGTTCCTCCCAACACCGTGCGCCCCGGCGATCCTGACAAGGACGAGGAGCCGCCCAAGCCCACGACGCAGGTCACGCCCGATAAGCCCGCCGACGCGCCCGCCGCCGCTGAGCCGGCTTCCAAGATCAACGCAGGAACGTTCGGGGCGTTGTCGGCGAGGTCGATCGGCCCAGGACTCATGTCCGGACGCATCGCCGACATCGCGGTCAACCCGAACAATCCCTCGGAGTACTACGTCGCCGTCGCCTCCGGGCACGTCTGGAAGACCACCAACAACGGCACGACCTTCAGCCCCATCTTCGATGGGTACGGGTCCTTCTCGATCGGGTGCATCACCGTCGATCCGGCCAACCCCAGCACCGTGTGGGTCGGCTCGGGAGAGAACAACAGCCAGCGGTCGGTCTCGTTCGGGGACGGAGTGTACCTTTCGCGCGACGGAGGGAAGAGCTTCAAGAACGTCGGGCTGGGAGAGTCCGAACATATCGGGATGATCCGCGTGGACCCGCGGGACTCGAACGTCGCGTACGTCGCCGCGATGGGACCGCTGTGGAAGGACGGCGGGGATCGCGGGCTGTACAAGACCACCGACGGCGGGGCGACGTGGAACCGCGTGCTGCACATCAGCGAGCAGACGGGGATCAACGAGGTGCACCTGGACCCGCGCAACCCCGACACGATCTACGCGACGGCGTACCAGCGCCGGCGGCACGTGTGGACGCTGGTCAACGGCGGCCCCGAGGGCGGGGTGCACAAGTCCACCGACGGCGGCAAGACGTGGCGGGCGATCAATTCCGGGTTGCCGGGGGGAGACAAGGGCCGCATCGGGCTGGCGGTTTCTCCCGTGAATCCCGACGTGCTGTACGCGATCGTCGAAGCGTCCGAGGGTTCGGGGGGCGTCTACCGCTCCCGCGACCGGGGAGAGACGTGGGAAAAGCGCAGCGGGTACATGACCTCAAGCCCGCAGTACTACAACGAGCTGTTCCCCGACCCCAGGAACGTGGACCGCTTCTACACCATCGACACCTTCCCGCACGTCTCCGACGACGGCGGGGCGACGCTGCGGCCCCTGCCGCTGCCGGATGTGCACGTGGACTTCCACGCCTTCTGGATCGATCCGGCGAACACCGAGCACATGATCGCCGGGTGCGACGGCGGGCTGTACGAGACGTTCGACCGCTCCCAGTGGCGGCACGTCGAGAACCTGCCCGTGGTGCAGTTCTACAGGGTGGCGACGGACAACGCGCTGCCGTTCTACAACGTGTACGGCGGGACGCAGGACAACAACACGTTCGGCGGTCCCAGCCGCACCACCGACTCGGTGGGGATCCCCAACGAGGCCTGGTTCGAGACCGTCGGCGGGGACGGGTTTGAGCCCGCGGTGGACCCGACCGATCCCAACATCGTGTACAGCCAGTGGCAGCACGCGGGGCTGGTGCGGTTTGATCGGGCCAGCGGGGAGCAGGTGGATATCAAGCCGCGCGAGAAGCCCGGCGAGGCCCCGTTCGTCTGGAACTGGGACACCCCCGTGCTCATCAGCCCCCACAACCACCAGCGGCTGTACATCGCCTCTCGCGTGCTCCACCGCTCCGACGACCGCGGCAACTCGTGGACCACGATCAGCCCCGACCTGACCCGCAAGATCGATCGCAACCAGCTCAAGGTCTTCGGGATCGTGCAGAAGCCCGAGGCGATCGCCAAGCACGCGTCCACCTCAATCTACGGCAACTGCGTCTCCCTGACCGAGTCCCCGATGATCGAGGGTCTCATCTATGTCGGGACCGACGACGGCCTCATCCACGTGACCGACGACGGGGGCAAGAGCTGGCGCAAGCTCGAGACCTTCGCGCAGGTCCCCGACCGCACGTACGTCTCCCACCTTGAAACGTCCCGCCACAACGCCGGCACGGTCTTCGCGAGCTTCGACAACCACAAGAACGGCGACTTCACGCCCTACCTGCTGCGCTCCGACGACCGCGGGCAGACCTGGGTGAGCATCGCCGGAGACCTGCCCAAGAAGGACATCTGCTACACGATCGTCGAGGATCACGTCAACCCCAACCTGCTCTTCGCGGGGACCGAGTTCGGTTGCTACTACACGCTCGACGGCGGCAAGAAGTGGCTGAAGGTCTCGGGCCTGCCGCCGATCCCGGTCCGGGACCTGGAAATCCAGCGCCGGGAGAACGACCTGGTGATGGCGACCTTCGGCCGCGGGTTCTACATCCTGGACGACTACTCCCCGCTCCGCCTGGCGTCGGAGGAACTGCTCGCCAAGCCCTCGTTCATCTTCCCGATCAAGCCGGCGCTCTCGTACCTCGAGCGTTCCCGCCTGGGCGGCGGACGCGGATCCTCGGGCTCGACCTATTACAACGCCCCCAACCCCACCTTCGGCGCGGTCATCACCTACTCCCTCAAGGAGAAAGTCACCTCCCGCAAGGAACGCCGCAAGGAGGCGCAGAAGGCCGACGACTGGAAGTATCCGACGATGGACGACTTCCGCGCCGAAGACCGGGAGCAGGCCCCGCAGATCATCATGACCATCCGTGACGCCGCCAACGCGGTTGTTCGCCGCATGGCGGTATCCCGGGACGCCGGCATCCACCGCGTCGCCTGGGACCTGCGTCTTCCCGACACCTCCCCGGTTCGCGGCGGCGGCGTGCCCTCGTGGGATGAACGCGCGGGCGGTCCCCTCGCCCCTCCCGGCAAGTACACCGTCGCCCTCTCCCAAATCGTCGACGGCGTGACCACCGACCTGGGCGCCCCCGAACCCTTCGAAGTCGTGGACCTCAACGCCTCGGCCCTCGCCGCCCGCGGGCAGGCCCGCACCGAGAAATTTGAATTCGAGCGCAAGGTCGCCGAGCTCAACCGCGCGGTGCAGGGCGCGCTCCGCCTCGCCGACGACGCCCAGGACCGCGTCTCCAAGCTCCGCCGCGCCGCCGCCGTCACCGCCGGGATGGACCAGTCCGTGCTCGGCAAGCTGGAGGCGATGCGCCAGCGGCTCACCGACATCCAGATCTCCCTCCGCGGAGATCCCACGCCCGGCTCGCGCTTCGAACCCGAGCCCATCTCCCTCGCCGAGCGCGTCGGCAACACGCTCGGAGGCCTCGCCGGCTCCACCGAGCCGCCGACGGGGACGCAGCGAGAGCAGTACGGCTACGCGGCCGACGCCTTTGAGCCGGTCCTCGCCGCGCTCAAGCAGGCGATGAGCGACCTGGCCGCGCTCGAAGCGAGCTTCGACCAGGCCAAGGCGCCCTGGACCGATGGGAGGTTCCTGGACTGGAAGAAATGACGTTCACGGAGCGCGGAGGCGGTAGCCGATCCCCGGCTCCGTAACGAGAAACCGCGGCTGGGCGGGGTCGGCCTCGAGCTTCTTTCGAAGCTCACCGGCGTACACGCGCAGGTACTGCACGTCCCCCGTGTGCGTGGGTCCCCACACGTCCTTGAGGATCATCTGGTGCGTCAGCACCTTGCCAGCGTGACGCACGAGCAGGGCGAGGAACTTGAACTCCGTCGGCGTCAGCCGGACATCGGTGGTCCCGGCATCCCCGCTGATCACCACCGTGCGCGCGGTGAGATCCACCCGGAGCGTGCGCCCGTCGGCGGTCGATTCGTAGACCTGCGCGGGGCCGAGTTGATTGCCGCGCGCGGCGTGACGAAGGGCGACGCGGATGCGAGCGAGCAGTTCATCGACGCCGAAAGGCTTGGTGAGATAGTCGTCCGCCCCCGCGTCCAGCGCGGAGACCTTGTCGCTCTCCTGCCCGCGTGCGGAGATCACGATGACGGGCACCGCGGACTCGGCGCGGATCTCTCGCGTCACGTTCAGCCCGTCCCCGTCGGGCAGGCCCAGGTCCAGCAGCACAATGTCGGGACCCTGGGAGCGGACCTGCTGCAGGCCGTCCCTCGCAGTTCCCGAGTGCTTCATGCGGAAGCCCTTGGATTCCAGCGTGGCTCGCAGGAACCGCACGATCGCTTCCTCGTCCTCGACGACCAGCACCAGCGGGCTGTGGCCCATCCCCGCGTGAATCTGGGTCGCGCTCATGACGCCGCCTCCACCACTTCCGGCGGCGGACCGGGCTGGGGATGCTCCACGGGTAGTGAGAACATGAACGCCACCCCTCGCGGAGCATTGCGCTCCGCCCAGATTCTTCCCTGGTGCGCTTTGATGATGCCCTCGCAGATCGTCAGACCCAGCCCCATGCCGACGCGGCTGGCGGCAGGGAGACTTGCCTCACCGTCGCTCCGGGGAGACCTGCCACGGTAGAACCGCAGAAAGACGCGGGATAATTCTTCATCGGGGAGGCCCGGTCCCTCGTCGGCGACGCGGACGACTAGGTGGGCGCCGGTCGACCACGCGTCGATGCTGATGGGCGTGCCGGCGGGGGTGTGGGCGAGGGCGTTGTCGACGAGATTGTCGATCACCTGCGGGAGCATCGCGTTGTCGACCCGAAGCAGGGGCAGTTGGGTTGGAATGGAAACTCGGAAGGGGCGGGCGGCGAGCGCGTCGCGGTGGCGGGCAAGGCCGACGCCGACGATCTCCTCGACGGTGGTCCAATCCCGGTGGAGCGTGATCCCGCCGGCATCCAGGCGGGTGGCGAAGACCAGATTGGCGATCAAATCGCTCAGACGCCGGGATTCCTGCACAATCCCGCGAGTAAGTCCCAGGCGGGTGCTCGCGTCGAGCGTGTCGTGGCCCTGCTCGAGCGTGCTTGCCGCGCCGGCGATGCTCGCCAGCGGCGTGCGCAGATCGTGGGAGACGGAGCTGAGCAGGGCGCTGCGGAGGCGCTCGGTGCGTGCCTCCAGACGGGCGGTCTGCTGACCTTCGATCAGCGCGACACGTTCCAGGGCCGACGCGATCTGGCTGCTGAACGTATCGAGCAGCAGGAGCTGCGGTGTTTCGAGCACATCGGCGGCCTCCCGCGGTCGCACGGCCAGCACGCCGGCCCGGCCCGCCGCGCCCCGCAGCGGGGTATAGCGGGCGGCCGCGGCGGGGAGGCGGACGGTGCCGAGCCCCGCGCTCTTGCCGTGCTCGATGGCCCAGCGGGCAACACCCTGCTCACGCGTGTCGAACCAGTCGGGCTGTCCGGCGAAGGCGAGGGGCTCCAGCATGGGTCCAGCGGGCCCGTTGGAAAGGACGGCGATGACGGCGTCGGCGTGGAACGCGTCGTGCACGTGCCGCGCGGCGACGGTGGAGACCTGGTGGGCGTCCTGGGCGGCGGCGAGGTCTCGCGACAGGGCGTAGAGCATCGACGTGCGCTGCTCCCGGTCCCGGGCGCTGGCGGCAAGCTCTCGCAGGCGCGTGGTAAGGCCGGCGATGAGCAAGCCCACGCCGAGCATGACGGCGAAGGTGAGGAGGTACTGCACGTCGGAGACGGCGAAGCTGCCGCGCGGGGTGACGAAGAAGAAGTCCAGGGATGCGACGCCCAGCACGGCGGCAAGGACCGCCGGCCCACGGCCCAGGCGGGCGGCGGCGATGACAACCCCCGCGAGATAGACCATGGCGATGTTCGCCAGTTCCAGGCGCGAGAACACCGCCCCGCAGGCCAGAGAGATAGCAACGACGATGAGCACGGCGGCGCCGTAGCGCCCGCTCAGGGCGCGGGCCCCTCCGCGGCGAGCGCGGGGAATCACGGCGGAACCGCTCCCCGGCTCGACCGATTCGCCCGTCTCCCCTCGGATGACATAGATGTCGATATCCCCGCTGGAGCGGATCAGGTTGCCCACGAACGAACCGAACAGCGCGTCCCGGAGCCGGGAACGCTCGGTCTTGCCGACCACGATTCGCGACACGTTGCGACTTCGGGCGAAGGCGATGAGTTCCTTCGCGGCATCGTGTGCCTCGAGGGTGGACGTGTGGGCGCCCAGGCTCTCGGCCAGGCGCAGCGTCTCGACGACGCGTTCCCGGTCGGCCTGCGGCAGATTCTGCGTGCGGGGCGTCTGGACGTACACGGCCAGCAGGTCGGCGTGCAGCCCCGCGGCCATGCGCTTGGCGGCGCGGACGAGCTTGGCGCTCATGGGGCTTGGGCTGACGGCGACGATGATGCGCTCTCCGGCCGGCCAGACGGCGCGGATGCCGCGATCGGCCTTGTACTGCCGCATCTGTGCATCGACCCAGGACGCGGTGCGGCGCAGGGCGAGTTCGCGCAGCGCCGCAAGGTTTCCCTTGCGGAAGAAGCCGTCGGCGGGGTCGACGGCGCGGCGAGCGTTCTCGGCCTGGTAGACCTTCCCGGCGCGGAGGCGTTCGATGAGGGCGTCGGGCGGAAGGTCGACCAGCTCGATCTCGTCGGCCTGATCGACGACGGAATCCGGGACGGTTTCGGTGACCTTGACGCCGGTGATCTGGGCGACAACGTCGTTGAGCGATTCGATGTGCTGGACGTTGAGCGTCGTGAACACATCGATCCCGCGGGAGAGACACTCGTGAACGTCCTGCCAGCGCTTCTCGAATTTGCCGCCGGGGCCGGGCACGTTGGTATGGGCGAGCTCGTCGACCAGCAGGACTTCCGGACGCCGGGCGAGGGCGGCGTCAAGGTCGAATTCCTCGAGCTGCACGCCGCGATACTCGACCTTGCGGCGGGGGAGGAGATCGAGGCCGAGCAGGATTTCTTCGGTCTCCGCACGGCCGTGCGTCTCAACGATGCCGGCGACGACGTCCACGCCGTCGCGGGCAATACGCCGAGCGGCGCTGAGCATCGCGTACGTTTTTCCAACGCCGGGGGCCATGCCCAGGAAGATCTTGAGGCGTCCTCGCGTCGCCGCGGCTTCCTCTCGGCGGGCCTGCTCCAGGAGCTGGACTGGGTCGGGACGGGCGTGGGTCATTCGCCCGGTTTCCTCGGCGTGGTGGTCACGGGGGAAGGGTAGCGAACGCGGGGGAGTGGGTGAAATTTGGTCATCGCGCGGCCTTGTCGAGGGCGAGGTTGAGCTCAAGCACCTTGACCACGGGCTCCCCGAAGATCCCCCACTGCCGGGGCCGCGTGTGGGCCCGCACGATGGCGGCGACGTCGGCTTCGGAAAGGCCGCGGGCGCGGGCGACGCGGGGAAGCTGGTACTCGGCGGCGGCCGGGGAAATATGCGGGTCAAGCCCGCTTCCGGAGGCGGTCACAAGATCAACGGGAACACGCTGGCCGGCGGGGCGTGCGTAGCCGGCGGCACGATCGGCAGCGGCGAGCGCCTCGAGGCGGACCTTGGCGGCGGCGAGCAGCGCAGGGTTGCTGGGGCCGTAGTTGGAGCCGGAGGACCCCGTGCCCTTCTCCGCGTTGAAGCCTGTGTACGGAACGGGAGCCGTCGCCGACAGCCGGCCCCAGAAATGGCCCGGGGATGCGAACTCCTGGCCCAGCAGGGAGGACCCGATGGGAACGCCCGCGGCGTCGCGGAGAATCGACCCGTTCGCCGCGGCGGGGAAGAAGGCCTGCGCCACGGCGGTGATGGCGAGCGGATAGGCGACGCCGGTGATGATGGTGAAGGCCAGAAGGAACGTGACGGCGGGTCGGAAGTGGTTCATGGGAGCACTCACGAGAAGAGGTTGAGCAGAAGATCGATGAGCTTGATGCCGACAAAGGGGACAATGAGCCCGCCGACGCCGTACACCAGCAGGTTGTGCCGCAGCAGGCGCGAGGCTTCCACCGGTTTGTACGGAACGCCCCGCAGGGCGAGAGGGATCAACGCGACGATGACCAGAGCGTTGAAGATGACCGAGGAAAGGATCGCCGTGCTGGTTCCCAGCCGCATGATGTTCAGCGCGTCCAGCTGCGGGTAGGTCGATGCGAAGGCGGCGGGGATGATGGCGAAGTACTTGGCGACGTCGTTGGCGATCGAGAACGTGGTGAGGGACCCGCGGGTCATCAGGAGCTGCTTGCCGATCTGGACGATCTCGATCAGCTTGGTCGGATTGGAATCCAGATCGACCATGTTGCCGGCCTCTTTCGCCGCCTGCGTGCCGGAGTTCATCGCCACCGCGACGTCGGCCTGCGCGAGCGCGGGCGCGTCGTTGGTGCCGTCACCGGTCATGGCGACCAGCCGGCCGCCCTTCTGGTAGCTGCGGATAAGGTCGAGCTTGTTCTCGGGGGTCGCCTGGGCGAGGAAATCATCAACACCGGCCTCCGCGGCGATGGCGGCGGCGGTGACGGGGTTGTCTCCGGTGATCATGACGGTGCGGATGCCCATGCGGCGCAGCTGCGCGAAGCGCTCGGCGATGCCCCCTTTCACGACATCCTTGAGCTCGATAACGCCCAGCGTGCGTCCCTTCCCATCGGCGACGACCAGCGGGGTGGAGCCGCGGCGCGAGACTTCTCCCGCCGCAGCGCGGGCCTGTTCGCTCGGGCGTCCGCCCATGCGCGAGACATAGGCGTCGACCGCGTCGGCGGATCCCTTTCGAATCTGCCGACCATCCAGGTCCACGCCCGACATCCGCGTCTGGGCCGAAAATGGGGTGAAATGCGCCCCCAGCGCCGTGATATCGCGCTCCCGCAGGCCAAACCGGGACTTGGCAAGGACCACGATGCTCCGACCTTCGGGAGTTTCATCGGCAAGGGAGGCAAGCTGCGCGGCGTCGGCTAGTTCCTGCTCGCTGGTTCCATCCACGGGGATGAACTGCGCCGCCTGGCGGTTGCCCAGCGTGATGGTGCCGGTCTTGTCGAGCAGCAGCACATCCACGTCCCCCGCGGCTTCCACCGCGCGTCCGCTGGTGGCGATCACGTTCGCCTGCACCAGCCGATCCAGCCCGGCGATGCGGATCGCCGAGAGCAGCCCCCCGATGGTGGTCGGGATGAGGCAGACCAGCAGCGCGGCGAGCACCGTGATCGTGATCGGGCTCGCATGGGAGGCCGGATCCGCCACGACGCTCTGGGCAACCGCGTAGATCGAGTACGGCAGCAGCGTGACGCACGCGAGCAGGAAGATGATCGTGAGCTTGGCGAGCAGGATGTCCAGGGCGATCTCGTTGGGAGTCTTCTGCCGCCGCGCCCCCTCCACCATCGCGATCATGCGGTCCAGGAAACTCTCACCCGGGTCGGCGGCGATGCGCACGATGATCCAGTCGCTGAGCACGGTGGTGCCGCCGGTCACGCTGGAGCGGTCCCCGCCCGACTCCCGGATGACGGGCGCGGATTCACCGGTCACCGCGGATTCATTTACCGAGGCGACGCCCTCCACGACCTCCCCGTCCCCGGGGATGATTTCCCCGGCCTGGACGATCACGATGTCCCCCTTGCGCAGGGACGCGGCGGAGACCATGGTGCGGCCGGCATCCCGCGAGACCGCCCCCAGCTTCGCCGCCATGACATCATGCCGCGCCTTGCGAAGGCTCGCCGCCTGCGCCTTGCCACGCCCCTCCGCCATCGCCTCCGCGAGATTGGCGAACAGCACGGTGAACCACAGCCACAGGGAGATCGAGATGATGAACCATGCGGGCGCCTCACCCTGTGATACCAGCGCCTGTACTCCCAGGATGGTGGTCAGAACGCTGACCACCCACACCAC
Source organism: Phycisphaerales bacterium (assembly GCA_044226385.1). GTDB lineage: Bacteria > Planctomycetota > Phycisphaerae > Phycisphaerales > UBA1924 > JAEUJB01. The sequence goes on from JBGAHA010000019.1 coordinate 48,829, forward strand.
GAACATGACTGGGTTGCGGATCTGCACCCGCGGATCGAGCTTCGCGAAGGCCGAAGGGATCGACGCGAGGATCAGCGTGCGGTCGAAGATGGAATGTCGGACGGAAATGCTTGGCATGGCGTAACTCTGATCTGGCCGCCGGTCTTCACCGGCGAAACACCCAACGAACTCCTACGTGCTTACGGCTGTTGCATGCTCAGCTGCTCGGCGATCGGCCCCAGCGCCAGCGCCGGAACAAACGTGAGCGCCCCGACGATCACCACCACCGCCACCAGCAGCCCCACAAACACCGGCGTGTGCGTGGGCAGCGTGCCCGAAGACGCCGGCACGATCTTCTTTCTCCCCAGTGAGCCCGCCACGGCCAGCACGGGCACCAGCACCCCGAACCTGCCCAGGAACATGCACGCCCCGAGCATGCCGTTGTAGAACGGCGTGTTCGCCGACAGCCCCGCGAACGCCGAGCCGTTGTTGTTGCTGGCGCTGCTGAAGGCGTACAGGATCTGGCTGAAGCCGTGGGCGCCCGGGTTGCTCGTCGAGCCCGTCCCCTGCGGCAGAAGCACCGCCGCAGCGGTCCCCACCAGCACCAGGGCGCACGGCAGCAGCACCGCGATCGCCGCCATCTTCATCTCGAACGGCTCGATCTTCTTGCCCAGGTATTCGGGCGTCCGCCCCACCATCAGCCCCGCGACGAACACGGCGACGATCACGAACATCAGCATCCCGTAGAGGCCCGAGCCGACGCCGCCGAAAACAACTTCACCAAGCTGCATCATCCACATCGGCACCAGACCGCCCAGCGGCGTGTACGAATCGTGCATCGAGTTCACCGAGCCGTTGGAGGCCGCGGTCGTCACCGTCGCCCACAGCGCGGAGTTGGCGATGCCAAAGCGGGCCTCCTTGCCCTCCATGTTCCCCCCCGGCTGCATGAGCGTCGCTCGCTGGTCCACGCCCAGTTCCTCCAGCCGTGCATTGCCGCTCCATTCCGCAGCCGCGCACACGCCCAGCAGCGCCACCAAGATCACGAGCATCGCCGCCATCACGGCCCAGCCTTGCCGGCGATCCTTCACCATCTCACCGAACATCCAGCACGACGCCGCGGGGATCAGCAGGATCGAGAGCATCTGCAGGAAGTTCGAGAGCGGCGTCGGATTCTCCAGCGGATGGGCGGAATTGACGTTGAAGAAGCCCCCGCCGTTCGTTCCCAGCTGCTTGATCGCCACCTGCGAGGCCGCCGGCCCCAGCGGCACCGTCTGCGTGGCAACGGCGTGCACCTCTCCGTCGGCGGTGAAGCTCAGCGGCTCCACCAGACCAACCTGCTCATAGGGCCTGAACGTCTGCACCACTCCCTGCGACACCAGCACGATCGCCAGCACCACCGCGAGCGGCAGCAGGATGTACAGCGTCCCGCGCGTCAGATCGACCCAGAAGCTGCCGATCGTGCTCGCCGAGCGTCGGGAGAGCCCCCGGACCAGCGCCGCAAGCACCGCCATGCCCGTCCCCGCCGACACGAAGTTCTGCACCCCCAGCCCCACCATCTGCGTGAAGTACGACATCGTCGTCTCCCCGCCGTAGGACTGCCAGTTCGTGTTGGTCATGAACGAAACGGCCGTATTGAAAGAAAGGTCCGCGCCCGGCGCCGCCAGCGACTGCGGGTTCGCGGGCAGCAGCGCCTGCGCCCGCTGCATCCCGTACAGCGCCAAACACCCCGCCGCGCTGAACGCCAGCACGCCCATCGCATACTGCCGCCAGGTCGATTCGGCGTCTGCGCGAATTCCGGCCATCCGGTACAGCAGGCGTTCGATCGGTCCCAGCACGCGATCAAGTCCGCACGCCTTCCCCTCGTATACACGCGCCATGTACCAGCCCAGGGGCTTGGCGAGCGCCACCAGCACGGCGAGGTACAGGAGGATCTGGGCAACGCCCGTCGTCATTGGAACCACTCCGGCTTGAGAAGTGCGCACACGAGGTAGGCCAGCAGCGCCGCCGCGATGACGGCGCCGACCACGTACATCACGGTCATGGCTTGCTCCCCGTGTCGGGCGGCAGAAGCGCCGCACATCCCCTGATGAGCCCGATCGCCAGCGCGAAGCACGCCAGCAATCCCGCGATCCAGAAAACGTCGTTCACGGTGTTCTCCGATGTCGGGATGAGCATCGGGAGCTCCCGGGCGCGTGTCCATGCACGCCGCATAAGGAATGGAGCCGGGCGCATCAAGAACCCATAAAGACGCCCGGGGCGTGCACGCACCTTGATGCCGTCTTGACGCCCCGGCGAGCGATTTGATGCCGCCTTGATCGACGCGATCCGGTCACCGCACGACACTGCTTCCGTTACGCAACCACTCCCCGCATCGCCGGAGAATCCCGATGAACGACACCCTCATCAACGCCGCCTCAATCTCCCTCGTCAGCGCGGGCCTCGCCGCCGAACTTCTCGTTGCCCGTATGCTGCTGCGAGAGCGACCCACTTCTCGCCGGCGCCGCGCTCGTCCTCGCGCCAAGCGCCACTCGCACGCCTCCCCGGCCCGGGATCGCGCGTCATCGTCATGGCGAACCGCGCTGATCTGGAGCGGATGTGTTCTCACCGGTCCACTCCCGGCGTGGGCCCTCGGCGCCGAGCCCCCGCCCGCCCCATCCCCCAGCTCCGCCCCGTTCAACGAGCCATCGGCCGTGCCGTCTCCTCCCGCCCTCCAGGAGCCAAGCCTCACGATCTCCACCGATCGCCCCAGCTTCAGCGACGGAACCGGCTTCGTACCCGTCGGGCATTTCCAGCTCGAAACCGGCTATACCTACACCTTCCGCGACCGCGACGGCGTCGAAACCCATCGCCACAACGGCCCCGAAGTCCTCGCCCGCATTGGCGTCATCAACGACCGCCTGGAACTCCGTCTCATCGCCTCGGGCTTCTCGTGGATCCACACCGACGACCACGGAGAAGTCAGCACCGCGCAGGGCTGGAACGATCTCGCCCTGGGCCTCAAGCTCAAGCTCACCGACCAGGACCGCTGGCTGCCCCGGGTCGTCCTGGGCGCGCAGACCACGCTGAGCATCGGCACGGGCGCGATCAGCAACCAGCTCCCTGAGCCGACCCTCAAGCTCATCTGGTCCTACGACCTGGGACAGTCGCTGGGTGATTCATGGAACAGTTTGACACTCGGCGGAAACCTGAACCTCGCCTGGCCCACCACCAGCGGCGACCGCTTCACGCAGGGCCAGGCCTCCCTCTACCTCGCCTTCCCCCTTCTCCCCCGCACCACCGGCTTCGCCGAGTACTACGTCATCGGCCCCAACTCCAAAGGCGCCGACGCCGCCCACTACACCGACCTGGGCGCCACCTACCTGCTGACCGACCGAATCCAACTCGACGCCCGCGTCGGCGTCGGTCTCAACCACGAAGCCGACAACTGCTTCGCCGGCGTCGGCATCAGCTTCCTGTTCTGACATTTCTTCGCCGACCGGCCCCGTAAGCCCGGCACGCGTCCAGAAGACACACGCCCCGGCAAACCACGACAGTTCTGAACCAGGCGAACGTCGTCACGCACTTCCAATCCACTCGCCAATAAAAAAACGTCCCCGGAAAGATCCGGGGACGTTCTCATCAAAGCGGGCGAGGAGGATCGAACTCCCGACATTCAGCTTGGGAAGCTGGGGAAATCTCGGGTACAGGTCGGAGGATTCGCGGCGCGGTGGCGACGGGTCAATGCTTGCCGCGTGGATCGTTGGCGCCGGGGGTGTCGTCGGGATTCTCGGGGGCGAGCCGGAGGGTTGGCGGGGCGGTGGCGGTGGTGATGGCTCCGAGGGTGGCGGCGACGACCTGGTCGATGTGGGCGGGGTCGGGGTCGGGAATCTCGATGCGGGCCCCTGGTGGCGTGGGAGTCGCAGCTGAAGAGCCGGCCAGGCTGAGAGACGAAGTTACGGGGCTGGGGTTCACGGTCGGGACTGGAGGCGAGCTGGAGGCGGGCGTCGCGGTGGTGACGCTTGGGGCCTTGGGTGGGAGCGTTTGACAGAGGTCGCCGATGAGCGTGTTGAGCTGGTCGGCGAGGGCGAAGAGGTTATGGGCGAGTCGGCCGACATTCTCTTCCCACATTCGCGCGACGCCGGCGGTGTTCTGCAGGATCATCGTGGCGGTGCGCGTGCGAACACCCAGGCGCTGGATCTCCTTCGCGGACTGGTCCTCCCACTTGATCATGTGCGTGGTCGATCCCTTGAGCGCGGTGAAGGCGAGGCCACGTGCGTCCATGATGCCGGCGAGCTCTGAGAGCGGATTGAGCAGCGGCTGCAGCGAGTTGCTGAGCTGCAGGAGCGCATCGATTCGAGCGTTGAGCACGTCGTACGGCGGCGCGTCCGCGTGATTGGAGGGGAGGGGGGGGAGGGGGTGCTGCGCGTGTGCGTTCGCGGATTTTCCCACGGGTTTGCGGCGGCGGTGGGCGGAAGCGGCCCTGGCCGCGGGCTTGGCGGCGGGTCGATCGACGCTTCGTTTGACGCCTGGGCGGGGCTTGGATCGTTTCTGGGGCACGGCGAGGCTCCTGTTTGCCTTCGGGGATCATCGGCGGGCTCGGAACGCGGCGGCGGGCGTCCTGGCTGGGCGGCTTGGTGATTTGGATGTGTCTCGGGGGGGTGCCTGGGGTGCGGGGGGCGGCGAGCATCCCCCGCTCGCCCGAGCGGACGGCCACCGTGACGGCGCATGTGCGTGACCGAGGGCGAAACGCACAACGCGGCCGCGGCGGGGCGCTGGTGGGCGCACCCGCCCGCGGCCGGAGGAGGAGAGCGGGAGACGCCGCACGAGCGGACGCGGCCGGGGCGGCGCCCAGCGGGTGACCGAGGGCGGAACGGGAGAGCGTGTGAAGCGGGTCGCTTCCCGCCGCCCGCGGAGAGCGACCGGGCGAGCGAGAGGGCCGCAGGCCCGAACGCGAGAGGCGGAGCGGGGCGGAGCCCCGCGGGAGC
>JBGAHA010000020.1:0-44346 GCA_044226385.1 Phycisphaerales bacterium
GACGAGTACCTTGTGTCACTGTCGATCAAGCCATCTACCGAACGAAACTACAAGGCCGCGCGGCGTGAGTTGGAGAAGCACTTCAGCCGAGATCGCCTCATCACGAGTATCACCGCCGCCGATGCCGAGGGTTTCAAGCGAGCGATGCGAGACTCGGGATTGGCGCAAGCGACAACGGCCAAGTACATCAAAGTCGCTCGACAACTGTTCCGCCGAGCGGTTAAGCAGAAGCTGATCGATGAAAGCCCGTTCTCCGAAATATCCGCAGGCAGCCAGACCAACTCCACTCGCCTTCGGTTCGTGCCAAGAGAGGCAATCGAACGTGTGCTCGCCGCCTGTCCCGACAATGAATGGCGGCTCCTTGTGGCGCTCTCGCGATTCGGTGGTTTGCGATGCCCCAGCGAGCACCTCGCCCTCCGCTGGGAGGACATCGACTGGGAACGGGGTCGGATCACCGTGAACTCTCCAAAGACGGAGGGCAACGAGAACCAAGAGACACGGATCATCCCGCTGTTCCCTGAACTGGTGCCACATCTTCGCGAGGCCGCTCGCGAAGCTGGTGGGGGTGAGGGGTATGTGGTCACCGATCGGTACCGCCGCAAGGACGGCTACGGGCGGGTTGGTCCCAACCTCGGAACCCAGTTCAAGCGGATCATCCGCCGGGCTGGCCTCCAGCCGTGGCCCCGAGTGTGGCACAACCTACGCGCTTCGCGTCAGACGGAACTGACCGAACGGTTCCCGCTGCACGTCGTCTGCGAGTGGCTGGGCAACACCACGACGGTCGCAACCCAGAGCTACCTGTTCGTTCGAGAGTCCGACTTCGCCGCGGCCCTCCAAGAGGGCGTCAAGAAAGCGGTGCAGAATCCGGTGCAGCAAGCAGCCGAATCAGGCCGCACCGACTCGAAAGCCCACCCCCCCGAAAATGAAAAAGTGCCTGCATTGCAGGCACTTGCGAAAGCGTGCGACGCCGTTCAATCTTTCGGAATGCCCCCCGAAGGACTCGAACCTTCGACCCGCTGATTAAGAGTCAGCTGCTCTACCAACTGAGCTAGGAGGGCCCGTCGCCGATCGCTTTCACGACCCAACGCGTCGCCGCTCGACCAATGTCGCTCGCGGCCCGACCATGGTATCCGGGCCAGCAAGTGAGTCCAGTCACCTCGACATCCCTCGACATCCCTCTCCCCTCGGGCACCAACCAGCCCGCGCCACCCCGACCCTCCCCCTTCGCTGGCGTCTCTCACCACCACGCCCGTCCCGCCCAGCCTCTAATCCCACCCACCCTCATACCCCCGGTCCATGTCTCGATACCCCTCTCCCAATCTCTCCCCTTCTCACTCTTCCCTCCCCCTCCATTCTCCCCCCATTCCTATCCGCGTTCATCCGCGTCAATCCGCGGCCTCTCCCGCCTTTCCCCCGTACAATCCCCCTCCTCGCTCCCTCCTCCACCCTTTCCAAGACCTCCGCCGCCCTCCTCCGCCCTCCGCGGCCCTTCGCCGCTCCCCCCGCGGCCATCCGCCCCGGGTTTGACCCGACACACCCGCACGAATACCCTCTGGGTCCCTGAAAACAGCCCCGGCCCGTGGCCCGGGGATCGGTCAAAGTCATTCGGGCGGCTCGGCCGCCGTGTGGAGTTCGCTGGTATGCAACCTGCCTTTCGCCAGAGCTACGGTCGTACGCGTCGTCGGCGTTCTCACCACGCCATGGCCACCACCACCCAGACCCTGTGCCCGCTGAGCGGCATGCCCAAGGCCCATCACCGGGCCTGCAAGGAATCCGGGTACGTCCGCGCCGGCCTTCGCATCAAGGTCCCCAAGCTGGGCATCGGCGTCGGCAACGACTGATCGCTCGTCGGCGCTGCCACAGCGCGTCCCCGCAAGCCCGGGAGGTTGTTGACCGCCCCAGGCCGGCGAGCGGGCTCGCCGCGTGCAGCGCCGTGTTCTTATAGGATCTGAGTCATCCCGGTCGGGAGCGGGCCCATGGCCTTTGGTTGCTCCGTCCGGGCGGAGGGCCCAACGCGGGGCCGCGGGAAACTGCTCATGCGCCTGGGAGTCGATGTGATGGGGGGCGATCACGCCCCCGAGGCGATCCTCAAAGGATGCATCGAGGCTATCAGTCTGCTGGCAGATGACGACCAGCTCGTCCTCATCGGAAACGCCGCCATCATCCGGGAGATGCTCGACGATCGCGGGATCAACGATCCACGCCTGGTCATCGAGCCCACCACCGAAGTCATCGAGATGGACGCTTCACCCACCATCGCGGTGAAGACCAAGAAAGACTCCTCGATCGTCCGCATGGCCCTCCTGGGCTCGGAGAAGCATCCCAACCGCTGCGACGCCGTCCTGTCCGCCGGAAACACCGGCGCCTGCGTCGCCGCCGCGATGATGCACATGCGCCGCCTGCCCTACGTCCACCGCCCCGGCATCGCCGTCACCATCCCGTCCTTCCACGGCCCCGTCGTGCTGATCGACGCCGGCGCCAACCCCGAGCCCCGGCCCACGCACCTCTGGCAGTACGCCCTGATGGGGGAGACCTACGCCCGCACCGTGCTGGGCATCCAGAACCCGCGCATCGCCCAGATGAACATCGGGTCCGAAGAGGCCAAGGGCACCGGCCTGACCAAGGAAACCCGGGAGCTGGTCAAGTCCACCCCCGGCGTCAACTACGTCGGCTACATCGAAGGCCGGGAGTTCTTCGAGAACTCCGCCGACGTGGTCATCACCGACGGCTTCACCGGCAACACGCTGCTGAAGATGGCCGAGGGCATGGCCTCGAGCCTCATGCGGGCCCTGGTCCGTGAGATCGCCACCTTCGATCCCAACCTGCTTCTCCAGTTCGAGCCCATCATGAAGGAGCTCTACAAGAAGCACGATTACCACGAGTACGGCGGGGCGCCACTCCTGGGCGTCAACGGCGTGTGCCTCATCGCGCACGGATCCAGCCAGCCCCGTACCATCAAGTCCGCCGTGCGTGCCTGCCAGGAATTCGTGCGGTCGGGCGTCAACCACGCCATCGTCGAGCGCCTGGCGGCAGTCAGCCCGGTGCCCGAGGTCTGACCGCATCACTTCCCACGCACGAGAGCGAGAATCGGCATGAGTTCAGGTTCGGCGGCCGACGGTGCTTCCCATACTCGGCCCGCGTCCCTGTCCAGGGCAGGCCACCCCGCCGGCCCGCGGTTTGGAGTGCGGATCGCCGGCGCCGGATCCTGCCTCCCCAAGACCCGCTACACCAACGCCGATCTCGAACAGTTCATGGAGACCAGCGACGAGTGGATCACCCAGCGCACGGGGATCAAGTCCCGCTACGTCCACAAAGCCGAGCTCGATGAATCCACCGGCCACTTCGCCGTGCAGGCCGCCAAGGCCGCCCTCGCCGAGGCCGGCCTCACCGGCGCCGACATCGACCTGGTCATCGTCGCCACGATGACCCCCGATTCACCCACGCCCTCCATCGCCTGCAAGGTCGCCCACGCCATCGGAACCCCCAACGCCGGCGGCTTCGACATCAACGGCGCCTGCTCGGGCTTCGTCTACTCCCTCAACGTCGCCCACGACCTCATCCGCAGCGGGGCCTACCGCAGCATCATGGTCATCGGCGCCGACTGCATCACCCGCCACCTGCAGTTCACCACCGCCGGACGCGCCACCAGCGTCCTCTTCGGGGACGGCGCGGGCGCGGTCATCCTCCGCATCACCGACGACGCCGGCAAGGGCCTGGTCGCCCAGGCGATGCACTCCGACGGCGCCGGCTCCAGGCACCTCTACATTCCCTGCCGGGAAGCCGATTTTCCCCCCGGGGATCCCTACGACCCCGCGAGGCTCAACCTTGTGCAGATGGTCGGCGGCGCGGTGTTCAAGTTCGCCGTCGGCACCTTCTCCAAGCTCATCGAGCAGACCCTGGAGAAGGCCGGCGTCTCTCCCAACGACGTGGACCATTACGTCTGCCACCAGTCCAACGCCCGCATCCTCGAAGCCGCCCGGGAACGCTTCGGCCTCCCCCCCGAGAAGCTCCACGTGAACATCGACCGCTACGGCAACACCGTCGCCGCCTCGGTGCCGCTGGTCTTCGACGAGATCCGCAAGGCCGGCCGCGTCAAGGATGGTCAGAAAGTCATGTTCCTGGCCTTCGGCGCCGGCCTCACCTGGGGCTCGAGCCTCTGGCAGCTCTGACCCCCCGCCGCGCCCCGCTTTCTCCGATCCGTTCTTCCGACCATCCCATCCCACGGAGGCTCGCCATGGTGACGACCGACATGCTCCAGCGTTCGTTCAGCGCGGGCCTTGCCTACGACGCCTACGTCGCCACCGGCAGCGCCGACCAGCAGGCCAACTGGAACCGCTTCGCCGCCCGCGTCCCGGCGCTCCGACCCGAGCAGGCGACTCTCCTGGGCTCGTTCACCCGGCGCATGCCCGTGCTGGTCATCTCCGGGACCTGGTGCGGGGACTGCGTGCAGCAGTGCCCGCTGTTCCCGGTGATCGCCGCGGGCAACGCCGCCGCGATCGACGTGCGGTTCGTGGACCGGGACGAGCACATGGAGCTCTCCAACGCCGTCCGCATCTGCGGCGGCAACCGCGTTCCGACCGTCATCTTCATGAACGAGGATTTCGAGTTCGTCTCAATCCTCGGGGACCGCTCGCTCACCCGCTACCGCGCCATCGCCGCCCGCTCCCTGGGCATTTCCTGCCCGCTCCCGGGCGCCCCGGTTCCCGCCGACGAAGTCGCCGCGACGATGCAGGACTGGATCAACGAGTTCGAGCGCGTCCAGCTGCTGCTGCGGCTGAGCGCCAAGCTCCGCCAGCGCCATGGCGATTGAGCGGAAATCCAGCAGCAATTAAACCAGAATCCGTACCGGATCGACGCGTTGCGTGCGCACAGAAGTGGTTATGCACCACGATCGCTTCCCATGCGTTCCACGCCGCAGGTTGGACCCATGGATCCTCCCTTCGACCGACGTCACGGCGCGGCATCCACGGCCGAAGAACGCGGTGTGCCCTTCTGCTCGCATGATCGGGACCGTCAGGGCCTGCTGTAGAACCGCAGGGAGGGCTGGATAACCCCGCGCACCACCCGGCCTTCGGCCTCAACGCCCACCGCGGCGCCGGGCACGGCGAGCTCGTACTTCACCATCGCCAGGCACAGCGGCGTCTGGCCCAGCATGGGGCTGCTCGCCGAACTGGTCACCGCACCGATCGCGGCCTTGCTCGCGTCTTCCGTGGAAGCCGCGGCGACGGACTCGGCCCCCTCGCTCGCCGCGAAGATGAGCGAGCCGGTCTCGGGCTGGCGGGGGACCGTGAGGCCGTTGTCGGCGGGACCCGGCAGCGGAATATCGCGGGCGAGCTTGATGCCCACCAGCCGGCGCTTGGGATGCCCGCGCGCGTGCATCCTCGCCACGATCTCCTGCCCCAGGTAGCAGCCCTTGGTGAGGGAGACGCGGTCCTCAAAGACGCCGGTCTCCGCCGGGAGTGAGTCGGGCCCGAAATCGATGTTGTACAGGGGCGTGCCGGCCTCGATGCGGGCGATGTTGAAGGCGTGCCAGCCCGCGGGGCGCACGCGAGCCTCGGCGCGGGCGGCGCCGGCGGTGGGGGAGGCGTGGCCCCGGTCGTCCGCGTTCTCCGCACGTGTCCACCCGCCGCGATCCAGGATGTCGCCGTACAGATGGCCGGCGAATCCCGCGGGGCACATGAGTTCCAGGCCGATCTCGGCGGTCTGGTCCTCGCGGGCGGCGACGACGGGCTCGCCGCGGAGGCTGAAGAGCACGCAGCGGCCGGGGGCGATGTTCAGCAGCGCCTCGCGCGACGCGGAGTCTTCGGCAAGGTCGGCGAGCACCGCCGCGGCGGCCGGGCCGTGGAGGGAAAGCCGGTGCGTCGCGGCGGAGATGTCCCGGATCGCCGCGTCGTCCATCACGATGTAGGCCGAGAGGCCGTCCACGGTGCGGCCGGCGGCGAGGGCATCGACCTCGAGAAGGGTGCGGTCGTCAAAGTGCCAGACGCGCAGGTCGGCGTCGATGCGACCCTTGCGGTTGAGCCAGAAGGAGCGGCGTGATTCACCGGGGGCGATGCCGCGCACGTCCTGGGTGATCATGCGGTTGAGGAACTCGATGCGGTCGGGGCCGGTGACCTCGACGACGCCGCGCTGGGGCTGGTCGAGCAGGATGCAGGAGCGGCGGATGGCGGCGTATTCGAGCTCGATGGGTCCGAAGGCGGCGACGACGCGGATGCCCGCCTGCCCCTCCGCGGCGCCGTACTCGGAAAAGAACGCGCCGCGACGGGCGTGCTGTTCAAGGATCGGGGAGGGGGCGGTCATGGCTGATGGTAAGTCGCTTCAGCGGAGCTGGAGCACAGGCGGCGGATGCACGAGAGCCCGCCGGGCCTATTGACGGCCGTCTATCTTGCCCTGGAGCGGTGGGATGAGGGAGCGGGGTGCTCTTTGCCGCTTTCCCTGGGCGGGCGCGCCGGGCCGTCCTGCTTCTTCATGATGAAGAGATAGTTGAAGCCGCGCAGGTAGAAATTGCCTTCCTCGGCGGCCTTGTGCCAGTTGCCTCGCTGGAGCTTCTGGTTGTGGCGAACGACGGCGATGATGTCGATGGGGGTGAAGAGCCGCCGCATCATGGCGAAGAGCTCGAAGCCGATGGGCATGAAGACGCCCGCGCCGGTGCCGTCGGGCGCGGGGGGCTGGGCCTTGGCCCCGGCGGCGGGGGCCCGCTTTTTCCAGGAATCGCTGACGTACAGGGCCATGTAGCGGCGGTCCCGGAGCACGCGGTGGGCTTCGGAGATCACCTTCTCCATCGCCTCGTAGTACGCGCGGCCTCCGTCTTCACCGGCGGCGTCGAGCTTGCCGATGCACGCGGGATCCTCGGAGTAGTCCACGTGGGTGGAGTAGGGAGGATCGATGAAGACAAAGTCGGCCTTGGCGTCTTCCAGGGGAACCTTGCGGGCGTCGGCGCGGAAGATGTCGGGACGGGAGGGGGCGAGGTCGTAGCCCAGCCCGCGTCGCTTGAGGTCGCGGGCGACGTCGATCGTGGTGCCGCTGCCGCACATAGGGTCGATGACCAGGTCGTTCTCGCGGGTGTAGCGGGTGAGGAGCTGCCAGATGATCCACGAGGGCGTGGCACCGACGTAGTTCTTGTCACCCTGCATGCTCGAGCCCGATTCGGACTCATAGTGCTGGCTGGGGTATTCCCAGAGCGTGGTGGTCAAGAGCCGCAGGGGGGGCTTGGTGAGGGCGGGGCCGCCGCGCCGCGTGGATTCACCGCGCGGGCCGGGGCCGGCGAGCTCGGCGCGTTCCCGCGCGCGACGCTGGTAGCCGGGGCCGGGCTGGCGTGAACCTGATGGGCGGTGGGGAGGTGTCATGGGTCGAGTCCTGGAATGCTCCGGGAACTAGCGGGCTTCGCGGAGTGCGGCGAGGACCTGGCGACGGGCTTCCTGGATGGGGGCGGCGATGCGAGCGCCGGCGGCGCGGATGTGTCCGCCGCCGTCGAAGCGGCGGGCGACCTGGTTGACATCGACGCCGCCGGGACCGTCCTTGCTGCGGAGGCTGACCTTGGTGACGGGGTTGCCGCGCTCGTCGGGCTCGGACTCGGTGAACATGGCGACGACGCGGACGGTCTGGATGGACTGGGCGTAGTCGGCGAAGCCGCCGGAATCACCCTGCTCGGCGTGGAAGTCGGAAAAGTCCTGTCGCGTGACGGAGAGCAGGGCGAAGCGTCCCTGATCGTGCAGTTCCATGCTGGAGAGCGCGCGACCGAGGAGGCGGAGTCGCGCCTCCCGGTCGGTCTGCTCGACGACGCGATAGAGCTCGGGGGCGTCGACGCCGGCGTCGAGCAGGTCGGCGGCGACGCGGAGGACCTGCGGGGTGGTGTTGCTGTGGCGGAACCAGCCGGTGTCGGTGGCGATGCCCAGGTAGCACATCTGTGCGACGGGGGTGGGAAGTTTGGAGATGGAGGGGAGCTGGAGGATGAGGCGGCAGAGCTCGGCGGAAAGCTGGCAGGCCGCGGCGGCGGTGGGCTCGACGACGCGGCGGCTCGCGGAGGCGGGATCCCCGTGGCGGTGGTGGTCGATGAGGACGGCGCGGTCGGCGCGGGGGGCGAGCCAGTCCTTGACCTGCTCGAGCTGGGTCCACGAGCCGGTGTCGGCGATGACGATGGCGTCGGGCTCGGTGGCGGGGTGGGAGCGCTGCTGGAAGTTGTGGTAGGGGGTGTCGCCGATGACGTGCTCGGCGAAGGTGGGCATGGGGCCGAAGTACCAGGCCTCGGCGGCGGGCTCGGGGGCGCCGGGGCGGAGCAGATTGATCGCCCGCACGATGGACATGGTGGAGCCGATGGCGTCGCCGTCGGGCTTCACGTGCGTGAGGACCACGACGCGCCGCTGGAGGCGGAGCCAGGAGGCCATGGATTCGAGCGTGGAATTGGTGGACCAGCCATCGGCCATGCGCCGTACCTCGGTGTGCTGAGCGAAGAGAAGTCGTCGGCTGCGAGCGTAGGCTTCAAGTTGCGGAACACCTCAGGAAGCACAGGGATGCGGCGACGTCCCGGGCGATCTGCTCGACCAGGGTTCCGACGGAATCAAAGCGCAGATCCTCGCGAATCCAGTGGTCGAAGGTGACCTGGGTCTGCCAGCCGTAGGACTGGGGCAGCGGGGCTGCCGAACCATCCGGATTCATGGCGAAGGCTTCGATGCGGCGCTGGACGCCATTGAAGGTGGGGCGCTTGCCGACATTGATCGCGGCGAGGTGAGGCTCGCCGCCGGGGGCGGTGATCGTGCCGGCGTAGACACCGTCGGCGGGCAGGAGCTGGTCGGTGTGGACGTTGGCGGTGGGGTAGCCGATGGTGCGGCCGCGCTGGTCGCCCTGGAGTGTCTGACCTTCGACGACATACGGGCGGCCGAGCACGGTCGCGGCATCCCGGACGCGGCCGTGGCCGATGAGCCAGCGGGCGAGGGTGCTGGAGGCTCGCACGATGAGCTGGTCGGCGAGGGCGACCTCGACGGCGGAAGGGATGCGGACCTGGAATCCGCGGGAGGTGCCCAGCTCGCTCAGGACGCGGGTGTCTCCGGCGCGGCGCTTGCCGAACCGGAAGTCCTCACCCTCGACGATGGTCGACGGGGCGAGCGGCATGACCAGGCGGTCGATGAATTCCTCGGGCGCGAGTCCCAGCAGATCGGGGGTGGGCTGGAGCTGGAGGACGTCGTCGGCGCCGAGTTCCTTCAGCAGCGTTGCTCGCCGCGCGAAGGATGTGAGGCGCGGGGGCTCTTTGCCCGGGGCGAGGGTGCTCGCGGGGTGGGGATCGAAGGCCATGGCGACGACGCGGCCGCGGGGACCGACGGCCTCCCGGCAGGTCCGCACGAGTGCGGCGTGGCCGACATGGACGCCGTCGAAGTTGCCGATGGTGATCGCCGTCGCGGGAGGATGCTGGGTGCCTGGGCCGGTCATCGGTCGATGGTATGGCGGCGCGTGCTGGTTGCCGGGCGCGGAGGAGCCAGGGGCCCCGTGGCCCCTGAGAGAAAAAATGAAGCGGCGATGGCTAACACCCGCGGGCCGGGCAGCGTCTGGAAGCGTGCGGAAGGGCCGCACCTTTTCAAGGAGCCTTGTGATGAATGTCCACGCCCCTGGCGCTCGCTGGCTTGTTCCTGGGTTGGCTCGCGGCTTGGCTCGCTGGTGTACTCACGTTCCTGGACTTGCGGCGCGGCGCGTCGCGCTGGCGGGGGCGGCGGGCGCCCTGCTGGCGGGCGCGTTCAGCAGCTCGGCGAGCGGAACAGGTTCCCCGGCCGTGCATGCGGTGACGGCGGCGAGCGTTTCGGCGATCGCCTATGCGCCGTTCGGCCCGCCGATGGTGTGCCATGAGGTGATGATCGGCAAGGCCAAGAGCTTGCCGTGGGATGGGGGGCGCGGGGGCTCGGCGTCGGGGTACGACGTGCTGAAGCTGCCGGGTGATACCGCGGCGCTGCTCGCGGCGGAATCCAGCACGCTGGTGCGGATGGAAACGCTGCGGCGGGCGGCGGTGTATATCAGTTATCAGACGCCGGCGGAGGGTGAGCGGCTGGCGTGGGAACTGATCGGCAGGCGGGGGGGCTGGGTCATGCTGGGGGAGGCCTCTGGTAAGCTGGATCCGGCGTCGTGGTTTGACGTTGCGTACTTCATCGGGTGCCTGAACCAGGTGGGGATGGGCTCGGCGCCGAAGTTCGGGGAAGCGAAGGGCGTGCCGGGGTACATGATCATGGAGAAGGCGCTGAAACTGGCGAAGGAGATCGGCGCGGGCCCGCGGGAAATGGCGGAGATGCAGTTCGGGGCGGCGGTGATGACGCACCCGGCGATGCGCAACATGGAATGGAATTACGACATCGGGACCAGGGACGACATCTACGACCGCCACATCCTGGCGGCGGTGAGGGCGTGCGAAGGGAACGAACTGCTGGAAACCAACATCGCGGCCCATCTGAAGAACTTCACGGCCTCGATCGAACAGGTGAGGCGGGTCGCGGCGGGGAAGAAGTGACGTTGCGGGCACAGGAAGAGTTCGCGGGAGCGCGACGCTGACCAGAAACGCCCATGCCCAGGCCACATTCCCCCGGGAACACCGGGGGGATGTTGTCGTTGGTGCGATAGACACTGCGGGCGCGCTCGTGGGGGAGCGTGAGCTGACGCTGGGGATGGATGCTGAGAGGGCGGATCTGCGTGCGGCGAGGCAGGGGGATTCGGAGGCGGCGCTGCGGGTGTTTGAGCGGCACCGGCGGATGATCCGCGCGGTGGTGCTGTGCTATTGCCGGCCGCACGAGGTGGATGATGTGCTGCAGGACGTGTTCCTGCTGGCGATGCGGGGGTTTGAGGGTCAGCGGGAGGACGGGGGCGTGGGTCCGTGGTTCGCGGGGATTGCGCGGCGGGCGGCGATGAGCACGCGGCGAAGGATCGCTCGGCGGTGGGGCGTGCTGATGCGTCTGGCGGAACGCACGCGGGTCACCGGGGGGAGCGGCGAGGGACCGGGCGCGGGGAAGCTCGATGCGGCGGAGGTGCTGGAGGCGATCCAGCGGCTTCCGGAGGAGTATCGGGGCGTGCTGGTGATGCGGCTGGTGGAGCAGTTCACGGGCCCGCAGATCGCGGCGTGGACGGGTCGATCGCACGCGGCGGTGCGTGTGGCGCTGCACCGGGGGATGACGCTGCTGCGCCGGGAGCTTGGATGGAGCGAAGAACAATGAATGAGCACCGTTCACATTCGGCGGGCGGGCCCGTGAATGAGGGAGAGTCGTACCTGTGGGACATGAGCGGAGAGGTCGATCCCGCGGTGGTGAGGCTGGAGCGGGCGGCGGCGCCGCTGCGCGCGGGGGCGTCTGTTGGTTCGGGACTGGACGTGTCTCGGCGGCCACTCGCGTTGGCTCGCGTGCTGGCGGCGGCGGCGTGCCTGGTGCTGGCGGGCGCGGCGGTGCTTGCGGCGCGGCGGGGCGAGCCCGCGGCGGAAATCCCGCCGGCGGGGAGCGGGGTGCGCTGGGCGGTGGAATCGCTCGCGGGGAGCCCACGCCTGGGCGGGACGGTGGTGGGAGATCAGGCGAGGCTGGCGTCGAACCAGTGGATCGTGACGGACCCGTATTCGCGGGCGGCGGTGTCGGGGGTGTCGATCGGGCGGGTGACGATCGAGCCGAACTCGAAGGTGAGGCTGACGCGGACGGGGGAGGATCAGCAGCGGATGGAGCTGGCGGAGGGGAAGCTGCACGCGTTCATCACGGCGCCGCCGCGGCTGTTCGTGGTGGATACACCGGCGGCGACGGCGGTGGACATGGGGTGCGTGTACGACCTGGAGGCGAGGCCGGATGGGTCGAGCGTGCTGCGTGTGACCAGCGGATGGGTGGAGCTGGGTGGGAAGGTTCGCACGGCGCGGGTGCCGGCGGGGTATCAGAGCTCCGCGGCGAAGGGTGGGGAGCCGGGGGTGCCGTGGCGTGAGGAGGCGAGCGCGGAGTTTCGCGCGGCGCTGGAGGGTGTGGAGGCGGCGCTTGGGGCGGGGGGGAGCGGTGAGCGCGAGGTAGAGATGCTGCTGGAGGGTGTGCTGCGGGCGGCGGAGCGATCGGATGCGGCGACGCTGTGGCACCTGCTGACGCTGGCGCCGGCGGGGTCGCGCCGGGGGATCGCCGAGCGGCTGGAGGAGTTCGTGTCCCCGCCGGAGGAGGTAACGCTGGAGGGCGCGATGGCGGGGGACCGGGGGATGCTGGATGCGTGGTGGGAGCGCGTACGGCGGGTCTGGTAACACGGAACGGGGCGCGGGAAGGGTGAGCGGGGCGACGGAGAGGGGAAGACGCTCTGCTTGACCCTGGATGGAAGTGAATCTAGTGTTTGCGGCTCATGCGCACGTCTTTCTTTCATTTCGGCCACCATCACCACCATGCCCACGTTGAGGGCCGGTGACGGTGTGACCGCGAGCTGACACGCTTTGACGATCACGATCGACGCCGGACCTTCCGGCGTCGCTTTGCTTTTGAGGCAAACCGATCGCTGCGAAGGATCCGGGCTTTATCCAGCCAGGAGTTTCCATGTCCAGCGCTTCACGTCCTGCCGGCAGTTCCAGTTCGACCTTGGCCTCCGCCGCGGGGCTGCTCTCGGCGAGCAATCCGGCCGATCCGCTGCGCATCGCGCTGCCCAAGGGGCGGATGCACGACGGGGTGCTCCAGCTTCTCGCCGACGCGGGGATCCGCATCGGTACGTCGGCCCGCGGGTACCGGCCGACGGTTTCAACGCCGGGGATCGAGTGCAAGATCCTCAAGCCGCAGAACATCGTGGAGATGCTGCACACGGGGACGCGCGAGCTGGGGTTTGCGGGCGCGGACTGGGTGCGTGAGCTGGGCGTGGACCTGGTGGAGGTTTTGGATACGGGGCTGGACGTGGTTCGCGTGGTGGTGGCGGCGCCCAAGTCGCTGGTGGTGGATGGGAAGCTGCCGGAGCGGCCGCTGGTGGTGACGTCGGAATTTGACCGGCTGACCAAGGCGTGGATCAAGGCGCGGGGGAAGGAGGACCGGTTTGTGCGGTCGTATGGGGCGACGGAAGTGTTCCCGCCCGAGGACGCGGACTGCATCATTGATATCGCGGCGAGCGGGGCGACGCTGGAGGCGAACAACCTGACGATCGTGGAGGAGCTGATGAAGTCCTCGACGCGTCTGTACGCGTCAAACCGTGCGTGGAACGATCCTTCGCGGCGGCCGCAGATCGAGGCGATCGCGATGCTGGTGCGGTCGGTGCTGGACGCGCGGCGACGGGTGATGCTGGAGCTGAACGTGGCGGCGGACAAGCTGGAGGGCGTGGTAGAGATCCTTCCGTGCATGCGGGAGCCGACGATGGCGAAGCTGCACGGTGACGCGGGGTTTGCGGTGAAGTCGGCGGTGCCGCGCGACCAGCTTCCCTCGCTGATCCTGCGGATCAAGGAGCGCGGCGGGACGGATATCGTGATTTCTCCGATCTCGCAGGTGGTGCCATGAGCGGCGCGGCGGGAGTGATTCCTGCGTCGCGGGCGGGGAGCGCGACGGCGTACCGCCGGGCGGGGGGCGGGACGGCGGCGGGGAACTCGGGGTCCGCAAGGGCATCGGGGGAGCGCCCGCTGAAGCTGGATGCGAACGAGGGGCCGCTGTCGCTGCTTGAAAGCGGTGGAATTGCGGGGGGCATTGCGGCGGTGCTGCCGGAGGCGCTGCGGGAGTATCCCGACGTGGCGGTGCTCGAGCGGATGTTGTGCGAGGAGATGGGGGTTGATGCTGAGCGGCTGGTGGTGACGGCGGGGGGGGACGATGCGCTGTGCCGGATCTGCCAGGCGGTGCTGGAGCCGGGAAGGACGGCGCTGGCGACCACGCCGACGTTTGAAATGATCCCGCGGTACGTGCGGCTCGCGGGCGCGACGCTGCGGGAGACGGCGTGGATGGGGGGCGCGTTTCCGGTAGAGGAGATCGAGGCGGGGATCACGCCGGATACGAAGGCGATCTTTGTGGTGACGCCCAACAACCCGACGGGGGGCACGGCGAGGGCCCAGGACCTTGAGCGGCTTTCGCGCAGGGCGCCCGGGGCGCTGCTGGTGGTGGACCTGGCGTACACGGAGTTTGCGGATGAGGACCTGACGGGCGCGGCGCTGGCGCTGCCCAACGCGGTGGTCGTGCGAACGTTCAGCAAGGCCTGGGGGCTTGCGGGACTGCGGGTGGGGTACGCGGTGGGGGGCGCGGAGGTGATCTCGTGGCTGCGGGCGGTGGGGCAGCCGTATGCGGTCGCGGCGCCCAGCGCGGCGATCGCGGCGTGGGCGAGGGCGCACCTTTCGGCACGTGTGAAGGGTGGGATCGAGCAGGTTCGCAGGGAACGGGCCGAGCTGACTGGAATCCTTCGCGCCGGGGGGAACGAAGTATTTGATTCGCAGGGGAACTTTGTGCTGCTGCGCTCGGGGCGGGCGGCGGACGTTGCAGCCGCGCTTGGGGCGCGGGGGATCGTCACGCGGCTGTTCACGGGCCGCGAGGAGCTTGTGAACTGCCTGCGGATCACGTGTCCGGGAGAACCTGCCGCGTTTGATCGGCTGCGCGGCGTGCTGGAGACATTTCGATGAGCAACGCGATTGACCCGCGGAGAGCGGAGATCCGCCGGGCGACGGCGGAGACGGAGATCACGGCCTCGCTCACCCTCGATGGGACGGGCGTGGTGAAGATCTCGACGGGGGTTGGGTTTCTCGATCACATGCTGACGGCGCTGGCGTGCCACGCCAGGCTGGACCTGACGCTTACATGCAAGGGTGACCTGGCGGTCGACGACCATCACACGGTGGAGGATTGCGCGCTGGTGATGGGGATGGCGATCGATCAGGCGCTGGGGGATCGGCGAGGGATCGTGCGGTTTGGCTCGGCGTACGCGCCGCTGGATGAATCGCTCTCCCGGGCGGTGGTGGACCTGGCGACGCGCCCGAGCGCGACGATCGATCTTGGATTGACGCGGGAGAAGCTGGGGGATTTGTCGTGCGAGAACGCGCCGCACTTTTTCGCGTCGATGGCGACGGCGGGGCGGTTCTGTCTGCACCTGGACGTGATTCGGGGGTCCAACGACCATCACCGGCTTGAGTCGGCGTTCAAGGCGCTGGCGCTGGCGCTGCGTCAGGCGATTGCGCGCACGGGGGACGCGGCGGCGGCGTCGACCAAGGGAGTGCTGTAAGTGGGCAATCCTGTGGACGACACGCGGTGTGACACGGTGCACGTGGTTCGCACGGGGACGGCGAACCTGGCGTCGGTGGTCGCGGCGCTCTCGCGCCGCGGCGTGCGGCCCGTACTGACGGCGGAGGCGGCGGAGATCGAGTCGGCAAAGGCGGTCGTGCTGCCGGGCGTGGGGTCGTTCGCGGCGGCGATGTCGGCGCTACGCGAGCATGGGCTGGAGGATGTGCTCCGGGATCGAATCCTCGCCGGGCGACCGACGCTGACGATCTGCCTGGGGCTTCAGGTGTTGTTTGAGGGGAGCGAGGAGTCGCCGGGCGTTCGCGGGCTTGGGGTCGTGCCGGGTGAGATCGGGCGGTTTGCCGAGGGCGTTCGCATTCCGCAGCTTGGGTGGAACCACGTGAGCGCGGGGGAAGGGTGCGAGATGCTGGGGAGCGGGGATGCGTACTACGCGAACTCGTACCGCGCCGTGACGCTGCCACCGGGGTTCACGGGGGCGTGGACGACGCACGGTGAGCGGTTCCTGGCGGGGATGGAGCGCGGGGCGGTGCTGGCGTGTCAGTTTCATCCGGAGCTTTCGGGGGCGTGGGGCGCGGGGCTGCTGGCGCGGTGGCTCGCACGGGCGGGGGTGGCGGAACGCACGGGAAGCCAGGAGCGTGCGGCATGCTGATTTCCCGCATCATTCCGTGCCTGGACGTGCGCGATGGACGCGTCGTGAAGGGAGTGAAGTTTCAGAACCTGCGCGATGCGGGTGATCCCGTGGCCCTCGCCGCGGAGTATGAGCGGCAAGGTGCCGACGAACTGGTGCTGCTGGACGTGTCGGCGACGCCCGAAGGACGCAAGACCTCGCTGCACACCGTCGCGGCGGTGCGGGAGCGGCTTTCGATCCCGCTGACGGTCGGCGGCGGGGTGCGGACGATCCAGGATGCGGCGGCGCTGCTGGAATCGGGGGCGGACAAGGTGGGCGTGAACACCGCGGCGGTGGTTGATCCCACGTTGATCACGGCGCTGGCGGACCGATTCGGTTCGCAGTGCGTGGTGCTGGCGCTGGATGCCGCTCGCCGGGGCGCGGACCAGCCGGGCTCCCCGGGGTGGGACGTGGTGGTGCGATCAGGGACGGACAGGACTCCGCTGGACGCGGTTTCGTGGGCGGCGCGGGCGACTCGGCTGGGGGCGGGAGAGATCCTGCTGACCAGCGTGGACCGTGATGGGGTGGGGACGGGGTACGACCTTGAACTGCTGTCGGCGATCGCGGGCGCGGTGACGGTGCCGGTGATCGCCTCGGGCGGCGCGTCGTCTTCGGCGCACCTGATCGAGGCGCTGCGGGCGGGGGCCGACGCGGTGCTCGCGGCGTCGATATTCCACGACGGGAAGCTGACGGTGGAGCGGGTGAAAGCAGACCTTGCGGCGGCGGGTGTTCGCGTGCGACTTTCCGGGACTGGAGCGACGAATTCATGATCATCCCATCCATCGATCTCATGGACGGCCAGGCCGTGCAGCTGGTGCAGGGCAAGACCAAAGTGCTCGAGGCGGGGGATCCGCGGCCGCTGGCGGAGAAGTTCGGGCGCGTGGGTGAGATCGCGGTGATCGATCTCGACGCGGCGCTGGGGCGCGGCTCTAACCAGGCGGTAATCAAGGATCTACTGCGGCTGGCGCGATGCCGCGTGGGCGGGGGCGTGCGAGACGTCGAGACGGCGCGGATGTGGCTCGACGCGGGGGCGGAGAAGGTGATTCTGGGCACCCGCGCGGTGCCGGAAATTCTCTCGCAGTTGCCGGCGGCGCGGGTGATCGCCGCGGTGGATGCACGGGATGGGAACGTCGTGGTGGAGGGATGGACCAAGCCTTCAGGGGCGGCGATGCTGGACCGGGTGCGCGAGCTGGCGCCGTATGTCGGCGGGTTCCTGGTCACGTTCGTGGAGACCGAGGGGACGCTCGCGGGGCTGGATGTGGAGCGGGCGAGGCCGCTGATCCATGCGGCAGGGGGGCGCCAGCTTACGGTTGCGGGGGGCATACGCAACGCGGCGGAGATCGGGCTGCTCGACAAGGTGGGCGTAGACGCGCAGGTGGGGATGGCGTTGTACAAGGGGCTGTTGAGCCTGAGCGAATCCCTCGCCGCGTGCCTGACATCGGACCGCGAGGACGGGCTGTGGCCCACGGTGGTGGTGGATGAACAGGGCGTGGCGCTGGGATTGACGTACTCAAATCCGCAAAGCCTGCACGCGGCGGTGGAGGAGGGGCGCGGGGTGTACTGGTCGCGCAAGCGAGGCTTGTGGCGCAAGGGTGAGACGTCCGGGGCGACGCAGAAGCTGCTGCGGGTGGATATGGACTGCGACCGTGACGCGCTGCGGTTTACGGTTCGCCAGACGGGCGCGGGGTTCTGTCACCGCAAGACGCGCACGTGCTGGGGAGCGCCGACGGGCCTGCCGAGGCTGCTGGAAACGCTGGAGAGCATGAAAGCGGGCGCGCCGGCGGGCTCGTACACGGCGAGGCTGTTGTCGGACCCGGCGCTGCTGGGGTCGAAGATTGCGGAGGAGGCGAGGGAACTGGTCGCGGCGACGAGTGATTCTGAGATTATCCACGAGGCGGCGGACGTGCTGTATTTCACGCTGGTGCGGTTGGCTGCGGCGGGCGTGCCGTTTTCGAGCATCGAGGGAGAACTGGACCGGCGGTCGCGGCTGGTGACGCGGCGTGGCGGGGATGCGAAGCCGTCGGGCTCGGGGATGGGCACTTCGCCGGAGGCAGGTTCGGCTCGTCCGGAAGACGGCAAGAGGGCGGCGTCATGAATTCCAACGGAAACTCACCCGCGCTGCCGCGGCTGGAGCCGGGGAACGTTGTTCGTGCTCGCCGGCAGGTGGTGGACGACGCCACGCTCGCCGCGGCGGGGGAGATCGTCCGGGATGTACGGGCACGCGGGTATGAGGCTTTGATCGAGCACGCGCGGCGGCTGGGAGACCTGGCGCCGGGAGGGGCGGTGGTCATCGAGCCCGCGGAGATGAAGCGGGCGCTGGATGGATTGCCGGGCGCCGAGCGGCGGGTGCTGGAGCGGGCGGCGGAGCGGATTGAATCGTTCGCGCGGGCGCAACGGGCGTGCCTGCTGCCGCTTTCCACCACGGTCGCGGGCTTTGAGGTGGGCCACACAATCGCGCCGGTGGAGAGCGCCGGGTGCTACGCGCCGGGGGGACGTTTTCCGCTGCCGTCGTCGGTGCTGATGACGGCGTGCACGGCGCGGGCGGCGGGGGTGGAGCGCGTGTGGGTCGCGTCACCGCGTCCGCAGGCGGCGACGCTGGCGGCGGCGTCCCTCGCGGGGGCGGAAAGGCTGCTGGCGGTGGGAGGAGCGCAGGCGATCGCGGCGCTGGCGTACGGGGCGGGGCCCGTGCCGGCGTGCGATGTGATCGTGGGGCCGGGGAACCGGTGGGTGACGGCGGCGAAGCAGCTGATCGGCGGCGCGGCGGCGATCGATATGCTCGCCGGGCCCAGCGAGGTGCTGATCATCGCCGATCATTCGGCGGATGCTGGCATCGTCGCGGCGGATCTGCTGGCGCAGGCGGAGCACGATACCGACGCGGCGGCGTGGCTCCTCACCGACAGCGCGGAACTGGCGACGGCGGTGGAGCGGGAGGTGGAACGGCAGCTTGAATCGCTGTCCTCCGCGGGGATCGCGCGGCAGAGCCTCCGCAACGGTGGATCGGTGGTGTGCGAGTCGATCGAGGCGGCGATCACGCTGTCGGATCGATTGGCGCCGGAACATCTGGAGATCATGACGCGGGATGCACGCGGGGTGGCGGATCGCTGCCGCCACTACGGGGCGATCTTTATCGGGCAGGGGGCGGCGGAGGTGGTGGGGGATTACGGGCTGGGGCCGAATCACACGCTGCCGACGGGCGGGGCGGCGAGGTTTTCGGGAGGGCTGAGCGTGCTGCATTTCCTGCGGACGCGGACGTTTATCGCGGGGACGCCGGGGGCGGAGCGGGCGGTGTACCAGCAGACCGCGGAGTTTGCGCGGATCGAGGGTCTTGAGGCGCATGCGAGGGCGGCGCTCGCGAGGGAGTGAGCGGGCCCAGCGGAGCCCTTCCGCGCGGAAGGGGTGTGTTTTCGGGTAGGATTGATGCACACGCCCATGGCCGATTTGCCGCCACATTCCGCGCCCACCATCGTTCTCATCGGCCTGCGAGGGAGTGGGAAGACCACGCTCGGGCGGCTTCTGGCGCAGCGGCTGGGGCGGGAGTTTGTGGATCTGGATGATGTGACCCCTCGCGTGCTGGGGCGGGAGAGCGTCGCGCAGGCGTGGGAGATGGACGGGCCCGCGGCGTTTCGGCGGGCGGAGGCGATCGCGCTGGAACAGGAACTCGGGGTGGAGCGGCGCGGGGAGGGGCGCGTGGTGGCGCTGGGGGGCGGGACGCCGACAGCGCCGGGGGCCGCGGGACTTCTTCGCGAGCGTGCGGCGGCGGGGGAATGCAGGATCATCTATCTTCGATCGAGCGCCGAGGATTTGCGGGCGCGGCTCGCGGCATCGGGACCCGGGGCACACCGTCCTTCGCTGACCGGCGCCAATCCGCTCGACGAGATCGAATCGGTTTTGGCGGCGAGGGATCCGTTGTACCGTGAAGTGGCGACGGATGTGCTTGAGGTCGCCGGAACGCGGCCGGAGCAGTGCATCCAGCGGCTCGCCCGGCTTGTGGCGCCTTCGCAAGGAAACGCATCATGACCACAAACCCCATGGCGACCCCGTATGACCGCGCGTGCGACCGGCTGGGGCGGGACCTTGAGCTTCCGTACAACTCCCAGGATTGGGGGCTGTGCAACCAGGATCCTTCCCGGCTGGAGGAGTTTGTTGACTACATCATCGCGCACCGGGATGACCTGACGGACATGGAGCAGACCATCATGGGGGAACTCATCATGGCCTCCGCGGACCGGGGGCTCGCGGACGATCCGGCGTTTGATCTGTCTCCGTTCGAGCGGTTTGTGGATCTCACAAAGGACGATCCGGCGCAGTCGCTGAACTACGAGATTTTCGGGGAGGACCTGGGGATGCCCGGGGACCCTACGCCGCTGGCGGCGGTGATCGAGCGGCTGCTGGAAGGCCGGTGAGTTTCAGGGTGCTGGCGGCGAGGGTATGGAAGCCTCGTCGACACCGCAGGCGCGGAGGACCACCTCGGCCCAGCGTTCCAGGGGCTCGCGCGAGGCGTCGATCCAGATCGAGCCGGGGGTCTGGCGGAGGCGCTTGAGCCAGGTTCGCTGGTTCTTGCCGAAGCGGCGAGTCTCGATCTTGATCTTCTCGAAGGCCTCGTCGAGGGAGCAGCGGCCTTCGAAGGCCTGGATGAGCTGCTTGTACCCGAGGGCTTCGCGCGCCTGGATTCCCAGGGCTCCACGCTGCCAGAGCGCGCGGGCTTCGTCCACGAGGCCGCGCTCGAACATCTGCTTGACGCGGGCGTTGATGCGGCGATTGATTTCGTCCGTCGGCCAGTCCAAGCCGACAATGACGCAGTCTTCTCGGCGGGTCTGCTGGCCGTCCCACTGACGCTGGAGCTCGCTGATGGGCGTGCCGGTGGCGTGGAAGACTTCCAGGGCGCGGACGGTACGGCGAATATCCATCGCGTGGATGCGGGCGGCGGCGGGGGGGTCCACGCGCTCGAGCTCGGCGCGCAGGTCGGCGGGGCTGCGGGAGTTGAGCCGGGTTCGCAGGGCTTCATCGACCTGCGGGCCTTCAAACATGCCGTCGACCAGGGCCTTGACGTAGAGGTGCGTTCCGCCGACGACGATGGGGAGGCGTCCGCGGGCGCGGATGTCGGCGAGGCACGCGGCGGCTCGTTCCAGCCATTGGTGGACGCTGAACCGCTCGGTGGGTTCGAGCAGGTCGAGGAGGTGGTGTGGGATGCCCTCCATCTCGGCGAGCGTGGGCTTGGCGGCTCCGATGTCGAGCCCTTTGAAGACCTGGATGGAGTCGGCGGTGACGATTTCCGCGTGGATGCCGGTGAGGGCGAGAAGGCGGTGTGCGGCGGCGACGGCGAGGGCGGATTTGCCTCCGGCGGTGGGCCCGACGATGACGGGGAATTTGAGGGAGTCGGGGCGCATGGGGAGGGGGCAATCCAACGCGCGGGGGGGCGGATTGTCGAGTGAGCGAGGAATACGCGGGCGGAGTGCAGCGTTTGTACTCAAGAACTAGTGAAGACTAACTCCTGACGGGATCCTTGCCATGGCCGACTCCACACCCGACACTTCCGAGTCACGTGCTTTATCAGGCGGCGTGGCGGCAGGAGTTCCGACTCGCCACTGGTCGACGTACCTCGCGTCCCGGGGAGCTCTGAAGCGGCTGGGGGTCTTGGGCGGTGTGCTGCTGCTCGTGATGGCCGGCGTCTATTTCGTGATGGTGCGCATGCCCGGGGAGAGCTTTCGCGGGGCGCTCCCGCCGATGACGTCCGTGCAGTCAGAGGCGGCGGCGCGGCTGCGGGGGGATGTTGAACGGATCGCTGGGACGATCGGGCAGCGAAGTACGTACAACGCGAAGTCGCTTGCGGAGACGGCGATGACGCTCAAGAAGTCGCTGGAAGGCATGGGATACACGGTGGTGGACCACAGCTTTGCGTCCCGTGGGGCGGCGAGCCCGAACATGCAGGTCGAGATCCCCGGGATGGAGGCGGGGCTGCGTTCGCAGATCATCCTGGTGGGGGCCCACTACGACGCGTTTCAGGGGACGCCCGGTGCGGATGACAATGCATCAGGGGTGGCGGTGGTGCTGGAGATGGCGAGGAGGTTCGCGGGGCGACCGTCGGCGTGCACGCTGCGGCTGGTGCTGTTTGTGAATGAAGAACCTCCGGCGTTTCAGACGTCGGACATGGGCAGCCTGATCTACGCGCGGCAGGCGGCGGCGAGTGGTGACAACATCGTCGCGATGGTGAGCCTGGAGAGCCTGGCGGCGGGTTCTCAGAAGTATCCGCCGCCGCTGGGATGGTTCTACCCGACGACCGGGGACTTCCTCGCGTTTGTCGGCAATGTGAACTCGCGGGCGCTGGTGCGGCGCTGCATCGGGGTGTTCCGGGAGCGGTGCGAGTTTCCCAGCGAGGGGCTTGCCGCGCCGGATTCGATTCCCGGGGTTGGGTGGTCGGATCACTGGGCGTTCTGGCAGACGGGCGTGGAGGCGATCATGATCACGGGGACGGCGACGTTTCGGAATCCCAACTATCACGAGGGGAGCGACACGCCGGGCACGCTCGACTACGACAGTCTCGCCCGCGCGACGGACGGGATCGAGGCGGTGATACGAGATCTGGTGGAGCGCGGGAAGTAGGGGAACGTGCCGCGACGCGGAGGCGGGAGCGGCTCGCTTATTCCCCGTGTCCTTCGGGCTTCTTCGCGGGCTTCTTCGCCGCCGCGGGTCCACGCTGGATGAGGGGTTCGCGCTTCACGGGAGGCTTTGCGGCGCCGCCGCCATGGCCCTCGGCCTTGGCTTCTTCATGCTTGGCGGCGGGCTTCTTGTCATGCCCGCCCTTGGCTTCACCGTGGCCGGCGGGCTTGGCTTCCTTGTGGCCGCCCGCGGCCTTGGCGCCGCCGTGGCCTCCGCCTTCACCGCCTTCGCCTGCGGCGACGAGGGTGACGGGAGCGACGGCGGGGACGAAGGGCTTGGGATTGCGGAGCAGGACGGCGGCCCACATGCATCCGCCCATGAAGAGCGTGACGACGGCGATCCAGCCGACGGAGTCCCGGACGACGGGCTTGGCGCCGGCGAGGGGCTTGGCGAGGACTTTGACGGTGACCTCGGCGACGACGACGACGGGCTTGCCGATGGCGCGGGCGGACTTGATCAGCAGGGGCTTGAGCCACGGGGTGCGCGGCACGGCCGGCTGCACGGTGGGCTGCGGGGCGGGAGCGGGTGCCGGGGCCGCGACGGGCGCGGGGGTGGGCGCGGGCGTCGCCGATACCGGCGCCGCGGCGACGGGGGCCGCGGGCTGGACGGATTCAGTAGGCGTGGTCGCGTGCTCGGCGGGGGCCGAATGTTCGGGTGCGACCTTGTTGCGATCCTGGCTCGACCAGGCGGCGAGGGCAGCGACGACGCCGGCCTTGCCGACGGCCTCGGGCTTGGCGGCGACCTTGGGGGCCGCCTCGGCTCCCGGAGCATCATCCGCGACGTGGGCCTCGGGCTCGGGATCGGGCGGGGTCGCGGCGGCGGCCGCGGGGGGAGGCTGGGCGTCGAGCTGCTCGGCGAGGGCGGTCAGTTCATCTTCCAGGGAGCCTGCGAGGTCCTCGGCGGGCGGGGCAGGTGGCTCGTCGGGGAGATGGAACGGGATTTCCTTCGCGGCGGCGGTGGAGACCTCCCCGAGCTCTTCAACCTGCGCCATGGCCTGGGCGAGCATCTTTTCGACGGCCGCACCGAGGTCCTCGGGCTCCATGTCCCCTTCTTCGGGGGGCGGAGCGTGGTGGGGAAGGCCCGACTTGTCGGTAGGGTGGACGGGCGCGTGGGCGGGGGGCGGAGCGGCGGAATCGGCGGTGCCGAGCAGCGACTCGATCTGGGCTGCCAGATCCTCCATCGAGGAATCTTGGATATTTGCGGCCGGCTCGCCCATGTTCGACTGCGGTACGGTATTCGCGGAATGGAGACGGAATGCTCCGGGAAAAGGACACACAACGTCGCACCTTCAGATCGGCCCGTCAAGTCAAGATATCAACGTTGCCGGGCCATAGGGAAGTACCCCCCCTCCCCACAGGTGCTACAACCCCTCATGTCTTCACACCGAGTCTGGCTCGAGACGTTCCCGGACCAGGCGGGGGAGCACCTGGTGATCGCCGGTGAGGAGGCTCACCACGCCGTCCGCGTCAAGCGGCTGGTGGCCGGTGACCCGATCGACCTGATCGACGGGAGCGGGCGGATCGGGCGGGCGAGCATCGCCGAGGTTCGAAAGACCAATAAGCACGGGTGGGCGATCGAGTGCGTGATCGAGTCGGTGCGGGCGATCGCGCCGGTTTCGCCGGCGCTGGAGGTCTGGTCGGCGGTGCCCAAGGGTGACCGTTTGGAGCAGATGGTCGATTCACTGGCGCAGGTGGGGGCGGCGAGCTGGTCCCCCATGGCGACGGAGCGGTCGGTCGTGGAGCCTCGGGAGGGGAAGATCGGCCGGCTGGAGCGGGTGTGCCACGAGGCGTGCAAGCAGAGCGGCCGGCCGTGGATCATGGGGATCGGGGCGGGGGGATCGCTGGCGGAGTCCCTCGCGGTCGAGGAAGGAACGGCGCTGGTCTTCGCGGATGCGTCGGGAACGCCGTACCGGGCGAGGGGCGCGGGGGTGATCCGGCTGATCGTGGGGCCGGAGGGGGGCTGGACGCCGCAGGAGATCGAGCAGGCGAGGGGGGCGGGCGCGACGATCTCGTCGTTTGGTCCGCACGTGATGCGGATCGAGACCGCGGCGGTCGCGGGCGCGGCGGTGATCATGGGCGCGGAGCTTGGCCGGCACGCGTAGAAGGCGTGAAACGTCCGAACGCCATGAATGCTGGCGGCGCGGGATGCGGAGAAGGGGACCCCAGCGCGGGGAGGATCAGCCGCGGGGGCTGTTGACCCAGCCGTACTGCCTGTCCTGGCCCACGCTGCCGCCGTAATACAGGCGGAACCACTTCTTGTCCCCGCCGCTGCGGTTGACGAAGATGTCGTTGGCGGTGAAGTCGAGGTTGCCTTCCTGGGCTTCCTCGCTGCTGCCGTAGGTGGGGCGGAACCAGTCCACCGAGCCGTCCCACATGCCGAACATGCCGCCCTTGTCGTGGCGGGTGGTCATCTGGTCATCGTTGCCCCAGAGCCCGTCGTTGACCTTGCCGGACTTGCTGTCGTGGTACCAGTAGTTGCTCTCTTCGACGAAGATGGGCAGGTTCTTCATGCGCTTGAGGCGGGCCGCGTCGGCGGCGGAGAGGTTGGTGGCGCCGCCGAACTGGGGCGGGATGAAGGCGACCTGGAGGTCGATGCCCAGCTGGGCGCCGCCCGTGCCGGTGACCATGCAGTAATCAAAGTCCAGGCGCTTGTCCCCGCCGAAGACGTCGCGGCCGCCGCTGTTCTTGTTGAGGTTGAGGTCGGCGCCGTCGCCGCCGCGGCGTTTGTTGAGCGGGCACTCGGTGATCTTCTGGCTGTTGTCGATGTACTTGTAGACTGGGCCGGGCTCGCAGATGGACCAGTCGCTGTCGGAGCGCTTGGTGTTGGTGCGGCACCAGGTCTGGTAGGGGCGTGGGTCGGAGCTCTTGGTGGGGGCCCAGTGGTGGAACCAGAGCTGGCTCTTGTTGTCGTTGGCGTAGAAGTGGGCGACCTGCATGAGCTGCTTGTTGTTCATCATGCAGGCGGTGGCCTGGCCGGTTCGGCGGGCTTTGCCCAGGGCGGGGAGAAGGATTCCGATGAGGATCGCGATGATGGCGATCACGACGAGCAGCTCGATCAGCGTGAAGCCGGCGGCTTTGGGTGCGTGACCGTGAGGAAAGCGCTTACCAGACGCGTTGGCGTGAAACCGAGCGAGCGTGGATCCCATTGACACGGTCATACCTCCGGCGATTGCCACGACCGAGAACCGGCGCGGCGATCACGTGCAGACACACCGGCCATCCTGAGCCGGATTCCTGACAATATCACATTCCCGAGCGGCATGGAACCCCTTTTCGACTTCAGAAAGTCTGTTCCTGTGGGCATTGGACCAACCGCGGGAGGGGGGCGGGCCCGGATGGGTGTACCCGCGGCGGGCGGAAAGGTTGCACCCGCGGGGCTCGTAGAATGTGATCCCCATGACGGCCGACCCCCAACTTCCACCTTTGGCTGGCGCCCCGCACCCGGTGCTGGGCCTTGATTCCGGGCAGTTTGCCGAGCACATGGCGTCGACCCAGGGATGGTCGGCGGACAAGTCCCTGGAGCGATATCGACGGTTTTACCGCTCGGGCTCCGTTGAAAGCGTTCCCGGCGCGGCTCCGGCCCCGATCGTCCGGGAGCTGCGGGAGAACTCCCCGGAGGGTGAAGTCCTCAAGTTTGCGCAGCGGGTGCCCGCGGCGATCCAGGCGGCGCCTGCAGGGACCGGCGGCGGCCCGTCCGCGGGGGCGGCGGCCCGGCTTGCGCAGTTTGAGCACCTGGAGACCGAGTCGGTGCTGATCCCGATGATCGGGAGGACGTCCAAGCCTTCGTACACCCTGTGCGTGTCGAGCCAGGTGGGGTGCGCGATGGGGTGCACGTTCTGCGAGACAGCGCAGATGGGGCTCATCCGCTCGCTCTCCCCGGGTGAGATCGTGGGGCAGTGGTACGCGGCGACGCACGTGCTGGGGAGGCGGCCGAAGAACATGGTGTTCATGGGGATGGGTGAGCCGCTGGACAACTACGACAACGTGATCCAGGCGATCCGGGTGCTGAAGGATCACAACGGGGCGGCGATGCCGATCAGCAAGATCACGATCTCGACGGTGGGACGGCTGGACGGCATGGCGCGGCTCAAGGAACAGCTGCTGGACCCGGGCTGGCACCGCCTGAACCTGGCGGTGTCGGTGAATGCGGCGGAGGATGCGCTGCGTTCGACGATCATGCCGGTGAACCGGGGGATGCCGCTCGCGGAGCTTCAGCAGGCGCTGGTGCACTGGCCGGTGTACGGGGGCGGCAAGCTGTGCCTGGAGTATGTGCTGATCCCCGGCGTGAACGATGGGGAGGAGAACGCGAGGCAGGTGGCGGCGCTGGTGGGGCCGATCGACTCACACTATCAACAGACGCGGCAAGTCCAGACGCCGCGGGTGATGCTCAATGTGATCCCGTACAACCCGCGGAGGAACTCTCCGTGGCCCGCGCCGACGGAGTCGAGCGTGGACCGGTTCCTGGGGTGGCTGATCGAGCTGGGTGTGTACGCCAAGCGTCGGCGGACCAAGGGACGCCAGATGATGGGGGCGTGCGGTCAGCTGGGGAGCCAGGCGATTCGCGGGCGCAAGCCGGTGGCGATCACGGTCTCGACGGGGCAGGTGGGAGAGGCGGACGCGGGGGGTTCGCCGGCGTGAGCCCGCGCGGGCTTAGGCGACGCTGCGGCGGCCGACACGGTCGAGCATCAGCTGAACAAACGGATCGTGCTGCGGGGTGAGGCCGAGCGATTCGCGGATGGCGCGGACCTGCGCGGTGCGCTGCTGGAAGGTCACCTGGGCGAGGTGGTTGCCCTGGGCGTCGCAGAGGTAGGCGATCCATGCGCCGGGTCCCTGCTGGCGGACCTCGACGACGGTGTCCTCGTGCATGAACCGTTCGATGACTTCGGGGCCGGCGCCGCCGCCGCGTTCGAGCATGGATTCGACGGATTCGGCGAGCTGGCGCTTGATGCGGGTGGCGAGGGCCTCGGGGTCGGGAACCTTGGCGGCGACATCGGCGAAGAGCTCGACGGTGGCCTTGTATTCACCCATCGCCATGAGGACGGCCTGGTGGATGCGTTCCTGCGGAAGTCCCAGGAGATCGGCGCCGCGGGCGGGGAGGACGGGTGTGCTCTCCTGCGGGCTGAGCTGGCCGCGGCAGTCGGTCTGTCCGACGACGTAGGCGATGCGGTGGAGCCGGGCGACGGGGTTGGTCGGGGGCTGCTGGTCGGGCAGCTCGTGGTGGTGCTCGATGGGAAAGGCGAGGACCTGGGGGAGCTTCCACTGCCGCAGGAGCGTGCGCACGACGTCGGTGTGGGTGAACTCGAGCTGGGTGAACTCGCGCTCGAAGATCTCTCGCGGCGGCAGGTTTGCGTCCTGCAGGCTTGGGTAGTCGTGGGGGAGGAGGGTGGGCATGAGGCCCAGGCCCGCGTCGAGCATGAGGCCGACGACGAAGGCCTCGGTGACGAGCATGGGGAATGCGGCGCGGGCGAGTTCGCAGGCGAGGCAGGCGCGGAAGACGGATTCTCCCCAGACGATGCGTGAGTAGGGGCTGGACCGGTCGGCGGCGGAGTTGCTGAGGAAATAGCCGAGTGTGAAGGCCTTGAGACGTTCGATGCCCAGGAGGACGCAGGCGCGGTCGAGGTTGGTGATGGGGCGCCGCTGGGCGTAATAGGCGGAGTTGACGATCTTGAGGAGCCGGGCGGAGAGGCCGGCGTCGGTGCGGATCACGGCGCCGTAGTCCGAGAATCCCGCGGAGGGACTCTCGTTGAGGCGAAGGATCTTGGAGACCACGTCGGAATGGAAGCACAGGCCGATGGCCCCGACGCGACGGTCGAGGTAATCGTCAAGTTCTGCGATTCCTTCGGATCGAAGTTTGCACCGCACGTCGACCAATGACATTGCCCTCCCGGCAAGCCCCTCGGTGTGACATCGGCGTCGCAACGCCCTGTCCTCCAGCGGGATACGCCATTGCGGGGTGAGCTTTACATTCGGGAGGGAGAATCGGGGAGACACCCGGGAGGACATTCCCTGATTTCCCCGTGCGTACGCGAGGAGAGGCCAGTACGATGATGATTATCAGTCACTTCAGGAGGTTACTCATGCTGTTGCCGACGTTGCTGATGGTGGGGGCGGTCTGGGCACACGGCGTGACACATGTCCCGGGAATTCCGCCCGCGGAGGTGCTCAGCGCGGCGCAGGAGGCGATGAAGCAGACCAAGAGCCTGGCGTACCAGGGTCGGCTGACGTCGGTTGCGGGTGAGGGGCCGTCGGGGGCGTGCGAGATCATGATGAAGCGCGCTGCCGATGAGCGGGGCGTGGGCTGGAAACTGTATATCGGAGGAGAAATTACTCCTTTGGGCGCGAGTGATCCTCAGAAACTGCAGGTGGCGTTTGATGGCATCGTGGGGCGTTCGCTCAAGGAGAGCGAGAAGGCGATCGCGGAGAAGACCGCGGTGGACGCTGGGGCGCTGGGAACCTTCCTGGAATCGCAGTCGGCGAAGGACCTGGTGGTGTGGAACCTGATCTCGGGAGAGCCGCTGAAGAAGGATGGGGGAGAGATCACGGGGGAGGGAACGCGGGACGTGGGGGGTGAGGCGTGTGATGTGGTGCTTGTGAAGGCGGGCGAGGTCGGCACACGGTATTACATTGCCAGCGCAGACCATCTGCCGCGGAAGATCGAGATGCTTGTCTCCGCGGCGGGCTCGGCCACGCAGAAGAGCCCGAAGCCCGCGCCGATGCGGGTGGCGCGGACGCTCACGCTCTCAGACGTGAAGCACAACGTGATGATCGCGGAGAACACGTTCATCATGGACGTGCCCGACGGGTTCACGGTGCGGGCGATCAAGAACCCGCCGCCGAAGAAGGATGAGGCTGCGGGAAAGCTCGCGGGCGGGGACAGGCCGGGTGGAACTCCGCCCGGGCCGCGGCAGAAGACGCAGACGCCGGGCCTGCTGCCGCCGGGGTCGGCGGCGCCGGCGTGGACGCTCAAGGACGGGGACGACAAGCCGATCAGCCTCGCCGATTTCTCGGGCAAGGTGGTGGTGCTGGACTTCTGGGGATCCTGGTGCCCGCCGTGCCGGGCGGCGCTGCCCTCGATGCAGAAGATCTCGGAGAAGTACAAGGCCAAGGGCGTGGTGGTGATCGGCGTGAACTTCGAGCAGGACCCCGACGCGGATCCCAAGAAGTTCATGGCGGACCTTGGGATCACCTATAAGCTCGCGCGCGGGGCGGAGACGATCGCCGACAAGTACCGGGTGCCGGGATGGCCGACGTTCTATGTGATCAACCGCGCTGGGGAGATCGTGTGGGGGAGCGTGGGGTTCAGCAAGGCGCAGGCGGAAGAACACGAGCGAGCGATGAGCGAGGCGATCGACGAGGCGCTGGCTGACGGGATCTGAGCCGGGGGGATCCGGCTGCGCGAGGGCTTCAGCGATCAGGCGGTGCGGACTTCCGCGCCCAGGGTGGACTTGGCCATGCCCATGAGTGATTCGATCTGCGGATCGACTTCCTCGCGGCGGAGGGTCTTGCCCGCATCGCGGAACCACAGGCGCATGGTGACGGACTTCTTTCCAGCGCCCAGCTGCTTGCCGCGGTACGCGCCGACGTAGGCGAGGCGTTCGAAGCGGTCGAGCTTCGCTGAGGCGACGAGCTTCTCGACCGAATCCCAGCGGAGCTCTTCGGGGACGATGAGGGTGAGGTCTCGCTCGACGGCGGGGAATTCGGGGAGCGTGGAGACCTTGGCCTTGGGGGGGAAGAGGGCGAGCAGGGGCTGGAGGTCGAGCTCAGCGGCGACGGCGGGGGATTCGAGGCCGTATTCGGCCTGGAGCTTCTCGGAGATGAGGCCCATGGAGCCCATCGGGTTTGAGTCCACGGTGATGGTTGCGGCGGCATCGTCTCGCAGGGCGGAGATGGCGGGGGGGCCGGCGCGGAACTCGATCACCGGGGCGGCGCCGCCCAGGGCGCGGATCACGGATTCAAGCACACCGCGCATGGCGCGGGTGGCGGCCTGGAGCTCATCGAAGGAGCGCTTTCCGCCGACGCCGGCGCCGGGAACGTCCATCAGGAGGGCGAGGCGGCGAGGCTGCACGACTTCACCGCGGGCGGGGGGGAGGATGGAACCTGGAACGGTGGAGGCGGGGGCCGGCGCTGGGGCTGGGATTTGGGCGAAGGTCGCCGCGATTTCGAAGAGGCGGACGCCGCCCGGGACCTGGACGTCGCCGTCCTGGTTCTTTCGGCGGCAGGCGAGGAGGCTGGGAAGGACGCTGGGACGGAGGGTGGGCTCGGCGCCGCGGCGATCATCATCGACGGCGATGGAGGTGAGGGAGCTTGGGAGGAATGGTGCGGCCTGTGAGGGCTTGATGAAGCTGAAGGTGACGGTCTCGTAGAAGCCCATGCCGGCGAGGAGCTGGGTGAGCTCGCGATGGGCGCGTTCGGGGCTCTGGGGGGCCTTGATGACGACGCCGACCTTGCTGGTGACGGGAATCTGGTCGAGGCCGCGGACGCGGGCGACTTCTTCGATGAGATCGACTTCGCGGGTGAGGTCGGGCCGCCAGTGGGGGGGCGTGCAGGCGAGTTCTTCGCCGGCGCGGCCGATGGGTTCGACGCCGATGCTCAGGCCTCGCATGATGCGGGCGATCTCGTCGATGGGGACGGTGACGCCCAGCAGGGCGGAGACCCGGGAGGGGCGGAGGCGGATCTTGAGTTCCTGGGGGAGGGGGCGACCGGAGGTGACGACGCCTTCGCAGAGCTGGCCGCCGGCGGTTTCAAGGATGATGGAGGCGAGTCGGCGTGAGGCGAAGTCGAGGGAGCGGGCGTCGACGATGCGTTCGTAGCGGTAGCTGGCGTCGGTGCGAAGTCCGTGTCGGCGGGCGGACTTGCGGACGGCGACGGGTGCCCAGGTGGCGACTTCGAGGACGAGGTCGGTGGTGGACGGGGTGACTTCCGCGTCGTGTCCGCCCATGACGCCGGCAAGGCCCTGGGCGCGGTGGGCGTCGGCGACGACGAGGTCGTCGTGCTCGAGCGTGCGGGGCTTGCCGTCGAGGGTGGTGAGTTTTTCCTTGTCTCCGGCCATGCGGACGACGATGCGGGCGCCGGCGAGCTTGGCCATGTCGAAGGCGTGGCTGGGATTGCCCAGCTCGAGGTTGACGAAGTTGGTTGCGTCGACAACGTTGCTGATGGAACGCTGGCCGACGGCTTCGAGGGCGTCGCGCAGCCAGGCAGGACTGCCGCCGATCTTGACGCCGCGGATGACGCGGACGGTGAAGAGGGGGCAGAGCTCGGGGCGGGTGTTGTCGAGGGCGACGAGGTCGGCGGCCTTGCCGATGCCGGGGGTGGGAGCGGGGAGATCGGCGGAGGGCATGACGAGGGTGCGGCCGGTCTTGGCGGCGACCTCGCGAGCGAGGCCCAGGTGGGAGAGGCAGTCACCGCGGTTGCTGGTGATCTCGACGTCGAGCTTCACATCGCCGCCGGGGAGGGTTTCCCGTGACTCGATGGGGAAGCCCACGTGCATCAGGACCTGCTCGGCCTCGTCGGCGGTGAGGTTGGGTGGGGAGAGATACTTGTTGAGCCAGGCGATGCTGATGTTCATGGGGGCCAAAGCATAGTTCAGGGTCTGCTGATTCTCCCGGGATTTCCCGACCGCGGGTGAGGGCGGCGGCACGCGGCAATTTGCGGGGAGCGTGGAGCGAGAGCCGCGTGTTTTCAGGGTGCGGTGGGCGACTATTTGGGTTACTTACGGATCGGATTTCGCGGGCCGCGGCGTCGTTGTGTACAGTCTGGCACGCATGGCTCTCCCGGGCGTGACCTTCATCATCCCCTGCTTCAACTACGGCCGTTTCATCGCCGAGGCGGTGGACTCCGCGCTGCGGCAGGAGCGGGTTGGGGTCGAGGTAATCGTGGTCGATGACGGGTCAGACGACGGGGTGACGCCGGCGGCGTGCGAGGCGCTGGCGTCGGAGCGGGTCCGCGTGCTTCACCAGGCCAACGCCGGGCCGGGGGCGGCCCGCAACCGCGGGGCGCGGGAGGCGAGGACGCCGTACATCGTGTTCCTGGATGCGGATGACACGGTGGACGCGCGGTTTGCATCGGCGCTGATCGCGGAGATCGAGGCGGGTGAAGGCCGCGGAGAAAAGGTCTCGCACGCGTACTGCCAGGAAGTGTTGACCGACCAGGCGGCGGGGATGTGGAAGGTGCCGGCGTGGGATCCGCTGATGCTGATGGCGACGAACCTGCACCCGATCACCGCGGTGGTGCGGCGGGCGTGTTTTGAGGAGGTGGGAGGGTTCGAGGAATCGCTGGGGGGGAATTACGAGGACTGGGATCTGTGGCTGAAGCTGTCGTTCCGCGGGTACCGGGGCGTGCGGGTTGCGGAGCCGCTGTTTTTCTGGCGGCGGCACAGCCACGACACCATGGTGATGCGGGCGGTGAAATCGCACGACCAGACGTATGCCCGGATCGTTGAGCGGCACATCGAGCAGTACCGGGAACGCTCGCTTGACCTGGTGCGGCTGTACAACAGCCTGCTGCGGAAGTTCGACTGCAACTGGATCGATGAAACGGGGTACCCCATCCCGCTCCAGTACTTCTGGTCGCTGCAGGGGAAGCTGAACACGCAGGAGGGAAGGCTCGCGGCGCTGGAGGATCAAAACGGAAGGCTGCGCGACATGGCTCAGCGTTCCCAGGCGATGTTCGAGGGGCAGGCGGCGAGGATCACGGCGCGGTATGAGGATGAACTGCGGGCGCAGCGTGAGCATTACGAGTCGTACGCCGTGGTGCGGCTGCACCGGGCGTGGCATGGGATGATGCGGCGTCTGCCGGGACCGCTGGCGTGGATGATGCGTCTGCCGGGGCGCGTGGTGCGGCGGGTGATCCCCCGGAACGCGTCGCGCGGAGCTT
Organism: Phycisphaerales bacterium; assembly: GCA_044226385.1. Classification (GTDB taxonomy): domain Bacteria; phylum Planctomycetota; class Phycisphaerae; order Phycisphaerales; family UBA1924; genus JAEUJB01. The sequence continues at coordinate 33,354 of JBGAHA010000020.1, forward strand.
CCTCGTGAGCGCGGAGATTCCGGCGGAGCACGTGGCCGCGGCGCAGGGCGTGTCGATCGTTCCCGGGGACTGGCTTGAGCTTGCCCGTGGACTCGAGCCGGCGTCGATCGATTTTCTGTACGCCGATCCGCCCTTCAACACGGGCTCGAGGCAGCAATCACCGCCCAACGCCTCAAAGGCGGGGCGAACGGTGGCGGCGGGGTACGAGGATGCGTGGCCGACCACGGCGGAGTACATCGCGTGGCTGCGGGCGCGGGTGGAGGGGACGCTAGGGGCCATGAAACCGACGGGCACGCTGGCGATTCACTGTGATTATCGCGCCTCGCACCGGGTCCGGGTGATGCTGGATGAGGTGCTGGGGGAGAACCACTTTGTAAATCACCTGGTCTGGAGCTACGGGCTGGGTGGGTCGTCCCCGCGGCGGTTTGCACGCAAGCACGACGACATCATCGTGTACGCGATGGACCCGGAGCGGTACTACTTCGAGGCGCCGATGGTGCCGGCGACGAGTAACCGGATGAAGGGGCGGTTGAAGAAGGCGACGGACGTGATCGACATCCCGAGCCTGAACAACATGGCGGCGGAGCGGACAGGCTACCCGACGCAGAAGCCGCTGGAACTTCTGGAGATGCTGGTGGGGGCGTTCTGCCCGGCGGGGGGGCGGGTGCTGGACCCGTGCTGCGGGAGCGGGACGACGCTGGTCGCGGCGAAGCGGCTGGGGCGGGGTGCGGTGGGTTTTGATGTGAGCAAGGCGGCGGTGGAGACGGCGAGGGGGAGGGTGGGGAGGGAGGAAATGGGGCAAAGGGGCAGATAGGGCAGATGTGGCAAACTGTGGGTGGGGGCGTGGGGGCGGAGGAAGAGCGGCACAACCGCACAGCGGCACAGGTGCGGGTGGGGAGTTGGTGAGTGTGTGGGGGGAGAGAAATGGGGCAAAGGGGCAGATAGGGCAGAGGTGGCAAACTGTGGGTGGGGGCGTGGGGGGCGAAGGAACAGCGGCACAACCGCACAGGTGGGGGAGGGGAGTTGGTGAGAGTGTGGGGGGAGAGAAATGGGGCAAAGGGGCAGATAGGGCAGATGTGGCAGACTGCGGGTGGGGGCGTGGGGGCGGAGGAAGAGCGGCACAACGGCACAACCGCACAGCGGCACAGGTGCGGGTGGGCGGGGATAGGGAGTGTGTGGAGGGGCGCCGTGGGGGGAGCGGTTGAGGGGAGATGCGGCGATGTGGCCGTGTGGCGAATTGGCGATGTGGTTCTTTGGCACGTTGGAACTTTTGCCTGCGGGGCTTCTCTCTGCCGGCGCCTGCTACCATCGCCCCGGATGCAACGTCTGCTCCAGCTCTACAACCGCCGGATCGTGAACGTCAACGTGAACGTGATCGCGGCGGGGATTCTCGCGCTGGGGCCCACAGTCCTGATCGTCCACCTTTCGCGCCGGTTCGGCGTGGATGACGATGACAAGTTCCTGATCACGGCGATCACGTTCATCGCCGACGTCATCTCGGACGTTTCCATTTATTTCGGGCTGCACTGGCTGGCGAACCACCGCCCGGGGATCCGCCGGCTGACGCAGGTGGACGCGGCGTATCGGCAGCTGAGCTTCATCCGGGACGCGGGGGCGGTGCAACTCCAGCGGCTGGTGCTCTCTCCGCTGCTGTACACCGTCGCGTTTGGGACGCTTTATGGGTTGCTGCACGTGGGCTGGGCCCGCGAGGTCGCGTCGGCGTGCGGGCTGGTCGCGGGGATCGCGATCACGCGGGTGGCGCACACGATGTGGATGCTGCGGTGGGAGCGCAAGGCGTTTGAGACGCTGCGACTTGTGAAGCCGGTTCCGGATCCCGCGGCGATGAACCGCGAGGGACCGAGCGCGGGCGCTGCCGGTTCAACGGCGGCGTCGGGGCCTGTAGGTACCGGACAGTCGGTGGCGCAGCCGGCGACGCAGCCTTCGGTCCGCTCGTGACAGGACCCGGGTTTCACGCATTGTGATTGTGACGGGTGGAGCTTGCGGGAATGGCCCGCGAGCAGGTTGCTGCCTGGGCGTCAAAAGACAACGCCGGGGAGACCCGGCGCTGCGTGTGGCCATTGAGATGTCACGGAGCGGGCGGTCGATCAGGCCTGCTCGCCGACCTGGTAGCGGAAGTAGCCCAGCAGGGAGGCCTTGGAGCCGACCAGGTCCTTGATCTTCTTGGTCTGGTCGAGGATGAAGGGCTGCTCGAGGAGGGCGACTTCTTCGTAGAACTTGCGCATGCCGCCCTCGACCATCTTCTCGGCGATTTCCTTGGGCTTGCCCGATTCCATCGCGGTGGTGATGCGGAAGTTGCGTTCCTTGTCGATGACGTCCTGGGGGATGTCGTTGATGGAGACGCCCTTGGGACGGGGGTCGGCGGCGACGATGTGCATGCAAATCTGGGCAAGGACTTCCTGGGAGATGGAGCCTTCGGCGTGGAGGAGGGCGCCGGACTTGCCGTCGTGGTGGACGTAGGAGCCGAAGGCGGTGCGGCCGGCCTCGCCCAGGAGCTTGTTGCCGCGGGCGAAGGAGCAGTTCTCGCCGGTGGAGATGCGGACCTTGTCGATCTCGGCGTTGATGGCGGGGGAGGCGGGGACGGCGCCGGCGGCTTCCTTGATGGCCAGGGCGGCGACGGACTTGACCATGTTGATGAAGCCGTCGTTCTTGGCAGTGAAGTCGGTCTCGGCGCGGACCTCGACGATGACGGCGGCGGTGTGGTCGGGGTTGACGAGCACTTCGATGCGGCCCTCGCCGGCGGCGCGGTCGGTGCGTGACTCCATCTTGCCCTTGAGCTGCTTGCGCAGGATTTCTTCGGCCTTCTCGGGATCTCCGCCGGCCTCGGTAAGGGCGGCCTTGCAGGCCATCATCGAGAGGCCCGTGCGGTTCCGCAGGGACATGACTTCTTTCGCGCTGATCTCGGCCATGACTTCTACTCCGACTCAAAGACCGCGGACATCCTCGGGGAGGGCCCGCGCGGGGAAGGGGCTCAGAGCGAGCCCGAAGGACTCTGGTACGTTCGACGGTTGCTCACCGGGGACCCCGCTGGCGGCCTGCGGGATCGGGGATGAACGTCAGGTTCGTGGAGGAGGCCGGCGGAGAAGGCCCGGCGTCCGGTGGATTCAGGACGGTTCGCCGCGCTCAGGCGCCCGCGGGGGAGGGAGCGGGACGGGACTCTTCGCCGCCGCCTTCGCCCGAGCCGGTCGCGGAGGCCGAGTACTGGCCGGGGCGACGGGAGCGGCGGGGACGCTGCTGGTCGCCGCCGGGTCCGCCCAGTCCGCCCGAGTCCTGGTCCGCGCCGGCGGCGCGGGCGGAGGACTGATCGGAGGTCTGGCGCTGCTGGCGGCCTTCGGCGCAGGCGAGGCAGAGCTCGCGGACGACGACGTCGATGGAACGCATGCTGTCGTCGTTGCCGGGGATCGGGATGTCGGCGGCTTCGGGGTCACCGTCGGTGTCGATGAGGCAGATGGTGGGGATGCCCAGCTTGCGGGCTTCCTGGATGGCGGTGACTTCGTGACGGACGTCGACGATGACGAGCACGCCGGGGAGCTTTTCCATGTTGCGGATGCCGTCGAGGTTGCGCTTGATCTTGCGCATCTCCCGGCGGAGCTGGCTCTCCATCTTCTTGGAGTAGCTGGCGAAGTTGTCGTTGGCCTCGATGCCCTCGAGCTCGATCATGCGCTTGAGGCGGGAGCGGATGGTGCGGAAGTTGGTCAGGGTGCCGCCCAGCCAGCGTTCGGTGACCCAGTGCATCTTGACGTCGGGGACGCGGGTCTCCAGGACGCTCTTGGCCTGGCGCTTGGTGCCGACGAAGCAGACGTCCTTGCCGTCGGCGACGGTCTTGGCGATGAACTTCTTGGCGAGGAGGAGCCCCTTGATGGTCTCCTTGATGTCGATGATGTGGATCCCGTTGCGCTTGCCGTAGATGTACGGCGCCATCTTGGGATTCCAGCCGCTGGAGCGCTGGCCGAAGTGGATTCCGGCCTCGATCAGATCCTGGACGAGCGTGTTTGCCATGTTCAAAGTCCTCAGTCAGCGACACCGGCGAGGCGTGGTCGGGTCGGTGGGCCGGCGGTGGTACCGCAAGCACACCCCGTCTTGCACAAGGGCGCTTCGTGTGCGGGGCCGGTTGCCCGGGAACCCGCGGAGATCACACAACAGGAGCTTGCCCGCACGCATGGCGAGCCCACCCACACCCGGCCGACCGCCGGATGACGCAGGACTATAGACCGGCGGGTGCCGAGAATCATGGTGAGAGGGTGCGTCCGGGGGGGCGGTAATGCGGTTTGCGCGTTGGTCGTTAATATTGTGTTTGGTATATCGGATCTGAATGCGAGCCTTTGCTGCAACCTCAAGGGGCGGTCCGACGCAAGGACATTCACGAGAGCTTCGGGGCATTCGCCCCCCAATCGGAAGCGCCTCAGGGAGAGAGAACTCATGACGACTCAGATCTGCGCGTTCGCCGCTGCGGCGGTGATGGTGATGGCCGGCTCGGCGATGGCGGCGGTGACGTTCACCGATACCGACCTGGGCACGACCAACGGGAGCACGACGTCCAAGTCGTACACCAAAGACGGCGTGACGATCAATGTCACGACTGTGAGCGGCTCGCTGCAGCACATCCCCGACGGCCAGTACGCGGGACTGTGGTTCAGCCAGTCCGTGATCTCCGACGCGGTGTACACGATCGACTTCAACGGGGTCGGGACGACGATGTTCGAGTTCGCGGTGGACGCGATGTCGGGCTCGACGGCGGGCGCGGTGGAGATGCTCAGTGAATTCAGCGTGACGGGGACCGTGCCGTCGTTTGCGGTGTCCAACACGAGCAACGTGAACGTGTCGGGCGTCGACCTGGCGTCGCTGGCGATTTCGTGCGTGGGGGGGACCGACGACGGCATGTTCACGGCGACGTTCACCAGCGCGACGCCCTTTACGTCGATCTCGTTCCGGCACACGCAGGGCCTGACGCAGAACGGTTCCGTGATCGAGCGTATTACGGTTGACGCGGTTCCGGCCCCGGGGAGCCTGGCGCTGCTCGGCATGACGGGTCTGGCGGCGCTGCGTCGCCGGCGTTGAGTGAACCGAAAATCAAGAAACACCAAGGGCCGCGGTCGAGAGATCGCGGCCCTTTTTCATTGTGCGGCAGATAGGAAACAGGGCAACTCGCCAATTCGCTGCAGGAAGGGGGGTCCGCAGCGCGGTATGCTGCGTTCATGGGAATCCGGCGACTGACGGGGCTGATTCTGATGCTGGTGGGACTGGCCGGGGTTGGCGTAGGCATCGTCACGGGCGTCTCGGAGATTCAAGGGCTTTACGCGGGTGCGCTGGAGCGGCCCTTGGATGAGCCCCAGTCCGGCGGGGAGCAGGGGGTTTCGGACCGCATCCTGCGGGCTGCAGGGATCGGCGCGGTAGGGGCGGTGCCGTTCATCATCGGCGTGCGGCTGATGAGGTCACGCCGACGCTGGTAACGCCGATGTTCACCGTGATCGACGTTCGTTGGCCGGCTGAAGGAACGCGGCGAACTCGGTGATGGTGGGGCAGGCGAGGGATTGGGTGATGCGAAGGCGGAGGCGGTCGGTGGTGACGGCGTCGGTGCGGAGGATTCGCCGAGGGCCGATGGTGGTGCCGTGGGTCAATTCTCGCCACTGGCCGTTGTCCCAGTAATCGACGGCGAAGGCTTCGACGCGCTGGCCAAGGGCGATGGCCTCGCGCAGGCGGACGACATCGATGCGGGTGGGTTCAGAGAGCTGGGCGATCAGTTCACCGGTGGTGACGCCGTCATCGGTCGCCCAGAAGGTGGCCTGGCTTGAGTCCAGGGCGCTTGCGGGGCCGAACGCAGCGTCGTTGCCGCGGGTGCTGGATGCGGAGGCGGCGGCGCCCTCGAGGAGGTTTCGTGCGAAGGTGTCTCGCAGAATCTCGCGCATGCCGCGGAGGGAGCGGGCATCGTTCTCGTGGATGAGGCCGCGGCGATCCGGGGGAACGTTGAGGAGGAGATTGGCGCCGCGGCCGACGGACTTGTAGTAGAGGTCCACGAGCTGCTGGGGAGACTTGACCTTGTCGTTCTCGGCTTCGTGCCAGAACCAGCCGGGGCGGATGGAGACATCGACCTCGACGCCGACCCAGTGCGTGCCGCCGCGATCGCCGCGGGCGAGGTGATCGTGGCTGACGCCAGGGTACATGCCGTCGAGGTTGATGGTCTGCCAGCTGGTTTTGTCGGAGAAGCCGGATTCGTTGCCCACCCAGCGGCAGCCGGGGCCGGCGTCGCTGAAGATGATGACGCCGGGGGAGAGTTTCTGGAGCATCGCGTTGGTTTCCGGCCAGCCGTAGTAGGTGGTGCGGTCGATGTGGCGGGTCTCGTTGGCGCCGCCGTAGTAGCCATCTCCACCGTTGGCGCCATCGAACCAGGCTTCGAAGAACGGGCCGTAGCGGGAGATCAGTTCTTTCCACTGGCCGCGGTAATAGTCGACGTACTCCGGGCGTCCGTAGGCGGCGTGGTTGCGATCCCACGGGGAGAGGTAGAGGCCGACGGCGAGGCCTTGGGCGCGGGCGGCGGTGACGAATTCACCGACGACATCTCCGTTTCCGCCGCGGAACGGGCTGGACTTGACGGAGTGCGTGGTGAGCTCGCTGGGCCAGAGGCAGAAGCCGTCGTGGTGCTTGGCGGTGAGGATGAGCCCGCGCATGCCGGCGTCCTTGGCGACCGAGGCCCACTGCGCCGCGTCGAGCGAGGTGGGATCGAACGCGGACTCGGGCTCGCTGCCCAGCCCCCATTCCCGGTCGGTGAAGGTGTTGGTGGTGAAATGAAGGAAGCCGTAGAACTCCATGTCGTGCCAGGCGAGCTGGGCGGGGGTGGGGCAGGCGCCGAAGGGGGCGGGAGGTTCGGCGGCGAGGAGCGGGGCGGAAAGGATCGACACGATGCCGCAGGCGACTCCCGCGGCCAATCCTGTGAATCGAGGCATGCGCTGCTCCCATCGTGCTCTCGCCCGGCGCGGGTATCCGCGCCGGGCATGGTGATTTCGGCCGGACCTGGACGCGTACCTTACCATGACCCGCCGCAGGAGTTCCACGCGTTGCCCATCGCCAACACAACGATCACCCGGGCCGCCCACGGGGCCGTGCCTCCGGTCGATGAGGATCACGTCGCGCTCGTGACGGTGGTGGCGCTGCCCGGGGGGGCATCGCATGGATCATCTCTAGCGGCCTCGCTCGCTCGGCAGACGATGCCCCGGTGGACACTGTCGGAGGCTGGAGGCGCGGACGCTTCGGGGTCCTGGGCGGGGCGACTGAATGCCGCGGTGGAGGCTGCGAAGACCGAATTTGTGTACCTCGCCTCTCCGCGGGCGACGCTGCATCCGACGCTGCTGGAAAAGTGCTTCTGGTTCATCGCGACGCACCCGCTGTACTCGTTCGTGAACTCCCATGAGGTTCGCCACACCGGCGGCGGTGAGCCGGAGCTGTTTTCAACCGCGTTCTACGACCCGCGGGGCGTGCTGGAGTGCCACCGTTTCGGGCTGCACGCGATGATGCGGCGAGGGACGTTCCTGGAACTGGGGGGGCTGAATCCAGAGCTGGAGTCGGGGGCGGCGATCTGGGATTTCTGGCTGCGCGCGGCGGAGGCGAACCATTGGGGCTCGACGATTGCCGAGAGGCTCGTGGAGAGGCGGGCGGGCCAGGAAGATGGGGACCCGGCGACGGAAGAGATCGCCGCGTACGACGGGAGGGCGCGGGCGACATTCCCACGGCTGTTTGCGGGGCATGTGCCGGTGATTGAAACGCGCTGGCCCAAGGCATTCGAGCCGGTGCGGCTGAAGCCGCCGGGGTCGTGGAAGACGGGAACGCCGCGCGGGTCGGAGCAGTATCCAGAGGCCGCGGCAACGCGACCGCCGCGCATGATGCTGATCCTGCCGTGGATGTGCATGGGAGGGGCGGACAAGTTCAACCTGGATCTGTGCCGGTTGCTGAAGGCGCGAGGATGGGACCTGACGATCGCCTCGACGGCGCCGGCGAAGGACGAGTGGCGGCCGCTGTTCCAGCAGTACACACAGGACATCTTCCAGCCGCACCATTTTCTTCACTGGGCGGACTATCCGGTGCTGCTGCGTTCGCTCATCCACGCGAGGGAGCCGGATGTGGTGCTGATCTCCAACAGCGAGCTGGCGTACCACATCCTGCCGTACTTCCGTTCGTACTGCCCGGAGCCGCTGTACGTGGATTACGTGCACATGGAGGAGGAGCACTGGAAGTCGGGGGGGCATGCGAGGCACAGCGCCGGGCTGCACGACCAGCTCGATCTGACGATGGTGACGAGCGAGCACCTCAAGGCGTGGCTGGTGGAGCGGGGGGCGGAGCCCGAGCGGGTTGTGAACTGTCCGATCGGGGTGGATCACGCGCGGTGGCGGCCGGATGCGGCGCTGCGGGCTCGCGTGCGCGCGGAGCTGGGCGTCGCGGATGACGTGCCGTTGATTCTCCACGCGGGACGGATCTGTGCGCAGAAGCAGCCGGCGGTGCTTGCCCGAACTTTTCAATCGCTGCACCGCGCGGGGCGTCGGTTTCAGGCGATCGTCGCGGGCGGCGGGGACGATGCGCCGTGGCTGGAGCAGTTCCTGCGTGATCACGGCCTTCAGGACACCGTGCGGATGCTCGGGGACCAATCTCCCGAGCGGGTACGGGAACTGATGGCGGCGGCGGACGTGTTCTTCCTGCCCTCGCAGTGGGAGGGTGTGGCGCTGGTGCTGTACGAGGCGATGGCGTCGGGCGTCGCGTTCGTGGGCGCCCAGGTTGGCGGGCAAGGGGAGGTCGCGCCCGCGGATACTGCGGTGCTGATCTCCGCGGCGGATTCACGGCTGGAGCCGCAGGCGCAGGCGGAGGTGTACGCGGCGCGGATCGGGGAGTTGCTGGAAAATACGGAGCGACGCGAAGCGATGACGCGCGCGGCTCGGCGGCGGATCGAGGAACGCTACTCCCTTGAGCAGATGATCGACGTGTTCCTGAAGGGGATCGGGAAGGCGAAACTGCTCCAGAGAAGTTCGCCTCGGCAGGCGATCACGCGGGGCATGGCCCAGGAGCAGGCGGCGCGGGCGGTGGAGCTGCTGCGGCTGGAGTGGCAGGTGGGGCACATCTGGAAAGAGCGGGATTACTGGAAGGCGGCGGCGACGAACGTGGCGCCGGTGAACATCGCCGATGCCAATGCGCCGGGGGCGGGCAAAGGCGCGATCAAGCGGATTCTGCGGGCGCTGCGTTCACCGTCGAACGTCTTCAGGTCGCCGTAAGAGCGTTGTAGCCACCGAGCGGGTGACTTTCGGGAAATCACACGCGGGCGAGTTCGTAGGCGACGTTCCCGGCGACGATGGTGACAATCGCCCGGCCCTTCACGGCTCGTCCATCGAAGGGCGTGTTGCGGGATTTTCCGGCGAAATCGTCGGCGTCGATAGTCCACGCGGCGTCGTGGTCGATCACGGTGATGTCGGCGGGCCCGCCCACGGTCAGGCGGCCCAGGCCGTGGGAATCGAGCCCGCAGAGCAGGGCCGGCTGGACCGTGAGCAGCTCGATGAGACGCATCCAGGAGATCGCGCCGGTGTCCACGAGCGCTTCGCGGTAGAGGGGCAGCGCGGTTTCAAGTCCCACCATGCCCATGGGGGCTTCCTCGAAGGGAAGGGCTTTTTCGTCGGCGGAGTGGGGGGCGTGGTCGGTGGCGAGGACGGTGATGGTGCCGTCGGCGACGCCGGCGCGGATCGCCTCGATGTCGGCGCGTTCGCGCAGGGGCGGGTTTACCTTGCCCAGCGTGTTGTACCCGTCGCAGACGTCGTGGGTGAGAAGGAGGTGGTGGGGGGAGGCTTCGGCGGTGACGGCCTGCCCGGCGGCGCGGGCTCGGCGAACAATGTCGACCGAAGCGCCGGAGGAGAGGTGCTGGACGTGGTAGCGGCAGCCGGCGGCGCGGTTGAGCAGGACGTCGCGCTCGATCACGATCTCCTCGGCGATGCGGGGCCAGCCGGTGAGGCCCAGGCGCACGCTGACGCCGCCGGCGTGCATCGCCGAGCCGCGGGTGAGCGTCTGCTCCTGGCAGTGCTGCATGAAGACTTTGCCGGTGCGGGCGACGGCGGTGAGAACCTTGGCCATCATGCCGGGGTTGGGGACGCAGTCACCGTCGTCGGAGAAGGCGACGGCGCCGGCGGCGTCGAGCAGGGCGATCTCGGTGAGTTCTTCGCCCTGGCGGCCCTTGGTCGCGGCGGCGACGGGGAAGACGCGGCAGCGGCCGGTGTGGGCGGCGCGGTCGATAACGAAACGGACGATTTCCGGAGTATCGATCGCCGGGGAGGTGTTGGGCATGCAGCAGACGCTGGTGAACCCGCCGGCGACGGCGGCGGCGGTGCCGGTGGCGATGGATTCCTTGTACTCGTGCCCCGGCTCACGGAGGTGGACGTGGGGATCGATGAGGCCGGGGGTGACGAGGCAGCCCTGGGCGTCGATGATGCGGTCGGCGGGTGAGCGGGGCAGCCCGGCGCCGATTGCTTGGATCACGCCGCCGGAGATGGCGACATCCCGCACCGCGTCCAGGCCGGTGGCGGGGTCCATGACGCGACCGCTGACGATCAGAATCGATCCCATAGGCCGCAGGGTATCGCGCCGGCCTGGGGCGGGGGCGAGGCGGCCAGTGCGGGGGGCAAGTGGGGGGCTTCCGGAATGGCGTTTGGTGCGTGAAAACAGGGGAGAAACGGGTCGGAATGGCGGAGAGACGCCGTGGACGCTTTTCTCTCCCAAGACCCTCGCCTACCATCCCTTCCCACAGCGGGGTGTAGCGCAGCTTGGTTAGCGCGTTTGACTGGGGGTCAAAAGGTCGGCGGTTCGAATCCGCCCACCCCGATTCGGAAGAACAGATGGCCTCGGCACACGCCGGGGCCATCGGTGTTTTTGGCCTGTTTCGAACCAGTCGTTTGTCGCTCGGGGGCGTGAGGGCGTGAGGGCGTGGGGGGGTGCTCGCGTTCGGTGGAGCGGG
>JBGAHA010000005.1:0-330102 GCA_044226385.1 Phycisphaerales bacterium
TGGGCGAGGGAGATGCGGAGGGAGCGGAAGGACTTGTCGAGGATCTGGTGTGACTCTTCCCACTCGTAGGCGCGGAGGACGGCGAGGAGGATGGGGATGGTGCGCGGGAGCTGGCAGGTGGCGGCGAGCCGGAGGTGGCGAGAGGCGGCGTTTTCGATGTTGGCGATGGCCTGGTTGATCTCGGGGCGAGCCATCCAGAGGGTGAGTGCTTCGACGGTGATGTCGTGGTAGGCGGCGATGGAGATGAGTGAGTGGTTGTGGTCGGCGAGCTGGGAGAGGACGAGGGCGTGTACTTCGGGGGTGGGACGGAAGAGTGTGGTGGCGCGGCCGGTCTGCTCGGGGCATTCGCCGATGACGTGGTGGTCGATGGGCGGGGAGGGGTGTGGTGTGGAGTTGGGGAGTGGCATGGCGCTGCTCGTGGCGTGGGCGAGGGCGGGAGAGGTCGTCTGGCGAGGGCGAAAGAAAACGTGCCCCCGCTATAAGGGGGGGTGGGCCACGGATGTGCGCACAAGGGTGGTTGGTGCGGGGGTGTTTTGAGGGGGTGGGGAAGAGAAAATTTGAGGTGGAAGGTGTTGTGGGGGAAGTGGTTAGGTAAAAAGGTTTTGATTTTGGGGTGGGAATTTTGGGGGAGGAAAAACAGGGGTGTGGAAGGTGGTTGCGAGGGCGGTCGAGGAGAGAACCAAGACACAGGGATCGCAGGGCCGATCCCGGTGGCACGGGGAAGGAAACTTCGGTGCCACCTGCCGCAAAGGCCAGGCGAATTCACACTGAAAGATCGAGTTCGTGCAACTTGCCGGCCCGCGGGCTGGAATATGAAGAGGCGATTTTTCGTGCGGCGAGAGTTCCGGAGGGCGCTGATGGCATTGCCAAAGACATTCTTGTTGATTGCCTGCTCGTGCGGTGCAGCGACGCCCGCATTCGGGCAGTCGGCCACATGGCTTGGCGGTACAGGGAATTGGGCGTCCGAGAACTGGAGCTGGCAGCCGAGCGGTTCTGGCTATCCCGATGGCCCAAACGTCAGCGCGGCAATCCATGCCGGCACGGTGGAACTCACCTCCGAATCGGTCTATCGCGTCGAGAATCTCGGGCTCTCCGGCGGCCAACTTCGAGGCGCTGGCACTGTTGTTGTTACGGGGAAGCTCACGCACGAGGGCTCAGTGCTCGCCAGCAACCTCTCTCTGGAGGGAGCCGGTTCATCGTGGTCCTTAGGCGCCTGGAGCGCTGGCACGACAACGATTGGTGCAGCCTGCGACCTCGTGGTCAGCGGGAGCGGCGACCTCCAAGATCGCAACGTAGTGAACTACGGATCGGTTGATTTCAAACGCGCCTCACTGTTCTGGAACGGAAGTTCCGCGGTGCGGAACTTCGGCTCCTGGCTCGACAACAACGGCACAACCGGCAGTGATTACGGTGGCTGGCGCACCACGAATATCTTCGAGAACGGCGATGGCGGTGTGTTCACGAAGGCCGGCACGGGAGAGTCGCGTTTCAGAGAAGTGCAGTTCTACAACAACGGCACGGTTAATGTCCTTGCAGGAATCTTGGATCTCGCAGACGGCGGCGCATCGTCGGGCGACGCAGTATTTGACGTCAAGACTGGAGCCCAGCTTTTGCTTCGCGGCTACTCGGTCGGCGACGGCACGCAGTTCAAGTCCGCGGGTGCGCTGCAACTCGCCAGGGACTCCGACCACACTACCAACTCGCTCACCGGCTCAATCGGCTTATCCGGCACGCTCCGCATCAATAGCGACGTGGCGGGCGATCACGCGCTGGTCGGCGGTCGCTGGAAGTGGACCAGCGGCACCTTCAAGGCTGGAACGACCGTCATCGAGGCGGATACAACATTCGAACTCAACGGGCAAGGGTTCATGGACGGCCGGTCGATTGTGAATCACGGCACCGTTGAAAGCACCCAAGTCTCTTCGCTGTACGGGAAAAACGGTGGGGGCGTTTGGAATTACGGAACGTGGATGCAACCGAGCGGCGCCATCGAAGCCGCATCGGGCCACGCGTACACGTTTCACAACGCGCCGGGCTCACTGTTCCGAGCCTTTCTTTCCTCGTCCTGCACCTTCCGCGGCGTCCAATTCGAGAACGCCGGCGCGGTTGAAGCGAAGAGCACAAACTTGACGCTCAGGTTCGAATCGGGGTTCCGGCAGATTGCGGGGAGCACGACGCTGGAGGGCGCCAAGGTTGAAGGCACGCTCGACTTTGATGCGGGTGCACTGCGTGGAATGGGAACCATCACCGGGCTGGTGAGCATCGGCGCGGCCGCCACACTTGAGCCAGGCCTTCCGGTCGGAAAACTTTCGATCAAGGACCTCGTGCTCATGCCGGGATCGCACGTCGTCCTCGACCTGGTCGGTCTCGCGGCGAACACGGAGTTCGACGTCATTGAGATCACGCGATCATGCTCGATTACCGATTCGGTGCTGGTCATCAACACGGCTTCGGATCTTCACGAGAAGGTCGTCATCGGCACAAAGTTCGAGATCGGCCGGAACACATCGTCGCAGCCGATTATCGGCGCATTTGCCGGTCTCGCGGAAGGCTCGCGTTTCATCACCGGCAACATTGAGTTCGAAATCAGATATGCCGGCGGCACGGGGAACGACCTTCAGCTCACGGTGACAAATGTCATCCCGGCGCCCCCGGCGTTGTCGATTTTCGGGATTGGTCCATTCGTTCGGCGGCGTTCACGCAGGTAAGAGGATTTGGGCTACCACAATGTTGCGCCTCTTTACCGACCAGCCACCTCGAATACAAAGACGATTGCGATACTTTGAAATACGTTCCAAATGCCCAAGACATAGACGACAAATGAGAGTCGGGGTGTTTCGGCTTTGCGTGCGTACCACACGATGAATTTGGTGAACAATACCGCCAATAACACAGCACACGGAAGTACATATACAACAAATGACGATGGCGTTGGCAATCTTGCATTGACTCTGAACACAAGGATCGAAAGGACATTGAACACCACGCCGCCCAATCCTAGTGCGTACGCGCCTTTATCAAGGCTTGAATGCATCGCGGGCGTGCCGCAATCAGCGTCACATTGAGGTGCCATACGGGAGGCGCCGCATTCAGGACATGTTGTCGCCGACAATCCTTCACAACGGTAACCGCAACGGGGGCAATCGTCTGTCATTTGAACACGCTGCATCAGAGTGTCGCCTTGTGATGCACGGAGACTCGCTTGAGAGCGGAGTGATGGCGAGATCGACGCTTGATGTTGGACCGCCGGGACCGGCCCGGGGCAGCCCACGGTGATCAGAGCGCTGACATTGTACTGGCGTGTGCGCACTGAGAACGCGCAGGTGGCTTAGGCGCGGTCCGAAAGCCACACCGAAGTCGCAGAACCGACTCGGTGGCACGGCGAGGGGGACTTCGGCGCCACCTGCCGACCACACGTGGTTCAGTGCCCTAAAAACAATGGCAGGAAAAAGGTAAGCACAACCGCAAATAAGATGTCGCAGGCCATCGCCGCCAGCATGCAGGCCGCGATGCCGTTCTTTCCGACAATCCTCTTTGCGGAAATATAGCGAGAGGCCCACACGGCGCTGGTGATCCATGCGATGCAAAGTGACAGAAGTATGCCACCACAGGTAAGAATGCCGGCATCCACGCGCTTTTTGAATGGTATTGAATCGATCAGCAGGAGCACAACGATATAGGGAAGCACGCCAATGCCTGCTGAAATCAACCCAATCTTGACGATAGGAAAATCGACGGGTTGTCGAGGCCATGATACCGCCGCTCCACATTCCGGACACACCTTTTCGCCGGTGCGGCCTTGTGGTAGTCCGTCAACAACATACCCGCATTGTTCACAGACGCGATTGCCGTGTGATTTGTTTTCATCCACCATTGAGCATCTCAATACGGCCCTGCTCCGTCTGATTCGGGCGTGGCACTCCTATGGCTCGGATCATAGGGAGATGCTTGCTTCACCGGGCGTACCTTGGTCGGGGCGGGCACGTCGTTGGGCGACTATGCATTCGCGTCCCATTCCGAGTACGGAGCTGGCCTGCCGGTTGGGAAGGTGGGGAATGCGGCGAACATGGAAGGTGTTCGCGTGAGTCGTGGCGTCGAGAGCCAAGACACCGGGATCGCAGAGCCGATCCCGGTGGCACGGCGAGGGGTGGGGCGAACGGCTGAAGGCCGTCGCTGCGGTGGCGCATGGTTGGCACGTGATGTTTGTGTCGCCCCGTTGGGGCTTGGTTTCGGGGAGGCGCCAGACCCGGGGCTGACGCCCCGGGCTCTACTCATGCGCCGCGTTGCGGCTTGAGGCATTGCAGAGGAGGCGGCTTGGGGCAATACAGAGAGAGCGGCTTGGGGCACTGCAGAGTGAGTGGCTAAAGGCGAGCCGAGGGAAGAGGTGGTGGGCGGAAGGCCTGCGTGTGGAGACTGGGAGGGATGGTCGCGGCTATTTGGAAAGCTGCGAGGCGGTGAACATCTTGCCGGTGGAGTCGCGTTGCCAGGTCCAGGCGGGGCCGTGTTTGCGTTCGTAGAACTCCCAGATCTCGAACCAGTAGCTGCGGAAGGCCTGGTCCTTCATGGGGGCGAAGTGCTTGTGCACGCGCTTCATGATCTGGGCGGACGAGCCGCGGAAGCCCAGGACGGTTTTGCCGTGGCGAACGCTTTCGGTGTCGAGGGGGAGGCGGGAGTAGCGGCCCAGGAGCTGCATGATGTTCGCCGCGGCGTAGGGGCCGATGCCGGGGAGCAGGAGGAGGGCATCGTGGATGGCGTCGTCGGGGGTTGCGGGGTCTTCGAACCAGCGGGGATCGAGGGCGAGGAGTGAGCGGGAGCCGCCTTTGCCGGTGATGGTGGGGGGGTCGAAGACAGAAGTGGTCGAGGAGGAATGGGAACGAGGAGAAGGGGTAGACGCGGGCAGGATGCCTGTGCCACGAGATTGTGTAGAGCCTTTGGCGAAGAGCTTGGCGAGGTCGATGATGCGCTGGTCGCGGTAGCCGACGGAGCAGCGTCCGCGGAGCATGGCGGGGGGCGTGCGGGCGAGGCGGGCGGCGGTGGGGAAGGCGCCGCCGCGGCCGAAATGCTCGCAGAGCTTGCGGTTCATCAGGATCGTGCTGGTCCAGGTGACGTTGCAGCTGGTGACGGTCTTGATGACGTCTTCGAAGAAGGTGGGGGAGCGGAAGAGGCGGAAGCGGCCGGTCTTGGCGAAGCGCGGGTCGAGGGAGTGGAAGCGTTTTGCGTGTGATTCATCCTCGTCGAGCCGGAGCATGCGGGAGATCTGGTGCTTGGCGACGGCGGATTCGGCGGCGGTGAGCGGGCGGCTTGAGGTGATCTTGAGCGGTGAGCCGGGGCCTTTGGACTGGGCGATGCGCAGGCTTGCGTGGCCTGAGTCGAGATCGAGGATGCGGGTCATGGCGCGATCCGCGGGATCCCAGTGGTTGGGGGCGAGGAGGAAGTAGCCGTAGGAGCAGACGTCGCGTGAGAGGTCGAAGTCGGCGGGGACGGGGATGGAGAGGCGGGAGGGCATTACGAAAAAAATGCAGCAAAGGGGGCAGAGCGGCACATGTGGCAAACGTTCGATTGGGGGGTGGGGGGAGTATGTGGGCGGAGTGGGGGCGCGGGAGGGGAGGGGTGCGCGGGGGGAGCGAGATGAGAGGGGGGCGTTGGTCCGCGGGAGTTGGATCAGCGCTTGGAGAGGGGGAAGAGGAGGGTGGCGAGGTTGACGCACTGGCGGTCGGCGAGGCGTGCGAACATTTCGTAGTGCTTGTCGGCCTGTGCGGCGACGTCGGCTTGGGTGAGTCCGGCGCGGGGCATGAGGGTGCAGCCGCTGCAAAAGTCGTTGATCATGGCGCCGTCGCACTCGGGGTGGTACTGGAAGCCGATGGTGCGCATGCCGACGCGGAAGACCTGGTTCTTGCAGGCCTTGGAGCTTCCCAGCAGCGTGGCGCCGGGGGGGAGCTGCTTGATCTCGTAGCCGTGGGAGGAGAACTGGGGCGTGTTCCAAGCGAGGCCCTGGAGGAGGGGTTCGATCTGGCCGGTGGTGTTGAGGGAGACGATGGGGAAGCCGACTTCGGGCGTTTCCATAGGGGCGACCTGGCCGCCCAGGCCGTGGGCGATGAGCTGGGCGCCCAGGCAGATGCCGATGACGGGGAGCTGGCGTTCGTGGGCGCCCTTGATGAAGGCGGCCTCTTCGGCGAGCCAGGGGAGCGGGTCACCGATGTTCTGTTCACCGCCGAGGGCGAGGACGCCGTCGACGTTGTCGTAGTCCTTGGGGACGGGGCGTCCGCCGGCGGCGGCGGGGAGATCGAGGCGGCGGATATCAAGGGTGAAACCGTGGTCGCGAAAGGTGACGCCAAAGCGGCCGGGTCCGACGCGATCACCGTGCTGGAATACGACGATTGCCATAGGGCTGAGAGTGTAGAAGGGGGTGCTCGCCGGCGGCGAGGCGGGGAAATCGTCAGGGTGCTGGAGCTTGGGCCGGTACTGGGGCTGGCGTTTGGTCCGGGGAGGGAGGGCTCTCGGCGACGACATCCAGGGTTTTCGTCCACGTGAATTCGTGGAGGACGGCGGCATCGGGGGCGAGGGGCGTGCCTTTGGCGTCGAATTCGATGCGGTTGACGGGGCGGCCGATGACAAGCCACGCGTGGAAGGTGACGGTGAGAGGGCCGGTAGAGGCGGGGGCTTGGAGGGTGGCGCCGGAGAGCGTGGACCAGGTGTTGAGCGTCGCGGCGGGGATGGGGTAGGGAGATTGGTTGTGGAATGCGGCATCGTCGCCGACGGTGAAGCCCGAGAGGGCGATCTGGGGGACGTCGGCGACGCCTTCCCACCCGCCCAGGAAGCGTGCGGTGACGGTGTAGGGGATGGGAGCGTTGACGGTCGTGATTGCCGGCACGTCGACCTTGAACTCGACCATCGAGGCGAGCCACTGGTCGACGAGATTGAGCGGGAGCGTTCCCTGCACGACGCCCTCGTGCATCCAGATGGTGAATTCGGCGGGAAGGGCGGGGAAGCGCATGCGGCGCTGGAGGATGGCCTGCGCGATCTCGGCGGTGATGGATGGGTCGGACTGCGATTGGGACTGGAGGACTTTCCAGTCGGCGACGGCGTCGATGGGGTGGGCGGATTGGATGGTTTTGAGGAGCATCCAGCGCGGGCGGGCGCTCAGGATGGAGAAGGTGCCCATGGTGTCGGCGGTGATTGCCGCGGGGGCGAGGGCCAGGAGTGAGAGGCCCAGGGCGATCATGCGCGGGCTGGCTTTGGTGCTGCCGGGGACTCGTCCGCCGAACCATCGCCAGCAGGCGCCGCATTCCTGGCAGTGGTTGAGCAGGATGTGGTCGTCAGGGACCCAGGCGTGGCCGCAGGCGGCGCAGGATTCACCTTGACCGGTGCGCGTGGGCCAGCCCTTGCCGATGAGCACAAGGCCGGCGGTCGAGATGGCGGCCAGGACCAGGCCGGGAAAGGCCTTGAGGATCGCGACTTCCCAGCTGCCGGCGCGGTTGTGGAGGTCCAAGAACCACACGATGGTGAAGCACAGGACCCCCGTCGCCGCAAGGCGGCTGAGCAGGAGCGGGGCTGGAGGCGGGCGCAACGCCATCCCCCTTCGATACGGATGGGTGGGGAGGACGGTTCAGGTTGCGGGAGCGGCGTGGGCGGGTCGGGCGACGGATTAGACGCGGACCATGTCGCCGTACTGCTTGATGCGGGCGTCGAGCTCGGGGCGGGTGAGGGTCTTGAGGCGATCGAGGCTGAAGGACTCGATGTTGAAGCTGGCGACGACGGTGCCGGCGACGAGGGAGCGGCGGACGCTGTCGAAGGAGCCGGGGTCGGCGGCGGTGGCGGTGGAGAGCTGGCCCATCATGCCGCCGGCGAAGCTGTCGCCGGCGCCGGTGGGGTCGATGACCTGTTCGGCGGGGTAGGCGGGGAGGGCGGCGAGTCCGTCGCGGTGGGCGAGCAGGGCGCCGTGCTCGCCCTTCTTGACGACGACGAAGCGCGGACCCATTTCGAGGATGTGCTTGGCGGCGGTGACGGAGTTGGTCTTGCCGGTGAGGAGTTCGGCCTCGTCGTAGTTGAGGACGACGCCGTCGACCCTGCGCAGCAGGACGAGCAGTTCGGCCTTGGCGATGTTGATCCACAGGTCCATGGTGTCGGCGACGACGAGGGGCTTGCCCTTGATCTGGGAGAGCAGGTTCATCTGCACGCCGGGGTGTGAGTTGGCGAGGAAGACAAAGCGGCTGTCGGCGAAGACTTCGGGGACGCGGGGCGGCTCTTCGGCGAGGACGCCCAGCTCGGTAAAGAGCGTTTCCCGGACGTTCATGTTCTGGTGGTACTTGCCGCCCCAGGCGAAGGTCTTGGAGCCCTTGCGGGTCTCGAGGCCGCGGAGGTCGACGCCTTTGAAGGAGCCGAGGGAGTCGCGGAAGGCCTGCGGGAAGTCGTCCCCGACGGCGGCGACGAGGCGGACGGGCCCGAAGAAGGAGGCGGCGGCGCAGAAGTAGGTGCAGGATCCGCCCAGGACCCGCTCGGCGTTGCCGGTAGGGGCATAGACGGTGTCGATTCCGATGGTTCCGGTGCAGATGAGTGACATGGGGAGCAAGCGTAGAGGGGTGAGGGGTGGGATCAGGGCCTGGAGGCTCGAGAAAGTGTCGCCGGGGGCGTGGGAGGGCTAGAATTGCGGGTTCCACGGCCCCGTCGTCTAGCCTGGTCCAGGACATCACCCTTTCACGGTGGTGACATGGGTTCGAATCCCATCGGGGTCATTTCTGCACCCTCCGATTCGTCGGGGGGTGTTGCGTTTTTGGAGGTAACTCCAACAGCGAGCAAGTCTTCCGATTCGTCGCGAGACGTTTGAGACGCCGCGGGACGATGCGCCGCATCTTCAGCCACAAGCGGACGGCATTGAGGCCGAGATTCCCAACCGGCTACGGAGTCGCGTCTACCGTCGCCCGGCACAGGGTAATGTGTCTCGCAAATGATCGGGACCCAGGAAGGGCCAGCGAGCCTGCTGTCTGGCCAGAAACCGGCCAACCACAACTCGTGCCGGACGGAAGCTGCCAGATCGAATCACTCACACATTGTTGTGGACTTGACGTACTCTGTAGCCAGACAGCAGGGACGCCAATTCGCGATTCAGGACCAGTTGGAGCACATGACAACAGCGGCACGAGTTCGGCGGAAGCACCGGATTATCGACCAGCCACACACGGCGGCGAGGATCGGCGCACGCATTCGCAAAGAGACCCCGGGCCCCGAAGCGGATCTGCTCGGTGAGTTCCTCCACAACCTTGAGATCGACATCCCCCCTGGTTGTCAGGCGACCATTTTCCGGGAGCCCCACCTTGAGTGCGGCATTCCCGACTTGGTCGTCGCGGTGTGGCATGTCTCCACGGCACAGAAATGGGTGGCGGACCGATCCGCGGTGACGGTTGCTGATCTGCGCCTGCTTCAATACCTGCTCTGGACGGAGGGAGACGACGAGTCAGACCTGAGAGCACGGTTCAAGGGTGTCAGGTCGGCGCTGGAGCGATTGGAGACAGCAGGGCTCGTGCACAGGCGTAGCACGATGTGGATTCCAATGTCGCTTTCCACCACATTTGCCCTCAGGCGACTAATCGCGATTGAGGCGAAGGTGGCGGACTGGGTTGGCGTGGTTGAGCAAGCGTGGCGGAACACTTGGTTTGCGTGCGAGTCCCACGTGCTGGTCCCCACAGGACGAGCAAGCACCCGCCGTGCGAAGCCGCCCCGTGGCGTGAAAGTGCTCACACCAGAGCGTCCAGTGCTGGAGATTCGTACTCGCAGTCGAAATGTCGCCCCACGCTCCTACGCCTCATGGCTTTTCAATGAATGGGTGTGGCGTGCTGAGATGGGCGCGGAGCAACTTGGGGGGATCGAGCGTGACGATTGACCAAAAGTGGATTGAGGCCACATTCTCCGACCTTATTGAGATCAGTCCGCTGAATCACGGTGGGCAGAAGTGGGTGTTTCGCGCAAAGCATCCGCATGACGGGGATGTCGTGCTCAAGGTAGTGAAGCCCGGAGGCGATCCGGAACGGACACAGCGGGAGATCGTCGCGGCACAGAAGGTCGCGCATCCCCGCGTGCCTGTGATTCTCGCGGTAGGATCGTGCAAGAGCGATCTTGGTGATTGTGTCTGGATTCGAGAGCAGCGTGTATCAGGGGAGTGCTTGCGCCCGATACTGATGCGAGGCCCGCTCACCCCAGCGGAAGTGCTGCGGCTCGGTCTCCAGTTGCTGGACACGTTGGTTGCCACCGCCAAAGTGGACCTTGTACACCGCGACGTGAAGCCTGAGAACATCATCAGAGACGCGAGTGGTGCGTTCTGGCTGATCGACTTTGGACTCGCTCGCCATCTCGACCTCGACTCGCTGACAGCAGATCAGGCGGTATTTGGGTGTGGCACTCCCGGCTACTCCGCGCCTGAGCAAATGCGCAATCTCAAGCAAGAGATTGATGAACGTGCGGACATGTTCGCTGTTGCCGTCACTCTGTTTGAGGCCGCGACCTGCTCAAACCCATTCTGCATCGGGACTCGGAACGGCATTGAACGAATCCAACGGTCCGAGACTGTCGCACTCCCGCCGCTGCGACTTCCGCTCTCTGCGGGATCAACCCAAAGCCTTTGCGACCTGATTTCCGCGATGGCACAAAAGCGTCGGGACCAACGCCCCCGCACAGTTCAAGAAGCGTTGGAGTGGATGCGAGAGATTTGTGCTGCGGAGGGAGTGTCGTGAAGTGCAACTGTGGCTACATGATGGGATGTTCGCGCTCCGCTGGCGCGTCGGTACCAACCTGCATGTGAGGAGGCAAATGATGGAGTTCAACTTGCAGTTCGGTTACGGAATGATGGCGCACTCTCGCGAACTAATAGAGCGGTGGAGTGGCGGCACCGTGGTGCTCAGCCCGCGCGACTTGTCTGCGGACCAGATCACACGGCTTAGTTCTGAACTGGCCGATCTCGGCGCGACAGTTCTTATCGACCCGCAGTTGTACCTGCCTCACAAGGTCCACGAGCGGCTCGCCGAGCACGAGTTTTGGCCCGCCGACTATGACTCCGGCATGTTCTGGAGTGGCGCGGAACTAAAGCGGATGATGGCTGCCATCAAGCGACTGAACGACGGGGCGAGCACCAGGGCGCTCGTGCTTCCGGGCATACTCGCCCGGCGCGTGGATGACGACTGGTTCAGCACGTTGCAGGCGACATACGAGGAAGCAGAGCGAGTAGCACCCGGTACCGACCTTGTCGGCACGCTCGCAATCGGTGCCGACGCCATGCGAGACGCGGACCAGATTGGCACCCTTATCGAGCAATCGGAGTCGTGGTCGCCAGAGACGTTTTACCTTGTGTGCGAGCATCCGAATGGCGACTACCTCGTCGCCGATCCCGTGTGGCTCGCTAACCTGCTCGACTTGATCGCGGGTCTTCGGCTGGCCGGGAAGAAGGTCATTCTCGGCTATTGCCAGCACCAGATGCTCATCGCAGCCTGCGCCAAAGTCACCGCGATTGCATCAGGGACATGGATGAACGTCCGCTCGTTCCCCCCGGAGAAGTTTGAGACGAAGTACGACGAAGAGATGAAGCAGCGGACGACGTGGTACTACTGCCCGCAGGCATTGTCTGAGTACAAGATTCCCTTCTTGGACATGGCGCAACGTGCGAAAGTGCTCAATCGAATGCGCCCACCGCACGGCATGGACGAGTTTGTCACGGCATTGTTCGCCGGGCCGCAGCCGACCACAGTGGGCTTTACTGAACAGCAGGCATTCCGCCACTATCTCGACTGCCTTCGGACACAGGCACTAGAAGCGACCAAGTTAACGTTCGATGCAACCGTGGAACACCATCAGGCATTGCTCAATGAAGCGGAGACGCTACTCGGCGAACTTCGTGCGGCGGGCGTGAACGGGCAGAAGCGAGACATGTCCAACGATGATGTCCTGGATGCGAGTAGGGCGGCAATCGAGGACTTGAAGCGATTGCGGGGCGCAATGCTCCGGCGCAAGTGGGCCATCCTTTGATCCCCGCCCTAACACGCGGCTTGCCTTGTCGATGATGCGAGGCTGGTTTTGCCATGGGGGGCACTGATCGGGAGGCGTACTCGCCGTAATCGTGGGATTTGGCAAGCCGCTCACGCATGGGCGCAGGGGTGCTAAATTTCTGGCATGGCGACGGTCTTTCTGGACGGGCAGTTTCTTGAGCCGGGCGAGGCGAGGGTTTCCGCGTTTGACGCGGGGTTTCAGCACGGCGTGGGGCTATTTGAGACGTTTGTCGGGGGCGTCAGCGGGGGCGGGGATGTATGGGCGTTCCGGCTGGACGAGCATCTGGAGCGGCTTGATGACTCGGCGAGGGCGCTGGGGCTGAGTGAGTCGCTGCGGCTTCCGGCGCTGGCCGACGCGGTGCTCAAGACCATCGAGCAGAGCGGGCTGGCGCGGGCGCGGGTGCGGCTCACGATCACCGGCGGGGATCTCAACATGCTCGGGCGGCCCTTGCCTGGACAATCGGCGGGGCAGAAGCAGGCGGAGCGAGCGGGCGCGGGAGAGCCCACGGTGCTGATCGTGGCGCAGCCGGCGACGACGTATCCGCGCGAGATGTTTGAGCGCGGGGTCGCGGTCACCATCGCCGATTTCAAGGCCAATCCGCTGGACCCGATGGCGGGGCACAAGACGTTGAACTACTGGCCGAGGCTGCGGGAGCTGCAGATCGCGGCGAGCAAGCGGGCGGCCGAGGCGCTGGTCTTCCAGGTGACCAACTTTCTGTGCGGCGGGTGCGTGAGCAGCGCGGTGCTGGTGAAGGACGGGCGACTGTTGACGCCGATCGTGCGCGGGGAAGAGGAGATTGTCGGACGAGAGACCACGGTCGCCGAGCCAATTCCCGAGGATGAACCGGTGATCGGTGGCGTGCGCGGGCACGCGGCGAGGGGGCCCGCGGGGCTCGCGGTTCCCAGCCCGGTTCTGCCGGGGATCACGCGTGAATGGGTGCTGGAATGGGCGAACCAGAACCGCGTGCCGGTGGTGCGCAAGATGATCACGATCGACGAGGTTTTGGGGGCGGATGAGCTGCTGCTGGTGAACAGCAGCTGGGGCGTGCTGCCGGTCGTGAGCGTAGAGGCCAAGACGATCAAGGCCGGGACGGTTGGGCCCGTGGGGGAGCGGCTGGTCAAGGCGTACGCCGAGGCGATGATCGACGCGGGCGCCGAGGAATAGCGAGCGGACGGCTCACTGCCGGGGCGGAATGACGCGGACGTTGCGGCGTCCGCTGGGCGTCGCGGCGCGGAAGGCGCCGCGGAGGCGGTTGATCGCCGCGAGAAAGAGTCCGCTGAGCATCGCCGCGATCCCCAGCACGACGGCGAGGATAAAGGCGATGAGGACGAGCGGGAGCATGATCGCCATCGCCAGGAGGGCGGCGAGGATGCCGCCAAGCCCTGGGCGCGCGGCATGGGATGTCCCCGGAATGAAGCCCTGGATCTTCACGGGAAAATGATAGGTTCCGCGGGGGATTGAAGCCGTCCTTTGCCGTCCGATGGCCGCCGGCGGACTGGTCCCTCAACGACCGCGGCCGCTCCAATGGTCGGAGCGGCCGCGAATCGGAGTGCCGTGTGGAGTGCGATCTGGAGTGAACCGGGCCGTGCGAGCCGTATCAGGCGGGATTACTTGCGGCGACGCAGACCGGCCAGACCCAGGCCCATGCTCGCCAGCAGGGCGGCGCCGGGGGCGGGGACGTAGCACTGGCCGGAGACGATCTGGTCCTGTGCACTGCCGCTCTTGATGGCGACGATGGGGGTGTTGGTGTTGTAGTTCATTCCGACGTACCCGATGATGGTGTTGAAGGCGTTCATGATGCCGCCGGTGAGGGCGTTACCGCTGGTCTTCTGGGCCTTGAAGGTGCCGGCGGTCAGGCTCAGGCTGGAGAGACCGGCGTTGGGGTTGTAGTCAGAGACGACTTCCCAGACGGCAAGCTGGAAGGCGGCGGCGTAGTCGTCGGAGACGTTGGAGGCCAGCTGAGCGCCGGCGGCGCCGTTGTAGAGCTTCTGGATGGCGATGGCCTTGCCGATACCCATGGGAGACCAGTTGGGGACGGAGGAGACGAGGGCGAACTCGTACTGGGAGGTGTTGGAGGTCACGTGCTGCAGCAGGTCGGTGCAGAAGGTGATCTGGTTGCCGTTGGTGGCGGCGTAGGGGGCCTGGGCGTTGGACAGGGTGTGCTTGAGCTGACCGGCGAAGACGTCCTGGGTGGTGTTGCCATACGTCATCTTGACGTTGGAACCCTTGCCGGTGCCGGTGAACTTGACATCGACGAACGCGGCCGAGGCCTGGGAAGCGGCGAAGGCGGCGACGAAGGCGGCGGCGGTGAACATACCAGTCTTCATGTTGTGGAACCTCGTGCGTCCGACCGATCTGGCCGACTGAACCATCCGTGGTCCAGGTGCTCGGCGTCAATCGATCACGCACCTCAACAATCCAATTCGTTCGAGGCCGCCGCAACCCGCGGTTGAGATTTGTGGTTCCGTGTGTGCGGGTCGGTGGGGGGAGCAGGGGGGGTGGATGTGCGCGGCCTGGGACGGCGCACGGCTTCCCTTACATGCCTGCCGCCGGGTTTCCGGGTTGCGGCACGTCGATCACGAGCGTCACCGGCCCGTCGTTGACGATGGAGACCACCATGTGGGCGCGGAAGACGCCGCGTTCGACGTGCACGCCCTTCTCCGCGAGCAGATCTCCGAGCCGGTCGAACATCACGCTCGCCTCCCCGGGGCGCATGGCGCGATCGAAGCTGGGACGG
The DNA here is from genome assembly GCA_044226385.1 of Phycisphaerales bacterium. Lineage (GTDB taxonomy): Bacteria > Planctomycetota > Phycisphaerae > Phycisphaerales > UBA1924 > JAEUJB01. The sequence continues at coordinate 14,768 of JBGAHA010000005.1, forward strand.
CGGCCCTTCACCGCATCCCCGGCGAGGGTGAAGTTGGGGATGAGCAGCACGGCGCCGCCGACATCCTGCACGGAGAGGTTCATCTTGTCCTGCGGGTCGGTGAAGATGCGAAGGCCGGCGAGCTTTTCGGCCGCCCAGGGCAGGGCGGAGGCCTGATCGCCCGCGGCGAAGCCCACCAGGACCGCAAGCCCGTGTGCGATGACGCCGCGGGGCGAGCCGTCCACGTGTACTGAGGCGGAGGTTACTCGCTGGATCACCATTCGCATGCGGCGGGGGTCCTGGTGGGGGAAGCGTCGGCGGCGGGGGAGGCATCTCCCCGGGCACGATCAAGACCGTATGCTCTGGGTCCCTCCGCGACGCCCGGCGGCGCGGCGGGGATCTCCGGGAAAGTCTTCCACCGGGCCGACGGGCCCCCGCACGAGACACGCATGAGCGCCGAGCCGACCCAACCTCGCCTGGAAGCAGGCCTCGACGACGAGGGCGGAGAGCTCTCGCACGGAACACGCTCCACAGGCCCCGGGCTGGTGCTCGAGGTCGCGTGGGAAGTCTGCAACCAGGTTGGCGGCATCTACCAGGTCATCCGCTCCAAGGCGCCCGAGATGGTCGAGCGGTGGGGAGACCGCTACGTCGCCGTCGGTCCCTACGAGGGCGCGAAGGCCGATCTGGAGTTTGAGCCCACCCGCGCGGCGGGCTGGGTTGGGCGGGCGCTCACGCTCCTCAAGGATCACCACGGCCTCACGGTCCATCACGGGCGCTGGCTGATCCCCGGGCGGCCGCGGGTCATGCTGCTGGAGCACGCGCCGCTCTCCTCCAAGCTTGCGGATGTGAAGTTCGGCCTCTGGCAGAACCATGGGATCCAGTCTCCCGGGGATGATGCGCTGATCAACGGCGTCATCACCTTCGCCGAGGCGTGCCGGCTGCTGATGGAAGCCCTGAGCCACGAGCGGTCGCTGGTCCCCGGGCGCAACAAGGGGGCGGCGCGGACGCTGGTCGCCCATTTCCACGAGTGGATGGGCGGCCTTGCGATCCCGATGATTCGCCGGCAGAAGCTGCCTGTGGCGACGCTCTTCACGACGCACGCGACGCTGCTGGGCCGGTACATGGCGAGCAACGAGGACGGGTTCTACGACTGGCTGCCGTGGGTGGACCAGGACAAGTCGGCGACGCAGTACAACGTGCGGACGCAGCACTCGATCGAGCGTGCGTGCGCGCACGGGGCGCACGTCTTCACGACGGTCTCGTCGATCACCGCGGAAGAGTGCACGCACCTGCTGGGGCGTCCGGTCGATCTCATCACGCCCAACGGGCTGAATGTCTCGCACTACAACAAGGTGCACAACCAGCAGCGGTACCACGGGGAGTTCAAGCAGACGATCCACCGCTTCACGTGCGGGTATTTCTTCCCGAGCTACTCGTTCGACCTCGAGAACACGCTGTACTTCTTCACCAGCGGGCGGTACGAGCCGCGCAACAAGGGCTTTGACCTGTGCCTGGAGGCGATGGCGAGGCTGAACGCGGAGCTCAAGGCGGCGAAGCTGGGCAAGACGGTGGTGTTTTTCATTGTGAGCCGGCGGGCGACCAAGAGCATCAACCCGCTGGCGATGGAGAAGCGCGGGGTGCTCAACGAGCTTGGGGATGTGTGCGAGCAGATCACCAAGGGGGTGATGGAGCAACTCTTCTGGCGGGCGTCGTCGGGGGGCAAGCTCAAGCTCGACGACCTGGTGGATGAGTACTGGATGCTGCGGTATCGCCGGGCCCAGCAGGCCCTCAAGCAGCACTGCCTGCCGATGGTGGTGACGCACATTCTCGAGGACGACCAGAACGACCCGGTGCTCAACCAGATCCGCCAGCTTGGGCTGTACAACACGCCGCAGGATCCGGTGAAGATCGTGTACCACCCGGATTTCATCACGCCCACCAACCGGCTGTGGGGGATCGAGTACGACCAGTTCGTGCGAGGATGCCACCTGGGGGTCTTCCCCAGCGCGTACGAGCCGTGGGGATATACGCCGCTGGAATGCGTGGCGATGGGAATCCCCGCGGTCACCAGCGACCTCGCCGGCTTTGGGCGGTATGTCGAGGAGCAGCACCCCGACCACGACCAGTGGGGGCTGACGATCCTGCCGCGGCGGCGCAAGTCGTATGGGGATGCGGCGGCGGATTTGTGCTCCCGGCTGCTGGCGTTCTGCAAGCTCGATCGCCGCCAGCGGATCGCGCTGCGCAACGAGGTGGACCGCCGCTCGTGGGACTTTGACTGGTCGCGCCTCGCCAGCGCGTATCACCGGGCGCACGACCTGGCGACGGAGCGCATCGTGAAGGAACTGGAGACGGAGGTGGCGCCGTGACGGGTCTGTTTGGTGATGCGGGGCCGGCGGCCAAGCCCACGGCGAAGCCCTCGGATTCTCCTGCGGGCGCCCCCGCGCAGGATCGGCCCCGCGTTGAGCTGCACACCGACGGCGCGTGCTCGGGCAACCCCGGCCCGGGCGGGTGGGCGTATGTGCTGATCCACCTTGCGACGGGCAAGCGGCGTGAGCTCAGCGGCGCGGAGCTGGAGACCACCAACAACCGCATGGAGCTCCAGGCGGTGATCGAGGGTCTCTCGGCGCTCTCTCGGCCCTCGTCGGTCGATCTCTACTCCGACTCGCAGTACGTGCTCAAGGGCCTGCGCGAGTGGATGGACGGGTGGAAGAAAAAGGGCTGGAAGACGGCGGACAAAAAGCCGGTGAAAAACCGGGAACTGTGGGAACGGCTCGACGAGCTCAAGAGCTCGCACCAGATCCGCTTCCACTGGATCAAGGGGCACAACGAGCATCCTGAGAATGAGCGCTGCGACCAGATGGCGGTGGCGGCGCGGGAGGCGATTGTGAGGGATCGCAACGCCGGCATTCTGTGACCTGGTTGCGTATGTCGGTGCATGCGTCGCGTGCGCGAAGTTCATGGCGCGCCTGCGAGCGGTCAGTGTGACAAGAAAAAAACCTCCCCTTCACGCTCGCGTGCCCCGGCCAACGGTGGGCCACGGAAGGCGAGCAAGCGTGAGGGGGAGGTCATGAGAGAGTGCCCAAGGACCGGCGGGGAGCGAGAAAAGAGAGAGTGGTGCGAGAGGTCCGTGGGTGCTCCGGGGAGTGTCGATCCGCCGGCCGACGTGTGGGGGTGGGGCGGAAACGGGCAGTCGTCGGCGCGGCGGTGGCGTCCGGGTGAGTCAGGAACCCGGACGCGGCGCGGGGGGAGTCTTGCGTGTCCGGCGCTTCCTGGGCGCCGTGCGGCGCGGGGCCGCGTGAGCAACGGGTGGGTGGAGATTTCGGAACATACGGCGGCTCGGGTGCGCGGCGAATGTTTCGCCGGCGGGTGGTGCGTGCGTGGAATATTCAGGCGGCGCTTCGCCGGGGCGGGGGCGGGTCGATCATGCCCAGCCTCACCAGGAACCGCCGAGCCTCTTCGATCTCACCGGGGGTGCAGCTTTCCAGGGCCGCGGGCGGTGAGGGGTCTCTCTCGTCTTCCAGCGGGGGCCGTTTCGACGCCGGCTCGGCGGCGGGAAAGGCTCGCGGAAGGCCTCCGGGCGGGCGGTTGTGCTGTCCCGCGGAGCGGGCGGCGAGCAGCGCGTCCGAAACCTGGGCCAGCCGCTGCGCGCTGAGCGGTTTGCGTGAAGTCGCCATGTGCTGCGTCCTTGCGAGCAACTCAGTACCGTCGTCCTGACCGGCGTGCGTGCTCGGAATGGTGGGGCGGGGATTGCGTATCGACTATGTGCGGGAGCGGGGATCGAAGCGTTGTTCAGCGGGAGAGTTGTGTAGTGCTTCGCGGGGCTTGGTGGAGTCGAATCGTCGTCGTGCGGGGAGGTCTTGGATGCGGCCGAGTTGTCCGGCCCTTCGAAGTTCCTGTTGCACGCCCGTGCGTGTGTTCACTGATACGTTCGCAGCGGCTCGCCCCGCGGTTTCCTCCATCCGGATGGGGACTTCTCCTGCGAAGCGCTTACATTGCAGATTCATAGGCATCGATGGAGGAAATCCCGGCGGGGGAATGCACGGAACATCGGCTTATCCGTGGGAAGGGCTGCCGGTCGAGGAGAGCTCAAAGCGCACGCGGCCGGCCTCCCGGGCGATGGTGCCCGCCGCGGCGCCGGTCTCGGCGAGGACGAGTTCGCACAGCGCCACCGCGGACTCGATCTCATCGACGATGACCTCGCTGGCGCCCAGCTGGCGCAGCTCGGTCTCTTCGCGGAGGTACCTGGTGCGCACCAGCACGCGCACGCGAGGGTTGAGCGCCTTGGCCGCCGTCAGCAGCGGCTGGCGCTCCGACGCGCTGGGCGTGGAGATGACGATGTGCGTCGCCTTGGCCGCGCCGGCCTGCTCGAGGATCTCCGCGTTCATCGCGTCCCCGTAGATCGCGGTGCGCCCCTCGGCGGTGAGCGCGGCGATCGCGTCCATGTTCAGGTCCACGATTACCGTCGCGCGGCCTGCCTGCCGCAGGATCTGATCGACCTGCCGGCCCACGGGTCCGTAACCCACCACGATCGTCAGTGGGCCGTCGATTTCACCCACGCGCTCCACCGAGCGCGTGTTGCCCGCCGAGGCCTTGCGAGAGAACTTGCCGTTGATGATCGCCCACAACCGCGGGCGCGAGGCAAGCATCTTCTCCACGGGGTCGAGCATGCGGAAGAGCAGGGGGTTGATGGTGATCGAGACCAGGGCGCAGGCGATGAGGAGTTGGCGGCCTTCTTCGGGGAGGAGCTTGTGGCGCATCGCCAGGTCGGCGACGATGAAGGAGAACTCCCCGATCTGGGCGAGTCCGATGGCGACGGTGAGGGCGGTGCGCGCCGGGTGCCCGATGAAGGCGACGATGGCGATCGCGGCGATGGGCTTGATGAGCAGCACGATCGCGAGCCCGGCGGCGACGAGGCCGGGGCGCTCGACGAGGAAGTGGGGATCAAAGAGCATGCCCATGGAGACGAAGAAGAGGACGGCGAAGGCGTCGCGCAGGGGGAGCATGTCGGCGCCGGCCTGCTGGCTGACGGGTGACTGGGCGACGACCATGCCGGCGAGGAAGGCGCCCAGCGCCACCGAGGCGCCGAAGAACACCGCGGAGCCGGTGGCGACGGCGATGGAGAGCACCAGCACGCTGAGGGTGAAGAGCTCGCGCGAGCGGGTCTTGGCCATCTTGACCAGGATCCAAGGGACGACCTTGGAGCCGGCGAAATAGACCACCAGCACCAGCGCCCCGAGCTTGGCGACGGCGATGAGCAGGGACATGGCCCACCCTCCGCTCGCCGGGGCGGCATTGCCCTGGGCGTCGATGGGGGCGAGGGCGGGGATCAGCACGAGGATCACGACGGTGATGATGTCTTCAACGATGAGCCAGCCGACCGCGGCGTGGCCCGCGGGGGAGTTGAGCCGTCCGCCATCGACCAGCACCCGCAGCAGCACGACGGTGCTCGCGACCGCCATCGCGAGCCCGACCACCAGCCCCGCGGAGACCGGCCAGCCGAATGCTGCGAAGACCAGCGCTCCCACCAGGGTGGCGACGAGGCTTTGTCCGACCGCGCCGGGGATGGCGACGGATTTGACGGCGAGGAGGTCCTTGAGATGGAAGTGCAGCCCGACGCCGAACATGAGGAGGATGACGCCCAGCTCGGCGAGCTGCGGGGCGAGGTGGAGATCCCCGACAAATCCCGGGGTGTGAGGCCCGATGAGGATGCCGGCGAGGAGATAGCCGACGATCGGTGAGAGTCGCAGCTTGTGGGTGATGAGTCCCAGTACCCACGCGGCGGTGAAGGCGGCCGCGAGCGTGGTGATCAAAGAGAATTCGTGCATGACGCCGCTCCCCGGTGTCACTTCGGGGGCATGGCGACGCCGACCGCGAGGAGACGCGGCATTATTCGAGCGCCGCGACCTCACCGCAACCGCGTGAGCATGTTCTCATGCTGATAGCGCGTTTATTTGGGCCGCTTGGGATAGTCGCCGTCGTCCCACAGCGCGACCTTGACGATCTCGGTTGCCTGCACGGGCGCGGCGTGGCCGTCGAGGTAGACGGCGTTGGTGGTCGTGCCGTGTCGATAGGGCGCGATGCGCTGCTTGGTGAGGGAATTGGTCTGCCCGCCGATGCCGGTGATCTGGGAGGCGTGCTGCGTGTCGTAGTAGAGCGCGATTTCGCTCTCGTCGTTGGAGGCAGCGTACCACGCGTTGGACTGGATATTGGATGGATCGTCGGCGAAGCAGGAGAGATAGATCGTGCCCGCGGGCCGCGGGTACTTCGCGAGCTTGGTGGGCGGCTTGCCCTTGCCCTCGACGATCTTGCCCGGCTCGATGAAGTACAGCCCGTTGTTCACGTAGTGGATGTTGTGCTTGTCCTTGGGACGGGCGGGATCCTTGTAGTACTTCGCCGCCGAGTAGCGGTCACCCATCCCTCCGTCGGGCTTGTCGGACCGAGCGAACGGGTCGCAGTACGGCCGCAGCACGAACGCCCACGCCGGGTTGCCGGGCTTGCCCGTTCCCTCGCTGCTGCCGCACTCCCGCGGCGTCATCTCCTTGTTCGCGTCCGCGTACAGCACCAGCGCGATGCCGATCTGGCGCTGGTTGGAGAGGCACACGCCCGCCTTCGCCGCGCCGCGGCCCTTGGCGAGGGCCGGCAGGAGCAGACCGATCAGGATCGCGATGATGGAGATGACCACCAGCAGCTCGATGAGCGTAAACGCGCCTCGCACGTGACCGGCGCTGCGCCCTCCCATGGATCGATGCATCGTGGATACCCCTGTCGGGGAGAATCGGTTGCCGGGTGCTTCTGCCTCACCCGCGCGGTGCCCCGAAGGGCCCCGAAGTCTCGCCGCGCCGCTGCGAATGCCTGTGGAAACGACAATCTACCCGCGGATGTCCCCAACGCCAAGCCCCATCGGGCATGCACGCGTAAATTGGGGTCCTGCTTTAGTTCGGGTCGAGGGGCTTCCACGGAAACCTTGCCGGGGCGAGCTCGGGCCGGTCTTGGAGCCATGAAGTCAGCCACTCGAAGGCGTCCAGCAGCCGGGGGCCGGGTCGGCTGAACATCTGATTGCCGTCGATGACGGCGACCCTGCCGGATCGGGCTGCCCGAAGGCGGGCCATCCCGGGCCTTGCGAGGAGCTGGGTGGCCATGTCGATCGCGGGGTTCAGGCCCACCCCGCAGGGACAGATAATCAGGACATCTGGATCCGCTGCTTGCAGCACCTCGTCCGCGATCCGGACGCTCTTGCCCGCCCGCCGCGCCGCCTGCTGCGGCCCCGCCGCCGCCCCCGAGCCCGGAATCGGCACGGTTGGGTTCAGCGGGTGCCTTGCCCCCGCCCGCTCGATGAGCTGCGGAATCCAGTGCCCGCCGATGAACAGGGGGTCGGTCCACTCCAGAAACACGACGCTGGGGCCGTCGTCGTAGGGGTTCACGAACTCTGCCGCGGAGTAGAGCCGTTCCCGAAGCTCAACGACCGTGCGCGTCGCCGCCACAGGCAATCCGGCCGCCTCTCCCACTTCCAACACGTTATCCAGGACGTCCTCGAGGGACTGGGGATTCAGGCTCACGATTCGGGGGACGTGCTCCCAGGTTTGGACCATCCCCCGGACCGTCGCCAGGTCGATCGAGCAGACCGAGCACAGGTCCTGGGTCAGGATGACGTCGGGCCGAAGGGCTTTGAGTGCCTGGGTGTTGAGGGTGTAGAGAGAAACCCCGGTCGAGAGCTGCTCCCGGACCTGGCGATCGATCTCCGCGGGGTCGCTTGCGCTGGTGGTCTGGCCGGTGAGGACCGGCACATCGTCGAGCCCGGGCGGAAAGTCGCACTCGTGGGAGCGGCCGACCAGGAGCCCCCTGCCGCCGATGGCCCAGAGGATCTCGGTCGCGGAGGGGACGAGGCTGACGATGCGAGGACCCATATCGAGGCGCCAGGGATTGTCGTGAAGACGGGGCGATGGGCCGGACGCGATCTTCTCGCGTCGGGAAGTGCCATCTCCGAGAGGTGAGGGTGCGGGGTGGGGGTGGGGGAGTAGACGGTCGGAGGCGTACTTTCACTGGCGCTCGGAGGGCGGGGCGGGTTTCCCCCACGCTGCATCCGCCGCCGGGCCGATGAAGAACGGTATCCTTAGCCCACCAGCGACCTTTCGGGGTCAGGGCCAGGGATGGTCTTGCGGTTCAACCGAAGCGAAAAGGCGGATCGATGATGGATCGTACAACCGATCGGCTGTGCCGGATGAAGTTGGTCGCCGTGCTCGCCCTGCTCGCGGGCACCACGGCGAGCCTTGGTGCCGGCCCCATTCTGCAGCCCGAGTCCGAATCGGCCGTGGAGCGTCCCAGCCGCCAGCCGGCAGCCCAGTCGGGGGCCAATCCGCGCGTGACGCCGCGGACCGTCCGCCCCGGCAGCGTGGTCCGTCCCCCGGGCTCCGCTGCGCCTGGTCGTCCTCCGCTCGCCCAGCCCGGCGCGCAACCTACTCAGCAGCCCGCCCCGCAGGCGCCCGGGGAGGGCGCGGCCGACGGCGTGGTCCAGCCCGGGCACGAACTGCCCGTGCAGGAAGGGGACGAGATCGAGCTCTCGGCGTTCACCGAGCCGGTGGAGCTCTCGACGCTGATCGATTTCGTGGTGCGGACGCTGAACATCAATGTCTCGGTCAAGCCGGGGCTGACGGGCTCGGTGGTCTTCAACGCCCCGGTCAAGATCCCCAAGTCGCGCCTCATGGCCCTGCTGGATTCGCTGCTCGAGCAGCAGGGGTACACGATCACCTACGACCCGCTTTCCCAGTTCTACACGGTGCACCCGTCGTCCGAGGTGCCCATCAAGCTCGACGCGGAGGGCGGTGAGAGCGCCACGACGCGCGTCTTTGCGACGCCCAACGTGCGGCCCAGCGCTCTCAAGTCGGCGATCGATGCGCAGATGGGCGGCGGCGGGCTCATCCAGCCCGGCCAGCCCCAGCAGCCCGGCGCCGGACGCCAGTACGCGTACATCGACGAGCTGGGCGTGATCGTTGCCACCGATTCCACCCGCAAGCTCGCGCAGGTTGAATCGCTCATCCAGCGGCTCCTCGCCGAGCACGCGAAGGCCAGGTTCATCCGCATGGAGCTCACGTACGTCGCCGCGCCCACCGCGCGGGACCGGGCGCTCCAGCTCGTCGGCCAGTCGACCGGCCGCGGCGGACAGAATCAGGATCCCAACATCATCATCCAGCAGCAGCAGCAGGGGCTTCAGGGCGGCTTTGGCACGCGAGGCTCGTTCGACAACCTCTCCGACCGGCTCACGATCGATCCCCAGGGCAATGCACTGATCTTCCGCGGCCTTCCCGAGGAGATCGAGCAGGTCCAGACCGTGCTGGAGGTCATCGACGTCCCCAGCAAGCTCAAGCCGCGCAAGCACGAGGTGGGAAAGGCGGCGAGGCCCATCGCGGAGATCGCTCGCCAGCGTGGGCTGGGCGAGGTGACGCAGATCTCTGACACGACAAATAAGGATCCCAACAACCCGCTGGGGCTGAACGGCACACTGAGTTTCGCGGATCCCAACTTCCAGAACCAGCAGCAGAGCAAGACGACGACCGGCGGCCCGGTGATGGTGGTGGACGAGACGCGAGGCGTGATCATCTATTACGGCACCGAGGAGCAGCAGGCCTCGCTCAAGGCGCTGGTGGATGAGCTCAAGACCGACGACGACCGGATCGTCTTCCGTGATTACAAGCTCAAGAACGCCAAATCCGACGATGTCGCCCAGATCATCATGGGGGCGATCAACAACCAGACGCCGTCGCTTTCCTCGGCGGACACGTCGGGGGACTCGACCAGCACGTCGGGGACTTCCTCGGGCTCATCGTCCCGGCGATCCTCCAGCGGCATGCTGGGAGACTTTTCCAGCAACGGCCGCCGCAACAACTCGACGCGCAGCTTTTCGAACCAGGCCGGCAACGGGAGCGGTGAGGACGGGCTTTCGATCGAGAACGCCGAGGACATCTTCATCGTCTCGGATCCCGACCACAACCAGCTGATCGTGAAGGCGCCGATCCGGGACCAGGAATCACTTGCCAAGCTCATCACCAAGCTCGACCTGCGTCGCCCGCAGGTGTACATCGAGGCGAAAATCGTGGTGGTGACCTGGAGCGACGACCTGCGGCTGGCGTTTGAGACGCAGCTCATCAACGCCAACGGGACCGGCGGCGTGCTGAACACCAACTTCGGGCTCAGCAGCTATCCCAACGGGATCAACGGCCCCAAGACGGTGAGCAGCGGCCTGGCGGGCGTGACGGCGGCGATCATCAAGTCCGACCAGGTGCCGATCGTGATGAACGCGCTGCAGACCGAGGTCGAGGGCCGCATCCTCTCGACGCCGCAACTGCTGGTGGATGACAACACGCTCGCGAAGATCAAGTCGACCGACAAGCAGCCCACGACCACGACGTCGATCGGCTCGGGCGGCAACCCCAACACCACGACGTTCAATGATTACGTGGACGCGGGCACCGAGCTCAACGTGACGCCCACCATCTCTGACGCGGGGTATATCCGCCTGGAGTACGACATCAACCTGTCGAGCTTCACGGGCACGGGATCCAACGGCATCCCGCCGCCCAAGCAGGAGAACACCCTCTCGGCCAGGTCGGTGACGGTCCCCAGCGACGCGACGGTGGTGCTGGGCGGGATCACCTTTGACAGCACGAGCAAGACCAGCCGGGGGATCCCGCTGCTCAAGGACATTCCGCTCATCGGGCTGCTCTTCCAGGATCTGGGGACGAACAAGCGCAAGACCACGCTGTACGTCTTTCTGACGCCGCGGATCATGCGAGATCCCAATTTCAAGGATCTCAAGCTCGCCACCGAGGGCCCGCAGCACGCGACGGATATTCCCGACGCGATGCCGCAGCTCAAGCCCACGTACATCGACGCGTTTGAGTCACCGATCTCTCTGCCGCCGCTGCCTCCTTCGGCGACGCAGCCCGCGGCGGCGGGACCGGGTTCAACGTCTACACCCAGCTCTGGGACGCCCAGCGATTCCACGGGCCAGACGATTTCTTCAAGCCCTGGTTCTTCAGGTCCAGCCGCTTCAAGCCCAACCTCTTCAAACAAGGAGAACGGGCAGCGCTGACGCTTCCGGCCTTGAAATGGGCCTGCGGTGCACGACGTCTCCTCGAAACGCATGGCGAGCAAGAACGGACCTACCGATCGATTCAGCGTGATGCGAAAGCTCCTGCCGGGGGGCTCGGGCAACGGCGCGCCCGCGGGGGAACTTGCCGCCGGTGACGAGAAGGTGCAGTGGAACCGCCTCGCCCCGCTCTTTGGGGCGCTGAAGATCTCCCCCGATCAGCTCCGCCAGTTCCGCGCCATCGACGGCTCCGACACCGAGCCCTGGGATGTGCTTCTCTCCATGCTCGCCATCGACGAGCACCACGCCCTGGAACTGCTCGCCCAGCGCACCGGCCTGAGCTATGTCGGGGAGCCGCGCCTGAGCGAAACCGCGTCGCGCTACTACGAAGTCATCCCCCCCGAGGTTGCGCGCACGCACCTGTGCGCGGGCGTCGAGAGCGACGGCGTGGTCATGACCGTCGCCACCGCCCAGCCCATGCAGCCGGCGGTCATCAACATGCTCGAGGACATGCTCGAGATGCCGGTGCGGCTGGTGCTCAGCCCGCGCGCGATGGTCGCCAACCTCGTCAACCGCGGCTACGAGAAGCACCAGGACCTGGTCACCGAGATCATCGAGGAGATGCCCCTCGATGACCGGGCCATCGCCTCCGCCGCCGCGGGCGTGGGACAGTCCAACGACCTGCTCCAGCTTGCCCGGCAGACGCCCGTCATCCGCCTGGTGAACATGATTTTGTTCGAGGCCCTGCGGCGAAGGGCGAGCGATGTGCACATCCACCCGCAGGAGAACAAGCTGCTGATCCGCTTCCGCGTGGACGGCCTATTGGTGGACGCCTTCAGCCCGCCGATCTCCCTGGCGCCGGCGATCAGCTCGCGTCTCAAGGTGATGACCGAGCTGGACATCGCCAACCGGCACAGCCCGCAGGACGGCCACGCGACGGTGCGCATCGGCAGCCGCAAGATCGATATCCGCTTCTCGTGCATCCCGACGGTCTTTGGGGAACGGCTGGTGCTGCGCCTGCTGGACCAGTCGAGCGTGCAACTCTCCCTCGACCAGATCGGCATGTCCAAGAAGATGCAGGCCCAGCTGCTGGACCTGGTGGACCATCCCACGGGCATCATCCTGGTCACCGGCCCCACCGGCTCGGGCAAGACGACCACGCTGTACGCCGCCCTGCAGCGCGTGGATCGCGGTACGCGCAACGTCATGACCATCGAGGACCCCGTCGAATATCACCTTGACGGCATCAGCCAGATGCAGGTCAACCCCAAGCGCGGCGTCACCTTCGCGACGGGCCTGCGGGCCCTGCTGCGGCAGGACCCCGACGTGATCCTGGTGGGCGAAATCCGCGACAAGGAAACCGCGCAGCTCGCGGTACAGGCCTCCCTCACGGGCCATCTGGTGCTGGCGACACTGCACACCAACGACGCCCCCAGCGCCATCACGCGGCTGGTCGACATCGGCATCGAGCCCTACCTCATCACCTCATCCCTGCTCGCCGTGCTCGCGCAGCGCCTGGTGCGCCGCCGCTGCGTTGTCTGCGGCGGCAGCGGAAGGCTGGAGGACGGCACGCGATGCGACCCCTGCTGGGGCTCGGGGTACAAGGGACGCCTGGCGATCTACGAGATCATGCGCATGACCGACAGCATGCGCACGCTCGCCAACAAGCACGTGGACGCGGTCGAACTCCTCGCCACCGCGCGAGACGGAGGCTTTGTCGACATGCGGGCCGATGCCGCGGAGAAGATCGCCTCCGGGCAGACCGACGAGGCCGAAGTCTTCCGCGTCCTGCACTGAGTTTCAACGGCGGCGACGTGCGAGCATGCCCAGCGCGGCGCCGGCGATCCCCATCATTCCCGGCGCGGGCACGGCGTTGATGATCACGTCGTCGAGCACCAGTTCGGTGTTGAACCCGGCGCTGGAGAGGTTCTTCCAGTGGCCCCAGTTGATGAACTCCACCGTCACCGGCAGCAGCGGGTTGATCGGTGAGAAGGTGTACTCGAAGAGGTGCGACTGGCCCAGGGCGGACGTGCCGCCGGGGGAGGTGAGGTACTGGATCGGATCCCCGGGCAGGACATTGGTCATCTTGAAACCGAAGATCCCGTCGGTCCAGACGTTCTGCTGGGCGGCCTCTCCCGAAACCCAGAACGACATCTTGAAGCTGCTGGCCAGCGACGCGTTGGTGGGCACCGTCTGCCACAGCCGCGCCGGCGCCCCGTAGTCGGGCGTGAAGATCGGGTTGCCTGGGAACGTCACCGTCCCATTCCCATGGAACGTCGGGGTCATGTTGATGCTCGTGAACAGGTTGCCGAAGTACAGCCCGTTGCGGCCGTCGGGAAAAACGTCCGAGCCGTTGATGGTCGCCGGGCCCACGCCGTCGTTTCCCCACGTCGCGTAGGTTTCGGTGGCGCCGGACGATTGCCAGCCGCCAGGAACGGCAAACGGCGTGTTCGCCGTTCCCGTCGCCCAGTAGTAGCGGGCGCCGTCGGGCGCAGGCGCGCCGTCCTCAAAGCTGCCGTTGACCACCAGGTTCTGGGTGCGGTCGCATCCCAGTCCCGAGGTCAGCGTGAGTGAGGCGGCCGCGGAGCCGGCCGTGAGCGCGAGAACAGTCACAACGGTGAGCGCGTGTGTCATCCCGGTCCTCCTGTGAGTCCCCGCGAGCGGACCTGCTTGCCCGGCGGAAAGGGCGGTCAGGTCCAGGGACCACGCCCGCCAGCGTACCAGCGCGTGACCGAAATGCGCAACAAAAAGCCGCCGTGGGGTGCACGGCGGCCAAGGAGTATTCGAGTTCGGGGGCCGTCTTAGTTGGCGACCAGCCACGAGGGCCGGGCGACCTTGTCGTCGGCGGGGAGGACGTGGACCTTGCGGCCGCGGAAGACGACGGTGCCGTCGGCCACGGAGAACAGGGTGTCGTCCGAGCCGCGACGGACGTTGAAGCCCGCCTGGAAGGGCGTGCCGGCCTGGCGGACGATGATCGCGCCTGACTTGGCGAGTTCGCCGCCGTAGAGCTTGATGCCGCGGTACTGGGGATTGGAGTCGCGACCGTTCTGGGTCGAGCCCTGACCCTTCTTATGTGCCATGAGTCTTGCCCACCTTCGTTTGCAAAGCCTTCCCAGCGGCCACCAATGCCGCGCCGGGTAGGGATTCTAGGCGTCCATCCGGTCCCGGCAAAGCGGGCGGGAGGGACGCGATCGGAGCGTTCAATACCAAACACACCACAAACACAGCCGGAGTACCGGCCCGCGAAACGGGTTACCGCATGATCCAGCGGACTTCCGAGGGCTCGAAGGGCACGCTGCCCTGGGATTCAATTTCTCCAGGGGTGGAGTAGCGGGACATGAGCGTCTTGCGGAGGAGGATCTTGTCGTGCTGGCCGCTCTGGGGGTTGAGCACCTCGACGGGCTTGGCCTCCCCGGAGAAGCCGGCCCCGAAGATCGAGACCTCGTCCACCCGCAGATCGTCCATGGACCAGACCACCAGGCCGTCCTTGGCGTTCTCTTCGCCCTGCATCAGGACGCCGATGATGCTGATCTGGTCTTCCAGGTACGGGTTTTCCAGCCGCTTGATCAGGTCTTTGGTCACCGAGGCGGGGACATTGCGGCCCGAGCGGGTGATCCGCCCGTCGGAGGTCGCCAGGTCCCAGGCGGGGGCGAGGAGGACGTCGGTGCCGCTGGCGTTGGTGACCTTGTAGGTCAGGTACATGAACGCGCGGGGGCCGACGCCGGGCACATCGACCTTGGTGATGCGCATGGGCCCGAGCTTGACGTCGAGCTGCCAGCGGCGGGGGACGGGGTCGGGCTCGGGGGCGCCGACGCCGAACATTCCGGCCGAAAGGACCGTGAGAACCCCCGCCATGGAGGCAAGGGCAAACGTCCGGCGGCTGGGCCGACCGGCAGATGGGTTCAAAGTCGCCATGTCATACTCTCGAAAAGGTCTCGGGTCGGCTAGTCTACAGAGGTTTGGACGCTCGTCAAAGCGCCCGGTGCCTGCGGCTTGCCTCTCCGGAGCACCAATCATATCGACCAGCCCCCGAACCTGACTGCGGTCCCCGTGCCAATTCCCGACGCCCCATCCACGATTCCTCCCCACGGTCCGGCCGGCTCCACCACCGGTCCGGTCTCCGGCGCGGACGGGGCGGCAGGGGTGGTGGCCGAGCGGATCACCCCGGAAACCGAGCTGGTCGCGGCGATGCGGCTGGTTTCGGTCACCGAGCCTGAAAAAGAATCGGCGGCGCGGCGGCTGCTGGCCGCGGGTCCCCGGCACGGCGTCGATTTTTCCAAGGCGTGGGCCGTGATGGGCCCACCCGGACCTGCTCGGAGGGTGGTGCGGCAGGTGTGCCTGGGAGTGCCCGGTTCTGGGCGCACGGGGATGGTCTTTCTCTCCGAGCCGCCCCCGGGCGGGGATCTCGGCGGGCCTGAGGCGGGCCTGGCGGAGCGGGTGGCGTGCCTGCGGGCGTGCTGCGCGGACATGGCGGGGATGGTGGATGCGGCGGGGCGGCGGAAGGTGGCGATCGTGCAGGCGCTGCCGGAGCCGCGGGAGGAGTGGTCGACGCGGGCGTGCCGTGCGGCGGGTTTTATCGACGTGGGGCTGCTGACGTACATGCGGGCGATGGTGCCGCCGGCGCGGCGAGTGTCGCCTGTGAGCGAGCAGGCGTGGCCGGGGGCTGTTCAGGTGGTGTCGGCGGCGATGATTCCCGCGGGTCGTCGTGACGCGGTGCTGATGGAGGCGCTGGACGCGTCGTACCAGCAGACGCTGGACTGCCCGGAGCTGTGCGGGCTGCGCGAGACGCGCGACATCCTGGAATCACACCGGGCGACGGGCGTGCACGATCCGGGGATGTGGTGGGTTGTGTTCGACGGACAGACACCGAGCGGGACGATGCTGCTGGCGAAATGTCCCGAACAGCAGGCGGTCGAGCTGGTGTATCTGGGTCTTGCACCGGGGATCCGGGGCAAGGGGATCGCGCGTCGGCTGATGGAGATGGCGGTGCGCGCGACGGCGGCGTCGAAGCTTGGAGAGCTGACGTGCGCGGTGGATCAGCGTAACGCGCCGGCGGTGAGGCTCTACGAGTCGTGTGGGCTGCGCGCGTTCTCACAACGGGTTGCGCTGGTGCGTCCGGCGTGAGGCGCGCACAGCTTTTGCACAGGCTTTGCGCAATGTTCACAAAGGGGCGTGCAAAAGTTTTTTTCATGCGGCGCAAGTCGTTGTGCGCACGAGCGCCCGGGAGCGCGCGCGGTTCGGAGCGCTTGCCGAGGTATTGCCGCCCACGCCGCCAGCTTCTACCTTGCTGGTGATCGGTCAGGGATGACGGATCGGTGGAATATCGGTCGCTCGGTTCTCTGAACACCTTCCGGGTTGTTTCAGAGCCTGCGGTGGGTTTCGAGCAGGATGTGTTTCGCGCGCCGATGTTCGCCATGGGGGCATGGACTCGCCGGTTCTATCAGCAAAGTCACATCGACAGGTGCGATCCCTGCGCCCGCGCGGACCTTCCGCCGCGGCGGTGGTCGCTTCGAGTCGATCAAGCAGCAGCCGGGCATGAGGCCGGGCAGAGGTGGGCGGCGTGGAGACGCGGCACACGACAATCCCAATGGCAAACGCCTCACCTTCCATCGGCCCCTCTTCCATCTTCAATGTTCGTGCCGATTCCGTCGGCGCCCTTGCCGGGGACGGCGCCGACGCCCTCGAACAGATCCGGCGCAAGCTCTCCGCGGAGGTCGGGGAGGAGCGCATCCGCCGTTTCTTCGCCGAGGGCACCACGCTCTCGCTCCAGGGGGAGCGGCTGGACGTGACCGTCCCGTCCAAGTTCCTGGCGGACTACCTCGATCGCCGTTTCGGCGCGGCGCTCCGGCGGGCGGCGCAGGTCTGTGATTCTGAAGGCCACGCCCGCCCCGTCACGCTGCACTTCCGCGTGGACGACCGCGTCAAGACCTCCGATTCGTTCCCGCAGGCGCCGACCGCGGTGGGTCGCGGCGCGGAATCTTCCGCCCGGCCCGCGGCGGCGACGGAGCGTCGCCGCGTCAAGCCCGCAGCGCCGCGCTTCCGCCACCGCCTCGATGATTTCATCGTCGGGCAGTCCAACCGCCTGGCGCACGGCGCGGCGGTGCGCCTCGCCGAGAGCGCGGGCCGGGAGAAGTTCAGCCCGCTGTTCATCCACGGCCAGTGCGGCCTGGGGAAGACCCACCTGCTGCAGGGCCTGGCCTGCCGCTTCCAGGAGGTGCATCCCCACGCGGTGGTGCGGTACCTCACGGCGGAGGAGTTCACCAACGAGTACGTGATGGCGGTGAAGAACAACCGCCTGGACGAGTTCCGCAAGACGTACCGGGGCGTGGACCTCCTGTGCCTGGACGACGCCCACTTCCTCTCCAACAAGGAGAAGACGCAGACGGAGCTTCTGCACACCTTCGACGCGATCGACCTGGGCGGAGCGCGGATCGTGCTCGCCTCCGACGACCATCCGCGGGAGATCAAGAAGCTCAGCGAGCAGCTGGTCTCACGGTTCCTCGCCGGGGCGGTGGTTCGCCTGGATCCTCCGGATCCCGAGACGCGCGGGCGGATCATCCGCCAGCTCGGCCAGCGGCGGAACCTTCCGATGGAGGACGCGGCGGCGCAGCTCATCTCCGACCGGGCGGGCCGGTGCGGCGCGGGGGGCACCCCGGGCTCGGTCCGAGATGTGGAGGGAATGCTGACGCAGGTCGAGGCGTATTTCCGGCTGATGCCCGAGGCGGCGATCAGCGGCTCGGTGGGCGTGCTGCTGGTGCGCAAGGCGCTGGGGCTTGGGGAGGCCGACGGCCGGACGGAGATGCCGCGCTCGCGCCGGCCGATCCAGATTGACCGGCTCAACTCGGAGGTGTGCCGAACCCTTGGCGTGACGGTGCAGGAGATGATGGGGATCGGTCGGCACCCGAAGGTGGTGCTCGCCCGCTCGGTCATCGCGTACCTGGCGCGCAAGATGACCACGCTGAGCTTCCCGGAGATCGCGCGGCAGATGGGCCGGCCCAACCACTCGACGGTCATCACCGCGCAAAAGCGGCTGGGAGCGCTCATCGAGACCAATACCGCGACCGATTCGTGCCTCTGGGCGGGCGCGGATCTTGGACCGGAGTTTGCGGGCCTGACGGCCCGAGAGTTTGTTGACCGGATCGCCCGGGAGGTCGCCAAGTCCTCCGACTGACGGTGATCCGGCTTTTCCTGTGGCTTCTCTCCACTCTCCCGATTTCCGCCGGGGGCACGCTGGTGCTCCCGGCGGAATTCCGCATTTGCTGGGGCGCGAAGGGCCCGAGCGGGGCTGGCGTCGCCGGCGATCCACGGGACCGGCGGCGCGGGCTTTGCGGGCCTGATGCCCCGGGCCCCGGCGGCCGATATGGTTACGGGGCGGCGCCGGCGTGGGCCGTGAAGTCGCCGCCTTGCCAGAGCGCCACGCTCACTGTGCCAAACTGCCTGTGCCAATCTAGGGATGGATATGCACCACGAAATTCCCCTGAGCCGTCCCGACATCACGTCCGCGGAAGAAGATCTCGTGATGCAGACGCTGCGTTCCGGGCGGCTGTCGATCGGTCCGATGGTGGACCAGTTTGAGCAGCAGGTGGCGGCGAGGGCGGGATGCAAGTTCGGGGTGGCGGTGAACTCCGGCACCAGCGGGCTGCACCTGGCGATGAAGGCGCTCAACATCGGTCCCGGGGACCAGGTGATCACGACGCCGTTCTCATTCATCGCCAGCTCCAACGCGATCCTGTTCACGGGCGCGACGCCGGTGTTCGTGGATATCTGCCCGCGGACGCTGAACATGGATCCGGCGAAGGTGGAGAAGGCGATCACCACCAAGACCAAGGCGATCCTGGCGGTCGAGACGTTCGGCAACCCGGTGTACATGGACCAGTACCGCGCGATCGCGGCCCGGCAGGAGGTCGCGCTGATCGAGGACTGCTGCGAGGCGCTGGGCGGCAAGCATAAGGAGAAGCCCTGCGGCTCGTTCGGGCGGGTGGGGGTGTTTGGGTTCTATCCCAACAAGCAGATCACCACGGGGGAAGGGGGCATGATCGTCACCGACGATGAGCGTCTCGCCGAGATGTGCCGGTCGATGCGCAACCAAGGGCGGCCGCTCAACTGGCGCAGCGCCGCGGACGGATCGGGAACGTCGGCCCCCGCGTTTGCGAGCTGGCTCAAGCACGAGCGGCTGGGGTACAACTACCGCTTGTCAGAGATCAACGCCGCGCTAGGGGTGGCGCAGATGCGGCGGCTGGACTCGATCCTGGAGCGGCGGCAGCACGTGGCGGAGCAGTACATCGCCCGCCTCGCCGGCAACCGGCACCTGATCCTGCCGACCATCGACCGGGAATCGTTCATGAGCTGGTTTGTCTTCGTGGTGCGGCTGGAGGCGTCGTACACCGCGGAAGAACGCGAACGGGTGCTGCACGGCCTGCGCGGGCACGACATCGGCTGCGGAGATTACTTCCCCTGCATCCACCTTCAGCCCTTCTACCGGGACCAGTTCGGGTTTGAGGCCGGGATGTTCCCCATCGCCGAGAGCGTGAGCCACCGGACGATCGCGCTGCCGTTCTACAACGACCTCACCGGCCGTGACATCGATTCGGTGTGCCAGACGCTGGATGTGCTGATTGGACGGGAGAATCTCGCCAAGAGGTAGTACGGCGATTTCTCATGCCAATTGGTGTTGGTCGCCTGCGGGCGCGTGGCCTGGGGGAGTCCGTCGATGTCCTCAATCTCCCATGCCGAGTTCCGGGTCCGGCAGAAGCTCATCTCGCTTCAGAAATTCCGTCTGGGCACGCCCAGCGTCGGCAATGGAGCCCTGCTCAGTTCCCACGACGATGTGATCGGCGCGTATGTGAATTCTGATGATCCCCTTGATGCTGTGCTGATCGGCCGGCGATCACTCTGGCATGTGGCGAACGGGACGCCCGGAATTGAAGTGTTGTACACGGAGATCCGCGCTGCCCGGACTGTCGATGGAGGCGTGGTGTGCGTGCTGGCAGATGGCAGCGAGCGGGCGTTCCCCATCACCGGTCGGAACGGAAAGTTCCTGGATGAGACGTCCGTGCGGATGTTCCTCACGAACATGATCGGGGCCGTGAGGCGCGGACTTTTGTAGAGGGTGGGCATCACGGTCGAGCCCGACGACGTCGCCCGGCAGGGTGCCCGGATTGACGTCACTTTGCGGTCGCGGGGAGATTCCGGGCGCCCACGTTCAGCTGAGCCTCGTGAATCTGGCCCGTGATCGCATCGTTGAACTGCAGGCGGAGCAAGAGCGGCCGGCTGCGAAGATCGGCATCGAGATCGCCTTTGGTTCCGAGGCTGATCTCGTAATGCGTCCCCGTGAATCCTGAGCGGTAGGCATCCCGGAGCTGCCCGGGGGTGAGGGTTGCGGCGGCGATCGTGCGGGGCTGCTGCACGCCGGCGGTGTCGGCGAGCTCGAGAACCTCTGCATGGACGGTGCCGACGATCTGGACGAAACGGCGCTGCCCGTCGTAGGGGGCCAGGTAGAGGATGAAGCCCTTGACGGGGAGTTTGGGGTCGGCGGGGTCGAAACCCGAGAACGAGTCGAGCTCGACGCCAACGCAGCGGGGGATTGCCGCGAGGACGTCGGCGGTGACGAGTCCTTCACGGACGCGCTGTTCTTCGGCGAGCTTGGCGGTGAGCTCGTCGCGCTGGAGCTTGAGGATGGCGTTCTCATTCTCCAGCGTGAGGACGCGCAGGCGCAGGTCGTCGTTGGCGGTGTGGAAGCCCTTCTTGCCGCCGACCACGGGTGAGGAGCAGGCGGTGAGGGAGAGGGCGGCGAGCAGCGCGGCGGCGCCGGAGAGTGAAGGTGCCATGGGATCGATCGTATGGCGCGGGGAGGGGATCCCAAAAACACAGGACGCCGGGCCGCGTGTTCGCGGCCCGGCGCCAGGAAGTGGGCGTGAGGTTGTAACGAGGTCGCTTACTCGGTTTCGCGGGTCTTGACGACCGTGGGCATGCGGTTGAGCACGCCGTCGACCAAGCCGTACTCGATCATTTCCTGGTCGTCGAGCCACTTGTTGCGGTCGCAGTCCTTGGCGACGCGGTCGATCGTCTGGCCGGTGGCGTCGGCGTAGACCTGGTAGATCCGGTCCCGGAGGCGGAGCATTTCCCGGGCCTCGATCTCGATATCGGTGGCCTGGCCTTCCATGACGCCCGAGAGCAGGGGCTGGTGCATGAGGTTGCGGGAGTTCTTGAGGGTGAAGCGCTTGCCCTTGGCGCCGCTGACGGCGATGAGGCTTCCCATGCTCGCCGCCTGCCCGATGACGTAGGTGCAGACGTCGGGGACGATGAACTTCATGGTGTCGATGATGCCCAGGCCGGCGGTGACGCTGCCGCCGGGGCTGTTGACGTACATGTGGATGTCGTTCTTGGGGTCCTCGTTGGCGAGGAAGAGAAGCTGGGCGACGACAAGGTTGGCGAGTTCGTCGGAGATAGGCCCGCCGACGAAGATGATGCGGTCTTTGAGGAGGCGGGAATAGATGTCGTAGGCGCGTTCGCCTTTGGCGGACTTCTCGATGACGATGGGGACCAGGTATCCTGACATGGAGACGCTCCTTGGGAGCTCAGTCGCCGGGCGCCGGGCCTTTGGGGGGCACGCGGCGGAGCGCTGATGGAAGACGGGACAAGCGGAGGAGTGCGGCGGGCGTGCGAAGCCGGGTTCACGGAGGCCCGGGGCTCCGTGGGCGGCCAGAGGCTTACCGCACCCCGGGGGTGGCGATGGCCTTGGGGGGTTCGCGGAGGACTTCGTCGACCAGGCCGTAGCGGAGGGCCTCCTCGGCGGTGAAGTACTTGTCGCGTTCGGCGTCGCGCTGGATGACCTCGATCGGCTGGCCGGTGTGGTGGGCGAGGATGCCGTTGAGCTGGGCCTTGGCCTTGATGATCTGCTCGGCCTGGATGCGGATGTCCTCGGCCTGGCCGGTGACGCCGCCGTAGGGCTGGTGGATCATGACCTTGGCGTGGGGGAGGATGAACCGCTTGCCCTTCTGGCCGGCGGTGAGGAGGACGGAGCCTCCGGAGTAGGCCCGTCCCAGGCAGTAGGTGGAGACGGGGGAGCTCATGAAGCGCATGGTGTCGTAGAGGGCGAGGGTGTCGTCCACCGACCCGCCGGGGGAGTTGATATAGAAGTTGATGTCGGCGCCGCGTTTCTGGTTTTCGAGGTAGAGCATCTGCATCATGACCCGGGCGGCGGAGCCCTGGTTGATCTCCCCGATCAGAAACACAACGCGGTTCTCGAGCAAGAGCTCGTCGATGGTCATTTCGCGCGTGCGCTGGTATGTGACGCTGGCAGCGGGCATGCGATCTTCCTTCTGGTCGCCCTTTCGGCGGCCGTCTCTCGTCGGGCCCGGTAACCACTGGGTCCCGATCGTGTCCCCCTGGTGGATGCAACCACCGTGCCTGGGCCGACGAGCATCGGAACTCGCCCAATCCTAGACCCAGGCCGGGCCTGAGCGTTGATTATCGGCGTTCGGGGGCGATGACCTGACCCGGGTCTGCCGGATCGGCAGCGGAAGCGGGAAAGAAGTGGTGGAGGTCCGTTAGGCGGGGGTGGAGACCCCTGATTGCCCCGTTTGGCCGGATGCCGTAGCATCCTGACCCGAACTGGACTGCTTTGTCGCATGAGAGGGTGGACGGTTGGGAACGGGCCCCGGGATGGTCCGCTGGCCGGGTTTGCGAAACGAAACGTTGAAAGCCCCAGTGTCAACAGCCGTCATCAGCGACATTCACGGAAACGCCGAGGCCCTCAAGGCCGTCCTTGCGGACATCGATGCGCGCAAGGTAGACCGGATCATCTGCCTGGGCGACATCGTCGGGTACGGTCCCGAGCCGCTGGAGTGCGTGGACCTGGTCCGGACGCGGTGCCAGTGGTCCCTGATGGGCAACCACGACTTTGCGGTGCTCTACGAGCCCACGAATTTCAATCAGGACGCCGAATCGGCCGCGTACTGGACGCGGGCCCAGTTCGACAGCGAGCCCGACGAGAAGCTCCGTACGGAGCGGTATCAGTTCCTGGGCAAGCTGCGCGTGCGGGTGATGGAGGCGCCGCCCGAGGGCGGCTCGCAGATCCTCGCGGTTCACGGTTCCCCGCGGCGGCCGATCAACGAATATATCTTTGCGACCGATCCGCGGATGTATCCCGACAAGATCCGGTCGGTCTTTGAACGCGTGGACAAGCTGGCGATCGTGGGCCATACCCATGTCCCGGGCGTGTTTACCGACGAGCCGGACTTTTATCCCCCCGACGAGCTGGGGGAGAGCCGGAGCTATTCGTTCCGGGACGATGAGAAGGCCGTGATCAACGTGGGGTCGGTGGGGCAGCCGCGCGACGGCAACCCGCAGGCCTGCTACGTGATCCTGCACACGGATCGGGCGGAGTTCGTGCGGGTGCCGTACAACATCGACGTCACAGCCCGCAAGATCCGGGCGATTCCTGAGCTTAACGACCGGCTTGCCAACCGCCTGTACGACGGGCAGTGAAAAAGGGCGGGCCTGAAGATCCCAATCAGTGGGTGCTGATTCCCCAACCTTTGAAAGGCGTGGGAGGGTGTTCATTGGGGCGTGTTCGCCCCGCCGCGGCGGCTGCGAGGGGGCGGCGGGCGGGCTTGGTGGTGGGATTGGATCTAGACTAGTCCCCTTGGCCGGGCCCGCCGTTGCGGGACGGCCATCCTTCTTACAGAGTGTCCATGCCTCAGCAGCCAAATACACCGAATTCGGCCCTGCGTCTTGTTGTCCTGGTGGTCATGCTGCTCGCGGGCATCGCCATCGTGTGGTCGGTCAGCAAGAACTCTTCCCGCTCCACGCCGGGTTCGGGTGCTTCCGCGCCGGCGTCCACCCCCGCGGGTGGAACCGTTTCCCCGGTGGTCAGCCAGCCGGGCACGGGCGCGGATGGGAAGGTGGAGCCGGAGAATCCGTCCAAGGGGACGACGGCGAGCGCCCCGGCCGCGGCTCCCGCGACTTCGAACGTTCCTCCACCCCCGGCGGCGGCGGGCGGGTATCGGGCGGCGACGTTCGCGGGTGACCCGCTGGCGACGACGTTCGGCACGCTTGGTTCGCTGGACGCGGCGGTTTCCAAGGGATTGCTGGAATTTTCGCCCGTGGGGGCGGGGATCAAGGACTACGAGCTTTCCGAGCACTTTGTCGATCGCAAGAAATCGGCCCCGTACGTGGTGCAGGCCGAGCACGTGATCCCGCAGGTTCGCCAGGCCGATGGCTCGGTGTCGGCGGCGACGGTGACGCCGATGGCGGCACTGGGCGTGGAAGTGAATGGCACGTTTGTCGTGCTGGCGACGAGTCCGTCAGGCCCGACGTGGCGGCAGGTGTCGGCGGATCGCCCGGGGGTGTTTGAAGCGTTTGTGGAGGACGCGGGGAGCGGCGCACGGGTGCTGCGGATCGAGCGGGCGTACTCGGTGGACAAGGGCTACGGGGTCCGCGTCCACCAGCGGCTGTTCAACCTTTCGGCCGCGCCGATGCAGGTGCGCTGGCTGCAGCTTGGCACGGTGGACCTTCCGCAGGACTCCGACAGCTACGGGGGTGATCGGCGGCGCATGCCCGCGGGGTATCTGCTGCCGGCGGCGGTCGACCCGGCGCGGCAGATGGTGATGTCGGCGGATTACATGAGCCGGCTACGCACGGCGGTGCTGGGCGCGGTTCCTCCCGCGGGGTATGCGCCCGAAGGGGACGTGTGGCCGGACGCGAACGCGACGACCAAGCAGCTCGAGCTTTCCTGGGTTGCGATGGCGAACCGGTACTACGGGGCGGCGGTGCACCCGGCGTTTGATCCCGCGGTGCCGGGGTCTTCCAAGTCGCTCTCGTGGGTGCAGGGGGTCAAGCGCGTGCTGGTGAACCCGGTGGGCGCCGACGGGGCGCTCAAGGACCCGGTGATGGCGTACCGGCTGGATTCAAAGCCGGTGACGATCCCCGCGGGGGGTTCCATGGACGTGTCGGTGGGGATGTGGATGGGCCCGCTCTCCAAGCCGCTGATGAAGGATGACCCGGTCGCCGACGCCCTGGGGCTTGGGGGCATGGTCGTCTACAACATGGGCGGGCCCTGCGGGTTCTGCACGTTCGACGGCATTACCTTCATTCTTCGCAGCGTGATGCACTTCCTGCACGACTCGGTCTTCCACGACTGGTCGATGGCGATCATCTTCCTGGTGGTGTTCGTGCGGACGTGCCTGCACCCGCTCACGCGGTGGTCGCAGATCCGGATGCAGCGCTTCGGCAAGCAGATGGCGCTGATGCAGCCCAAGCAGAAGAAGATCCAGGAGCGGTACAAGGACGACAAGGCCAAACTCCAGCAGGAGATGGCGGCGCTGTGGCGCGAGGAAGGCGTCAGCCCGCTGGGCATGCTGGGATGCCTGCCCATGCTGCTGGTGACGCCGATCTGGCTTTCGCTGTACGCGATGCTGTTCTACGCGGTGGAGCTGCGCAACGAGCCCGCGTTCTACGGGGTGATCCAGAAGCTGACGGGCGGTTCGTGGGGATTCCTCTCGGACCTCTCCCATCCCGACGCGTTCCTGAGCCTGGGGACGTCGTTCTCGGTGCCGCTGATGGGCCCGATCTCGTCGCTCAACGTGCTGCCGCTGCTCTTGGGCGTGGTGTTCTTCTTCCACCAGAAGTACCTCTCCCCGCCGATGACCACGCAGATGACGCCCGAGCAGGAAACGCAGCAGAAGATGGTCAAGATCATGTCGGTGGTGATGTTCCCGGTGTTCATGTACAACTCTCCCGCGGGGCTGGCGCTGTACTTCACGACCAACTCGACGCTGGCGATCATCGAGAACGCGTGGATCCGCAAGCACATCAACACGCACGGCCTGCTGGACGAGGACAAGCTCAAGCGCAAGCCCAAGGACCCTGGCTCCAAGGGGTTCATGCAGCGCCTGATGGAGGCGGCGGAAGAGAAGCGCAAGCTCGCCGAGGCCAAGGCCCGCAAGGATCAACTGGACCGGGGTCGCGGGCGGAAGTAAGTGGGGAAGAGACGGAGTTCCGGAGAGACGAAGAGACGGAGCGGGAAGAGAACACGGAAACGGAGCGGGCGCTTGCGTGCCATCGAAGCGACGCCGGTTTGAATCCCGCCTGATGCCTGATGCCTGATGCCTGATGCCTGATGCCTGATGCCTGATGCCTGATGCCTGATGCCTGATGCCTGATGCCTGATGCCTGATGCCTGATGCCTGATGCCTTCTCGTTCGGAGTTCACCATGCGTGCAATCGTGCTGGGCGCGGGGATGGTCGGTTCGGTGATGGCGGCGGACCTGTGCCGCGAATTTGATGTGACGATTGCCGACGTGCGTGAGGAGAACCTCGCCGCGGCGTCGGCGCGTGCGGCGCGGGCTGGGGGAAAGGTTTCAACCTCCAAGGTGGATCTTTCCGATCCGGCGGCGATCGCGCGGGCGGTGGCGCCGTTCGACATCGTGCTGGGAGCGCTGGCGAGCCGGATCGGGTTCGCGGCGCTGCGGGCCGTGATCGAGGCGGGCAAGAACTACTGCGACATCTCGTTCATGGCGGAGGATGCGCTGGACCTGACCGACCTGGCCCGCCAGCGCGGCGTGACGGCGGTGGTGGACATGGGCGTGGCGCCGGGGATGTCCAACCTCCTCGCCGGGTACGAGGCGGCAAGGCTCGACGACTGCCGGGAGATCGAAATTTACGTCGGAGGGCTCCCACGGGAGCGTTCGTGGCCCTTCCAGTACAAGGCGGGGTTTGCGCCCTCCGACGTGCTGGAGGAATACACGCGTCCCACGCGCCTGGTGGAGCACGGCAAGGTCGTGGTGCGCCCGGCGCTGACCGAGCCCGAGCTGATGGACTTTGCCGGGCTGGGGACGCTGGAAGCGGTCAACACCGACGGCCTGCGGAGCCTTGCGACGACGCTCAAGGCCCCGTTCATGAAGGAAAAGACGCTGCGGTATCCCGGGCATTACGAGCTGATGCGGGTGCTGAAGGCGACGGGGCTGTTCAGCAAAGACGCGATCGATGTGAACGGCCAGAAGGTCGTGCCGCTCGACGTGATTTCCAAGCTGATGTTCCCCATGTGGACGTACAAGCCCGGGGAAGAAGATCTGACGGTGATGCGGATCATCAACCGGGGGATGAAGGCGGGCAAGCCCACACGGGTGCAGTGGGACCTGCTGGATTTCTATGACAAGGCCTCGCAGGCGACGAGCATGTCCCGCACGACGGCGATGCCCTGCACGATCATGGCGCGGATGGTCGCGGGCGGGAAGTTCAAGACGCCCGGCGTGATCACGCCCGAGCTGATGGGCCGGGAGACCGCGGTGGTCGAGACCATGCTCGCCGAGCTCAAGGCCCGCAACATCATCTACACGCGGACCCAAACCGCGGAGTGATGTGGCCGGATGGCCCGCTCACTCCTTCGCCGCCCCTGCGAAGCTGACGGGGGAGCGGTACCCATCCTTGTCGTAGGCCCTCACGCCGAAATACCAGTCGTCCTTGCAGAGCTCGAGCTTGGCCTGGAGGGTGAGGCCGACGTCCTTGACGTGGTCCCAGTTCGGGCTGGTGGTCTCTCGCCACACCACTTCATACCCCGCAACATCGGCCTCGGGGCTCGCCGACCATCGCATGGTGGTGGAGGTTTCCAGCTGCGCGGTGATGAGCCGGGCATCGGCGGGAGACGATGGGGCGTTCGCAAGGCTGTACAGCACGGCGGCGTTGAGGCGGGCGGCGTCGGCGAGGTAGCCTTCGTCCACGAATGACGGGAGGTCCCCGAACTGCACGGGAGATCCGCCCGGGGTCGTGTCCTCGCGGACGTCCTGATGCTGGCGGTTGTAATCCTCCTTGGGGACGCTGAAGCGGATCGCCGCGAAGCCGTTCTCGCTGAACGGAGAGTGGTCTCCGCCGCGCAGGAAGCGGTCGAGGCGGTAGGTCATGCGGGGCTGGAGGGCGGTCTGTTCGTCCCGGGCGACCTGGGTGATGTAGCGGGCGAGCTGGCGATTGATCGAATCTACCTCGGAGCCCAGGGAGCGGATCTGGGAAATCTGTTCGGCGGTGGGGTTGCGGGGAAGCCCTTCGGAGAAGAGTCGGATGATCTGGCGGTCTCGCGGGTCGCGTTCCCCGGTGGCGGTCCACCCGTAGGGATCCCCGACGATGTCGTTGTTGAGCACGCCGCAGACCTTCCAGGCCTTGGTGGTGGCGATCTTGTCGGCATGGGCCTTGGCGCCCAGCAGGCCCTGCTCTTCACCGGATGTCGCGAGGAAGACGATGGTCGCCTCTGTGGGGTGCGTTGCCAGGATGCGGGCACACTCCATGACGGCGGCGGTGCCGCTGGCGTTGTCGTTGGCGCCGGGGGCGTCCCCGGTGATGTCCATGCCGTCCCCGTTGCGGCTGTCGAAGTGGCCGACGATGTAATACGCCCGCGTGCTGGCAAGGGGGACGGTGCCGCGCAGGACGGCGATGACGTTGACGATTTTGGCGCCCTTGGGCACCCGGGGGCCGGGGGGAACGTCGAATTCTTCGAATTCCACGCTCATGCGGCCGCCGGACGCGGCGGCGTACCCATGCATCTCGTCCTTGATCCAGCGGCGGGCCGCGCCGATGCCGCGGGTGGGAGATTCGGTGTCGGAGAGGGTGTGGCGGGTGCCGAAGCCGGCGAGCGCGTCGATGATCCGGCGGCAGTTCTCCGGGGAAATTTCGTCCATGACGGCCTTCACGGCCTGGTGGGCTGGCCGGCGAGGAGCAACAGGGCGACGGCGAGGGGCGTGAGCATGGGTACATCATGGCATGGCCGGGGCGCGGGCCGCAAGGGAGCTGCCGGGATTGCGCGGGGAGGGGACGGCAGGGCTCCCCCGGGGAAGGGATGAAGAGGAAAGGGCGGGGAGGCCCTTGGTGAAATGCCAGAGCGGATTTCACAACAACAGGGGAGGGCGGCGGGAGGCACCCGCACATGAAGGGCGGAATTGTCGCTACCATCCGGGGAGGCGCTCGGGTAGAGGAGCGCCTCATTCGAAAGCGGGCGAGGCGGGCGCGGGCCGACGGGCCGGCCGTGGGAGACACTCTTGCAGTACGCGATCGAGCTCAAGGGCATTCATAAGACGTTCGGACCGAAGGTGGCGGTGAGGGAGCTGGACCTGGTCATCCCGACCGGGAGCCTGTGCGGCTTCATCGGCCCCAACGGGGCGGGCAAGACGACGACGATCCGCATGATCATGTCGATCATCTTTCCCGACCGGGGAGAGCTGAGCGTGCTGGGCAAAAGCTCGGCGGTGGAGAGCAAGGACCGCATCGGGTACCTGCCCGAAGAGCGCGGGGTGTACCGCAAGATGAAGGTCGGGCCGTTCCTGATGTACCTGGGGCGGCTCAAGGGCATGGACACGACGGGGCTGGAGGCGAAGGTCAAGGACTGGCTCGCCCGCGTCGGCCTGGGGGACTGCTTCAAGAAGAAGTGCGAAGAGCTTTCCAAGGGCATGCAGCAGAAGGTGCAGTTCATCTCCGCGGTGCTTCACGAGCCGGACCTGATCATCCTCGACGAGCCCTTCAGCGGGCTGGACCCGGTGAACCGCAAGCTGCTCCGGGAGCTCATCAGCGAGCAGCACAACGCGGGGCGCACGCTGATCTTCTCCACGCACGCGATGTACGAGGCCGAGCAGCTGTGCGAGCGGGTGTTCATGATCAACCGCGGCGTCAAGGTGCTGGACGGTCCGCTGGACGACATCTGGGCGAAGTACGACCCGCGGTGCATCTTTGTCGAGACGCTGGGCTCGACCGATGACGCGATGGTGGCCCAGGCGTCCTCGATCCCGGGCGTGCGGGAGGCCGTCGCCGATCCCCGCGGGCTGGACGTGCGGCTGCACCCCGAGACCGATCCGGGGCAGGTGATGGCGATGCTCGCCGCGCGGCTCTCGATCCGCCGCGTCGAGCTCAAGAGGCCCAACCTGGAAGACATCTTCATTGAACTGGTGGGCGGCTCGGCGGAAGCGATCCGGGCGGAACTGGCGGACCTCAACGGCAAGGACACGACGTCGGCGATGCAGGAGACCTCGGCATGAACAAGATCTTCTGGGTTGGCTGGCGTGAGTTCTCGACCACCGTGTTCACCAAGGGGTTCCTGATCGGCGTGATCATGACGCCGCTGATGCTGGTGATCGTGGTGGGGGCGATGTCGTGGCTGAAGGACTTCAAGGGTCCCAAGATCCAGGGCACGGTGGCGATCATCGACCAGACGGGGATCGTCTCGGCCGGGCTGGAGAAGCGGTTCGGGCCGGATGCGGACCAGAAAGACTCCCAGGAGACGGCCAAGAAGATCACGGAGATGGTCGACAAGTCGCCCATGGGTGACATGGTCAAGCAGGCCGGCGGCAGCAGCATGTCGCAGATGACCGAGCTCGCGGCGGCGCAGGCCGCGGCGTCTGGCCCGAAGCTGACGCTGGAGATGCTGGGCGCCCAGGCCGACGTCGAGAAGGAAAAAGAACCCGTCAAGGTCGCGGAGATCAAGGCCAAGGGCGAAGGCACCCAGGCCCAGGCCAACCCGCGCCTGGCCCTGGTGGTGATCCCCGAAACGGCGGTGAACGCCAATGCCGAGGGCAAGTTCGGGGGATTCCAGGCGTTCTTCGCCCAGCGGCTCGACGGGGAGATCCAGAAGCAGATCCAACGGCGCGTCGAGGACGCGGTGGTCGACGCCCGCATTGATTCCGACAAGCGGCTGATCGCCGCCGGCATCAAGGCCCAGGCGGTCCGCGACCTGGTGGCCCGCCCCAGCGCCGACGCCAAGACCTTGACCAAGGACGGTGAGAAGAAGTCGCTGGGAGAGCTGACCATGCTCATCCCCATGGGCTTCATGATGCTGATGATGGTCTCGGTGCTCACCAGCGGCTCGAGCCTGCTGACCACGACGGTGGAAGAGAAGAGCAGCCGCGTGATGGAGGTGCTGCTCTCGGCGGTCTCTCCCATGCAGCTGATGACGGGCAAGATCCTGGGCCAGATGGCGGTGGGGCTGCTCATCCTGACGGTGTACTCCGGCCTGGGCGTAGGGTCGGTGATCTTCCTGCTCAAGCGCATGGACCTGATCAGCACCGAATCCCTGATCTACCTGGTGATCTTCTTCTTCATCGCCTACTTCCTGGTCGCCTCGATGATGGCGGCGATCGGCAGCGCGGTCAACGACATGCGTGAAGCCCAGACGCTCATGACCCCCGTCATGCTGATGATCATGACGCCGTGGATGATCTGGTTCGTGATCCAGCGGGCCCCCAACTCCCCGCTGGCCGTCACGCTGAGCTTTGTGCCGGGCATGAACCCGTTCATCATGGTCATCCGCCTGTGCGGCAGCGAACCGGTGCCGACCTGGCAGATCCCCGTCGCGATCGCGGTGGGGGTGGTGTCGGTGGTGATCGCGGCATGGGGCGCGGCGAAGATCTTCCGCGTCGGGGCGCTGATGTACGGCAAGCCGCCGAACTTCAAGACGCTGATCCGGTGGATCCGCATGGCGTAAGGGACGGGTCGCTGGGCAACGCGTGCACAAGAGTGAGGCGCGGCGGCGCGAAGCAATCGCTGCGCTCCAGAAGCGCCCGTGCTCGGCGCTCAGGAGCCGTCCGAGGCCAGCGGGCTGTCCAGCGTGAATTCGAGCTCCTGGCTTGATTCCGCCTCGTTGCCGCCGGTACCCGCTTCGCGCTCGCTTCCCCGCATCGTCACGGCGAGGCGGACGACGACCTTGGGCTGGGGATCCTGCTCCCGGTCCACCTGCACCTGCTGCAGGAGAATGACGGGGCGGCTGGGCCCGAGCGTGAGCATCTCGGCCTGATTGCCATCCCCGTACACGGTCTGGGTGCCGTAGCGGACTTCGATGAGCTTGGCCTGCACCTCCACGCTCGTGGCGACGCCCACGCGGGCGATCGAGGCGTCGAGCTGCGGTGTCACGTCGATGGGCTGGTCGCTCGCCGCCTCCGCGCTGTCACGCAGGGGGTTGATGCGGCAGGTGATGGTCACGCCTTTCCGGATGAACTCCCGGTAGTCGGCGGGCTCGACCAGGCCGTGATGCCACGCGGCCTCGACCAGGTCCCCCCATTCGACGAGCCAGGCGGTCGCGGTGTCCGCCTGGGCCGCGGAGGCCTGGGCGAGGGCGCGGCGTGCAACCCAGCCGTCCAGGGCGCCGCGATTGATACGCGCCGTCAGCTCCGCGAGGGCCGCGCGCTGGCGGGTGGCATCGCCGGACGCGGCCTCCCACGTCAGGGCCCAGGAAGGGAGCACCGTGACCCACGCCGTGCCGCGGGACATGGCAAAGCCGATGGAGACAACCCCCACGAGGCCCAGCATGAGCAGGCCGGCGCCCGAGGCGATGAAACGGGGACGGCGAAGTCGGTTTCCGGTCCGCAGCCGGCGCTTGGCCGAGACATCTCTTCCGCATTCGGGACACGGAACCAGCCCGGCGGCCGGGCCTAGGCCGACGCCGGGAATACCCGAGACGTCAAAACCGCAGCCGCGGCAGATCGGATGGTTATCGGTGCGGCGACCACGCAGGCCCACCAGCAGCATCACCGCGCCGACCAGCAGCGCCGCGGGGGTGAGAAGGCTCCCGGCCGACAGGATGAAGAGAAGGATTTCGTTCGACATCGGGTCCCCGCGGCCGGGCCTGCACGGGAGTTTCCACGGCTCCCGCCCGGCGGCTCGCACCGTTGCATGGTACAGGTAGCGGGCCCATCGGTTCCCCGGATGCGGGTGCATTCCCCCGCCGCAGCGGACCGGCAGGGTCGCATACCGTTCACCATGAGTTCGATGTCACCCGCCGCGCCGGGAATCCCGGTGACCACCAAGACGTCCGAGGTTCCCACCGAGCAGGGCCGCTACGGCTCGTTCGGGGGCCAATACGTTCCCGAGACGCTGATGGCGGCGCTGCACCAGCTCTCCGACGTCTACGCCGAGGCGTACAACGACGAGAAATTCTGGGACGAGCTCGACCACCTGCTCAAGACGTTCGTGGGCCGACCGACGCCGCTCTACCAGGCGACGCGGCTGACACAGGTCGCCAAGGAGCGATCCCAGAACGGGCAGGCGGCGACGATCTGGCTCAAGCGCGAAGACCTGGCGCATACGGGGGCGCACAAGATCAACAACACCCTGGGGCAGGGCCTGCTCGCCCGCAAGATGGGCAAGAAGCGCATCATCGCGGAGACCGGCGCGGGGCAGCACGGGGTGGCGAGCGCGACGGCGGCGGCCCACCTGGGCCTTTCCTGCGACGTGTACATGGGCGCGGAGGATGTTCGCCGCCAGAAGTTAAACGTCACGCGGATGCGGATGCTGGGGGCGACGGTGATCGAGGTGGACTCGGGCTCCCGGACGCTCAAGGACGCGACCAACGAGGCGATGCGCGATTGGATGGGCTCTGTCGAGCAGACGCACTACATCATCGGCAGCGTGGTCGGTCCCCATCCCTTCCCGATGATCGTGCGTGATTTCCAGAGCGTGATCGGCCGGGAAGCCAAGGCCCAGAGCCTGCGCCTGCTGAGCAAACTCCCCGACGCCATCGTCGCGTGCGTGGGCGGCGGCTCCAATGCCGCGGGCATCTTCTATCCCTTCGTAGACGACAACGCCGTCGCCCTGGTGGGCGTCGAGGCCGGGGGGCGGTCCTCCGCCGCGGGCCAGCACGCCGCGTCGATCTCCATGGGTAAGCCGGGGGTGCTGCACGGGTCCCTCAGCTACGTGCTGCAGGATGAATCGGGTCAGACGGCCGATGTGCACTCGTGCTCCGCGGGGCTGGACTATCCGGGCGTGGGCCCCGAGCACGCGTACTGGCACGAGCGCCAGCGCGTGCGCTATACCGCCGTCACGGACAACCAGGCGCTGGACGCGTTCCTGCTGCTGGCGCGCAGCGAGGGGATTATCCCGGCGCTGGAGACGGCCCACGCGATCGCCGAGTCGGTGCGACTGGCCTCTACCATGAACGACAAGCAGCACGTGGTGGTCTGCTGCTCGGGGCGTGGTGACAAGGATGTGGAAGAGGCGTCTCGGCTGCTGGCGCTCCGCGAGAACACCTGAATCATCGCTTGAATGTTACGAGCCGTTTCAGCGGCGACCGGTCGCCCGGGTCAGCTTGGTTACGAGCCCGGCGACGTCGAAGAGCCGGCGCCAGCGGATCAGCACGCGCAGGCGGCGGAGCGGGGCGTCGTCGGGGGCGATGCGCAGGCCCTGGCGGACCCAGTATCGGGCTCTCCACCACTGGGACTGCTTGACGTAGGCGATGGCGAGGTTGTGCATCGCCGGCACGAGGTTGCGGTCGAGCTTGAGCGCGGTGCGGGCCGCCTCCATGCCCTTGTCCAGGTGCCCCATCTCCAGACAGGCGACGCTGAGCAGGTGCTGCGCCTGCGCGTCGGTGGGCGCGTTCTCGGAAAGGGAGCGGAAGATGTTGGCCGCGTCGGCGCTCTGGCCGGCCTCCAGCAGCAGCACGCCCAGCTCATGCCGGGAAGGCTCGTCAAAGGTCTCGGGCTGTGCTTCAAGGGCCCGGAGTTCGCTGGAGAGAATTTCCCGGGCGCGTTCGACATCACGCCACGGCTTGCGGGCGAGCAGCAGCTCGGCGATGCGGCGGCGGGCGCCGGGGTAGGAGGGATCCAGCCGGTGCACCACGTCGAAGTGGCGCAGGGCGAGGATCGGCTGGGAGATATCGATCGCCAGCTCGGCCATGGCGAAGTGAGCCTGGGCGTGGTCGGGCTCGATCTCAAGGACGCGGCGAAGCTTTTCCTCCGCTTCCGGCAGCCGGTTCATCTCCCGCAGCACGCGCGAGAGGGCGAGCAGCGTGGGGATATCCCCGGGGTCCCGGCGGAGCTCAAGGAGATAGAGCTGGCGGGCCCGCTCGTGGCGGCCGGTCGCGGCGAAGGCGTCGGCGAGCTTTGCTTGGATGCCGGGCAGCTCGGGGTCGAGCCTCGCTGCTTCGCGGAGGCACCACACGGCGCGGTCGTGCTGCCCGCGGGCGATGAGCGATTCGGCCATGCAGGCGAAGATGTCGGCGTTCTTCGCGTCCACCTGCTGGGCCATGTAAAAGACCACCTCGGCCTGCTCATGCTGGTTCAGCCGGGTGTGGGCCTCGATGCGGTGGATGTAGGTGTCGATGAGTGACTGATCGATCGCCGTAGCTTTCTCCAGCCAAGCGAGGGCGTCCTTGAGTTCATCCAGGCGCAGCAGGTTCACGCCGATCATGAGCGCGGAGTTGGCGTCGCTGGGAGACAGGGTCGAGGCATCCTTGAAGCAGCCGATGGCGTCGTGAAAGCGTCCGGAGGCCTGGAGCGTCAGGCCGAGGTTGAAGTGCCACTCGGGCTGGTACGGGTCCAGCGCAATGGCGTCCCGAAGCGCGGCCTCGGCTTCTTCCCAGCGTCCGGCTTCGTAGTGCCGGTGCGCCTGCTCGACATGATGTTCTGCGTCGAACCAGTCTTTCATCGCATCACATCCAACGGACGGGCCCGCGATTTCGTTCGGCCCCGACGCCGGAATTCCCGGCCGGGTAACTCTAGAGATTGGATGGACCCCGGACCAACCCCGCGGCTAGTATTCGATAGTGTCCACTAACCTGCCCCAGCACCGCTTGACCCCTTCTCGCCCGACCTCGGGCGGGGCGCGGACGCTGCTGCTCCGGGCCGGGATCGCTGTTCTTGCGGTGCTGACGTCCGCGGCGACGCCGGCGGTCGCCGCTTGGGGCGGGCCTCGCGGACCGGTTCAGCCGACGCCGGGGATCGAAAAGCAGACCTCCGACTTGCTGACGGCGACCATCAAGGATGCGCAGGCCGCCCCCGCCGCCCGAACGGAAGCCGCCGGCGTGCTGGTGCAGCGGGCCCTGGTCTCCGAGGTGGAGCGCGGGCCGGTTGAACAGATTTTGAGCGGCCCGGCGACGGAGGGCTCCGCGGCGTGGTACGTGCTGGGCTGCCTGTCGCGCCAGTCCACGCTGCCCGCGTGGACACAGGCCGCGTTGCAGGACGTGATCGTGCGCGGGGACGAGCGATCCGCGGCAAGGGCCGTGACCGGGCTGGGCGGCATCCGCACCCGCGAGGTCGCCCGGGCGCTGCTCTCATTGGGGACGACGGACCGGCGTGACGCGGTGCGCAAGGCTTCGTGGGTCGCCCTCGCGCGGCTCTCGGGCCGGGCGGACCTGCTCGACGACGCCGCGCAGTGGCGAGCCTGGCTCGACCAGGCGGAATCTCTCTCCCGGGACGAATGGTCGCAGCAGCTCGAGCAGGGCCTGGCCCGGCGTGCCGATGCGGCGGACGCGGCGAGGCAGTCGGCGGTCTCGCGCCTGGTGGAGGCGTATCGCCGGGTGCACGTGTCCTTGCCGCCGGAGCAGCGATCAGAATTTCTCGCTGGGCTGCTCCGCGACGATACCGACGACGTGCGATCTCTGGGCTTTGAACTGGTGCTGCGCGAGCTCTCGGAGAACGCGAGGCTGGGGACCGCGGTGGAATCGGCGGCGATCGCGCTGCTGGACGCGCCCCTCGCCTCGGTCCGGGAGCGAGCGGGCCTGCTCATCGCGCAGCTCAGCCCCGCCTCGGCCCGCGGATCGGTGACCACGGCGCTGCAGCGAGAGACGGATCCCGCGGCGGCGGCCGCGCTGCTGCGTGCGGCCTCGCGGTGGCCGGACGAGGCGATGCTCGAGACGGCCCTTTCGTGGGTGAAGCGTCCGGGCTCGGCGCGGGCCTCGGCGGTGGATTACATCCGCGCGCTGATGCGGGCGGGATTCATCCAGAGCCCGCAGACCCGGGCAGAGGTGCTGGACGCGCTGCGGGCTCTTGCGCCGGGAGACATTCCGCCCGGCGCGTGCGACCTGCTGGTGCACCTGGGCACCGAGGACGACGTCAAGATCGTGGCGCAGCTCCTCTCCAAGGTCGCCGGCCCCGTGCGGCTCGCCGCCGCGCAGGCCTTGCTCGCCGTTCCCGATCACATCGACGACATCCTGCTGGCGGCGCAGGACGATCCCGAACTCTTCGATGTTGCCGCTCGCGGCGTCACCATGTATTGGCCTACTGCGGAAGGTTTCCGCAGCATTTCGGCCCTGAAAGCGCCCACGCAGGAAGCCTGGCGCCGCGGCCTGCTCAAGCTCGCCGAGATGATGCCAGCCCCGGACCTGGTGGACGTCGCCCAGACCGCCGAGCCGGGCCTGCGCGAGCCGCTGCTCGCGAATCTCTCGTCGGTGAATCGCATTTTGTCCGAACGCTACAGCACACCGACGTTCGAGGCCCTGGGCAAGGGGCTGGTGGAGCTGGCGAGGCTGCGGCTGGAACTCAACAAGCCCGACGCGGCCCTCGCCGCGCTGGATTCGATGCAAGAACTCCCCGTGCTTCAGGGGGAGAGCGTGGTGAACACCATCCGCGTCGAGTCCCTGCTGTGCCTGGGGCGCATTGCCGAGGCCGCCGCGGTGCCCGCCGGTCCATCCCCGTGGATCGCCGCGATGACGCGCTCGCTGGACAAGCCTTTCGTGCGGACCATGGCCGACGAGTTCAAGTCGAAGTTCGCCGGAGAACTCACCCCCGAGGAATCCATGCGGGTGCAGGCGCTGCTCCGGCGGCTTCCACACGCCGAGGCCGACGCGACGCCCTCCGACGCGAGATAACTGATCGTCCGGTAGGTTGCGCGGATCGCCCGCCCGGGGCGCGCCGCGGGCGTCTACGCTCCGGCTGTGTTTGGATCACACCTCTCCATCGCCGGCGCCATGACCAACGCACTCACCGAAGCCCAGCGCCTGGGCCTCGATACCGTGCAGGTCTTCACCAAGAACCAGCAGCAGTGGAAGGCCAAGCCGCTGGAGAGGACTGCGATCGACGAGTGGCGGGCGCAGATCAAGGCGCTGGGCTGGCAGGATCGCACGGTCTCCCATGCGTCGTACCTGATCAACCTCGCCTCCTGCAACGATGAGTTGTGGGAAAAGTCCGTCTCGCTCATGCGGGAGGAGATCGAGCGCTGCGAGGCGCTGGGGATCCCGTTCCTGGTCCATCACCCTGGCTCGTGCGTCAACTCCACGCGTGACGCGGGCATCGCGCGCATCGGAGATGCGTATGCGAGGCTCTACAAGGAGACTTCCGGGTACGCTACGGTCTGCTGCCTCGAGGGCACGGTGGGCGC
This sequence comes from Phycisphaerales bacterium, assembly GCA_044226385.1. Lineage (GTDB taxonomy): Bacteria > Planctomycetota > Phycisphaerae > Phycisphaerales > UBA1924 > JAEUJB01. The sequence goes on from JBGAHA010000005.1 coordinate 52,890, forward strand.
GGGCTCGACGCTGGGTGGAACGTTCGAAGACCTCGCCGAGCTTCGCGAGTTGATCGCGTCGCGCACCGGCGTGCCGGCCCGAACCGGGTTCTGCCTCGACAGTTGCCACCTGCACGCCGCGGGGTTCGACATGAGCACGCGGGAATCGGCGAGCGAGGTGATCGAGCGCTTCGACCGCACCTGCGGCCTCACGCACCTGCGCGTGATGCACCTCAACGACTCCAAGGGCAAGCTTGGCAGCAAGCTGGATCGCCACGAGCACATCGGGCAGGGGTGGGTCGGCGGTGGGGCGACGGCGCACACGGGCGTGGGGGAGTTTTCGCAGGCGAAGCTCGCCGGGAGCGGGTTTGCGGCGATCGTGAACCACCCGGGCATGATGAACATCCCCAAGATCCTGGAAACGCCCAAGGAGAAGGACGCCCAAGGCGTGGATATGGACCTGATCAACGTCGCCCGCTTGAAAGGGTTGATCGGTCTCCCCGGTGGTCGACGGGCCGGCGAACCGGCGCGCCCGTCGAACGTGCGGCCGAGCACTCCGGCAAAGGGGTCCTCACAGCCCAATGATCGGCCGAAAGCGGGGGCCAAGGTCCAATCCAAGGACCAGCCCAAGCCACGGCCCGCGAAGAAGGCTGGCAGCAAGCCGCCCGCCCGCGGCAAGGGTCGCTGAAGTCCGCGCAAGCGCCTGCGAACGGACCGTGGGGCAGGGGCGTATGACCACCTCCCCCGTGGCGGCGCCGCGTTCGCCAGGGTGGTGTGGGTCTCCCGAATCCGGGTCTCGCCATGGGGTGTTCGTTCACGCGTGGCCGGATGTCCCCCTACAACTCCCTGACCGCGGGAGCTTTCAATTCGACCAGAGCGCCAAGACCTTCCAAAGACCGGAGGGGTTATGGGTCGATGTTGGAGGGACCGGTCCCCGCGCGGGGGCGCTTGGGGATGGGATCGGGCGAGGGGCCGCGGCGCAACGGAGTCAGCATGATCGACGATTCGCAAGGATTCTTGAACAGTGCGTGTGCGGCCCGCCTTCGGAGAGCGGGAGCGCTGGGCCTTAGCGCGTCCGCGCTGCTGTGCCTGAATGGGTGCTGGCTGACGGGTGAGAACCAAGGGAATTCGGGAACGACCACCACGGCGGCTCCTGCCCCTGCCCCGGCCGTCGGGACGGTGCTGCCCGGCAGCGAGGCGATCTACCGCGCCAAGCTCGCCCAGCAGAAGGGTGACATCGACGCAGCCCGGGCCGAGTTTGAGCGAGCCATCGCCGAGAATCCGACGATGACGATCGCCTACATGGGCGCGGCCGACATCGACCGCCAGAAGGGGGACTACCGGGCCGCCGAACGCAACTACGCGAAGGCCGCCGACCTGGAGCCCAGCAACTTCGACGCCCAGTACGGCCACGGGCTGATGCTCCAGATGCTCAGCCGGCTGAACGAGGCCGTGCGGGCGTACCTGCGAGCATTGACCGTTCGTCCCGACGACCTCAGCGCCAACCTCAACCTGGGAACCACCTACCTGCAGCTGGGAGAGCCCGGCCAGGGCCTGAGCTACGCGCAGAAGGCCGCGCGGGTAGACCCAAAGAACGCCGCCGCCCGCACCAACCTGGGGGCGATCTATGCCTCCCTCGGTCGCCACGCCGAGGCCGTGGTCGAGTACCAGCAGGCCTCAGAGCTGACCGAGCTGACCGCGCCGCTGCTGCTCAACCTCGCCGACAGCCTCGGCAAGATCAACCGCCTGGAGGAAATGATCAACACGCTGCGGCAGGCGATCGAGCTCGAGCCCAGCGCGACGGCGTACGAGCGGCTGGGCTCGGGCCAGTTCCGCATGCGGTACTACGACGACGCCCTGATCTCGTTCCGCAAGGCGATGGAGCTGGATCCGGGGTTCTACCCGGCGATCAACGGGGTCGCCGTGTGCCGCCTGAACCAGTTTGTGTGGAGCAACCGCACGGACCACGCGGCGCGGGACGAGGCGATCCAGTTGATGCGAAAGAGCCTGCAGATCGAGCGTCGTCAGCCCAAGATCGTCGACCTGCTGAGCCGGTATCAGCAGTAACGCGGGTCAGGGTTTTTGACATCGCCGGGCGCCTGGCGTCTCTCGCGCACAGGGACCGAAATAGCGCGCCCTGCTACCGTTCGGGCATGCCCAATCCCGCCCTCCTGGAAGCCTTCCCGACGCCCACCGATTCTCCTTTCGTCATCGAGCACGTCGCCGACGAATTCACCTCTCAGTGCCCCAAGACCGGCCACCCCGATTTCGGCACAGTGACCATCCGTTTCCAGCCCCGCGCGGGCCGGGAGGGCGGCGTGTGCGTGGAGCTCAAGAGCCTCAAGCTGTATTACCAGTCGTTCCGCAACGAAGGGATCTTCTACGAGGCGGTGACCAACCGCATCCGCGACGACCTCGCCGCGCTGATGAAGCCGGCATGGATGCTGGTGCGGACGGATTGGAAGGGGCGAGGCGGGATTCGCTCGGTGGTGAGGGCGAGCAGTGGGGCGGTGCCGGGGGAGTATGCGTTGTAAAGGCAAGGCACTGGGCATCAGGCACTCGGGGAGAGCCGAGGTGAGGGGCAAAGGGCTACAGGGCCAAAGGGCCACATAGACGCAGACAGTGTTACTGCGAGATATGGAACACAGCGCGAAAGTGGGACACGCTGAGCACGCGGAGTGTGCCGGCGTTGGATGACGTTGGGTCCCAAGCAAATCTACGGATCGCCGGCAAGGATGCGGCAGAGGGTGGGCTGCCAGTCATCTTCGATCCACGTGTCGCCAAGAGGAAGTACTCGAGTGCACGGCCAGTGCGCGAGCTCGAATTCTCCCATCATCATGCGAGCACGATCGGAATTGCTGGAGTGCACAATGACGGGGCGGATGATGGATTGAGAAGTAAGGTGCTTGGCGACGTCGAGCCCATCGCCAGGATCGAGTGTGCCGCGAGGAACATACAGGTCGTGGTCGAGTGAGATGAGGCGTGCCGAAGGCAGGTATTCCTCGACTTCCCGGATCATCGCGTGCGCCACGGACCATGTCCTGATGGTCAGGCCGGGCGAGACACGGGCTACCGCGGCGCGAAAAGCCATTACACGCCGGGGATCATCTTCAAGAATGAGGAGCACCGAAAAGGATAGTTGTCCCAGGGATTGAGCGGGAAGCGAAGTATTCAACGAACGTGGGAACGGGTCCCGGGGTCTGTCTCGATTTCCGCGCTTCCCATCACGGCAACGAGAAGAAGCCGCCGCCCATGTTCTTGAGCTTGCCTTGGCGGGCGAGTTCTTCCCAGACGGGGCGGGGGAACTGGTTCGGGGGGATGATTCCCATGATGTCGGATTTCTTACCCGAGGTCATCGGGCGGCCCGCCCCGAGGCTTGATTCCTGATCCAGCTTCGTGAGCTTGATGCGCTTCTTGAAAGCGCCCAGGGCCCGCTTGAGCTCCTCCTCGGGGATCGCCGCGGGCGAGGGAGCGGGGTGGCCGGCGGGAGAAGGAGTGGGGGTCGCTTCGTCGGGCATGAGCAACGATAGTGCGTGGGCGCCCCTGAAGAAAGATGCGTCCTCCGGACGGAACGCTTCCGGGCGGGCGTCCCAGTGGCCGTGGGAGAATGTCGGCGGGCGAGGGAATCGTCCACGTTCATCCGGGGAGTTCGCACCATGGACAGATCGATGAGCCGTCGCAGAGCGCTCGCGGCGTGCGCACAGACCGGCGTGCTTGCCGCGGCGGGGCTTGCCGTCGCACGGCCGCAGCCGGCGGGTGCGGCTTCTTCGGCTCTTCCTCCCGCCGAACCCTGGCCCGGATTTCCGCGGCAGAACATGGATCTGGCTCGCGAGGTGGTCGCCGCCTCGCACGGCAACGAGGCAAGGGTGCGAGAGCTGGTGGACGAGCACCCCGCCCTGGCCCGCGCAACGTGGGACTGGGGATTCGGGGACTGGGAAACAGCGCTGGGCGCCGCCTCGCACACGGGCCGCAGAGGCATCGCGCTGTACCTGATCGAGAAAGGGGCGCGGATCGACCTGTTCGCCGCGGCCATGCTGGGGTATGTGGAGGTGGTGCGGGCGCTGGTCACAGCAAGCCCGGGGATCCAGCGCACGCGAGGTCCGCACGGGATCCACCTCCTCGCCCATGCAACGGCGGGCGGCCCCGCGGCGGCGGCGGTGGTCGAGTATCTCCGTTCCATCGAGGGCGCGGCCGAGGCGCTCCCGACGCAGCCACTGACTCCCGATGAGCAGCGACGCTACGTGGGTGAGTTCGTTTTCGGAGAATCGCCGGCCGACCGGCTTGTGGTGACGCAGGACAAGGACACGCTGTGGATCGAGCGCCCCGGCATGGGCCGACGGGGCCTGAGCCATGTCGGGGATCACGCCTTCTTCCCGGCGGGGGCGCTGGCGGTGCGGGTCTGCTTTACGATGGAAAACGGCGCGGCGAAGGAACTCCGGGTGGTCGATGGGTCGATGGTGGTGGTGGGACGGCGGGCGTCATAAGGCCAGCGCGTCCGATGCGTGAACTGGCCCCGGAAGTTCCCAATCGGCATGCGGTGGTGCGGAATTCTGGCGGAACTCGAAGTTATCAGCCCTTGGGGATGGGGGTCGTGGGCGAGATGAAGCGGGTCTCATGGTCTCCTCATGGCCGGTGCGTCATGATCGTGCATGGAGCCACCATGCAGACAGCCCCTCATCGACATGAGCGGGCGCGGGGTTCACGCTGGACCGCGCCACTCCCGATGCGAGTCGCCGCCGCCGGCCGGCTTTTGCTGGTGATGCTGGCAGTGTTGGGCGGCCTGGGCGGGTGCGCTGCCCAGGCGGATCTCCCGCACGCGCGCCTCGGAGCCCTTCCCTTTCCGGGGGCGTTCACGCTCTATACACCGTGCGAGGTGTCGGAACTGGGAGCGCACCGGTACACCTCGTGGGAGACCAGGCCGTTTGAGCGGGGAGAGGGCGCCCGCGGGATCGTCTACACCCGCCGCGCGGGGTTTCTCGATATGGCGCACATCCGGGAGAGCGCCGACTGGACGCGACACCTGTGGAAACACTCCCGCCCGCTGCTGGAGAAGGATGGAGGATCGTTCCACTTCACGCGGGAAGACACGGGCTTTGAGGTGGTGATCACGCTCCCGTGCTGGTGGAAGGATGTGTCGGGGGAGGAACGGGCGCTGCTCATCGACTCTGTTTCCCTGCGGCTGGCGCAGCGCGGGGCATACGAGATCCAGACCTGGCACGAGATCGCGACGTGGTTCGGCTGGCGCACCGTGCCCCTGGTCTCCGAGCAGGGGTCCTCGTTCACGTGGGAGGATACGACCTCCCACCTCGTCGGCGTGCTGATCGCCGGGCGTGTGCTGATCAGCGGTGACGATCATTACGACGATCGCACCGGCGAAGCGATCAAGGAAATGCTTACCGAGCTTGACGCCGTGCCGCTCCGCGCGGTGGACCTTGCCGCGCGGTCGGTCGAGGGCCGCTGGTGGAAGAACGGCACGGCGATCCGCCGGGATCTGGACCTTGCAATGGACGACAGCGTCAAGGTTCCCTGGCTCGTCCCGCCCGCCGACGGAGAGGAACCCGTCCTGCCGGCCGTGCTGGAAGTTCCCTCCCTGCGAGGCATCAACGGGCGCGACCTGACCGGGATGTTCCAGCTGCGCATCACGCCGCCCTCCAGCGTGCGGCGAGGCATCTATCCCAAGGGCGCCGAGAGCGGTGAACCCGGCGGAGAGATCATCCCCGAGCGAGACTTCCCGGGGATCATGGCGAAGATCCGTGCGCAGATGGCCGAGCGATGGGGCGACGACGTGGACCGTCCGTAACGCATCGAGCGCGGTGCTTTGCTCTTCGACGGACCCAAGCGATCAAAAGTCAGCGCATCACGCGATTGCAGCGTTGAGCATCCTGCCGCGCTCACAGGTCCGGCGAGATGGACTTGAACGAACGCCCTTCCCGGATCACCTGGCGGATCTGGGAGAGTCTCTGCCCCGCGGGCTTGAGCGCCCCCGCCGCGGTGAACAACCCGCCGTTCTTCATTTCCGGGGACGTGGGGGAATCCACCAGATCCTGCCAGCACACGCTGGTCACATACGGCTTGGAGAGGCACACCTGCATCATTCTCGTCAGCCACTCCGCCTGCGCGGGCTCGCTCCAGGGGTGGCGCCAGTACCCGCCGTCGCTGGTGTGCAGCGTGGGGCTCCCGGGGAAGGGCGGCGCCTCGGTGGGCGGGCTGCTCGCCGGCGCGGCCGGAGCGCTGGGCGCGCCCAGCGCCGTAATGGCGATGGGCTTCTCCAGCGCCGCATACCGGTCCAGCATCGCCGACAGCGTCATCAGGTCGCGCACCGACTGCCCCGACTGCGGCTGACCGAACTGCAGCCGAAGCCCCATCGCGTCGATGTGCATCCCAACCTGCCCGATCGCGTCGGCAAACAGCAGCGGGGGGACCGACCGACGATTGATCGCGTGGTATTCACCGAAGGGCTGGGCGATCTCGACCTGCACCTTGCCCGCGGGATGGAGCTTGCGCACCAGCATTACGCACAGCCTCGTCAGGTCGATGATCTGATCAAAGCCCAGCTTGAAGTTCGTGTTGACGTTCAGGCCCGAGACGATGGTCCAGCGGGCGACGGTGCGCCGATACCGCGTGACGACGCTCTGCACATGCTCGAACACAAGCTCGCGCAGCGTGTCGTAGTCGTTCTCCCAGATGTACAGCCATTCGGGGATGCACCCGGGGCGAAGGTCGATCACCGGCCCCGCCCACACCGGAAGCCTCGCCTGCCGCACGGCCCACTCGATCCACCGGTCGGTCCCGGCGAAGGAGTACTTGCCCTCCTGCGGCTCCAGGTCCTTCCACCGCATCGGCATGCACACAAAGTCGCACGACGACGCGACCACGCGCTGGAGAGGCTCGGAGAAGAGCGCCGGGCTGACCACGCATCCCACCAGCGGCGTCCCGGGAACCACGGCCATGCCCGAGCCCGGCACGATCGCCGGCGCGAGCGGCTTGGGCGGTTCCTGCGTGATCGCCGACACCCGCGTGACGGCGGCCGCGTAGATCTGCCCCGAGACACGCCCCGCCATCGTCCGCTCGGCGTTGACCAGCGCCAGCCGCTCCCCGGCGTCGATCGCCAGCGCCAGCGCGGCGTGCGCCTGCTTGTCGGCCTCGGCGGAGTAGCCGTGATGCGCGGTGGGCGTGTTGGTCTTTGGTCCGGCGCGCTGCGCGACCAGGGCGGCGGTGAAGGCCTGGCGCGCCCGCTCGAAATCGACCATGATCGGGTCGTCGGCGGCGAGGTCAAACAGCTGCCAATCCTCAAGCTTGTTGAGGAAGAGCATGATCTGGTGGCGGGCGAGCTCCAGGGTCAGCAGGTACGAGACCGGGCGCTCCGGGAGCAGACAGGTCTTGAGCGTGAGCACGCCCAGCCCGCCCGGCGCGCCGGCCGACCCCGCGGCCGCGCCGCGAAGCACCGGGCTGTCGATCGGGAGCTGGATGCACAGGCCCGCGGCCTCGGCCCCGTGCTTTTCGCACAGCAGCACGCCGTCCTCGAAGCGGACATTGCCCGGCAATGGCAGATCGTCCGGCCCGAAGAGATGGGCGTGACGCCCCGTCCAGGGGGAGGCGCCGGCGCCCGGGGGCGCGGCGGGGTTGTTGTCAAATACGGCGAAGCTGAGCATCCCGGGGCGAGACCTCCCGATGTAGGACGGACAGTGTAGTGACTCGGCGTGCCCGGCGGGGCGGGAATGAGAATGGGTCGCGTTCTCCCGGCGGCGGGCCGTATGGTTGTTTCATGATCCCGACCACCCCGTCCGGCCTTTCGTCCAACGCCGTCCTGACCACCGATCTGTCGCTGCCCGGGAGAAGGACCGGGAAGGTCCGGGATATCTACGAGCTCCCCCCCGCGGCGGGAAACCCCGGACGCCTCCTCATCGTCGCCTCCGACCGGATTTCGGCCTTTGACGTGGTGATGCCGACGGCGATCCCCGGCAAGGGAAGGCTGCTGACGTCCCTCGCCGTCTTCTGGCTGAAGTTCATCGAGAAAAAGGGCATCTGCAAGACCCACCTTCTTGGGACCGACCCCGCGGAAATTCCAGACTCGGCCTTCGCCGGGGCGTCGGTCACCCGGGAAGACCTCGCCGGCCGCGTGATGATCGCCCGGCGGTGCCGCGTCATCCCCATCGAGTGCGTGGTGCGGGGCTACATCGAGGGGTCGGGGTGGAAGGAATACCAGCAGACCCAGAGCGTCTGCGGCGTCAAGCTCCCCGCCGGGCTGCGGCAGTGCGATCGCCTCCCCGAGCCCATCTTCACCCCCGCGACCAAGGAGGAGCAGGGCAAGCACGACGAGAACATTTCGTTCGCCCGCGCGTGCGAGCTGGTGGGTACGCCGCTCATGGAATCCCTGCGGGCGACCTCCCTGGCCGTCTACGCGGCCGCCTCGGAGCGGGCGCTGCAGCGGGGGATCATCATCGCCGATACCAAGTTCGAGTTCGGCATCCCGCTGGACGAGGAGGCCGGCAAGGATCCGATCGTCATCGACGAGGTCCTGACCCCCGACAGCTCCCGTTTCTGGCCCCTGGACCGGTACCAGCCCGGCGGACCTCAGAAGAGCTACGACAAGCAGTTCCTGCGGGAGTACCTCGAGGGGCTCGTCGCCCAGGGGGCCTGGAACAAGCAGGCCCCCGGCCCGGAACTGCCCGCCGAGGTGGTCGCGGCGACGCTGGACAAGTACACGCAGGCGCGGGATCGGCTGGCGCACTGAGAGCTCCTCTCACGCGATCAGGTGAAACACAGGGTGCAGTGGACGCGTGCTCGTCGCAACGGCGCCGCGCGGATCAGCCTTGGCCGGGCGCGGCCTGGGTGGTCGAGATCGCCGACGCGGCGGTGCAGAGCTGATCGAGCTGCTTGACGGTCGGGGCGATCATCTCCGCCAACCGCGTCTGGAACAGGGCGAGCTGCTGGTCGATCGCGCTGGGCAGGCCGTCCAACAGCCGCTTGGCGGGCTCGATGCGGGTCTTGATATCCGCCGCCGTGCGCTCGATGTTCGCCGTCGCCTGCTGGGCGTGAGCGCGGAGGCCTTCTTCGGTTTCCTGGATCGCCTGGATCGTCGAGCGACCCAGGTCCACCAGACGCGCCGCGACCTGGGAACCGGCCTGCATCGCATCGTCCACCGCGGCGTTGCCGGCGGCGCGGATGGTCTCCATCGCCTTGTCGGTCGTGCGGTTTGCCAGCGCGGTGTGATCCTGCAGCGTCGTCAGGGATCCCCCCAGGGCCTCGGTCAGCGTCTTGGCATGCGCGGCCTCGAGTTCCTGCGAGCGGCGGGTCAGCTCGCTTGCCGCCTGGTCCACCACCTGCCGGGAACGCTCGGCCTGGAGGCTGGACGCCTCGTCGAGGCTCGCGGCGATCGCCGACTGGAGCTCGGTCGTCTGGGCCCGCATGGTCTCCACGCGTGCCGCGGCGCGTTCGAGGATGCCCTGGAGATCACGGTCCACATCGGAAGCCTGTTCTTCGGCCTGCTTCGCGGCTTCCTCAGCCCGAGCGGCGATGGTCTGGATGAGATCGACCAGCTGCGCATCGGCCTGTTCCCGGGACGCGTGCAGCCGCGTGGAGACGGAATCGAACTGGGCGTCCAGGCGCGAACCAACTTCGGCGACGCGGGTGTCGGCCTGGGCCGCGAGGGAGTCGGTGCGGGCCACCGCCTGCTCCACGGCGTCCTTGAGCCGGGATTCGAGCGCGGCGGCCGCCTCGCGGGCCTCGCGCAGGGCATCCCCGGAATGGATCGAAAGACCCTGGACAAACTCCCCGAGCTTGGCTTCGGCGGTCTCCTTGCACGCCTGGAACCGCGCCTCCGCGGACGTGATCTGTGACTCCAGCGTCGTCGAGACCTGCTCGGCCCGGCGCGACGTCTCAGCGGCGAATTCGTCGGCCTTCACCGACGCTCGCTCAACGACTTGCCGGAGCGTGGCCTCAAGTTCCTGGGCGGTCTCCTGGCCCTGGCGGCGGGCGGCCTCGCTGTGCGTCGCGATCCCCTGGACAAGCTCGCCCAGCGCCGCCTCGGCCTGGGCCTGCGAAGCGCCGAAACGGCCTTCGATGAAGGAGCACTGTGATTCCATCCGTGCGAGGGCCTCGGTGCTGCGCTGGTCGGCCTGGGCGCGGATGGTTTCGGCGCGGGAGGCGGCCTGGTCCACCAGGTCCCGGAGGCGGAGGTCGATGCTGGAGGCTTCTTCCTGAGCGCGGCGATTCACGGCGTCGGCATGGCGGGAGATGGTCTCAACCAGGCCGGCGAGCTTGACGTCGGCCTGTTCCCGGGCGGCGCGGAGGCGATCCTCGGCGGCTTCCATCTCTGCTTCCAGGCGGGCCGCGAGCTCGGAGGCCTTGCGATCGGCGACGCGAACCGGTTCACTGAGCCGCTCCGACGCGGCGTCGACCTGGGCCCGGATCATCTGCTGAAAGCTGTCAACCTCGGTCAGGACGCGGGCGCGGGCCTGCTCGGCCTGCTGCCAGGCTTCGGAGGTCTCGGTGGTCAGGCGGGCACGGCGGGCGTCGATGTCCTCCACCAGGCGGGCGGCGGTCGCCGCGAGCGATTCCTCGTGACGGGAGTTCATGTCGTCGAGGCGTCGCCCGTACTCCGAGAGCCGGGAGTCGATGATCTGGGCGATCGATTTTTCGAGCTGTTCGGTGAGGGCGGTGCGGTCGATGGCCAGCTGCACGACGTGCTCGGCCTTGGCGAGGCGCTGGTCCAGCGCCGGGGCGACCTTCAGGGCGGCCTCGAGCCGGACCTGGAGCTGCTTGGCGACTTCACGCAGGCTGTCGCTCAGTGAGCGGACTTCACTGGCGGCGGATTTGAGGGATTCACCCTTCGTCGCCGCCTCCTTCACGAGCTGGCGGAGCACCCCGGCCAGATCGTCGAAGCCCCGGCGGTCCAGGACCTTGGGGGTGATGAAGAGATCGTCGATGATGCGATCGGCATCAAGGGTTCCGGCCGACATGGCGGCGGAAGGGTTGATGCGGCGATCGACGGAGCCCGGCTTGATGGCCGAAGCGGTGGCGGGAAAACTCATATCTGGCAAGCTCCCTCCCGGCGTCCTGCACGCGGGGCCTGTCAGTCCTCGGATGGGTGTGGGCATCCTGCCCAGCGGTGAACCCGCAAATACAACGCTCGTCCTTCATCGGTTTTTCATCCCTTGCGCGTTGAAAGCGCCGAGAGTGCGCCCCTCCCTCTCGACCTAGACTTCACCGGTGGAATCTCCCAACAAAGCGTCACCGCCCTCGGGCGGAGCAAACCGTTCACGGTCCAAGGTCCGGCTTCAGCGCGTCATGGCCGATGCGGGCGTTGCCGCGCGCCGCGTCTGCGAGCAGATGATCGAAGAGGGCCGCGTTGAAGTGAACGGGGAGGTGATCACCCGCCTGCCCGTCTTCGTCGACCCCCGTGAAGACCAGATCGAGGTGGACGGCCGCCCGCTCGAACGCCCGGCAGGATCGGGGAGCGGTCGAAAGCTCTACATCATCCTGAACAAGCCCGAGCGCACCCTCACGACCGCCAGCGACGAACCGGGCCTGGAACGCCGGACCGTCCTGGACCTGGTGGACCATCCTTCCAAGCCGCGACTCTTCGCCGTCGGTCGCCTGGGCTGGGACGAAACCGGCCTGGTCCTCCTCACCAACGACGGGGAGCTCGCCAACCGGCTGAGCCACCCCCGCTACGGCGTCGCCAAGACGTATCTTGCGATCGTCAAAGGAGATGTGAACGAGGCCGACCTGCACCGCCTGGGCAAGCAGATGTTCAAGCTCCAGCGCCTTGAGGCTCGCCATGCGGGCCGCAACCACGGCGCCAAGGTCGAGATGTCCATCTTCAAGCGCGAGCCCGGCAAAACCACGCTCCGCGTGACCATGAAGGAAGGCAAGAACCGCTACGTCGCCGACGTGCTCCAGGCCGCCGGCTTCCCGGTGCGCAAGGTCGCCGCCGTCTCGATCGGACCGCTCCAGCTTCGGGGCCTTTCCGTCGGATCGTGGCGAGAGCTGGACCGTGATGAGATTCGCATGCTGCGCGACGCGTGCAAGGAACAGTCCAAGGCTCAGGCCGCCGAATCCGGCTCTTCTCCCGCGGCGCATGGGTCCACCCCGGCCGCGTTCGCGTCCGAAGGGGACCTTCCCTCGCGGCCGCGCGCCCCGCGTCCCAATCGCTCTCGAGGGACATCGGGAACGGCCCGCGGCTTTGGCGGGACAAATCCCGGCGCTCGGCGAGCGGGCATGGTTCAGGGTGGTCCGGGCGGAACGGGTCCCGCGCGGGTGCCTCGCGGCCCCAGCTCGGTGGCATCAAGTCGTCCGGTGCGATCGGGCAGGTCTGACCGTTCGGGCGATGCCGGACGCCCCACGCGCGGCGTGCAGGCGGGCCGTCCCAGCGGACCACGCGAAGGCTTCCGAAACAATCGCAGGACAGATGGCGCCACCGCGCGGCCGACCTCGCGTCCTTCCCGCACGGGTTCGGAGCGGCCAACCGGCGGCGCCAGGCCCGTCAACAGGGTTCGCCCACCGATGAAGTCCAAGGGTTCGGGACCCCGTCCCAATCGAGGTTCCGGTCGTGGACCCGCCGGAGGCGCAGGACGCGCCCGGGGACGCGGCCACGAGGGTGATGGATGATCGCCAAGCGCTCCAGCCGAACTTCCCAGCCGCCCGAAGCTCCCGCCGGGATCATCCAGCGGCTCACCCGGCCCATCCCCGGCAACGCCGCCTCGCGGGAAAAGGCCAACCCCGGCGTGATCTCACGGGAGGTCGCCGGCAACCTGCTCTCCCCGTCCAACTGGTCGGTCCTGACCACCCAGCTCCCCGCCCTCGCCGCCGCCCTCGCCTACCGAACCATCTTCGGCCTCGTGCCGGTGCTGGTGATCGGTCTGATGGTGATCGGCGCCTACGCGGAAGAAAAGGAAATCTCGACGGCCGTCACCCGCCTCCTCCACTTCGCCGGCCTCGACCAGGTCGCCGTGGATGGGGTCTCGGTCCAGGTGCCGATGGACCCCGACCAAGGGACCGTCGTCGTCGATCCGCCCCCCGTCACCGACAAGCCGGTGGGCAGCGACGTCACCAAGCCCGCCGTCTCCAGCCAGCGGCTGGATGAATGGATCGGGCAGCTGGTCAAACAGGTCCGAACAATCCCCTTCCGAACCATCGGGTTCATCGGACTCGGCGCCCTGATCTACGCCGCCCTCTCCATGCTGGTGGAGATCGAGCGGGCCTTCAACCAGATCTACCGGGTGCCGTCGGGAAGGTCATGGTGGAGCCGGGTCACCCGATACTGGACCCTGTTGACGTTGGGCAGCATCGGGCTGTTCGCGACGTTCTACGCCACCGACGCGTTCCTGACGCGGATCGACAAGGTCGATTCGTGGAGCATTCGGGGCCTGTTCAGCAGCGAAAAGCTTCCGGATGAACCGATTTCGGCCGGACCGGGAAGTTCCACCCCGGTGCCCGCCACAGGTAAGGACATCGGCACGCCTGTCGCAGCGGCCGCGCCGACGAGCATGTTCTCGATCCGGACCATCGCCGGCTTCGCGGTCACGGTCCTGATCAGCACGGCCTTCCTCACCATCATCTATAGCGTGGTTCCCAACGCTCGCGTTCGGTTGACGGCCGGGGTAAGCGGGGCGTTCGTGGGCGCGCTGCTCTGGGAAGCCGCCAAGTGGGGGTTCGCGTACTACGTCAAGAGCGCCGGGTACTCCAAGCTGTACGGCGCGGTGGCGCTGCTGCCGCTCTTCCTGCTGTGGATCTACCTGGCGTGGATGATCGTGCTGCTGGGTCTGTTTGTGAGTTATCTGGTGCAGACACGGGGTTCCAAGCCCATCACCGTGCTGAGCGATGGCCGGACGTCGATCGTGGATCCGGCGTCCATCCTGCTGGTCGCCGGCGCGGTGGCGAGGGAGTTCCGCGCCGGGCGATCGTCGGATGCGCAGACGGCGGCGCGGATGACGGGGATCGAACAGGGCGTCGTGGTCTCCATGCTGGAATCGATGGTCGCCCGCGGGATGCTGCATCGGGTGGCGGCGGGGGATGAGGAAGACCGCTTCGCCCTTGCCCGGCCGCCGGAGGCGATTGACGTTGCCGAATGCCTGGCGATCGGGAGCGAGATGGTGGACCAGACGGGGGCGAGGAACACACTGATGGGGGTCGATACGTCCCTGGTCTCGGCGATCCGACCGCTGCAGGTGGCCCGGGCGGAGGCGGCGAAGGGGCGGTCCCTCGCTGACTTGCTCGGCATGAGCCCTGTGGAAGCGGAAAAGCAGCCGGTGGTGGAATCGACCCCGGCGGCTGCGGCGAATGCGCTGCCGGCGGCCGACCCCACATCCCGGATCGAGGCATCGATGGGAACGCCGGGCCCGGCGCCGATGGGCGGCTGAAGGGTTGCTGAGGTTTGAAGGCCGATCAGGTCCCGATCGGACGGTCATCCCCGGGGCCATGGGGAGCGCCCGGGGCCTAATATCCGGCGTGCGTGGGGGCGTGCGTGGGCCCAGGACGGCCCAACTCTCGCGAGAAGGTTGACCCCGGAAGTCCGGGTGAGTGGATCACACCATGGGTTTGGAAGCCGCGCTCTCGAACGACTACTACGTGACGACCCAGCTGCGCAAGCTGGTGAACTGGTGCCGCAAGTCGTCGGTGTGGCCGATGCCCTTCGCGACGGCGTGCTGCGGCATCGAGCTCATGGCGACGGCCTCGAGCCGTTACGACATGGCCCGCTTTGGCATGGAACGCATGTCGTTCAGCCCGCGGCAGGCCGACCTGCTGATCGTCGCCGGCCGCGTCGCGGTCAAGTCGATGCCGGTGCTCCAGCGGATCTACGAGCAGATGACCGAGCCCAAGTGGGTGCTCTCGATGGGCGCGTGCGCTTCGACGGGCGGCGTGTTTGACACGTACGCCGTGGTGCAGGGCGTGGACCAGTTCATTCCCGTGGATGTGTACGTTCCGGGTTGCCCGCCGCGTCCGGAGCAGCTCTTGGAAGGCATCATGGCGATCCACCGGGTGATCGAGCGAGACGGCCTGCCGCCGGCGGGCGGCAAGCGAGCACCGCTGGGCCTGGTGATCGAGCCGACGCACGTGGTTCGCCCCCAGCCGATCGGTCTGACGATCGGGACCAACTGACGAGGCCCTGAGCGACGTCTCGGAAGGGGCCGGGAGATTCGTCCCCGCGTGCCAATTCCAACCGCTGGACAATGCAACGCCGTCTCCGATGCGCCAATGCGGCGCGGCGGATGCCTGCCGCGCGTCGTGAGCGGCTGGCTGGGCGCGGGGTTTCGTCACACCGGAGGTGGTGAGACATGATGGACCTTCCTCCGCTTCCACGCCGTGATCCCTCGGGTCACAAGGGGACGTTTGGCACCGTCTCGGTCGTCGGCGGGTGCGCCAGCACGCGGCCGGGGGCGATGCGCATGATCGGGGCGCCCATGCTCGCCGCGCGTGGGGCGCTGCGGGCGGGTGCGGGGCTTGTGCGAGTGGTCATGCCCGAGCCCATCCTGAGCGCGGCGGTTGCTTCCCTCCCGCCCGTGACAGGCGCTTCGCTGCCGGTGGATGAACGCGGAGAGATCCTCGGCCACGAGGCCGCGGCGGAGCTTGATCGCCAGCTCGCGAGCGCGGCGTGCGTGGTCATAGGGCCGGGCCTGGGAACACTTCCGGAAGCGCTGGACCCGTCACGGCAATTCGGGGAGGGCGCGACGTCGATGGTGCTGCGAGCGGTGCAGCAGGAAGATGTCCCCGTGGTGCTGGACGCCGACGGGCTGAACCTGCTCTCAAAGGTGCCCGAGTTCTGGCGAGATCTGCGGGCGCGGATCGTGATGACACCGCACCCGGGTGAGTTCCGCCGGCTCGCGGCGGCGTTGAACATCGACTTGGATCCGATCGATCCACGCACGCGGCCGCAGGCGGCGGAGCAGCTCGCGCAGCGTCTGGGGGCGATCATGGTGCTCAAGGGGGCGGGGACGGTGGTAAGCGACGGGCACCGGACATGGGTGTGCACGCGTGGCCACTCGTGCATGGGGACGGGTGGGACGGGGGATGTGCTCGCCGGGGTGATTGGGGCGTTGATTGCGCAGCATGCGGCGAGCGGGGCGGAGGCCTCGCACGCGGCGATGATCGCGGCGGTGCCGGAGAAATATCGCAAGGCGATGGCGGCGCTGGAGGCGCAGGTGTCGCAGCAGCGCACGTCGGGTGGGAGTGGCGGTGAGGGTGGGAAGGCCGGCGCGGCGACGCACGCGCCCGAGCGCCTGGACGTGTTCGATGCGGCGCGGCTGGCGGTGCAGATCCACGCTGTCGCCGGGGAGCGCTGGGCGGCGGAGCACGGAGAATCGGGGCTGGTGGCCACGGAGCTGGCCGACGAAGTGCCCGCGGTGATGCAGGGGATGCGCGAGGCGGGGAAGAGCCCGTAATTCGGCCGCGGCGGCGGTGTGAAAAGGCGTGAAACGCCGCAAAAACGGGGGAAGCGAACCTACGCTTGCTTCCCATGGCGCCGCAGATCCAACCACCCAACGGAACGAGAGACCTGTACCCGCTCGAGGCGGCCAAGCGCCGGTTCATCACCGAGGCGTGGCGGCGGGTCTCGATCAATCACGGGTTTGAGGAGATCGACGGGCCGACGTTCGAGCATCTGGAGTTGTACACGGTCAAGTCGGGGGAGGGAATCGTTTCGGAGCTGTTCTCGTTCCGGCGAGAGGGCGGGGAGAAGGATTTCGCGCTGCGTCCGGAGTTCACGCCCACGCTGGCGAGGATGTACGCGGCGCGGGCGAAGAGTTTGCCCTCGCCGACCATGTGGTTCACGGCGGGGCCATTTTTCCGGGCGGAGCGACCGCAGCGCGGAAGGCTGCGGGAGTTTTTGCAGTGGAACTGTGATGTGATCGGGCTGGCTCTGCCGGAGAAGGCGACGGCGGAGGACATCGCGGGAGCAAAGGCGACTGCGGATGCGGAGGCGATCGCCTGCTGCATCGAGCTTTTCATGAACCTGGGGCTGTCGCCGGGCCAGATCACGTGCCGGATGAATGATCGGACCGTCGCTGCCAAAGCGATTGAGCGGTGCGGCGTCAATCTCGACGTGACGCGAGTGCTCGTGCTGCTGGACAAGCGGTCGAAGATGGACGTGGGTGAGTTTGGCAAGGCATGCGCGGCGATCGGCTTTGATGCAAGCCGATATGACGAGCTGATGCGAGGCGTTGTCGCGGCGGCGAGCGGCACAGGCGCAACCGACGACGAAATCGCGAGCGACTCGCACAGCCTGAGAATGCTGAGCCGGCGGCTGGACGCGATGGGTCTTGCGCCGTGGTGCACGATCGATCCCGGAATTGCACGCGGGCTTGCGTATTACACGGGGACAGTCTTTGAGATCATCGTCGACGGGGAGCGAGCCGTCGCCGGCGGTGGCCGGTACGACAATCTGATCGAGATGTTTGGCGGACCGTCCACGCCCGCGGTGGGCTTTGGGATGGGGGATGTCGTGCTCTCGCTGGTGCTGCAGGACAAGGGGCTCATGCCCAGCGATGCGGAGCTGCTGGAGCTCGCCGGGATGCGGCCGGATGTGTTTGTGATTTCCAACGGCACGCCGGAGGCGGATGCGAGGCTGGGGGGCGTGGTGGCGGAGCTGAGGCGTGGTGGAGGAGAGCAGAAGACCGGCTCGGAGAGCCGGACTACCCAGGACCGGCCTACCCGGGGGCTGCATGTGCGCCGGTCGTACAAGGCGACGAAGAAGATCGGGAAGTTGCTGCAGGAGGCGGGAGATGTGCGGGCGAAGTTCGCGGTGATTCTGGAATCGGGGACGGAGGCGACGATCAAGAATCTGCAGACGGGTGAGCAGGATCAGTCGCGGACGGCGATCGAGGGGCTGGGGGCGGAGCTGCGGAGGCGGCTGTACGCTCACACGTAGATCGAGGGCACTTACAATCGGGGGGTGTATGTCGGGGGAAGCATCAAAGGCGGGCCTGCTGCAGCGACTGCTGGATACCACGATCACCACCCTTGATGACCGGGGCAGGCGGGCGCGGCTTGCGCCACGCGCGAACGAAGAAGAATCCGGCTCGGGTTCGGAGAAAGGTCTCCCACTCGAACTTGAGCAGGCGACATTGAGTCAACGCGGCTCCTCACCCACCGGCAAGGCCGGCACGTTCACGGTTTTCGTGAGGGTCGGCAGCATTCCCTGGCTGCTGTTTGTCGTGCCTGCGATTCTGTTGGTGCTTGGCATTCTGATTCTTGCGGTGCTCCTCTTGGCCCGGGCGTTGTACGTTCGACCGGCGATTTTGGCGATCGGCGTTGCCGGGAGTCTGTACGTGCTCTGGTGGGTCTACCGCTTGACGCTGCGCAAGTGGAGGCTTCGCCAGCGTGCCGGGCGCGTCGTCGCCCAATGGCTGAAGACCGGTCGCTGCGCCTCGTGCGGCTACTCGCTCCAGGTGATCGCGGTGGAGCAGGACGGGTGCAAGGTTTGTCCCGAATGCGGCGCCGCGTGGAATTTGGCTCGATGGGCTGCGCGGGCACGCGAGAGCATGAGTGTGCGGAACCGCGATCTCCTGTAACTCGCGCGAATTCCAGGGGTTTGCTCTACATTCCTAACGTCTGTCAACTACGCCCAAGGGGTGCCCGGGGTCGTACTCTTCTTGAAGTACGATTGATCCCGTTTGAACGACGAAGGCAAGTGTGGCACGTCCCATGGCAGAACTCGCTCCATCATCCGCTCGCTCCCCCCTGCCACCCGACCAGCAGTTCGTCCATCTCCATCTGCACACCGAGTACTCACTGCTCGACGGCGGGAACCGCGTTGACAAGCTGATCGCCCGGGTCGCCGAGCTGGGCATGACGGCGGTCGGCATCACCGACCACGGGAACATGTTCGGCGCCGTCGCCTTCTACCAGCACTGCAAGGAAAAGGGCATCAAGCCCATCCTGGGCGTGGAGGCGTATGTCACGCCGCCGGGCAAGCCGCGGACGGACCGCACGTACACGGGCGGGGGAGAGGGCGGGTACCACCTCGTGCTGCTGTGCGAGAACCTGGAGGGGTGGCAGAATCTTCTGTACCTGTGCTCCGAGGCGTTCCTGACGGGGTTTTACTACAAGCCGCGGATCGACCGGGAGCTGCTGGAGAAGCACTCGGCGGGTCTGATCGCGATCAACGGGCACCTGGGCAGCGAGATCGGGGAGCACCTGCTCGACTACGAGCGCAACGGGGATGAGAAGCACTGGAAGGCGGCGGTGGAGAGCGCCCGGTGGCACCACAGGGTGTTCAATGGAGAAGTGGGGGGAAGAGATGGAGAGACCAAGAGACGAAGTGGAGAGGAGTTTCCCCGGTTCTACGTCGAGCTGCAGCACCATATTCCCGAGCAGAACTCGATCAACAAGCACCTGATCCGGCTGGCGAGGGAGGTCGGGGCGCCGCTGGTGTGCGACAACGACTCGCACTTCCTCAGGGCCGAGGATCACGACGCGCACGACACGCTGATCTGCATTTCCACCGGCAAGCTCAAGAGCGAAGAGAATCGGATGAAGTATCCGACGCAGCTCTACGTGAAGAGCCCGCCGGAGATGCGGGCGATGTTCGAGCCGTACGGGGACGCGGGCAAAGAGGCGCTCGACAATACGGTGCGAATCGCCGAGCGCTGCAATGTGGACCTGCCGCTGGGGGTGAACAACTCCCCGATGGTGCGGGTGCGGCGGGCGGGAGACGGCGAAGCAGCGAAGAAGGGGAAGTCACCGAAGGGCGGCGCGTGGGAGAATCTGCCGCGGTGGGACGAGACGAGGTTTGGCGGTGACCTGACGGCGTGGTACACGGCGTACTGCGCGGAGTTCGAGGTCGTTCCGTTCCACGTCGACATGACGGCGAGCGAGGCGGAGCGGGCGAGGCTGCTCGCCGAGGCGAAGGGTGAGTGCGACCAGGCCCTGGGCATGCTCGCCGAGGCGGGATTCATCTGGCGGTACGGGCCCGCGGGGAGCGACGACAAGGCGAAGGGTGAGGCGGCGGCGCGGCGAGCGCGGCTGGAGCGCGAGCTGAAGATCCTCGCCGACAAGAACATCTCGGCATACTTCCTGATCGTGTGGGACTTTGTGAACTGGGGTCGCCAGCGCGGGATTCCCGCGAACGCCAGAGGGTCGGGCGTGGGGACGATGGTGGGGTACGTGCTGGGGCTTTCCAACGCGTGCCCGGTGCGGTACGGGCTGCTGTTCGAGCGGTTCACCGACCCCGACCGCAGCGAGTATCCCGATATCGACATCGACCTGTGCCAGGACGGCCGCGCGGACGTGATCAATTACGTGCGTGAGAAGTACGGGCACGTGGCGCAGATCATCACGTTCGGGACGATGAAGGCCAAGGCGGCGATCCGGGACGTGGGGCGCGTGCTGGGGATGTCGCTGCCGGACGTGGACAAGGTCGCCAAGCTGGTGCCCGAGCAGCTGAACATCACGCTGGACAAGGCGCTGGAGCAGGAGCCGGACCTTCAGAAGCTGTACGACTCGGACGACCAGATCCGTCGGCTGTTCGACAACGCGCGGACACTGGAGGGCCAGGCGCGGCACGCGAGCGTGCACGCGGCGGGCGTGATCGTCGCGACGCGGCCGCTGTACGAGATCGTTCCGCTGTACCGTCAGGCGGGGAGCGGTGAGAACGAGGTCGTCACGCAGTGGGACGGGCCCACGTGCGAGAAGATGGGCCTGCTCAAGATGGACTTCCTGGGCCTGCGCACGCTGAGCGTGATCGAGCGGTGCAAGAAGCTCATCTACGAGGGGCTGGTGGAGCGGGAGGTGTGGCGGGCGGTGGGGAGAGAGGCGGAGTTTGATGCGAAGGCCTCGGGGGTCGGCGTGGCGCATCCGCTGGACCTTGACCGGCTGGACTTCAAGGACCAGCGTGTCTTTGACGTCTTCCGCCGCGGGGATACGACGGGGGTGTTCCAGTTTGAATCTCCGGGCATGCGCCGACTGCTGGTGGATATGAAGCCCGACCGTCTGGAGGATTTGATCGCGGCGAACGCGCTCTTCCGGCCGGGTCCGATGGACCTGATCCCCGACTACAACCGCCGCAAGCACGGGACGGACAAGGTCCCGACGATCCACCCGATCGCCGACAAGTTCACGACCGAGACGTACGGCGTGATGGTGTACCAGGAACAGGTGATGCAGATCGTGCACGAGCTGGGCGGGATCCCGCTGCGCTCGGCGTACTCGCTCATCAAGGCGATCAGCAAGAAGAAGGAAAAGGAGATCGGCAAGAACCGGCCGGTCTTCATCGATGGGGCGCAGAAGAAGGGGTTGTCGAAGCAGGGGGCCGAGGACCTGTTCGAGAACATCCTGAAGTTCGCGGGATACGGCTTCAACAAGAGCCACTCGACGGGGTACGCGATCGTGGCGTACCAGACGGCGTACCTGAAGACGTTCTTCCCCGCGCAGTACATGGCGGCGTTCCTGACGTTTGAATCGGCGGCGAGCGCGATCGCCGACTGGATCCCGTATGTGGAGGACGCGAAGAAGGCGCGGACGCTGGACCCGCACACGGGGGCGATCGTGCGGCCGGGTCTGGAGGTCCGTCCGCCGGACGTGAACAAGTCCAAGGCCGCGTTCTCGGTGGTGTTTGACGAGGGGGAAGCGCACGACACGCGGCACGGGCATATCCGTTTCGGGCTCGCCGCGGTCAAGGGCGTGGGTGAGCGGGCGATCGACGCGATCATCGAGGAGCGCGATCATGGGGGCAAGCCGCCCGCGCCGGGGGAGACGCTCGCCGATCTCAAGCCCGCGCCGTTCCTGTCGATCTTCGATTTCTGCGAGCGGCTGCTGGGCCGCGGCCCGGGCGTGGTGAACAAGTCGACGATCGAGTCGCTCATCAAGTGCGGGGCGTTCGACAGCGTGCACGGGATGTCGTCCCGGGCGGCGATGGTGGCGACGATCGAGCAGGCGATGTCGGCGGGGCAGAAGGCGGCGGTGGACAAGGCCGCGGGGCAGGGCGCGCTGTTTGGATTCGGGGATGCGGGGGCTGGAGCCAAGGCGGCGGCGCCGGCGATCTCCCTGGCGAAGGCGTCTCCGTGGCCGACGACGGAGGCGTTGACGCTCGAGAAGGAAGTGCTGGGGTTTTACGTCTCGAGCCACCCGCTGGACGCGTGGAAGAACTGGTCGTCGGCGTTCATCAACGCGACCACGGCGACGGCCAAGGACCTGCCCAAGGACTCGCGCGTGGTGCTCGCCGGGCTGGTCGCGGGTGTGCGCACGCTGATCGTCAAGAACGGCAGGTCCGCCGGGCAGAAGATGGCGGCGATCACGATCGAGGATCAGTCGGGCACGATCCCGTGCGTGATGTTCTCCGACGCATACGTGAAGTTCGGACACCTGGCCGAGGCGGACAAGATCGTCTTCGTGCTGGGCCGGGTCGACACCTCGCGAGGCGATGTCCAGGTGCTGGTGGAGCGGGTGGTCCCCATCGATGGTGTCCCACTCCAGCCTGGTCGCCTCCAGGTGTGCGTGGACGAGGTCAAACTCAACGGCTCGGCCGGGGCCGTGCTCCAGCGCGTCGCCGGGATGATCCGGGACGTCTCGGTCCCGCCCAAGCCCGCCTCCAAGCAGGATGATGGCCCGCTGATGTTCCCGGTCGAGCTCGCCGTCGCCACCGCGGACCGCACGGCGTACATGACCCTTCCATCCACCGTTCGCATCCGATTTGACCCGACGGTGCTGGGGGAATTCGAGCATTGGCTGGGCGGCGGCTCGGTGAAGCTCGTCGGCGGCGTGTGGGCCGAGAAGATGGAGAACGGCAACCGCTGGGGGAGCGGGCAGCCGCGTAAGCCTCGGTCCTACGAGGACTAACGACGGCCGGGGCGCGCGGGCGAGGCGCCCGGCATTTCACTATGGGACGCTCCGCCGCCAGCGCCTTTGGCATACGTGGAGCCAGTGGCCCGCGGAAAACCCCAAACCGAATTCGAAGGTGCGGGGTCCGATTCCGCCGGGCGTGGTGGGAGCCGATGCAGCTTTGCCGATGGCTGCACGTGCTTCCACAACTTCCTCGCTGGTGTTTGCACGAGGGTTCACGCTCATCGAGCTGGTGATCGTCGTGCTGATTATCGGGACCATCGCCACCATCGCGGTCCCCCGGCTGATGACGGCCTCGGGCCGTTCCCAGGATGCCGCGATCGCCGCCGATGTCTCGGCGTTGCAGCGGGCGATCGACGTCTACGCGGCCGAGCACGTGGAGCTGTGCCCGGCGATGCAGCCGGGCGGCTCGATCAGCACGGACGCGAGTGCCTTTGCGCAGCGTCTGCTTGGCAAGACGCTGATCACGGGTCAGGTGAGCGGGAGCGGCACGTTCGGGCCGTACCTGCACGAGATCCCGGTCAATCCTCGCAACGGGAAGGCGACGATCCGCATCGACGGCGCGGCGGCGGGCGCGAACACGCACGGGTGGCGTTATGACTCGGCGACGCGGGCCGTCTCTCCCGACGACCAGGTGCCCGTGCTCTCGGGCGACGCGGGTGAGACCGAAGGGAAGGAACTGGGCGGCGCCGAGGCCGAGTAAATCGATCGTTGAATCGTGGAGGGGCTTACGCCTCGTGTTCGCGGGCCAGTTCGGTCCGCAGCGCGTCGGCGAAGTACTGGTACTGCCCCATCGTGTTGTACAGCTGCGCGCTGAGCCGGGCGACGCGAACGCCCGGGTTTTCCCACAACCGCCAGATGGGGACCTGGACGCCGTGGCGATCGAGCAGGGCATCCTGGAGGGGATCGTCGTAGCGGGTGGTCTGCTGGGCGGCGTGGGGGCCGGCTTCGGGGATCATCAGGCTCACCATGCTGCCGGTCATGTCGTCGGGGCACGAGGGCTGCAGGCCGATGGAGCCGCAGACCAGGTCGCGGGCTTGGAGGATCGTGGCGTGGTTCGATTCCATCACCCCTGTCCAGCCCTGGGGGTGAAGACGGGGCAGGGCGTCGATCGCCGCGGGAACGGCGAGGAAAGCGGAGTAGTCGTCGGTCCCCATGTAATCGAAGTCACGCAGGAAGAGGGCCCGCTCGGGGCGGATCTTGCGGGCGCGGCTGGAAAGGGCGAGGGTGCGGAAGCCTTCCTGGAGGTCGGGCCGGACGTACACGAAGCTGGCGCCGCGGGGGGCGCCCACCCATTTGTGCAGGCTGCCGACGTAAAAGGCGGGGTCCAGGGCGGCGATGTCCACGGGGACCTGGCCGGGGGCGTGGGCGCCGTCGATGAGGAAGTCGATCCCGCGGGTCCGGCAGAGGCGGGCGATCGGTTCCACCGGGAAGATCAGGGATGAGCAGCTGGTGACATGGCTGACCATGACCATGCGGGTCTTGGGCGTGATCGCCGCGGCGACCGCCTGCGTGACCTGGTCTGGCGAACTCACCGGGAAGGGGACGTGGGCGGTGACGACCCGGAGGCCGCGCAGGGCGGCGAGGCGGTCGAGCTCGTACTGCCCGGAGGAGTATTCGTGGTCGGTGACGACGATCTCGTCTCCCGCGTTCCAAGGATAGTTGTGGAAGATGGTGCAGAGGCCGACTGTGGCGTTGCGGACGGGGGCGAGGTCGGCGGCGGGGCAGCCCAGGAATTTCCCGAGGCGCTGGCGGGCCTGATCGACGAGGCCTTCGAGGTCGACCTTGAAGAACCGGACGGGGTCGTGTTCCATGCGGTCGCGGACGCGGGCTTGGGCGTCGGCGACGTCGCTGAGAACCGAGCCGTAGGACCCGTGGTTGAGGAAGCACAGGGAGGGATCGAGCTTCCAGGTTCCAGCGCCCGGGGGGGTCTGGAGGGCCGGGCGAGGATCTGCGACAGTCTGGACGGGCTCGGGGATGCGGACCAGGGTGAGGCGAGGGGTTCCGGGAGGCGTCGCGCGCCCGGCGGAGATCCGCAGATCATCGGGATGGGAGGGAGATGGGTGGGGGAGTGACGACACGGCGGGTTCCATGAGCATGACTGGGGCCTTCATCGACCAAACCACCCCGCTCGCGTGCAGAACATCTCAAGTCGATCGCAACCCTCCACCGGTTCGCATCGACGATGGGGCGGTTCCCCAATCCGCGCGGGCCCGGCAGAGGGAATAACCCCGGGATCGGACGTGGTATACCCGGCCTACACGCGATCCATCGCACCACACGGAATGGTGGAAAGCGAGGTGACGCTCTTCCCGTTCCCTACCCTTCGGGCGTGAAGTACCTCCGGGCCCTGGTGATTTTCCTGTTCGGCTCCCTGCTGGTGATCGCCGTCGCCGGCATCGCCGGTTCGATCCTCGTCGCCGCGCTGCCCACAGAAAGCCCCGCCCCCGCCTTCGCCATCGCGGGCGTCATCCTCATCCTGGGCGTCGCCGCCGTCGGGTTCGGGGCGATCAAGTCGCTCTGGAGAACCGTGCGGTACGAACGCTGCCCGGCGTGCGCGATGGATGTGCGGGGGGTGGGGCCGGGCGCGGATGGCAAGCTCCGGTGCCCGGGGTGCGGGCAGTGGCTGTAGGAGGGGGGAGGGAAATGGGGCAAACGGGGCAGAGGGGCAGAGGCGGCAAACGTTGGTCCCTGTATCCGTGAAGAGCGGGGGGCGAGGGGGCTCGGGACGGGTTGACTGACTTGCGGGTAAGAAATGTCCTTGGGCACGCAACCCGGGGGTCGCGCGCACGGTATGGTTGGGTGCTGGCTTGAACGCGTTGATGATCTTGGTGCGTGAGCTTCGTATCACTTTTTGCGATCCGCGGGAGCCAGCATGCATACGAAATCCGCCGTTTTTACAGCGTGGTGCCTTGCCGGCATGTGCTGCGGCACGGTGTCGGCCCAGGTGTTCAAACCCGAACTGGCGATGGACCTGAGCAATACGCCCACGGCGACGACTTCGTCGTTTGTGGCTGGTGCAGCCGGGGCGACGGTCAATGGGCTGGTCGTGTTTCCGGCGAGGAACGCGGAAATGGGGGCGGAGGTCTGGGTGACCGACGCCACGACCGAGAATACACACCTCCTGCGTGATATCGCGGTCGGTTCTCGTTCGTCGGACCCCGCGATGTTCGTAACCTGGAATCGGGCCGGGGGTGAGCAGCTGGTGGTCTTCGCGGCGACATCCACCGACCGGCTGCGGGAGCTGTGGGTCAGCGATGGAACGCGGGATGGGACTCGCCCCCTATGCCCCGTGAACCCCTGGACGCACGGCGCTTTGCGGAGCATGCCCGTGACGACCCCGCGGGGCGTGTTCGTGCTGCTCACCGTCCGTGGGGGATACGAATTGTGGTTCAGCGATGGCTCCGCGGAGCCGGCGGTGTTGACGGCGAGCTTCAGTGTCAATGCGCAGGCGCCCGTGCTGGGGTTGACGGCGGTGGGGGATCGCGTGTTCTTCAAAGTGGTGTCGTCCGATCCCCAGCAGCAGGGGCTGTGGGTCAGCGATGGAACCGTCGCCGGCACTCGGCGGATCTCAACGATGATTTCTGCCGCCGACGTGTGCCGCGCGGGCATCGTGGACATGGACGGCACGGCGATGATTCTGGGTTCCTCGTGCGGCGCGGCGACTGAACTGTGGAGATCCGATGGTTCGCCGGAAAACACGGTGCGGGTCCGGCAATTCTCTTCCAGTTGCACCCAGTCGTATCTTTCGGAAATGACCGTGTGGAACGGGCGGCTCTGGTTTGGAGTCACCACGCCCACCTCCCCGGGCCTGTGGTCTTCCGATGGCACCCCCGATGGCACGAGGCTGGAAATCGGCAATATCCGGTTGATCTACAACGTGCAGACTCTCAATGAGAAACTGCTCTTTGCGGGCGTGCCCTTGCCGGGCACAACGCGATTCGTCTTCCTGAGCGATGGAACGCCTGGGAACACCAAGGCGCTGACCGATACTTCCCGTGCGCAGTTCGATCGGGTCTTCAAGACCATGGAACTGGCGGGGCGGGATCTGTTTTTCACGTGCTCGGGCGCCTGCCCGGAACTTGTCAGCATATGGAGAACCGACGGCACGGCCGCGGGCACCACGCTGGCATCCGACACTCCAGTTCCCTACGGGGTAACCGCGACGGGGATCGCCGTCGGACCCGGGAGCAACGCGGTGGTGGGACAGGAGCCGTTCATCACCGACGGAACGGCGCAGGGTTCCGGGTTGCTGCTGGATATCGCGTCGAGCCCCGGAGAATCAAGGGGCACCATCCGGGGGACGCTTGGCACGTCGGCCCTGGTGTGGGCGTTCGCGCCAGAGTCTCCCGCACGCCTCTGGGGGCTCGACCTGCGGGGAGGGGATCCCATCCCCTTGGCGATGGCGGATCTCGAGACCACGATGCAGGGCGAGGCGTTCGACGGGCGCCTGTGGTTCCCCGGGAGGCTCGCCGCGACGGGCGTGGAGCCATGGACGACGGATCTCACGCCCTCGGGAACCTGGATGTTCGGAGATCTCTGTCCTGGATCGGGTTCCTCCCTGGCAACCGGTTCACAGAGCGACTCCCCGTTCGTGGTTGCGGGGGAGAACATGTTCTTCTCGTGGGGGTGTGCTGCCAAACTACAGGTCACCCGAGGGGTAGGCTCCGGCACACATGTGATTGATACGGGAGGGGCGACCGTGGCTTCTTTGCACCAGGGCGCCGCGCTGGGAGACCGCGCGATCTTCCTCGCCAAGACCGCGGCGACAGGCACGGAGCCGTGGGTCACCGATGGAACGTCCGCTGGCACATTCATGCTCGCCGACACCACCCCGGGATCGCGCTCGGCGTTGTGGTGGTCAGATGCGATGGTCGCGGCGGGAAATGCCTACCTCCTGTTGCAGAGTGAGAAGGACGCGGGGGTTCACCTCTGGGTGACCGACGGGACGGTGCAGGGCACGCGCGATCTCTCGGGCCTGTTTGGGATCGGGACTCCTGACGACGGCAAGTTCCTTGGCGCGCTCGGGGATTCAGTGGTCGTCGCGCTGAAGGCCAAGGGCGGGGATGGCTCGGTATGGCTGACCAACGGGCAACCCCAGGGCACTCGAAGGCTCATGGAATGCAACGGGAATGCGAGCGACGCGATGGGGGTTTCTCTGTGCGATGGCGTGCTGATGGCGATCAGCACGCCGTCCACGGGGCGGGAACTCTGGATGACCGACGGCACCGCCGAGGGAACGGTGCTCGTGAAGGACGTGCTCTCCGGGCCGGGAGATGGCGTGGTGATCGACAAAGCGCCGTACTGGACAGAGGAGGGAGCGTCGTTCGTGGCGGTTGGCCGGCGAGCCTTTTTTGCGGCCGACGACGGGATTCACGGGGTGGAGATGTGGTCGACCGACGGCACGGCGGCCGGCACGCGGATGGTGGATGACCTGTGGCCGGGCGCCGCGGGCTCGTGGCCTCAGCAGCTTCGCCAAGCGGGCGGCGTGGTGGTGTATGGGGCGTACACGCCGGATCACGGGCGGGAGATCTGGAAGGTCGCGGCCTGCCCGGCGGACTTTGACCGCAGCGGATTCGCGGATGGGGACGACTTTGACGCGTTCGTGTCGGCGTTTGAGAGGGGGGATGCGAGCGCGGATCTCGACGGGAGCGGGGAGGTCGACACGGAGGATTTTGACGTGTTTGTGCGGGAGTTTGAGGGAGGGTGTTGAGGGGGAAATGGGGCAAAGGGGGCAGAGGGGCAAAGGCGGCAAATCTCGGGTTTCCGCCCCCGTGGACTTGGAGAGTCCCGCTCGCGCCTGATATGTAGTATCTGGCTTTGGCCCTTTGGCCCTTTGGCCCTTTGGCCCTTTGGCCCTTTGGCCCTTTGGCCCTTTGGCCCTTTGGCCCCCGGGCAGAGGGAACTCCTACACTCCGCTCCCATGTCCACCCCTGAAAGCCAGATCACCAACGTCAATCCCAAGCCCCTGAACCGGCTGGAGAGTTCCTACCTGCCCGAGATCTTCAAGGGCTTCGGGACGACGATGCGGCACTTCTTCACCTCGTTCGGGCAGGGCCCCACCAGCCGGACGATGCAGTATCCCGAGGAGCGGCGGGAGAACCTGACGGTGGAGGAGGGGGGGATCAATGCGAGCAACTTCCGCGGGGTGCACCGGCTGAACCGCGATGAGCAGGGTCGGGTGCGGTGCGTCGCCTGCATGATGTGCCCGACGATCTGCCCGGCCAAGTGCATCCACATCGTCGCCGCGGAATCTCCCTGGGACGACCGTGAGAAGTACCCGGCGAAGTTCGAGATCGACGAGCTGCGGTGCATCTTCTGCGGGATGTGCGAGGAGGCGTGCCCGGTGGACGCGATCGAGTTGACCACGGAGTACGAGATCGTGGGTCTGACGCGGCAGGAGATGGTCTTCGACAAGGAAAAGCTGCTGCACGTGCACGACCTGACGATCGGCAAGAAGCCGATGTGAGCGGGTGGTCGCTCGGCGGACCGGCTTGTCGTGGAGAGCCGCTCAGCAGTCGATATCGATCTGCGGGCAGGTGGTGTCGGAGTCGCCCTTCTTGTGGCCCTGGCGGGCGAGGGCGGCGAGGTTGCGGTAGTTGTTGCGGATGCGGTTGATCGTCGCGGCGTCGAGCTCTTCGAGGTCGAGCAGGGCGTTGTGGGCGCCCTCGACGGAGCGGATGAGTTCGTCGAGCTTGATCTGGATCGCCGCGGTGTCCCGGTCCTGCGTGTGCTGGATCAGGAAGACCATCAGGAACGTGATGATGGTGGTTCCGGTGTTGATCACCAGCTGCCAGGTGTCGCTGTAATGGAACAGCGGGCCGGTGATGCCCCAGACGGCGATGATCGAGAGCGCGGTGAGGAAGGCCAAGGGGTGTCCAGATGCCCGAGCGGCCGCGCGTGCGAAACCTCCGAATCGAGCCTGCATGTTCATGGTGTGTCGCCTGGATGTGCGGGGAGCGGGGCGGGAACGCCGGCCGAATCGTAGAGGGGCCTGCATCCCGGGGGTCTGGAGACGATGGCTGTGGCATGATCTGGATTTGAAATCATCCGCGCGGTCGACGCGGGGCGAGCGCCCACCATTGATTCGCCATGCTTAAGACTCGCTCATCCTCCGCGTGGACGCCGGGCACGATGTACGAGGCGGTGCGGCGGCGGGACGCCTCGGCCGCGGGGCTGTTCTATGTCGCCGTGAAAACCACGGGGATCTTCTGCAAGCCGGGGTGTCCGGCGCGAACACCCAAGCCGGAACACTGCGAGTTTTTCCGGTCGC
The DNA here is from genome assembly GCA_044226385.1 of Phycisphaerales bacterium. Classification (GTDB taxonomy): domain Bacteria; phylum Planctomycetota; class Phycisphaerae; order Phycisphaerales; family UBA1924; genus JAEUJB01. The sequence goes on from JBGAHA010000005.1 coordinate 82,918, forward strand.
CGGGGGCGGCGATGCAATCCGGGTACCGGCCGTGCATGCGCTGCAAGCCGCTCGTGGGCGTGGGGAGCGTGCCGGCGTGGGCATCGGGCCTGGCGGCGATGCTGGAAGAGGATCCGCCGCGGATGATCACGGCGAGCGATGCGCGGAAGCTGGGGGTGCACCCGGCGACGGCGGCGAGGTATTTCCGCAAGCACATGGGAGCGACGTTCCAGGCTCTCTCCCGGGCGCGGCGGGTGGGATCGGCGCTGGCGTGGGTTCGCCGGGGCGGCGCGGTACCATCGGCGGCGATGCGAGCAGGGTTTGAATCCGAGAGCGGTTTTCGCAAGGCGGCGGCGGAGTTGTTCGGCGGCGCGGGAGACCTGAAGGACGCGGCCGGGAGCGCCGAGGCGATGCGGGCGAGGTGGCTGGCGACCCCGCTGGGGCCGATGGTCGCCGTCGCGTCGGAGCGGGGGCTGGCGCTGCTGGAGTTTCTGGACCGGCGGATGCTCGAGACCAATCTGCGGTCGCTGCGCCGAAGGACGGGCCTGCCCATCGTGCCGGGGACCAACGAGCATCTGACGCAGATCGAGGCGGAGCTTGCGGAGTACTTCGCCGGGGCGCGATCGACATTCGGGGTGAGGCTGCATGTCGCGGGAAGCGAGTTCCAGGAGATGGTGTGGAGGGAACTGTGCCGAATTCCGTACGGACAGACACGGAGCTATCAGCAGGTGGCCAAGGCGGTGGGGAAGGCGTCGGCGGTGAGGGCGGTGGCGAGGGCGAACGGGGATAACCGGCTTGCGATCGTGATCCCCTGCCACCGGGTGATCGGGGCGGACGGAAGCCTGACGGGGTACGGGGGAGGGGTGGACCGCAAGCAACGGCTTCTTGAGATTGAGGGGGCGATCCCTTCCGGGGATGGGCTCTTTGAGTCTCCGGGGCCCGTGACGGCATAAGAAGGGACTTTGCCATCTTTTCCACCTGAAATAGACGGCGCAGGTTGCATAACTCCAACCCCGTGGCACCTTTGGCATTACTGCGGGCGGCCTCCAGCTCAGGAAGAGGCATCGTCCGCCGTGGGGTCGGAGGTGCGTCATGCGTACGGGTCGTCGGTCGGTGATGGGTGTTGTGCTGGTTGGCACGCTGGCGGGAATGGCCTCGGCGGGCACGTTCAGCTTCGCGGCCGATACGAACCAGGACGGCCCCAACCTGCAGGGCGGCCCGACCACCGGCAATACCTCCCTGATCCGGGACGGCGGCACGCAGAACGGTGACGGGATTGTCCAGGTCGACTTCCGGTTCGACCCTGATGAGGACGGCCCGGCGGCTCCGGTCGTGATTCCCTCGCGGCTGGTGATGCTGGCCGAATCGACGTCCTATTCCAAGACCAGCTTCGCGGGGATGTGGATCCACTCGTACACGCTGGGCGGTTCGTATGAGTTCCGTCGCCTGTCGGACGACGCGATGGTCTTCTCCGCCACGTTCGCCAAGGCCTTGTGGACGACGGTGTCGAGCAGCGAGTTCTCGTGGGGACAGACGGCGACGATCCAGAGCGCCGACAGCACCGATCCGACCATCAAATTTCTCGCAGGACCCGTGCTGCCCGCGCTGGACCTTTCCACCTCGGAAGACTTTGCCTTCACGCTGACCTCCCTGGTCTCCGCCTCGGGCGGGGATGTGGGCATCGGCGCGTCGGGAGCACCGCTCTCGTTCTGGCGGTCGGAGGCGTCGTGGTCGGCGCAGGCGGTGCCGGCGCCGGGGGCCTTGGTCCTGACGGGCGCGGCGGGCGGGCTGATCCTGCGGCGTCGGCGCTGACCGTGGGTTGATGGTTTCTTCGGACTGAATCCCAGGTTTGATCTCCAGACCTGATATCCAGACTTGATCTCCGAGAGGGGGCCCGGCTTGCCGGGCCTCCTGTCGTTTTGCGCGGCTTGGCGGGGAGAGTCTGGAACCGGGGCGGGGAGACCGTCCGTATAGGACGGTGGTTATCGACCAAGGGGTCGGGTCCGCGCTCGCGGTCCCGATATTGGATGGAGATTGACAATGCGTCTTTCGGTTGCAACGTGCGCGCTGGCGCTCGCCGCTACGGCTCTGCCCGCGTCCGCCGCGTTCTTCAGCTTTCCTTCGGATGCCGACCACACCTCGTGGACCTTCAAGGGCCTGGGGGGCGTGGTGAGCGATGCGCAGGACCCGGCGGATCCGCAGGTGCTGCTTATCGATGACGACAACGGCGCCGTGTTCCCGTCGATTCTTCAGCTGGAGTTCGACGCGGGGTTCGGCCTGACATACCTGGGCTCGGTGCCCTTCGTCGGGGGGAAGTTCACGCACACGTACAAGATCGAGGGGACGTTCGCCTTCACCGACACCGCCTCGGGCTTCCCGGTGCTGAGCTGCAAGATCACCGACGGGCTGTTTTCGGTGGTGGGTGATGGCGGGACCAAGCCGGCGACGTGGAACTCCACGGCGACGATCCAGGCGAGCGACGACTACGGGACGGTGACGTACACGTGGTACGGGCCTTCGGCGCCGGAGTACGGCTTGTACACCGGGGACTCGGTCGGCTTGGACACCGCGGCATTCACGCTGACGGTGCTGAACTCCCTGGGCAAGGCCGGCGTGGCCCTGGACGGGGCCACCCATTTGCCGGTCGACGCGTGGTTCTCGGAAGGGTCTTATTCGGGCAATGGGACGTTCGTCCCGGCTCCGGGCGCTATGGCGATGATCGGCCTGGCGGGCCTGGCCGCCGCTCGCCGCCGCCGGTGAGCAAGGTCTGAATTCAACTGCATGTGTTCGCCGGGCCTGGAGTCGATCCGGGCCCGGCTTGTTTTTGGGTGGCGGGCGTGGAGGGAGCGTGTTCTCGGACGCGTGTGAGCGGGTGGGAGTGTGAGAACTGCGCAGGATTTGACGTCTGGGGTGGCAGGGCGGGAAAGCTGTGGCATTGTTGGGGTGTTCGCTGGCCGCAAGGCCGTGCGTTGCGGAGGCGATGCCACCCTCATGAAGAGCGTGGCGGCGCGTCCGAAGACCAACTGAATACATCGTCCGGAATTGCCAGGCTCATCCCGCCTGGCGAGACCGGCACGAGCCACGAGCGCAGGCGACGGGTTCAAGGAGGAGGCAACCCGCATCGCTTGCGCTCGGGGCTTTTTTGCGTTGTATCGCGCGGCGAGTACGGGGCGGCCTGCGGGTCCGGTGCCACGCGGAGACGCCGCGGCTGAATCGGCAATTCCTGCCGCTGTTCACTCCGGTTTCACCCCACGTTCATGTCCTGATGCAATCCATTGAGTGGAGCCGACGGGTCGTGAAGCCTGCGAGGGTGGCCGCGGATTCGTCCGTGGAATTCACGAGCCTGGTGCGTCGCGTTCTTCCTGTGCACGAAATTTCACACCCCACCCTGAGAGACGCCGGGAGGGTGGATCATGGCAAGCTCTGAGGGGCTCGTGGCTATGTGGCCACGAAGCTCCTCCGTGCGTTTTTGGCAAGCGTGTGGTTTGATCGGAGAACGCCGCGATGATTACGCGGTGACATCGATCATTCGGCCGACGCTGACGGCCGTCGCGGCGACGTTGCGGTCGGTGGGCTGGCTGTAGAAGGACAGATTGCCGCCGCGGCTTGCGGGCCTGGCAGTGGGGAGCTGGTCGCCCGGGAACGAGATGGGGACATCGACGCGGCCGGCGACGAGGCGATCAATGCCCTGCGAGCGCTGCGTGGAGCGGGCGTTGACGACAGACTCAACAGACGAGACGGAGGGCGCGGCCGCGGGCTCAACGCTCACGCGCGGGGGCGTGACGCGCCCGGGCTGGTAGGCCTGGGCGAGGCGTAGGGGGAAGGCGGAGCCAATGCCGTCGATGCGACTCATGAGCGTGGAGTGTAACGCCTCCAGCCGCGGGTGGGAAGCGCGGAGACTGCGCGTTGGACCCTGCGAGGCGGGGGTGTTTGCCGCATCTGTGGTGAGGCGCAGGTGATGCTCGGCGCTGGGCGACGTGCTCATCGATGCCTCCGGTATTGGGTTTCGTAGAGATAGAACGTGTCGGCGTTGGTGGAGACGCGAACTCGCCGCGACATGAAGACCGATGGGACAGGCTCGGACGGCCAGGCGTCGAGCGGGTAGGGGGAGCCGTCCAGGCGGGAGGCCAGGCGTGCGTCGAGGCGTCCGTATTCGGGCAGGACTTCTGGGGGGATGCCGTCGAGCGCGGCGACGGTGAGCGGCGCGGAAAAGACGACGTCGGAGGAGCGGCCCTGCGGCTCGTCCGCGGGCTGGCTCTGGAGCATCGAGAGAGATGAGGGCACCGATGACGTGCCGGCGCACCCTGTCGCCAGCAGCGAGGCCGATAGCAGCGTCCCGGTGAACACCACCGGGAAACCTCCGGTGCGGCGAGACCGCGCGATGCGGCGGAACATGTCTTGAATTTGGAACACCGGAAGACCTGAGGGTCAATACCCGTGCCAACGGCCCTGGGAGGCCGCCGGCGGGTTCATCCGCACGGCGTGTTGCGTCCGGGCAACATGACTACGACGCCTCGGGGAACGATGTTTCCGGAGAACAACGTTCCGGCGCCTCAGGCGTCGCCGTGGTTCCAGCCCAGAGTCTGGCCGTCCAGTGTTTGTCCGTCCGGTGTTTGGATGACGCTTCCGGGCGATCGGCCGGCGTGCACGCGTCCGATGCGGGTGACGGCGGTGCCCAAGGCGCGGAGCAGCGGGGAAAAATCGGCGTCGGCGGGGGCGGTGAAGAGGAGTTCGTAGTCCTCTCCGTCGGCGCAGGCGCTCCGCCAGTCTGCGCAGTCGGTGTGACGGGGGATGAGCGCCGCGTCGATGACCAGGGTGAGATTTGAGGCGGCGCCGAGGCGATGAGAGTCGAGGCCCAGGCCATCGGAAAGATCGATCATGGCGCTGGGCGCGTGGGGGCCCTGAGCGCAGAGCCAGGCGGCTTCGGGGAGGCGAGGCTCGAATGTGACGTGTCGACCAGAAGCGAAGGAGTTGCCCAGGGAGCCGGTCACGAAGATTCCATCGCCCTCGCGCGCGGTGGAACGAAGGACGGGCCCGCGAGCAGGGTGCGGGAGGCCGATGAGGGTGGTGGTGAGAACGAGCGGGGGAGGGTCTCCCGCTGCGGTGGCGGCGGACTGGGCGATATCGCCGCCGATCAGTGGGGCTCGCCAGTGGGCGGCCCAGTGGTTCATGCGGTCGAAGAGATGATCGGCGAGGGGCTGGGGGAAGGCGGGGGGAAGGCAGGCTGTGGCGAGGGAGGCCAGCGGTGAGCCGCCCATGGCCGCAATGTCGGAAACGGAGCGGGCGAGGGCCTTGCGGGCAATGAGATCGAGCACGTCGCGCGTGGGCTCGGCGGTGAAGCGGGGGAAATGGCGGGCCTCGACGAGGTGATCGACGGTGAGGAGGATGCGTCCGGCGGGCGGGATGCCCAGCACCGCGCAGTCGTCGCCGGGCCCGAGGAGCACCTGCGGGAAGGCGGCGAGGGCGTCGGAGCGGTCGTAAATGTGGCGGAGGAGGTCGCGCTCGTTCACGGGTGTGACTTTAGATCGGGACTTGGCGCCGAGCGTGCGGACGTGGGCCTGGCACGATTGCAGGGTCCGGCGGATTGCATGAGAAGGGCCGCGGAGGGCGTGCCCGGCGTGGGGTTTGTACCATTGGCGCATGACACCGAGCGCCACCGACACGTTTGTGCCCGCCGACCTGGATGCGACCCGCTGGAAGAACATCGAGCCGTTGTACAAGGCGCTGCTGGAGCGGCCTGTGCGGACGCTGGAAGAGCTGGAGCGGTGGCTGCTGGACCGCAGCGAGCTGGACGCGGCGTGCAGTGAGTCGCGCGCGAACCTGTACATCACGATGACGTGCCACACCGAGGACGAGGCGGTGCAGGCGGCGTACACAAAGTATGTGGAAGAGGTCTCTCCGAAGCTCGAGCCGGCGGCGTTTGAGCTGGACCGCAAGCAGACGGAGCTTTCCCGGCAGTTAGGCCTCGCGAAGGCGAAGGAAGGCCGGTATGCGGTGCTGGAGCGGGACACGGCGGTGGAGGTGGACCTGTTCCGCGAGGAGAACGTGCCGATCAACACGCAGTTGACGCTGCTGGCGCAGGAGTACGACAAGGTCATCGGGGCGATGACGGTGGAGTTTGACGGGAAAGAGCGGACGCTGCCGCAGATGGGCAAGTACCAGGAATCGACGGACCGCGCGGTGCGGGAGGCGGCGTGGCGGGTGACGTGGGACCGGCGGCTGAAGGACGCGGAGGCGATCGACGAACTGTACGAGAAGATGGTGCCTCTGCGCGACGGCCTTGCGAGGAACGCGGGGTTTGAGAATTACGTCGGGTACGCCTTCAAGAGCAAGCACCGGTTCGACTACGGGGTGAAGGAGTGCTTCGCGTTTCACGAGGCGTGCGAGAAGGTGGTGGTGCCGTTCATGCGTCGGCAGGATGATCGCCGGCGGCGGGCGCTGGGGCTTGAGCAGCTTCGGCCGTGGGATCTGGCGGTCGACGTCAAGGGGCGAGCGCCGCTCAAGCCGTTCGACGGCGGGCGCGAGCTGATGGAGAAGTCGGTGCAGACGTTCGCCGCGCTGGATCCGCGCCTGGCGGGGATGCTCAAGGAACTGGGGGACGGGGGGAACAGCAACGGGCCGGCGGGCGGGGCGTGCGTGGATCTTGATTCGCGCAAGGGGAAGGCGCCGGGCGGGTACCAGTACATGCGAGACCGTTCGCGGCGACCGTTCATCTTCATGAACGCGGCGGGGCTGCACCGAGACATGACGACGATGCTGCACGAGGCGGGGCACGCGTTCCATTCGACGCTCTGCCGGGATGAGCCGCTGGTGGGGTATCGGCATGCGCCGATCGAGTTCTGCGAGGTGGCGAGCATGAGCATGGAGCTGCTCACGATGCCGCACTGGAAGACGTTCTACCCGGACGAGGCGGATCTGGCGCGGGCGAGGCGCAAGCAGCTGGAGGAGAGCGTGACGCTGCTGCCGTGGATCGCGACGATCGACGCGTTCCAGCACTGGGTGTACACGAATCCGGGGCATTCGCGCGACGAGCGGACGAACTTCTGGCTCTCCCTGGATGACCGGTTTGGGCACACGGTGTCGTGGGAGGGGTTGGAGGCGGCGAGGGAGAAGGTGTGGCAGCGGCAGGGGCACCTGTTCGACCACGCGTTTTACTACATCGAGTACGGGATCGCGCAGCTGGGGGCGCTGGGGCTGTGGGTGCATTCGCTGGAGCGCGGGCCGGGGAGCGCGGTGGAGGCGTATGTGCGAGGGATGTCCCTGGGCGGGAGCCGTCCGCTGCCGCAGCTATTCGGGGCGGCGGGCCTGCCGTTTGATTTCGGGCCGGACGCGGTGAAGAGGATCGTGGAGCGGGTGGAGCGGGAGCTGGAGGGGCTGGCGGAGTGAGCGAGAAGCAAGTGCCACCAAGGCCACCGAGGTGGCGAATCGCGGGGATGAGGGTTTCCCGGCTCGTGGGTGTGCTGGGGCTGGTCTTCGTGCTGCTTCTCTCGTGCCTGTGGCAGGACGGAGCGAGGCTGGTCTGGTCCGCCGATTCTGGTACGAGGCCGCCGGAAAGGTTTATCTATCTGGCGTTTCCCAGGACGTGGGATGTGCCGTTGCTTGACCGCCCGGACGGCAATGCGGTGGACGTGCTAGACCGGGCGCTGGGGAACACGCTTGATGAAGCGCTCACTGACCAGTGGATCCGTGTGAATGGAAAGGCCGGCAATACGTGGGTTCGCGGGAGCGATCTCGTGCTTGATCCTGGGGACGTGATCCGGACCCCGATGGTGCAACGCTATTCAGATCGCCTCGTGCAGAGTTCCGGCGATCGGTTCGCGATTGCTTCGCTGACGGTCACGGATCGAGATGGATCGAAGACGTTTCGCTTGGAACATCATTTCGATGATTCCATCGATATCTACGAGTACGCGGAGAAGGGGACGTTGGTTGTGCCGCTTGCGTACTACCGCGTGAACGGGATGGAGGTCGGGTTCGCGGGCGTCGCCAGACTGGTGACGGGTCTCACGCTGCTTTTCGTGGTGTGGCTGGGGATCAAGATCGGTGAGGAGGTTTGGATTTGGAGAGGTGGCGGGGGCAGGGTGTGATGCCGGTCGCCGTCCTCGATCCCTCTCACTTCATTGCGGAGTGAGGAGGGATGGCGGGAAGCATTGAGCGATGAGCAAGCAGCACGACACGCAGTGTGCGGTTTGGGGGGCTGGGTACGTGGTTGAGCAGAAGCGGCCAGCAGCATCGGCGAGACTTGAATGGATCTTGTCTGCCGTGGCAGTCGGTATCGCGTGCATTTTCGGCGGCGGTGGGCTGACGGCGAAGCTGGTTATGAAGTCCATGGAATCTCGCACGGTTTGGAGTGCGTCGGGAGGGCCGGCGCCGGAGGGGTTTCTGTGCGTTCTGTTTCCGAAGGAGCCGCACGCAACTGTATTTGATGCGCCCCGCGGGAACCCAAAGGAAACGGTTGATCGCGCCGTTGTCGGGGATCAGAAGGACAACCAGCGCGCGGGGTGGCCCTGGATGAAGGTCTCCGATGCGCAACTGTTTCCGGAGCGATGGGTGCGGCGGAGTGACTTTATCTTTGATGAGGCAGAGTCCCGGCGTGGTCAACTTGTGGATGGGCTGGTTGCGGTGGACGGCTCGTACCAGTGCTCGTTCACTGCTCTTGCGACCGGAGCGACGGCCGTGCGCGTAAGCAAGCACATGGGAGGTCATTTTCCGACGACCACGGTGTGCGAGTATGAGGTTGGGGCGTCGGGCGCGGTCACGCCGGTGGCCATGAAGGTGGTTGGAGATGGCTTTACCGGCTTCCTGGGGGCGCTTGGGGCGTGTGGGCTGTGGTGGATTGTCGGTGGGATTGGGGGAAGATGCACGTACGTGGCGATGAGGCGACGGTGGGTGCTGCGGCAGGGCGGGTGATCAGTGTTGGGAGCGGATTGTGTGGTCCCTTTGGGACTTGACTCAGGAAGAAAGGTTTGCCCAGGGGCTCGTTCGCAGAGCCTCACGGCCCCTGGCAACCATCGCTCGCCCGAAGCGGGCGAAAAGACAGGCACAGCGGACGTGGGTGTATTCAGGCGATCTTCAGACCAGGCCGGTGGAGTCTTTGACGCCCAGGGTGGCGTAGATTTCCCGGGTGGCGGTGCTTTTGTTGAGCGTGTAGAGGTGGATGCCGGCGACGCGGTTGTCGAGCAGGTCACGGCACTGCTCGGTGGCCCAGTGGATGCCGACGCGCTTGACGGCGTCGTCGTCGCTGCCGGTGCGGCTAACGGCGCGGATGAGGGGGGCGGGGAAGCGGGCGCCAAGCGCGAGCTCGGCCATCTTCTTCATGCCGGAGATGGACGTGATGGGCATGATGCCGGCGATGATGGGGATGCGGATGCCGGCGAGTTCGCAGCGGTCGCGGAAGTCGTAGAAGTCGCGGTTGTTGAAGAAGAGCTGGGTGATGATGAAGTCGGCGCCCTGGTCGACCTTGGCCTTGAGGCGGTCGAGCTCGACGAGGCGGTTGGGGGTGTCGGGGTGGCCTTCGGGGAAGCCGGCGATGCCGATGGCAAAGCCGCGGCGGTTGGGGTGGCGGCCGGACTCGTTGAAGGCCTTGATCGCGGCGACGAGGTCGCTGGCGTGGGGGAAGTCCTTGTGCGGATCGCCCTGGAGCTGGGTGGACCAGTTGCGGGGCATGTCTCCGCGCAGGGCGAGGATCTTGTTGATGCCCGCGGCGGCGTAGCGCTCGAGGATCTGCTGGATGTCTTCCTTGGTGTGGCAGACGCAGGTGAGGTGGGGCATCGGGTCCAGTGTGGTGGACGTGCTGATGCGCAGGACCAGGTCGTTGGTGAGCTGGCGGGTGGAGCCGCCGGCGCCGTAGGTGACGGAGACGAAGGTGGGGCGGAGCTGCTCGAGCTCGGCGATGTGGTGGAAGAGATCTTCAGCGCCCTGCGGGCTCTTGGGTGGGAAGAACTCGAAGGAGAAGGTGGTTCGGCGCTGGGTGAAGATGTCGCGGATGTCGATCAAGTGTCTGGTGGTCCGTGAAGGCGTGCGGGCGGCCGGCGGCGGGGCGCGGGCCGGGCGGAAATGGTAGGTGGGGGGCGGAGGGGCGCGTAAAGAGCGTCGAACGGACGGACCGGTCGCTTACGCGGTGGGAACTTCCATGATCTCGCGCAGGGAGCGCAGAACATTCGCGTAGGCCTTGAGAGCGGGCTCAATGCCGGCGGCGTCCTTGTCCTCGATGGCGCGGCGGAGGAGGGGGAGCATCCAGGAGGCGTAGCCGGAGTCGCGGTCGGGGGCGGCGAGGGTGTTGCGGTACCAGGGGCGCTCGGGGAAGCCTTCGGTAATGATCCAGGCGCGGTCGCTAGCGAGGAGGCGGTCGTTCAGATCGTTCAGGGCGTGGTCATCAAGCTTGCCGGCGGCGAGCTTGGAGCGCCAGGATTCGAGGGCGGCGCGGAGGGCCTGCTCGGTGCGCTGGGCGTCATCGTCGAGGGACGCGAGGGGGGCGACGACGGGTGTCCACGGGAGTGAGGTGGAATCGGGCGGCGTGGAAGGAGCGGGCGCGGGGGCGGTCCAGAGACCGGCGGCGATGCCGCGCGCGGAGATGTCGCGGAGCTGGCGGCGGAATTCGTTGACGCTCGCGTGGGGCTCGATGGGGACAAGGATGGACTGTGAGCATTGCAGGGCGGCGCCGGCGGCCATGCGGGTAATCATCATCGCGGGCTCGTAGTCTTCGCCGACGACTTTTCGGTACCACGCAAGGTTGTCGTAGATGGAGTGGTAGCTGGAGCCGGACGAGCCCCCCGCGCCCAGGCCGGCGGAGGGAACGCCGACATGGCACCAGAAGGCGACGTGGTCGGAGCCGCCGCCGAGATCACCGAAGGCGGGGGAGAGGGGATCGCGGGAGTCTTTTCCGCGGGAGAGCCAGGAGTCTTTGACGGTTTTGGCGGGTTCGCGGGCCTGCGGGACCTGTTCTGCGGCGGCGAGGATGGCGGAGCGGAGTGAAGGCGCGGCGGCGGAGCCGAATTCAACGCCCATGGAGGCCATGTCGAGGTTGAAGTAGGCGACGGCGTCGACGGAGAGCATGGCACGGTTGGCTTCGACCCATTCGGTGGAGCCGATGATGCCGTATTCCTCAGCGCCCCAGGCGCAGAAGGCGATGGAGCGGCGGGTTCCGCCGGCGGCGGCGGCGGCTTCGGCGGTGACGCGGGCGGCTTCCATGAGGGTGATGGTGCCGGCGAGGGGGTCGGCGGCGCCGAAGCCCCAGGCGTCGTGGTGGCAGCCGACGACGACGAGGCGCTGGGGTTCGGTGGTTCCTTTGAGCAGGCCGATGACGTTGGCGGTCGGGCGGACGACGCGGTCCTGCTGCACGCTGAGGCGGACGCGGAGGTCGGTGCCGCCGGTGAGGCGGTAGGGGACGGGAAGTCCGCCCTGCCAGGCCTTGGTGCGCGGGTCGGCGGCGGCGGCGACGCCGGTCATGCGCTTCATGATTTCCAGTGCGGCGCCGTAGCCGATGGGCTGGACGGGGATGGCGGGCAGGTCGATGGCGGCGGGGTCGAGGCGCTTGGCGTCCTTGGTGGCTTCGGTGCCGGGGGTGAGGGCGTCGCCGGCATAGGGAAGTGTCAGGAGTGAGCCGCGTTCGATGCAGGTGTCGTTGGCGTAGCCGCCTTCGGGGTAGAGCAGGCCCTTGGTATAGCCGGATTCGGCGGGGTCGGTGTAGATGATGAGCCCGGCGGCGCCGGCGGCCTGGGCGAAGCGGGCTTTGTACCCGCGGAAGTTGCCGCCGTAGCGGGCGATGACGATGCGGCCGCGGACGTTGATGCCCATGTCGGCGAGGAGGGCGAAGTCTTCCTTGCGGCCATAGTTGGCGTAGACGACGTCGGCGGTGACGTCCCCGCTGCCGGAGAAGGCGTTCCATCCCGGGTCGAGGGCTGGGTTCTTGGAGTACAGGTCTTCGTCGAGGATCTTTTCTTTGAGGATGAGGTCGCGGGGTTCGGGGGAAAGGATCTGCAGCGCCGCGGAGACGGGGCGGGGGAGGAGGGCCCAGAATTCGTGACGGGTGGTTTCGAGGCCCATCTGGCGGAAGGCGCGTTCGATCTTTTCGATGACGCGGAGATCTCCGGGCGTGCCGGCGACATGGGGTTCGCCCGCGAGGAGATCATGCCAGCCGCGGAGCTGGTCGGCCTTGACGCGGGCGTTGAGCTCTGGGATGGAGATGGGCATGCGCCTGGCCTTTGATGGGCGTTGGGGGGAAGTGAAGGTAGAGTTTAGGAGAGCGCTGGAGCGGGCAGGGGTCTGCGCAGGGCGCGGACGGCCTCGATGACGAAGATGGCGGCCAGGGCGATGAGGGCGACGCCGACGGCGGCGTTCATCGCGGCGACCCACCACGGGGACGACCAGCGTGCCATGGAATCCTGGCGGAGGGTGGAGAGTGACTCGGTGATCTGCATGACCAGGGCGGTGAGGGTGATGGTCATGACGAAGACCATGGGGATGGCGGTGTACCAGCAGCGTTTGCCGGCGCGGTGGAGCCAGACGCTGACGCCCAGGAGGGTGAGGCCGGCGAGGAGCTGGTTGGAGGTGCCAAAGAGCGTCCAGTAACGCTGGTAGGAGCCGGGCTCTGAGATCCGCAGGACCAGCAGCGGGGCGGCGACGGTGAGCAGGGCGGCGGTGACGGCGACCCAGCGCGAGCGGAGGCCGGTGATCTCCTGGAGGAGGTAGCGGCCCAGGCGCACGGAGACGTCGAGGGTGTCGAAGACGAAGGTGGAGAAGGCCATGGCGCCGAAGGTGGCGGCGAACATGAAGACCTTGGGGCGGAGTGATTCGGGGAACATGACGGTGAGGAAGGTGGCGAGTCCGTCGCCGTAGAGCTGGGCGGGGGCGCGTCCCTGGACCTGGTCCTTGGAGACGATCATGACGGTGCCCAGGGCGATGACGGCGACGAAACCTTCGAGGAGCATGGCGCCGAAGGCGACGGGTTTGCAGTGTGATTCTTTGGCGACCTGCTTGCTGGTGGTGCCGCCGCAGATGAGCCCGTGGAAGCCGGAGCAGGCGCCGCAGGCAATGGTGACGAAGAGGAAGGGGAACATGTGCTGGGTGAGCTTCATGGTTTCCAGCGGCGGCATGGGCATGATCGCGGGCTGCTTGATCTCAAATCCGCCCACAAGGATGCCCAGGACGCCGATGCCGATGGCGAGGTAGAGCACGAAGCCGCCGAGGTATCCGCGGGGTTGCTGCAGGAGCCACATGGGGAGCATGGAAGCGATGAGGCAGTACGCCAGGATCGCCATGTGCCAGGCGGGGGCTTCGAAGAGGAGCCAGGTATCGAGCTGTGTGCCGAGCCAGACGACGCCGAGGGTGGCGGGGACGAAGACGGCGGTGATGAGCCACATGGGGGGCTTCAGGAATCGCTGGACCAGGCCCATGACCAGGGCGAGGGTGAGGTACATGGTGCTCGCCGCGGCGACGGCGCCGCCCTTGTTGAATTCGGTCTGGATTCCGGCGAGTTCTTCGGCCTTTCCGCGGAACGTGTCGGCGGTGACGCTGGTGAAGGCGACGATGACGTAGACCAGGGCAAGCCAGATGAAGGCGGCCAGGGCGAGGAAGGCCCGGGTTCCCAGGTGTTCGCGGGCGATCTCGGCGATGGAGTGGGCCTTGTGGCGGACGGAGGCGACCAAAGCGGAGAAATCGTGGACTGCGCCGATGAAGATGACGCCAAAGCCGATCCAGAGGAGGCAGGGGAGCCACCCGAAGGTCATGCAGGCGACGATGGGACCGACGATGGGCCCGGCGGCGGCGATCGCCGAGAAGTGCTGGGCCATCAGGTAGAACGGGCGGGTGGGAACAAAGTCCACGCCGTCGTTTCGCTGGGTCGCGGGGGTGGTGCGCTGGTCATCGAGCCTGTACTGGCGGGCGATGAACGAGCCGTACAGGAAGTACCCGGCGACGAGAACCCCGACCATGAGCAACGCCAGTGCGCAGAGTGACATAGAGCCGCACAGCGTACTCAAAGACGTCGTCCAATGCTGGAAAGTTTGCTTCCCGCGGGCCGCGGACGGCCCGGGTGTCGCGGCGTCCAGACACGCGGGCTCTCGGCGGGGCGGCTACTACCGTTGCGGAGATCGGACGGCCGCGTCCGCTGCCGTCAGGACGAGGACCCATGGACCACATCAACCGCTCCCTTCCCCACTCTGTCGCCCTTGAAAGCACGCTTTTGCTTCACGGCGTTCCGCGGGAGGCGGCTGCGCCGCTCGCCGCGGAGCTGACGGACATCGTCCGTTCGACGGGCGCTCACCCGGCGCTGATCGCGCTGGTACGCGGGATCCCGACGGTCGGAGTGTCCGACGACGAGTTGAAGGAACTTCTCGCGGCGCCGCGCGTGCCCAAGGCCAATACATCGAACCTGGGTGTGCTGATGCACCGCGGGAGCCACGCGGCGACGACGGTCAGCACGACCATGGAACTGGCCGCGGCGGCGGGGATCCGCGTCTTTGCCACGGGCGGTCTGGGAGGGGCGCACCCAGGGTTCGGCGGGTCGTGGGATGTGAGCAGTGATCTGGCGGCACTGGCGAGGTTTCCCGTCGCGGTGGTGACCAGTGGCACCAAGTCGATCCTGGATGTCGTTTCCACGCGCGAGATGCTGGAAACGCTGGGGGTGCCGGTCGTGGGGTACCGGACGGATCATTTCCCGGCGTTTTACCTGCGTGAATCGGCGCGAGGCGTGGACGCGCGGTTCGATGACGTAGGGGACCTGGCCGCGTACCTGGGGATGGAGCTGGCTCGCACCGGACGGGGGGTGGTGGTTGCCCACCCGATCCCCGCGGCCGACGAGATCGACCGGCAGTCATGGGAGCGGTGGCTGGATGAGGCGAGGAGCACGGTCGGGGAGGGGACTGCGGGCCGGGACGTGACCCCGCATCTTCTGGCGGCGCTGCACCGGATCTCGGGGGGGGCGACGCTGCGGGCCAATCTCGCGTTGATCCGGTCGAACGCGAGGCTGGCGGGGGAGCTGGCGTCGCGGCTACCAGAAGCCGACCGCCGTGGGCGGATGTGAATCTGGGGGAGCGGCTAACACAACGTAAACACACGGGACGGCTGGAAGCTCCGAAAATACGGAACGCACACGAATTTAGGGGGATCCAAACGGTCGGCCCGCTGGCCGCCCGGGGGCACCTTCCGTAGAGTCTTCTCCCCTCGGGACAGGTCGTCCCGCCGCGCCAGGATGGCGAGTCCGCCGGAATCCAGGCATCGCGTTTGGGCATCGCGTTTGGGCATCGCGTTTGGGCATCGCGTTTGGGCATCGCGTTCGGGCATCGCGTTCGGGCATCGGGCCTCGCATGTGCACGATCGTTTTTCCGGGTCACTCGCCGCGGTACGGAGAACCGCGGTGGATGGTCCCCGGTTCGTCCCCGCCGGAGTAGAGAGAGCGCCTTTTCGATCGGTGTCGAATCAAACCAGTGTTTCGTCGAAAGTTGGTTTTCAAGGAGTCATGAGAATGAGAACTCGCAACGTGATTGTCGCGATCGTGGCCGCCGCCGGCTGCGGAGCGCCCGCCCTTGCCCAGGACAGCGTCTCTCGGACCAACGGCCTGCCCGGTGACGCGGTGGGCGCGTACACCACCAACACGCAGCGCCTGAACTACGTGATCGACATGTCGGACCTGTTCGGCTCGTGGAACACCAAGTTCGGCATCGCCCCGCTGATCAAGACCAACAAGACCAGCGCCACGTTCTTCAACAACCTGCAGTCGGCCGCGGGCATCAGCTCGACCGCCCGCCGCAACGCCGCCCCCACCGCTGGCAGCTACTCCGAGTGGTTCGGCCCGGGCTTTGGCGTGAACCCCGACACCAGCAAGAACCTCGCGGGCTCGGCCGCGACCCCGCCCGCGACGATCACGCGGCTGGGCGCGATGGTCGCCGACTTCGGGACTGACTCGGGCAACTTCAACTACAACGGTGTGATCTCGGCGCTGTTCGGGTATGACGAGACGTTCCCCTCCCGCCTGTACGTGACGCGGTACGAGACCGCGGTGAACCAGCCCGGCGTGGGCTCGGGCGACACGGCGCAGTTCGGCCTGGGCGGCATCGACTCCTCGGGCAACGTCGCGATCCGCGTGGACGGCTTCGGCGTCGCCGACACCGTGAACGGGTTTGCGTCGACGGCGGTGAATTACTTCCGCGTGCGCCTGGGCGCCCGCAACCCCGCGGCGATCAACCAGATCAAGAACACCGGCGGCACCGACGCCGGCGCGACGGACTGGATCGACCTTGTGGCCCCGCTTGACGCCAACCGCAGCACGACGGTGGCGCACAACACGCCCAACATCCTGCCCGCGGAGCTGAGCGCGGGCGGCGTTGGCCGCGTGCTGGGCTCGAACTTCAACAAGAACTACGTGTGGGAAAGCCCCGCGCTGACCGGCAACGAGACCGCGAGCCATCGCCCCGGCACGGGTGACCATCGCGGCGGCGTGCACACCTACCCGATCGCGCTGCTGGGCGGGGCGAACGAGGTCGCGACGGGCGGCATCCTGAGCCAGTCCAGTGGCGGCGCGGGCAGCACCGACTCGATCAGCATCTGGGGCATCAAGGCCGACGGCAGCGTGGGCACGGCGATCACCAAGACCCGCCCGCTCTCGATCTCCGACCCCTGCGACGATTTCACGTTCGCCCCCACGCTCCCGGCGTTCGAGAACTACCGCAGCCAGGTGGCGGCCCGCGGCGGCAACGGCCAGGTCTCCCTGGGCCGGACGGTGAACGGCAATCGCCTCGCTTCGGCGATGCTCGCCTCGTCGAACACGGCGACGAATCCCTACAACGTGATCGCGGTCTTCGAGGACGACGCGGGCACGCCCTATGTCAACGGTTCCTGGAAGCTCGCCGCCTGGGTTGATACCCCCGGCGGCTCGGGCAAGCCGATCTACGGCGACTACGGCAACGACGGCATTCCCTTCACCAGCGACGCGGGTGAGTTCGACGGTGTGGTTGACCTGAACACCAGCTCCGCCACGTATGACGCGCCGATCGGTCGCCTGGCGAGCCTGTTCGAGGTGACCGGCGGCTCTCCCGTCGGTCCTTCGCTCTCTTCCCCCATGACCGACTCGGCGGGCAACATCTGGTTCACGGCGGCGGTGGCCCTGAACAAGTCGGCCGACGGCGTGCCCTTCACGGACTTCGACAGCGCCCTGATCCGCGCCATCTACAACCCCACCAGCGACTGCTGGCAGCTCGAGCTGATCCTTGAGCTGGGCGACACCTTCACGGGCAACAACTCGGGCACGGCCTATCAGGTCCAGTTCATGAACGTCGCCGACAGCAACTCGGTTGCCTCGGAGACGACCTGGTCGAACATGATCGTCGCCAACGGCTGGAACGATCAGCCCACCTGCCCCACCCGGGACACGCGCAGCACGCTGAACCTGGGCGGCCTGGTGTTCAACGCCAAGATCGTCTACGACGTGGACAACGACGGTGACTTCTCCGATCCCACCAGCGGCTCGGGCGACCCCCTCAGCGGCGACCAGGGCTACAGCATGCTGATGTACCTGGGCAACACCCGCTGCCCGGCGGACTTCGACGGCTCGGGCTTCGTTGACACCGAGGACTACGACGCGTTCGTGCGTGCGTTCGAGCTGGGTGATCCCTCGGCCGACTTTGACTGCACGGGCTTCGTCGATACCGACGACTTCGACTTCTTCGTCCGCGCGTTCGAGCGCGGCTGCTGATCCGGCCCGCGAGGGATGATCCTCGCGGCGAAGTGATGTGATATACGCAAGGCCCCCCGGATTCTTCCGGGGGGCCTTTTTCGTTCAGGCGCTGCCGGCTGTCGCGCGGAAGGCGCGCGATGGACGTCGGGCCACGTTGCGAGAACGTGTGCGCGAGTTTGCAGGGCGCGGATGGATGCGCTACTTCCCTTCGAACCAGTTCTTGCCGATGTGCGCGTCGGCGACGAGGGGGACGCTGAGCTTCATGGCCTTCTGCATGCGGTCGACGATGGTGTCCTGGGCGGCGAGGGCGGATTCGTGCGGGGCTTCGAAGACCAGTTCGTCATGGATCTGCAGGAGCATGCGGACGCCCCAGGTGCGCGGGTCGTCGGCGATGGGGGCCGGGTCAAGGGGGGATTCGTGCGCCCGGGGGCTGGTGAGGGTGGCGGCCCCGTGCGTGGGCGCGGGGCCAAAGACGCGGTAGAGATCGACCATCGCCAGCTTGATGAGATCGGCGGCGGAGCCCTGCACGACGCTATTGATCGCCGTGCGCTCGGCGAGGGAGCGGCGGGAGGGGTTGGTGGATTCGATGTCGGGGATCATGCGTCGGCGCTTGAGCATGGTCTCGACATAGCCGTAGCGGCGTGCCTGCTGGATGCACTCTTCGAGGAAGGTGGTGATGCCGGCGAAGCGCTTCTTGTAGCCGGCGATGATCTCGGCGGCCTTGTCGTTGTCGATGTTGAGCCGCCGGGCGAGGCCGTAGGCGGTGATGCCGTAGACGATGCCGAAATTGACCATCTTGGCGCCCGAGCGCTGGTCCTTGGTGACCTGGTCCGGGGGAATGCCGTGGATTTGGGCGGCGACCTCGGTGTGGATGTCGGCGCCGGAGTGGAAGGCGGCGACGAGGGCGGGGTCCTGGGAGAGGTGGGCGAGGAGGCGGAGCTCGATCTGCGAGTAGTCGGCGGTGACCAGGACGTGTCCGGGGGCGGCCATGAAGGCCTTGCGGATATCCCGGCCGATATCGGTGCGGATGGGGATGTTCTGGAGGTTGGGATCGCTGGAGGCGAGGCGTCCGGTGGCGGCGACGGTCTGGTTGAAGCTGGAGTGGACGCGGTGGGTGCGTGGGTGGATGGCTTCCTTGAGGGCGACGAGGTAGGTGCTGACGAGCTTGCTGAGCTGGCGGTATTCAAGGATGAGCTTGGGGATGGGCGTGGGGAGGGTGTCGTCCTCGGCGAGCCTGTCGAGCACTTCGGCGTCGGTGGAGTAGCCGGTCTTGGTTTTCTTGATCGGCTTGATGCCCAGGCCGGGCGTCGCGTCGGCGGGCTTGTTGAAGAGCGCGGCGGCGAGCTGCTTGGGTGAGTCGGGGTCGAACGTGCGTCCGATGGACTGCATCGCCTGCTCGTCGAGCGTGAGCAAGATCTGGTTGATGCGGCTGCTGAGGCGTTCGCGCTGGCGATCCAGCTCGTCGGGGTCGACGAGGATGCCGTTCCATTCGAGTTCGGCGAGGACCTCGACCAGCGGCATCTCGACATTCGCGAAGAGGGGCATCAGGCCCATGGCGCGGAGCTGGGGGAGCATCGCCTGGGCGAGCTGAAGCGTGAGGTCGGCGTCGGCGGCGGCGTAGCACGTGGCCTGAGAGATGGGGACGGTCGCGAAGGATCGCTGGAGCTTGCCCGAGCCGATGAGCTCGTTGATGGACTGCTTGCCGCGCTGGAGATAGACCTGGCCGAGGGCGTCGAGGCTGTGGCTGGAGCGGGATGAGTCGATGAGATAGCTGGCGACCATGGAGTCGCACGACGGGGAGTGGGAGGCATCGGTCCCGGAATCCTCGGGGGACGCGGCGGCGGAGCCCAGGGCCAGGTTGATGCCCGCGCGGCGGAGGACGAGAAGGTCGTACTTGAGGTTGTGGGCGTACTTGGCCTTCGCGGGATCTTCGAGAACGGGCTTGAGGGCGGCCAGAACGGTCGATTCATCCAGGTGGGTCGAGGGCTCGGGGGAGCGGACGGGGATGTAGAAGGCTTCCCCGGGCGTGATGGCGATGGAAATACCGCAGATCTCGGCGTCGTGCGGGGCGAGGGATGTAGTTTCGGTATCGATGGCGAAGGCGGGGGCGGCGTGGAGGCGGGAGACCAGGGAATGCAGCGCGTCGGGCGTGGTGACGCAGATGTAGGTGCCCTGCATGGTGGGCGCTGTGGACGCGCCGGGAGCGGTATCGGAGGATTCGAGGGAAAACGGGGCGGGAGGGTCGGCCGCGTCGCCTGCGGCGCTATCGGAGGCATCGAAGAGACCGCCGAACCCGCCGGGATCGGGGGCGGCGCGTTTGGTGGGCTTGGGAGAGGGCGCGGGAGAAGCGGCGGGCGCGGCGTGTGGGGCGGCGCCGGCGGGCACGGTCACTCCGCGCCGGGCCAGGAGGCTTCGCACATCGTCCTGATAGCGATTGAAACCGAGTTCCTTGAGGATGGGCAGCAGCGCCTCGATGCGGACTGTGTCGATCGCCGAGGCGGAGAGATCGAGGGTGATAGGCACATCGCGCTTGAGCGTGATGAGCTGTTTGCTGAGTGGCAGGTGCGCGGCGGCGGCCTTGACGTTCTCGGCCTGCTTGCCCTTGAGCTTGTCCGCGCTGGCGAGGAGGTTGTCGAGAGAGCCGTACTCCACCATGAGCTTGGCGGCGGTTTTCTCCCCAACGCCCGGCACGCCAGGCACGTTGTCGACGGTGTCGCCCATGAGGGTGAGCATGTCGATCACCTGGCTGGGACGCAGACCGGTTTCGGCGCGGAGCGTGCCGGCGTCGAAGAGGGCGCCGGTGTGGACATCGACCAGCGCGACACCCGGGATGGCGGGCGGGCCGGACGCGGTGCCCTGGAGAACCGACAACGCATCGTCGGGGATGTCTTCGAGGAGCTGCTTGAGGTCCTTGTCCTTGCTCACCATGCGCAAGGCAAGGTCGGGGCGCTCTTTGCGGGTGGTGGTGACGAGGGTGGCGATGACGTCGTCGGCTTCGACCCCGGCGAGGCCGACGACGGGAACGCCGATGGCCTCCAGGATGGCGAGGCAGCGTTTGACCTGGGGGGCGAGGTCTTCGGGAGGGGCGGAGCGGGTGGCCTTGTACTGCGGATAGAGCTGTGAGCGGAAGGTTCCGCGGTCATCGGAGATGTCGAGGGCGACGGCGAGGTAGTCGGGCTTGCCGCCCAGGCGGGTCCACAGGGCGCTGTCGGCGTCCCCGCCGGCGCCCAGCAGGCGCAGAAGAAGGCCCACGAAGCCGAACGTCATGTTCGTCGGCTCCTTGGTGACGGGGCTGGTCATGGGCGTGCGGATGGCGTGGTAATGGCGGAAGAACTGGGCGTAGGCGTCGATGAGGTAGAGGGTGGGCATGGGGCACAGCTCTTTGCTTCGTGCGTGAACACAGGGACACGCCCTGGGTCACAGTGAGGGGAGAACGGGAACAGGACTCTTTCCCCGTGCGTGGTCGCGCTGGGAGTGCGGCGCGGGATTTCGTCAGACCGCCGGGCTCCCGTGCAACTGGCCGAGCCGCGCGGTGTATCCATCGCTGGGCGCCAGTTTTCTCCGCGCCATCACGGCCTTGGCGACCTCGATGAATTTGTCCAGGCGGTACTGCCGCGTGCCCGCGTCGGTGGCCCATGTGAACGCTGGGACACAACCCGAGATCGCCGCGGTCTGGGCGAACATGCACCCGGTGTGGAGGATCGAGCCGGTCATGATCCTGGAGCAGATCGCAAACTTCACGTGATCCCCGATGATCGCCCCCAGGAACTGCTCCCCGGTGCGTTCGTTGGGCCCGCCGGGCGTCGCCCGGCAGATCACCTGGTCGTAGGTGTTAAGAAGGTTGGAATTGGTCGTTCCCGCGCCCAGATTGGCCCACTCCCCGACCCAGGAATCGCCCAGGTGCCCGTCGTGCGCCTTGTTGGCGAAGCCCTGAAAGATCGTACCGGCGACCTCTCCCGCGACCTTGCAGTGGGGACCGATGGCGGTGAACGACTTGATGAGCGTCCGTTCCAGGACCGTGACATGCTTGCCGATGTACGCGGGGCCGATGATGATCGCCCCCGGGCGGATGACGGCATCAGAGTCGATGACGATCGGACCCGATTCGGAATCAAGAATCACCGACGGTGAGACGCGAGCACTTCCGTGGATGGAAATCGGGTGTGCGCCCATGGTGGTCACGCCGGGCAGCGTGCGCGGACGCGGTTCACGGGTCAGCAGCTCGAGATCGAGTTTCATCGCCGCGTCGCGGAAGGTCTTGACATGCCACGGCCTGGAGAGCAGCACACGCCCTGGGAGGGTGGTGGCGGCGAGATGGCGATACTGGCCCGTGACAGCCTCGACGGCGCGGTCTCCGGGGAGACAGGCCGCGACGAGATCTCCGCTGTCGGCCTCGAGCAATCCGTGGCCCGGCGCCAGGTCCATCCATTCGGCGCGGGGGACGGCGCAGCGGCCGTTAATGAGCAGCGCGGGCTCGGCGGTGCTGGGGCGGTTGATCGCGATGTGTGTGTGCTGTCCGGCGGCAAGGGCCTGAAGCGGCGCGGGGACGTGGATCGCCTCGGGCTCCTGGCCATAGAGCGTGGCGCACCGCTGGAAGGTGGTCATGGCCCCGGTGCGGATGTCGAAGCTGGCGCGAAGATCGGCGAGGGGAGCGAGTTGTCCTTTGCCATCGTCGAAGAGGATGAGGCTGGGCATGGGGTGGAGTGTACCGGGCCGGCGGAGAGATCCGCCACGGCATTTGACCGCGGGCCGCGGCGTCGCGGGATGAAGAACGCCTCAGAATCGGGGTCCTAGAGTTGACAACCAACCCTCGGAGGCACGAATGAAGCACGATTCCGAGCATCCCACGCGGCTGTACGACGGCGGGGCCGAGAGCCTGATGACCAGCGACCAGTTCCCCGATCGCGTGAGCCTGCTGCCGGGGCCGGGAGGCAAGATCGCGCCCAACGAGCGGCTGCGGATCATGTGGGGGCAGGACATGCTGCGCGACCTGCTGGACGGGCGGTACCGCGCGGTGGTCTGCGGGGTGAACACGCAGGACAACTCGCACGGCATCATCGCGCAGCTGGTGGACCTGATGACCGTCAGCCAGTGGACGGCCAAGACGGTGACGTCGTATGCGCGGATGTTCCAGGACTCGGTGGCGGTGCACGCGGCGGGGGACAAAGAGCCGTACGTGCTGAAGTTTGACCTGGACTCGGTGCTGATCCTGGCGCTGCTGCGTCCGACGGGTCGTGACCACTTCACGCTGGAGGATCTGCATCGCGGGTTCCACACGGCGGCGAAGATGCTCAAGGATCGCGGGGAGCGCCAGCCGGTGGCGAGCGTGAGCTTCCTGAACGCGCGGGCGAACCGCCTGCTGGGGCCGGACGGCAAGGAACCCAGCTTTGAATCCGTGCTGCGGACGATGTACAACGCGGGATTCCGCGGGGATGTGTACCCGTCCCCGGCGAGCTGGCGGTTCGCGAACGTGGGCGTGTTCCCGAGCTATCCGTTCCCCGCAGGTCTGGAGCGGATGCGGGCGGGAAGCTCATAAGGCGGCGGGCCATTTCACCGGCGTGGGAGGGGCACGGTGGGGACGAGTCCGCTCGCAGAGCAGGAACGCGCGACCCTGTACTGGCACGATGTGCCGGGGGTGGTCCGCGTCAGCGCGTCCAAAATAAGCATGGGGCTTCCGGCGGCCCTCACGGCGTGCTCGGTGGTCGTGTGCGTGTTTGCCGTGGGCGTGGGCTGGTGGTTCGGTTCCGACTGGTGGACGATCATGTGCGCCGCCGCGGGCGTCATCACGATGGTGGTGTGGCTTCTGGGCGCCTTCGTGACCGCGGGGGGCAAGGCTCGCGTGCGGGAGCTTCTCCGCCGGACGTCGACGGACACATGGCAACTCCTCGCCGAGCGTGCGCTGGCGCGTGCCCGAAGCAAGTCGACGTGGACGTGGGGATTCGACCCGCGCCGCGGCGTCCACGAATCCGAGTGGTTCGAGCAGCAACCGCAGCTGGAGCGTGATGTCCCGCGGCCGAAGGCGATCTTTGTTCGAGTGCGCCCGGTGTTGGTGCCCGGCGGGGACGACCTAGCCGAGCAGGTCGAGGTGGGTCCTTCGAGGCGATTGACCGCAGAGGATCGCCGGAAAAGGCTGAAAGACCTGGGCAAATGGTCTGTGTTGATGCTGTTCGTGCTCGTCCCGTATGTGTTCATCCGAGCCACGCCGCCATACTTCTGGGTGTACTGGCTCGGGGCGCAGCTGCTCGCCGTGGTGTACCGGATGGGTTGGGGCCCGATCCTGATTGAGTCGTCGATCGCCTCTCCTGGCAAGCTTGAGCTGATCCGCTGGGGGCGCAGGACGCAGGAATTCACCGTGGATGATTCCGTGCTGGTGGTGGAGCCCGTGGGCGACCTGACGATCCGAGAGATCAGCGCTGGGAGCGGGCAGATCTCTGTGCATGTGACCAGAAGAGATGGGCGCGTTGCCTCGCTTCTCTTCGACAGTACGCGGGATCCGGGTCTGAGCGACCTCCTGCTGCGCTGGCTGGGGACGGCGCCCGCGGCTCCCAAGGACCTTGGCTGACGGACGCGGCTCGAAGCCGCGGCACGCTCGTGGTACGATCCGCGCCATGAACCCCGCGGCGATCATTCACCGGCTGGAGCTTTTTCCACTCACGCTGAACCCGATGCTCTCCGCGCTTCCCGAGGATGACGTTCGCTGGAAGCCAGCGCCGCAGCACTGGTCGATCCTGGAAATCTGCTGCCACCTGCTGGACGAAGAGCGGGAGGATTTTCGGCCACGGCTGACGAGCACGCTGGAAGATCCCGCGAGGGTGTGGCCCACGCTGAACCTTGAAAATATCGCGGAGCGGAGGTCGTACAACACTCGGGACTTGAAGGAGACTCTGTCGGAGTGGACGGCCGAGCGGCTGCATTCGATCGTGTGGCTGCGGTCCCTGGATTCGCCTGAATTTGGGCGAGCCTATGCGCACCCCAGCGGGATTCTCGTAAGCGCCGGAGATCTGCTGGCGAGCTGGGCGGCGCACGATGCGCTGCATCTGCGGCAGATTGCCAAGCGGCTCCACGGGCTCGCGGCGAGGGACGGTGAACCGTACAGGATCCCCTACGCGGGGGAATGGACGGCGTAGCGCCGAGGGGCCTTTGTGTGGTGCGTGTGAGCCTGAACGGTGGAGTCGCCGGGTTCAGTGATTTTCCTGCTCGACCATCCACGTCATCTCGGCGCCCGTGCAATCGATGTGGGCGGTGAAAAAACCGGGCGCGCCGCCGGGACCGGACTTCTCGTGCTTGCGGACCAGCGGCCAGATAATGCGGCGATCGCTGTCGGGAAGGGGGAGGCGATCGATTTCGTCCGGACGGAACCACTCCAGGCTGCCCTCGGCCATGTCATGGGCCTTGACGGTCACCG
This sequence comes from Phycisphaerales bacterium, assembly GCA_044226385.1. GTDB lineage: Bacteria > Planctomycetota > Phycisphaerae > Phycisphaerales > UBA1924 > JAEUJB01. Next base: position 107,973 of record JBGAHA010000005.1, read on the forward strand.
GTCCCTTGACGAGGTAGTAAAAGAGCAGCCAGTGTCCGCGACCTTCGAAGGCGGCCTCGCTGATGAGACCGAGCAGGTGCAGGCGATCGATGGGGACGTCGATCCCGGCTTCTTCCATGATCTCCCGGCGAGCGCACTGGGCGGGAGATTCTCCGGTGAGTACGTCGAGCTTTCCCCCGATCGGTGAGCAGAGCCCTTGGTTGGGGGCCTTGAGCCGGCGCAGCAGCAGGACGCGGCCCTGGTCGTCGCGGAGATCGCAAAGACAGGCGAGCCGGTAGGGCATGGTGGGTGAGGAGCCGTGGACGGATGCGGAAGCCATGGCGGGAGGGTAGGGAGTGGTGAGCGCTGGTTCGCCGGAGTTGGAGGGCGAACGCGGCCCGGTGGATTTGGCCTCGTTGTTCATCACCTGGCGAGCAAGTGACGGGAGCCGCTGCCTCAGCCCCGCTCCCGATCACTTTCAAGACGGGTGACCTTCATGCCCTGGGGAAGGGCCTTGAGGAAGGCGGCGCCGTACCGCGCGGTCACGATCCGCGGATCGAGCACGACGACTCGGCCTGTATCGCTCTGGGAGCGGATCAGGCGGCCGAAGCCCTGCTTGAACTTCATGATTGCCCTGGGCAGCGCATCCTCCCGGAAGGGATCCTGGCCGCGGGAGAGCATGAGCTCGGTCCGCGCTTCGGTGAGCGGGCGGTCCGGAGGGTCGAAGGGGAGCTTGGTGATGATCACGTTGCGCAGGCCTCGGCCGCGCACGTCGACACCCTGCCAGAACGAGGCCGCGCCCAGCAGGACCGAGCGTTCGTTGGAACGGAACTGCTCAAGAATTGCCTGGCGCGATCCGTCGAGGCCCTGCGCGAGGACGGGCAGGCCGATGATCTCCAGTTCGTGGCGGATGCGTCGGGCGACGGCGTTGAGGGTGGCGAAGCTGGTGAAGAGGACGAAGGCGCCGCCATCGGTTTCCCGGACGTGGTGCAGGATGCGCTGGGCGAGGACGTCGGTGTAGTTCTGGGAGCGGCCGGATTCGGTGGGAGCGCCGGTGGCGAGGTCGATGAAGAGCTCGGCCTGCTTGGCGTGGTCGAACGGGCTTCCGAGCTGGAGCGTGCGGGCGCCCTCGCATCCCAGGCGCGAGATGGTGTGGGAGAAGGCCATCTCCGCGGCTTCCTGCGATTCATCGGTCTTCACCTGGCGCGTGGAGAGCGTGGCGCTGGTGAGGATGACGCTGTGCGTGGGCGTGAACAGGCGCTGTTTGAGGAGCGGGGCGACCTCGATGGGGGAGCAGGCGAGGGTGACCTTCTGGAAGGGAGAGTCGTCGGACTGTGAGCCCGCTTCGACCCAGTAGGCGTAGCCGGGGAGCGCGTGGTCGACCAGCGCCGCGGCGTCGTCGGCGATCTCCGATGCGCGGATCGCGTAGGCGTTGAGCTCGTACTGGTCCTGATCGCTCTTGCACGACTCGCGCATGGAGCGCAGGCGGATGACCAGGTTGTTCATCGCCGCCGTCAGCGGGTTGAGGATGGCTCCGGGGGAGCGGATCCGGGCGGAGGACGAGGCGAACGAGCCGCCGGGCCCCGTTCCCGGGCGGCCGCGGTCCTTTTCCTCCCGGGCGGTGCGCTGCGCGAGGGTGACGAGTGATTCGAAGAAGGCGCGGGTGGCGTCCATGGCTTCGAGCGTGAGCCGCACGACGCGATCGACCGATTCGGTGTCACCCGCGGCGAGGGCGAGCTGCGGGAGGTAGCCGCGCCCCGTGCGCGGGTGGTAGAGCGTGGTGAGCAGGTGCATCACGCGTCCCTCGGAGAGGGAGATGCCAAAGTGGTCGGAGGCGGTGTCCTCGACGCCGTGGGCTTCGTCGAGAATGACGTGGTCGTACTTGGGAAGGAAGCCGACCTCCTGGGAGCGCAGGGCGAGGTCGGCGAAGAAGAGAGCGTGGTTGCAGACCAGGAGGTTGGCGCCGTCCATGAGGCGGCGAGCAGACTGGTAGAAGCAGGTCTGGTACTCGGGACACTTGCGTCCCATGCAGTTGCCCGAGTCGGACTGCACCTTGTCCCATACTCCCGGTCGCTCGATCTGCGGCAGCGTGGAGAGCGTTCCGTCGAGGGTGCTGCTCGCCCAATCTTCAATTACGTGAAGGGAGCGGCGGGCGGGAGGGTCGGGGAAGAGCTTGTCCTGCCGCTGGCTGGCGAGCTTGAGGCGTCGGATGCTGACGTAGTTGCCGCGACCCTTGACCAGCACGGGGCGCAGGGCGCGCTTGAGGGGGTCCTGCTCGTCGGCGCCGGGCTCCAGGATCGTCTGAAGGAGCGGGATGTCCTTGGTGACGAGCTGTTCCTGCAGCGCGATGGTGTTGGTGGCGATGAGGACGGTTTCGTTGTGGTGGATGGCCCGGAGGATCGCCGGCACGAGATAGGCGAACGACTTACCGACGCCGGTGCCCGCTTCCACCAGCAGGTGGGAGCGTTTTTCCATGGTCTCCCAGACGGCGCGGGCCATGGAGACCTGCTCCGGGCGAGATTCGAAGGTGCGCCCAAGCGTGGACGCGAGGGGTCCCGACGTGGAAAGTATGGAATCAACGCTTGACAAGGGTTGGAGTCTAGTAGGGTATTGCGGCGGGGAGGGCGGAGGGTGTGCAAATCTGTGCGCGCGCGACTCAAGCGGGTGATGAATCGCCGTGGGGGTTACAGTCTGGCCATGCCCCAGCGGATGGGCCCGGGTGGACGCGTGGTATGGCTGTGCTTTGGCGCCCTGGTGGGCGTGGTGGTTGTCTTTCCCTTCTGCACGGCGGTCTTCCATCTGGTGCGGGGTGTCGTGACGGCGGCCCCGAAGGCGGGCGCCGACGAGGTCGTCTCATGGAACACGCTGTGTTCCCCTTGGATCATCGCCGGCACGCTCGCGTGGTCCCTGGGGATCGCCGTGTGTTCCGCAGCGCTGGCATGGCCCGCGGCGTGGGCGCTTGTCCGGCACGGGCGGCGGGCAGCGCCGTGGATGCTCGTCCCCCTCACGATGCCCACCTACCTCGCCTACGCGGGGTACGGCCTTGCCCGTGCCCCCGGAACGACACTGGGAGACTGGCTGGAGCTCGCCGCGCACGAAGGCTGGCCCCTGGCTCCCGTGATCGCCGGCAAGACACTCGCTTTTCTTGGAATGTGCCTGTGGTGCTGGCCGATCCCGGCGCTGGTGATCGGCTGGGCGGCGATGAAGCTGGATCCCGCGATCCTCGAATCGCTGCGGATCGACCGCCCGGGCGTGATGGTGCGGCACCGGACGCTCGCGCGGATGGTGGCACGGCCGCTCGTAGCGAGCATCGGGCTGGTGGCGATGCTCATGCTGGGATCGGCGATCCCGCTCCACCTTGCCCAGGCGGACACGTGGTCGATCAAGCTGTGGTTCGCATTGGACAACATGCCGTGGGATTCCCGGTGGAAGGTGTGGCTCCTGGCCTCACCCGTTGCCGCGGCGGGGGCCGTCGCGGCGTGGTTCATCGCCCGCTGGGCCCAGCGCGGCGCCGAGGGCTCTGAGGCCGCGGGACCTCCCGCCAGGGCTGGGTGGCTGGCCGTGCTGCCGGGCATCGGCGTGTGGATGGCGGCGACGGTGGCGCCCCTTCTCCTGTTCGCGTTCTCGCTGCGGCTGTGGAGTTCGCTCATCGAATTCTGGCGGGTGAACACCGAGGCCGTGGTCTCGAGCCTCACGATCGCGGCGCTGGTTGGGGCCGCGTGCGCGGGTTTGTGCGCGGGGGCGTGGATGCTCGCGTCTTCCTCTCGGCGCGTCATCGCGCTGCGATTGGCGCTGGCCGCGCTGACCGCCGCGGGGCTCGCGCCGGGGGTTGTCGTCGGCGCGGTGGTGAACGAAGCCTGGTCCACATGGCCTGCCACCTCGGGCCTGGCCGACTCCTTATGGATCGTGGTCCTCACCCACACGGCCCGCTTTGGATGGATCGCCGCCCTGCTTGGGTGCTGTCTGGCGGGGATGGAACCGCGGGACCGGCGAGCCCAACGCCAGATCGATGGGGCGATGAACCTGGCGGGATGGTGGCAGGCGAGCGGCCGGCCCGGGGCGTCGTTGGTGCTGTCCGCCGGGATCATGACGGGGCTTCTGAGCGTGCACGAGATCGAATCGACGGTGATGGTCCAGCCCCCCGGGATCGACAGCCTTTCCCGCAGGATCCTGCAGTTCCTGCACTTTTCCCGCATGGAAGACCTGTCGGCGGCCGGGATCTGGCTGATCGGCGGGGGGTTTCTGGCCGCCGGAATCGCCGCGGGCTTGGCCGCCCTTTCAGGGATGGCATGGGGACCGGGCGCAGAAGGCGGGGAGGCCCGGTGAACGTGCAAACCCGGACGAGCGACTCCCAATCTCCTGTCGGGCTCGAAATCGGCGGGCGGAAGTGTGCGGCGGCCGCATCTTCGGGAAGGGTCGCAAGTAAGTACCATGGAGGGGCATGAAGCGGCGGCGGAACAACAGCAAGAGGTCCCACGCACGAGCCTGCCCCCGCGAGGGGGAGGGTCGAGGCGGATGCCCCGTGCTCGCGTGCCTGGGTGTAGGCCTTGTCGCCGTCGCCGTGGCCCTCTTGGCGGGCTGCGGACGCCGGGCGGTCCCGGATCGGACCGAGCCACTGAAGGTCCGGCGAGTGATCGGGGAAGTCGGAACCTCTCCCGGCCAGCTCGCCTATCCCCGGGCGATGGACTTCGACGGCACCTACCTCTGGATCGTGGACAAGTCCGCCCGCGTGCAGAGGATCGATCCAGCGACGGGCCGCTGCGTGGGCGGCTGGACCATGCCAGAATTCATCCTTGGCAAGCCCACCGGCGTCACGATCGCCCCGGGGGACGACGGCTCCCAGCTGGTCTATGTCCCCGACACACACTACCACCGCGTGGTGATCTACCGCATGCCCCCTATCGCCCCCGAGGGCGTGCCGATCCGGGACGTGTTCCTCCCCGGCCAGCCGCCCATCGTCGCGCAGTTTGGTTCATACGGGGAAGGGTCCGGACAGTTCGTCTATCCCACGGACGTCGCGGTCCTCATGGACAAGCAGGCGGCAAAGGTGAAGCGCCTTTATGTCACCGAGTACGGTGGCAATGATCGCGTCAGCGTGTGGGAGCCCGACGGCGCAGGCGGCTACCGCTTCGCGACGTCGTTTGGCCGATTCGGCTCCTCTGCGTCCGCCGACCAGATCGAATTCAACCGGCCCCAGTCGATCTGCCTGAACGATGTTCCCGGCGCGGATCCCGAGCTTGTCATCGCCGACGCGTGCAACCATCGCCTGGGCCGATTCACGCTGGAGGGAAAGCTCATCGCCTGGATCGGGTCCCCCGAAACCGTGGGGGAGGGCCGGGGACAGTTCAAGTATCCCTACGGTCTGTTCATGCTGGGGGATCAGACCGCGATGGTTTCGGAGTTCGGCAACAACCGCGTGCAGCACATCGACCTGCGGACCGGAGAGGGGCTTGGCAGCTACGGCGGCGCGGGCCGACTGCCGGGCCAGCTCATCAACCCCTGGGCCGTCACCGTGGTCGACGACCAGGTGTTCGTGCTTGATTCCCAGAACAATCGCGTGGTCGCGGCCGACATCCCTGGGATTCGCGCCCCGCGGCGCGTAGCGGGGGCTCACCCATGACGCCTCCGGGGGTAGTCGAGATCACGAGCCCGCCGACGACCGTTCCCGCGGTGCTGGCCTCCATGTCTGTGGGACCCGTTCAGTTTGATCGGCCGGTGTGGCTCCTGTTTATTCCCCTGGCCGGCGCCTTCATCTGGTGGATGGGCCGCCGCAGCCTTGCGGGCCTTGGGCCGGTGACCCGGTGGGTCGCGCTTGCGGCGCGGATCATCGTTGTCTGCCTCATTGCGGGCGCCATGGCAGAGCCGCAGTGGCGAACGCAGGCTCGGGACGTCTCGGTCACCGCGATCATTGACGCGAGTGAGTCGATCCCCGCGACAATCCAGAAGGATGTCGACCGATACATCGAGGAGGCCACCGTCACCGGCCGGGAGCGCACGACCGATCGCCTGGGCGTGGTCACCATCGCCAAGGACTCGTTCGTCCAGTCGCTGCCCTCCGACAAGACTGACCGCGTGGAGCGCCAGCACATTGGTGCGGTCGACGGCACCAATCTCGCCGCGGGCGTGCGGCTGGCAATGGCCGTGTTCCCTCCCGACGCGGCGAACCGGCTCCTCATCATCAGCGACGGGAACGAGACTTCCGGAAGCCTGCTGCAGGCGGCGGAGGCGGCGCGGGCCGCGGGCGTCCCCATCGACGTGCTGCCGCTCACGTATGACTACACGTCGGAAGTGCTGGTCGATCGGCTGATCGCCCCGGCGACGGCGCGCATGGGTGAGAACCTCGCCGTGCGCGTGGTGCTGCAGGCGACGCGGCCCGCGCGGGGGCAGCTCTCGATCCTGATGAACGGGGAGCAGGTTGATCTCAACCCCGACAGCCCGCTCTTGAGCACGCCCGTTGAGCTCAAGGCCGGCCCGAACGTTCTGACGGTGCCCATCCGTACGCGGCTGGCGGGGCCACAGAAATTTGAAGCGGTCTTCGAACCGGAAGTCGGCGCGGACGGCCAGACGGTGGGGGATGTGGTCCTCCAGAACAACCGTGCCGAGGCGGTGTCGTTCGTGTCGGGAGAGGGTAAGGTCCTGGTCGTCCGTGAGGTTCCCGATGACGCCGCGTCGCTCGTGGATTCCCTCACCGAGGCACGCATCGCGACCGATGTCCGCACCGCCGAGCAGATGCCCGGAACCCTGACCGAGCTGGCGGGGTACGACGCGATCATGCTCGTCAACGAGCCGGTGGACCTGTTCAGCCTGAAGCAGCAGGAAGACCTCAAGCAGTACATCCACGATGTGGGCGGCGGGCTGGTGATGGTCGGCGGTCCGCGCAGCTTCGGCGCCGGCGGCTGGATCGGTTCCCCGCTTGAGGACGCACTTCCTATCCGGCTCGATCCCCCGCAGAAGCGGCAGATGCCTCGCGGAGCGCTGGCGCTGGTCATCCACTCCGTGGAGATTCCCGAGGGCGTGTTTCTGGGGAAGAAGATCTGCGAATCGGCGGTCAACTCGCTCTCCCGGCTCGACCTGATCGGGATCAACGAGTTCCGCATGGCGCAGGGTGTTGACTGGGTGTACCCGCTGAGTGAGATCGGGGACGGCACCGCCGCGAAACGGGCGATCCAGAACCTGGAATTCGGGGACATGCCCGACTTTGCTCCCTCGCTGGAGCTCACGCTGCGCGACATGCTCGCCGCCCCGGCGGGTCAGAAGCACGTCATCGTCATCAGCGACGGGGACCCGTCCCCTCCATCCCAGGCCCTGCTGCAGAAGTTCGTGAACGCGAAGATCACCATCTCCGCCGTCGGGTGCGCCACGCACTCGTACAACGATCAGCAGACGATGCAGTACATGGCCGAGTACACCAAGGGCCGGTTTTACAACGTCGATCCGCGCAACGCGGGCGTCCAGATCCCGCAGATCTTCATCAAGGAAGCCCAGACCGTCAAGCGGTCCCTCATCTGGGAAGGAACACCCTTCGTTCCCGCCATTGCCGGCGCCGGCAGCGAACCCATGCGCGGGATCTCCTCGGTGCCCCCGATCGCGGGCTACGTCGTCGCCGCGGACCGTGACGGCCTTTCCCAGGTCACGATGCGAGGCAAGGAAAACGACCCGATCATGGCCCAGTGGCAGCACGGCCTGGGGCGCGTGATCACCTATACCAGCGACGCGGCCTCCCGCTGGAATCCGCAGTGGGTCCCGTGGCCGGCGTTCCGGCAGTTCTGGGAGCAGCACGTGCGCTGGGCGATGCGCCCGAGCGGATCGGCGAACGTGAAGGTTGCGACGGAAACGCGCGGGGACGAAACGGTCGTCACCGTCGAGGCCTTGGACCCGCAGGGTGAGCGACTGAACTTTGCCAAGTTCCAGGGGCGCGTCGCGGCTCCCGACGGCACGGGCCAGGACATCACACTCCGGCAGGTCGGCCCCGGCCGGTACGAGGGGAAGGTTCGCACGGCCGCCGCGGGTTCACACGTCATGAACCTTCGCTACGCCGCGCCCACCGTGGGGGCCGATGGATCGACCCAGGTCATGGAAGGCTCGGTGCAGGCGGCGATCTCCAAGCCCTTCGCCGACGAGTTCCGATCCCTTCAGGACAATTCCGCCCTACTGCGGCAGGTCGCCGAGCTCACCAAGGGCCGCGTGCTCGAGGGCAAGAGCAAGGTCGACAAGCTCTGGACCCGGGACGGCCTCACGATGCCGGTGGCGACGACGCCGATCTGGATGGCCGCGGCGCTGACGGCGATCGGGCTGTTCGTGATGGATGTCGGCGTTCGCCGCGTCCGCGTGGACCTGCCGGGGATGGTGCGCAAGGCCCGATCGATGCTGCAGCCCGGAAAGGTGAAGGCCGGGGATCAGATGGCGGGTTTGCAGGCCGCCCGCGAGAAGGCTCGCAAGAAGATCGATGCCGCCGCGCAGCGTGATCAGGCTGGCGCCCTCGCCCAGGAAGCCGCGGCCAGCTTTGAGAAGGTCAGGGCCGCGGCGTCGGCAAAGTTCGAGGCGCCCAAGGACGCGCCGGCCTCGAAATCCACCGATGCGGGTGTAATGGGCGGCGCCGCCGCTCGCCCCGAAGTCCGTCCTTCTCCTTCCGCCGGCGAATCGCCGCAGGGCCCGCCCGGGGAGGGCATGTCACGCCTGCTGAAGGCCAAGAAGAAAGCACGTGATGAGATGACCGACGAATGACGGACGTTCGCGGGGCGCCGCGAATGAAAAATCCACCCGAGCCCAGAGCACACGAGCGTTCGACACCATCGATCCAGACAGCCGTCCGACAGAATCGATCCCGAACACGACATTCGCCCCGTCCAGAGCAGGACGATCAAGACCGAGGAGTTGAAAACCATGGCGACCCGACCCGACGATGCGACCGCCCCCGCGACCACCGCGGAAGTCCGCGAGAAGTGTGAACAGTTTCGCCAGACCTTCCAGGTGCTCAAGGCCGAGATCGGCAAGGTCATCGTTGGACATTCCGACGTCGTGGACGGCGTGCTCATCGCCCTCTTCGCTGGCGGCAACGTCCTGCTCGAAGGCGTCCCCGGCCTGGGCAAGACCCTGCTGGTGCGCACCCTCGCCCAGACGCTGAGTCTTCCCTTCAGCCGCATCCAGTTCACCCCCGACCTCATGCCCGCCGACGTCATCGGCACCAACATCGTCACCGAAGACGCCCAGACGGGCCGGCGACAGTTCGAGTTCCAGAAAGGCCCGATCTTCGCGCAGGTCGTCCTCGCCGACGAGATCAACCGCGCCACGCCCAAGACCCAGTCCGCCCTGCTCGAAGCCATGCAGGAGCGCAGCGTCACCAGTGGCGGAACGACCTACAAGCTCAACCAGCCCTTCCTCGTCCTCGCGACCCAGAACCCCATCGAGCAGGAGGGCACCTACCCGCTCCCCGAAGCCCAGATGGACCGCTTCATCTTCAAGATCAACGTGGGCTACAGCCAGCTCGATGACCTGATGACCATTCTCGACCGCACAACGAGTTCGGCGACGCCCGAGTCCAAGAAAGTGCTCGATGGCCCGCAGATCCTGGCGCTGCAAGCTCTGGTCCGCGGCGTCATCGTCGCGCCGCACGTCAAGGAGTATGTCGCGCGGCTGGTGCTCGCCACCCACGCGGGGACGGCGACGGCGGCCGGAGGGGAGAACGGCGTCACCAACCGCTACGTGCGCTGCGGGGCCTCCCCGCGCGGAGCCCAGGCCCTGCTGCTGGGCGCCAAGGTCAAGGCGCTGGTCGATGGACGCTTCCATGTCAGCTACGGAGACGTCAAGTCGATCGCCGTCATGGCCCTTCGCCACCGCCTCATCATGAACTTCGAGGCCGAGGCCGATCGCGTCAACAGCGACGACCTGGTCGCCAAGATCATGCAGCTTACGCCCACCGAGCCGGCGAAGGTCGGGGTCTAGCCGCGCCCGCCCGACCGAAAGGAGTTATCCGTGGTGAATTCTCTGACTTCCTGTCCCCGAACACGAAGCGTGCTCGCCGCGATCATCATCGCGGCCGGCGCCGCCAGCGCCTCCGGCCACGGCTTTATTCCGGGGTGGACCCCTATCGACCGCATCATCGAGAACGTCGAAGCGCGGATCAAAGAGAATCCGCAGGATTCCGAGGCCTACTACGTGCTGGGCCGGGCGCAGGGCCTGGTCTACGAAACCAAGAACAAGCAGGTGTACACGTGGGCCGAGCAAGGACCCTACCGACCGTTTGAACCCGCCGAGGCTGGCTGGCAGAAGAATGCGTGGGGCGACAAGAAGCAGGACGCACCCACCGAAGTGGAGCTCGCGGCGGCACTGTCCGCGGCGATCAAGAACTTGAATGAGGCCATCCGCCTGCGTCCGGACGTCGCCAAGTATCGCCTCGCAATGGCCTCTGCGCTCGAAGCCGGCGTGGACCTTGCCGGAACGATTGATGAACACCCCCTGTGTCCCGTTGCAGGCGCCGCCGAGGCAGCGGAAGAGTGGGAATCGGGCAACATCGAGCGCCTGGGCGCCGATCCGCAGTCCGAGACCAATCTCAAGCAGATGATCCGTGGCCAGGTGTGGGACAGGTCGCCGATCCTTCGGGATCGCGTCGTCTCGAAGCTGTTGCCCCTGCTCAAGGACGCCTCTCCTGAACGGGCCGCGGCCGCGAAGCGGCTGCTCATCGAAGACTGGAAGCGCCAGATCGACGAGCAGTATTACCGCGCCATGACGCTCGCCCTTCCAGTCGAGGGCAAGGCGACCTCCAAGCCCCTCTGGGGGAGCATGGAAGACTGGGTGTCGTACGAAGCCGCGAGTCACTACGTCGCGCGCGTCGAAGCGAGGGGAGCGGCCGAGGACGAGATGATCTTCCTCGCCACCGCAAAGGCAACGAAGAAGGCCTTCGACGATCTGCCGCGGCCCGAAGGTATCACGCCGATCGTGTTCAGCCTTGCCGGGGGCGGCCGCCTGCGCGACCTGCTCAGCCCCGACCACCATTCCACATTCGATCTCGACGGCACCAACCGCGGCCTGACGTGGGAATGGGTTCGGCCCGAGACGGGGATTCTCTGCTGGGATCCCGCGGCCACCGGCGCCATCACGTCGGGTCGCCAGCTCTTCGGCTCCGTCTCGTGGTGGCTGTTCTTCCGCCATGGCTACGAGGCCCTCGACGCGCTCGATGACAATCGTGATGGCCAGCTGCGGGGTGAGGAGCTGCGCGGCCTCGCCGCGTGGTTCGATCGCAACTCCAACGGGGTGAGCGATCCGGGGGAAGTGGTGCCCGTGGGCGAGCTGGGAATCGCCGCGATCTCCTGTCGCGCCACGAGCGAAGACAGCGGCTGCCCCGCCAACCCCTCCGGGATCATCCTTTCCACCGGTAAACGCGTGCCGACCTACGACTGGATCGCCCACACCGTGGCAGAGTCCAAGCATTTACCCCGCGTACTTCCCTCGATTGTTTTCCTGACCTGCGCCACGATTCCATTGACCGCGTCTTGTATCCGTCGCCGCCGCACGACATGCTCCGGCGCGGCGACTCTTCTTACATCACCCGAGCTTTCGCCGGCCTCTTCCGGCTCATCCAGGAGTCATCCATGATCCGCGCCGCGATCATCGCGTCCCTCGCCATCACACTCCTTGCCGGTTGCCAGTCCGGTCCTCCCGGCGGCATCGACCCGGCGTACCAGATTGTCGACCGCTCCATGGAGGGCAACTGGACCACCGCCAACGGCACAAGGGTCGAGATCGAGCGGCTGGGCAACCGCGCGTTCGAGGCCGAGTTTGACGACGGCAAGACCGCGGCGACGTACCAGGGACACCTGCTCAGCATCAACGGCAAGAAGTTCATCGAGATCTCCCTTTTCCAGCCCGATCGCCGCAGCGAGATCCCCGTGTACCACTACGCCCTGGTGGAAGAGATCGGGGAGACGATCACGCATCGCCCGCTGCGCCCCGAGTGGCTTGCGGAGGCGAGCAAGAGCATGCCCAACGCCATCTACCGCTCCACGGCCCAGGAACAGCCCGGCTCGGGAGGACTCGTGGTGCGTGACAACGCGGCGATGTTGGAAGTTCTGAAGAAGGCGGCGGGCGATCCGGGGGCGTTTGGTCCGGCGGAGAAGCTTGTGCGCGTGAAGAGTCAGTGAGTGAGCAAAGCTTTTCTAAAGCGGAGGTTGCAGAGAACGCAGACGGGTGTACCCATGAGCCAGCATGCAGAGCCTACTTCAACGCTCTGAGCCCTTCGCGTTTAGAGATGTATTTATGCTCCGAACACCCAAGACATCCCGCCCCGCCAAGATCGACGATCTGCTGGATTCCCAGTTGATCTCCAAGCTCGATCCGCTCGACCTCTCCTCCCGCAAGGTCTTCGCCGGAAAGCTCAAGGGCGAGCGGCGGTCCAAGAAGCGGGGCCAGTCTGTCGAGTTTGCCGACCACCGGCCCTACGTCGTCGGTGACGACCTGCGACACATCGACTGGAACATCTTCGGCCGCCTGGATCGCCTCTTCCTCAAGCTCTTTCTTGAGGAGGAAGACCTCGCCATGCACGTGGTGATCGACGGGAGCGAGTCCAGCGACTGCGGGGAGCCGGGCAAGTTCCTGTTCATGCAGAAGGCCGCGATGGCGCTTGGGTACATCGGCCTGGTCAACCTCAACCGCGTCGCCTGCACCGTGATGGGCGGTGAAAAGCTCGCCGCGCTTCCAGCAATCGTCGAGGCCGGCGCCGAAGAGGCGGCGGGAGAATCCGTCGGCGCCACCGAAGTCTCCGCGATCCGTGACCTGCGCGGTCGCCGCCGCACGCACGACCTGGCCCGTTTCATCTGCTCCGTGCGGCCCTCGGGCCCGCTGCTGTTTCGCAGCGCCGCCGAGCGCATCGCCCTTACGCGCCGCGGCAAAGGCGTCATGGTCGTCATGTCCGATTTCATGTTCAAGGACGGCTACGAGGCGGGCCTGCGCATGCTCGTGGGCCACGGCTACGACGTCTTCGCGATCCAGGTCCTCAGCCCGCAGGAAATCGACCCGCCGCTCACTGGGGATCTGCGCCTGCGTGATGTCGAGGACGGGGACCAGACCGAAGTGACCATCTCCGCCCCGCTCTTGAAGAAGTACAAGGCCAACCTGACGGCGTACAACGACCAGCTGCGAGACTTCTGCGCCCGGAGGGAGATCACGTTCCTCTCAGTGCGCAGCGATACGCCCATTGACACGTTGATTCTCGACTATCTGCGGAGAAGGGGGCTGGTGAAATGACTTTCCTCACCCCCCTCATCGCCGCTATCGCCGCCGGGATCGCCATCCCCTCCCTGGTCATTCTCTACTTCCTCAAGCTCCGCCGCCGAGAGCTCGAAGTTTCCACCACGCTCCTCTGGAAGAAAGCGATCCAGGACCTCCAGGCCAACGCGCCCTTCCAGCGACTCCGCCGCAACATCCTGCTCATCCTCCAGCTCCTGGTCCTCGCCGCCGCTCTCTTCGCCGTCGCGCAGCCGCAGCTCAAGGGGGAAAAGTTCCAGAACGCCCGCCAGATCATCATGATTGATCGCTCCGCAAGCATGTCGGCGATCGATGGGGAAGGGCCCACGCCCAATTCGTACGACGATCCCAAGGCCATGTCCCGCTTCGAGGTCGCACGCAAGCAGGCCAAGGAGCTCATCGATTCCCTTCCCGAGGCCGGCGTCTTCAGTTCCGGCGGCGGGGCGGAGGCGATGATCGTCGCGTTTGACACCACCGCCGAGGTTCGCCAGCAGTTCACCGGCGACAAGGCGATGCTGAAGGCGGCGGTCGACGCCCTCCAGCCCACCGACGCCCCCACGCTGATGGGCGAAGCGATGCGACTCGCCAAGGCCCACTCCCCCAAGCGCGCCCTGGTCGCCGACCCGCGCAGCGGTGAGAAATTCAGCGTCGAAGGTCTCGACGCCGGCATCCCCGTGACCATCCACATCTGGTCCGACGGCAAAGTCTCCGACATCGCCGACGTCAAGCCCGGGCTCAGCGACGAGGTCGTCTTCCACCGCGTGGGCCAGCCCGATTCGGCGAATCTGGGCGTCGTCGGACTTCGCTGGGAGCGTTCCTACGAAGACCCCACCAAGCTGAGCATCTTCGCCAGCGCGCAGTCAACTTTCGAGCAGGCGCGGTCGATCGACATCGAGCTCTCGATCGATGGCAAGGTCGCGGGGATCAAGACGCTCGAGCTCCCCGCCGCCACGGTGCAGCTGGTTCCCGGCGACGGCAAGGATGCCGAGGGCAAAGCCATCGCGCTGCGTTCGATCACCCCCGCCGCCTCCGGCGTGGTCTTCCAGATCGAGCGGAGCGAAGGCGCCATCGCCCGGATCCGCCTGCGATCCCCCAACCTGGATCAATCCCCTGCCGGCGATGCGCTGGAAACCGACAACCAGGCCACCCTGGTCATCCCTCCCGCCAAGAAGCTCGCCGTCGCCGCCGTGACCCGCGGCAATCTCTTCCTCGCCGCCGCGCTCGAAGGCCTGCCCCTCGCCAAGCTCGACACGCTAACCCCCGAGGAGTATCAGCAGCGCGTGAAGGATGGCAAGACCGGGGAGTACGACGTCGTAATCCTCGACGGCTGGGTTCCGCCGATCAAGGGGACGCCCGCGGCCAAGCCCGGGACGGCACCCGCCGCGGGCAGCCCGCCTCCCCCCGGCTCGCCCGCACCTCCCCAGGGATCCGCGCCTTCCGCACCGCCTGTCCCCGCCCTTCCGCCGGGCCGCTATCTCATCCTCGGCTCTGTTCCGCCTGAGATGGGCCTCACCGATCGCGGCCTCGCCGGCACCCCGGCGGGCGCTGATGGAACGCCCGCGAGCGGCTCCGAAGCCGTCTTCATCGACTGGATGCGCGACCATCCCGTGCTGCGCAGCCTCACCCTTGACCCCGTCATCATTTCGGAAATGCGTGTGGTCGAGATCCAGCGCGGCTCCGGCGCTACGGCGATCGCCCAGACCAGCCGCGGTCCGGGAATGATCGACGCCTCGTCGTCCGATGGTCAGTGGCGGGCCGTGATCGTGCCGTTCGACCTTTCCAAGAGCAACTGGCCCTTCGATGTCAGCTTCGTTGTCTTCATGGCCTCCGCCGTGGATTATCTCGGCGGCGCCGCGGATTCCAGCCCGGTAAGCGGGGAGAGCGGTAAGCTCCCGCAGGGAATGATCCAGCCTGGCACCGTCCTCTCCGATCGCCTTCCATTGGGCTCCACCAACGTGCGCATCCGTCCCCCCGCCAACGCCGCTCGGTCCAGCTCCGGTGCCGAAGAGGGCCTTACCGTCGCCGCAGACGGACGCATCGTCTACGGCCCGGTTCGACTCGCGGGGCTCTACGAAGTCGGCTGGGTCGGGCCCGGGACCCCGTCCGACACCGTTCGCGACGGCCGCGCCGCCCGCAGCTACGCCGCCAATCTGATGGACGCCGCGGAATCAGACGTCGCATCTTCCGATGAACTGTCGCTGGCCACGAAGGTCGTTCGCGCCCAGCAGTCGGGCGGACGCACGTCCGACCGCAAGCTCTGGCCGTGGTTCCTTCTGGGAGCCCTGGGGGTGGTCCTGCTCGAATGGTTTGTCTACAACCGCAAGGTCCACGTCTGAGGCTCCGCCCTCTTGAACTCGGAGCTCGCCGCGCGTGAAAGGGAGTTCTCTGTTGCCCGGGAGCACGGGAGTTCGAAGGATGCCGCGACTCGCCGCGTGTCTCGCGGCGATAGCGCTTGCCGCGCCCCTTGCCGTGGCTCAGCAGCGCTCCGTGAATCCGAAGGATCCCAAGGCTTCATTCATCGAATCGATCGAGGTCGGATGGTCCGGGGAGTGCGTGCCCGAGGTGTGGAACCCCGCCACGGTCTGGCTGGGCGGAGGAGAGCGCGGCTGTACCGGCGTGCTGGAGATCTCCTTCGAGCAGGACGGCACCCAGCAGGCAACCATCCAGGTTCCCGCCTCCGCGACGCCGGGAATTACGGTTCCCGTTGACTTCTGCGCCGCGTGGCCGCGAGACCTGCGGACGCTCTCCCTCACGCTGAGAGATCAGTCGGGCCGTGTGATCGATCGGGTGCAGGCGCAGGCCACGCTGCCCTCCAGCGACGAACTCCCGCTCCGCATGCACGCGGGCCTTCGTGGCGCGCCGATCATCTCCGCCGGACCATCGTCGATGCTTCGTTCACGGCTTGCGGAACCGCAGAATCCCGCGCCCCCGACGTCACGCTGGCCAAACTCGGGCATCGAGAAGCAACAGACCAGCCCCGCCAAAGCCTGGAAACGCATGCGGGTCCAGAACCATCCCCTGGACCGACTCCCTCGCGTCTGGAGCGCTTACGAGTCGGTCCCGGCCGTGGTCATTGAAGCTCCCTCTCTTTCCCGGATGGAATCTCGCTCCCGGGATGCCCTCCAGCAGTGGCTCGTCGCCGGCGGCCGCCTCATCGTGGTGGCTTCTGCGCCCGGCTCTGAATGGAGGCTCGCCTTCCCGCGAACCGCGGAGTACGACATCCTCCGCCTCGACGACGCCGCGCCGCGCGCAACCCGCGCCTCCCTCGCCTCCGAGTACCTTGCCGTGTACGCGACGCCGAGCGGCTCCACCGCGGATGCCGATGCGCCGAAAGCTCCTGACGCGGACGCCCCGACAGATGAGGAGGGCGCGGACATCAGCGCCATCATCGATAACAAGGTGGCCCAGGACGACGAAGACCTTCCCTCAACGTCCACGGCCCCGGCCTGCGCGGCCCAGCTCACCGGGCGCGCGATCCACCTTACAGAAAACGCCAGGAATGCCGGCTGGACCTTACGGTGGGAGCTCTCACCCGACGCCGGCTTTCTCGCCGAGGGGCCCGTCGGCCTCGGGCGGCTGACCGTGCTGGGCGTGGATCCCGAGGCGATCCCCGCGAGGCTGTCGTCATCCGCGTCTGCCGCCGCGTGGATGGTCGCCGTCCCCGATATTCCGGCGAACAACGCCCGGCGTGACTGGGATCTGGACTACTGGTCCGGCTCGGGAGATTCGATGGCCCACGCCGCGGCGATCCGGGCATGCATCGGGGACCTGGTCGGCTCACGCGCCATGGGAGTGTCCGCGCTGCTTCCCGTGTGGATCTGCTCCGCGATGCTTGTACTGCTGATCGGACCCTTTGACGCCGTCGTCCTCCGCCGTCTCAACGCCCGCCAGCGATCCTGGGCCACCGCACTGGGCTGGTCGGGCCTGATCTCCGTCGTCGCCATCGTCCTTCCAACCTTCGTTCGCACCGCTCCCACGTCTTTGGATCGCATCCAGGCCGTGGACGTCCGCCTGCCCGCCACGCCCGGGGAGCGTCCCCTGATCTGCTCCAGCGCGATCACCTGCGTCTTCGCGGGCCACGCCTCAGAGATGGAACTCGCCGGATTTCCCGCCGGCACGTGGGCAAGGGGTGTATCCCCACTCTCTCCCGGTATCTCCGGTCGCAGCGTGCTCTCCCCATTGGTCACGCTCCAGGCTTCGATCGGTCACGGTGAAGGATCCGCCGTCTCCAACATCCCCGGCCGCATGTGGGTCGGCCAGTGGATGATGCGAGCCATCTTCGATCAGGCCGCCGCACCGGACGATGTCTTGCCTTCCCTTACCGGTGAGTTTCTCCCGGCAAGTTCAGACGCCGGCGTGGAATGGGACGTTTCACTCGCCGGGCTTCCTCCCGGCAAGCCCATCTCGCACGCCAGCGTGCAGTTCGCCGGCGTGACGCGGCGGATGTCACGCCTCCCTGGACCCATGTCCTCGCGCGTCGCCGCGGACGGGCGATGGGCGGCCCGGTTCACCGCCAAGGATGAAGGACCAGACGATCTTCTCGACATCCCCTCCGTTACCACGCGAGCCGATATGGAACTGGAGTCTCCCCGCGGCAATCGCGGGTTTCCCGCACTCCTCCCCGGCGCCACCGAACGAACCGGCGCCTTCGACCTCCTCGCCGCCTCCGGCCGATGGGCCGTGATCAAGCTCGTGATCGAGGACGAAGCCGGCGCCGTCGCGACGACTCCCACGCCCGTGCCCGGCAAGCGTTGGACGTTCATGCGCCTCTGCATCCCCGTCACCGACGTCCCGGCGGAGGCCGCCCCATGATCGAAGCCCAAGGACTCACCAAGATCTACGGAACCCTCACCGCGCTGGACAACCTGTGCCTGTCCATCGGTCCCGGTGAAGTGTTCGGCTTCATCGGCCCCAACGGCGCGGGAAAAAGCACGACGATGAAGATCCTCTCGTGCCTGCTCCGCCCCGACAAGGGCAGCGCGACTGTCTGCGGGTTCAACGTCCGCACCCACGGTGACGATGTCCGCCGCGTCCTGGGATACATGCCCGATTTCCTGGGCGTCTACGACGACCTCACGGTGGACGAGTACCTCCAGTTCTTCGCCGCGGCTTTCGGCATCAACCGCAAGCAGCGCCGCTCCACCATCGACGGCGTTCTCCAGCTCACCGACCTGGTCGAGAAGAAGCACACCCAGGTCGAGGGCCTGTCGCGCGGCATGCAGCAGCGGCTGGGCGTCGCGCGCGTGCTCATCCACGATCCGAAGGTCCTGCTCCTGGACGAACCCTCCAGCGGGCTCGACCCCCGCGCCCGCATCGAAATGCGCGAGCTGCTCATCGAGCTGGGCAAGATGGGCAAGTGCCTGATGATCAGCTCCCACATCCTCACCGAGCTCGCCGAGATGTGCACCAGCATCGGCATCATCGAGCGCGGCAAGCTCCTCTATTCCGGCTCCATCCGCGACGCCTACGCCAAGGTCCGCGGCGGTGAACGCATCACCATCCGCCTCGAGCCCGGGAGCGCCCCCGCCGGCCGCATCTGCGAGATTCTCGCCGCCGACGCCCGCATCGCCAAGGCCTCGACACCGGACCAGCCTCCCAATGCGCCCCCCACCATCGTCATCGACCTCGTTCCCGGGGAGCACGGCCACCACTTCCTCTTCGAATCCCTCCTCGCCGCCGGCGCCCGCATCGCCGCGTTCACGCCAGAGGAAGTCAAGCTTGAGGAGGCCTTCCTCAGGCTCACCACGGGGGCGCTCCAATGAGCGTCGTCGGCCGCTGGCTGCGGTCCCTCAACCCCATCGGCGTGCCCGGTTCGGGCCCCTGGGCGATCTTCCAGAAGGAAGTGCGCGCGTCGGGCCGGCGCAACGCCACGTACTGGGCGCGAGGACTCTACGCCGCCGCATTCTGCGGCTTCGTCGGGCTCGTACTGCTCATCTTCGTCAACGAGAACAGCTCCCGCGATCCCGCCTCGCGCCTCCAGCAGATGCAGGCCGTCGCTCCCATCCTCGCCGGCACCGTCATGTGGTTCCAGTTCTTCGGCCTGCTCTTCGCCGCTCCCCTGCTCGTCGGCCCTTCCCTCTGCGACGAACGCCGCAACAAGACGCTCCCCGCGCTCCTCACCACGCCTCTCACCGTCGGACAGATCGTCTCCGGCAAGCTCCTCGCCCACCTCACGCACCTCCTTGTCTTCGCCCTGGTCCCCCTCCCTGTCCTGCTGGGCATGCGGGTCTTTGGCGGACTTGACCCCCAGGTCGTCGTCGCCGGCACGCTGGTCACGCTCGGGGCGGCCGTCCTCGCCGCCTCCTGGGCGATGGCAGCCTCGCTCCACGCCCCCCGCGGCGTCAGCGCGGCGATGTCCGCGTGGGCGATGCTGATCGTCGTCCACGGCGTGATTCCGCTCATCCTGGGTTCCGCGGGCGCCTGGCTCTTCGGAAAGCTGCGGATCCATATCCCGCCGTGGATCCCCGCGGCGCTCTGCCCTCCGTGGGCCATGGGTCTTGTCTCCCGGGAACTCACCGGTTCCGCGCAGGCGGGCAGCCTGTGGACCGTGGTGGGAACCAGCCTCTCAGGCTCCCTCGGGGTGTCCTCGCTCCTGTGGCTGTGGACCGCGGGGCTGCTTCGCCGCGTGATGACCCAAAGCGGAGGAGAGTTTCAGCCCCGCGCCCGCGCATGGTTCACCCGCACACCCAAATCTCCCGCCGTCCCGGCCGAGGGCGCAATCCTGCCAAACACTCCCGGTCGAGTGGAAGTGGCGCAGCATCACAGCCGCACCGTCAGCGACCAGCCCGTGCTGTGGCGAGAGCTTCGCCTCACCGCCTTCCGCTCCCGCACCAAGGGGATCCTCCGGATGGGAGCCCTCCTGCTGGTGTTGGCCGTCATCTACTCATTCGCAGGGCTGAGCGATCCCGAAACGCATCAGGTGATCGCCGTCATTGCGGTCATCCTGTTTGCATTCGCCTCCGCCGTCATCACCACCTCTTCCATCGGCACCGAACGCGAAGCCCGCACCTGGCCCACGCTGCTGAGCACGCCCCTCACCTCCCGCCAGATCGTCTGGGGCAAGTTCGTCGGAGGCTTCTGCAGGCTCTGGCCCATCCCCTCCCTGGCCGCCATCGTGCTGCTGATCCTCGCCCCTCTGGGCGACATCTTCGTCGCCCCTCCACTCTTCTACTACTTCACGAGCTTCGTCGTCATCGCCGCATTCCTGTGCGCCGCCGGCGTGCTCTGGAGCCTGGTCATCCGCCGTACCAGCCTCGCCGGCATCTTCGCGCTCCTCTCCGCCCTCACCCTCTGGCTCGTCATACCCCTCATGGTCGAGTTCCTCGCCGCCCTCGCCGGGTACCGCCAGTCCGGAGACTTTGCCTCCTATCTCCTCAGCGCCAGCCCCGTCTCCCTGGCCGTCAGCTCCGCGGTTGAAATCCGGCACCGGCACGCGTGGGATTGGAACATCACCTACGCGATCGCCGGTCTGCGCTACGCCCCCAAGGAATTTGCCATTCTCTGTGCCGCTGTATGGTCCATGTACGGGCTGGCGACATTCGTCATCCTCCGCGTCGCCGCCAACGTCCTGCGGCGCGGGCGCGGAAATCTGGCATGAGCCGTGCGTTGATGCCGCCGTGCCCTCTCTCGACCAATCTCCGGGCCCCGGCGGTCCGATACCTCCTTGGATGCTCCGCTGCCGATCCATCCCACGCGTTGGCGCGCGACCGTGCTCCGTGGTCGGGCTCCGCGCGCTGTTGGCGCTAGGAGCGGCAGTTTTTGCGCCTTTGCTCTGCCGGGCGCAAAGTTCCTCCGAGCGTCGCCCCGCCTTTGCGCAGCGAGAAGCCAAGGTCTTTGACTTCGAAGAGATCGAAACCAGCCCCGCGCCCGTGCCCAGCTACTGGGTCCGCGCTCAGGATTCCCCCGACGCGGGCCGAAATCGCCCCGGCTTCCCGATCTGGAACGCCGCCGAGCTCGACGGAACGCACGCCCACGGAGGTATCGGCAGCGTCAAGCTCCCCACCCGCGGCGGCAGCACCAGCCTGCTGCTGGAACGCGGCGTCCTCCCCGTCTTCCAGCGCGCCGACTACGCCGTCACCGCCCACATCCTCACCGATGGCATCCGGCACGCCCGGGCACGCCTGGTCGCCCGCCTCCTCGATGCCGAGGGAGAACTGGTGCCCGGCAGCGAGCGCCCCAGTGAGCTCATTGTCTCCCAAGGCCACTGGTCACCCGTTCGCGTCGAGCTCCCCGGCGACTTCGACACCGCTTCGTTCCTCCAGATCGAGCTCCAGCTCCTTCAGCCCAGCCAGTTTCAGGCCAACGCGATCGGCCAGCGCCAGGTGCTGAGCGAAGATTTCGAAGGCGCTGCCTGGTTCGACGACGTCACCGTTTCACAGCTCCCCCGGATCCAGATCTCCACCGCCTCACCGAGCAATGTCTTCGTCGCCCCCGCCCGTCCCGACATCAACTTCCTCGTGAGAGACCTCACCGGTGAGAAGCTCACCGTGCATCTGTCTCTTACCGACGCCGCCGACCGCGTCGTGGACCAGCAGACACGCCAACTCACCACGGGCCGCACCATGGGCGTCTGGCAGCCCGACACGACCAAGCTGGGCTGGTACCGCGCCACCCTCGCGGTGCAGAGCGCCGGAAAGGTTCTCGCCACCATCTACGTCGATTTTCTGTGGATTCCTCCCGCCGGACCCAGCGACAGCGGCACCATCCGCGGGGAGCTCGGCGGCTCCCTCGCCGACTGGAAACGCTTCGAACTCGTCGCCACCGATCCCAACCCCCGCCTGGTCGCCGCGCTGCCCGAGCTGCTCGACCGCGTGGGCGTCGGCGCGGTCTCCCTGCCCATCTGGGATGGCCTCTACGACGCGGCGAAGGAGTCGGCTTCCCGCCTGGGATCCTCCTCCCTCGTGACCCGCCTGCTGGAACGCGGACGTCAGGTCACGCTGAGCATGCCGCGGCTCCCACAGGACCTCTCGGATTCCGCCCGCGTCGACCCCGAAGATCCCTGGGAGCTGGCCCGCAAAGGCCCCGAGCTCTGGGGTCCGTTCGTCGATCGCTACCTCGACCGCTTCGGCCAGAGCATCCGCCGATGGGAGATCGGCTCCCCCTGGGATGACCGGATCTTCTGGGACCCCAGCCGCAAGAAAACGCTCGCGAGCGTCGTGAAGGTCTTCGAGCGCCTCGTCCCCGGCCCCATCATCTGCGTGCCCTGGCGCGCCGACCTCGCCGTCACGCCCCAGATCCTCCGGGAACTGCCACGCGACGCTTCGATCCGATTCTTCGTGCCCGAGGACATGCCCGCCAGTTCCATTGCGGTGCTCGCGAACTCTCTCAAGGCCGCGGAGGGCATGGGCGGCTCCGGCGGCGCCTCCCAGGGCAAGGCCCCAAAGCACGACATCACGGTCGTGCTGGGAACGTCGTTCGACGAACGCGCCACCATGCTCGACGGCGCCGCGGAGACCGCGCGGCGGCTGGTTGAATTCTGGAAAGCCTTCGGGGAAGACCCCGGCGCGTCGGTCGCGCTGCTCCAGCCCTGGTCATGGACCACCGACTCACCCTCAGAGCTGACGCCACGCCCCGAAATGGCCGTGATGGCGAACATCATCCCTCGCCTTTCCGGTCGGCGCTTTGTCGGCGAGCTGCCCTCGGCGCCGGGCCTGCGTGCCTTGGTCTTTGCTCCTGCCGGGGACATGGATTCGACCGATCAGGGCGTGCTCGTCGCCTGGAGTGAATCGGACTCCGCCTCCGGCCCCTTGCGTGCGTACCTGGGCGCTTCCCCGGTGAGGGCCTTCGATGTGTTCGGCAACGAGATCGCGCCCGGTGATCCGCAGGACGAGGCCGCGCGGTTCCGCAGCGGTCTGTCGAAGGGCGGATGGTCCCCCGAGGCCCTCCTGCGGCTGCGGAACGACCCGATCATCGTGGAGGGCGTGGACCCGCGCCTTGCAATATTCCAGGCCGGGGTGCAGATCGATCCTCCCATGATCGAGGCGAGCGCCAAGTCGCACGAGCACTCGATCGTCGTGAGCAATCCCTGGCCCGTCCCTGTCGAGGTCAATGTCCGCGTCGTCAAGCCCGGCGGAGTGGAAGGGGCCGATTCGCGCCGCGATCGCAGCTGGCACATCACCCCGCGCCAGGCCCGCGTGCTCGTCGAGGCCGGCAAGCAGCAGCGAATCCCCGTCGAGTTCTCATTCAGCCCCGGCGAGGAAGCCGGAATGAAGGACTTCGTCATGGACGTGGACGTGGCTTCCGACCAGTCCCTGGGCTCCCTCCGAATCCACCGGGATGTTGAGCTCGGCTCCGCGGTCCTCGACGTGCAGGTCACCGCCAAGATCGATGCCGACCAGAATGTCATCGTGGAGGCCTACACCTCCAATCGCGGAAAGAGCCCGGTCGACCTTCAGCTCACCGCGTTCGCGCCCGGTCTCTCCCGCTCCAAGGGCGTCATCACCAATCTGCTCCCCGGCGGCGTCGGCCTCCGGGCCTTCCGCTACGACAACGCCGGCGCCCTGCGAGGCCAGCGGGTTTACGTCACCGTGGAAGACGTCGCCGGCAGCATCCGGCTGAATAAGGCGGTCGTCATCGAATGATCCTCCCGCTTCAAAACTCCCTGAGCAACGATTCTCCCCGAGGCCCGCTTCCATGAAGGCCTTTCAGTTCTCCTCCGGCCGGGGGCTCCACGTCATCGATCTCCCCACGCCGCGTCCAGCGCCCGGGGAGGTCCTCGTCCGGATGCTTCGGGTTGGGATCGGGCCCAAAGACTTTCCCTCTACCAACGTGAAGGGCGATCGGATCCCGGGCCGCGAATTCGTCGGCGTGGTCGAAGAGGTCTCGGACGCTCCGGGTCGGCCTTCCCTCCGGGCATGGATCGCCAAACGTGTGGTGGGCTCGGCCCTCCTTGTCTGTGGAACTTGTGATCGCTGCCGCTCCGGCCTTTCCGTGCACTGCCGCGCCCGCAGGGAACTGGGTGAGCCCGGCCGCCCCGGATGCTTCGCCGAATATCTCACGATCCCCGCCTCCAACCTCACCGAAGTTCCCGCCCACGTCGCGGACGACGACGCCGTGCTCGCTACCCCCCTCGCCGCCGCGTCACACCTCGCCCGGGCCATCCCGCCCACCTCCAAGCCCTTCATCACCGTCCTGGGTGACAACGCCATCGCGCTCCTGACCGCCCTGCTCATCTCCCGGAACAAGGACACCGTCCGCATGCTGACGGGCCAGCCCGCCAGCGCCTCGGTGTGCGAGAAATGGGGTCTGCGGCATCGCCCCCTTGCCGATGCCGGCCGGCGCCAGGATCAGGATGTGGTGATCGATGCCACCGGCACCGCCCAAGGCTTGGCTCTGGCGATGGAGCTGGTCCGCCCCCGCGGCCGGATCATCCTCTCCCACGAGGCTCGCCGGGACCCAGAGTCCACCGAATACACTCCATATCATGTACTGGCTGCGGCTGCGTCCCAAGAGATAGAGGTTATCGGTGCTCGTGGGGAGGATTACGCCGGAGCCATAATGCAGCTCGGCAACAATACGTTGAGCCCCGCGCCGCTCGTAACCGGCCGTTTTCCCTTCAGCCAGACGCTGCAGGCGGTGGAACAGGCCGAATTGCCGACCCAAATCAAGGTCAACATCTCCCTTCCATAAGCCAATCAGGGAAGCACGCAATGCGGACAATCGCATCCGTTGTAAAATGGCTGGGGTAAAATCTCTACTTTTTTTGAACCAAGGCTAGCATTGGGGCTCGGCTCTTCATATGCTACGGTGCCTTCCAAAACAGGAGGAGGGTGGGTTGCACCCCTCATGGGTGTGTGGTAAGAGACAGGAGTTCTAACATATGAAGATGTACGCCCTTGGCATGAGCGCCGTCGTTGCGGCCGCTGGTATGACCGCTTCCGCGACCGTTCAGTCCAGCTTCGCGAAGGATGCCCAGTTTGGCCAGCGCAACGTGCTGCCCACCGACGGCACCTGGACCGTGCTCGACGAGTTCATCTCCGTCGGCTCGTTCTACAGCGGCCCCTGGACGTACACCTCCGCCAGCGCCGTCGCCCTTGACGTCACCGACCTCTTCGTCGTCGGCGACGCCGCCGACGTCTACGTCGATGGCTCCTACTTCGGCAGCACCCCCATCCTGCCCGACTACGCCGCCCTGGGCCTCGATCCCTTCGGCGCCAGCTTCACCTCCGACCCCAACGTCGCCTGGACCAACCCCCTCTTCAGCAAGGGCACCTTCATCCTGCCCGCCGGCACGCACGACGTGACCTTCTCCCCCACCTTCATCCCCACCGGCTTCTCTGACGCGACGATCGCCTTCCGCGCCACCGCCGTCCCCGCCCCCGCCGCCGCCGGCCTCGCGGGTCTGGCCGGCCTGGCCGCCTTCCGCCGTCGCCGCTAAGCGACCGCCACATCCCAGTATGAACAGCGACGCCGGGCTCACGCCCGGCGTCGTTCTTTTTGATCGTGACCGGAATGCCTTTCGGCCCGGGATCCGGGCCGGGTCGTCCGCGTGGGTCCTCCACGGCGGGAACGGTGGGGGGGGGATTCGAACCCCCGATGCCCCGAAGGGCATACCAGATTTCAAGTCTGGCGCGTTCAACCGCTCTGCCACCCCACCAGGGGATGCAATCCTAGTTCGGCCTCTTGCGATCGTCCGCCCTCAGCGGGCCGCGGCGACGGCGGACATCGGCGCCGGCGCCGCCAGGCGCGTCCGCAGGTTGTCCAGCACGTTCATGAAGTTGATGTACGAGTCGTACGGAGAGTCGTACGGGTTGAAGTACTTGTGCACGTCACCGTCGGCGAAGTACTTGGTGCACATGTAGTAGAAGTGGTCGCTGGTCGTCAGCTTGCGCCAATCCCCCAGCACGTAGCCCAGGTGCTTGGCCATCGGGGCGTCACCCTTGGCCGTCGCCGCCTCCAGCTTCTTCTTGATCTCGTGCTCGATCCGGTAGGTCTCCTCCAGCGCGTTCCACTGCATGGCGTTGCCTCGCCACGCCGTCAGGTCGCGCTCGGTGTCCGCCCACGAGATGAAGTCGTGCACGTCGTACGTGCCCACCGGGCTGAACTGCTTGAGCGCCTCGGAGACGGTATTGAAGTGGTTCTGGCCGGGGGCGACGTCGAAGATCGCCTCGGGGAGCTTGGCGAGGAAGTCGAAGATCCCCGTCTCCGCCCATTGGTGCTCCCCGAAGGTCTCGTAGTCCATGAACAGGTTGCAGAGATAGCCGTCCCCGTTGATCTGGTGGACCCACTTGGCGAATTTCTCCGCGCTCAGCGGCCACTCGGCCCAGCCGCGGTTGCTGAAGCGGAAGGCGATGTCGTCGCTGAGGCGATAGTTCTTCAGCAGCAGCCCGAAGGGCCGCCCGCCGACGGAATTGAGGTCCCGGCCCGGCATGTCGGGCGGCTGGTAAACGAAGTTGGGGGAGCGGAACCCCAGGTGCCGGTCCACGCCCTCGCACAGCGCCCCCAGGAACCGGGGTTCGCCGCTGGGCAGCCGCATCTCGGCGAGGTACGCCGCCAGCTCGTTGTTGTAGATCAACTCGGTATTGCGGAAGACCCGGGGCGTCTGCCCGAAGAGGTCCTGGATCTTCCTGGTGTGCATCTCCACCTGCTCGCGGAACTCGTCCTTGCTGTACAGGAACGACAGCGAGTGGCAGTAGGTCTCACCCACGAATTCGCAGCACCCCGTGTCGGCGAGGGCCTTGAAGAGGTCGATCACGTCGGGGCACCAGGCCTGCATCTGGTCGAGCACCACGCCGGTGATCGCGTAGCTGACCTTGAAATTGCCCTTGTGCTTGCGCACAAGGTCCAGGATCAGGGCCGTCGCCGGCCGGTAGCACTTGTCGGCGACCTTCCGGCAGATCTCCGCGTTTTTCGCATCGTCAAAGTAGAACGGGTCGGTGTGGAACACCGAGTAGCGTTTGAGGCGGAAGGGCTGGTGGACCTGGAAGTAAAAGACGACGCTTGCCATGGAGCGATTCTAGTGGAAGCCGGCCGGTGGGGCGCGTGCTCGCCTCCCGAAGCCCCCGCGTGGCCCAAAGCCCTCAAATGGACCCCGCTCTGGCGCGCCGTCCCTCCTCGTCGCCCTTTGGGTCCTGAACACGCGCCGCAGGCGGTGACCCCGCCCCCATCATCGCCGCCCTCGTCGCGCCGCGACGACAGGCACCCCCACCATCACCATCGCCGCCCCTGGCGCAGGGACCGGGATCTGAATCGGCGTATTGGGCGTCGTCTCGTATCCCCACATCAGCGGGTTGGTCCAATTTTCATAGAGGATCCAGCCGTAGTTGTACGAGTTGGGCCCGTTCTTGATGCGCACTCCCAGGAACGCGAGCGGTTCGATGAGAGGTGTTCCCCCGTCCATGCTGACGCTGAAGGGGAGCGCGAAAAAGTGCATTCCCCACGCTTCCCACCGAAACTCCTGGTCGACCTGCTCCCCTGGCAGGAATTCGTTGACCGGAGTTGTGGTGATCGGGCCCCCATTCCAGGTGTAGTGCTTGGGTTCTTCGTTGAATGCTATCTCACCCCCGTCCCGGCTCTCAATACTGAAGATCCCGGGGCTCGACCCCGTGAACCCGAATGAGAACCAGTTGAGAAACGATCCCGGCGTGTGCTCCCCCGACTGCTGCGGCGACTGTCGAATGTCGAGATAGGTACCGTACTGCGGATTGCCGTCTCCGAAATACAGAGTTCGCGTCCATTGAAACGCGCCGTCTCGGTTGTCGTGGATCACGACGGCGGCGTGTGCGGCGCTCGTGAGAAACATCAGCGCCAACGCCGACGTGGCCTCCGTGACATTGACCGCTGTTCTCTTCATCGCCGTCCTCGGCGCGCCGCGACAAGGGGCAACCCCACCATCACCATCGCCGCCCCCGGCGCAGGGACCGGGATCTGGATCGGCGTGTTGGGCGTCGTCTCGTACCCCCACATCAGCGGGTTGGTCCAGTTCTCGTAGAGGATCCAGCCGTAGTTGTAGGAGTTGGGTCCGTTTCTGATGCGCACGCCAAGAAATGCAAGATCCGAAATCAATGGTGCCCCGCCGCGCATATCCATGCTGAATGGAAGCGAGACATAATGCAAGCCGTACGCTCGCCAGTCGCGGGCCGGATCCACAAGCTCGCCCTGCGAGAATTCATTCACGGGAATTGTGGATCTGGTCTCTCCGTCGAGTTGATACGTGACAAAGGTCTCGTTCCACGCGATCTCTCCACCGTCACGGCTCTCGATACTGTACAGCCCCGGACTGGAACCTGTAAAGCCAAAGCTGAACCAGTTCAAAAAGGAGCCGGGGGTGGACTCCCCTGACTGCTGCGGCGACTGGCGGATGTCGAGGTAGGTACCGTACTGCGGATTGCCGTCTCCGAAATACAGAGTTCGCGTCCACTGAAACGCGCCGTCCCGGTTGTCGTGGATCACGACGGCGGCATGACCCTGCGCAGCGAAGAGCATCCCCGCGCCCAGCGTCCCGCAGGCTGCACAGCGGCGGCAGAACGTTCTCGCGACCTGAATCGTGTCCTTCGGCATGCCGATCGTCCCCGGTATCGCCATCGAGTGTGCCGCAGGGCCCGCGAAACGCCAACCCGATTCTGAAAACTTCTTCAACTCCTGCGGGATGACACGGGGGTTCCGCCGGACGATGCGGCCGCCGCTCATTCCATGAGCGCTCATTGTGGGATCCAGTACGATGGAGAAGCACGGCATTGAAATCAAACCGTTTTCTGCTCGCCCGTCGGGAAATTCCGCCATGAACATATCACGATCCTCCATCTACCTCGGAAGCATCGCACTCTCATGCTTCGCGTGTGCGGCGACCGCGCAGTTCTCCCTGTCGATCCTTCCGCAGCCGGAGCAGGGGAGTGCCATCGGCATCCATCTCAGCCCCGATGGCTCCGCCATTTCCGGTGTTCTGGAGAGCGCCACGGACCACGCACGAGCGTTTCGCTGGACTTTGGCGGACGGATATCGCGATCTTGGAACGCTTGAAGCGGGCTGGGCCAGCTCATGGACGGCGGGGCTTTCACAGGGCGGCGGGGCCGTGGTGGGCGGCGCTCTGCGGCCCGATTACAGCGTTGATCCATTCGTGTGGACCCAGGGCGCGGGCATGCGGCGATTGGCGACGCCGACCAATTTGAGCGATTGCAGCGCCGGAGGCATCACGCCCGACGCTCGCCGCATCGTCGGGTCGGCCGCAATCAACGGTGAAAACACCATCGTGCGGTGGGTGGATGGGGTATTTGAGAATCTCGGAAAGCCCGCGGATCGCAGGGCCGTTGCCCGGGATGTGAGCAGCGACGGCAACGTGATCGCCACCGAAGAACGCTGGGACGCTCACCTTCAGATCGGGCGATGGACCGCGGAGCATGGGTTCGAGTCGTTGGGCGGACTGACGCCCGAGGGCGCGAGCGAGTTCGGCGGAATCTCCGGCGATGGACGGGTGATCGTCGGCTGGGCGGCGGTCGCGGCGCACGAGTATCGGGCATTCCGCTGGACGGCGGATACCGGCATGGAGAACCTGGGGATTCTGCCCGGCGATGCGGGATGGAGCGCCGCATCGGCCGTCTCAAGCGACGGCTCCCTCATCGCGGGCACGTCAGGCTGGACGGTCGACGAGCGGGCGTTTCTCTGGAGCGCGGCAAGCGGCATGGTGGATCTGCGCCAGTACCTCCGGGCACATGGGGTGACCAACGCCGCCGATTGGAAGCTGCTGAGCGTGCGTGAAATGTCGGACGACGGTCTGACCCTCATGGGGACCGCACAGGACACACTCGGAGAACAGTTCACGTTTCTCGCGACCATCCCTGCCCCGGCTCCCTTGGGGCTGGGCATGCTGGCGTTCTGTCGCCGCCGTCGCCTCCCGTGATCCCCATGTCGGGGCCTTCGTTCCGCCCCGGGGGCCGCCCCAGCGCCCTCGCCCGCGGTTCCTACAGTCCTTCATGAGCATGCAGGTCCTCGAGCGTCTTGGCCTCCACCAGCACCCTCGCGTCGTCACCGGCTCGGCCGTCAAGGCCGGATCTCCCGGCCAGGTCGTCGTGACCAACCCCGCGACGGGGCAGGCGATCTGTGCGGTCACGCTCGACGACGCCGCCTCCTACGAGAAGATCATCACCGAGTCCCAGGAAGCCTTTCGCCGCTGGCGAGAGGTCCCC
The DNA here is from genome assembly GCA_044226385.1 of Phycisphaerales bacterium. Lineage (GTDB taxonomy): Bacteria > Planctomycetota > Phycisphaerae > Phycisphaerales > UBA1924 > JAEUJB01. Next base: position 138,311 of record JBGAHA010000005.1, read on the forward strand.
GCCCCGGTTCGCGGGCAGGTGGTCCGGGCGATCGGCGACGAGTTCCGCAAGCACAAGGACGCCCTGGGCGCCCTGATCACGCTGGAGGTCGGCAAGATCCTCCAGGAAGGCCTGGGGGAGGTCCAGGAGACCATCGACATCGCCGACTATGCCGTGGGCCTGTCCCGCACGCTGTCGGGACCGGTGCTGGCGAGCGAACGCCCCAAGCACCGCCTCTACGAGCAGTGGCTGCCGCTGGGGCTGGTGGGGGTGATCAGCGCCTTCAACTTCCCCAACGCCGTGTGGGCCTGGAACTCCATGCTCGCCGCCGTCTGCGGCAACATCACCATCTGGAAGCCCAGCCTGCTCGCCCCGCTCACTGCGATCGCGAGCAATGAGATCGCCGAGCGCGTCGCCGCCTTCATGGGCCACCCCGGCGTCTTCCGCCTGGTCATCGGGACCGACAAGGACGTCGCCGAGCGTCTCGTCGCCGACCGTCGCGTGCCGCTGATCTCGGCGACGGGTTCGTGCCGCATGGGCCGCGCCGTGGGCAAGATCGTGGCCGATCGCCTGGGCCGGACCCTGCTGGAGCTCGGCGGCAACAACGCCGTGATCGTTCATAAGGATGCGGACCTGGACCTGGCGACCCGCAGCATCCTCTTCGGGGCAGTCGGCACCGCCGGCCAGCGCTGCACCACCACCCGCCGCCTGATCGCCCACGAATCCGTGGTGGACGAGCTCACCCGCCGCCTCACGGACGCCTACCGCAAGGTCCCCATCGGCAATCCGCTGAAGGAAGGCACGCTGGTGGGTCCGCTGATCACCCCCGCCGCGGTGGAGGGGTACACCAACGCCATCCGCAAGGCCAAGGAGCAGGGCGGCACGGTGCTGGCAGGAGGGGAACGCCCCTCCGGGCTTTCTCCCGATATTGCGGGTGGAAACTACGTGAGCCCGTCCATCGTGCGGGCGCCTGCGAATAATCAACTGCCGATCGCCCTGGAGGAGACCTTCGCCCCGATCCTGTACGTGTTCAGCTATCGGACCTTTGACGAGGCCCTGGCGCTGCACAACGGAGTGGATCAGGGACTGGCCTCGGCGATCTTCACCTCCGGCCTGGCCACCAGCGAGGCGTTCCTTTCGACTTCCGGGTCGGGGAGCGACTGCGGCCTGGCGTATGTGAACCTGGGCACCAGTGGTGCGGAAATCGGCGGGGCCTTCGGCGGTGAAAAAGACACCGGCGGGGGCCGGGAAAGCGGTTCGGACTCCTGGAAGGCGTATATGCGGCGACAGACCGTCGCCGTCAATTACGGAAATGAGCTGACGCTCGCCCAGGGCATCCGATTCGGCGAATAATGATCCGAGGGTCGGTTCCGGGATGTGGCGCCACGGGGCGGCGTGCGGAGCACGCGAGCGCGACAGGATTCGCGTGTCACGTCCCGGCCCGTGTGATTGCGAGTGCGTTTGCCATGGGTTATCGCGTCGGATTCGATACAGCGGCTTTGAGAGGAATGATCGTGAGCGAACCAAGACTGGCGGACCCGTTGGCCGAAGCAGCAGTCGCCGAAGTCCAGACGGGCATGCTCGTCGGGCTCGGGGCCGGCCGAACCGCCTCGCGCGCCATCATCGCCCTCGCCGAGCGTGTCCGGGACGAGGGCCTCGACGTCCGCTGCGTCGCCTCCAGCCACGCGACCGAGACCGTCGCCCGCTCCCAGCGCCTCGCGCTGCTGGATTTCACCCTCGTCGAGAAGGTCGACCTCATCATCGACGGCGCCGACGAGATCGACGGCCAGATGCGCATGCTCAAGGGACAGCACGGCGCCGTCCTCCGCCAGCGGCTGGTCGCCCACGCCGCCGACCGCCGCATCTACATCGCCGACGAGAACAAGCTCGTCGACCAGCTCGGCAAGCGCTCGGCGCTCCCCGTGGTCATCCCCATGTTCGGCCTCTCGGCCGTCCGCTCCCACCTCCGCAATATGGGCCTCATCGGCGTGGTTCGCCGCAACCTCGACGGCCAGCTTTTCCTCACCGGGGACGGCCACCTGGTCCTGGACTGCCTTATCGGGGAACGCGATGTCGAAGAACTTGCCCGGGAGCTCGACGCCACCCCCGGCGTCATCGACCACGGCCTCTTCCTGACCGAGGCCGACGAGGTGTTCATCGGCTCCCCCGACGGCACCATCCGCCGCATCGCCCGCCAGGGCGCCTGAGCCGGAACGAAGCATCCCGCGCTCCAATTTCGCCGCCGGATCCGCCGCGAGCCGATGTGAAGGTTTGTGACCACGTCCGCCGCGCCGCCCGAGGTGACCGTCCTGCTGCCCGTCCACCGCGTGGACGAGCCCGCGTCGCTGCGCCGCGCGTTTGCGAGCATGGCGGGTCAGTCGCTCGCGAGCCTCGACATCCTGCTCCTGGCCAACGGCGCGGACGAACGCACCTTGGCACTGGTGAACGAACTTGCGGCCTCCGATCCCCGCGCCCGGGTGATCACGCTGCCGCAGGCGAACCTCGCCGCGGCCCTGAACGAGGGGCTTGGAGCCGCCCGGTCGGAGCTGGTCGCCCGCATGGACGCCGACGACTGGTCCCACCCCGACCGGCTTCGCGTCCAAGTTGAAGCCATGAACCGCCAGCCTTCCCTCGCCGCCCTCGGCTGCGCCTGGGAACGCGTGGACGCCGCGGGCGGGCGGGAACGCATGGAGGTACCCACGGACCCCGCGGAACTGCGCTGGCGAATGCTCCTGGGCAACCCTCTCGCCCACGGCTCCATGATGCTTCGCAGGTCCCTGGTCCTGGAAGTCGGGGGGTACGACCCCGCCTGCCTGCGCGCCCAGGATTACGACCTGTGGCTCCGCCTCGGCGCCCGGCACCCGATCGCCGCCGTTCCCCAGGTGCTGTACGAATACCGGGTGCGCCACGCGGGAGGGCGGGAAGACTCCGTCGCCCAGCAATCTCTGACCGCGGGGCGAGCGCTGGTGAACGCGTGGTCGGAGCTTCCTGCCTGCACGCGAGAGCAGCGTGAGGAACTTGCCTCGATTATCGGGCCTGTGATCGGCGGTGACCCCCTCAGCGACACCACCCGAGCGCGTGCCGAGCAGATCCTGCGCAGCCACGGCCCCTCGGCGACGGCCCTGCTCGCCCGGCTCTGGATGGAATGGAAGCAGGCTGCCGGAAGGCCCGCCGTTGCCGATGTCTGCCGGCTGGCGCGCGTCCGGGAAGTTCTTGCGCAGATGCGAGCCCACGGGGCGGCACGGATCATCCTGTGGGGCGCGGGACGGCATACCCAGTGGCTTTTGGAGCACGCAGCGCAGGTTTCGCTTGAGTTGGGGGGGATCGTGGACGACGCCGCGGCCGGGCAGCGGCGCTGGGGGATCGAGGTGCAGTCTCCCCGGGCGCTTGGTGCGGGAGACTGGGTGCTGATCTCCAGCGACGGCTTTGAGGCGGAGATCTGGGAAGCTTCCCGGGAAGCACGCGCTCGCGGGGCTCGGGTCTGGCGGGTGTACAGCGAAAACTCTCCGGCGGGATGAACCGATAGAGAAGGTGCTGGCGAAAGCTCGCCGGTGCCGAAGTTGTTATCTTGCCGCCCTCACGCCGCGGGGCGTGAGATCGGCAATCACCCCAAAGCGGCCCGCAAACGGTTCCGGCCCCGACCTACCACCCATCGACGGACGAATACACCACGGTGATCACGTATGTTCTTCCAACCCGCGACCGGCCCGACCGACTGACGGCGACTCTCCGCGCCATGGGGGAGCTGGGCTCCCACGAGGGCGTGGGCGGCGCGGAGTTGATCGTCGTTGACAACGCCTCGTCCATGCCGCTATCGGTCCCGGCGACGCTTTCGTCGGGCGTCCCGGTGCGGATGATCCGCCGCCCGGTGAACGAGGGCGCCGCCGCCCGCAACGCCGGCGTCGAGGCCTCCGACCCAGCGACCGACTGGGTGGTGATGCTCGACGACGACTCCCACCCCGTGGATACGCGATTCCTCTCCGCTCTCAAAGGCCGTTCCGCGGATGTCGGCGCGGTGATGGCGGATATCCGCCTCCCTCGCCTGGGCACCCGGGAGGTTGGCGGCCTGCCCGAGGTCTTCATCGGATGCGGGGTGGCGATCCGCCGCGGCGTGTTCCTCGAGCTGGGCGGGTACGACCCGGCCTTCAACTACTACGTGGAGGAGTACGACCTCGCCGCCCGGCTGCTCCTGGCCGGGTACCGCGTGGAGTTCGACCCGATCTTCCGGATCGATCACGCCAAGGACGTTGCCAACCGCAACATGAACCTCATCCTCGAACGCCTGGTCCGCAATAACGGCTGGGTGGTCCAGCGGTACGCGCCCGAAAAGCACCGCCGGGAAGAGCTGCGGGAGATCCGCTCCCGCTACCGCGCGATCGCCGAGAAGGAAAAGGCCCTTCCGGGCTTTGGGCGAGGGCTGGTCGAGCTCCGCCACACCCTCCGCGGCCAGAAGCGAACGCCGATGTCCCGCGCCCTGTATGAACGCTTCACCGGCAAGGCGCACGCGCTGGGCGCGCTCGACGCCGAGCATCGCCACTGCCGGTTCCACACCGCCGCGATCGTGGAGCCGGGGAAGAACGCCTGGGTGGTGCGCGAAGCCCTCGCCGACCTGGGCGTGCGCGAAGTGGATGCCACCGACGACCCGGAAGTGCTGGTGATCGGCACCATGTCTCCCGGTCCGATGATCGACGCCGCCGAGCGGTGGTCCTCCCACAACGAACGCTGGCGCATGGCCGCCCCGTGGAAGGTCGTCAACGACCTGGTCCGTCGCCCGATGCGGCTGACGGTGGCCTGATCCCCCTCGCGTTGTGATTCAGCCCGCCATGACCGACTGCATCCGCGGCGCGGCCCACGCCGCGACGGTGATCAGCGCGAACAGCATCGCCGCGGCCTGGAAAGGCCGGTCGTGGGAGGCGAGTTCGGTGGGGTCGTCGTAGTCACCCCGCTCCACCAGCACGATGCAGCGCAGCAGCCCATACGTCGCCGGCAACATGGTGAGCCAAAGGATCATGAACGAGGGACCCGGATGGCCCGCCGCCGCGGCGCTCGCCGCGTGCTCCCCCCGGATCCCGAACGACTGGACGTATCCCGCGTAGGTGAGCAGGGTGGCGACGGCCGTCACGACCACCAGCATGCGCAGGATGTCGTCGGTGTACTTGAACTGCACGGTCCGGGCCGTTCCAGCCCCCTGAGCCCCTCCCATCGTCCGTCGCTCTCCCAGCCGCTTGGAGAAGGCCAGGAACATGGAGATAAAGAAGGTGGAGTTGACCAGCCACGGGCTGGGCTCGACCCCGGCCGCGGCGCACCCTGCCATCACCCGCACAACGAACCCCAGCGCCAGGCTGATCACATCGATCACCACCCGGTGCTTGAGCAAGTGGCTGTAGGCGGTCACGTTGGCCCAGTAGATCGCCAGCATCGCGGCCGGCCACTGCCAATGGTCGGCGACGCCCGACCGGATGCTGTACACCGCCCAGGCCGCCATGGGGACGACGGCCAGCGCGAGCAGGATGCCGGCAAAGAGATAGGCCTGCGAGGTGGAAACACGGCCCGAGGCGATCGGTCGGCTCTTTTTGCGCGGGTGGGCGGCGTCGAGTTCTCGGTCCTTGAGGTCGTTGAGCACGTAGCCGCCGCTGGCGGTCATGCAGAAGGCGAACGTCGTGACGGCGACGCCGGGCCAATCGACGGCCGACCCGCCGGCGAGGGCGTAGAGAGGACCGACGAGCACGAAGGCGCTCTTGGTCCACTGGACGGGTCTGGCGAGCTTGATGAAGTCTGCCAACATGCAACCGGGGTACGAACGCGCATCGTACAGCCTATCTGTCGGCCCGCGGGGGCGGCGATCTGAAGAAGCCGGGGGTCTCCCGGTGCATCCTGACCTGTTTTTATCCTGGAAGGAGCCTCGCCATGCGTATGTCCGGCTGGACGGTTCTGGGCGTGTTGGCGGCGATGGCCTCCCCGGCGGTCGCGGGGTCGAAATACAACATCCTGCTGACGGGGTATTGGCCGCCCACCAACGACATGGTGCGGCAGTTCAGCACCAGCCCGGTGCAGAACCCCGATGGCTGGAAGGGTGGCAATTTCAAAGGTCGGGGGTACAACGTCATGTCGTACTTCCCCGAGTTCCCGGGGGGAACGGGGGTCAACTCCAAGGGCGAAGGGGACCTGGAGGTCGATTATCAGGACACATCGGCGGACTGGGCGCGCATCACCGGGGATGTGAAGCCGTGCGCGATCATCACCTTCAGCTGGACCAGCGGCAACCTGTTCAAGAACCAGAAGGACTGGGAGATCGAGAACCGCAACCGCAACCGGACAAACTGGACCGACGACTACGAGGGCAATCGCCAGCCCGACAAGATTCCTCCGGATGACTCGATTGCGCCCAACGCTTCGCGATTCTCCAGCCTTCCCAAGTCGGCGATCCAGACGGCGGTGAATGCCGCGGGGATCGGCGTCAACGCGTATGTGGACGATGCGGGGGGCGGGAACTTCCTTTCGGAGTACATCGGCTACCACGGGCTGTGGTACCAGAGCCAGCACGCCGCGGCCAATGACCCCAACCGGTGTTACGCCGCGGGGCACATCCACGTGGGCTCACGCGTGACGGTGGAGCAGGGCCGGATCGCGACGGAGATCACGCTGGACCAGCTGATGAACTACCTGGACACGGTGATCCCGGCACCCGGGACGGCGGCGGTAGCGGCGCCGGCGTGCCTCATCATTCTGCGTCGCCGACGCTGAGTATGCCAGACTTTCCCTCGCGGGCCGGGACGGGTTACACTGCCCGCCATGAAGCCCAGCCACACGTTCATCATGCCCGTCGCGATCGCCGCGGCGGGCGTGCTTGCTTTTGCGCAGCCCGCCTCGACCTCCCGCTCACCGCTGGACCCGCCGTCCAACGGTGTTCGCCGCAGCGACCCGACGTGGCACGCGCTGGTGAACGCGACCGTGCACACGGGTGACGGCAGGGTGCTGGAGCACGCGACGGTGGTCGTGCGGGATGGACGGATCGTGAGCATTTCCGCGGTTCCGGGCGTCGCGGGGGATGGCAAGACGATCGACAGCCCGGCCGCGCCGGCGGGCGCCCGCGTGTGGGACTGCACGGGGCTGCACATCTATCCGGCGTTCATCGATCCGTACATCGAGGTGGATGCGCCTCGGGCGGGGAAGGACGATCCGGGCCGGCACTGGAACGGGGCGATCACACCCGAGCGGAGGGCGCTGGATGGGCCCGGCTTGAGCGAGGGGGCGGCGAAGGAACTGCGTGAACTGGGTTTCGGGGCGGCGGCGATCAGTCCCAAGGGGGGGATATTCCGCGGGACGGCGGCAGTGGTTTCCCTTGCCAAGCACGACGACGACATTTCGTCGGCACGGCCGAGCGTGTACGCGACGGATGTGTACGAGGCGGCCGCGCTGGACGCGAGTGGGGGCGGGGAGAGCCTGGCGTGGGCGGGATATCCGGGATCGGAGATGGGCGCGATCGCCCTGATGCGCCAGACGCTGATCGACGCGGACTGGCAGGCCGAGGCGCGTGGGGTGGGCGCGTTCAGCGGTCCGGCGAACTCGCTGGATGCGTTGTGGCGTGGGCGTGCGGCGGGGGAGGCGCCCGGTCGCGTGAACGCGGGGCTGCCTGCCGGAAAGAACTCCTCGGAGCCGATGACGCTGCTGTTTGACTGTCCCGACGAGCTGGACGTGCTGCGGGCGATGAAGATCGCGGGAGAGTTCCGCCGTCGCGGCGCGATCCTGGGATCGGGGCTCGAGTTCCGGCGGCTCGCGGCGATCAAGGAGGCGGGGGCAAGCATGTTCATCTTGCCGGTGAACTTCCCCGAGGCGCCCAAAATGGCGTCGATCTCCGAGGCCGACAGCGTGGAGCTGCGCGAGATGATGACATGGGAGCAGGCCCCCACCAACCTGCGCCGGATGCGCGAGGCGGGCGCCTCGATGGCGCTGACCACCAGCAAGCTCAAGGGGCGCTCGAAGTTCTGGGACAACGTTCGCGTGGCGATCCGTCACGGGCTTTCGCCCGACGATGCGCTGGCGATGGTGACGTCGCAGCCGGCGAAATTCATTGGGGTGGATGATCAGCTCGGCTCGATCGCCGTGGGCAAGCGGGCGAACCTGACGATCACCGACGCGGACTGGTTTGATCCGCACGCGCTGGACGGGGAGAAATCGCGCCGGCCCAAGATCCGGGACGTCTGGATCGATGGCCAGCGGTACGAGATCGCGGCCGCGCCGGGGGAAAAGCTCGAGGGCGTGTGGGACGTGACGATCCAGCCCCCGCCGCCGCCGATGGCGGAGGGGAAGATGAAGATCACGTTCACCTTCGACGAGGACAACAAGCTCTCGATCACGCGGTACGTGGCCGGTGACGACGGCAAGGTGACCAGCGAGACGATCAGGCCCAAGGAGCAGCGGCTGGAGAAGAACCGGCTGTACTACACGTTCGAGCACGAGCCGTTCGGGGAACCGGGCGTCTTTATCTCCCAGGCGACCATCGAGGGAGAGACGATGCACGGGGAATTCATCCGCTCCAGCGGGGTGCGGATGAGCTTCGACGCGACGCGGCGGCCGGGCCTTGCGGGGATTGGGGAGTGGCGGGTAATCGAGTACGACGGGAAGGCCAAGAACCCGGCCGACCGTGATCAGGTGTACGTGTCGATCACGAAGGACGCGGTCAAGCTGACGTTCATCGATCCGGCGGGCAAGCGCATTGTGATCAAGGGCGAAGACGTCAAGGTGGGGGTTGATGACAAGAAGGTGATGGAGGGCGCGAAGCAGCCCGCCGCCGAACCGGCTCCCGCGCCGGCCGCGGCCGGTGAGCAGCCGGCGGCGACGCCGGCGGTGCCTGCGTCGCCCGCGGCGGAGCCGGTGCCCGCGAACTTTGCGGCGAGCTTCACCCATCCGCTGGAGAAGCTGGGGGGCAAGGGGAAGTCGACCGACACGCTGACGGTGGATCCGTCGGATGGGAACGTGCTTGTCGGGAAGGGCGTGCTTCCCAAGGAAGAGGGCGCGGCGGAAGGGGCGGTGCACAGCTACAAGCTTGGGCGCATGAGGAGTGAGGAGCTTGCCGCCGCGAGGGCCGCGTACAAGCCTCGCGGGATGGCGGGGACGTGGAAAGTCACGCTGGTTGATGATGGCACGCACCTGCTCGAGGCCGATCGCCCGATGTTCATCGAGGTCAGTGATACGGGGACGGTGACCTTCAAGGGGAAGAACCCGGCGGGCAAGGCGGTCGAGATCGGGGCGACGGACGTGAAGGTGGGGGATGCGGAGCTGTCGTACAGCGTCGACGTAGGGGCGCTGCACGCCGTGGAGGATGCTGCGGCGACGCCGCAGATGGTGAAGGTCACGGCCCGGCGCCTCAACGATCTGATGATCGGCACCCTCGACTTTGCGGAGCAGGGGACGCACACGCTCAAGGCGGCCCGAGTCGCGGTGTGGGGGGACGAGCCGGGGGATGATGATTCGGAAATCCTGGAGGCGGGGAGCGTTCCCGAAGGCCTCGCGTATCCGTTTGGACCGTACAGCGTGAGTGAGCTTCCCCCGGTGCAGAACGTCGCCGTGCAGCACGCGACGATCTGGACCAGCGGTCCGGCGGGGAACATCGAGGACGGGACGCTGGTGGTGCTGGATGGGAAGGTCTCGATGGTGATGGGGCCGGATGTGGCGATGAAGCTGCCGCCCGACACCGTGGTGATCGACGCGAAGGGCAAGCACGTGACGGCGGGGCTGATCGACTGCCACTCCCACACGGGGATCAGCCGCGGGGTGAACGAGGGGGGGCAGGCGGTGACGTCGGAGGTGCGCATCGGTGATGTGACCAACCCCGACGCGATCTCGTGGTACCGGCAGCTCGCGGGGGGCATCACGACGGTGAACAACCTGCACGGGTCGGCGAACCCGATCGGCGGGCAGAACCAGGTGAACAAGAACCGCTGGGGCGTGGTGAAGCCCGACGACATGCACTTTGAGGGCGCGATCCCGGGGATCAAGTTTGCGCTGGGTGAGAACGTGAAGCAGGGGAACGGGCCGCGGCTGACGACGCGGTATCCCCGGAGCCGGATGGGGGTGGAGGCGCTGATCAGGGATCGGTTTACGGCGGCGAAGGAGTACATCGCAGGACGGGGCGGCGATTCCTCACATCAGCGGGAAGCATTACAGAAGGCAATGGATGCCTGCCGGGGCGCGCTGGCCAGCGATGAAGCAAGGAATAGCCCGGACAAGCGAGCCCAAGTGAACGAGATGATCCAAAAACTGGAGACGCGGCTCGCGGAGTTGGCGAAACTCGAGTTCCAGTCAACAGGACGCGTATTCCACCGCGACCTGGAGCTCGAAGCGCTCGCCGAAATTCTCGAGGGCAAGCGGCTGGTCCACTGCCACAGCTACCGGCAGGACGAGATCCTGATGCTCTGCCGCGTCGCGGGGGACTTTGGCTTCAAGGTTGGGACGTTCCAGCACATCCTCGAGGGGTACAAGGTCGCCGACGAGCTGCGCACGCACTCGGGGGGCGCGTCGGGGTTCAGCGACTGGTGGGCGTACAAGATCGAGGTGCAGGACGCGATCCCGCAGGGCGGGCCGATCATGCACGAGCAGGGTGTGGTGGTCTCGTACAACAGCGACTCGGACGAGATGGCCCGGCGCATGAATGTGGAGGCGGGCAAGGCGGTGAAGTACTCGGTCGACAAGGACGGGAAGCCGACGATCTCCCCCGAGGAGGCGCTGAAGTTTGTAACGCTGAACCCGGCGAAGCAGCTGATGATCGATTCACGCGTTGGTTCGCTGGAGAAAGGCAAGGACGGGGACTTTGTGATCTGGTCGGGCAACCCGCTCTCGTCGATGTCGAGGGCGGAGCAGACGTGGATCGATGGTCGGTGCTATTTCTCCCTGGAGAAGGATGCAGCATCGCGCGAGCGGATCACGGCGCAGCGGGCGAGGCTGACGCAGAAGATCCTGGGCGGGCTGGCGGGCAAGAAGGACAAGAGGGACGACGCGAAGGGCGCTGATGAGAAGAAGGAGGGCGGGGAAGCGCCCGCGGAGCCGCGGCGTCGCCGGCGGCCGCAGGATGACATGGGCTCGGGGGCGGATGTGACGCCGATGGAAGAGATCCAGGGCGGCGCGCCCAATCAGTGGTGGATGCGGCGGTACTACATGGACCTGTACATGCGGGGGCTGCCGATCGACTCGGCCCGGCAGGGGGAGTGCGGGTGCTATGCGAACTAAGCAGAAGGCAGTTCACCACAGAGGCACAGAGAAGGCGGGGAACGGCGGGGCGGTGAGGGGAGTGAGAAAAGGCATGGCACAGACGAAGAACGACATGGCGGTGAGTGGGTGGAAGTGTGGTCGTTCACGTGGCGGGAGCGTGCGACGGGTCGCGAGGGCGGCATGCGCGGCGCTGGTCGTGCTCGCCGGCGGTGCGCGGGCGATGGCGCAGGACCTCACGCACAAGGCGGCAGCGCAGGATCATCCGATCGTGCTGAGCGGGTGCACGGTGCACCCGATCTCGGGGGAGGCGATCCAGGATGGGTACGTGCATTTCAAGGACGGGAAGATTGTGAACGTGGGCAAGGAGCCGATCCCGCGGTTTGCAGATTCGACGGTGCAGATCATCGACGCCAAGGGCATGCACGTTTTTCCGGGGATGATCTCGGCGGACACGCAGCTGGGGCTGGTGGAGTTTCCGCCGGTGAATGTGACCGTGGATACGGGTGAAGTGGGGGACGTGACGCCGGAGGTTCGGCCCAGCACCGCGGTCAACCCGGATTCGACGCTGCTTCCGGTGACCCGCACCAACGGGGTGCTGGTGGTGGGCGTGATGCCCACCGGCGGGGCGGTCGCGGGGCAGGTCTCGGTGATGCGGCTGGACGGATGGACGTGGGAGGACATGACCGTCAAGGGAACGGCGGGCGTGCTGGTGAACTGGCCCAACGTTCGCCCGATCACGGCGTGGTGGATGGACAGGTCCGCCGACGATCAGCTGAAGGAAATTCGGGAGAGGATCTCGACGATCGAGGAGACGTTTGAGACTGCCAAGGCGTATGCGGCCGCGCGGGCGGCGGATCCGGCCTCGGCGACGGATCTGCGGTGGGAGGCGATGCGGGGCGTGTACGCCCAGGGGAAGGACCGCCTCACGGTGTTCATCACGGCCAACGAGCGCGACCAGATCACCAGCGCGGTGTCGTGGGCGGCGAAGGCCGGGGTGAAGGCGGTGATCGTGGGCGGGCGTGACGCGGCGGAGTGCGCGGACCTTTTGAAGAAGCACGATGTGGGCGTGATCGTGGAGGGAACGTTCGCGTTCCCGCGGCGAGATGATGCGCCGTATGACGATGCGTACTCGCTGCCGGCGCGGCTCAAGGCGGCGGGGGTGAGGTTCTGCCTGACCAGCGGGGATCGGACGGCGAACGAGCGGAACCTGCCGTACAGCGCGGGGATGGCGGTGGCGCACGGGCTGGACCTGGATTCGGCGCACAAGGCGGTGACGCTGTGGCCGGCGCAGATCCTGGGGATCGACGACCGGTACGGGACGCTGGAGGAGGGAAAGTCGGCGACGCTGATCGTGACCGACGGGGACCCCCTGGAGGTGACGACCAACACCCGGATGGCGTTCATCGATGGGCGGGCGATCGACCTGAGCAACAAGCAGTCGCGGCTTGCGGAGAAGTACCGGGAGAAGTACAGGCAGCAGGGGGCGAGCGCGAAGGCGGCGGCGCCCGCGGGGGGCGGCGGGGCGGGGAAACCCTGAGGCTGATCGCGACGGCGTGAAGGCCGCACTATCCTCTGGGCCCATGCGTCACGTCACGCTCATCACCACCGGCGGAACGATCGAGAAGACCTACGACGAGCAGACCGGCAAGCTCGAGAACCGGTCTTCGGTGGTGCGCCGCATGGTCATGCGGCTGCGGCTGGAGGACACTTCAATCGCGATCGTCGAGCTCATGAGCAAGGACAGCCTGTTCATGACCGACGCGGACCGGGCGTTCATCGTCAAGGCGGTGCGGGAGGCGGGGGCGGAGGGGGAACCGACCGGGCGAACCGACGGGATCGTGATCCTGCACGGGACGGACACGCTCACGGTGACGGGGGAGCGGCTGTGCGCGGACCTTGTGAACTTGGCCGTGCCGGTGATCCTGACGGGGGCGATGCGGCCGTATGAGCTCAAGCGGAGCGACGCGGTGCAGAACCTGACGGAGGCGATCTTTTCGGCGGGCGTGCTGGCGCCGGGGGTGTACTGCGTCGCCCACGGCCGGGCGCTGAAATTCCCGGGCGTGGTGAAGGACCGGGAGCACGGCACATTCGTGCGGACGTGAGGCGAGAGATGAATTGCCGCGTTTGCACCGCCCGCGGGCGGTGACAAGCGCGGGCCCGCGTGCATACCCTGCCCGCATGGCAATTCCTGTTGAAATCAAGACGACGATGGGCGACATCCGCATCGAGCTCGATGAGGAGAAAGCGCCGATCTCCACCCAGAACTTCCTCTCATACGTGGACAGCGGCCACTACGACGGGACGATCTTCCACCGCGTGATCAGCAACTTCATGATCCAGGGCGGCGGGTTCACGCCCGACATGAAGCAGAAGAAGACGCAGCCCACGATCAAGAACGAGTGGCGCAACGGGCTGAAGAACAAGTACGGCGCGATCGCGATGGCCCGCCTGGGCGGGGATGCGGACTCGGCGTCGTCCCAGTTCTTCATAAACGTGAAGGACAACGACTTCCTGGACCGGCCCCAGCCCGACGGGGCGGCGTACGCCGTGTTCGGCAAGGTCGTCTCGGGCCTGGACGTGGTCGAGAAGATCAAGGCCGTTCGCACCGGCAACAAGGCCGGCCACCAGGATGTGCCCGTCGAGACGGTGGTGATGACCAGCGTCAAGCGGGCGACCTGAGCGCCGTTTCCGCAAGCTTGTTCAAATTTCATGACGCGGGGCTTGAATGCTCCGCGTCTTGTTTTGCACGCTTCGATCTCACCCGTGGTTTTCCGAATATCACCCTCAGCAACCTGCCTCGAAGGCCGCGACGAAGGCGGTGAAGTCCGCGAAATCGACAAACCCCGACTGGTCGAAGTCGGCCTCCTCGCCGCCGGCCTCGAAGAAGTGCACGAAGGCGTCGTAGTCATCGGTATCGACGAATCCGCTGGCGTCGAAGTCCGAGGGACAGGGAAGGGACGCTACGGCGATCCAGCTCGCGGCCGATCCGCAGGAATTGGCGACCACGCACTGATACTCGCCCGCATCGGCGGCTTGTGCGTTCGCGATTTCGAGCGTTCCAGAGATGGCGACAGACACAGTTCCGCCTCCCGCGGCCGCGCCGCCGGGACCGTCGGCGACGGTCAATCCGTTGCGCTTCCACTGGAACTGGAGCGGTCCATCGAAGTCGTATCCCGCCGCAGGGATCACCGTGAGCGTCAGCGTCTGGCCAGGATGGAATGACGTGGATTGAGGCTGGACGGAGATCCACGGTACCCCGTCGTCGGTCCAGCGTGCCCAGGACTGGCCGCTCACGTTGTAAGGCCCCGAACCGAGCCGATTGAGTGTTCCGCCCACGACAAGCTCGGGGCCGAACGCGCCCGCATGGACGACAAGGCCGTCCACCCCGCCGCCGACATCGGACCACTCTTGTCCGGTCCAGCGGCCAAGATTGTCTGCCGAGTTGGACGCGATGCTTGCAAAGTCTCCGCCGACGACGAGATCGTCTCGGTAGGTGGTGAGGGCAAGAGCGAGAGGATCGTGGCCGAAGTTGCTTCCCATCCCGTACTGGGTCCATCCCACGCCGCTGTAAGCGCCCAGGTAGGGATAGTTTTCGGCCTCGCTAAAGCTGATCTGTCCCGCGCAGAAGAGTTGATCATTGAAGACGTGGAGTTTTCTCGTTGAGATGGCGCCGGGTCCTTCCGGCGCCATCGGCGTCCAGACATCACCGTTGTACACCACGATCCCGCCATCGATCGCGCCGATGAGAGCGCCGTGATATTCGGCGAGATCGCGGGGCACATTCGAGAAGGGATAGTTCATTGAACGCCAACTGATGCCATCCCACCGGGCGACGGCACGGATCGACTGTCCGCCGATGGCTGTAAAGCTCCCCGCGACGATGAGATCGCCATCAAACACCACGGCGGCGGTGACACTGCCTGTCGATTGAATACTCCCGCCCAGAGCGTGCCACCCCAGGCCGTCCCACGCAGCGACGCCTCGGCATGGTTCGCCGTCGGCGTAGGCGAAATCGCCGCCCGCGATCAGCTCTCCGCGGAAGCTTGCAAACGCCATGACGGAAGCGGTCTCGTTGTAGTCGTGCGTAAATCCCTGGCCGAAATTTCGCCACATCGAGCCGTTCCACGAGGCAATGCCGCCGGCGCGGATCGTGCCCGCCGATGAAAATGAGCCGCCCAGGAGGAGTTCGCCGTTGTAGATCGTGGAAGCAACTGGGGCGGCGTCGAGACCTCCGGAAGGGCTGTTGAACGACGACCAGGCTGTCCCATCCCAGGATGCGACAAAGTTGGCGGCCTTTGAACCCGCGGTCGTGAAGAGCCCGGCGGCGAGGAGTGCATTCTCATCCGCGTACAGCTCGTAGGCCGCGGTAATGCTCGAGAATCCCGAAAGTCCTCCGCCGACAGAGGCCCACTTGAGCCCGTCGAGGCGCTGGATGGCGGTAAGTTCGGGCGTCGACGAAGTCGTGAACCGTCCGCCGACATACAGCTTGCCCTGGAAGCCGGCCATGCTGAGCACATCGGAGCTGAGTCCGTTGCCGAATGATGACCAGGTGGTGCCGTTCCATCGCGCGGCATGGCTTACCGAGGCGGCGCCGGCCTTGTCCAGTTCTCCGCCGACATAAAGCGCATCCTGTACCACCGCCATGGCGTACACCTGGTTGGAAACGCCCGCGCCCAGGGTTGACCAGGACGTTCCATTCCAGCGGCCGATCGACTTGATGGCCGTCGCGCCGACTCCCGTGAAGTTGCCGGCGACAATCAGTTCATCTCGATAGATCGCCAAGGCGTTGACGGCCGAATACGACTTGTTTCCGGCGAGCACGCCGCCGACATCGCGCCACGCGACGCCATCCCACCGTGCCAAGTACCCCGTCGGAATGTCGTCCGCCGTGGTGAAGGCGCCGCCCACGTAGAGCTCTCCTTTGTATACGAGCAGGGCGTGGACGGGTCCGTTCATGCCCGTCCCCAGCGGCTGCCACTGCGAGCCGTCCCAACGGGCGACATAGCGGAGGATTCGGGAGCCGCTGGTCGTGAACGATCCGGCGGCGATAAGTTGGCCGTTGTATACCGCCACCGCGTTGACCGAGTCTCCAAATCCATCCCCGAGAGGAATCCATGTGGAGCCGTCAAGCACGCCGATCCGGTTGAGCGTGGTGGTCACGTACTTCTGAAAGTGTCCCGCGACGACCAGGCGGGAGGGCTGAGGACCGTCGCCGTCAGGATCCCATCGGGTGAACGCGGCGGGAGGCCGGTCGAAACCCGGGAACGCTTCGAACGTGGACGAAAGCCACCGGCCGCACTGAGCGACGCACGGCGTCGCAAAGGAGAGAATCCCAATCAGAATTGCGGGGAGGAGTTTTCGCATGTGGAGCACCAGCGGATGGAGTTCCTCGCGCAGTGTAATACATGCCTTGAGGGATCCCAACAGAAATACATCCGGCCTTCAGGCGCGGCGGGGCCGGCATCGATTCGTGCACGCGAGCCCGTACATGAAAAGGCCCGGCAGAGGCCGGGCCGTGAAAAACCATGGAATGCAGTGCGAGATACGGTCAGCAGCCCGCTTCAAACGCCGCGACGAAGGCGGTGAAGTCTTCGAGGTCCACAAAGCCCGAATGGTCGAAGTCCGCGTCCTCTCCGCCGGCCTCGAAGGCGTGCACGAAGGCGTCGTAGTCGTCGGTATCGACGAACCCGGTGTTGTCGAAGTCCGCGGGGCAGTCGCACTCGTCGGGGACCTGGTCGTGGTTGCGGTCGAAGCTGAAGGCGTCGGTGCTGCGGTTGAGCCACACGCGGATGCGCTTCTCCTGGTAGATGCCGCTCACGATGTCGTCGTGGCCGTCGAGGTCGAAGTCACCCGTGGCGAGGGAGAGGGCGGAGTAGCCGGCGAAGACGCTGGTGGGGGCGAGCACGGAGCCGTCGCCCAGCCCGCGACCGATCGAGAGCGGGCCGTTGGGCCACGGGGGGCTGAGGGTGGTGGCGGTGTCGGCCTTGCCATCGCTGTCGAAGTCCCCGGTGGTGATCGCCACGGGGTTGCCCGCGTAATTATCACGCACGATGGGGGCGGAAAAGGAGAGTCCGCCCTGATTGATGAGCACCCCGGTGGAGCGGCTGTACTGGAGGGCGAGGGCGACGTCGAGGAGGCCGTCGGCGTTCATGTCGGCGATGGAGAGGGCGGTGGCGGCGTAGAGGTTGTTCATCGGGATGCGGGCGGTTTCGGTGAACGTGCCGGCGGTGTTGGAATAGGCGACCACTTCCGCGGAGGTCTGGGCGAGGGCGACCAGGTCGAGGTCGCCGTCGTTGTCAAGGTCGGCGAGTTTGACGGCGAGGGGGCGAGGTCCGATGGTGATGGCGGTGGGGGCGGCGAAGGTGGCGTTGCCGTTGTTGCGCAGGACGAAGAGCTTTCCGCCGTTGATGTCGGCGACGACCAGGTCGTTGTCGTGGTCCCCGTCGATGTCGCCGGCGTCCACGTCGATGGGGACCTGGCCGGCGGCGAGGTTGGAACTGGCGGTAAACACGCCCGACCCGTTGTTGAGCATCAGGGTGACGGGGAAGCTGCTGTTGATGCGTTGGGCGATGACGATGTCAAGATCCCCGTCGCCGTCGAGGTCGGCAAGCGCGAGGGCTTCGGCGGCGCCGCCAGAGTTGTAGACGATGCCGCTGTTGAACGTGCCGTTCTGCTTGTTCTTGAAGACGCCGATGGATTCCCCGGAGGGGAAGGCGCGGTTGGCGGCGACGATGTCGGGCCAGCCGTCGCCGGTCACGTCCCCGACGGCGACGTCGATGGGGAACGTGGGAGCCCCGAGGTTGCCGGCGAAGGGGTACGTGGAGGAACTGAACGCCAGGGAGCGTCGGACATCGCCGCCGTCGGGGACTTGGTTGTTGTTGCAGTCGGGCCCGCCGGCGGCGAGGTCGCAGGAGTCGGGAACGCCGTTTCCGTCGGCATCCTGCTCATCGCCGTCGCGGATCTCGCAGGCGTCGGGGACGCCGTTGGAGTTGCAGTCTTCGGCGGTCTGGCATTCGTCGGGCACGCCGTTGTTGTCGCAGTCGGCAGAGCCGCCGCCGACGGGATTCCCGCACATGTCGGAGGCGCCGAAGATGTCGGCCCAGTCGACGATGCCGTTGTTGTTGCAGTCGGGGAGGAGCCCCGCGGCGATCTCGCACTCGTCGGGCACGCCGCTGTCGTCGAGGTCGAGGCTGGTGCAGTCGACGTAGATGTCCTGGGCGTCGTCGATGCCGTTGTTGTTGCAGTCATCAGCGCGGGCGGAGGCGGCGAGGCCGCAGGCGGCGAAGATCACGAGGGCGTGGCGGACGTGCATGTGAGAATCTCCTTCTCGCTCGGCAAACCGGCGGAATACACACCCCAGGAGCGGCCAGAGGGAGGCCAGAAGAAGGTCACGATACCACACGGGCAGGAGATCGCAAACGCGTTCGTATCGCAGGGCAAATTAAGGTTATGTGTATGTGGAAGTGGCGCGCGGTCAGCGCGTGTGGAGGTGCGGCGAGATCCGTGTCATTCGGAGCGAACGCACAACAAACAAGACTTCGAAGTCCGTGATCGGTCGTTCGCTGGCGCTGCGATGGAGAGCCTTGGAATGGCCGCGCAACTCCGATGTCGCAGCCAGGTTCCGGCAGAGGTTCTCCAAGCTCACACGGATTCGGCTCGCCCGACTTGGCTCGAGTCCACTGGCGACAGCCGTGCGCGCCATCCCCCGTCGTTGGAGCCACGCCGACATGCGGAGGGCGGAACAGGTTGGTCGATTGCGGCAGGATCGGATCCCCAACGGACTGCATCCCCCGGCCCGTGCCAGCCACCGACGCGTCGTGGGTGGGTGGCCGTCGTGGTTCCAGCCCGGGTGAAGCTCCGCACGCGTTGCCCCCGGCTTGCCACGTCCGGCGAAGAGTCTGCTATCTTTGAGTCCCTTCGGGACCGCCTGACGGTCCGGGGGTTGGCTGTCGGTCCGTTCGGGCCGGCACGTCCTGACGCAGAAAGGAAGATGCATGTCCGCGATGAACCTGATCGCCCGCACGGCCGCCGTTCTTTTGATCGGATTTGGTTTGGGTTCGCTGGGGTGTGAAAAGTCCGGCGGTGGGGCTGACAAGCCCGCGGAGAATGCCAAGCCGGCCGAAGGGGCGACGGCAAGCGAGATCGTGGTCGGCCACTACGCCTCCCTGACCGGATCCGAGGCGACGTTCGGGATCTCGACCGACAACGGCATCCAGATGGCCGTCGCCGAGCGCAACAAGGCGGGCGGGGTCAAGGGCAAGCAGATCAAGCTGGTGACCCTGGACAACCAGGGCAAGCCGCAGGAAACCCAGACGGTCGTCACCCGCCTGATCGAGCAGAACAAGGTCTCGGCCGTCCTGGGAGAGGTCGCCAGCTCCCGCTCCCTCGCCGGCGCCCCAATCTGCCAGCGCAAGGGCGTGCCGATGATCTCCCCCTCCAGCACCAACCCCGACGTAACGTCGGTGGGTGACATGATCTCCCGCGTCTGCTTCATCGACCCCTTCCAGGGCCTGGTGGGGGCCAAGTTCGCCAAGGAAAACCTCAAGCTCAGCAAGGGCGCGACGCTCTACAACCGGGCCCAGGCGTACTCGTCGGGGCTCAACACCAATTTCAAGGAAGCCTTCGCCAAGATGGGCGGAGAGGTTGTGAGTGAGCAGGCCTACGCCGACGGGGACAACGATTTCTCCGCCCAGCTCACGGCGATCCGGGAGAAGGCTCCCGAGTTCATCTACGTGCCCGGGTATTACACCGAGGTGGTGAACATCGCCCGCCAGGCGCGCAAGCTGGGGATCAACATCCCGCTGATCGGCGGGGACGGGTGGGACTCGGAAGAGCTCAAGAACGCCGGTGACTCGCTCAACAACTGCTACTTCTCGAACCACTACTCCCACGAGGACACCCGTCCGGAAGTGCAGGAGTTCGTGAAGAAGTATCAGGAACAGTACAAGAAGGTCCCCGACGGCCTGGCGGCCCTGGGGTACGACGCGGCCCGCATGCTGTTTGACGCGATGGAGCGGTCCCCGTCCCTGTCGGGCAAGGACCTGGCGGCGGCGATCAATTCGACCAAGAACTTCGCGGGCGTGACGGGAAACATCTCGATCGATGCGAACCGCAATCCGACCAAGGACGCGGTGATCCTGGAGGTTGTGAACGGTCAGCCCAAGTACAAGGCGACGATCAAGCCTTGAGAAGGCACTAGGCACTAGGCACTAGGCACTAGGCACTGGGAAATCGGAATACGGGCGGTCGAGTTTTCGCGATGGGTTCATGACGCATTTTCTTCAGACACTCTTTGATGGTGTGACGGTCGGGTGCCTCTACGCGCTGATTGCGCTGGGGTACACGATGGTCTACGGCATCCTGAAGTTCATCAACTTCGCGCACTCGGACGTCTTTGCCCTGGGCGTGTGGATGTCCATCACGATCGCCGGGTGGCTGGGGATCGGCGCCGCGGGCCAACCCGTGCCGCCGTGGTACATGGGCCTGCTGGTGCTGGTGGGCTCGATGACCGCCTGCGGCATCGTGGGCTTCGTGGTCGAGCGCGTCGCGTACAAACCTCTTCGCAAGGCCCCGCGGCTCAACGTGCTCATCACCGCGATCGGCGTCTCCCTGCTGCTGCAGAACGTCGGCCAGCAGAAGTTCTCCTTCGGCCCGTATCCCAAAAGCATCCCGACCCTGATCGAGAGCAACTCGCTCTTCTCCCTCGCGGGCGTGGAGGTCCGGGCGTCGGACGTCGCGGTCATCGGCACCGCGCTGGCGCTGATGGCGGCGCTGCAGTTCCTGATCTACCGGACCAAGCTGGGCGTGGCGATGCGGGCGGTGTCGTACAACCCGCGCAACGCGAGCCTCATGGGCGTGAATGTCGATCAGGTCATCAGCTTCACATTCGTGGTGGGCACGATGCTCGCCGCGGCGGCGGGGTTCCTCTACGGCCTCAAGTACCCAGGGCAGGCGAAGCAGACCGCCGATTCGATGTGGGTCATGCTCGGCCTCAAGGCGTTCGTCGCCGCCGTGGTGGGCGGGATCGGCAACGTGCGGGGCGCCGTGCTGGGCGGGCTTCTCATCGCCCTGATCGAGTTCTTCGGGGTCGCGTACCTCTCCAGCCAGTACAGGGACGCCTACGTCTTTGCCATCCTGATCCTGGTGCTGCTGTTCAAGCCCGAGGGAGTCCTGGGCCGCGCCACCGTGGAAAAAGTCTGACCTTCCCCCCTCCAGCAACCCTCCGCGACCAGAAGGATCCGTTCTCCTCGTGACCCGACTTGCCGACCAAACCCGATCGATGTCCCCCGCGGCCTGGACCGTCGTGCCACGCCTGCTGTGGCCGCTGGCCATCGGCATCGTGATCGCCGCCCTGGTCCACTTTGGCGTCGGCGGCAATGTCTCGGGCTTCACCGCCAAGGTCATGCTCGTCGCGGGCATCAACATCGTGATGGCCGTCAGCCTGACGGTCGTCAACGGCTTTACCGGCCAGTTCTCCATGGGGCACGCGGGGTTCATGGCCGTGGGCGGATACGTCGCCGCGACGATCACCTATTACGGCTCCATCAAGCTCTTTGGCTCCGCGGATTACGCCGGCGGGCTGCTCTCCTGGACCGGCGCGGGCGACTACGTCGGACCCCTGCTGGCGAGGGGAGACTTTCTCTTCATCGCCTCGTGCATCGCCGGCGGCCTGGCCTCTGCCGCGGCGGGGTACGTGGTCGGACTTCCCAGCCTGCGGCTGCGGGGTGACTACCTCGCCATCGTCACGCTGGGCTTTGGTGAAATCGTCCGTGTGCTGCTCCAGGGAACGCCCGATCAGATCCCCCCGTGGAAAGCCAAGGAAGCCGTCGACCTCCCCTGGCACCAGCTGCTCATCAAGCTGGGCGGGCCCAAGGGGTTCAACCTGCTGCCCACGTACACGACGCTGTTCTGGGTGTACCTCTTCGTGGTGCTGACCCTCATCGTCTGCTACCGGCTCAAGAACAGTTCCACGGGGCGGGCGTTCCTGTCGATCCGGGAGGACGAGATCGCTTCCCAGGCGATGGGCGTTGATGTGACCAAGTACAAGGTGCGGGCCTTCGTGCTGGCGAGCTTCTTTGCCGGCCTGGCGGGCGGCCTGTACACCATGGACATCGGGGCGATCAACGCGGGAGACCTGGGATTCCAGAAGTCGTTTGACTTCATCATCATGGTGGTGCTGGGAGGGATGGGATCGATCTCCGGGGCGACGCTTGCGGCGATCATCCTGACGATCCTGCCGGAGCTGCTCCGAGATCCGCCGCCGATCTGGCCCGCCGGGCTGGTGCTGCTGGGGATCATGGTCGCCGGCCAGGCGATGCGCAAGCACTGGCACGCCAAGCCGCTGATCGTCGTGGGCGTGGGAACGGTGGTGCTTGAGATCGCCCGCCAGTACTGCGTCGCCCGGGGCATCAACATCGCCGAGTTCCGCCTGATCCTCTACGCCCTGCTGCTGATCGTCATGATGCTCGCGCGGCCTCAGGGACTGCTGGGCGTGCGGGAAGTCTGGGAAGTCTTCGGGCTGGGCAAGTCGCGCCGCGCCGCCGGAAAGGCGGGCACGCCATGAGCACGCAGGCCGGCGCGTCCGACTACATCCTGGACGTCCAGGACATCGCCATCGCCTTCGGCGGACTCAAGGCCGTGCAGGCGTTCTCGCTCCGCATCCCTCGCAAAGGGCTTTACGGGCTCATCGGCCCCAACGGCGCCGGCAAGACCACCTGCTTCAACCTGCTCACGGGCGTCTACCGCCCCGACGCCGGTTCGGTGAAGCTCGATGGGCGCGAGATGATCGGTCTCAAGCCGCACCAGATCGCTGCCGCCGGGCTCTCGCGCACGTTCCAGAACATCCGGCTCTTCGGGGAGCTCTCGGTGCTGGACAACGTGAAGCTGGGCTGCCACCTGCGCGGCTCCCACACGCTCGCGGGAACGGTGCTGCGGACGGCGGGGTACATCGGCCAGGAGCGGGCGATCGAGGCGCGCTCGATGGAGCTGCTGGAGATCTTCGGGATGGCCGCCCGCGCCGGGGAGCAGGCCAAGAACCTGCCGTACGGGGACCAGCGGCGGCTGGAGATCGCCCGGGCCTTGGCGACAGAGCCCAAGGTGCTGCTGCTGGACGAGCCGGCTGCGGGGATGAACCCGCAGGAGAAGATCGAGCTGCGCACGCTGATCCGGGACGTGCGGGACAGGTTCTCCCTGGCGATCCTGCTGATCGAGCACGACATGGGCGTGGTGATGAACCTGTGCGAGCACATCACGGTACTGAACTTCGGCCAGACGATCGCCGCGGGCAACCCCGAAGCGGTCCGCAACGATCCGAAGGTGGTGGAGGCGTACCTGGGAACCGAGTGAGCTGGACGACAAACACGACGCCGCGACGCGCTCGCGGCGGAGCACGAGCATGCTGACGATCTCCAACCTTGTCGTGAACTACGGTGCGATCCGCGCCCTGCACGGGGTGTCGCTGCGCGTGGGGCAGGGGGAGATCGTGACGCTGATCGGGTGCAACGGCGCGGGCAAGTCCACCACGCTGCGCACGGTCTCGGGCCTGCTCCGGCCGGTCTCGGGAACGATCGACTTTGACGGCACGCCCATCTCCCGGCTCCAGCCCCACAAGATCGTCGAGATGGGGCTGGCGCAGTCCCCCGAGGGACGCGGCATCTTCGCCAACATGTCGGTCGAGGAGAACCTGGAGATCGGGGCCTACGCCCGTCCCAAGTCCGATCAGGCCGAGATCGCCAAGGATCGTGAACGGGCCCTGGGTCTCTTCCCCCGGCTCCGGGAACGGCTCAAGCAGAACGCGGGCACGCTGTCGGGCGGGGAGCAGCAGATGCTCGCCATCGCCCGTTCGCTCCTGGCCAAGCCCCGGCTGCTGCTGCTCGACGAGCCCTCCCTGGGCCTGGCGCCGCAGGTCGTCGCGACCATCTTCAAGATCATCCGAGAGATTAACGAGGCCGGAACGACCATCCTGCTGGTCGAGCAGAACGCCCACATGGCCCTCCAGGTCGCCCACCGGGCCTACGTGCTGCAGGTCGGAAAGATCGTCATGGAAGGCCCGGCGAAGGAGCTGGCCTCCAACGACGAGGTCCGCCGAGCGTACCTGGGGATCGGGTAAGCGTCGGGTGGAGGCGATTGAGCGGGGGGTGGGCCGCTCATTGACAACGGGGCGGCGCTGCCAGACACTCTCGTTCCCGGCGGGCACCCCGCGGGAGTTTGAGCCCGGCCGGCGTGGTGGAGACGGGCCGGGCGATCGTGGAAGGCTTCCGGTCCGCTTGGGTCCGGTGGAGTGTCCCAGCACGTGGTATCCGCGGAAATACTTACAGCGGCGGTGGCGAACGGCGTCGGATCGACGCTCCCGGCCGGCTTTGCGCCCGTCTCGATCGAAGCCGATGGCTCGTCGGGACTGCTCATGGTGTGCGTGATCGTCAAGACGGCGCCCGCGCCCAAGGGCGTCGCGGATGACGGCCCGTTGCTCATCCTGCGGGAACGGCTGGACGCCCGGTGCTACCTGGGGTGCGTGGTGGATTCCTCCCTGCGGGTGCAGCGCTGGGTCGAGATCTGGGTGCAGGACACCGACGGCCTCGTGGATGTGCCCCCGGCCTACCGGGATGCGATGAACAACGCCCGGCTCGACGACCGCTGGCGCAAGTGGTGCCAGTCGATCGAGGGCTCGGGACTCTCCGACGGCATGGTCCACGCCGGGTGGGAGCAGCAGCATCCCACGCCGCTGTTGATCGACCTGAAGGAACTCCGCGTGGTCCGCCCGGTGGAAACCGGCAGCAACGGATACTGGCTGCTGTGCGAGGATGACGGGCTTTTGACCTCCCACGGCCTGCCGGCCTACGGCTCATCGTCCCACCGCTACCTGCACGTGCGCGAGCAGGGCGCCGACACGATGTTCGTGCCGGTGACCAAGGGCGCCATCGCCAATGAACGATGCCTCTCGGCCGACGAGGTCTTCGGGCTTGGTCCCACCCGCATCGCGTTGAACCAGTCCGCGGGCCTGATGCTCGTGATGGAATGGCAGGGGATGTCCCTGGACCAGCACATCGATGCGCTGGGCGGGGAGAAGACTGTCTCTGCGGGCGGTTCGGGCACCGC
Source organism: Phycisphaerales bacterium (assembly GCA_044226385.1). Lineage (GTDB taxonomy): Bacteria > Planctomycetota > Phycisphaerae > Phycisphaerales > UBA1924 > JAEUJB01. The sequence goes on from JBGAHA010000005.1 coordinate 163,592, forward strand.
CGCCGGGGCCGCTTCTCGCCGCAACGGATCCGTGATCGCGACCGGCCTGGGAAACGGGCTTCTCACGGTCGGCCGCGCCGGCCGGCTCCTGGAAACACTCCACCTCAAGCTCCGGCTGCTGCTCGATGCTGTTGGATCCGTCCGGGACGCCGTGGAAGCCTCGGGAGCGCCGCTGCTCAACGTGACGTCCGCAAGCTTTGCGGTCGGACGGCCGCAGTCGGCGCCCGGGATCCCCTCCGCCTGGACCGTGCAGGCGTCGCTCCGCGAGGCGGGGGTAGGCGTCGGGATCGAGCTTGCCGGCGGTGACGCGACGCTGTACATGGGACCAGGAAGCGCCGCGAGCGTGTATTCGCCAGGCGTTACCGGCGCCAACGTGGCTGGCGTGGGGGCGCTGCGGGTGCGGCAGGTGATCGCCGACGCCGACGGCGTGGTGGTCGAGGCCCGGCTGGTGATGCAGGAACGGGCGGTTCTGGGCCCGGGCGATCTGATCTGGCTGCGCGTCAGCGTGGGCGGGACGCGGCTGGACCTGTACGGCACGCCGGATTTCAAGAAGAGCACCGCCGCGACGGAGATCCCGCTGCGGACGATCAAGCAGCCGATGTCCGACGCGGTGCGGCAGAAGCTCAAGGCCGCCGAAGGCGTGAACATTCCCGGGGCGATGTTCGAATCGCTCCCCATGGCCGGGACTCCGCACGACCTGTACTCCCTGGCGGTGCTGGGGGTGCGGATCCTGCTGTGCGCCGACCGGCCGCTGGGGATCGCCTGCTCGGACTTCCAGGACTTTGCCCGCTTCGTGGAAGACGCGGCGGCGGGAGAAGAGGAAGGCAAGCGGACCGTCCTCGATGAGCGGATCCGCAAGCTCCTGGAGGGAACCGACGCCGACTCCACCAAGTGGCGCGAAGCGGTCGGGCCGCACCATCTTCGGATGGAGCCCTGGGACGCCATGTCGGCCCTGGCGGTGGTGACCCCGGGGCTGTGGAGCCGCGTGCTGGCGACGCTGGTCCGGGCAATCCCCGGGATCGGTCCCGACAGCACCAGCAAGAACTACTCCGATGCGCCGCCCAAGGCGCCCGAGCGTGTCTTCGACGCGCTGGCAGGGGATCTGCAGCCCCTGGTGGTTCGGACCCGGTCGATGGTCGTGAGCGATTCGGGGTCCAACGCGGAGATCCGGTCGCTGGTGCTCCGGCGGGTCAAGGCCTGAGCGGATCCGTCCGATGGGTCAGTCGTGGGCGGACTGGCGGCCGGACGCCGGGCGATGTAGCCTTGCAGCGGAGATGAATCAGGTTCTCGGGCGTGCCGCGGGCGCGGTCGCCGTCGAAAGAAAGTCCCGGACTACAAGGAGCTCGTGATGTCTGCTCGTCAAGAAGGTGTTTGGGTGTGGAAGCTGCTGGCGATGACGGTGGGCCTGGTGATGATGGGCCTTCAGCTGGGCGGGTGCGGCGGCCCGAACTTCGGCCGGCACGAGATCGAGGTGTGCCTGAGCGACCAGCTCAAGGGCAAGACCGTCGAGGTCGACATGCTGGGCGTGATGAACGATCAGGACGTCGCGACCTGGCAGTCCCAGAATGTGACGAAGTACTTCTCCGCCGGGGACAGCAGCCGCCGGGAGGCGGTGGGCCGGCAGGAATTCCGCTTCTCCGCGGGGGATTCGGGCTGCAAGAAGGTGTCGGCGCAGGCTCCGGAGTGGGACGCGGCCTGGAAGGGCGCCCGCTCGGTGGTGATCCTGGCGAACATCCCGTTCCTGGAGTCCGAGGGCGGCAAGCCCACCGACCCCCGTCGCGCGGTGCTGACGCTGCAGCGCGGGGTGTGGGAGAATGACAAGATTCAGATCCAGGTCGGCGAGAGCGGCGTGAAGGTCTTGACGCCGCAGAAGCAGCCCAAGTCCTGATCGGTGGTGGCCCCGGAGCCTTTGTCCGTGGCCTGGGTGTCGTACACTTTGTGAGTGGCACCAGCGGAGCCGAGACGATCTCGGCTCCGTTTGCGTCTGGTGCCGCGGTGAGGGACCGCGATGGAGGTCTTCGGCTCGTTCGAAGCGACAGAGGTCGCGCGCGAAGGCAACTTCGGCGTGATCATGTACGCGCGCCGAGCGGGAACGACCGAGAAGAAGTTCGCCATCAAGGTCTTCCGCCCGTCCGAACTGACGATGGACGAGTCGGAGATCGAGCAGGGCGCCGGGTTCTTCCTGGAATCCGCCCAGGCCCAGCAGCAGGCCCACGGCGCCTTCCCCGGCTCGTGGGCGCCGGTCTACGAGATGGGCAAGTGCCAGGGGGGCGCCTGGTACGCGACAGACCTGATGGAATGCAGCCTCGAGTGGCTGCGCATCACCCAGAAAGACCTCGAGCCCGAGCACATCCGCAAGATCGTTGAGCCCGTGGTGCAGGGCCTTCTCGCCCTCAAGCAGTCCCAGAAGCGTGGCCACGGCAACCTGCGCTCCACCAACGTCCTGCTCCAGGGTCGCTACGACATCATGCGGGCCCGCATCGTGGTCTGCGACCCCAAGCCCGGCTCGCGCTGCCGGGGGGCGGAAGAAGAAGCTCGCGACGCCCGGGACATCGGGGACCTGGTCCACCAGCTCATCCTCCACAAGCAATTCCAGAACGCCACCGAGTGGCCGCTGCAGTCCAGCGATCGCTGGCAGCGCCTGGGCCGGGCCGGTGCGGCGTGGCTTGAGCTGGTCAACAAGCTGATCGACCCGACCACCACGAAGAAGCCGCCGATCGAAGAGATCGCGGCGATGCTGCCCGGCGGACCCGTCAAGCCCGTCGCCGCCGCGGCCCCAGCCGCGCCTGCGAAGGACGCGGGCAAGGCCGACGCGGAGCGCAGGGCCCGGGAAGAAAAGGCCAAGGAAGAGGAACTCAAGCGCAAGGCGCGCGAGGCCGAGATCGCGCGGCAGGTCCGGGAGGAGGCCGAGAAGAAGGCGCGGGAGAAGGCCGAGGCCGATCGCAAGGCGGCCGAGGAGGCCCAGCGCAAGGCCGAAGCAGAGAAGAAGGCCGAAGCCGAACGCAAGGCCGAAGCCCAGCGCAAAGCCGAGGCGGACCGCCTCGCCAAGGAAGAAGCCGACCGCAAGGCGCGCGAGGCTGAGGCGGCCCGCAAGGTCCAGCAGGAAGAGGCAGCTCGCCGCGCCAAGGAAGAAGATGAACTTCGTCGGGCGGAGCGCGAACGCCTCGATGCCGAGAAGAAGGCGCTCGACGCCGAGAAAAGGGCGAAGGACGAGGCGGCACGCAAGGAAAAAGAAGCCGCCGACACGCTCGCCCGTGAGGCCGAGGCGGCCAAGCAGGCACAGCAACAGGCCGACCGCAAGGCCGAGGCTGAACGCAAGGCCCAGGCCGAAAAGCAGGCCAAGGAAGCCGCTCGCAAGGCGGAGGAAGAAGCTGCCGCCGCCAAGCGCCGCGCCGCCGAAGAAGCCGCGGCCAAGAAGGCGGCCGCCGCCGCGGAAGCCGCCGCCAAGAAGGCCGAAGCCGCCGCCGCGGCCCAAGCTGCGAAGGACGCCGCGAATCAGGCGACGCCCCCCGCCGGACAGCCCGCCGATCAGGCGTCGGCTCCGGCCGAGCAGGCTCCGCCGAGTTTCGAGAGGGCTGCCAAGCCCGCTTCCAAGTCGGGAGGGAGCAAGAAGGGGATCATGGCCGCCGCGGCCCTGGTCGTCGTTGCCGGCGCTGTCGGCGCGGTCCTCATGCTCAAGCCCGGTCCCACGCCGCCCCCGATCCCAGACACCGGTACCCCGGGGGACAAGAATTCTCAGGCTTCTTCGAACAAGGATGGAAACAACGGCACGGGCACATCGGAAGCCCCTCCCGCCAAGGATCCGCCCGGCGGCACCACCGCCCAGGCGGATCCCAAGACGCCACCAGAGCCGCCAAAGCCGGCTGCTCCCAAGCCCGAAGAGATTGCGGCGGTTACCAAGAAGCTCGTTCCCACGATCGAGGCCGCGGTGAGGAAGGACCTCGCCGAGGCCGCCGACGACAGGGTCCGGAGCCACGCCAGTGCCAAGAAGCCCGACCTCCAGAGCGCCGCGACGGCGAGCGCTGCCAAGGTCGCGCAGAACTCGGCGCTCTCCCTGACGCCCGAGCAGCTCGCCGCGGCAGCCGGGCCCGCCGCCGATGCGGCCGTTCGTTCCGGCTTTTCCGCCGGACTCGATCCTGGAGCCCCCTCGAGGAATTCACGCCCGGCTCTGAAGAACGCGGCGAGCCAGCTCGCCTCCTCGGCTCAGAAGGATCTTCCTGGCGCAGCAAACTCCGACATCGCCGCCGCCGCGGATTCCGCCGTGGACACGATGGTGGGCACGTTCTGGCCCGAAGAGATCAATCGCGCGCAGGGCGCGGCGGAAGCCCAGCTGGTCAAGGATCTTCGCGACTCGGCCCTCGCAACGGCCAAGAGCACCTTCGAGGCTCGCCAGCTTGCACAGAAACCTCCCACGCCCCAGCCGACCCCCACGCCGCCCCCGCCTCCGGTTCCGACCGTGACCGACGCGGACCTGCAGAAGGTGCGTGCTTCGGCGACGGCGATCGCCCGCATGCTGGACTCGGGTGATGCCGCCTCGGACGCGGGCGCGGCCGCCCAGAAGTCCCTGGACGAACTCTCCAAGATGACCGGGTACGAGCAGGTTCAAAAAGAGCCCGGCATCGCGCCGCTCCGGTCCCGCGTGGATTCGCTCGCCAAGCTCGCCGCCGCCCCCGCGGGGGAGATCGTCCCCGCGGTGCAGGGGGCGTCGAGCGAATCGGCGGGCGCGTCTGAACTGATCGCCGCGTGGAACCGGTTGGGAAACGTTGGCCTTCGGGCGGACCTCCAGCAGGTCGGCCAGGCTCGCGCCGCGGCGATCGCGCGGGCGGGAACGCTGAGCGAACCGGCGAAGGCCAAGGTGCTGGGAGCGGTGGACGACGCTTCGAAGCTGCTGTGGACCACGCAGGCCGAGGAGGCTGGGGACGACGCCGCGCTCTCCAAGGTTCGCGCCGCGCAGCAGGCACTGGGCGTGACAGAGCAGTCTCTGGCGCCCACCGTGGCCTTCAATTTCGCCCTGATGGACTTCAAGGACGCCCTTCGCAAGGCCCCGTCGGGACCGCAGCGAGCGGAACAGCTCAAGGCGCCGGCGCAGACCTTTGTGCAGAAGGTCGAGGCCCTCGCCCCGATCGCGGGGGAGAGCATCGTCAAGGAGGCGATCCAGGGAGCCAAGGCGATCATCGACGCCAAGCCGGCGGCCGCGGGTCCTGCCGACCTTTCTCGCGCCGGCCCCGGCTCCGTGGGATGGACCGCGCAGCTCGCCGGCGGCGGAGATCGGGTCGTCTTCTCCCCTCCTCCCGGCGATTCGAGGTTCAATGGGCAGAGCCTGGCCTTCCGCCGTGCGGGAACGGCGTACGTGTGCGAAACCGAGGTACCCCTTTCCCTCTTCTTCGCCGTGCTGAGCGGCAAGGGCTCGATCAACGACATCAAGGGGAACTTCTACGCCCCCGAATCGGGCCTGCGGACCTGGCGTGCGGCCCCCGAGCCCACCCGGGCGGCGACGGTGGCGGGCAACACGGAAATTCCCGAGGCAGACATCGAGCGCTGGGGCGGACGGCCCGCCGATGATCTGACTCCCCAGGATTCCTGGCCCGTGCAGAGCATCGGGCCCAAGGCGGCGATGGTGGTGGCGTCCAAGGTTGGCTGTCGCCTTCCGACGCTGGCGGAATGGCGGGCGGCGGCCCAGGCGGAACAGGGCGCCAAGCAAAATCTGCGCGATCAGTCGTGGCTGAAGGTCAGTGAGTCCGCGGCGGCCCATCCCGCCAAGACCCCGATCTCGGCGAACAGCGGCGCCTTCAAGGTCGAGGCCCGCGGCCAGCCCGTGCCGTGCGAACCGGTTGACGACGGCCATCCGTTCTTCGCCCCCGTGGACGATCCCGCCTTCGGGACCAGCTGGAAGCACATTTTCGGCAACGTGGCGGAATGGGTGATCACCGAACCTGCTCCGGGCCTCGATACGCCCGCACCCGACCTGCCGAGCGTGAACTCGGCCTGGACGTTCGCGGTGGTGGGCGGTTCGGCGGTGGGTCCCCCCAGCCTGGCGAAGATCGACCAGGCCCCCGCGGACAAGCGGGCGGCGGGGTATTTCGACGTGGGCATGCGGCTGGCGTTTACGGCGCCGGGCGGAGAGGTCGCCGCGGCCCCCTCGGTGGACGGCACGGTCGGCCAGCTCGCCGCGATGCAGTACCTTCCCCGGAGATCTCGGTAAGGCTGATCGGCGGGCCTCGGCGGTGGGTGGCCAAAGTCGGGCGGCGCTTCCGGGTATGATGGATGCCTGTTTCGAGGACTCCCACGCGGGAGTTCCAGGTTGTCCGATTGGCGGGAGCGACCGGTGGCTGATCCGTTTGGAGATCGCAGCAAGCGTGTGGCGGCCCTGGCCGGAAGGCTCCGCGTGCTGCAGTCCGAGCTCGCCGACGAAGAGCCTCGCGTCCGGGAAGAGCAGCTCACCGCCGTCCTGGACCAGATCGTGACCGCCGAGCAGGCCCACGACGTGCCCGCCTTTCTTGACGAGCTGCTGACGTGGTTTCCCGCGGGCGGGGACGGCGCCGCCAACGCCGCGCCGACCCCCGCGGTCAAGAGCAAGGCCCCCGAACCGCGCACGCCGGCGGAATGGGCGGCGGGACTGGTGCAGTCCTGGCAGACCCTTCCGCAGGCCGAGCGGGATGCACTCACCGCCAAGCTGGTCGAGGGGGGCGTCATCCAGCCCTCCCCCGCGGGTGTGCAGATGCCCGCCAACGTGGAGCAGGACCTGCGGGCCAAGCTCCAGCTCCAGCCGGGGGACAAGGTCGATCCGGCCAAGGTGCTCGCCCTGACCACCACGATGATGGACTTCATGTCGTTCTGCGACCAGGCCGCGTGGCGGCTGTGGAGCGGGACCAGCGCGAGTATTTCCCCGCCGGGTACGGATGTGCGGTCCAACGGACCGATCCTCAAGTTCGTCCGCAACTACATGATGGGGACGGACGTGAACCTGCCCGGCCTGGGGCTGACCCCGGAGATGCAGCGGCTCCAGCACCTGATCCGCGGCGTGCTGGGGGGCATCGGGGAGGCCGGCAAGGTCTACGGAGAGATGCTCTGGACGGTGCTTTCGCCCGAATCGATCAAGGCGACGGTGGGGTCGGGCTTCACCAAGAGCAAGGCGGAGTACTGGGACCTGTTCGAGGCCCGGGCGTCCAAGACGCTCGACCGGGACGAGATCAAGCGTGAGATCCGACTGGCGATCGGCCGGTATGTCGAAGACTGGATGAAGAAATTCAACCGTTGAGTGCGTGAACCCGTCCTCAGGACGGGATCGGGCACGAAGATGGGGGGTTCTGGATGATCGGAAACGGGACTTCGGGCGTCATGCAGGGTCAGGTCCACTGGCACGAGGGGCTCTTCCTCCAGCCGCACCACCTGCAGTGCCTCCAGCGCCAGTGGGCGGAATCGGCCTCGATGGAGCGCCGGTTTTCCATGGCGTATCCGTACGGCGTCATCGACTCAAGGCTCTCTCAGGACGCGATGGAGAACATGCTGGTCCGCTTCGACCAGCTCAAGGCGGTGATGCCCAGCGGGCTTTACGTCGATGTCCCGGGCAACGCGGACCTCTCCGCGATGGACATCAAGCGGGCCCTGCAGGCGACATCGTCTCCGCTGACGATCGGCCTCGCGGTGCCGGTGTGGCAGACCGCGCGGGCAAACACCATCGAGACCCGGTCGGGGGAGGGCTCCCAGATCAAGCGTCTGTTCCGGGTGAGCGAGATCGACCGCGCGGACGAGAACACGGGTGAGAACCGCCAGCCGCTGCTGGTGCGGAGGATCAACGCCCGGCTGGTGATCGACGGGGACGACACCGCGGACATGGAAGTGCTCCCGCTGGCGCGGGTGATGCGTTCCACCGGGGATGAGCAGGGCCGGCCGATGGAGGACAAGCAGTTTATTCCTCCGTGCATGTTCCTCACGGGTTCGGCGACGCTGCGGGCGCTGGTGCGCGACCTGGGCAACCACCTGGAGACGCTGCGGCGGGAGACGATCACCGCGTTGACGCGGGGAGGCGCGTTCAACCGGGAAAACCTGCGGGGCATCCAGATCTCCCAGCTCATGCGGCTGCAGGCCCTCAACCGCGCGGCGGCGCGGGTTCCCATGCTGGCGACCACGCCGGGCGTGACGCCGCTGGACGCCTACCTGGAGCTGCGCGACGTGCTGGGGGAACTGGCGGCGCTCTTCCCCGAGCGCGACGTCTGGGATGCCCCCCGGTACGACCACGACAACCCCGGCTCGGTGTTCGTCGAAATCGATCGCCGGATCCGCTCGATCGGTGTCGAGGGGGCGCTGCCCGTCTGGAAGGTGGACTTCCGCAAGGACGGCCCCGTGCTGGCGATCGACTTGGAGGACAAGCACGTCACGACGCCCACCGAGTACTTCCTGGGGATCAAGACCAAGCAGGACCCGGTGGCGCTGGCCAGGCTGGTCGAGAGTCAGGACAAGTTCAAGCTCATGCCCAAGAGCATGGAGCGGCTGATGGTGCTGGGCGTAAAGCTGGAAGAGGAGCGCCACCCGCCGTACGAGCTTCCCTCCCAGCCGGGCCTGCACTACTTCCGCCTGGTGCGGGCCGATTCCAAGACCATGTGGGACCGCATCGTCTCGGAAAAGAAGGCGGCGATCCGCTGGCCCGAGGGGGAGACGTTCGATTTCACCGAGGTCGCCCTGTACATGACGATCCCCGGGGAGTGACTCCGCGGTCCCTCGGGCGTGTTTTTTTTCCCGCCGGTGCGAACACCGGGGGCCGATACTCGACATACCCGGGCACGATGCCCGATCTAGGTCAGCGACATGGAACGCAAGTCCGTCACACTCATCGAAATCTGCGACCCGCTCTTCCAGTACGTCTGCCGCCAGAACCGCGCCGCCCAGCGCGGCGTCAGCGTCGACGGGGGGCAGGTGCGCAGCGAGCTCAAGAGCATGCTCGCCGACCTGCGCATGCAGGCCGAATCCACCGGCATGGGAGAGCAGTTCGGCATGGTCCGGCTGCCCCTCATCGGCTTCGTGGACTTTATGATGCGAGAGAGCAAGCACGCCTTCTCCCGCTCCTGGCGTTCCCTCGCCGAGGAGGAGAAGCAGCTGGGCCTGGACCAGCGCTTCTTCGAGATGCTCGACGAAACCCTCGCCGATTCCTCGGAGAAGGCGACCGAACGCCTGACCGTCTTCCACACATGCATCGGCCTGGGGTTCACGGGGATGTACATGGGCCAGCCCGACGTGCTGCGGCGCAAGCAGCTCGAGGTGACCGCCCGCATCCGCTCCCGGTTTGACACCGACCAGGCGGCCCGCATCACCGCCGAGGCGTACGAAAACACCGACAAGCGCGTCCTGCAGCAGCCCGTGGCGCAGGGCGTCGTCTCCTGGGTGATCCTGCTGGTGGTGCTGGCCGTGGGGGCGATCGTCGCCAACATCACCATGTACCGCAGCGCCGCCAAGACCCTCGATCAGGCCCTGACCAACGTCATTTCGCAAGCCGGACCGGCCCCCGCGGCCCCGGAGGGAAAGTAAGCCATGTCGATTATCCAGTCCGTCACGGGGATGTCTCCGGCGGGCAAGACCGCGGCGGGCGCCACCGGCGCCGGCCTCATGCTCACGGTCGTCGGGTTCATCACCGGCGTGTGGATCTACATCGCGTACATCGCCATCGCCCTGGTCGTCGCGGTGCTCCTGGTGCTGGGCTTCCGCATGTTCCTCACGTGGCGCCAGAAGGGCCGCTCCGCGCCCTTCATCGGCCGACTCCTGGGCACCACCAGCGGGTCCCCCGCCACCGCCGATCCCGCGATGCGCGCCAAGCTCGACGACCTCCGCAAGCGCTTCGAGGAGGGCATCGAGAAGTACAAGGCGGCCGGCAAGGACGTCTACGCGGTGCCGTGGGTGCTGATGGCCGGCCCCTCGGGCTCGGGCAAGACCGAGGCGATCCGCCACTGCAACGTCGGCTTCCCCCCGGGCCTCCAGGACCCCCTGCAGGGCACGGGCGGCACCCACAACATGAACTGGTGGTTCATGAACCCCGCCGTGGTGCTCGACACCGCCGGCCGGCTCTTCATGGAAGAAGGCGGCAGCGAATGGAAGGAGCTGATGAAGCTCCTCAAGAACTGGCGGCCGCTACAGCCCATCAACGGCATGATCCTCGCCATCGGCGTCGACAGCCTGATCAAGGACTCCGCCGAGAAGATCGAGATCGAGGCCGCGAAGGTCGCCCGCCAGCTCGACGCGATCACCCGCGACCTGGACGTGCGCTTCCCGATCTACATCTGGGTCACCAAGTGCGACCTTCTCATCGGTTTCCGTGAGTATTTCTCCACCATCAGCGACCCGCAGCTCCAGCACCAGATGCTGGGCTGGTCCAACCCCGCCGACCTCGACGAGCCCTTCCAGGCCGACAAGGTCACCGAGCACCTCGACCAGGTCTGCCGGCGGCTCATCCGCCGCCGCGGCGCGCTGCTCTCCGATCCCACCCCGCAGAACATGCAGTCGGTCAACCCGCGCCGCATCGACGAGGTCGACGCGATGTACGCCCTGCCCGAGAGCCTCGCGAGCATCGGCTCGCGCCTGCGCCGGTATCTCGAGCTCATCTTCGTGCAGGGTGAGTGGTCCGCCAAGCCCCTGTTCCTCCGCGGCATCTACTTCACCTCCGCTCTCCAGGAAGGCGCCGAGCTCGACGAGGCGATCGCCCGCGCCATGGGCGTCCCCGTCGACGCCCTCCCCGGCGGCAGCACCTTCACGAACACCAAAAAGTCCTACTTCCTGCGCGACGTCCTCATGTCCAAGGTCTTCCCCGAGAAGGGCCTGGTCACCCGCGCCACCAACGTCAAGCAGCAGCAGCGTGGCCGCAAGCTCGCCCTCCTGGGCTCGGGCATCGGCGTCGTTGTCCTCTGCCTTGCCTTCACCGTGCTTGGCTACTTCCAGCTCGCCGGCCGCGTGAACGGCCCCGCCTCGTTCTGGGACCGCGTCCACCGTGAACTCACCGCCGCCGGCGGCGGATACGCCGTTGCCCGTGAAACCAGCCCCGGGAAGATCGAGGTCAACACCGCCCCCAGCGTCACGACCGACTGGAATTCCGCCGCGCAGCTCCTGGCGATGACCGGCGACAGGACCAAGCCCGAGAACGCCATCCGTCCTCCCGTCATCTTCAAGGCCTTGGCCGTCGCCATCCCCGAATCTCTCCAGGACCGCGTGGGCGCGGCGCACTCCGCCGTCGCCGATCTCTCCCTCGTTCGGCCCCTCGTCCAGGCCGCACGGCACCGCTTCCTGGCGCCCGAGCCCGTCGACTGGGTGGGCGGCGACAGCGCCGCGATCAAGGTCCTCGCCTCCCTCGTCCAGTTCGAGCGATCCGCCCCCGTCGGCAAACCCGTCGGCAAGCTCTCCTTCCCCGTCGCCGACTATCTCCGCTTCACCACGACCCCCGACGAGTTCAAGAAGCTCGGGGACGCCGATATCCGCAAGCTCGATGACGCCGTCGATCACGCCGTCTCTTCGACGGGCGCCTGGCCCCCCGCGGGCATGAAGGGTTCCTCCGATCCCAAGGCCATTGACGCCGCCGCCACCGCCTTCAACAACCACTGGCCCGCCCGCCTCGAAGCCGACCCCCGCGTCGGCACGCTCCTCAAGCTCCAGGCCGCGCTCTCGAAGTTTGATGCCGCAGACAAGGCTCTCATCGCCCTCGCCAAGAACTACGAAACCACCGTCCCCGCTGACCAGAAGCAGTACGACGACTTCAAGGCCCAGTGGGACGCCCGCTACGCCGAGCTGACGCGATCCTGGAAGCAGATCGAAGGCAATCTCTCCGCCGTGTCCCTCAAGGACATCGACGCCACCGTCACCAAGGCCGGAGAGACCTTCATCAAGACCATCGACGACTCATACCGCCAGGTCCTGGGCATGAGCGCGGCCGATTCCATGGCCGACAAGCTCGGGGGCGCCGTCCTCGACAAGGCCAAGGGCGCGGATTCCAAGTCCGACGCTGGAAAGGACGACTCAAAGAAGATCGGAGACCTGGCCGAGCAGGCCGCCGACTCCCTGCGTTTCTCAGGAGATCCCAAGGACCTCCAGCCCTCCCTCAAGTCAATGTACGAAACCTGGCACGCCCTCAAGGCGCCCGGCGGCGTCGTCGCCACCGGCCTGTCACGGCTCAAGGACTTCTACGGCGCCGGAGGCCGCGGCGCCGCGCTCCTTGCCGATGCCGCGGGTGATCCCGCGATCAAGCATGTCGTCGCCGCCCGCTACGAGGTCTACCGCCAGGCGAGCGAGATCTTCAGCGCCCCGACCACGCCCGTCGCGTGGGGCGCGCTCAAGACCGACAAGGTCCTGAGCCTCCGGGATTCCATCGATTCCATCGACAGTGACCTCGCCGCCCGGCAGACGACGATCGACCAGCGTTCCAAGATGGCCGTCGAGACGGGCACCGACGCCCCCGCCGTGCTCAAGCGCACCGCGGAGGTCGGCGCCAAGATCGCCGCCATGGGCCGCCGCACCGCCGCCCTCGACGCCGCCCTCGCCGGACGTCAGGGCCCCGATCCCAAGTGGATCCGGGAGCGCGTCGAAGCGCTCGCGGGTGAAATCTCCCTGGCCCCCTCGGCCGATCCGTCCGCTCCTCCCCCGGCGCCCGCAGAGATCGCGCTGCCGGCGCCCATCTTCCCGCAAGCGTACAAGCTCGAGCGTGGTTTCGACCCGGCCGCCGCCAAGCGAGTGCTGGACGACGGCGCGGCGATTGTCCGCCTGGTGGGCCTGGGCGCGGACGGCAAGTCTGCCGGCGCGGCCCAGCAGATCGTGGATCCCAAGAGCCGCGCCGCGGCCGCGCTGGAGGCGACCGAGGCGCTCAAGGCCTACAGCCGTCTGTACTTCCAGGACTGGACCTCCAAGCCCGCGCAGGCGATGGCGGGCGTGAATGAAAAGACGTGGGTGGACTACAAGAAGGCCGTCGATGGCTCGGTGCTTTCGAGCATGGGCTCGATCAGCTCGAAGCTCGAATCGATGGGCACGCTGATGCAGCAGGCGCTGCGTTCCATCCCCGCCGAGTTCGACGCGGACCTCAACGCCGGCCCCGGACAGTCCCGCCAGAACTGGATGGACGCCCTGAAGGCCGACGCTGATCAGAACGTCGCCGGATCTCGCCGCGACGCGCTCCGCGCGTGGCTCAAGCTCTCCGACAACCCCCAGAACGCCCTGTCCGAGATCGCCGGCCTCTCCGCCAGCGACCTGGTGCGTGACTACTTCTCCGACTTCTCCGGCGCCGGCGGCAACGTGCGGCTGAACACTCCGGCCACCCGCTACTGGGATCTGATCCGCCTGGAATGCCTTTCCATGATCGTGCAGGAGATCAAGCGGGCCCAGGGCGACCTTTTCGAGAGCCTCCAGGCGATGCAGGTCCTGCCCCTGTCGATGGAGCCCCCCGCGGCGTGGCCCGCCGACTCGGCGCCCGTTCAGGGGATGCCCGTCGAACGGGTGCGATCCATCGAGCAGAACCTGGTCGCCCTCTCCGGTGCGACGCCCGGCAAGGCCGCCGCCACCCGCGGCAAGGCGATCTCCACCGGGGACCGCACCCGCATCGACTCCATCGATCGCCTGCTCGAACGTCTCTTCAGCGGCAACAAGATCATGGAAGATCCTCGCGCCATGCCGCTGGTGCGGGCGTGGCAGTCGTGGCTCCCCGTGATCTCCGATCCCGCCGAACCCCTGCGCGTCACCGTGTACGTCCTGCCGGGCGTGGCGACCAACGTGACCGCGCCCGCGGCCGAACTGGAGAAGTTCACCAACAGCGCGGGCACCTCCAGTTGGTTTGGATTGAGTGTGGGGGGCCGTTCCCCCGACAAGCTGCAGAACCGCGCGGCCGCGGGTGAATCGGGCGTCAAGCTCGGCGCCGAGTTCCCCGTCCTCTCTCCGGACGTCAAGATCGACTTCTTCGACTACGAGAACGCGGGAGAACGCAAGTCCTCGGGCTCGCGCAAGCTCGTCTCGGGGTGGTCGATCCTCGAGCTGCTGACCGATCCCGACACCCGGGCCTGGGGCGCCGAGTCCGGCGGCAAGCGGTGGATGGTGCCCGTCCGCTTCAATGGAACCGTCAACGGCCAGCCGGGGCGGTACTACATGTGGATGGGCCTCGAGTTCAGCAAGCCCCTGCCCCCGCAGAGCACGTGGCCCGGCACCGCGTTGTGGAAGTAGCTCCCCGCGCCTGAGGCGCACACCCGCGGGGACGAAACTGCCCCCGCTGTACCGCACCGACCCGCAAGTGATTCTCGGACGCTGGATTGGAGAGATGCATGGCGCTGGGGCAAGGCAAGGGTCAGGCCAGGGAAGCGGCGGCGATATACCTCGCCGCGTTTGGCAAGCACCCCGGCTGGGACGACCACATCGAAGACCTGGGCATCGAGACCGACCTGCTCGCCAAGGTCCGCCGGATGCTCTACACCGATGCCATCTCCGGAAACATCGATTCAGGCGCTTGGGAAAAGCTTGCCGACGAGCAGCGACTGCCCGGCTTCGCCCACGACTTCGTCTGGTACATCGCCCCCGCGGGGAAGGACTCCTCCCGCGTGGTGGTCGGCCGCCTGTGGTCCAGCCGTGACGGCAAGGGCCGGTCGAAGTACCCGATGGCGGTCTACTGCGAGGGTGTGCATATCCCCCTCTCCACCATGGCGAGAGAAGTTCTCCCGGCCCTGGCCGCGCTGGAGCGTCGGTGCATCGAAGCCTCCACCGCCGGCGCGGTGCGCACCGCGATCGACGAGACGCGGCAGCAGCTGCGGGCCCGATTTGCCCGCCCCGATTCCACGCCGCAGAACCAGACGCCCGCGAGCGTGCTCACCCCCGCCCAGGTCGCCGCCCTGCTCGAGCGTCCGGAGATGGGGCAACCCACCGGGCCGGCGCGCGAAGGTTTCAGCCGCGCCATGTACGCCGTTGAGCGGGAGATGAGCGCGTTCCTCCCCGTCGGCGGCGATGGACGCAGGTCCAAGAGTCTTTCGGTCTCAGTGAAGGCCGGGGAAGCCAAGGGCGCGCACCTCCGGCTGCCCGCCCTCGCCGCCGACGGCGCGGAATCCGCACTCGACTGGATCTCCCTCCTCTCCCGCCGTCTGGCCGAAGGAACTTCCATCCTCGCCGTCGTGCCGCGCGGGGAGGATTTCGTGGACGTGGTCGTCGGTGATCCCGGCGCGGCCCAGCTCTACTGCGTGCGAGCCTCGGCGAAGGGCTTCCCGCTGACCACCGAAGTTCCCTACGCCATCGACGACGCCTACCGCGCCAAGGTCGCCGACATGGCCGCCCGCTGGTCGGGCGCGGCGCCCGCGGCGCCAACGCCCGCGCCGCCCATTGCTCCCGCGGCAAGTCCCGCGGCGGCGCAGGCTCCCGCCTCCGAATCGAAGAAGGCCTCGTCACTTCGAAACTGGTTCCTGGGCGGTGGCGGCGCGACCATCGTGGTCATTGCCGGCGCGTTGGTGATGATGAACGGAAAGGACAAGACCAAGACCGCACCGGAACCCTCCACCCAGGTCGCGTCGGCACATACGGGCGCGGCGGCGAACCCGCCCACGGCGCCCGCCCCCAATCCCGCGCCGGCCCCACGCCCCGCGCCCTCCGCCCCGCCACCCCAGCAGCCCAAGGTTGTGCCCCCGCCCTCGCCGCCCCAGCCTTCCGCCGCCGAGGAAGCGGCCAAAGCCCAGGCGCAGCGGCAGGCCGAGCAGGCCGAACGCGAAAAACTGGCTCGAGAAGCCCAGGAGAAGGTCGCCCTCGCCGAACGTGAGAAGCAGGCCGAACGGGAAAAGCAGTTAGAGCGCGACAAGCAGGCGGAACGGGAGCAGATCGCCCAGCGGGAAAAGAAGGCGGAACAGGACAAGCAGGCCGAGCGCGAAGCCCTCGCCAAGAAGGAAGCCGCCGACCAGGCCAAGGCCCGGGAACAGGCCCGCCTCGCCCAGCAGCAGGAAGCCGACCGCCTCGCCGCCGAGCGCCAGGAAAAGGACCGACTGGCCGCCGTCGCCGCAGCGGAAGCAAAGAAGTCACAGGAAGAGGCCAGCCGCCTCGCCGCCGAAAAGACCCAGGCGCAGCGAGCCGCCCTCGACAAGGACCTGGCCCTTGCCGCGTCCATGCTCGAAGGGGGCGCCCGCTGGGACGACGCGGCGCCCGACGGACGGGCACTCTCGGCAATCGTCGACGCCGTGCGCGCCTCCCCGGCATTTGCCGCGGTCTCCACCACCGCCGTTGCCCAGGGCGTCACCGCCGCCGCGGCCGACCTCGGCCAGATCGCCAAGTCATCCGATCAGGACGCCCTGCTCCGGCACGCGCAGTCTCCCGCGAACGGCAAGCTCTCCGCCGCGCTGCTCGCCGCCGAACAGCTTGCGGCCCAGGGATGGCCCGCGGCGAATCATTGGGACGCCGTCGGTCCAGTGGTCGCCGGCCTTCGTGACGCCGCGAGTCACGTTTCCGATCCCGCTCGCGCTGTCGCCGCCAACGCCCGCTGCGCGAAAATCGGTCAGGACCTCTGGAAGAATCACTGGAAGAACATCAAGGCTGGAGATGCGGCCTCACACCAGCAGGCCGTCGCCGCCATGGCGGGGATGGGAGTCGACCCTTCCACGCTCGAGGCGACCGATCGCTTTGACATCATGGTTGTCCAGATCCAGGCCGCCGCCGCCTCCGCGAAGGACCGCGCGCCCGCTCTCGCACAGGATTTCGTGAAGCAGGCCCAGCAGATCCAGGGCCTCTCACCCGCGGCGAGTGCCCAGCTTGCTGCATTGACCCAGGCGCTGACGCCTTCAAAGGAGGCGCCCGCCGGCCCATCCATCGATCAGCTGGGTCCCGGCTCGTTGGCGGGCCCGCTCCGCTGGACGGTTCAGGCATCCGGCGAGGATTGGGTGATCTTCGCTCCTCCGCCAGGGTCCAAGATCTCGGCACCCGTCGAGTTCGTGCGGCTCCAGACTCCCGCAGGCCAGACGTACGTCCAGACGCGGGAAATGTCGGTGGGTCTCTTTGCGTCCATGATCTCGCAGGGCGGCAACTGGCCCGAAGCCGCCAAGCTCGGCCGCATCGATCCCAAGCCGTCGCTCAATCGCCGCGGCCCCGCCGTGTGGGAATGGGATCTCGCCGGTGGACAACTCGCGGGGATGAAGCCCGGCTCCATGCAGAACCGTGAATCCGGTCGCGGCTGGTTCGATTTCGATCCCTACATGGCCAAGTCCACCTACTTCGAGCCGGGCAACGAGCCCGCCTCCCCCTCCGCCGACTCCCCCATCCAGTACATCGCGCCCGCCGCCGCCATCTACGCCGCTCGCCTCGCCGGCTGCCGGCTTCCCAGCGTGCAGGAGGCCGCGGTGATGATCGCCCGCGCGCCCGCCGCCAACCCCAACCGCCGGGACGCCTCCTGGATGGCCGCCAAGGACTACCTGGTTCGCAAGGGCAACGGCAAGAATGTCACATGGCTGGATGGTGACATCTTCGTTCCGGCCGACGTGCAGGCCCCCAAGCGAGACAAAGCCCTTCCCGCGGTCGACTCCGACGACGGCTTCCCCCTCCTCAGGCCGGTGAACGTCCCGGCTGAAGCTCATGTGATTCACGACGCGATCGGCAATGTCGCGGAACTGGTCTTTGACGACGCGACGTCCCAAGACTCGCTCCCCCGTGAAAACACGGGCCTGCGAGAAGCCATGATGAAGTCGACGTCTCTGCGAGTGGTGGGGGCGTCGGCGTTCTCGCCGCCAGAGGTCGATCCCGCCAAGCCCTATTCCGTCCGCGCGGACCTCGCCGCGGCGGGATTCAGCGATGTCGGGTTTCGTTTGGCATTCGACGCCAAAGGTGCCGTGGCGGCGAGCAACACGAACGACCAAGTTCAGAAGGCGATCGAGGCCCTGAAGTTGACTGGCAAGTGATAGTTTTTTGATCGGGTAATTATAACGTCTTCCGAACTACTTGACGTTGACGAGCGCGGTGCGTTAGTGTCTGGACTACATTGGTGGAGGGAGAAATCCCTCCTCGTTCGTCCATATTCGGGGCGAATCGTCGGGTGTGCACGGAACTCGGACCGGCCTCGTGTGTGGGAAAGGGCTTTGGCCCTGGGTGTGTTCGAGCGAAATCGTTCGGGGAGATCTCTCCAGCGTGGTGCAGTGGCGGGGTTGGAAGTGGCTCTTTCTACCGGACCGGCGGGGTCAAGCGAATCTCAGCCGAAGGGGTGTTTGGAAATGAATGCAGAGCGCGGGCACAAAGCGGGGCGGCTGATTTCGTGCGTCGGCATGGCGTGTATTCTCGGGCATTGGGGGTTGGCGCTGGCGCAGCCCGCGGGCGGTCCCGAGCAGAAGGTGAAGGAAGCCGGCACGCCCAAGCCGCCGGAGCCGGCGAGCATGAAGGAGCCGCCGCCCGCGACGACTCCCGCCGCCAATGCGCCGATCGACGACGGTGAGGCGTTCACCGTGTCAGAATTTCTGTTCGAGTATGCCGCGGCCGAGCGCCAGGGGCTTCCGGCGATCGGCTCGGACTTCTTCGACACGCTGAAAGTGACCTGGGGCGTGAACGATGCCGGGGCGTATGTGACGCCGACCCGCGAGGAAGTGACCTCGGGCGGAACGCGCATCGTGCAGCGCACCGACGTCAAGATCACGTCGATGACGCTCCGTGAGTTCCGGGACCAGGGCGGCGGCATCGTGCACCGCTCGGGCATCAAGCAGGTGCAGGCCGAGCTCAGCCGCCGCTTCATCGAACGGGCGGGCGTGATGGGGATGTTCAGCGTTCCCAGCGCCGCCGACATTGGCCCCGGCAACAAGGACATCCGCGAAGGGCGCAAGTCCCTGACGATCTCCCTCTACGTTCCGGTCGTCGCCCGCGTGCGCACGATCGCGGGCGGAGACCGCGTGTCGGGCGAGAAGATCGATAACCCGGTGCACTCCCGGATCCGGGCCAACTCGCCCGTGCAGGCCGACGGCCTTCTGCTTCGCAACAGCATCGACGAGTACATCTTCCGCCTCAACCGCCATCCCGGCCGCCGGGTGGACGCGGCGGTCGCCTCCGCGGGCGACCCCGACCATCCCGAGCAGGTCTACTTCGACTACCTCGTGAGCGAGAACCGTCCCTGGACGGCGTACTTCCAGCTCTCCAACACCGGCACCGAGAGCACCAACAAGTGGCGGGAGCGATTCGGCTTCTCCCACAACCAGCTGACCGGCCACGACGACGTCCTGCACCTGGACTACATCACGGCGGGCTTCGAGGACTCCCACGCCATCGTGGGGTCGTACGAGCTCCCCGTCGCCGACAAGCTGGGCATCCGCCTCTTCGGCTCCTGGAGCAAGTTCGACGCGTCGGAATTGGGCGCTTCGGGCCTGGAAAAATACAAGGGCGAGTCGTCCTCGGCGGGCGGCGAGCTGACCTGGAACGCATGGCAGAAGGGCGAGACCTTCCTGGATGTGTTCGCCGGCGCCAAGTGGCAGTTCGTCGCGATCGAGCAGACGACCCTGGGAACGAGCATTCCCGGCGCTAACGCGAGCTTCTTCCTGCCCTATGTCGGCGCCCGCGTGTCGCGCGACACCGAGGCGAGCAGCTCCTCGGCGCAGGTTTCCTACGAGTGGTCGATGTCGGACGTGTCGGGCGCGGACCGTGACGAGGTGAGCAACGGCCTGGGCCGCCTGGGCGCGAACGTGGACTGGCACGTCGTCTCTTACGATCTGGCGACGCAGTTCTACCTCGAGCCGCTCTTCAATCCGACCAATCCCAAGTACATGACGCTCGCCCACGAGCTGGCGTTCTCCGTCCGCGGCCAGTGGGTCCCGTACGACGACCGCCTCATCCCGTACTTCGAGCAGACCGCCGGCGGTCTCTACACCGTCCGCGGGTACCCCGAGTCCTCCGCCGCCGGCGACGACATCGTCATCGCCAGCGCCGAGTACCGCTTCCACCTGCCCCGCGTGCTCTCCCCCTCGACCAACGCCGACCGCAGCTTCGCCTGGCGGCCCCAGGGCCCCTACGGCAAGCCCGACTGGGACCTGATTTTCAAGGCGTTCGTGGACGCGGGCCGGACGAAGAACTCCCGGATCGAATCGTCGTTCGAATCGGACGAAACGCTCGTGGGCGTCGGCCTGGGCGCCGAGCTTCAGATCTCGCGCAACTTCAACTTCCGCGTGGACTGGGGCGTCGCGATGGACGAGATCGACGGACGCTCCGAGGACGGCGCGGTGATCGGGGACCCGGTCTCCAAGGGCAGCAGCCAGATCCACCTCTCGTTCACGCTGCTGTATTGATGCAAAGGCCCCGCAAGGGGCGTATCGGTGTGTGAGCCGCGCGGCGGCTGGTCAGGGTTCGAAAACAAAGCTCAGATGCCGGGTGCTGGTTGCCGGGCCTTTTGCCCGCGGCCGGGTCCCGAAATGAAGACGGGGTTGGCCATGAACAAGTCCTGGAAGGTCGGCAAGAACATCATCCGCGGCTTCGCCCGGTTCGGGAGCACTCCGGCCCGCAAGGTCGCCGCCGTCGCGGGTGAACCCGTCGGCATCGACGTCTTCGGCCGCCTGGTCGGCGGCCTCGCGCCGGCGATGGTCATCTCCCTCATGACCGCCAGGGCCGTCGCCGGTCCCGACGGAGCGCAGGTCGCCGCGGGCAACGTCACCATCCAGAAGCAGGGTGACAAGACCGTCATCCACGCCTCCAACAACTCGATCATCAACTACAAAAGCTTCAATATCTCCAAGAACGAGACGGTCCAGTTCGTTCAGCCCGACGCCCTCGCACGCGTCCTCAACCGCATCAACTCCGCGTCCCCGACGCAGATCGACGGCAAGCTCCTCGCCAACGGGCGCGTCTTCATCGTCAACCCCGCCGGCGTCATCTTCGGCCAGGGCGCGGTCGTCAACGCCGCCGGCATCTACGCCGCCGCCGGCCGCATCACCGACGCCGACTTCGTCAAGGGCATTCACCGCTTCACCGACGTCAAGGGCGCCGTGGTCAACAACGGCACCCTGGAGGCCAAGGACGTCGCCCTCATCGGCAAGAGCGTCGCCAACACCGGCACCATCATCGCCGACAAGGGCGCCGTCATCATGGCGTCGGGCGACTCGGTCATGGTCGGGGAAGTGGGCGGGCGCGTCTACGTGAAGGTCGAGCAGGACGTCGGCCAGGCCGGCGCCTCGGGCTCCTCCGCCTCCCAGGTCGCCAACAGCTCCTGGGCCGTGGGCGACATGTACTCCCTGGCGATCCGCAACACCGGCACCGTCAAGGCGGCGACCGTGCACGCCGAAGCCAAGACCGGCGTGGTCTCCGTGGGCGGCACGATCGACGCGTCGTCGGCGACCGCCGGTGAAAAGGGCGGCTCGGTCAAGCTGCTGGGCCAGTACGTGGGCGTCAGCGGCACGATCGACGCCTCCGGCCCCGCGGGCGGCGGTGAGGTGCTCGTGGGCGGCAACTACCAGGGCCACGGACAGGAAGCCAACGCGATCCGCACGACCGTGACGCCCAGCGCCACGATCAAGGCCAGCGCCACCTCCGCCGGCGACGGCGGCCGGGTCATTGTCTGGTCCGACGATCAGACGGTCTTCTCGGGGCACATCGACGCCCACGGCCGCGGTGACGCGGGCAAGGGCGGGTTCGCCGAGGTTTCCGGCAAGAACAACCTGAACTTCCGCGGCACGGTGAACCTGAGCGGCTCGGCCGGCGTCGGCACGCTGCTGCTGGACCCGGCGATCATCACCATCACCGGCGGCACGGGCGACGGAGATGTGGACGGCACGGCGACGTTCACGGGCGATCCCAGCGGCGTCGAAGGCTCGATCGACTTTGCCGACGTGGGTCCCACGACGGTGTTCGAGAGCGAGATCGAAGGCCTGGTGGGCACGGCGGCGAACATCGTGCTCCAGGCGACGCAGTCGATCGTGACGTCGGGCACGTTCGGCGGCGGCACCCTGAGCCTGGGCGCGACCAACCTGTCCCTGCAGACCAGCAACGCGGCCGCCGCGGGCGTCATCGACCTCAGCGGCGTCTCGATCGTCTCGACCTCGGGCAACATCCAGGTGCTGGGCTCGACCTCGGGCGTTGAAGCGTGCGATATCACGCTGGGCACCATCAGCACCGGCGGGGGCGGCATCGCCGTCACCTCCGGCAAGGGATTCATTTCGGCGGGCGGAACTCTCGACACCGCCGGCGGCAACATTAATCTGACGACACTCGACGGTCCTCTCTCGGTCAACGCAGCGGCGACGGTGACCGGCGCGGGCGACATCGTCATCAACTCCACCGGCGGACAGACAACCATCGCGGGCGCGTTGACGAGCACGGCGGGCGCCGTGACGCTGGGCAACACCGGCGCCGCGGGCGCGACGATATCCCAGAACGTCTCGGGCAACACCGGTGTGACGTTCACGCGCGCGGTCACGCTCGGTTCGGGCCTCACCATCGCCAGCAGCACGGGCTCGGTCGAGGTCGTCAGCTCCCTGGACACCGGCGCCGGCGCCGTCACCATCCAGGCCGCGCAGATCAACTTCGGCGGCGGCGCGGATTCGGTCGACGGGACGGGCAGCCTGACGCTCCGCCCGACTTCCGACGCGACGTCGATCTCGATCGGGGACGCCGCCACCGGCACCTTCGATCTCGACACGGCCGACATCGATGCGCTGGGGACGACGTTCTCGGGCATCTCCATCGGCTCGGCGACGGGCACGGGCCTTACCACCGTCGGCACCGCCGCCTTCAGCGCTCCCGTGCTGATCCAGCAGGGCGGCGTCGCCGGCCAGATCGCGCTCACCAGCGCGGCGCAGCTGACCAATTCCAACGGCGCGATCGCGCTGACCGCCGGCACCGGCGACTCGGGCAGCATCACCAAGCCCGACGGCGCGACCATCGACGCCGGCGCGGGCCTCGTGTCGCTCACCGCCGACGCGATGGACCTGGGCACGGCTTCCGGGACGATCCTGACCTCCGGCGGCGTCGTGCTCCAGCCTTCGACCACCACGCGGCCGATCGTGATCGCCGCCGCGGGCACCGCGGGGGACCTGGTCCTGTCCCAGGCCGAAGTGGACGATGTGATCAGCGGGGAGAGCTTTGTCGTCATCGGCCGGGCGACCGGCCAGCACGCCATCAGCCTCAACGCCGTCACGTTCGGCTCGGCGACGACGGTCCGTACGCCTTCGGGCGGCTCGATCACGGTGAACGGCTCGGTCTCCGCCCCCAGCATGCGTCTGCAGGGCGCCAAGACCCTCGCGACGGGCGCCTCGGTGACGGGCTCCAGCGGCCTGCTGCTCGACGGCGGCACCAGCACCGTGACCGGCGCGGCGGTCAGCGTCAGCGGCGGCACCGGGACGCTCACCGCGGGCGTCATCGACGTCGGCACCAACCAGATCACGCTCACGGGCGACGAGATCACGCTCGACGGCGCGGTCACGGGCTCGGGCGCCAGCTCGGTCGTCCTCCAGCCCTCCGCGGCCGGCGTGTCGATCGACATCGGCGTGGATTCGGGCGGTACCGGCACGCTCGATCTCTCCGACGCCGAGATCGCCAATATCACCGGCGTGGGCGCGCTCACCATCGGCAACGCCGCCGGCACGCACACCATCGTCATGGGCGGGCTCACCTTCGCCGTCCCCACCACGGTCCGCACGCCCTCGGGCGGCTCCATCGCCGTCAACGGCGCGGTCGTCGCTCCCGGTATCCGCCTCCAGGGCGTCAAGAGCTTCAACTCCGGCGCCGCCGTCACCGCGACGGGCACGGGCATCATCCTCGACGGCGGGGCCGCGACCCTCAACGCCAACCTCACCCTGACCGGCGACGAGATCGACCTGGGCAGCACCCTGGGCGGCGCGTTCGCCCTCACGCTCCAGCCCACGACCGACACGACCACCATCGGCGTCGGCGGCGGCGCGGGCGTGCTGGATATCTCCGACACGGACATCGGCAACATCAGCGGCACCACGGGCATCACCATCGGCCGCAGTTCCGGCACCCACGCCATCGCGATCGACACCTCCAGCTTCGCCGACCCCGTCCTCATCCGCGGCGGCGCCTTGACCACCTCGGGCACGCTGACGGGCACGGGGGACGCGACCATCGCCCTCACCGGCTCGAGCGTCGGCCTGGGCGGCAACCTCGTCACCGCGGGCCGCGCGGTCGCGATCTCCGGCCCCGTCACGATCACCACGGCGACCTCGACGATCGACACCACCAACTCGGGCGGATCGGTCGCCGGCGCCAATGTCAGCTTCACCGGAACCATCTCGGCGCAGTCCGCGGGATCCCAGGGCCTGGCGATCACCGCCGGCACCGGCGGCACCATCGACCTGCAGTCCACCGTGGGCTCGACCGCGCTGTCGACCCTCTCCCTCAACGGCGGCACGCTCCAGTTCGGCGGCGTGACGACCACCGGCGCCGCGACGTTCATCTCCCGCACCGCCCTCTCCTCCACCGGGCTGCTGAACATCGGCGGGCTGGCGACGTTCGAAACCCGCCAGACGGTCGGCCGGGACATCTCGGTGACCAATGTCGGCAACACGTTCGGCTCCGTCCGGGCCCGCACCCGCTCCGACGACGGCACGGGCGGCTCGGTCGCGGGGGATATTTCCCTCTTCGAATCGGGCTCGACCAACATCGTGGAAGGGGAGTCTGGCGGCTCGTTCAGCATCACCTCGACCGGCAACGTGACCTTCAGCGGGCCGGTCTCGGCCGGCACGGATGTGACCAGCGCGGGCGTGAACTTCACCAGCGACGCCGGCGCGTTCATCCAGGCGACCGACGGCTCGATCAACATCAACCACACCGGCGTCGTGACCATCAACGACACCGTGGACGCGTCGCTGAACGCCTCGGCCCAGAACGTTTCGATCAACGGCTCGGCGATCACGCTCAATTCAACGGTGACGGCCGACGACGACGTCTCCCTCGCCGCCTCGACGGGTACCGTCACCGTCAGCGCCGCGGTGACGGCGACCAACGGCCAGATCTCCGTGACCGGCAACGACGTGACGCTGGACGCGGCCTCATCCCTGACCGCCGGCACGACCGCCTCGGTGGATGCGGCGGGCGCGGTGCAGGTCGCCGGTGACGTGACCGCCCCGACCTCCATCACGCTCCGTTCGGGCAGCGACGGCGTGGGCAACCTGAGCTTCAGCGCCGCGGGCGTGGACCTGAATTCCGCGAGCATCACGCTCCGCGCCGGTGACGGCACGGGCGGCGGGGGCACCCTCGCCACCGTCAACGCCCTCACCAACTCCCCCAGTTTCCACGGCGCCGCGGGCGGCGCGACGTCGCCCACGACCTATGTCCACCGCCAGGACGGCAACATCACCGTCTCTCAGATCGCCGCCCCCAGCCAGTTCCAGGCGGCGACGAACGTCCAGGGCGTCAACTACACCCTCCAGTCCGATGACGGCCTCTTCGTCATCGCCGCCAACATCGACTTCGGCGGCGCTCGCATGGTCCTGGGCGCCTCCGACGTGCAGGCCAGCGGCGTCGAGGTCAACTCCGGCACCGGCCTCATTACCTTCTCCAGCACCCTCGCCCTCCACGGCAACAATCTCACGCTCACCGCCAACGAGCTCAACTTCGCCGGCGGCGCGGACTCGGTCACGGGCACCGGCGGACTCACCCTCCAGCCCTCCGGCTCGGGAATCACCATCAACGTCGGCCCCACCTCCGGCAGCGCCGACTTCGACATTACCGACGCCGAGCTCGCCGCCCTCGCCCCCACGCTCAACCTCGTGACCATCGGCCGTTCCGGCGGCACGCACATCATCAACATCGATTCGGCGCTCATCCGCGACCCCTTCGTCTTCCGCGGCGCAACCGCCAACTTCCTCAGCAACGCCGGCGGCAACGCCCTCTCCGGCACCGGCCGCGGCTCGGCGACCGTCACCACCGCCGCCATCACCCTCAGCGACGACATCCGCACCGAAGGCGGAGCCATCAGCCTCGACGGCAACGTGACCCTCGCCCCCGGCGTCGGCAACTCGATTACCGTCCTGACGACCGACAACAGCGCCACCGGCGGGGATATCACCTTCGGCGGCACGACCAACTCCGACGGCACGTCCCGGGATCTCATTGTCAACGCGGGCGACAGCTCCCTGCTCTTCACCAGCACCGTGGGCGCCACGCCCCTGGCCAGCCTCACCGCGACGGGCGCGTCGATCACGCTCCCCGCGGTGACCACCACCGCGGCCCAGTCCTACACCGGACCCACGACGCTCGGCGGCAACCTGACCAGCAACACCGGCGGCGCGATCACCGTCACCGGCGCCGCGACGCTCGCCGCCCCCGTCACCATCCAGACCAACGGCGGCTCCGCCTCCGACGACATCACCATCACCGGCGCCATCACCGGCGCGTCCAATCCTCTCACGCTCAACTCCGGAGCCCAGGGCGGCATCAGCCTCCAGTCCGGGGCGACCGGCCTGACCACCTTTACCGCCACCGGCGCATCCATCGCCACCCGCAACGTGACCACGTCGGGCGCGCAGTCCTTCACCGGCCCGTCCACCGTCACCGGCAGCCTGATCACGACCACCGCCGGCGGCATCACCTTCACCGGTAATGCCACTGTCACAGGCGGCGTCTCCGCGACGGCCGGCAACATCCTCTTCAACAACGCCGCCACCCTGGGCGGCAACCTCACGACCGCCACCTCCGGCCAGATCACGGTGACCGGCGCTACGACGCTCACCGGAACCAACCAGACGTTCCAGACCGCCAACGGCAACATCACCCTGGGCTCGGTGACCGGGGCCTCGAACCTCACGCTGAACTCCGGCACCGCCGCCATCTCCTTCGGCGCCGTCGGCGCGACCCGCCTCACCTCGCTGACCGCGACGGGAGCGACCATCGCCGCCACCAGCACCGTCGACACCACTGGCAACCAGTCCTACACCGGCGCCACCACCCTGGGCGGCAACCTCTCCACCACCGGCGGCTCCACCACGGTCACCGGCGCTACGACGTTGTCGGCCCCCGTCACCGTCGCCACCTCCGGCGGTGACATCAACTTCGGTTCCATCACCGGCGGCTCCAACGCACTGACCCTGAATGCCGGCGCGGGGGACATCGTCCTCTCCGGGGATGCAGGCAGCCTCGCCAGCATGACCGCCACCGGCGCCACCATCGCCCTGCGTTCGGTGACCACCTCCGGCGCTCAGCTCTACACCGGCGCGGTCTCCCTCCAGGGCACGCTCGAGAGCGACACCGCGGGCTCCATTAACATCACCGGCGCGACCACGCTCACCGGCTCGGCGACCATCCAGACCGCCGGCGCCGCCACCGACGACGTCTCCCTTGACGCCGTGACCGGCGGCGGCAACTCGCTCGCCATCAACGCGGGCGGCGGCGACGTCGATGTCTCCGGACCCATCGCCGGCGTTTCAAACCTCACCGTCACCGGCGCCACGATCGCCCTCACCAGCGCCACCACGACCGGAGACCAGAACTACACCGGCGTGACCACCGCCACCGGCAACCTCTCCACGACCACCAGCGGCTCGGTGATCTTCACCGGCAACGCCACCGTCGGCGGGAACGTCTCCACCACGGGCGGCAACATCGACTTCAACAACAACGCCAGCCTCGCCGGCAACCTCACCTCCGCCGGAACCATCGGCGTCACGGGCACCACGACCCTCACGGGCGCTTCCCAGAACTTCTCCGCCGCCGGCGCCACCCTCACGCTCGGACCCGTGACCGGCCCCGCCAACCTCTCCCTGAGTGCCCCCGCCGGCGTGATCAGCGTCGGCGCCGTCGGCGCCACGCCCCTGCAGTCCTTCGCCGCGGCCGCTCCCACCATCAACGCCACCTCCACCGTCCAGACCAGCGGGGGACAGCTCTACGACGGGGATGCCACCTTCGGCGGCGACCTCACCACCGCCGGCGGCAACGTCACCGTCACCGGGGACGCCGCCCTCACGCCCTCCAACCTGACCATCGCCACCTCCGGCGGCACCGTCAACGTCACGGGCAATGTGACGGGCGCGACCACCAACCTCACCGTCACCGCCGGCGCGGGCGACGTCGATCTCAGCGGGGCCCTGCACGACGTCGGCAACACCGGCATCGCCGGCCTCAACTCCCTCTCCATCACCGGCCGGGATATCTCCATCGGCCGCGTCGTCACCACCGGCTCCCAGACCTACACCGCCTCGCGAGATGTCGATACCAACGGCCAGCTCCGCGCCCTGGGCGCCAGCGACCTGACCATCACCGGCCCCGGCGTCATTCGCCTCCGCGGCAACCTCGTCACCGACGGCTCCGGTGACATCCTCGTCTCCGGTCCCGTCACCCTCAGCACCGCGACGCTCGCCGCGAACACGGGCGGTGGTGACATCACGTTCTCCAGCGACATCAACTCCGCCTCCGACGGCGTGGGAGACTTCTCCCTGAACGCCGGCGCGGGCAACGTCACCTTCAGCGGAAATGTCGGCTCGGTCAGCAACGCTCGCCCCGCCTCCGTCACCGCCACCGGCGCCCTCATCGCCCTCAACGGCGTGACGACCACCGGCGCTCAGCAGTACACGGGCGCGACGGCCCTGAGCGGCGGCATCCGCACCGGCGGCAGCAGCGCCGTGACCTTCACCGGTCCGTCGACCCTGCTCGACGACATCCTGATCACCACCGGCGGCGGCGTCACCTTCACCCAGACCGTCAACTCCATCACCGCCGGCCTCAACGGCCTGACCATCGAAGCCGGGTCCGCCCCGATCGCCTTCCAGGGCGCCGTCGGGACCACCGCCCTGCAGTTCCTCACCGCCACCGGCGCGGTCACCTCCGGCAATATCACCACCACCAACGACCAGACCTACAGCGGCTCCCTGAACACCACCGGCGCCCTCACCAGCACCGCGGGCGCCATCGCCGCCAGCGACGGCGCGTTCTCCGTCACCGGTGATGTCTCCGCCGCCAACGCCTTCACCGTCGCCGCCGGCGGAGCTCCCGTCGCCGTGACCGGCGTCACCTCCGCCGCCTCCACCAGCCTCGCCGGCTCCACCATCAACGTCGCCGCCGTCACCACCACCTCCGGTGGGCAGACCTACACCGGCAACACCGTCGCCAGCGGCAACCTCACCAGCGCCGGCGCCATCGCCGCCACCGGCGGGCTCTCCGTCAACGGCAACATCTCCGCCGTGGGCGCCCTCACCGCCGTTGCCGGCGGAGAAAACGTCTCCCTGACCGGCACGACCACCGCCGCCTCCATCGCCCTCAGCGGCGCCAACATCGCCGTTGCCGGCGCGACCTCCACCGCCGGCGGCCAGACCTACACCGGCGAGACCGCCATCGGCGGCGATCTCACCGCCACCGGCGGCGGCATCACCGTCACCGGCAACACCACCCTCGCCGGCCCCTCCGCCCTCACCTTCCAGGCCATCGACCAGGTCATCTCCCTCGGTCAGATCGAGGGCGCCGGCCGCTCCCTGACCGTCAACGCCGGCACGGGCGCCGCCGCCATCCAGGGCTTTGCCAACAACCTCAACAACGTCGCCGTTACCGCCGCAAACATCACCCTCGCCCAGATCACCTCCAACGGCGGCCAGACCTACACGGGCGCTGCCAGCCTCGGCGGCGATCTCACCGCCGGCGGACCAGTCTCGGTCACCGGAACATCCACGCTCACCGCCCCCGTCACGATCTCCACCGGCTCGGCCGGAACGATCGAGCTCGCCGGCGTCACGGGCGGCAACAACGCCCTCAATCTCAACGGCGGCGCCAGCACCGTCACCATGACCGGCGACGCCACGGGCCTGGCCTCGTTCACCGCGACGTCCTTCAGCATCAATACCCGCAGCGTCACCTCCACCGGCGCCCAGAACTACCTCGGACCGCTTACCGCCACCGGCAACCTCGCCTCCACCTCGTCGGGCGGCATCAACGTCGCGGGCGCGGCGCAGGTCACCGGCAACGTCTCCGCGAACAACGGCATGATCGACTTTGAAAATGCCGCGTCCCTCGGCGGCAACGTCCTGACCACTGGCTCGGGCAACATCCGCGTCGTCGGCGCCACGACGCTCACCGGGTCGGGCGTCCAGCTCTTCAAGTCCGAGCAGGGCTCGATCGGCCTCAATTCGATCGACAGTGCCGATTCCACGCGCCGCTCCCTGACGCTGGCCTCCGGCGGGGCCGTCAGCACCACCGATTCCGCCGCCCGCATCCGCATCGCCGGATCCGTCGGCGCCGTCAACCCCCTGGCCACCTTCCAGATCGGCGAGATCAACACGACCGCCGCCGTGCCGCCCGTCGCCACCGCCGTGATCGCCCCGGCCTTCGAGGAGTCCACCGGCCGCGTTCCCAAGTCCGAGGTCAACTTCGATACCCCCGCCTCCTTCACCATCAACGCCGACGACTTCGTCATGGCCCGCGGGGAAAAGCTCACCGCCTTCGGCAACCTCACCGTCAATTCCAGCCACGCCCTGCTCCGCGACATGAACACGATCGGGGCCCTGGTCATCAACTCTCCCGACATCCGCCTCGCCGGCCGCCAGCGAGCCCCGCTCACCGCGTCGGGCTCGTCCGTGCCCGAAACCGATATCGGCCTGGACTTTGTTGGCAGCAAGGGCGTCACCTTCTCCAGCCCCGCGACGGTGGAGAATCTCGACGGCGGCACCGAGGTCACCTTCGGCGCCGACGCCATCTCCAGCAAGCCCACCGTCAACGGCGGGCCGAGCCAGTTCCTCCAGTTCGAGAAGGGCGTCACCGCCGAGAGTTTCCAGCGCACCGGTGGAGACGTGAATTTCCTCCTCCCCCTTGACCTGCGAGCCGACGGCCGCTCCTCCACCAACGTCGCCACCGCCATCGCCGGCGCCACCCCCCGCGAGGCCGACATCGGCCCCGCCCAGGGCGTCGGCATCTCCGCCGCCCTGAAGGACCAGCTCAGCGAGGTCGGCATCTACGTCAAGGAACTCACCCTCGACGAGCAGATCGACTTCCTCGCCGGCCGCG
Organism: Phycisphaerales bacterium; assembly: GCA_044226385.1. Lineage (GTDB taxonomy): Bacteria > Planctomycetota > Phycisphaerae > Phycisphaerales > UBA1924 > JAEUJB01. The sequence goes on from JBGAHA010000005.1 coordinate 194,462, forward strand.
CCATCTACAACGACATCCCCAAGGACAAGGTCCGCCCCGCCGGCAGCGACTTCCAGATCACCCCCAACCGCCTCGCCGTGGACCGCGTGCGCGACGTTCTTGACGCCCACCGCGCCGTCAAGCAGGTCGCCATGAAGGACGCCCCCGCCGACGCGGTCTGGACCGACCGCGCCGCCGAAATCGTCTCCGCCGCCTGGACCGCCTGCGGCGAGTCCCTGAACAAGTCTCCCGCCGACGTCACCGGCGCCGAGCTGGCCGCCTTCGTCCAGGACAACCCCGCGCAGTCCCAGATGAAGGATCTCCTGCTCGCCGTCAAGGTCTTCATGGCCCGCATCGACGAGCTTGGCCTCTCCCCCGGCGAAGCCGCCGTTCCCAAGGAAACCGTCCTGGTCTACCTCGCCGGCCGTGACGTCACCACCGAGCAGGTCGCCGACGCCGTCAAGGCCATCAACGCCCCCGGCAAGTAACACCCTTTCGGGGAGGAGAATGTCCTTGGGCGCGATCGACGTTGCACGACTGCTCGCTCCGGTCTCCGCGGAAGATCCCGCCGGAGAAGACCTCCGCTACGACCAGCGGTACATGGAGGTCATGCGCGCCGCCGAGGGGACGCCCGAAGACCCCTTCGCCAACACCCCCGCACAGCCCCCCGACTGGCGCGAAGTCCGCGACGGAACACTCGAACTCCTCGTCCGCACCAAGGATCTTCGCGTCGGGCTCCTCCTCGCCGCCGCCGAACTCAAGATGTCCGGATACCCCGGGCTCCTCGACGGCCTGGCCATCCTCCGCGGACTGCTCGAACAGCACTGGGATTCCCTCTACCCCAAGCTCGATCCCGAAGACGGCAACGACCCGACCGAGCGCGTCAACATCCTGGCCTCCATGCTCGCCCCGCCCGGCACCATGGGGGACTCCATCCGTTTCATCGAAGGCGTCCGGGACCTCCCCCTCGCCGAGTCCAAGCTCGTCGGCCGGATCTCCTACCGGGAGATCCTGGTCGCGATGGGTGAACTCCCCCCCAAGGAAGGGGAAGGCGCCTTCAACCCCGATGCGGCGACCATCGACGCCGTCTTCCGGGATGTCGATCCCGACGTGCTCAAGCAGCGCGTCGCCGAGATCGACACCTGCGTCGAGCACGTCAAGGCCATCGAGGACTTCCTGACCGACAAGGTCGGCCACAACCGGGCGGTCAACTTCGGACCCCTCCGCGCCGTCCTCCTGGAGGCCGTCAAGCACATCCGCAAGCGACTTCCCTCCGGGGAATCCACCGAACTCGCCGTCCCCGACGGGGAGCAGGCGGCGGATGCATCCGGCGGCCCCCGCATCGCCGGGGAGGTCCGCTCGCGCGACGACGTTCTGCTCGCTTTCGGAAAGATTGTCAGTTACTATGAGCGCGTGGAACCATCCAGCCCCGTTCCCTTGTTCGTGCGGTGCGCGGAGCAGATGGTGGGCAAGTCGTTCGCGGAAATCGTCAAGGTGCTGACGCCCGACGCGGTGAGCATGCTGGTCACCATCAGCACACCCCCCGAGACACAACCGAGTGGGTGATACCAGCGATTTCCCCGGGCACCGAATGTGCCCAAGTCTAGAATCTGGCCGCGGAGGCTCGTTTTTTCGCCATGGACAGGGGTGGGATCGACGTCAGAATCCGATACAACGATGGGCGAAGTACCCTACACGCCCGATAAAAGAGGTTCATGAAGCCGATTGACGCCCACCAGGCGATCACGGCCTCGTCCGGGAAACGCCTTCGCAGGCCCCCGGGTTCACAACAAGGAGCGGGTGATGGCCAAGGCCAGCAGTCAAAAGTTCATCCAGCGCAACAGAGCGCCGCGCGTCCAGATCGAGTACGACCTCGAGCTCTACGGCGCCGAGAAGAAGATCAACCTCCCCTTCGTCATGGGAGTCATGGCCGATCTGTCGGGCAAGCCCGCCGATCCCCTCGCCCCCGTCGCGGACCGCAAGTTCCTCGAGATCGACGTCGACAACTTCGACGAACGCCTCAAGAGCATGAAGCCCCGCGTCGCCTTCCAGGTCCCCAACGCCCTCACCGGTGAAGGAAACCTGCCCCTCGATATCACCTTCGAGAGCATGGCCGACTTCTCCCCCGCGGCCGTCGCCCGCAAGGTCGAGCCCCTCCGCCAGCTCCTGGAAGCTCGCACCCAGCTCTCCAACCTTCTCACGTACATGGACGGTAAGTCCGGCGCGGGCGACCTCGTCGCCAAGCTCCTCAGCGATCCCACGCTCCTCAAGGCCCTGGCCGCACAGCCCAAGGCGCAGGAGGGAGGCTCCAATGGCTGAAGCCCAGTCTCAAAGTCAGATTGATGTCGGCGTCATCGAAGGCGGCGGGCTCTCCGATCTCCTGAACAAGGAGTTCAAGCCCAAAACCTCCGGCGCCAAGCAGGCGATCGAGTCCGCCGTCCACACCCTCGCCCAGCAGGCCCTGGCCACCACGGTCACGACCTCAGACGACGCGGTAAAGACCATCGAGGCGCTCATCGCCGCCATCGACAAGAAGCTCACCGACCAGGTCAACGCCATCCTCCACCACCCCGACTTCCAGCAGCTGGAAGCCGCGTGGCGCGGGCTCGCCCACCTGGTCAACAACACCGAGACCGATGAGACGCTCAAGATCCGCGTCCTCAACGTCTCCAAGAAGGAGCTCTCCAAGACCTTGGGCAAGTTCAAGGGAACCGCCTGGGACCAGAGCCCCATCTTCAAGGCCATTTACGAGCAGGAATTCGGCACCCCCGGCGGCCAGCCCTACGGCTGCCTCGTCGGGGACTACCACTTCGACCATACCCCCCCGGATGTCGAGCTCCTGGGCCAGATCGCCCAGATCGCCGCCGCGGCCCACGCCCCTTTCCTCTCCGCCACCAGCCCCAATGTCATGAACATGGAGTCCTGGTCGGAGCTCAGCAACCCCCGGGACCTCACCAAGATCTTCCAGTCCGCCGAGTACGCGCCCTGGCGCAGCCTCCGGGAAAGCGAAGACGCCCGGTACGTCGGCCTCTCCATGCCCCGCTTCCTCGCCCGCATCCCCTACGGGTCCAAGACCAACCCCGTGGAGGAGTTCGCGTTCGAGGAAGACACCGCCGGCGCCGACACCAGCAAGTACGTCTGGGCCAACTCCGCCTACGCGATGGGCGTCAACGTCAACCGCGCCTTCAAGCTCTACGGCTGGTGCGCCCGCATCCGCGGCGTGGAGTCCGGCGGCATGGTGGAGGGCCTCCCCTGCCACACCTTCCCCACCGACGACGGCGGGGTCGATATGAAGTGCCCCACGGAGATCGCCATCACCGATCGCCGTGAAGCCGAGCTCGCCAACAACGGCTTCATGCCCCTCTCCCACTGGAAGAACACCGACTTTGCCGTCTTCGTCGGCGCCCAGAGCCTGCACAAGCCGGCCGAGTATTCCGACCCCGACGCCACCGCGAACGCCAACCTCGGCGCCCGCCTGCCCTACCTCTTCTCCACCTGCCGCTTCGCCCACTACCTCAAGTGCATGGTCCGGGACAAGATCGGCTCCTTCAAGGAACGCGCCGATATGGAGCGCTGGCTCAACGACTGGATCATGCAGTACGTCGAGCCCGACCCCGCGGCGAGCGAAGACGCCAAGGCCCGCCGGCCCCTCGCGGCCGCCGAAGTCGTCGTCGCCGAGGTCCCCGGAAATCCCGGGTACTATTCCTCGAAGTTCTTCCTCCGCCCGCACTACCAGCTCGAGGGCCTGACGGTCTCGCTCCGCCTGGTCTCTAAGCTGCCGTCGGGCAAGAAGTAACGTCTCCCGGACCTCCGGGTAACCAATGTGAAACCACGGATTTTGCGGGAACGTCCCGCGGGGCCGTGCGAAGGGAAAATGGAAAGACCACCGTGCGTTCTTCCCTTGGTCGTGGGGGCGGGCGAAAGCGGAACGGTCGATCAGGGACGCGAACGTTGCGGGATCATCGTTCCGCGTAGAACACACGTACACCAGACTCACGACAAAGGGAGTGTCTCATGGCAGTCGACATCTATATCAAACTGGACGGGATTCCTGGCGAGTCCCACGACAGCAAGCACAAAGAGTGGATCCAGGTCCTCTCGTTCAGCCACGGCCTCAGCCAGGCCGGCTCCATGTTCTCCGGCGGCGGTCAGTCGACCTCCGGCCGCGTCGACATGGCCGACGTCTCGATCATGAAGCGCGTGGACAAGTCCACCCCCAAGCTCAACTGGACCCTCGCCGCCGGCGCTCATATCAAGAGCGCCATCGTCGAGTTCTGCCAGGCGACCAAGGACAAGCACACGTTCATGAAGTACACCTTCGAAGACGTGACGCTCTCCGCCCTCCAGCCCACCGCCTCCTCCAACGGTGAATTCCCCATGGAATCCCTGGCTTTCCGCTTCTCCAAGATCGAATGGGAATACACCCCCATCGACGAAAAGGGCAGCAAGCTCCCCTCGGCCAAGGCCTGGTGGGACGTCAAGGAAAACAAGGGCGGCTGATCCGGCCCTCCACCCGTTCATTCGCGCCGCCGACGCCTTCCGGCGTCGGCCGGCGATTTCGCCCTTCCGGTCCACGTGTTCACCGGCCGACCCTGGCCAGGTTCCACCGACCAGTTCCGAAACAATTGCGGCGGGGTGTGTCGCGGCCTGTGGGCCGGGCCCGAGCGCCGGCCAGCGCGGGAGTTGACGCATGCTCGCCGAGGATCTGCTCAAGCAAGCCCGGCTCACCGAAGCACTCGCGGCTCTCCAGGACGCCGTCCGCAAGGACGCCGCCAACCCCAAGCTCCGCGTCTTCCTCTTCCAGCTCCTGTGCGTCATGGGCGACTGGAAACGCGCCGTCGATCAGCTCGCCGTCGCCTCCCAGCTCGACGCCAAAAACCTCCTCATGGCGCAGATGTACAAGCCCGCCATCATGTGCGAGCTCCTCCGCGCCGACGTCTTCAACGGCGCCCGCTCACCCATGATCCTCGGAGAGCCCGAGCCCTGGATCGGCTCCATGGTCCAAGCCGCCGCGCTCACCGCCCAGGGACACCACGCCGCCGCCGCGGAACTCCGGGAATCCGCCCTCGCCGACGCCCCCGCCGTGTCGGGCGCCATCGACGACCGGCCCTTCCAGTGGATCATGGACGCCGACTCACGCCTCGGCCCGCTCGTCGAGCTCATCCTCGACGGCAAGTACTACTGGGTCCCTTGGTCCCGCATCAAAGAGCTCGCCATCGAGCCGCCCACCGACCTCTGCGACGCCGTCTGGGCGCCCACCATGGTCACCCTCGCCACCGGCGCCGTAAAGCCCGCGCTCATCCCCTCCCGCTACCCCGGCTCCCACGAATCCAAGGACGGCGCGCTCCAGCTCTCTCGGCGCACCGATTTCCCCGAGCCCTTCCCCGGTGCCTGCATTCCCGTCGGCCAGCGCATCCTCGCCACTGACGTCGACGACATCCCGCTCCTCACCATCCGCCGCATCACGCTTGACGTCCCCGTCCCCGCGGCCCAGAGCGGCTCCGCCGCCGAGGGGGCCGGCGGTGGCTGAACTGACCGCTTCCGACAAACTCCAGCCCTCACTCCTGGACCGGCTGACCGACGAGGAGCCCGACAAGAAGGACGAGCCGCTCTCGCGCCGCATCATGTCCATGGTCATGATCCGCCGCGCCGTCCTCCGGGACCTCGCCTGGCTCCTCAACTGCCCCTGTAAGTCGCTCTCCGACGAGATCTACGAGTTCCCCCTCGCCTCCCGCAGCGTCCTCAACTACGGCATGCCCGACCTGACCGGCCTCACCGCCAGCGGCATCCCCGCCTCGCGCCTGGTCTCCATGGTCCGCGACGCCATCCACACCTACGAGCCCCGCATCGTCGGCCAGTCCCTCGATGTCCGCGTCGTGCAGTCCGACGGCGCCGGCGGCCGCAACGGCTTTGCCTTTGAGATCAGCGGGCAGCTCTGTCCACTCCCCATGCCCGAAGCACTCTACGTCCGCACCGAGATCGACCTCGAAACCGGACGATGCGACATCAAGGAGCGGCGCGCCTGACCAGCGCCGGTGGAACACGCCCATGGACCGGCGCCTGCTGCGATACTACGAACAGGAACTCCGCCACCTCCAGGGAATGGCCCGGGAGTTCGCGCGCGAGTACCCCAAGATCGCCGCCCGCCTCGCCATCGACGATCTCCAGGACACCTGCGTCGATCCCTACATCGAACGCCTCCTCGAGGGCTTTGCCTTCCTCGCCGCACGCGTCCAACTCAAGCTCGACGCCGAGTTCCCCCGCTTCACACAGAACCTCCTCGAGGCCGTCTTCCCGCACTACCTCGCCCCCACGCCCTCCATGTGCGTCGTCGAGTTCACCCCCGACTACGGGGACGCCGAGCTCGCGGACGGCTACACCCTCCCCCGCGGCTCGTCCCTCCGCAGCATCCTGGGAAAAGGCGACCGCACCACCTGCGAGTACCGCACCGCCCACGAGCTCAAGGTCTTCCCCCTCAAGCTCACGCAGGTCCAGTACTACACCCGCGACGTCGGCGTGCTCGAGCTCGGCCAGACCATCGCCCCCGTCGGTCCGGTCCGCGGCGCGCTGCGGCTTCGCCTCGCCGCCACCGCCGGCCTCACGCTCTCCAAGCTGTCCCTCGACCAGCTGGTGATCAACCTCCGCGGCGGCGGCATGATCCCGATGCGCCTCTACGAGCAGATCCACGGCCATTGCAGGGGCGTCGTCGTCCGCACCGTTGTCCCGCAGGGCGTTCGCGCCCAGCGATGGTCCGATCTCCTTCCCGCCTCCTGCGTGGAGCGCGTCGGCTACGACGAAGAGCAGGCCCTGCTCCCGTACGACTCCCGAAGTTTCCAGGGCTACCGGCTCCTCCACGAGTACTTCAGCTTCCCCCAGCGGTTCCTCTTCGCGTCGGTGGGGGACCTCCGCCCGCGACTGGCCCGCTGCAACTGCCAGGAAGCCGACATCATCTTCCTGTTCGACGACGAGAAGGCCGAGCTTGAGAACGTCGTCGAGGCCGAGCACGTGGGCCTGCACTGCACCCCGGCGATCAACCTCTTCCCCAAGCGAGCCGACCGCATCTTCATCACCGAGCGGTTCAACGAATTCCACGTGATGCCCGACCGCACCCGGCCCCTGGATTTCGAGGTCTACTCCGTCGACGCCGTCACGGGCATCGGCGCCCAGTCCGAAGACCAGACCCTCTTCCGCCCCTTCTTCGCCGCGCGCGACACCGACGCCGGCGGCGCTTCGACCGGCGCCTACTTCGCCACCAGCCGCGTCCCCCGCGCCCTCTCCGAACGCGAGCAGCGCGCCGGCCGCCGCAGTAGCTACGCCGGCAGCGACGTCTACCTCTCCCTGGTCGATTCCTCCAACGCCCCCTACTCCCAGGAAATCCGGCAGCTCTCCATCGAGACCCACTGCACCAACCGGGACCTCCCTCTCCACATGCCGCTGGGCCGCGGAGACACCGACTTCACGCTCGATATCGGCGCTCCCGTTTCCTCCACCCGCGTCGTCGCCGGCCCCACCGCCCCCCGCGCGTCCCACGTCGACCCTAAGCCCGGACAGTCGGAGGGCGACCTCGCGTGGCGTCTCATCAGCCACCTTTCCCTCAACTACCTCTCCCTGTGCGATACCACCTCCATGGACTCGCGCGGCGCCGCCAGCGCCGAAGGCGCCGCCGCCCTGCGCGACATCCTGCGGCTGTACGGCGATCGCGGTGACCCCGTGGTGCGCAAGCAGGTCGACGGCGTGCGCTCGGTGCGCGTCGGGCCGATCACCCGCCGCATCCAGACCCCCGGCCCCATCGTCTTTGGTCGCGGGCTGGAGGTCGGCGTCTCCCTCGATGCCACCAGCTTCGAAGGCACCGGACCCTTCCTGCTGGGCGCGGTGCTCGACCACTTCTTCGCCCGCTACGTCTCCATCAACTCCTTCACCGAAACGCTCGTCACCGGCGTCGACCGCGAGACCATCATGCGCTGGCCCGCGCGGCTGGGCAGGAGGTCGCTGCTGTGAGCCAGTTCCCGCGTCCGCCTTCGCGGCCACCGGGCACACCCGGCGTCCCGCCGCCCAGGACGCCCGGCTCGGGATCGGTCGTTCCTCCCGCCGCGCCCGCTCGCCCCGCGATCGTGCCCCCGCGCACCGTGGTGCCGGCGCGTCCCGCCGCTCCCGCCGCCGCCCCCGCACGTCCCGCCACCCCGCCGACGCCGGCGATCAAGCCGCCCGCGCCCAGGCCCGCGGCTCCCGCCCCTTCGCCCAAGCCTCCCGCGCCCGCGCCGCAGCCGGCCCCGCGCATCGCCGACCTGGGCGATCCCCTCCCCGCATCCCTGCCCGCCCAGCACGAGTTCTACGCCCCCGACTTTTTCCACCTGTGCCGGTTGCTGGAAACCGCGTACCCCGACATGCCGCGCCTGGGCACGTCCGTCCTTCCCGCCGAGGACATGGTGCGGTTCTCCCAGGAACCTTCCCTCGCATTCCCCCCCGTGACCATCCCGCGCTTCAAGGCGCGCGGGGAAGCGCGGGCCGGACGCGTCTTCGTAAACTTCATGGGCCTGCTGGGGCCGCACGGTCCTCTGCCGCTGCACTTCACCGAGTACGCGCGCGACCGTGAACGCAACGCCGGGGACTCCACGCTCGTCCGCTTCTTCGACATCTTCAACCACCGGATGATCTCCCTGTTCTACCGGGCGTGGGCGGTCAACCAGATGCCCGCCAGCGCCGACAGGCCCTCGGGAGACCGCTACGTCACCTACGTCGGCAGCCTCTTTGGCCTGGGGATGCAGTCGCTCACCCGCCGGGACGCGCTCCCCGATTCGGCCAAGCTCCATTACGCCGGCCGGCTCGCCCACGGCACCCGCAACGCCGAAGGCCTCGAGGCCGTCATCCGCGGATACTTCGGCGTTCCCTCCCGCGTCGTGGAGTTCATCGGACGCTGGCTCGATCTTCCCGACCAGTACTGGTGCCGCCTGGGCGCCCGCTCCGACTCCGCCCGCCTGGGCATCGGCGCCGTCGCGGGCCACCGGGTGTGGGATGTGCAAAGCTGCATCCGCATCCGCCTGGGCCCCATGGATCTCAAGGACTATTGCAGGCTTCTTCCCGGCGGAGAGAGCCACAAGCGGCTCGTCGCCTGGGTCCGAAACTACGCCGGGCTGGAGCTCGATTTCGAAGTCCAGCTCGTGCTCAAGCAGTCACAGGTTCCCCTGGTCCGCCTGGGAGGGGACCGCGCCACCGGCTCACGGCTGGGGTGGACCACCTGGCTCCGCACCGGTCCCATGGACCGTGACGGGGACGACCTGGTCACCACCGGCGACAGGATGGTGGCGGGCGTCGCGTAACGTGCGTCGGGCGTGCCAGGGAGCGTTGTTCGAGGGGGTTTTTCCCGTGTTTCAGGGTGGATCAGTCCATCAGTTCCAGACGGTGCTTCCGGGAGGAGCGACCCGCGCGGCGATTGTGGCGCCGCGCGATTTCAATTCCACGCAGTGAAGAACGAGGGTGCAGCAGTCATGGCCGAAATCAGCCGCGTCAAAGTCTTCGGAAAGCTCAACAGCCTGTGCTACAAGTCGCTCGACGGCGCCATGGTCTTCTGCAAGCTGCGGGGCAACCCCTACGTCGAGGTCGTCCACTGGCTCCAGCAGATCCTCCAGAGCCAGGACTCCGATCTCCACCACATCGTTCGCCACTTCCAGCTCAACCCCAGCAAGCTCGCCGCCGACGTCACCGCGGCCCTCGACCGCCTGCCCCGCGGCTCCACCTCGATCTCCGACCTTTCGGGCCATCTCGACGCCACCGTCAAGGAGGCCTGGACCTACGCCACCCTCATGTTCGGTGAGAGCCAGGTCCGCTCCGGCCATCTCATGGTCGCCTGGGTGAAGACCGAGAGCCTCCGCCCCATCCTCCTGGGAATCTCGCGCGAGTTCGAGAAGGTCAAGCCCGAAGCCCTCACCGAAGGCTTCGCCCAGCTCCTGCGCTCCTCTCCCGAGGAAGGACAGATCGCCACCGACGGCAGCGGCATGGGCGCCGGCGCGGGAGCCGCGCCCGGAGAGACCAGCGGCGCGATGCCCGCCGCCCAGATGGGCAAGGAAGAGGGCCTCAAGCGATTCTGCGTCGACCTGACCGAGACCGCACGCTCGGGCAAGATGGACCCCATCGTCGGCCGCGACGAAGAGATCCGCCAGTGCGTCGACATCCTCATGCGTCGCCGCCAGAACAACCCCATCCTCACCGGCGAGGCCGGCGTCGGAAAGACCGCCGTCGTCGAGGGCTTCGCCCAGCGCATCGTCGCCGGGGATGTCCCGCCTCAGCTTAAGGAAGTCCGCCTCCTCGCCCTCGACATCGGCCTCCTCCAGGCCGGCGCCAGCATGAAGGGCGAGTTCGAGAACCGCCTCCGCCAGGTCATCGACGAGGTCCAAGCCTCCGCCAAGCCCATCATCCTCTTCATCGACGAGTGCCACACCCTCATCGGCGCCGGCGGCGCCGCCGGCACCAACGACGCGGCGAACCTCCTCAAGCCCGCCCTCGCCCGCGGAACCCTCCGCACCATCGGCGCCACGACACAGGCCGAGTACAAGAAGTACTTCGAGAAAGACCCCGCCCTCACCCGCCGCTTCCAGGTGGTCAAGGTCGATGAGCCCGACGAGAAGAAGGCCCTGCTCATGATCCGCGGCCTCGCCGGCGTCATGGAGAAGCATTTCAAGATCCAGGTCCTCGACGAAGCCCTCGAGAACGCCGTCAAGCTCTCCAAGCGGTACATCCAGGGACGACAGCTCCCCGACAAGGCCGTCAGCCTCCTCGACACCGCCTGCGCCCGCGTCGCCGTCAGCCTCCACGCCGTCCCCGCCGAGATCGACGACTCCCGCCGTCGCATCGAGGGCCTCAAGACCGAGATCGCGATCATCGACCGCGAGTCCGCGATCGGCGTCGACCACGCCGAACGCAAGAAGGAAGTCGTTGCCACACTCGAAGCCGAGCAGGCCCGCCTCAAGGGTCTCGAGGAGCACTTCGCCAAGGAGAAGGCCCTCGTCGAGAAGATCCTCGACATCCGCGGCAAGCTCCGCGCCGGCGGCGTCTCCCCCGACAGCGGCGCGGTCGTCGCCGTCCCCGCGGCGGCCCCCGCCGCTCCTTCCAACGGCACATCCTCCAGCGCCGCCGCCGCGATCGCCCAGCCCCTCTCCGAGGACGCGCGCCTCGCCGCTCTCGAAGAGCTCAAGAAGCACCAGGCCGAGCTCGCCGCCCTCCAGGGCGAAAACCCGCTCATCCTTCCCAGCGTCGATGGCCAGGCCGTCGCCTCCGTCGTCGCCGACTGGACCGGCATCCCCGTCGGACGCATGGTCCGCAACGAGATCGAGAGCGTCCTCAAGCTCGCCGACACCCTCGAGAAGCGCGTCATCGGCCAGCGCTACGGGCTCGACGAGATCGCCAAGCGCATCCAGCTCTCCCGCGCCAAGCTCGACAACCCACAGCGCCCCATCGGCGTCTTCATGCTCGTCGGGCCCTCGGGCGTCGGCAAGACCGAGACCGCGATCGCCCTCGCCGAGACGCTCTACGGCGGCACCCACGCCCTCATCACCATCAACATGAGCGAGTACCAGGAGGCCCACAAGGTCTCCACCCTCATGGGCTCACCCCCCGGCTACGTGGGCTACGGCCAGGGCGGCGTGCTCACCGAGGCCGTCCGCCGGCGTCCCTACTCCGTGGTCCTCCTGGACGAAGTCGAGAAGGCCCACGCCGATGTCCACGAGATCTTCTTCCAGGTCTTCGACAAGGGCATCATGAAGGACTCCGAGGGCGTGGATATCGATTTCAAGAACACGATTATCCTGCTCACCTCCAACGCTGGCACCGATCTCATCATGAACATGTGCAAGGACCCCGAGCTCAAGCCCGAGCCCGAGGCCCTGCAGAAGGCCCTCCGCGAGCCCCTGCTCAAGGTCTTTCCCCCGGCCCTGCTGGGCCGCATCAACATCGTCCCCTACTACCCCATCAGCGACTCCATGATGCGGTCCATCATCGGTCTCCAGCTCTCGCGCATCGGCAAGCGCATCGAGGAAGGCCACCGCGTCCCCTTCAGCTACGACCCCGCCGTCACCGAGACCATCGTCTCGCGATGCACCGAGCTCGAGTCCGGCGCCCGTGCCATCGACGCCATCATCACCCGCCAGATGCTCCCCCGCATCGGTCGTGAAATCCTCGAACGCCTCATGGAGTCCACGCCCATCACCCGCGTCCACGTCACCGTCAAGGACGGAGAGTTCTCCTACGAGTTCTGATCCGCCATGCCCCCAGGCTCCCGATGAAACCCCAGTCCATCCAGACCCTCAAGCAGATGCAGGCCAGGCCGGAATTCGAGAACCGAGTTCCCTGGATGTACCTCGACCAGTACGGGAACCTCACCATCGGCGTCGGCCACAAGGTCGCCGACGCCGGCGTCACCGAAAAGGCCGTCGGCAAGGGCATCCAGACCATCCTGGCCTTCGGAGAGCCCCGCAACCTCCTCGCCGCCGACGACATGGCCGAACGCTACATCTCCCATTGCCAGACCAAGAAGCTCAAACCTCTCGGTGACAGCAAGGACGGCTTCTTCTCCCTCATCAAGGACAACAAGCTCACCCTCCCCGAGCAGCCCGACGCCGGCGTTCCCGGCGTCTGGGGCTTTGAACTCCCCCGCCCCGGCGGAGACCAGACCACCCAGCAGGTCATGACCCAGGAGGCCATGAAGATCATGCACCTCTCGGGCAACCAGGCCGACGCCAAGTCCTTCTTCGAGTGCTTCAACAGCTTCGAGCTCACCAGCGACGCCATCGACGAGCTTCACGAGGCAGACATCGCCGCCACCATCAACGCCATTCGCAACAACCAGGTCTGGGTCCACGACAAGAACCCCAGCAAGAGCTACAAGACCGCCGCCTACCCCGATTTCGCCGGCTTCGACACCTTCCCCGAAGAGGTCCAGATGGCGCTGGTCGATCTGGCCTTCCAGCTCGGCGTCACCGGCCTCTACAACCACTCCAAGGGGGCGATGCGGCAGGCCGTCAAGGAACGGGACTGGACCCTCGCCGCCACGCTCGTCCCCGCCGTCTCCCACCCCGACCGAACCAAGTGGCGCAAGGGACTCTTCGAAACCGCCGCCAAGACCGATCCCAAGGCCAAGAAACCCACGCCCCCGGCCGCCACACCCAAGCCCGTGCCCCAAGCTCCCGACGGCGGGACGCTCCCAGCCCTGCCCAAAGCCCCCTGATCCCGCCGCCGAGACTTCCTCGCTTCTGACTGGACCCTCCCATGCCCATCACCCAGGACAACCGCTTCATCGCCATCGACACCCAGCTGGGCAAGGACAAGCTCCTGCTCGTCCGCTTCACCTGCCGCGAGGCCGTCTCACGCCTCTACGAGATCGACGCCGAGGTCGCCAGCGAGGACTTCGCCGTGGACTTTGACAAGATCCTCGGCACCGCCGTCACCATCAAGGTCATGCGCGGAGACAACTCCTACCGCTACTTCTCCGGCGTTGTCTCACGCTTCGTGCAGACCAGCGGCATCGGCGAGGTCGCCCGCTACGAGATGCGCATCGTGCCCTGGTTCTGGTTCCTCACGCGCACCGCCGACTGCCGCATCTTCCAGAACAAGTCCGTCCCCGACATCGTCAAGGCCGTCTTCTCCCTCTACCCCTTCGCCGACAGCAAGCCCAACCTCACCGGTGAGTACAAGCCCAAGGAATACCAGGTCCAGTACCGGGAGACCGACTTCAACTTCGTCAGCCGCCTGCTCGAGCAGGAAGGCATCTCCTACTACTTCGAGCACGACGAGAAGGGCAAGCACACCATGCACCTCGTCGATGCCCCCACATCCTTCAACCCCTACAAGGGCTACGAGACTATCGACTGGGCCGGCACCCGCGGCGAAGCCCTCGACAAGCAGGCCATCCTCGAGTGGACCTACGAGCGATCCGTCCAGCCGGGCAAGTACGCCACCACCGACTTCAACTTCAAGACCCCCAGCACGCCCCTGCTCGCGCCCGTCGAGAATCTCCCCGGCCACGCCGCCAAGGAGTTCGAGATCTTCGACGCGCCCGGGGAGTACGAGGCCAAGGCCGTCGGTGACGAGCTCGCCAAGATCCGCCTCCAGGAACTCCAGTCTTCCCAGGAGCTCGCCAGCGGCTCGGGCAACTCCCGCGGCGTGCTGGTTGGCCACACGTTCCAGCTGGGCCTCCCGCCCCGGGACGATCTCAAGGAAAAGAAGTGGCTGGTGACCGAGGCCGTCCACCGCGCCGTCAGCGACCCCTTCTACGCCCATCGCGGGGGTCAGAAGGACGAGTTCTCCACCCGTTTCAGCGTCGTCAACGCCACCACCCTCTGGCGTCCCGCCCGCTCTACGCCCAAGCCCACCATCCCCGGCCCCCAGACCGCCTTCGTCTGCGGACCCAAGGGCAACGACATCCACACCGACGAGTACGGCCGCGTCAAGGTCAAGTTCCACTGGGACCGGGAAAGCAAGGGGGACGAGAACAGCTCCTGCTGGATCCGCGTCAGCCAGCACTGGGCCGGCAAGCAGTGGGGGACCATGATGATCCCGCGCACCGGCCAGGAGGTTGTCGTCGAGTTCCTGGAAGGCGACCCCGACCGTCCGCTCATCACCGGCCGCGTCTACAACGCCGAAACCATGCCCCCCTACAAGCTCCCCGACTTCGCCACCGTCTCCACGTGGAAGAGCCTCACCACGCCCGACGGCGGCGGTTTCAACGAGATCCGCTTCGAGGACAAGAAGGACAGCGAGATGTTCTTCATGCAGGCCCAGAAGGACCAGGACACCCGCGTCCTGCACGACCAGAAGCTCTTCGTGGGCAACGACCAGCACATCATCGTCAAGCACGACCACTTCACCAAGATCGAGAACAACCGCAACGAGGACGTCACCAACGACGTCAAGGTGAAGATCGGCAAGGACAACCACCTCACGGTCGTGGGCCTCCAGGCCGTCAAGATCACCAAGAGCAAGTCCACCACCGTCGAGGACGACGTCATCGACGTCTTCAAGGCCAACCACTCCGAGGAAACCACCAAGCAGTACTACCTCAAGGCCGACGAGATCATCCTCGAGGGCATGAGCAACATCACCCTCAAGGTCGGCGGCAACAGCATCGCCATCGATTCCTCCGGCATCGGCCTCAAGACCAAGGACTACAAGCTCGAAGCCTCCGGCAGCGCCGAGATGAAGGCCACCGCCGGCATGAAGCTCGAATCCTCCGCCTCTCTCGATGTCAAGGGCAGCGCCGTCACCGTCGCCGGCCAGGGCACGCTCGAGGCCAAGAGCCCCAACACCACCGTCAAGGGCGACGGCATGCTCATCCTCAAGGGCGGCATGGTCATGATCAACTAGCGCCCCGCCCGTTGCACCCTCCTCTGCCCCCCGCACCCACCTTTTAGCAGCGAACCACCATGAGCCCCAAAAGCGGAAAAGCAGGATCGGCCGTTTCTCCCACCGCGCCCGACGCGGCGGTCGAGGCGATCAAGGCAGACCCCGGCGCGATGACCAAGCTCGAGGCCAAGGAGGCCACCAAGAAGGCGCACAAGCCCCTCGGCCAGCCCGCCGGCGGCGCCGGCTCAGAGGCCAAGGACGGCTCGGAAAACCCCGAGGACGAACTCACCTGGATCGAGATCGAACTGGTCGACGAGGCCGACGTGCCCGTCCCGGGCATGGCCTACCGCGTCGAACTCCCCGACGGCAGCGTCTCCGAAGGCGTGCTCGACGACAAGGGCCTCGCCCGCGTCGAAGGATTCCTCAAGGGTTCGGGACAGTGCAAGGTCACCTTCCCCTCCCTTGACCAGGAGGCCTGGGACAAGGCCTGACCGCCCGCCCGCCGCTCCCCGATCACACCATGCTCAAACACGAAGTACAACCCGGTGACTGCATCCTCCAGATCGCCGAATCCCACGGACACTTCTGGGAAACGCTCTGGGACCACCCCGACAACTCCAAGCTCAAGGAGCTGCGCAAGGACCCCAACGTCCTGGCCCCCGGAGACGTCGTCGCCGTCCCCGACATCGTGACCAAGGAAGAGTCCGCCGCCGTCGAGAAGCGCCACCGATACAAGCGCAAGGGTGTCCCCGGCAAGATCAAGATCCGCATGACCCTCGACGGCAAGCCCCGCGCCAATCTCCGCTACGTCCTCACCATCGACGGCGTCTCCAAGTCCGGAACCACCGACGCCGACGGCTTCATCGAGATGGACATCCCCGCCGGGGCGATTGAGGGCGAACTGAAGATCGAAGAAGACGGCCGCAACGACATCTACCGCTTGGACCTTGGCCACCTCGACCCCGTCGACACCGCCGAGGGAATGTGCCAGCGCATCGAGCAGATGGGCTATTCGGTCGAGGAACAAAAGGATGCCCCCGACGAGCCGCCCGCCGAGGGCGGATCACCTGCCGACAACAAGAGCAGGCCCAAGACCATCAACCAGCTCGACGACAAGTCGTTCATCGACGTCGTCAAGCAGACCCTCAAGAACTTCGACGCCGACGCCGGCAAGCCCCCCGAAACCAGCCCCCTCGTGGTCGGCGCACTCGTCAAGGCGGCGTCCAAGGCCCTGGCGCCCGAGGACGCCAAGGAATCCTCTTCCGCTTCCCAGCCTGAGAATCCACCCCCGGCCGGCGAGGCCGAGCCCCCGCAGCCCCAAAGCTCTCCCCTGGGGGACATGGTCCGCCGCATCATGAGCAAGAAGGACGCCCAGCCCGACGAGGCCAAGCAGCTCGTCGAAAAACTCAAGAAGGCCTTTGGACAATGAGTTCATTCTTCTCCCGCATCGCACGCCTGGTCCGCGGCGCCACCGCCCACAACACGGTCAACGTGCGCACCGCCACCGTCGTCTTCCAGAAGTCCCCGGGAAAAACCACCGGCAACGATCGCGGCATCTCCGCCCTCGCCTTCAAGGTCCTTTCCGGCGGCGTCGAGATCCAGAACGGCACCACCCCCGCCAACGGCGCGGTGCAGGTCCTGGTCCACGGCACCACGCCCTCGATCGTCCAGTGGATCCACAACGGCGCCGTCGTCTCCGAGTTCCAGGTCACCATCAGCGATACCGCCTACGAAGCCGACACCACCCTCGCCGGCGCGCAGCGCCGGCTCCGACAGCTCGGCTACCAGCTGGGCGCCTCGGGAACGGGCGTTGACGGCGTCGACGGCCAGATGGGGCCTCGCACCGACCGCGCGATCCAGCAGTTCCAGGCCGACGAGGGCCTCGTGTTCGATTCAACGATGAACGCCGGCACCACCACGGCGCTCAAGAACGCTTGCGGAGGCACGGCCTGACCCCATGATCCACGTCGTCTGCAAAGACCTCACACGAATCGTCGTTCCCCTCCGCCTGACCCGCGCCGCCACCGGTGTGCCCATCGACGCCGCGCCCGAGATCGATGACCGCGGCTGGATCCAGGTCCGCCCCTCGAACTTCGGCACCACCGACGCCCGCGGCCCGCAGTTCGGCATGAGCGTCGGCGCCACCGTCCGCATCCGGCTCATCCGGGAAGACATCGACGGCGGCGCCCCCCTCTTCGCCACCGTCTCCGCCGGCAGCAACCCCCAGTTCGAGATCGTCGGCAGCGCCGCCGTTCCGATCACGGGGGAAATCAGCATCCGCGCCATCCGCGACACCACAGCGACGCAGAAGATCGAGATCCGCGTCGGCGCCGTGGACGGGCCGGTGATCTTCGAAATCGAGCCGCACGTCTTCACCCCGCGCACCCTGAACATCACCCCGCACATCTGCACGATCCATTCCGCGGCGAGCCCCGGCCCAGGCACGGGCGTCGCGCCCACCGTCGGCGGCGCCGCGCTCGACACCGCCCGCATCTTCCGCATCGCCCAGTCCGTCTGGCGCCCCGCCGGCGTCACCTTCAACGTCGCCGCCGACGCGAACGAAACCTACTTCGGCTTCGCGCGCGACGACATGCCCCGCTGGCTCAACCCTCCCGGCCCCGGCTCTGAAAACTCCGTCGTCAACCAGAACCGCACCGCGGGACGCCTCAACATCTACTTCACCCGCTTCATGGAAAACAGCCTGGGCGTCGGCGTCAACCGCGCCACCATGCCCTCCGAAGGCTGGACCGCCCCGGGCATCATCGTCGCCATCAACGGCCAGGTCAGCACCGGCACCGCCGCCGGCATCAACGGACCCGTCTCCAACCGCAGCGGCACCAACGACGAGATCTACCACCTCATCGGCAACGACGTCGCCCACGAGATCGGCCACTACCTCACCCTCACCCACGCCGGCAACGTCAACTCACCCGGACTTTTGGACACCTACACCAGGCGACAGCTTATGTTCCCCAACAACAAGATGGGCGCCGCCAACACCGACGGAACGCCACCGCGCTTCGACGATGTCGGCTACGGCCCCCAGTTCCGCGGATGCCTCCTCACCTGCAAACGATTCGCCACCCACGCCAACGACGGCGAGATCGCCCGCGCCAGGACCGCTTTCCTCAATGCGTCCACACTCTACTAGCCTCTGGGCGCTCACCGCCCTGCTCCTGGTTTCGTGCGGGCGAGCACCCGCCGCGGACGCCGTCGCCTCCACCCCTTCACCGCTCACGCCACACCCGACCACACCGCACGCCGCCACGGACCAGCCCGCCGGCACGCCGGACGATCCAGCCAAGGCGATATCCATGGATGACAAAGCCCTCGCCGCAGCCTTCCAGACCCACAGCTCCATGGTCGTCGAGTGGGCACGCTCCGCCGGCCCCGCCGCCGTCCCCAAGCTCCAGCCATACCTCAAGAACGCCGACCGGGAGCAGCGCCTCATCGCCGTCGACGCCATCATCGTCGCCGGCGGGCCGCAGGCCCCCGGTCTTCTCCTGGACGCCCTCGACGACCGCGACGAGCAGGTCCGCATCAACGCCGCCTCCGGCCTGCGCAAGCACCTGCCCCGCGGAGAGCACGAACGCCTTTACTCGATGCTCACCACGCACAAGGACCCCGTCGTCCGCCGCCAGGTCGCCTTCATCATCGGGGAACTCGACGCCCCCGACGCTCTCCGCTGGCTCAACGCCCAGTACAAGACCGAGCAGGACCAGGACGCCCGCGACGCCATCCTCGCCGCACTCGCCAAGCTCAAGGACGGGCCAGCACGCGAGACCTACGCCGCCATGCTCCGGGACAGCTCCGGCCCACGCATTAAGGAGCTCATCGACCTCTCCGAGTACATCGACCAGCCTTGGGTCATCAAGAAGCTCGCCCCCGTCCTCACCAAGTACGAGATCGCCGTCGACCTCAGCTCCCACCGCACCAAGCTCACCCGCCGCAGCTGCGACCTCGCCGTCGACGAGATCGCCCGCCTCTCCAAGCACGAATTCTCTTTCCCCATCTCCAGATCCGCCAACTACCTCCCTCCCCAGCTCGCCGAGGTGATCGCCTTCGTCGATTCACTCCCCGCCTGAACCCCGCGAACCCGAGGAGCATCCCATGCCCTTTGCCGCCCGCGCCGGTGATCTTCACGTCTGCCCCATGGTCACGGGCGTCGTTCCGCACGTCGGCGGACCCATCCTCCCGCCCGGCTGCCCCACGGTCATGATCGGCGGCATGCCCGCCGCCCGCGCGGGCGACATGGCCGTCTGCGTCGGCCCACCGGACACCGTCGCCAAAGGTTCGGGCACCGTCATGATCGGCGGCATGCCCGCCGCGCGCATGGGCGACACCATGGCTCACGGCGGAACCATCGTGCTCGGCTGCTTCACCGTCATGATCGGCGGATGATCTGCGTCGCCCGCCCGCGTGAGACACTTCAGCGGAAGATCAGCGCCCGCGGCATCGTCAGCAGCACCGGCTCGTCGCGCATCTGCACCAGCGCCTCGACCGGCCCCGTCAGCTGCCGCCACGCACGCTCTCCCAGCACCGCCCGCGCCGCCGCGGAGAAATCCCCGGCCATCTGGCTGCGGGGCAGTCCCGGCGCCTGGATGAACCCGCCCAGCATGTTGCTGACCAGCTCCCCGATGCCCTTGGCGCCGGGGTAGTCCATCACCTCGTAGTCCGACAGGCCCAGCTTCTTCGCCATGTCACCGATCGCGTCGTCGAGCCCGCCCACCGCGTCGGCCATCTTCAGGTCCACCGCGTTGCTGCCCGTGAACAGCCGTCCCTCCGCCGTCTTAGAGAGGTCGATCCCCTTGCGTCCCGCCGACACGCGGCCGGTGAAGAGCTCATACGTCTCGGTCATCTTGCCGCGAACCAGCGCCAGCTCCGCCGGCGTCCACGGCCCGGTCGTGCGGAACATGTCCCCGCGCGGGCCCCGGGAGCGCGACACCACCTTGACCTTGAGCTTCTCATATGCGCCGTCGAGCGCCATCCGCCCGCCCACCACGCCGATCGATCCCACAATGCTCGACGGATCCACGTAAATCTTGTCACCCGCGACGGCGCAGTAATACCCGCCCGACGCCGCCATCGATCCCACGCTGACCCACACGGGCTTGGTCTGGGCGACGCGCCGCAGGCCCTGCCAGATCACCTCGCTCGCCGTCGCCGACCCGCCGGGAGAATTGATCCGCACGACCACGCCCTTGACCTGCTTCTGGTCACGGATGTCCTCCAGCGCGTTGCGGATCGTCCGGGAGCCCACGTTCCCCGAGCCCCCCATGATCCCGCCCGTCGTCGATTCCCCGTCCACGATCGCCCCGTCGATATGCAGCACCGCGATCGTCGGGCCCGTCGGCTCGGTCTGCGGCGCCGCGGAGAGCTTCGACAGCATCGCCAGCGGCCCGCCCTGCGACATCATGTCCTTGTGCTTGTGCTCACCCAGGCTCGGCCCCCACGTGATCGGAGACTTCAAGAGCCCTTCCAGGTGCGATTCCAGCCCCGGAAGGTCGATCACGCTGTCCACCAGCCCCGACTTCTTCGCCGCCTGCGCATCGGCCATCCACAGCGTCGACATCGCCTCGTCGAGCTGCGCGTCGCTCAGCGAGCGGCCGTCCTTCAGCTTCGCGCGCATGTTCCCGTACAGGCTGTCCAGAAGCCCCGAGATGTTCTGCTCCCACTGCGGGCTGGGGCCATTCCGGGCCATCTGCTCGCTGGCGCCCTTGTAATCACCCACCTGCACCATGTCGGCCTTGATCCCCACCCACGCCAGCGTGTCGGCGAGGAACATCTCCTCCATGTGGATCCCCGGCAGCGCCACCGGCCCGCCGCTCTGGACGATCACGTCGTCCGCATACGAACCCAGCATCAGGTCCGCCGCCCCGTACGACTCTCCGAACACGCACACCTTCTTGCCCGAGGCGCGGAACGCCTTGATCGCCGCCCCCAGCTCTTCAACCTGCGCCGTCTCCAGCTCCGCGTCCTTCAGCCGGATCACGATCGCCGAAACGTCATCGTCCTTCGCCGCCTCGTGCATCGCCGTCACGATCGTCCGCAGCGTCGGCTCATGGTCGTCCGACATGATCCACCCGAACGGCGAAGGCTTCTCGAGCAAGGGCCCTTCAAGCTCCAGGAGCCGGACCATCGCCTTGCCGTCGTCGGTCTTCGCCGGGCCGCTCGCCGAGCACACGCTCCCCCACGCCGCCGAAACCGCCAACATCCCCGCGGCGGACAACACGCGTGCAAACACTCGGTTCATGCTCGGCTCCTTGCAATTCAATGTTCCCAACACTCCCGACCAGCCTGAATGTTAGCGTCCCCGCCCCGCGCTTACGCGTACCCCAGCCGCTCCAGGTCGTCCTCGTCCAGCCCGAAATGGTGACCGATCTCGTGCAGCAGCGTGATGCGGATCTCCCGCGAAACCTTCTCCGCCGCCCCATCCTGGTCCCACCCGCCCGCCAGGTCGATGATCCCCTCCCGGAACAGGTGGATTTCGTCCGGCAGCACCCCGCTGGATTCAACGCTCCGCTCCGTCAGCGGAACCCCCGAATGCAACCCCGCCAGCACGTCGTCCGAGACATCCTCCCCCTCGCTCTCACCAAGCTCATCCAGCATCCGAGACGTCGGCCGGTCCAGCACAATCACCGGGACCTCATCCATCAACCGCCGAACGCCCTCGGGCAGCGATTCCACCACCGCGTCCAGCAGTTCGTCGAATTTCTTCCGCTCGTTGCGGGTCACCGCGGAGCCTCCGTCGCCGGCGTGCTCCTCCCCCGATAGTCCGCCCCGGCCCCCTGCGGAACTTCCGCCGGCGCGCTCCCCAGCACATCGTTCAGGCTCAGCGGCGGTTCGATGATCACCGGCAGCAGCCGACGAACGTCCATCCCCACCCCGAACAGCCCCGCCGTCAGCAGCAGGGAACCAACCCCCGTCACGCAGATCGCGCCGTTGGTCGCGATCTCCGCCCACGATGGCTGCAATTCCCGTATCGCCGCCTGCACCAGGTCCCCGCACATGATCACCACCGTGCTCGCCAGCAGCGCCCGCAGCGTCTGCCGCTCCATCCGCCCGCTGCGCATCAGGTGTGAGCGAGCCTGCAGCACGTGGAACACCGGCCTGAACCCCAGCACGACCGCGCCGATCAGCGCCGTCTCCACCAGTTTCCACGCCCACCGGCTCGACCATTCCGTCCCCGAGAGGTACGGCCTGGCCCCTGGGCCGTCGATCTCTCCCAGGATCTTCCACGTCGTCCACGCCAGAGCCCAGCACCCCACGCACGCCGCCATCGCCGCCCAGCGCGACGAACGCGGAATTCGCCCGTGCGGACGCACCAGCGCCAAACCTCCCACCCCGCACACGGCCAGGCAGATCGAGATCCACCCCGGCACCCACGCGACCGGCCCCAGCGCCGAAAACGCCTCCGCCAAGCGCACCACCCACGCCAGCGTCGCCGCCCCCAGCGCCCCCACCGCCCACACCACCATCCCCGCCGAGATCAGGTACGGCCGCCGCACCGGCTGAAGCTCCGTCGCCTGCGGATCGATCACCGTCAGCAGCGTCGCCGCCACCGGCGTGCCGCACTCCGGGCATACCCCGCGCACCGACAGCCCTCGCAGGTTGTACCGGCAACGCGCACAGCGCAGGTCGCCGGTCAACTCCGTGCCCAGCACCGCGGGCTCTGCCGCGCCGGGATTGGTGGCCGTCAGACGTTCGATCGTGTGTGTCCTGTCCCTGTACTACCTCGGTGCGGGCGGAATCGCACCTCCCCAGTATAAGGTTCCTGACTCCCCCGGACCGTATACTCACGCCCAGATCAAGAGGAACCATCAACAGGAACCATCAACAGGAATCCTAGAGACACCGATGATTGCACGAATCGACCAGCTCCGGCAGAACATCACCAAGGTCTTCCTCGGAAGCCCCGCCGCCGTCGATCTGCTCATCATCTCCCTCCTCGCCCGCGGCCACGTCCTCATTGAGGACGTCCCGGGGGTTGGAAAGACCGTCCTGGCCAATGCCCTCGCCAAGAGCCTCGACTGCTCCTTCGCCCGCATCCAGCTCACCCCTGACCTGCTCCCCAGCGACGTCTTGGGAGTCTCCATCTACAAGCGAGACGCCGAAAAATTCGTCTTCAAGCCCGGCCCCCTCTTCGCCAACATCGTCCTCGCCGACGAGATCAACCGCACGCCCCCACGCACCCAGACCGCGCTGCTCGAAGCCATGAGCGAGGCCACCGTCTCCGTCGACGGCATGACCTACAAGCTCGAGCAGCCCTTCATGGTCGTCGCCACCCAGAATCCCTACGACTTCGAAGGCACCTACGCCCTCCCCGAGAACCAGCTCGACCGCTTCCTCATGAAGATCAACCTGGGCTACCCCACCCCGCGCGATGAAGCACGCGTGCTCGATCTTCGCCCCGCCGGACGCACCCTCCACGAGCTCGCCCCCGTCCTCGACAAGGCCGCCGTGCTCGACCTCCAGGCCGCCACCGACGCCGTCCGCATGGAAGCCTCCCTGCTCGACTACATCGTCGCCATCGCCAACGCGACTCGCCGCGACGAGCAGATCCAGGTCGGCGTCTCTCCCCGCGGCTCCCTCGCCCTCGCCCAGACCGCCCGCGCCACCGCCGTGCTGCACGGCCGCGACTACGTTGTCCCCGAGGACATCACCGCCAACGTCCAGGCCGTGTGCGCCCACCGCATGGTGCTGCGCACCGCGACGCCCGGCCGTGGAGACGCGGCCAGCGCCGCCCTCCGCGCGGTGCTTCAGTCCGTCCCCAGCCCAGCCTGAATCGCCGCAGGCCCTCCGTTCTCCGCCTTCCGCGCCTGTACGATCACGGGAGCCGCCCGCTCACCCGGAGTTTTCACCGTGCCACGCCTGGTCCGCCACGAGCCCGCCGCCCCGATCAAGATCGACCCCAACGCCCCCGCCGGAGAGCCCAACGCCTGGCCTCGCGACGAGCAGGGAAACCTCAAGATCCTCTCGATCTGCGCCTGCGGCCTCAGCGCTCGCTTCCCGTTCTGTGATGGGGCGCACAAGATCTGCCGCAACGAAGAGCCGGGCCATATTTATACATATGACCCCGTCACGCGCGATGTGATCGAGAAGAAACCGATGGATACGCCTGGGGCGCCGCCAGCTACACCCTGACTTCGTTCCGAGCCATGGTGGCGCCACGAAGCATGCAAGCGTGCGCGGCGATCAGGTGTGTGTCGATTCCACCATCATCATCGCCGCCAGCTCGATCGGATGTACCGCCCCTCGCCCCGCCCCATCATGGATCTGGTGCCGGCATGAGGTTCCCGGCGCGCACACCATCGTTCCCGCCGCCGCGCTCCGCACCGCCGGCAGCAGCGTCAGCTCACCGATCCGCATCGACAGGTCGTAGTTCTTCTCCAGGAAGCCAAAGCTCCCCGCCATCCCGCAGCAGCCGGTCTCCAGCGTCCTGACCGATTCACCGACCAGCCTCCGCAGCAGGTTCGCGCTCGTCTGCGCTCCCCACAGCGCCTTCTGGTGGCAGTGGCCGTGCAGCATCACGCCGTCCCGCACCAGTTCCGCAGCGCGCCGGCGAACCGTTGTAAGGTCGGGCGTGCGCGGATGCTGCTCCCACCCCCGCTCCGCAAAGTCCTCGGGCAAAAAGCTCTTCGCCGCGAGTGCCTCGCGAACCGCCGCCGGCGTCCGCAGCTTCAGCTGCCGCCAGTCGTCCTTGAACGCAGATAGACACGACGGCTCGCTCACCAGGATCGCCTTGACGTTCGCATCCTCGATCCACGGCCGCAGCTTTGCGAGCGTCGCATCCGCTGTGCGCCCCGCCTCGTCCAGCAGCCCCGTCGAGATCATCGCCCGCCCGCAGCACCCCGCGTCCACCAGCTCCACCCGGTAGCCCAGCGATTCAAATACCGCCTTGCTCGCCCGGCCGATCCCCGGCTCGTTATACATCGAGAAGCAGTCACCAAAGAGCGCGACCACCGGCCGGGAATCCTTCTCCGCCCCGCGATCCGTCGGCGCCGCCTTCGCCGAGCCCTTGAACCACCGCGTCAGCGGTGATGCAAACGGCGGCAAGCTTCGCCGCGGGTCAATCCCCAGCAGCACCCGCGCGCCCCACTTGGCGAGCCGCGTCCCGTTGAACCAGTTCGCCAGCCCCGGCGTGAGCGAGCCCGCGCGGTTCAACGCCCGCACGTGCCCGAAGAGCAGCGCCTTGAGCGGCACCTTTCCGCTCGCCTTGTACCGCTGGGCCGTGTACTCGGCCTTGAGCCGGGAAATGTCCACGTTGCTGGGGCACTCGGTCTTGCACGCCTTGCACGAAAGGCACCAGTCCAGCGTCTTGATCGTCTCCGCGTCATCCCACGACGGCTCCCCGAAATGCGAGCACGGCGAGAGCTGCCCCGTGATCGCCAGCCGCAGCGCGTTCCCCCGCCCGCGCGTCGCGTGCCGCTCGTCGAGCGTCGCCTGGTACGACGGGCACATCGTCCCGCCCTGTTTCTTGCGGCACACACCCGCCCCGTTGCACATCTCCACCGCGCCGTCAAACCCGTGCTGGTCCGCGTAATCGAAATACGTATCAACCGCCGGAACCGGCGCGGGCCGTGATTCGTCACGCACCGGCCGGTACGGCTCCCCGGCCGCCGCCGGGATCACCCGCAGGTTGCTCGTGATCGCCTCGATCGGCCGCGAAGTCCCCGGCTCGGGCACTTCCATCCCCGGGTTCAGCAGCCGCCTCGGATCGAAGACCGTCTTGACCTGCCGGAACGCATCCATCAGCTCGGGCCCGAAGTAGCGTTCGAGCAGCGGCCCGCGGATGCGTCCGTCCCCGTGCTCTCCCGACATCACCCCGCCAAGGCTGCGCGCCAGGTCGGCGATCTTGACCGAGATCGACCGCATGCGCTCCCGGTCGCCGGCGTCGTGGATATCCAGCAGCGGCCGCACGTGCAGCACGCCCACCGACGCGTGCGCGTAGAACGCCGCCCGCGTCTGGTGCTCGGCGACGATCCGCCGGAACTCGCGCACAAACTCCGGCAGCCTCGCCACCGGCACCGCGTTGTCTTCCACGAACGTGATCGGCTTGCGATGCCCCGGAATCCCGTGCAGCAGCGGCTCGCCGGCTTTGCGCAGCTTCCACGCGTTGAGCATCGCCCCCGCGTCGGTGTGGAGCTGCGTCGCCGCGTCGCCCACCACTTTGCGCAGCTGCACGACCCGCTCCTGGATCTCCGCGAGGCCCTGCGTGGAGAAGTACTCCACGTACAGCACCGCCTTGAGCGTGCCTTCGGCCGGCTGCGGCATCAGCTCCACATACCGGCTGCATTCGAGGTTGGCGCGGGCAAGGTCGATCACCGTGTCGTCCAGCAGCTCCACCGCCGAAGGTCCGGTCTCCAGGATCGGATTTACCGCGTCCATCGCCTCGTCGAGCGTTGCAAACCCGACCACCGCCAGCCCCTTGGCCTTGGGCTTCTCGCGCAGCCGCAGCGTCGCCCCCAGCGTGACGGCGAGGGTCCCCTCGCTGCCGCACAGCAGCGGCGCAAGGTTGATCTGGTCGATCACGGCCGGCGAAACGGCTGAACCGTCCGGCCCCGCCCACCCCGCAGCCTCCATCTGCCGCAGGATCATGTCGAGCCCATACCCCGCGTTGCGGCGGATGGTCTTGGGAAAGCGTTCCCGGATCAGGGAGGCGTGCCGGGAGACGATCTCGCACACGCCCTGGGTGATCTGTCGGGCCCGCGCGTCGCTCGCCGCAGCGCCGGCGCTGAACTCCAGTTCGTACCCATCGGCGAGGCACGCCCGGATCGCGATGAGATTCTCCGACGTGCGGCCATACAGGATCGACCGTGAGCCCGCGGCGTTGTTGCCGATGCACCCGCCGATGTTGCAGTGCCGGCTCGTCGCCGGGTCGGGGGCGAAGAACCACGGCCCCTTGGCGAGCCGGTCGTTGAGGTCGTCGACGGTGATTCCCGGCTCCACGCGGCAGGTCCCCGCGGCCTCGTCCACCGACAGCAGCGCGTGGCAGCGGGCCGAGAAGTCAATCACCACCGCCGCGTTGGTGCACTGCCCGGCGAGGCTCGTGCCCCCCCCACGCGGCAGGATCGCCAGCCCCTGGGCAGCGCAGAACTTCACCGCGCTGACGGCGTCGGAAACCGAGGCCGGTACCACCACCCCGATCGGCTCCACCTGGTAGAGCGAGGCGTCGGTCGAGTAGAGCATCCGGTCGTGCAGCCCGAAGCGAACCTCCCCCTCGATCGCGTTGGCGAGGCCGCGGGCGAGTTCATCCCGCCGCCGCTCCGACATCACCGCCGCGGCCTGTGGAGGCGGCGGGGTGGAACTGGTGCGAGCCGCCCGAGCGCCTTGGATGACTGGAAGTGCCGTCACGGACGACTGTATCGGCCCCTCGCCGGGGGAAGGGCGCGGAAGAGGTCCAAAAGCAAACAGGCCCCGGCGCGGGGCCGGGGCCTGAGGAGTGACATGTGCAACCGAAAGGGGAAAGGCCCGATCAGTTGAAGGACGAGGCCGAGAGGATCCCGGCCATGGAGGTGACCACGGAGGTCACGACCGGGGACGGGGCCGACTGCGAGCCGCTGGGCACCGACTTGCCCTGGGCGGCGGCCTCGGCGGCGGCGCGGGCCTCGGCTTCCTCAAGCATCTGACGATTGCCCAGGAAGTTGGCCTCCAGCTCAAGGCGGATCTTCTCCATGGCCTTGTTCTGGATCTGGCGGACGCGTTCCTTCGTGACGCCGATGATCTGCCCGACCTGCTCGAGGGTCATGGGCTTCTCGTTATCGCCCGACTCGAGCCCGAAGCGGTGCTCGATAACGGTGCGCTCGACGTCGGTCAGGTCGGCGCGGTTCTCCAGGACGATTCGCTTCACTTCCTCGGCGGCATCCTTCTCGAATCCCGAGCGCTTGGTCTCCAGGTAGTTGGAGCGTTCGAGCTTGGGGTCGAAATCCGTGGGGAAGCGCTGGCGATACTTGCTCAGCTTCATGCCCTGGCGGCTGAAGGCCTTGAGGATCGCCCGGCAGGCGTAGGTGGAGAACTTGTAGCCGCGACCGGCGTCGAACTTGTCCACCGCACGCAGAAGGGCCATATTGCCCTCGCTGACCAGGTCGGCAAAGTCCACCTCGCTCATGCGGGTGCGCTTGGCCATGGCCAGAACGAGGGCGAGGTTGGTCTCGGCGATCTGCTCACGGATCCGCTCGGAGATGCGGTGCCACCGCAGGATCTCCTGGGCCTGATCGGGCGTGGGCTGCTTGGAGGCCGACTCCCAGACGTCCTTCTGGATCTTGTTGACCGTGCAGCGGGCGAAGTTGAACTGGTGGAAGAGGATCTTCTCTTCCGCGCCGGTCAGGATGACCTGCTGGGTGCTCTTGACCGTGCGGTTGCGGCTGCTGGACAGGTCGTCCATCACCGGGTGGTACCAGGAGGTGTCGGGCTTGGCCACGTCCGGAACATCGACGTAGATCTTCAGCTCCGCGCTCTCTTCGTAGAACGCGGGGCTGTCGATGAAGTCCTGCTCCTGGGACATGATCTGGGCCAGGAGCTTCTCGTCCTCCTGGCTCAGACGCTTGCGCACGATCGCCTTCCCGGCGGCCGCACGCGCGGCCTTCGCCGCGGGGGCCGAAACGGGTTCAGCGGCGACACCAACGCGGTGCCGACGATGCACCTGCTCGGCGGGGCTGATTGCTCGTTTGCCGCTGACCTGCCTCATCGCGTCCTACCTGCCTTTACACTCCGTCGGAGTTCGTTGAGATCACTCGCCCAGATTCCGGCCATGGTTCCGGTCAAGATTCCCGTCACCATTCCACTCACGCGTCCATCACTTGGATGCCGTCACCCAGTTTCCGTCCCTCAAACCCCTGCCGGCCGGGGCCCCCTCGCGGAAGCCACCGTCCACACAGAGTCCCGAGTCACGCACCATCTGTCAATCCGGCGAGCGAACAAGTTCACAGACATTCAGTTTGACCCACACACCACACAACCGACCACATACCATACTTCCGGGCCTTCCGCATCGGATTCGTTCTTCGATCCCCACTGTCCTTCACAGAGGCAACCCAATGTGAAAGGTGCGGAGATTATCCAAACGCAATCCAAGTGCCACCCGGCTTCACACCATCAACCGTCACGGTCCCACACCTATTCCATACCGAACCGATTACGACCATCACCGTGGGTCAGGGCCCCAGTGCCTTCCAGCAATCCGTTCAGCCAGGGAAACCGCACACTCCCTTCGATACCAGCCCACACTGGCTCGTTGTCCGGGAAGACGTGCTTCCCGTGCGGTCGCCCCCCATCATACGACATTCTGCCCCGACTGTTTCGGCTTCAAACCATCCTTTGACAAGAATCCGTCAAGCACCCTAGGGGTCGCACAAATGCGGTCCTTGTCCCCACGGATGAGCCAGTGTTTTCACTGGCGCCCGCTCGTTGACCACCAAGTTTCCGGACCCTAGCGTGATCGGGCAGACGAACCACGCGCGTCCGCCTGACATCCACAGTCTACAGGCTGGCCCGCCGCCCGCAAGGTCCAAACAGGTTCTCAACCGCATTCAGGTTTGTACCTTGGTCGGATAAGCACGCCGCCGGTCCCCACCGCGTCCCCATACCACCGCCCATCTCGCAAGGAGAGCTTCCCATGCCGTTCACCCTCCCCCCCCTTCCATACGCCCCGGCCGCCCTCGAGCCCCACATCGACGCCACCACCATGGAAATCCACCATGGCAAGCACCACCAGGCCTACGTCACCAACGCGAACAAAGCGCTCGAAGGCCTTCCCCTCGCCAGTGCCGAACCGGTGGATGTCATCAAGCGCCTCGCCGAGCTTCCCGACGACAAGCGGACCGTGGTCCGCAATAACGCCGGCGGGCACGTCAACCACTCCATGTTCTGGCAGCTCCTGGCCCCCGCCAGCAACGGCGGAGGGGGAGTTCCCGGCGGCGCCATCGGTCCGGCCATCACCGCCGCCTTCGGCTCTTTCGACGCCTTCAAGGAAAAGTTCGCCGCCGCCGCCGCGAGCCGGTTCGGGTCCGGTTGGGCCTGGCTGGTCGTCAACGCTGGTAAGGTGGAAATCTGCTCCACTCCCAACCAGGACAACCCGCTGATGGGCAAGGCCGTCGCCGGCTGCGAGGGCACCCCGGTCCTGGGCCTGGACGTCTGGGAGCACGCCTACTACCTGAAGTACCAGAACCGCCGCCCCGACTACGTCGGAGCCTGGTGGAACATCGTCAACTGGTCCAAGGTCGACGAGCTCTACAAGGCCGCCGGAGGGAAGTGAGCGAGCAGTCGCGGAGTCAGAAAGAAGTCACGAAGTCGGTGAAGCAGTCACGAAGTCACGAAGTCGGAAAAACAAGTCACGAAGTTCAAACGAAGTCACGGTGGCGGCTACGGCCACTCCGTGACTTCGTGACTTTTGACTCCGTGACTTTTCACTTTGACTCCGTGACTTCTTCCGATCACTTCGCCGTTCCGTCCATGCTGGGAGGGAACAGGAAACGCAGGGCGTCGGGGAAGCGCTTCGCCCAGGCGAGCTCGTTGTGCTCGGCGTCCTGATCGACCACCAGCAGGCGGCGGGACTTGTCCAGGCCGGCCTGCGCCAGGCGCTCGTCGAGGTGGCGGCTCGCGGCGACATACTGCTCGTTCCTGGCCTGGTTCGCCGGGTCGCGCCCAAGCTCATGTCCACCGATCCCGATGTACGCGCGGCTCGGGAACGCCCGGATCGAATCGACATACGTGGTCCACGCCGCGGCATCTCCCGTCGCCAGCGGCAGGCTCTCGGCAAGGAGCACCCCAAAGACGTCCGGCCGCGTGGTCACCGCGTGCAGCGCCACCGCCGCGCCCAGGGAAGAACCGCCGATGCCCGTGTGCGCCGGCCCGGTCTGCACGCGGAAGAGGCGATCGATCCGGGGCATCACGTCCTTGACAAGAAAGTCCACGTAGCGGTCCGCACCGGGGGTCACGTCGGGCAACGCCTTGACGGGCATGTACTCCGAGAGCCGCATCTGCTCGGCGTGCGGGATTCCCACGATGATCACCGGCTGGGCCTCACCCGCGGCGATGAGCGTGCTCGCCGTCTCGTCCACGCCCCACTCACCCTGCGTGCCCGGCATCTTCTCAAAGAGGTTCTGCCCATCCTGGAGGTACAGCACCGGGTAGGTCCGCTGCGCATTTTCGGGGGCGTCGTAGCCCGGGGGGAGCCAGACCAGCGCATCACGGAAGGACCCCTCGGCCCCGCCCGCGCCGCCGCGGATCTGCACGCGCTTCACCGTACCCGTCACAGTGAGGGTGCGGTAGGGGTCCTTGGCCTTGAGGGCGGGATCGGCCGCTCGCTGATCGGCCCAGGCGGGAATGACGAACTCCACGCGAGGCTGTTCACCGGGGGCGAGCTTGGAGACGTCGACCTTGGGGAAGTAGCGGTTGGTGATCGTGTTGAGATTCGCATCGAGCTCCTCGAGGGACCAGGAGCCGCGGGTGAACTTGAACTCGATGAGTCCCCCGCCGGGCTTCTGCGGGAGGATGAGCCGCCACTTGCCGTCGGACTGCGCGGTGAGCTTGAACTTCTCGTCCCGGGGGTTCCAGCCGTTGATACTGCTGGCGAAGTAGATGGGAGAAGCCTCGGTGGCGCGCTTGGCCTTGTCGTCGACGATCACGATGAAGCCCTGGGGAAGCTCCTCGGGCTGCACCATGGTCGGCTGGCCGGGGACCGCGGCGGGGGCGGGGGTGTTACCGGGCTTGCTCTGGGGTTGACCTTCGAGCTTGGTGGCGGGGGACGTCGCGGGAGGCGCCGTCTCCGGGGGGAATTCGGTGTTGGCGGCGTTGTGGGTCGCCGCATTCCCGGCGAGGAGTTCGCCGATGGCGTTGGCGCCGCCGGTGGAACCCGCACCCGCACCGATGGGACGGGCCCGCATTTCGGGCGGGCTGCCGATCGTGTAAAGAAGGATGGCGACCATGACGGCGGGGGAGAGCAAAAAGGCCGTCAGCCAGATCTTGGATGTCATCGGGTGGTTCCTCATCCGGGGGCTGTGCTGCATGAGCGTGGGGAGATGATAGGGGCCGCGCCGGGTGATAACCCCGGCGCGGGAAGGGGTTTGCGGTCTGGGGGATCGCGAGAGAATGTGCGAAGTGGGGTGGTTTTTCCGAGTTTGTGGTGTAGGTTGAAGGGGTAGGGCCCCAGCGAGGATCGCAGGCCCACAGTGTTCCGGGTGTGTCCTGAGTTGTGGTGAACCAGATGCCGCGCCCTACGGCGGCGGGCTGTACGTGCGCTCAGAAGCGAGGATGTGATGTATGAAGCGGAATGATTCCAGATTCGTGGTCGTTCTCGCGGCAGGATTCGCCGCGATGACGCCCGCCGCGGCGGCGTTCGGTGACACGGTGCTCGCAGGAGATACCGCGTCCTTCAGGCTCATGATGTACGGGGACCTGGGCTCGACGCTCAGCGTCAACGCCGGCGGGAACGTGAACGTGCTTCGCGGCGCGACGCCCGTCTCCCTGGGCATGAACATCAACGGCTCGAGCAACATCATGGCCAAGTGGGACGAGATCACCAACCCCAACAACCCGGCGACGCGCCTGGTGGTTGCGGAGCTGTGGACCGTCTCCCGGGACGACATGATGCCCTTCGGCGTCACCAAGAACGGGGAGAACTTCTCCCTGTGGTCCTGGAGCGTGGGCGCCACCAACGCGATCAGCTTCTTCAACACCTCGACGGTGCAGCTGTTCTCCGCGAAGGTGCAGATGATCCGCGTCGAGAACAACAACGCCCAGACGACCCTTGGCAACGCGTCGATCACCGACCTTCCCAGCAAGTGGAACGGCGTGGACGTCGACGGCCAGACCAAGACCTTGACCGGCCAGGGCATGAACATGCTCCGCCTGACCTACGAGATCGAATCCGTTCCCGCCCCGGCTCCCGCCATGCTCGCCGGTCTTGCAGGTCTGGCCGCCTCACGCCGCCGCCGGCGCTGATCCCCTTACCGATCCGGGCGACAAGGATTGTCGCTCTTCGTCTGCCGCCGGATGTCCGGCGCAAAAGATGGTGCCCGGCGCCACGAACCGGGCCTCATCTCACCCACGCCCCTCCCTCATCGGGAGGGGCGGTTTTTGTTTTGGGGGGAATGCAAATGGGGCAAAGGGGCAAAGAGGGCAGAGACGGCAAATGGTGTGAGCGGGAGGGGTGGGAGAGAATCAACAGCGGCACAGCGGCACAGCGGCACAGCGGCACAGCGGCACAGGGGGCGGGGAGGCTGGGAGCGGGTGGGGCGGGGTACATCGCTCGCGGGTCTTGAGCGGGTTGCGGCAGCGTGGGAGTGGAAGTGGGGGTGAAGGGAACCTGGTTAAACACAGAGGGGATCCCTTGCGGGATCCCCTCGGATTGAGGTCACGGGGTTGAGGCCGGCGAGCGGCTTACTTGGTGATGTCGGGCTGGCGGTCGAGCGAGCGGTCGCGGGCGGGGGTGGAGGAGTTGTTCTCGGGGAGGGAGGCCGGCGCGGGGGCCGAGCCGATCGAGTTCTCTCCCTTGGGACGGGTCAGGTAGATCTCCACGCGACGATTCTGGGGCGTGTTGCCCGAGGGGGAGTTGGCGACGATCGGGCGGGTCTCGCCCCAGCCGGCGGCTTCCATCTTCTCCGCGGGCACGCCCATCTGGGCGAGCTCCCCGCGGACCGAGATGGCACGGTGGCAGGAGAGGTGCATGTTGGTGGGGTGCTTGCGGCCGGTGTTGGCGCTGATGCGCTGGGAATCGGTGTGGCCGACGACGTGGACTTCATACGCCGACGCGGCAGAGGACGTCAGGATCTTGGCGAGGGCCTGGAGGCTGCTGCGAGCGCTGTCCTTAACAACGTCGGAGCCCGAGTCGAAGGTGAGGTCGGAGGCGAAGCGCAGGCGACCGCGGTCGGCGTCGTAGGTGATGAGATCGGGGTACTTGAGGGCGAGTTCCTTCAGCAGGGCGTCGGTCTCGGGATCCAGGGCGGTGAAGGTCGCGTTGTCGAGCTTCTGGCCAAGAGCGGCGAGGCGCGACTCGGCCTGGTCGAGCATGCTGCGGAGGCTGCCGACCTGGTTGCGCAGTTCGGTCGAGGCCTGCTGCTCACGGGCGAGCTGCTGGCGGAGGATCTCGGCCGAATTGCGGAACTCGTCGCGTTCCTGCTCGGCGCGGGTGAGGGAGTCCTTCAGGCTGCGGTTGGTCGCGTAGAGGTTGTCCCAGTCGCCCTGGGAAACGCACCCGCCCAGGGGCAGCAGGGCCGAAAGACCCAGCGCCACGACCGCCGCCCACGCACGGCCCTTGAAGGCCGACGAAATCCTGCTCATCGCTTGCATCGCCAAACTCCTGACTGTTGCCGAACACGTCCCCCTGGACGCGGAGACTCTGTATGCCTTGAAACCCGCCCGCGATCCGTGCCAAAAGCCCGGTGCGCGCGGACCGACAGCGTAGCGCCTTGGACACGTACTATCGGACCGTCGGGCCGATCACCATGAGCCGCACGCACACGTCTTTTTCCCCCGCGATCGCCCCGGTTCTGGCCGAGTTGCTCTCCGCGCCCGGCGGCGGAACACTCCTGATCCACGCCGCCGCCGTCGCCGATGGCTCGGGGTGGCGCCGCTCCCCGGGGAGCGTGCTGGTCCACGTCCAGCGAAGCGCGACGGACGAACGCGAAACGACCGGCGGCCCCCCGGCCGAACCTCCCATCTCGCTCCTCGCCGCCGGCAGCCCGCGCGAGGTCATAGATCATCCTCGTGCCGCCCGCGCCGCGCGGGTGACCCTCGAGAACGCGGTCCTGCTGCCGGCGCTGGTCAACGCCCACACGCACCTCGATCTCACGCACGTCGGGCCGCGACCCTTTGAACCCGCCGGCGGCTTTGTCGGCTGGGTGGATGTGGTGCGCAAATCCCGCGCCGCGGAACCGGCCGACATCGACCGCTCGGTGGCGCGCGGCGTCGAGCTTTTGCGTCGCGGCGGAGTGGCGGCGGTGGGAGACATTGCCGGGTGCCCCATGACGGGGCCGACGGCGAGGGCGGCACATGCCGCGGCACGCGCGGGGATGAGCGGCGTGTCGTTTGTGGAGTTTTTCGGCATGGGCCGGGGGCGCGAGCGGGGCCTGGAACGGGCGAGTGCATGCTTTGCGGAGGCGAGCGGTCGGGAATTTGCTTCCAGCGCCCTGAGGCTGGGCCTTCAGCCGCACGCGACCAACACGGTCGCGCCCGACATCTTTCGGCAGGCCCTCGCGCGGCTCGATGTGCCGCTCTCCACGCACCTTGCCGAAACGCCCGAAGAGCACGAGTTCATCGCCGCCGGGACCGGACCGCAGCGTGACCTGCTCGAACGCATCGGCGTGTGGGACGAATCGGTTCTCCGCGACGTTGGTCAGGGGCGCACGCCCGTTGAACATCTCTGCCACGTGCTCGCCGGCGCGGGCGGAAGAACGGCTCCCATCATCCTCGCGCACGTGAATGACTGCGCGGATGCCGATCTTGAGCGCCTCGCGGCCCTCCGCGCGGCCGGGATCGACCTGCACGTCGCCTACTGCCCGCGGGCCTCGACGTACTTCGGAGCGGCCGGCCACTTCGGCCCGCATCGCTACCGGGAAATGCACGCGAGGGGCATCCCCGTGGCGCTGGGGACGGATTCGATCATCAACCTGGGCGCGGAGACCGAGCGCGAGGGGATCTCCACCTGGTCGGAGATGCGGTTGCTGCTGGAGCGGGATGGGGTGGAGGCGAGCGAACTGCTCACCATGGCAAGCACCGCGGGGGCGGCGGCTCTGGGGATGGACCCCGGCCTATTCCGGCTCTCAATGTCCGGTGCAATCGCGGGGCTTCTCGCCGTGACGGTGACGGAACCCCCCGGAATGAGCGACCCCGTGCGCGCGGCGATCATGGGTGGACAACCACCCCAATTCTTGCTTGACAAGAACTATTCGTGCATGACAGAAACCTAGCATTCAGCCAATCGGTGAATTGCCGGTCCCCCTTGGGTGTCGTTTGCGCAAGGGGAAGTGCACGATCCCTCGAGGACGAGAAGCCGGGAGTCGGATGAGCGCCAAATGGCTTCGAAGCAAGGCGTGGGATGACCAGCACATCCCCAAGGCCCTTTGGCCGGTGAAGATGGTCGTGCGCGCCATGAGCACGATCTCCCTCGCCGTGGTGCTGCTGGCGATGGTCATCGTGTATGTCACGCTGGCGAGCGTGCCCATCGGCATGCTCGCCCAGCTGCCCACGTGGATCATCTACGGTGTGATCGCCGTTGCGCTTCTGGGCATCATCGCCGTGGTTCCTGCATGGCTCTTCTGGCGGAGCACGCCCGGGCTTGGCAGAGGCCTGCGCTTCGCGGGCGTTCTCTTCCTGCTCGCCGGCCTGTTCCTGGTGACGGCGTGGGTGTGGGTGACATTCCTGTGGCCGGTGCTGCACTACGACCCGGTTAGCAAGCGTGGGCTGATGCTCTTTGCCGACTTCTGCTCCCGTTACCGCTCCACCACGCTGCGGCGTCTGCCGGGGATGGAGATGACCGAGCTGGAGTTCTACGCGTGGTGGCCTCTGCGGGTGATCCTGATCACGTTCGTGCTCAACATGATCACCGCGACGGTGCGGCGGATCGAGTTCACGTTCAAGAACCTGGGCGTGCTGACGGTGCACACCGGCATCGTGTGCATCTCCCTGGGAAGCATCTACTACGGGGCGCTCAAGCAGGAAGGGGACACGCTGCTGCTCGCCGGGGAACCTGCCGCGGACGGCTCTCCCACGCCCGGGCCGATGCAGGACCGCTTTTACGACAGCACGGACCTTTCCTTGTACGTGGGCCAGCAGCTCGGGTACGAGGAGCGCCCGCTGGCGAATATTCCGCGGTACAACGACTACAACCTGGGCGCGTTCGTGGGTGAATCGGCCTTTGAGAGCGGCCGGCGATCCCTTCCCTGGACGCTGGGCGAGGACTCGCTGGGCACAAGCCGGATGCTCGACCTGCCCATCCCTGCGACGGGCGCGAACATCGTGGACCCGGATCTCTCGTTCCGCGCGCTGGGCTTTGCGTCGTATGCGGAGACCGTGCAGGACTGGCGGCGCGTGGACCTGTCGTCGATGACGTCGATCTCCCCGGAGTTTCGTCCCAACCCGCTGCGGGTGCTCTTCCTGATCAGCGATCTGCCCGACGACAAGGGCGTCGTCTCCGACAAGCCCGCGTTCTCGTTCCTGCTGCTGCCCAGGACGCCGGCGAACCGGATTTCGGAGCTTGGCGGCATGCTCGCCGTGGAGTACACGGTGGGGATGTCCGAGTCGCGCTGGCAGGACCTGCTCACACCGCTGGCGCCGGGCGTGCAGCACGCGCTGGTGATCGAACTGCCCGGGACGGATCAGTCCCCGGGCAAGCGAACGGTGATGCCGCTGGACCCCGCATCCCTGCCGATGAAGATGGCGGTGGGGGAGTTTGAGGTTGAAGCTCGAGAACTGCTGGCGCAGCCGCCGTTCCCGATCATCACCGAAGGCTTCCGCGGCGCCACCAGCAGCGTGGCGAAGGTGCGGGTCTCCAAGCCCGGGAATCCCTCGTTCGCGCCGTTCACGCGGTACGTCTATCACCGCTTCTCCGAGATCAACCAGGACATGCTGGAGGAGTTGAACGCGCAGGGCATGCCCAAGCGCAAGGCCCCGGACGCGTCGATCCGCATCGGGTATGTCGACGCGAGCAAGATACAGGTGTACATCGACGAGCAGCGGGTCGCGGAGGAGGCAGGGAGCGTCGTCGGAACGACTCGCCGCACGCGGGCCCTGGTGCGGCCGCCGGGCGGTGTTCCGCGCGTCATCGATTCGATCCCCGAGGGTGGCACGATCGATCACTTTGTTCCCAAGCTCTCTCTCAAGCTCGGCCCCGCGTGGGAGCACGCCGAGAGCGCCGAGCGTCCCGCGCCCGTCGCCGCGGCGAAGCAGGACCGCTCACTCATCGGCACGCACGACAAGTCGCTGCTGGGTGTCGAGATCACTTCCGAGAAGCTCAAGGACGCGGCGGGCAAGCCCTGGAAGACCGTCGCGTGGCTTCCCTTCACCAAGTACATGGGCGTGGGGATGGGCACCGAGCGGGACGTCTTCCTCCCCGACGGTCGCATGCTGCGGCTGGCCTTTGGCCGGCGACAGCACGCCTTGCCGGGCTTCCGCATCCGCCTCAACGATTTTGAGATGATCGCCTACGACCACCGCGGCTCCCCGCGCGACTACCAGTCCCAGCTCCATGTCGAGCCGACCGCCGAGAGCAACTTCACCGCCTTTGACCACGTGACCAGGCTCAACGCCCCGCTCACCGCGCCCTTCCACTGGGATGACAACCGCGCCTGGCTCTCCAACGTCGCCGGCCGCCTCGCCAGCGGGCTGGATCCCAACCAGTACAAGTTCAGCCAAGCCGGGTGGGACCAGGCCGGCTGGGCCCGCACGCAGCAGCAGGCCGACGCGGGGATGATCAAGCGTCCCTGGGCATCGTTCACGATCCTGGGCGTGGGCAACAACCCCGGCATCCACATCATCGCCCTGGGCGGCGTACTCATGGGCGTCGGAATTCCCTGGGCCTTCTACGTCAAGCCCTACCTCGTGCAGCGAGAGAAACGCAAGATCCAGGCCCAGCTCGCCGCGGGCACCTATGTCCGCCCCGTCCGCACGCCTCAGACCCCATCACCCGCGTCCGCCGGGGGCGAACCCGCCCCCGCCCGGTCGTACGAGGCCGCCAAATGATGCACTCCACGCTCCGCCGCCTTCTGTTGGTTGCCGCGATCCTCCTGGCCGCGTGCCCGGTCCAATCCGCATCGGCGCAGACCGCCCCCGCGGGCAACGCGCACCCGCGCTCCGAGCCGCTCAGTCGCAACGACGACTCGTCGATCGATGTGAGCAGCCCCTTTGGTCCGGTCTCCATGGACCAGACCCCGATCAGCGCCGACAAGAAGGCCGAGTTTGCGAGCAAGGTCGATCTCTCCCCCCTGGGCACCGTCGCCGTCTTCCACGACGGCCGCATCAAGATTCTCGACACCCTCGCCCGGGAGACCATCCGCGACCTCACCGGCAGGCGAGCCTACGAGGACATCATCCCGCTCGACGCCCTCGCCAAGGATCGCCGCAAGGTGACCTACCCGGCGATGTTCACGCTGCTGGATCTGGTGATCGATCCCAAGTACTACTTCGACAAGGCGCTGATCCACGTTGAGTACCTGCCGCTGCGGCGGCTGGTGATCGAGGGGACCTTCAACCAGCCCGACGCGAGCGTCGCCGGCCAGCAGGAATGGTGGCTCAAGCTCACGCGAATCACGCCGATGATGGTGCAGGCGCAGGTCCCGGCGATCGCCGACGCGCACGGCAGCGAGCCCGCGTACAACAAGGCCCTCAATGAGCTCGACCAGGCGATCTCACTCTGGGGATCATCCGCCTCCAACATGATGCTCGTCGCCCCCGCGCGGGTCGATCTGCCGTGGAACCACCTTGCGTCTTTGCCAGTGGAT
This sequence comes from Phycisphaerales bacterium, assembly GCA_044226385.1. GTDB lineage: Bacteria > Planctomycetota > Phycisphaerae > Phycisphaerales > UBA1924 > JAEUJB01. Next base: position 234,205 of record JBGAHA010000005.1, read on the forward strand.
CACCCCGCCCGCAAGGCCGCGACGGAACTGGGCGCGGCGTGGAGAGCCGCCGACGCGGACCGCGTCAACGCCGCGGCCCGCGTGCTCGCGGACGAACTTCCCCGCATCAATCCCGCCGTGTATCCCACCTTCAAGCGTTCTCTCGAGAGCGCCTACAACGCGGCGAGGCCCTTTGAATACGGCTACTGGGCCTACCTCCTTGCCACCGTCTCGCTCCTGCTGGCCTTCGGCACCGGACGTTCGTGGCTCCGCTGGACGGGGATCGCCATGCTCGTGCTCGCCGTCGGCCTCCACGGCTTTGGGTTCATTTCCCGCTGCATCATCGCCGAACGCTTCGCGATCCAGAACCAGTTCGAGTCCATGACCGGCATCAGCCTCTTCGCCGCCCTGGTCGGCCTGGCGCTGATGGTCTTCCGCCGCCAGTGGATCTTCGGCGCCGCCGCGGCGGGCGTCGGCTTCCTGGTGCTCATCACGGCGTCCACGACGGGCATCCCGGGAATGAACATCGAGCGCGAAGCGGCGATCCTCAATACCAGCGTGCTGCTGAAGTACCACGTGACCACGGTGCTGGTCTCCTACGGCCTCATCTCGCTGGGCTTCATCATGGGGCTCTTCTACCTGGGCACCTACTACCTCGGCCGCCCGGCGCCCGTCGGCCAGACACATGTGCAGATGGCCAAGGTGCAGACCGCGGGCGGGCCCGTGATGACCGCCGTTGCGCTGGGAATGGGAGATGACGAGGCTCCCAAGGTCGGCCGTGAGCGCGTGCTCGCCGACCTGGACCGGGCCCACATGATCGTCCTCCAGATCGCCTTCTGGACCCTGGGCGTGGGCATCCTGCTGGGCGCGTGGTGGGCCGACCATTCCTGGGGACGCTGGTGGGGCTTTGATCCCAAGGAAACGTGGGCGCTGGCGACGTGGATCATCTATCTCGTCGTCATCCACATGCGGTACGCCCAGACCACCAACAAGCCCCTCAAGACCGCGTGGCTGAGCGTCGTCGGATTTATCGTGATGCTGTGGACCTACTTCGGCGTCAACCTGCTGCTGCCCGGACTGCACGCGTACGCATGACTCGGACGGCAGCGGCGAAGGTGTGTGCATGCCCATGAGGCGGCTGGATCGGGAGTTTTACGCAGTCTCCGCGCAGACCCTCGCCCAGCGACTGCTCGGCACGCGCCTGGTGCGCGTGCTGGACGACGGAACGCGGCTCGCCGGCCTGATCGTCGAGACCGAGGCCTACTGCGGGGAGCCAGACCTTGGCTCCCACGCCAAAGGCGGGCGGCGAACGGCCCGCACCGAGGCGATGTACGCCCAGCCGGGCACGTCGTACGTGTACTTCACCTACGGCATGCATTTTTGCATGAACATCGTGTGCGGAAAGGTGGACGAGCCGCTCGCGGTGCTGATCCGGGCGCTGGAACCGGCGGAGGGAATCGAGGCGATGCAGCGGCTTCGAGGACCCGTGTCGTCGGGCGCCGCACGCCCGGTAACCGATCTGTGCAGCGGCCCGGGGAAGCTCTGCCGGGCCCTGGGGATCGATCGGGATATGAACCACATAGATATGGTCCGCAGCACGAGCCTGTTCTGCGAGGCGTCCCCGGCCATCGCGCCGCGAGCCATCGCCCGGACCGCCCGCATCGGCCTCAGCAATGCCGGGGAGTGGACCCAAAAGCCGCTGCGGTGGCTGATCCGAGGCAATCCGCACGTGAGCAAGGCTCGCCCGCCGAAGAAACCTCCCCCCGTGTGAACGTGGGCGGTTTCGGCCGCCGGGGGCAATCGCGAGGGTTGGAAGGGGCGGGGGAGGCCGGGGCATCCCGGAATTTGCCGGCCGCTTGGCCCAAGGTCCGAGCGCCATCTACCATCACGGGCCTTTTCGAGTTGTGATGAGGGACCAAGACGAGGAGCAATCCGCCGTGTCCGACCAGGTCCAGATCGACTGGGACATCATCAAGACCAAGTTCGGGTACATCACTCCCGAAGCGTTCGAGTTCGTCCGCCAGGGCCTTTCTCACACGGTGCAGACCGTGCACGGGGATGTCTCGGGCGACGACGAGACGCGCAACGTGTCAGGCCAGCAGCTGTGCCTCGGGCTGCGCGACTACGCGATCCGCCAGTACGGGCTGCTCGCCCGCACGGTGCTGGATCGCTGGGGCATCAAGCGCACCGACGACTTCGGCCGCATCGTTTTCGCGATGGTCGACATCGGCCTGATGCGCAAGACCGAGGAAGACAGCATGGAAGACTTCCGCGGGGTCTACGACTTCGAGGAAGCCTTCACGCGGCTGGACGGCTCGATCAACTGAGCGCTGAGGTCCTTCCCCCCTCCCGCGGCAGATCCATGTTCGACCTTGCACCGCCGATCGCCCGGCGGTGTTTTCGTAAGCGATGAGCCTCGGTGTTCTCGTTGCGTTGAAGGGGCGGGACCAGAGGCGGCGAACGCCTCTCGATTCGTGTCCTGCGATCAGGCGGTGCGAGCCGTGCCCGCGGCAGGCTCCCGCGTCGCGCCGCACTCCGGGCAGGGCAGCGCCGCATCGATCGCCGACAGGTCGCACCCGCACGCGCCGCACAGGACGGCGTCGGACGTGGGCGTGGTATCGTCGCGCTTGAGACGGTGCTGGGCGACGAGCATGAGCACGGCCCCGGCGATCGCGACCATTCCGCCGGCCCACTGCCCGGGCGTGAGCTTCTCCTCGAAGAGGAAGTACGAACCGATCGAGACCGTGATCGGCTGCAGCTGCACCACGCCCGCGGAGACCGCCAGCCCCAGGCGGGAGATGCTCGCAAAGTACAGCGTGTGGCCCAGGCCGATGCCGATGATCGCCGACAGGATCAGCAGGAAGAACTCAAAGCCGGGCATGCGAAGCGCGGCCAGGCCGTGGTCCTGGCCGTACATCAGCATCAGCACCAGGATGCCCGCGGCGGTGTACTGGCTGACGGCGGCGAACGCGGTGAAGGGGTGGAAGCCCTGCATCCATTTACGCACGCTCAGGCCGTAGGCGGCGTAGAAAAGCCCCGCGCCGATCGAGACGGCGATCCCCTGGGCCGTCCCCCCGCCCAGGCCGCCGGGCTGGAGGTAGAGCGTCGCGGCGGTGCCGGCCATGACCATCGTCATGCCGGCGAGGTAGCCGGCGGTCTTGATGACCCGCCGCTCCGCCGCGAACAGCAGCGCGGCGCCGATGGTAAGGAAGATGATCTGCAGCCGCATGCTGAAGACCATCAGCCCCGGCTTGACCATGTAAGGCGCGACGGCGAAGGCGATCTGCGCGATGGTGTTGAAAATGCTGGGCACCAGGGCCGCTCGCCACAGGCCCTTGGGGAGCGTTCCTTTCCACATCCCCAGCACCAGCACCGGGGCCCACAGCAGGGCGGAAACGCCGTACCGCCAGCCGTTGGCGGTCCACGCGTCGATGGCGTGGTCGCTCTTGGCGAAGTGGCGAAGGAATAGGGGGATACTGGTCCAGCCCACCAGCGTGAGCAGGATCATGACGACGCCCTGGGTCTTGGCGGAGGCAGGCGTGAACGAGCTCAAAGCCACGTGGAGATTCCCGCGGGCCGTGCAGCGCCCGATCGGGCGGAGTGTAGGAGGCGCGCGCCTGCCCGCCGCCTTCACGCCGCGTGCATGTCCGGTCAGCGAGCCGACTTGTCAAGGTACCGCAGGAATTCTCGCATGAGATCCGTCCCCGGGCGCGGCGCGGGCTCGGGGGCGGCGGTCTTGGCCCATTCAAAGATCATGGTGAGCGGCACCGTTCGCACCAGCGTCTGGGAAGGCGCTTCGTCGAGCCTGCACGCGGCGAGGGAGGCGTGGTAGGGAACCGGGACGCCGTCGACGTCCTTGAGCGTGGAGCAGTTCTCCGGCGGTGAGGTGACCAGGTATTCGCGGCAGATGATCGGCCGCAGGGGGTGGATGCTGCAGAATTCCTCTTCCAGGAACGGGCAGGCAATGCCCAGCGCGAAGTACTCCATGCCCACTCTCTTCAGGCGCTCGGCGGGCTGAGATTCGGGGGCGAGCAGCGGGTCGCGCAGGCCTGCACGGTCGATTTCACGTGCGGCCGCGGCGAAGCGTTCCATCATTTCCCCGCGCCTCGGCTCGGGCATGGCGTTCACGAGGTCGATCAGCACGCGGGCCTCGGTCTCGGAGATCGGCACAAACTGCCGGCAGCACGCCCCGCAGCCCGCCCTGCACGAGATCGACCGACCCTGCTTCTCGACGGCGACGACCGAAAGATGGATCACGGCTTCGGCAACGGCCTGGAAGGCGGGGAGCATGTCCTGCGAGCGCACCGGCTGCGTCGTCACGGGGATCGACGCCCGAAGCGTTCCCCCAAAGACCGTGAGCTGGACCGGGATGGATTCGGTGGATGACATGAAGCCTTCGAACCAGAGGGTGCCAACGTTCAAACGCGGACCGAATGGTAGTGGCCGGGCCGCAAGCCCGAGTTACACGATAAACAGGCTCGCCACCGCCCCGGTCATCCAGCACGCCAGCGCCCCGGCGACCATCGCCCGCGGCGCAATCGATGCAAAGTCCGATCGCCGGTCCGGCGCCATCGCGCTCAGCCCGCCGATCTGGATCGCGATCGAGGGAAGGTTGGCAAATCCGCACAGGGCGTAGGTCGCGATCTGGCAGGCCCGGGGCGACATCGTGGGGACGGCGTCCGCTGACGCGGTGGCGCTCTTCACGTGCGCGGCGAGGTCCTGGTAGGCGACGAATTCGGTCAGGATCACCTGCTCCCCCAGCAACGAGCCGAATGCCCGGCAATCGGCCGGCGCCACGCCCATGCACCACGAGATGGGCGTGAAGACGTACCCCAGGATGTTCTGCAGCGACAGCACCGGCACCCCATGCTCCGCCCGCCACTGGGCGAACTTCGCCGTCTGGGAGAGCGCCGCCAGCGGGTAGTTGATCATCGCCACCAGCGCCACGAACGCCACCAGCATCGCCGCAACGTTGAGGGCGAGCTTCAGGCCGTCGGTCGCCCCCTCCGCCGCGGCGTCCATCACGTTGCGCGATGTCGAGGGGGCCGCGAGCAGGGAGTCCAGTGACTCTTCCCGCGGCGGTCCCGATTCGGGGAGCATGATCTTGGCCATCACCAGCCCGGCCGGGGCGCTCATCACGCTTGCCGTCAGCAGGTGCTTGGCGAAGAGGATCTTACCCTCGTCGGTGGGACCTCCCAGCAGGCCCACATACGCCGCCATCACGCTCCCCGCGATGGTCGCAAAGCCGCCGGTCATGATCGCCATGATCTGCGACCGCGTCATGCCGGCGATGTACGGCTTCACCGTGAGCGGCGCCTCGGTCTGCCCCAGGAAGACGTTCGCCGCTGCGGAGAGCGCCTCGGCTCCCGTCACGCCCAGCGTCCGCCTCAGCACCCACGCCAGCACCGCAACCACCCGCTGCATGATCCCCAGGTGGTACAGCACCGACATGAGGCTGGCGAAAAACACGATGACCGGCAGCACCTTGACCGCAAACACGAACCCCCACGGCCCGCCGGCGTCGGCCACGTTGCCGAAGAGAAACCGCGTCCCGTCGTCGGCGAAAGAGATCACCCGCGTGAACAGGGCTGCGAACCAGTCAAAGACCGTGACCACCGGCGGATATCGCAGGAACAGGAAGGCGAGCACAAACTGCATGGCGACGCCGCTGAGCACGATGCGGGTGTTCACCCGCCGCCGGTCGCTGGAGAGCGCCCAGGCGATCGCTGTAAGCACCACGATCCCGATCAGGCCGTTGAAATGCATGTGCTTGCCGCCCTATCCGATGGTTCGACGCGCCTGCGCGTCGCGTGATTCGCATTCCGCACCCGATGATCGAACGATCACCGGGCCTTTGACCCCTGTCCAGTGACGCCATCGCTGACGTCCGCGTCACACCCCGCGCCCGTCGGCACGCTGCGCGCGGCCAGCAGCCTACCGCATTGCCGCCGCCAGCGCGCCGAGCTTGGCCGCGTCCAGCGCGCCACCCGTCCGCACGCCCGAGCACAGGTCGATACCGAACGGCCGCACGCGCGTCATCGCCTCCCGCACATTGCCCGGTGTGATCCCGCCGGCCAGGAACACCGGCTTGGACGCCTCCCGCACGATCCGCGCGCTCAGGGACCAGTCGTGGGCCCGGCCCGTGCCGCCCAGTTCCTTCACCGCCGCCTGCGGCCTGCCCGAGTCCAGCAGCAGCATGTCCACGTGATCCTGCACTTCCAGGGCTTCGGCGACCGAGGCCTCCGATTGCACATGGATCACCTGCACGATGCGCACGCCCGGCGCCTCTCGGCGCAGCGCGGCGTGCACCCCTGGTTCCACGGCATCGACCAGCTGCACCGTGTTCACCCCCGTGCGTCGCACGTGATCCACCACGCCCGCCGCGTCGGTGCGGCTGGTCAGCAGGAACGTCGCGATTCCCGCGGGCGTGCCGCGGGCGATCTGGGTGATCAACTCGTCGGGGATGGGGCCGGGCCCGCTGGGCATCTTGCCCACCAGCCCGATCGCCGTCGCCCCGTGCTCGATCGCGAGACGCGCCTCCCCGAGGCTGGCGATGCAGCACACCTTCAGATGGACGCCCAGCCTGGTGGGTTGCATGGATACCTCCGCCGATGGGCCGATCGCGGGTCTCCTGCCCGCGTCGCCATGATACGACCTCGGAAAACTCTTCCTTGTTCCCCGCCCCCGCCGCCTGATACGCTCGCGCCGTGCCCCCAGACTCTTCCCAGCCCATCATCCCCTTCGAAGAAGCGCCCGCGTGGCTCTGGGAAAGAGTGCGGCGGGCCCTCTCCACCCAGCCCGTCGTGCTGGTGGGCATTACCGGCGCCGTCGGCTCAGGAAAATCCACTCTCGCCGCGCGCCTCGCGCTCCTGGCGGACCTCCCGCCCCAGATCATCATCCCGACCGATCATTACCTTCCCGACTACGCGGACGTCGAGCCGCTGCACCGCGACCGCCCGGAGCACGCCGACCTTTCTCGCCTCTCACACGATCTCGGCCTGCTCAAGGCCGGGGTCCGCGCCTCGATCCCTCGATGGTCGTTCCAGACTCACCGCCGGGAAGGGGAATACGACGTGGCGCCCGCGCCGCTGGTGATCTGCGAAGGCATCCACGCCCTGCACGCCAGGGCGCGCGACCATCTCGACCTTCGCGTCTTTGTCGAGGCGCCCGCGGAGCTCCGATGGCAGCGCTGGGAAGTCATTGAACGCCGAGGCGAACGAGGCTTCGGCGTGGAACGGGCACTTGCCCATTTTAACACCGTCGCCGAACCGACCTTCGCGCACTACGAAGCCAACTACCGCGATGCCGCTCACGCGTTGGTGCGAAATGACCGGGGTTTGCCCGGGCCCGCGCGTATATCATGACCGCAGTCCAAGCGCGGCCTGAGTTGTGTACGCGTTCGTGGATTATGGGGAGGAAATTATGTTCAAGCACATGTGGTGGAGTGTGGTGGTCGCGGCCGTGGCAACGTTCGCCTCGGCCCAGCAGCACACATACGTGATCGACTTCGAGGAATTCCCCGAGGACGAGAAGATCACCGACCAGTACTCGGGCCTGGGCGTGTGGTTCTCAACGGTCAATGACTCCGCGCGCCCACCCATCATCGCCAAGGAAGGCAATCCGCGGCGAGCCTTCAGCACTTCAGGCGCCAACGACACGCCCATGTCCTCGGGTTCCGCCGGACTGACGGATCCGGTGCTCAACGACTACGCCGCTCCCAGCGACCTTCAGATGGTGTTCAATCCGCCCGTCACCCGCGTGCAGACCTACGCGATCGACATCGATTCGAGCGACACCTTCACGCTCCGCGCGTTCTACCAGGGCGTGCAGGTCGGTGTTGGCAGCGTGAACTCAGGCTCCACCGGGGCCGGAGACGGCAAGTCCGTGCTGGTTTCCGTGAGCGCCGCGAACATCGACCGCGTGGTGATCGAGCCTCGCAGCACGAGCGGAAATACCATGGGCTGGGCGATGGACTTCCTGGTCTTCACCCGCTCCTGCCAGGTCGAGGTCTGCCCGCCCGCGCTGGTGCGGGTCTCCCAGGAATCCGCCGCCGGCGTGGGAGATTTCGATTCCCACATCCTGGGCTACACCGGCTACTTCCTCACCGGGACCGACGCCAAGAGCATCTACGCGTATGACGTTCCCGACGACAGTTCGTACAACGGGCCCCTCTTCACGCCCGTGAAGAACCGTTCCCACATCCTGCTGGCGACCACCACCGACGCCGGGGTGCTGGGCCATGAAGTGTCCCTCTTCGTGGTGAACGACGAGCCCTACTCCAATGCCAACGGCGGCGGGCGGGCCGAGATGAAGGTGCAGACCACCGGCGACTGCGCGTTCAACGCCTTTGCCGTGAAGGACGACCCCACCGCCGACGACGCGAGCGACGTCTACACCGGCGCCCCGGGTGACTGCACGTTCACCGTGCGCCAGAACTACTCCGCCGAAAACTCCGACGGCTTTGCGATCCGCGGCCTCGACGTCGACGGCAGCGTCTACCTCTCCTTCACCAACGTTGACAACAACGCGAGCACGCTCTCGTTCAAGGACCTGGACTCCTGGGCCGTCCATTCCCCCGACGGCTCCGACATCATGCTCGACCTCAAGGAAGATCGCCGCGTCCGCCTCGACCTCGTCCCACCCTGCATCGCCGACTTTGACCGCTCCGGGTTCGTCGATCTCGACGACTACACCCTCTTCGTCGCCGTCTTCACCGACGGCGGTGAACTCGCCGACGTCGATCGCAGCGGCTTCGTGGACACCGACGACTTCACCTTCTTCGTCCTGGCCTTTGAAGGCGGCTGCTGACCTTCGCATCCCCCTTATTCTGCACCCGCCCGGGTGGTTCGACGGCCTTCGCGCATTAACGCGACCACCTTCACAAGTCGCGTTGGCATTCCAAGCCCCGCCGTGTATAAAGGCTCCCGAGACACATTCGGGAGCCTTTTTCATGCGCCACATCACCGCCCAGCGTCTGTGTTTATCCGTTTCCAGCGTCGCGCTGTCTCTCCTCCCCGGCCACGCCCTCGCCGGTGATGGCTGGTCCAACGCCGGCGGCAACCAGGGTCGTAACGGCCAGAGCACGCAGTGGGGGCCCGACGCCCAGACCGTGCTCTGGAACGGCGGACCTTCCTCCATCATCGCTTGGCAGCCCGTGATCGAGGGTCGCCGCGTCTTCGTGGTCCGCCAGACCGGGTTCCCGCCCGAGCCCGCCTCCGACGAGTCCCCCGTCCTGGCCTTCAACCTCGATACCGGCGCCCAGCTCTGGCGACGCGACCTGCCCTACCAGACCAACGACTGGACGACCTGGATCGCCGGCGTGAACAACGGCCACGTCTACGCCTCACGGTCCGGAAACGGCGCATCGGTCAAGGCCGTTCTGTACTCCCTGAACGCGGCGACGGGCGCCGTCGAATGGCAGAGCGCCGACAAGATCGACGCGGGCCCCTACGACGGCGTGGTCTTCGCCGACAACGGGGATCCCGTTGTCGCCAGCTTCACCAAGATCTGGCGCATCCGCGCGACCGACGGCTCCACCATGTGGACCGCCACCCGCGTCGGCTCGGTCTCCGGAAACTGCGGCGGGGCGATCCACAACGGCGCCATCTACGTCGCCGACGCCGTCCCCGGCGGCCACGCGATCAAGAAGTTCAACCTCGCCACCGGCGCGTTCCAGTACCAGAGCCCCGTGATGGCGGGCTTCACCCTCCAGAACACCCCGATGGTCGGCCCCGACGGCACCATCTACCTCAGCCGCACCCAGAACAACACCAGCGTCGACAGCTTCTACGCCATCAACGACGACGGCGCGGCGATGACCATCCGCTGGTCCACCCCCGCCGAGTGGTCCACCAACAGCGAGTTCGCCGTTGCACCGGGCGGGGACGTCTACATGTTCGGCCCCGGCAAGATCCTGCAGAAGCGCCGCGCGTCCGACGGCGCCATCACCGCGCAGTACGAAAGCTCGATCCCCGCCGACTTCTTCGCCCCCCGCATGGCCGTGGACGTCGTTGGCAATCTCTTTGTGTCCAACGGCGCCTTCAGCAACGGCGCGATGTACGCCTTGGATTCGAACCTCTCCCTGCTTTGGTCGACCAATGTCACCAACGTCAACATCGGCGGACCGGCGATCGGGCCCGACGGCACGCTCGTCATCGTTGGTAACGGGACCCGCATGACCGCCTACCGCGTCAACCACTGCCCCGCCGATTTCGACAAGAGCGGCTTTGTCGATACCGACGATTTCGACGCCTTCGTGCACGCGTTCGAGGCCGGAACCGATGACGCCGACTTCGACGGCTCGGGCTTTGTGGATACCGACGACTTTGACGCCTTTGTGCACGCCTTCGAGGCGGGCTGCTGAGCGTCGGCTCTTCTCTTAGGGAGATGCTCGGACAACTGCTCACCGCTGGGAGAACGTGCGTACTCCACTGACCGTCGCGCGACGCCTCAGCCTCCATCCATGCAGTATCCACCGCCCGTGACCTCCCGGGCGGTGTTGTTGATGGTCTCGCCGCTCCCAGCGATCAGCACCCCGCTTCAAACGCGTGCACGAACGCGTCGTAATCGTCCGTATCCACAAACCCTGTCCCGTCGAAGTCCGCCGATTCTTCTCCCGCGATGAACGCAAAGACGAACGCGTCGAAATCGTCGGTATCGACAAACCCGGAGCCGTCAAAGTCTGATGGGCAGGTCACCGTCAGCGTCGCGCCGGCGCTCACCTCGCTCGTGCACGGCCCCGACACCCGGCACGACAGGCTCGCCCCGTCTTCGCTCACCGTCACGCCCGAAATCGTCAGCGTCGCCGCTGCGCTCCCCGAGATCACCGCGCCAGACGGGAGAAGCCCGTCCCCCAGATCCGCGCCGCCCATCCGCCAGCGGTACGCAAGTCCCGAGCCCGTCGCTTCCACCTGGAACTGAACCGATCCGCCCGCCTGGGTACTGGCGTCCGCGGGCGGATCCGTGATCACCACGGGCCCCGGCGCGGGCACGTTCGCCGGCTCTCCAAGGAAAGCGAGCAGCGCTGCGTCGGAAACCAGCGACTCGTTCGTGAGATCCACCCCCACCAGGGAGCCCGGCAGCGTCAGCGGCGCAAAGCGTGCGAAATCAAACGATGCTCGCACGTCCGGCCAGAACGCCGCGCCGGGGTTGGGGTCCGAGGGCAGCGGCGGCGTGATCACCGTCTGGTTGTGCACGAACGGATCGAAATACTGCACCTTGTTCCAGTCGGTGTACGTGACCAGCCCCGCCTGGAGCTGCGCGGGCATGTCCGGCCGGTAGTACCGCCGGTGCACGCGCCACGGCTGGCCCGGCTCGTGCAGCAGCGCGATCACATAGGGCCCCAGCCGCGCGATCTGTAGCACCGCGCTGGGCCCCGCAGCGTTGCTGAGCTGCAGCACCGAGTCGCCCGCGAGCGTGGTCTTCACCTCGTACTGGTAGTGGACCGTCGAATCGATCCCATACCCCAGGGAGAGGAACACGTAGTTCTCTCCCCCCGGCGTCCACGTCGCCGGCGTGATGTTGCGCGGCGTGCGGATCATGATCCCCGCGAGGGAGAAGAGCGATTCGGGCGCCCCCGAGCCATCCCGCGCGGTCACCCGCACATCGGTGGTGATGGCAAAGTCTCCGCTCACCAGCTTGTACGACATCGGCCCGCGGTAGTCCCGGTACCAGGTGCAGGTGTAGGGCATCATGAACATCCGCCCCGGCTCGGTCAGGTTGACGTCGTACCCCTGGAGCTGGTCGGCGTTCCACTGCTCGGTGAGGTGGATGCGGCTCCAGGCCGAGAGCGAGCCTGCGCTGTCGAACTCATCCCCCAGGCACGAGGTCGTTTGCCCCTGCGCCGCCGTGGAAAGGAGGAAGGCAAGCACGCCAGCCGAGGCGCGGCAAAGGTTGCGCTGATTCAATGGCAAGTCTCCCGTTCGCTCCCCCGCGCAGCAACGCCCCGCGCCAGCCACCAACGTTCCCCCGCGGCCGGTGCTCACGGCGTGCCCGGAAGAATGTACGCGGTTTGAGAACTTCCCTCGCCTGCCTTTGGAGCTTGTTTGGGTCGAGATCCCCGATTGCCGGGGTTTGTACGTGCTATCGGACCTTCCCCGGCACGCAACCAGCATCCATCCGCCAAGCGAACCCGGCCGCGGGCCGATGAGTAGAGAGTGTGCCTTGGATGAATGTCGGACGGCCGGCAAGGGCGGGATTATCAGACTCACCCGGCGGCGTGGCACGTACCATTCGGCTCGTCCGGGCCACGCCAGGGCCGGTGGGCGGCAGGAGCGTTGATCTATGTGCGGAATCGTGGCCTACGTCGGTGGCAAGCAGTGCCAGAACCTCATGCTCGAAGGCCTCAAGCGCCTGGAATACCGCGGCTATGACTCCGCGGGCATCGCCACCATCGACGACGGCAAGATCCGCGTCGTCAAGACCGTCGGCCGCGTCGCCAACCTTGAAGACAAGCTCGAGGAGGTCGGCGGCGTCCGCGGCACCATCGGCATGTGCCACACCCGCTGGGCCACCCACGGCGGCGTCACCAACCCCAACGCCCACCCCCATACCGACGACAAGTCCGGCATCTGCCTGATCCACAACGGCATCATCGAGAACTACGGCTCCCTCAAGACCTACCTCGAGGAAAAAGGCCACAAGTTCGTCAGCCAGACCGACACCGAAGTCCTCGCCATGCTCATCGGGGAGCTCTACTCCCCCAGCGAGGGAATGGACCTCGAGGCCGCCGTCCAGGCCGCCCTGCGTGAAGTCACCGGCGCCTACGGCATCGTGGTGATGTGCGAGCGCGAGCCCGACACCCTCGTCTGCGCCCGCAAGGGCAGCCCCCTGATGGTCGGCGTCGGCAACGGCGAGTACATCGTCGCCTCCGACGGCTCGGCGATCGTCTCCCACACCTCCCAGGCCTTCACCCTCGAAGACTACCAGGTCGTCAAGATCACCCCCAAGGGATTTCGCACCAGCACGATCCACAACGTGCCCGTCACGCCCAAGGTCCAGCAGCTCGAGATCGAGCTCGAGAGCATCGAGCTGGGAAGCTACTCCCACTTCATGCAGAAGGAGATCTTCGAGCAGCCCAAGTGCCTCGCCAACACCTTCCGCGGCCGCATCGACACCCGTGACGGCAAGGTCGTTCTCGGGGGCCTTGCCAACTTCTCCAAGGAACTCACCCGCGCCAAGAAGGTCATCCTCCTGGGCCAGGGCACCGCGCTGCACGCGGCGATGATCGGTGAATACCTGATGGAAGACCTCGCCAAGGTCTCCGCCGTCGCCGAGTACGCCAGCGAATTCCGCTACCGCAACCCCATCATCGAAGAGAACACCGTCGCCATCGCCGTCAGCCAGTCGGGAGAAACCGCCGACACCCTCGCCGCGATGCACGAGGCCAAGGAACGCGGCGCCCTCGCCCTGGGCGCCATCAACGTCGTCGGCTCCACCATGGCGCGCGAGACCGACGCGGGCGTGTACCTCCGCGTCGGGCCCGAGATCGGCGTGGCGAGCACCAAGGCCTTTGTCGGCCAGGTCGCCGTCCTCACCTTGATCTCCATTTTCATGGCCCGCCGCCGCTTCATGTCCGCCGACCAGTGCGCCGACACGCTCAAGGCCCTGGAGACCGTGCCCGACAAGATCGCCCGCATCCTCGAGGACGACGCCAAGATCCGTAAGGCCACCGAGAAGTACATCGACCGCGAAAACTGGCTCTTCCTCGGCCGCGGCTACAACTACCCCACCGCCCTCGAGGGCGCCCTCAAGCTCAAGGAAATCAGCTACATCCACGCGGAGGGAATGCCCGCCGCCGAGATGAAGCACGGTCCCATCGCCCTCATCAACGAAGGCATGCCCGCTGTCTTCATCGCCAACCGCGGACGCCAGTACGAGAAGGTCATCAGCAACATCCAGGAAGTCAAAGCCCGCGGCGGACGCATCATCGCCGTCGCCACCGAGGGCGATGAGTCCATCAAGCGCCACGCCGACGACGTCTTCTACGTCCCCGATATCCCCGAAGCCCTCAGCCCCATGCTCACCGTCATTCCCCTCCAGCTCATGGCCTACCACGCCGCCGTCCTCCGCGGACACGACGTGGACAAGCCCCGCAACCTCGCCAAGAGCGTTACGGTCGAGTAAATCCAGAACGGTCAGCCTCCCTCCGCGCGGCGTCAACGCGCTCCGCTCGCGCTCAACGCCTGCCGCCGCCTCGCGGCTTGTTCGCCTTGGCCTGCGCGATCAGGGCGCCCGTCTTGAGGTCCTTGGCAAACACGCTTCCCACCGGCGCATCCAGCACGGCGACGATCCCAGGATCGCAGTTGGCGATCACGTTGACGTCGTAGAGGTCCAGCCGACCCCCCGCGCCTCCCCGTGCAGTCTGCTCATCCCCGGCAAAGAATCGCCACCCGCTGTCGATCCCCGTCTGGGGCTTCTCCCGGTAGCAATATCCCACGCCCGCGCCGTCCACCGTGATCCGATCGGTGGCGAAGCATGCCCCGCGGCCTACCGCGAGCGGACGCATCTCGCCAGCGGACTTTGCGGGGCCGGGACTGGGCTGGGCCGGATTCACCAGCCCATGATACAGAGGTTCCCGGCCCCGCCACGCAGCGAGAACCTGAAGCGTGTGCGGCACATACCTCCCACAATCGCTGCTGGAAACTCCTTGTAGCTCGCGGCCGATCCTGTAGACTGGCCGGACCGGCCCCTCGCGGCCCCGCCGCTCTGAGTCCGGCCCACCATGCACGCACTCCCCCGCCCGTCATTCGTTCCATCCCTGCGCGCCGCGGCGATAGCGCTTTCATGCGCGGCCTCGACCGCCTTCGCCGGGCCCGTTTCCTCCCCGTGGGGCGCTCCCGCACCGGGCCACGCCCTCGCCGCCGCCGCCCTCGCCGGTCGCTACGCCTCCGCCGATCTCTCCACCGATTCCGTCGTCGTCCGCTCCATCGATGAATCCATCACGCGCACCATCACCCGCGCCCAGCTCTCCGCCCTGCTCCCCTGGATGACCCTCGACAGCTCGGGAGACGGTCCCAACGCCCTTGCGTTCTCGGACTCGGGCCGCCTGCTCTTCATCGCCGTCCACGATGCCGCGACCGCGCCCGACGGCCAGCCCAGCGACGCCATCCTCCGCTACGACGTCTTCGAAGACTCCCTCACCGTCTTCATGCGCCTCGAGCTCTTCTCCAGCGATACGCCGACCTACGGCGCCCTCGCCCACTACAAAGGCCGCCTGTACGTCGGCGTCCCGGGCGGTGTGCGGGTGCTGCGAGCCCAGATGAACGATCTCACCGGCGTCTCGCTCTTCACGTCCTCGCTCACCGCGAGCGTGGTCGCCACCGGCCTCGCCGTCGATCGCACCCAGTCCACGCTCTACGCCTCCTCAGGGACCACCATCTCCCGCGCGCCGATTACCAATTCCAATTCCCTCTCATGGACCACGGTGGGAACGCTCCCCAATGTCCGCTCCCTCGCCTTCAGCGAGCATTTCGGCGGCCCCGCCAACCCCGGCCTCTACGCCCTCGCCAGCGATGGCTCCTCCAGCGCCGCGTGGTTCCTCACCCTCGACCAAGCCCGCGGGCTCACCGCCTTCGCCCCCACGACCTACCTATCCGCCCCCGCCGATTGGCGAGACCTTGCCGCGAGCGCCGACGGCGCGCTGATCCTGGGTTCTTCCTCAGCCGCCCAGGTCGTCCGCGACTCTAGCGATACCCGGCTCAGCTACCCATCCTGGATTTCCAACGAATTCACGCAGGTGGTGAACTTCGCCAAGAGCCTGGTCACCACCGGCCCGGGCGCCGGCGGCGGACCCGCGGGCTGGGTGATCGATGGGGACGTGCAGATCGGCTGGTCGCGCTTCCATCCCGCGACGCCCGACGCCGCCGCGTGGGCCGTGCTCCTCCTCATCGCCAGCGACTCGGTCAACGCCGACCCCGCCGCGCTGCCCACCGCTCGAGCGATCCTGAAGCGTTACGCCGGCCTCGCCGCCGACGGCATCGTCCCCTCCCGCACCGCCGATGGCATCTTCCGCCACTGGATCGACCCGGCGACCGGCGGCGTCAAGCCCACATGGGACCCTGAGTTCGCGACGATGAGCACGATGAAGATCGTCCTCGCCGCCGCGCGGGCCCGGGCCTACTGGCCCGGTGATGTCCAGATTCGGGACGCCGCGAGCGCCATCATCTGCGGCGTCACCAACCACGATGCGTACTTCACCGGCTCCAATTACGCCATGGCCCTCAAAGGCAACGCCGGCGGAGGCGGCAACGCCTTCGCGGGCGGCTTCCACGAGGGAATCCTCTTCGCCGAGCAGGCCGGCGTTTACGGCGGCGCCCAGGGCCAGGCCGCCTGGAATTACTGGAAAAACCGCTCCAGCTTCACCTCCGCTTCCACGCTCACCGGCCGATCCACCGCCACCAATTTTCCCGGCTCGTTCCTGCCCACGTTCATCACGATGTACGCGACGCAGTTGATCGCCGATTTCCGTTCGAGCCCCGCCTGGGCCACGCACTTCCAGAACCTCCGCGCCTCCCAGGCCGCCTGGACCGACGACAACGCCCCGCGCTTCAGCACCGTCTTCTCCGCAGGCACCACGCGATCCGACTGGGGCGGCTACCACGCCGATTCCCTCACCGACCATCCCGGCGATGTCACCACGTTCACATCCCTCGAGGCCACCGCCGCGGGCACCGCCGTCGGCTTCTCCGCCGGCCCGCAATCCGCCGAGGCCGTGGGCGCGTACCACGCCTACCGCAAAGGTGCTCGACAGACCTTCCTCGGCGGCGCCAGCATCCTCTATCGCCGCTCCAACATCGACGCCTCCTACCAGCCCGATTCCGCGGGCCTCCCCGATGTCGCCATCGGCGGACTCGGCCTCGCCGAGCTGCTCAAGCCCGGCACCGTCGACTCGGTCCTCACCGGCTTCTATCCCAGCTGCACCCCATGCCCAGCGGACTTCGACCAGTCCGGGTTCGTCGATATCGAGGACTACTCCGCCTTTGTCCTCGCCTTCGAGGCCGGCACCGACAACGCCGACTTTGATTCCAGCGGCTTTGTCGACGTGGAAGACTTCTCCGCCTTCGTCCAGGCCTTCGAAGCGGGCTGCTGAAGTTCGGGCCGCCCCCTTGTCGTCGATGCAAGGCTCGGCGAGGGGACCCGTTCGCGCGACCCCGCGTCATGCCGCGTAGGGGCCGCGCCGGGGCGTGAAATGTAACAGCACGCCCGCTCCAAAACCCCGCTCCCCGCCCCCCGCGAACGCATAAACTCCGGGCTATGCGCTCGCCCCTCCATCGTTCTGCCGCCCCTCTCTCCACTTCCCACCTTTCCCGCACGCTGGCGACGCTCCTGCTCCTCGCCGGCGCCGCGCCCGCGCTTGCCCAGCCGTTTGTCAAGGACGGTCAGTCCCGCACCATCACCACATGGGCCGCCAAAGGGCTGATGCAGAACCCCGTCTCGATCTGCTTCGATCCCCACGGCAACCTCTACGTCGCCGAGACCGACCGCGCCGGCAACGCCGTCACCGACACGCGCGGCCTGGGCCACCTCAACGCCGTCGAGGAAGACCTCAAGTTCAAGAGCATCGAGGACCGCCGGGACGAGATCCACCGCTGGATCAAGCAGGGCGCCTTCGCCCCCGACTTCTTCACCAAGACCGAGGACCGCGTCCGCATCGTCCGCGACACCGACGGGGACGGCGTCGCCGACGCGGCAAGCGTCTTCGCCGGCGGCTTCAACGGCGAACTCGACGGCATCGGCGCGGGCGTCCTCTGGCACAACGACAAGCTCTATTACACCTGCATCCCCGATCTGTGGATGCTCACCCCCGGGAAGGACCCGCTCGTCTCCGAGAAGCGCGAGAGTCTCGCCCACGGTTACGGCGTGCGCTGGTGCTTCTACGGCCACGACCTCCACGGCCTCACCCTCGGGCCCGACGGCCGCATCTACTTCTCCATGGGCGATCGCGGGTTCAACGTCACCACCAAAGAGGGCAACCACCTGATCGGCCCCGATCGCGGCGGCGTCTTCCGCTGCTGGCCCGACGGCTCCAACCTCGAGCTCTTCTACCAGGGCCTGCGCAACCCGCAGGAACTCGCCTTCAACGAAGTGGGGGAGCTCTTCACCGGCGATAACAACTGCGATTCGGGCGACTCCGCCCGCGTCGTGCACGTTGTCGAGGGCGGGGATTCGGGCTGGCGACAGGACGTGCAATCTCTTGAATCGCGAGGCCCCTGGAACCGTGAGGCCATGTGGAAGCGCCTCGCCGACGTTTCCGGCCCCGCCCGCCCCGCATGGTCCCTGCCGCCCATCGAGCACATGGGCGCCGGCCCCTCGGGCATCGCCCTCTACCCCGGCACCGGTGAATCATCCAAGTACGAGGGCTGCCTCTTCCTCGTCGATTTCTACGGCTCGGGCTCGACCGTCCACGCCTTCCGTCCCACCCCCGACGGCGCGGGATACAAGGTCTCCGACCACGTTGAGTACTACCGCGGCGTCACCGTCACCGACATCGCCTTCGGCTACGACGGACGCCTTTACATGAGCGACTGGGGCGGAGGATGGGAGCCCAACCCCAACGGCACCGTCCTGGTCGCTAAGAACGACACCGTCCGCGCCGATGCCGCAGAATCCGCCGCGATCACGCAGGTGCAGGAACTCTTCAAGGCTGGCTTCCGCGCTCGACCCGTTGATGAACTGCTCGGCCTCCTGGGCCACCGCGACCAGCGCGTGCGTCTGAACGCTCAGTACGAGCTCGCCGCCCGCGCCGCCTCCGGCGCTGCCCCTGCCGCAACGCTCGCCGATTCCCTCGCCTCCCTCGCCGCACAGACCTCCGGCACCGCCTTCAAGCGATACCACGCCCTGTGGGCCATCGGCCAGATCGCCCGCTCCCAGCCCGCCGTCGGAACCAGGCTCGTGCCCCTCCTCGCCGATCCCGACGCCGAGATCCGCGCCCAGGCGGCCAAGACCATCGGCGATCTCCGCGGCGAAGCCTTCGCCTCCGCCACGCCCACATTGATCGCGATGCTCAAGGATGCCTCTCCCCGCGCCCGCTTCTACGCCGCGCAGGCCCTGGGCAAACTCGGCGTCAAAAACGCAACCCTTCCTCTCCTCCAGCTTCTCGACGCAACCCCCCAGACCGATCCCACGCTGCGCCACGCCGCATCCTGCGCTCTCTCCCTCATCGGCGACGCCGACCAGATGCTCGCCAAGGCCTCCGGCATGGGCCCCGGTGCTCGACTGGGCACGGTCGTCGCCCTGCGCCGCATGAACCACCCCGCCGCGGGCAATTTCCTCCGCGATGCCGACGCCGCCGTCGCCGTCGAATCCGTCCGCGCCATCTACGACCTGCGCCTGGCCGCCTCCATGCCCGCCCTCGCCCAGTTGCTCGACGCGCCAATCCCCGCCGACCGCGCCATTGAACCCCTCATGCGCCGCGCCATCGAGGCCAACCAGTTCCTCGGCACCGACGACTGCGTCGCCCGCCTCGCCGCCTTCGCCGCACGCACCGACGCTCCCGCCGATTGGCGACTGCTCGCCCTCCAGCGCGTCGCCGGCTGGAACAAGCCCCTCAAGCGCGAAGGCGTCTGGGGCAACTGGGCCGACTACCCCGCCCATTCCGAAGAGGCCCTTGCCGCCGCCGTCCGCGCCACCATCGAGCCCCTCATCGCCTCCGCTGGCGACTCCGCCCCCCTCGCCGCCCTCGCCCAGCAGCTCAAGGCCGCCTATGCCCTCAACCTCAGCCCCGAGCAGATGCTCGCCGAGCTCTCCGACACGGGCAAGCCCGACGACTACCGCCGCGTGCTCCTCGACCGCGTCGCCGGCTCTTCACCCGATCGGCTCGGCGAAGCTGCCCAGGCCGTTCTCGCCCACGCCCCCAAGGGCGCCCTGCGGGCCCGCGCTGAAGAACTCCTCGTCCGCGCCTCCCCCGGCCCCGCCGTCGAATATCTGACCAAGGCCACCGCCGCCGGAGATCCCCGTGATCGCCAGCGCGCCGTCAAGCTCCTGGGCCAGATCGATTCCGACGCCGCCCGCGCTGCACTCTCCGAACTCGCCGACCGCATGACCACCGGCCTGCTCAGCCCCGTCCTCTCCCTTGAGGTCTACGACGCCGCGATGAAGCAGCCGCCCGATTCCCCCGCCCGCGCCCGCGCCGAGGCCGTTGGTCGCCAGGGAATCCGTCCCCCGGGTTTCTCCACCGCCCTCCTCTCCGCCGGCGGGGACCCCGCCGCGGGCCGGGAAGTCTTCCTCCACAACACCTCCGCCGAATGCCTTCGCTGCCATCTCTACAAGGGCACCGGCGGCACCGCAGGCCCCGAGCTCACCAACGTCGCCGCCCGTCTCCCCATCGACAAGCTCGTGGAATCGGTGGTCGAACCCAGCGCCGTCGTTGCCTCCGGCTACGGAACCGTCAGCGCCATGCCGCAGATGACCCAGATTCTCAATCCTCACCAGGTCCGTGACGTCGTCGCCTTCCTCTCGACCCTCAAGCCCGCGGCCAAGGGCGGCTCTGAAACCCCCGCCGGCGGGCACGGCGCGGTGACGGCGGCCGCCGACACCGGCTCCCACGCCGACTCCGCCCAATCCCCTGGCGCCGCTCCCACGCAGCATTCCGCCGCCCGCGGCGGCCAGCCTTCGCACGACGCTGGCAACCCCTGGATCAGCCGTCTGCTGGCGATCGTGCTCATCCCCGTCACGCTGGTGGTCATGGTCCGGTCCCTCGCCCGGCGCCCCGCTCCCTGACAAAAAGCCCCGCCCCAAGCCCCTCGGTTCTCCCCGCGTTACCATCCCTTCCCGCGTGCGTGGTTCACCGGTGGTGGGGCGGTTGTACGCTCCCACGGCACGCTCCCCGCGACGGCCGACTCGCCCCGTGCAGATCGATCACATCACAAGGCCCATCAGAAGGAATACCCCATGCGCCCGTTCCTCGCGCTCGCCGGCTCGGTCCTGACCGCCGTCGCCGGTTCAACCATCCCCCTCGCCGCCGCGACCGCGCCCCTCGCGCTGCTCGCCCTCTCCGCTCCCTGCGCCCACGCCCAGGAAGTCAAGATCGAGAAGTACAAGCTTCCCAACGGCATGACCGTCATCCTGCACGAAGACCACTCCCTCCCCGTCGCCACCATCAACACCTGGTACCGCGTCGGCGCGCAGGATGAGCCCCCGGGACGCTCAGGCTTCGCCCACCTCTTCGAGCACCTCATGTTCATGGGCACCAAGCGCGTCCCCGGCAATCAGTTCGACGTCCTCATGGAAACCGGCGGCGGCGCCAACAACGCCTCCACCGATCTCCACCGCACCAACTACTACTCCTGGGGACCCAGCAAGCTCCTCCCCACGCTCCTCTGGCTCGACGCCGATCGCCTCGAAGACATGGGCCTGCAGATGACCGACGAAAAGGTCGACAAGCAGCGCGACGTCGTCCGCAACGAGCTCCGCCAGTCCGTCGAGAACGCCCCCTACGGCAAAGCCGGAGAAGCCGTCTACAAGCTCCTGTACACCCCCGACCATCCGTACTACTACGGCGTCATCGGCACCCACCAGGACCTCGAAGCCGCCAACGTCACCAACGTCAAGGACTTCTTCGCCAACTTCTACGTCCCCAGCAACGCCTCCCTGGTCGTCGCCGGCGACTTCGACAGCGCCCAGATCAAGCCCCTGATCGAAAAGCTCTTCGCCTCCATCCCCGCCGGCCAGCCCATCGTCCGCAAGTACCAGGCCCCCACCGAGCCCATCCCCGGCAAGATCGCCGGCGTCAAACGCTACACCGCCATCGACAAGATCCAGCTCCCAAAGGTCGAATTCACCTACCACAGCCCCGTCGCCTTCGGCCCGGGCGACGCCGAGATGGACCTTGCCGCCAGCGTCCTGGCCGACGGAAAGTCCAGCCGCCTCTACAAGCGCCTCGTCATCGATGAAAAGCTCGCCGCCGACGTCGGCGCTGACCAGCAGGGCTTCCCCCTCGGCGGACTCTTCCAGATCTTCGTCCTCGCCAAGCCCGATGCCGACCTCGCCAAGGTCGAGGCCATCATGGACGAAGAGATCGCCGCCTTCCTCAAGAACGGCCCCACCACCGAAGAGCTCGAGCGCCAGAAAGCCTCCAAAGAGCTTGCCTCCCTCACCAGCCTCCAGAACATCGAGCGCAAAGCCGACAAGCTCAACGAGTACGAGTATTACTGGGGCGAGCCCAACAGCTTCAAGCGCGATCTCGAACGCTACCGCAAGGCCTCGGCCGGCGACGTGAAGACCTGGGCCGGCCGCACGCTCCTCAAGGACCATCGCGTCATTGTTCACGTCCTCCCCGAAGAGCCCCAGCGCGCCCCCTCCGCCCGCGACTCTCGCCCCACCGATTCCAAGGAAGGCTCCTTCGCACTCCCGCCCGCCGAGAGCTTCACGCTCAAGAACGGCCTCAAGGTCCATCTCTGGAACGACAAGGAACTCCCCCTGGTCTCCATGCGGCTCATCGCCCAGACCGGCGGGCCGCTCGACGCCCCCGGCGCCCAAGGCACCGCCTCCCTCGCCGCCGAGATGATGGGCGAAGGAACCGCCGACCTCGATTCACTCGCCTTCGAGAACGCCGTCCAGGCCATCGGCGGAACGTTCCGCTCCTCCGCCGATCACGAGACCATCGACGCCTCGATGACCATCCTCAAGCGCAGCATCGACCGCGGCATCTCACTCTTCGCCGATGCCGTCCGCCGCCCGCGCTTCGATGGCAAAGACTTTGATCGCGTCAAGTCCCTCGCCCTCGACCAGCTCCGCCAGGCCCGCGAAGTGCCCACCGCCGTCGCCTCCTTCGTCGGCGACCGTCTCATCAACGGCGAGAACAACCCCTACGGCTGGCCCTCCGCCGGCACCGTCAAGACCGTCGAGCCCGCGACCCTCCAGAGCGTCAAGGCCGCGTACACCCAGATCGTCCAGCCCGGCGCCTGCACGCTGCTCATCGCCGGCGACCTCACCGCCGAGGAAGCCAAGTCCGCCGCGGAAAAAGCCTTCGGAGACTGGAAGCCCGCCGCAGCCCGCGAGCCCCTCCACGCAGACTACTCCATGGTCCAGCGCGACAAGCTCCACGTCGCCATCATCAACCGCCCCGGCGCCACCCAGACCTTCATCCGCTTCGTCGCCCCCGGCGTGAAGTACTCCGACCCCTCCCGCGTGCAGCGTCGCCTCCTCAGCACGCTCCTGGGCGGCAGCTTCACCAGCCGCCTCAACCAGAACCTCCGCGAAGACCACGGCTACACCTACGGCGCCCGCTCCCGCTACGACATGCAGGTCGCCGCCGGCAACTTCAGCGCCGGCGCCAGCGTCAAGGCTGACGTCACCGGCGCCGCCCTCAAGGAATTCATGAACGAGTTCAAGCGCCTCCAGGCCGGCGACGTCACCGACGCCGAGGCCGCCAAGGGCCGCGAAACCCTCCGCAACGAAACCGTTCGCGGCTTCCAGGGCCTGGGCGGCATGCTCTCCGCCGCCGCGACGCCTCTGGTCAACGGCCTCCCCTTCGACACCGTCACCAAAGACCTCGAAGCAACCTCCAAGCTCACCGCCGCCGACATCAACACCCTCGCCAAGTCCGCCATCCCCATCGACTCGGGCGTCCTCGTCCTGGTCGGCGACAAGCAGCTGATCCTCGACCAGATCAAGGACCTGGGCCTCCCCCCCGCCGTGGAATACGACGCGGACGCGAACGTGGTGAAGTAACTCAGCCGCCTTGGGGCTTCTCAATCTCGCGCCACATGACGGTGGCACAGGCATATCTGCCTGTGTCCTGTCTCATGGATTCGATTGAGTCGCATCTCGCTCCGTGCGATCCGGCCGGCGGACGCACACGGGCTTCTACGGCATTCTCGCCGCGGCTTTCCTACGGCAGCGCATCCCTCCACCCCTCCGCCACCTCCCGCTTCACCGCCGCGTGCCCGTCCGCAAACGCCACGTTGAAGTCCAGCGCGTTCATCAGCGGGAGATACTTGTCGCTCCGTCCGCCGTGGAACCGGCCCAGCCGCGTGTCCACGTGGGTCTGGTCCCGGAAATCCAGCACGCTCGCCGTTCTCGTCGGCGGCGCGCCCGTTGACACGCTCGGCACCGCGCCATCAAATAACACCGGCGCATCCACCGGCCGCTGCACCTGGTCGAGCCTGATGTGCGCCGTCACGCCCTCGGTATCGAAATTGTCACGGTCCCCCGGCTTGCCCGCGTGCCCCGTCACATTGATCGCATACGTTCGCGTCATGTCCCGCGCATAAAACGCCCGCGCCGTCGGGCACACGAGCACCGATTTCGCCGTGTACAGCTCGTCCGCGTTGCTCCCGCCCAGCCCCGAGGCCTGCTGCACCACCAGCGCCCAGTTCGGCGGCTTGTCATACGGCCGCCCCAGCGCCGGCGAGAGACCCTTCTGCTCGTCCGCGTAGCTGCGCACCATCAGGAACATCTGCGCCAGGTTCGACGCGCACCGCGCCCCCCTCGCCGCCTCCCTCGCCCCCGAGATCGCCGGCAAAAGGATGCCGATCAGGATCGCCAACACGGCAATCACCACCAGCAACTCAATCAACGTAAACGCGCGTCGCACACCCCGATCGTATGACCCCACCCACCCCAACCCCCCAGCGCCACTTCCCCTTTACAATTGCCCGCTGTGCCGCTGTGCCGCTGTGCCGCTGTGCCGCTGTGCCGCTGTGCCGCTGTGCCGCTGTGCCGCTGTGCCGCTGTGCCGCTGTGCCGCTGTGCCGCTGTGCCGCTGTGCCGCTGTGCCACTTTCTGTCTTTATGTGGCCCTTTAGCCCTTTGGCCCTGTGGCCCTTTCAACATCTGCCGCCTTTCCCCCATCTGCCCCATGTGCCGCCTCTATTTACCTCCCCGCCGACCGATACCCCGTCATCGTCTGCCCCACCCGGTGCATCGCGATGCTATTCGTCACCTTCGCCTGTCCCAGCGGCTTGCCCGCCACCAGCACGATCGGGTCCCCGATCTTCGCCAGGCCCCGCTCCACCAGATACGTGTCCACCCGCTCGTTCCACTCTCCCAGCGTCCCCGACGCCGGCGGCCGCGCGCACACCGGGTGCACCCCGCGCAGCAGCGCCATCCGCCGCGTCGCGCGGATGCTCGACGAGTACGCGACGATCGGCACGTTGAACCCGTTCTGGCTCAGATACCTCGCCGTCCCCGTCCGCTCCGACCAGCACACCACCGCCACCGCGCCGATGTCGCATGCGATCCGCCACGCCCCGCGGCACAGCGCCGCGATCGGCACGTGCGATTCCACCAGCCGCGAAGGTGAACTCTCCATCACCGGCTGCGACGCCTGGTGATCCTCCGCCGCCACCGCGATCCGCGCCATCGTCTGCACCACCAGCACCGGGTGGGCCCCCGTCGCCGTCTCTCCGCTCAGCATCACCGCGTCCGCGCCGTCAAAGATCGCGTTGGCGATGTCCGTCGCCTCCGCCCGCGTCGGCGTCGCGTTCACGATCATCGATTCCAGCATCTGCGTCGCCACGATGCACGGCTTGCCCGCCCGGTTCGATGCCGACACGATCGCCTTCTGCGCCACCGGCACCTGCGCAATGTCCATCTCAACGCCAAGGTCCCCGCGAGCCACCATGATCCCGTCCGACGCGTCGATGATTGCGTCCAGGTTCTTCAACGCCTGCGGCATCTCGATCTTCGCGATGATCGGGATCGTCGCCGTCTCGTTCAGCACGTCCGCACGCGGGTCCTTGGGGTGCGACTTCTCCAGGTGCGCCCGCAGCTCGTGGATCTCCTTGGGATGCCGCACGAACGACAGCGCCAGGTAGTCCATCGCGTTCTCAACCGCCCAGTCCACGCACTGCCAGTCCCGATCGCTGATCGCCGGCGCCGACAGATCGCTCTCGGGAAGGTTGATCCCCTTGCTGCTGGTCACCAGCCCGCCCACGATCACACGGCACAGCAGCTCGCGCCCATCCGCCGCTCGCTCGATCGCCAGGAGACGCACCATCCCGTCATTGATCAGCACGCGGTGACCCGGCGTCGCCTCGTCAATCAGCGGCTCATACGTCGTCCCGAAGATCGCCCGAGACGGATCGCCCGCGCTCTTCCCCGGCTCCACGAACGCCATCCCCACGCCGCGGCGGAACACCACATCCTGCCCCGTCACCAACATGATCCCCTCGGGCGGAACCTTGCCGACGCGGATCTTGGGTCCCTGCAGGTCACCCAGCGCGGCGATGCTCCGCTCCATCTCCGCCGAGACCTCGCGCACCACCGCCAGCCGCCGGGAATGGTCCTCCAGCGAGCCGTGGGAGAAGTTGAAGCGAAAGACGCTTACCCCCGCCTCGATCAGGTCCCGCACCCCCTGGTGCGAGTCGCTCGCCGGTCCGATCGTCGCCACGATGCGGGCCAGCGGCAGCCGGATCTTTGTCGCTCGGTCCGCCACAACGTTCTTGCTCAAGCCTTCAGAAGCCATGCCGCTAGTATCGGCTGGAAACCTCCGCCCGGCCCCGCGAGACGTCCGGAAAAATGCCCTGATCCCGCCCGCAAGCCCTTCTTGTGCCGCCGCCGTCTCTCCGTGGGCCCGCGGCGGTCGGCTCGAGCACGTCCCAAATAAAACGGGCCCCCGCTCGCCGCGGAGGCCCGTCAAGGTGCATTCCAATTCCCGGGAAGACCCGGCCCGGGGCGATCAGTTCTCCGGAACGTTGTTCCCCGTCACGATCTCCCGGAACTTCATCCGGAGCTTGTTGGTGATGGGCCCCTCGTTCTTGGAGATCGTCGTCGCCTTCGTGATGTTCCCCTTGCCGTCGTGCTGGTCGATCTGGGTCACCCCGATGATCTCCGCCGCCGTCCCTGTGAGGAAGACCTCGTCGGCGCTCAGCACGTCGTCCAGGCTCAGGTTCTTCTCCACGCACGAGTACCCGAGCATCGGCGCCAGTTCCTTGGCGACAAACGCCCGCGTCACGCCCTCGAGAATCCCCGCGTCGCTGGGCGGCGTGTAGATCGTCCCCTTCTTGATGATGAAGATGTTGTCACCCGAACCCTCGGTCACGTACCCGTCCAGGTTCAGCATGATGACTTCATCGCACCCGAAATCGATCGCCTCGCACTTGGCGAGGATGTTGTTCAGGTAGTTCAGGCTCTTGATCCGCGGGTCCAGGCATTCCACCGGCGTCTTGGGCCGGTTCGCCACGATGACCCGCATCCCCGCCTCGTAGGCCTCCGGCGGGAAGAGCCGGATCTGGTCGGCGATGCAGATCACCCCCGCCTCCGGGCAGCGGCGAGGATCGAGCCCCAGCGTGCCAAAGCCGCGCGTGATCACCAGGCGGATGTACCCCTCGCTCAGCCCGTTGGCCTCGATGCACCGGCGCTGGATCTGCTCCATCTCCGCCCGGTCGACCGGGATCTTCAGGCGGATCGCCTCGGCGCAGCGGTACAGACGGTCCAGGTGCTGCTGGCACTTGAAGATCTTGCCGCGATAGATCCGGATCCCCTCGAACACGCCGTCCCCGTACAGCAGGCCGTGGTCGTACACGCTCACCATGGCCTGGCTCTTGGGAACCAGCTTGCCGTTCACCCAGATGAAGGGGCGGTCCTGCTGGTCCAGAGCACCCGCCGAAGTCGAAGTCCGCGGGGCGGTTGGAGCGGTCGTCATACGCACCTCCATCGGGCCGCGCACGCGGCGCGGCTCAGCTCTGGTCCTGCTTCGGCCGCATATCGCGCCGAAGGTCCGAAAATATCCCTGACGCTCACACCGAGCGAAAGGCTCGCCGATCTTACGACCCCAAGCCCCCCGGGTTTATGAAGCCGGTTCCTGTTCGGCAAGATTTCCCATCTTTACCTTCCCCAGTGCCCAGTCCCCAGAGCCTTCTACTTCTCCGGCCTCTTCCACTTGCTCTCCGCATCCTTCTCCAGCATCCTCGCCGACTGCTTCAGACACCGCAAACACACAAACGACTCGGTTTTCACCGGGCTCTGCCACTGCGCGTCCTTGCGAACCTCCAGGCACATCGCGCACGTCACGCCCTCGGGCGGCGCCGTGCTCTGCCCGCGCAGCACCACGTCCGCGTACGCCACGCTCAGGCACGTGGCGCAGATCAGGCTCCCCCGGTGGCCCTCCACCATCGGCAGCTCCTCCGACCACGCCTTCCCGCAGAAATCACACTTGAAATACTCGTTCCCCGCCGCGTCCGTGTCGTGCATCCCCCATTGTACTCGCCCCTCTTCTCCTCCCCATCCCCCCCTCCGCGCGCACCACCCCCCGTCAGCTCAATGTGCCGCCTCTGCCCCCTTTGCCTTTTTTTACTTACGTCCCGTGCATCTGCCGCTGCGCAATCAACCGGTACGTCGCGCACCGCTCCAGCAGCTCCGCATGCCGCCCGTGATCCACGATCTGCCCGTGGTCCATCACCACGATCAGGTCCGCGCTCAAGACCGTGCTCAGCCGGTGCGCCACGATCAAGCACGTACGGCCCTTGCCGAACTTGTTGATCGCCTCGTTGATCGCCCCCTCCGAGTCCGCGTCCACCATGCTCGTCGCTTCGTCCAGGATCAGGATCGCCGGATCCCGCAGGATCGCCCGGGCGATCGCGATCCGCTGACGCTGCCCCCCCGACAGCGTCAACCCCTGCTCACCCACCACCGTCCCGTACCCCGCGGGAAGCTTCGAAATAAAGTCGTGCGCCTTGGACTGCTTCGCCGCCGCGATGATCGTCTCGTCCGTCGCGTTCTCCGACCCATACGCGATGTTCGTCCGGATCGTCCCCTTGAACAGCACCGTCTCCTGCGTCACCACCCCGATCTGCCGCCGCAGGCTCCGAACCGCGAACTGTGAGATGTCGTTGCCGTCGATCAGCACCCTGCCGCGCTGCTTCGCCCCGTCGGGCGCATCGGGCACCGTGATCAGGTCCGGCTCAAACAGCCGCGGGATCATCGACAGCAGCGTGGTCTTGCCGCACCCGTTGGGACCCACGAACGCCACCGTCCGCCCGTGGGGAATCGTGAACGAGACATCCCGCAGCGCCGGCCGCTCTGCCCCCGGGTACGTCAGCGAAATGTGCTTGAACTCGATCGACTCGCTGTGCCTGGGCAGCTTGGGGAGCTTGTGATCGTGACCCGATTCGGCCGGTGACTTCATCAGCTCCGCGAGCCGGTCCGCCGCCCCCGACGACTGCTGGATGTCGTTGGCGAATCCCGTCAGCGGCTTGAGGCTCGCCCCCGCCGCCCCCAGCGCGATGAACACCTGCAGCACCGCCTCGGGCTCGATCGCGTTCACGCGGATGTTGTTCGCCGCGATCAGCGCGATGATCCCCGCCGCGAAGACCGTCAGCATCTCCACCAGCGGGCTCGCCAGCGCCCGCGCCGTCCTCACCCGGTTGTTCTCCCGCAGCACGGCCTTGTTTAGCCGGTGGAATCGCCCCGCCTCGTACCGCTCCGCCGAGTGCACCTTCACCACCCGCAGGCCCTGCAGCGCCTCGGCCGCCGCGTGGTACAGCTCCGACTGGGAGACCAGCGAGGCCTTCGACGCCCGCCGGATCCGCTTGCCCAGCGTCCGAACGATGAAGAACAGCACCGGCCCGATGATCAGCGAGAGCGCCGCGAGCCGCCAATCCACCATGAATGCAGCCGCCAGCGACCCCAGCCCCTTGGTCAGCTGCGGAATGAACTTGGAGAGCAGCGCCCCGAACCCGCCCGTCAGCGCCGCCGAGTCCTGCATGATCCGGCTGATCGCGTCGCTGGGCCCGCCCACCACGATGTCCTTCAGCGGCCGCCGCAGCACCTTGTGGAAGGCCTCCCGGCGGATGTTGGTCATCGTCCGGTTCACGATGTTCAAGGACAGATACTGCTGCATGAACGTCGTGAACGCCCCAAAGACCGTCAGCACGAACAGCCCGACCATGATCCAGGCCAGCGAGGCCGACGGGCTGTCGGGAAGCCAGCCGATCCAGTCCTTGGGCACCGTGATGCTCTGGCCAAGCAGCGTGTACCCGCCCCGCTCGTTGAACTCCTCCGCCAGCATCGCCAGCCCCTTGGCCTCCTTGCCAAACAGGCTCTTGAGCACCGGCGCAATCCCCACCAGCCCCGCCCCCAGGGAGCCGGCGGCGAGGAACGCCAGAACGATCGCCCACACCACCTGCGACCGGTAGCGGAGCATCCTCTGCGCAAATTTCCAGAATGGACTCATGCGTGCATGCAACGCGGGAAATCCGGCCCAGCCGCCCGCAGGATCTCAATCACGGGCATTCAGCCGCCCGCCAACATGTACTCAACGCCGAAAACCGTGCCCCCGGCACCCTGACCTTTTTCCGGGCCTCCTGCCTTCCACTTCGTCTCTCCGTCTCTGCCTCTCTCCGTGACTTCCTGACTTCGTGACTCCGTGACTTCCTCACTGCAGATTCACCGGCATCACCACGTACAGGAAGTCCACCCCGACCTTGATCACGCCGGGCTTGTTGGGGGCCTTGAGCTCCATCATGATCTCGGGTTCCGAAACAACCTTCAGCACGTCCACCAGGAACGTCGGGTTGAACCCGATCTCGATGTCCTCGCCCTCGTAGCTGGTCAGGTCCACCGACACCTGCGCCTCACCCATCTCCGGGGCGCGGCTGGTCAGTTCGAGCTTCTTGGTCTTGCCGGTGAATTTCAGCCGCACGCCGCGCGACTCTTCGTTGGTGAGCAGCGCCGCTCGCCGCACCGCGCTGTTCATCGCGTCACGGTCGAACGTCACCTTCTTGTCCTGGTCACGCGGGATCACATCCTCATACGGAGGGAACGTCCCCTCCACCAGGTTGCTCGCCAGCACCGCCCGGTGCGGGTCCTTCTCCGTCCCCAGGCTGAAATACACCTGGTTGTCGGTGATCGCCACCTGCACCTGCTCATCGGGGTCCCGGAACAGCTTCTGAAGCTGCGAGAGCGCCTTGGTCGGGATGATGCACGACACGCCCTTGGATTCCTTGTCCGCCCCCGCCGGAACCGTCGAACGGCACAGCGCCATCCGCCGACCATCGGTGGCGACCATCTCCAGCTTCTTGCCCTCGCGCTTCAGCAGCACCCCATTGATCGCGTACCGGCTGTTCTCCCGCGCCGTCGCGAACAGCGTCCGCCCCACCAGCGTGTCCAGGGAACCCGCCTTGTACGAGAACACGCCCTTGGCCTTCGCCAGCTCGGAGGAGCCCGTCACCACGTCCCCGAACTCGGGGATCGGGGGGAAGTCCGCCGGAGGGAACCCGTAGATCTTGAAGTGCGCGTCCGCCCCGCGGATGTGGCACAGCTCACCTTCGGAATCCAGCGTCAGCGTCGGTTCGCCGTCCTCGGCGCTCACGATCGCCCGCAGCTTGTCCGCCGGGATCAGCGTCTCACCCGTCTCCTGCACGTCCACCTGGCTCAGGCGGACCCGCATCGAAATCTCCGCGTCCGTCGCGGCCAGCACCAGTTCACCAACCCCGTCGCGCCGGTCGGCGCTGAGCTTGATGCAGGTAAGCTGCACCCGCGGGGTACGCCCGGCGACAGCGCCCGACACCAAATTGATGGCGTCCAGTAACGCGCCGCGATCGCAGATGACTTTCATCGACCTATGCTCCCTTCGAATCGTCCAGCAGTGTACCGGGGCCGAGACCGACGTGATCCAGAAGCCGTCCACGACCTGTCGATCATTCGCCGGGTCATGACCGAGTTCGATCGCAAAAAGTTCGGCTTGTTGTTAGGTATATGGCCGGACGATGGGGGTTGTCAAACCCCTCAGGATCGCCCATACTTCCGTGTTCTCGGTCTTCTCGTCACCGTTCGGTCGAGGGGCCGAGGTCGGGAAGGGGAGGTCCGGGGTCGGGCGGTCGCTGTCGGCGACCGACGTCGTGAATTCGCTCCGCCATGGTGCGCGCCTCGCGCCTCCGCGGGCGCGGTCACCGCGTCGGCTTCACCGTCAACGGTCGGCTCCGTCCGGTTGCGATCGCTTTGACCGAGCCCGTGGCCTGATTCGCCGCGGTACAGGGGAGCCCACTGATGTCATTTGAAGCCGCCGTCCACGCCCAAGCCATCGAGATCGACCGCCTGTCCCTGGAAATGTGCGCCGCCGCCGGCAGCGGCCACCCCACCAGCGCGATGAGCATCTCTCACCTGGTCACCATCCTCATGTTCCACACCATGCGGTGGAGCCCCGACTTCCCCACCTACCCCACCTCCGACCGCCTGGTCCTCTCCGAAGGACACGCCGTCCCCGCCATCTACGCCGCCGCCGCCAAGCTCGGCGTCATGGTCGGCAAGGACCCCGACAAGCGCCGCAAGCTCACCGTCGACGATCTCAAGACCCTCCGCGCTTTCGACAGCGTCCTGGACGGCCATCCCAACCCCATGGAAGGCTTCCCCTTCTTCGATGCCGCGACCGGCTCCCTGGGCCAGGGTCTCTCCGTCGCCGCCGGCATCGGCGAGGCCGCCCGCCTCGACGAAACCGACCGCCGCGTCTATTGCATCATCGGGGACGGGGAATCCCGCGAAGGCCAGATCGCCGAGGCCCTGGACTTCATCGCCGACCGCAAGCTGCTCAACGTCCTGGCCATCTTCAATTGCAACGAATACGGGCAGGCCGACCGCGTCAGCCAGCAGCAGTCCTCCGAGACCATCGCCGCCAAGCTCACCGCCTCCGGCTTTGACGTCAAGACCATCGACGGCCACAACCCCAACCAGATCAAGTCGGCCTTCGACGCCTTCATCGCCAACAGCACCAAGTCGGGCGCCAAGCCCATGGCCGTCGTCGCCCGCACCACCAAGGGCTGGGGCGCCGCCTCGGTCCAGGGCAACGGCTGGCATGGCAAGCCCCCGGTCGGCGACGCCCTCAAGCGCGCCTACCAGGAACTCGACGAGAAGCGCGTCGAGCTCACCAGCGCCCTGGGCTCAGGCGATTCCTTCATGATCCAGCCCCCCTCGGAGATGACCAAGCAGATCCCCGAGCCGGCCGAGCTCCCCACCTTCACCCAAACCATGAAGCAGACCGACATGGAGTCGCTCCTCCAGTCGGGCACCATCGCCACCCGCCGCGCCTACGGCATCGCCCTCCGCGCCCTGGGCAAGGTCAACGAGCGCATCGTCGTCCTCGACGCCGACGTCTCCAACTCGACCATGGCCGACATGTTCAAGAAGGACTCCGCCCTCGCCCCACGCTTCATCGAGTGCAAGATCGCCGAGCAGAACATGTTCTCCGTCGCCGCGGGCCTCTCCGCCGGCGGCAAGGTCCCCTTCTGCTCCACGTTCGCCAAGTTCGTCACCCGCGCCTACGACCAGATCGAGATGGCCATCAACTCCGGCGCCAACCTCAAGATCGTCGGCAGCCACGCCGGAATCACCCTCGCCTCCGACGGCCCCAGCCAGATGTCGCTCCCCGACATCGCCTGGTTCCGCTCCTTCACCACCATGAAGGACCACCGCGGCAACCCCGGCTGCTACATCCTCCAGCCCTCCGACGCCTACGCCGCCTACGCCCTCGCCAACGTCATGTCCGAGTATGAGGGCGTCTGCTACATGCGCACCCTCCGCCCCGAGACCGAGTTCATCTACTCCGACGAGGTCGTCTTCAACCTCGGCGGCTTCGAGGTCCTCCACGAGGGCCGCGACATCCTCCTCGCCGCCACCGGCTACATGGTCCACGAGGCCAACCGCGCCATCGACCTCCTCGACAAGGCCGGCATCTCCGCCTCCCTGGTCGACCTCTACTCCCTCCCCTTCGACACCGACGGCGTGCTCGACCTGATCAACGCCAACAACGGCAAGGTGATCACGATCGAGGACAACTACGGCGGCGGCATCGGCTCGGCCCTCTCCGACGCCCTCACCGAGTCCGGAGACGCCTTCACCCTCAACCAGATGCACGTGCGCCACATTCCCAAGAGCGCCCGCACGCCCGAGGAACTCCTCCAGAGCTGCAAGCTCTCCGCCGAGGACATCAAGAAGAAGGCCATGGAAATGCTGGGCGTCTGATCCACGAATCCAATCCAAATGGAGAAGCCCGGAGCCATGAATCGCTCCGGGCTTTTTCTTTATGGATTGCAAGCGTTCGGCGCTCCTGCATCGCGCCTTTCACCAGTGCCGAGTGCCGAGTGCCTGATGCCCAGTGCCTTCCCCGTTCAACACCCCGCTTCAAACGCGTGCACAAACGCGGTGAAGTCGTCCAGATCCACAAACCCGCTGTGGTCAAAGTCCGCGTCCCCGGCCCCAGCCTCAAACGCCGCGACGAACGCGTCGTAGTCGTCGGTATCCACAAACCCGCTCGAGTCCACGTCCGCCGAGCAGCGGTTCACATACACCAGGAACGAGCGGATCTGGCCCGCGGGGTTCTTCCCCGATCCCAGGATCACCCTGCCGTCGCGAGAAAGGTCGATCGCGCGAAACTCGCTCCATCCCGCCGCCTCGATCCCCAGCCCCGCGAGGTACGAGCTGAAAAGCTGCAAGCCGCCCGCCTGCGTCCAGTAGAACGATCGCGTCCCCAGCGTTCCGCTCACCGAATCACCGATGACGACGTTGCCGTCCCCGCTCACACGCGTCGCCGTCATGTTGCTGCCGCCGGGGAAGTCCCCCAGGATGGTCTGGCCCACACCCTCCTTCCAGCGGTATGCCGAGAGCGAATTCCCCGGCCCTCGCGTGCCCACGATCACCGTGCCGTCGTCGCTGACGTCGTTCGCGGTCCCCGGCGGATTGCCGGGAAGAAAGTACACCGGCGCTGAATTGCCGCCGGGTGCATTCACATCCCAGTACACCGCGCGCGAGCCCGCGTTGTTGATGGACCCGATGACGCGAGCACCCGACGCGCTGACGTTCACCGCAAAGCACGTCGCGCTCCCGTGCGCCGAATCGGTCAGCCCCAGGTCCTGGTTGGTGGAGCGGCGATGAAACCCGGCGAAGTAGTCGGCAAAGACCAGGTCTTCATAATTGAGCGCCACCGCGTCCCCGTCATCGGAAAGGCCGACGATGCGCGACCTGGTCCATGGCTGGCTCTGCAGCGGCCCGCCGTTGATGGAAAGCGCGCCCTTGAACTCGTCCGGGAAGCCCGACCCGAAGCGGCTGGGGAACGACATCGACCCGCCCGCGACATCCCCGCCCGCGTTCACGGCCGTGAGCGTGCTGGAGATCGCCCCCGATTCCGCGGCCAGGAACGCAAAGCCGCTCCCCTCGCTGAACCGGAACGCTCGCCCCGAGGTCGAGCCCACCACGGTGGACCCGTCCTTGGAGAGCGCCAGCCCGCCGGAGAACGGCAAAGGCCGGAACACGGGCCCGGCAAGGGCCGCGGGGGCGAGGAAGACCGTCAGGCACGGAAGCATGGAGCGCATCGGTGAAAATCTCCTGATGCCGGTTCTCGGGAAATCCCTGACGCCGTCCGCCGTCGAGTCAGGAACGAACAGTCCACCGGCCCGGCACGCGTGGAGCAAACCGACACGGCCCCGCCGATGCTCGGGTGCATAAAAGCCGTCAGTTCAACCGCCCCGGCGCTCCATCACCTTGGACGCAGCGCGCGCTCAGCATCCGACCTCAAACGCCGCCACAAAGGCATCAAAGTCGTCGGTATCCACGAACCCCGAGCCGTCGAAATCGGCCTCACTCACGCCCGCCTCGAACGCCGCCACAAATGCGTGGTAGTCGTCGACATCAACAAAGCCTGAGTTGTCGAAGTCAGCGGGACAGGCGAGCGACGGTGGGAGGGTGACGATCCATCCCTGTACCGCTCCCCCGGGATCTTTTCCGTTGCCGCAGACGATACCGCCGTCGGAAGAAATGGCGACGGCGTCCAGGTGGGTCCATCCCGAAAGGTCGATCCCCGCCGACGCGAGAATCTGCGCAAGGCTGGTCATGCCCGTCGCTCGCGACCAGTAGAACGTCGTCGACCGATCCGGGGAGTTCGAGTGGCTGCGTCCTACAACGGCCCATCCGTTCCCGCTGATCCCCACCGTGCTGCTGCCGGTATATCCGTCGAGCGTACCCAGCGACTCGCTCGCCAGCGCAACCACGTCCACGCGAACCGGAGTTTCACCCTGATTCGCCCCGCGGTACGCCGTCCCCGCCACGATCCGGCCATCATCGGAAATATCGATCGCGTCAAGACTCTCGAGCGTTTCAAGCGCGGGGAGCACATGAAGGGCAGCGGTCAGAGCTTGGGGAGAACGCGTGATTTCCCAAATCACCGCAATGCGGGCCCCGCTCGAAGGATTCGAATACGAGCCGACCATGCGAGACCCGTCGGGGGTCGAACCGAAGACATAGCGCCGCTTGGAATACAGGTCATCGTTCCCCTCGGGCCTTAGGCTGACCGCTCGCCCGGTCGACCGGTCCCACAGCTTCGCAAACACCCAGTTCCCCGGATCCGGATGGTCGTACACGCCCACGAGCGTCCCGTCGGAGGAGAGCGCCCCCGCATACGAGCTGTTGAACGCCCGCGTCATGGGACCGCCGTCCACCGACACGGCCGACCAGGGACTGAAGTTGCCGGTGTTGCTCGGGAGCATCGAGCCCACGATGATGCGGCCGTCACCGCTCACGTGCTGGCCGTACGCCCAATCGAGCCCCGCATCGATGGGGATGATCCGGTACCCCTCGCTCGCCGACCAGCGAAACGGCACCGATCGGCCCTGCGCATCAACCACGGAGCCCACGAAGTATCGCCCGTCGTCGGACATGCCGCGGATCATGGGCGCCTGGTATGTATTGGGCGGCGGGGACAGCACGGTAAAACTCACCTGCGCCAGCGCCTGCGACGAAAAACACATGCCCGCGAGCAGCCAAAGTCGTGAAGTCATCGTTCATCCTCCCGGAATTGATCCGCGCGGAGCGACACCCCGCGCCTGCCGTCTCCCAGCATACCCGGCGACCAGCCCGTCTCCAACAGGAATACCCTTGCTCGCCATGGCCAACAAAGTCTTCCCCACGGTTTCCTCCGTTTTCTCAGACCTCGCCCAGACCGGCGTGCTCCGCGACGGCATGACCGTGATGGTGGGGGGCTTTGGCCTCTGTGGTATCCCCGAGCACCTGATCGCCGCCCTTCGCGACAGCGGCGTCAAGAACCTCACCTGCATCAGCAACAACGCCGGCGTCGACGATTTCGGCCTGGGCCTGCTGCTCAAGACCCGCCAGATCAGCAAGATGATCTCCAGCTACGTCGGTGAGAACGCCACCTTCGAGAAGCAGTTTCTCTCCGGGGAGCTCCAGATCGAGTTCAACCCCCAGGGCACCCTCGCCGAGCGCATCCGCGCCGGCGGCGCGGGCATCCCCGCCTTCTTCACGGCGACGGGAGCGGGCACGGTCGTCGCCGAAGGCAAGGAGACCCGCTCGTTCTTCCGCCCCCGCGACGACACCCGCCTGCACAACCGCGCGGGCGATCGCGGCGCGGCGCCCGCCGGCGCCGGCCAGCGGCAGTACGTGATGGAAACCGGCCTCTATGCCGACCTGGCCCTGGTCAAGGCCCACAAGGCCGACCCCTTCGGCAACCTGGTGTACCGCAAGACGGCGAGGAATTTTAATCCGATGATGGCCTGCGCCGCATCGTTCGTGATCGCCGAGGTCGACCAGCTCGTCGGCCTCGGAGAACTCGACCCAGAGAACGTGCACACGCCCGGCAGCTACGTGGACCGCGTCGTGCAGACGGTGTGCGAGAAGCGGATCGAGCAGCGGACGGTGAGCAAGTAAAGCCTGTCTACTTCTCCCCTCTCAACGTCTTCTCCGCGCCCCTCTGCTCCCTTCGTGCCCTCTGTGTTCTCTCCCCGGCATGCCCGACCTCTCCCACATCACCCACCTGACCTTCGACTGTTACGGCACCCTCATCGACTGGGAATCGGGCTTGCTCAAGGCGATTCGCCCCGTGCTGTCCGTGCATGGCGTGCGGCGAACGGATGATGAAGTGCTCGAGATGTACGCCCGGCACGAGGCTCGGCTCGAGGCTGGGCCATACCAGCCCTACCGGGATGTGATGCGCGGCGCGATGGCGGGGATCGGCGAAGAACTTGGCCTCGCCTTCGAATCCAAGGAACTCGACCGCCTCCCCAGTTCCGTCGAGCACTGGCCCGCATTCCCCGATACCGCCGCCGCCCTCGCTCGCCTCGCCCAGCGCTTTACGCTCACGGTGATCTCCAACATCGACGACGATCTCTTCGAAGGCTCCCGGCCCAGGCTGGAAGCGAGCGGCGCCGTGATCGACCGCCTCGTCAGCGCCCAGCTCTGCCGCTCCTACAAGCCCTCCCCAAAGAACTTTCGCGTCGCCATGGCGCTCCTGGACGTTCCAAGCGAGCAAATCCTGCACGTCGCCCAGAGCCTCTACCACGATATCAAGACGGCGAAGCAACTCGGGCTGAGCGCCGCGTGGATCAATCGCCGCGCCGGAAAGCCCGGCGCAGGCGCCACGCCGAGAGTCTCCCCCGACATCACCCCCGACCTCGAATGCCCCGACATGAAGTCCCTCGCCGATCGCCTGCTCTCGTAGTAGCCGCGCATCGACGGCCTGCATGAGTCACGCCACGCCCGCTCATTCTTAACTCAACTCATCTCGCGTCAAGAGCGGTGTGCCTCCCCGGTCCTCCCCCTCGGCCCTTCCTCTCCGCGCCCCTCTGCTTCCTCTGCTCCCTCCGCGTTCTCTCCCCCCTCTTCGCGTTCAGCGGAAAATTCCCGCCACGTCCCGCCCGAACGCCAGCGCCGCCTCGTGCATCCGTGATCGCCAGTCCGGCTCGCCCGCCCCCGCGTAGATCACCGACCGCGAAGCGTTGACGATCACCCCGGCTTCCCCGATCGACCTCGCCCCCGGCCGCACCAGTGCCCGCACATCCGCCGCGGTGCCCCCCTGCGCCCCGTACCCCGGCACCAGGAACATCTGCTGCGGCATCGCCCCTCGCAGCGAGGTCCCCTCCGCCGACTTGGTGGCGCCCACCACCGCGCCCACCTGCGCAAGGCCCCGCCTGCCCATGGTGTGCGAGCCCAGTTCCACAACCTGTGCCGCGACAACCTCCGCGACCGTCCGGCCATCGGCAAGTCGCGCCGACTGGAGCAGGTCGCTGTCAGGATTGCTGGTGCGCACCAGCACAAACACGCCCAGCCCCGCCTCGACAAACGGCCGGACGCCGCTGGGTCCCAGGTACCCGTTCACCGTGATCGCGTGCGCCCCCATGCGGCTCGCCGCCGCCGCATAGTGAGAACTGGTCGTGCCGATGTCCCCGCGCTTGGCGTCGAGAATGACGAACAGCCCCAGTCGAACCGCCTCGGCGACGGACTGCTCCAGCGCCGCGTACCCCTCGTGCCCGTAGCGTTCAAAGCACGCCGCCTGGAACTTCACGCAGCAGACTGCCCCGGCCGCCGCGGCCAGCACGCTGTGCGTGAACTCGACGATCGCCTCCACCGGCGTCCCGTGCGCGGCCCGCAGCGCCGCCGGGAGCTGTTCCAGAACGGGATCGACTCCCACGCACGCCGGAGAGCCCACGCGATCGATCGCCTCCACCAGCGCGTCCATGGCGTTGGCGGTCAGTGTGGAAGATGGTGAGCCGGTGGACATATTGGCCATGCCCCGACTGTATCGCGCCGCGATCCCGGCGCGCAGCCGCCGCGCCGTCCCGTCCGACGAGATTCCAATGGAGTTACTTCGGGCTCGCGGGCGCCGCAGGGGCTGGGGCCGGCGCTTCCGAAGGCTTGGGGGAACCCGGTTCCGCCGGAGCGTTCCCGGGCACGTCCCCAGGGGCTGAATCATCTTCCTCGGCCCGCGGCTGGCCGTCGGCGGGGCGCGGAATCTCCGCCGGCCCGCCTTCTTCCGGCGCCACGTACGCCGTCATCGGCTTGGCGTACCGCGACTTGCCCGGCACGTAGTTGCCGTGGACAAACGCGTGCACCGTGCGGTCAAGCTCAAACGGCGCGCACTCCGTCACCAGCGGCAGGGAGTTCTCGAACCACACCACATCACACTGGCGCTTCGCCGCGAGGAACCAGCGAGACCACTTCGACTTGGTCGCCTTGTTGGGAGCCTGATTCGCCTGCTCGTTGCCCGGCAAGGGCACGATCACCGCGATGGGGGACTTGAGCTTGTCGAGATTCGCCCACAGGTCGGCGGCGAAATACTCCGCGAGGTACTGCAGGAAGACCTTCTTCGGCACCCCGTCGATCATCGAGGCGATGAACTCGGCGCGCGCCGGGTCGGCCACCGCCTGCTTCAGGCCCTGCTTCTGCCTTTCGAAGAACTTGTCATCCGGGACCCGCTCTCCCGCCCGCATCGTCGCCGCGACAAAGGCTTCACGCCGGTCCCGGGGCATCCGGGGACTCTTCTGCTGCGGAAGTTCTACCGTCACCGTCCCGTCCAGCGAGATCGAACCGGCGATCCGGTCCGGGTGCATCATCGCCATCCGGATGGCGAGGTGCCCGCCATACGCCTGCCCCATGGCAAACGCCTTCTCGATCTTGCGCTCGTCCATCATCGCGAGGATCGCGTTCTCCACGTTGCGCGTCCACACCCCGTCGGAGTAGAAGGCGTCCGTCGGCATGTCCGCGGGAGGGGACGTTCCGCCTACGCCGGGCAGATTGATCGCGTACATGGTGTAGCGCGAGGCGTTGCGCTCCATGAACGATTCCCACAGCCTCCAGTCCATCCCATAGTCGGGGATCAGGATCAGCGATTCCTTGCCCGTGCCGCGGACCTCCACCTTGCCCAGCGGCGTCAGCGGAATCTCCGGGAGCGGGTCCGCCGCCGGGGCGCGCGAGCCCTGCGGGGGCGCCGCGGGGGGGGCAACCGGGCCTGGGCGTTCACGCGGAGAGGCCGGCGGAGGGGCGATCTGATACCGGGCCAGCGCCGCCGAAGGAAGCAGGGTCAGGCCCGCGAGCAGGACGGCGGCCATCCCGGCAAGGCCGGTTCGATTCGAACGCGCTGAGGTCATGGGCCAATTCTCCGCTGGGACCGGACCGATCCGGGCCATTCCACTGTCGGCACGCACCAAGGATATGGTTGAACTCGATTCGGCCTTGCAGTCGCTTTCCCCGCGCCCGCGAGAGGTTGGATTCCCCCGCCGCGCCTCTGTTCCCTCGATCGGGCGGCCGCATCCGCGGCGGCCCCTCATCCCGGTGCTGCCCCACGGGCTTGGGTTCTGTTTGCCATGCACACGCCACTCCACCTAGACATCAACAAGGCCTCAGGTCTCACCGTCCGGTGGACGGACGGGTCCGAATCGTTCTTCCCCGTCGGCCATCTTCGCCGCCTCTCACCCTCCGCCGACATGCGCCATCTCCGGGAGCAGATGCGCAAAAACCCCCTCACCGTCCTCCCCGCAAGCGCCGCGCGGAGCCCCGGCGCCCTTGCCATCGCCTCCGCCGAGCTCGTCGGCAACTACGCCCTCAAGATCACATTCTCGGACGGTCACTCGTCGGGCATCTATACCTGGGAATACCTCCGGGAAATCGACCCGGCGGCGCAGCAACGTCCCCCCGGCCCCACGCCGGTCTGACGCCCTCCACGCGAAGTCCCGCCCCCGAGCCCATCAGCCGACCCACCACCAGTCCCATCACGCCTTCGGA
Source organism: Phycisphaerales bacterium (assembly GCA_044226385.1). Lineage (GTDB taxonomy): Bacteria > Planctomycetota > Phycisphaerae > Phycisphaerales > UBA1924 > JAEUJB01. Next base: position 275,622 of record JBGAHA010000005.1, read on the forward strand.
CGACCCTGCCCCATCTTGCGCGCCAGCAGGAACGCCAGCTCCAGCGACTGCTGGTAATTCAGCCTCGGGTCGCACAGCGTCGCGTAGTTGCTCGACAGGCTCTGCTCCGTGATCCCCGCCGCGCCGCCCACGCACTCGGTCACGTCCTCGCCCGTCAATTCAAAGTGCACCCCGCCCAGGATGCTCCCCAGCGAACGGTGGATGTCGTGGCACGACTCCAGCTCCTGAAGGATCGCATCAAAGCTGCGCGTCTTGATCCCCTCGCTGGTCTTGATGCCGTTGCCGTGCATCGGGTCGCTGATCCACAGCACCCGCCGGCCCGCGCGGTTCACCGTCTCCACCAGCGGCGGCAGCGCGTCGGCAACCTTGCCCGCCCCCATCCGCGTGATGAGCACGATCTTCCCCTCTTCATTCTCGGGGTTGATCTTGTCGATCAGCGCCAGCACTTCGTGCGGACGCACCGACGGGCCCAGCTTGATGCCGATCGGGTTCTCGATCCCCCGGAAATACTCCACGTGCGCCCCATCAATCGCCCGCGTGCGCTCACCGATCCACGGCATGTGCGTGGTCAGGTTGTACCACCCCGTCCGGCGAGGAACGCGCCGGGTCTGCGCCGCCTCCCAGTGCAGGTTCAGCCCCTCGTGGCTCGTGAAGAACTCCGTGCGCTGAAGGTCACCGATCGAGCGCTCCCCCAGCGCCTCCATGAACCGCAGCCCGTCGGAGATATGACTCCGCAGGTCCTCGTACTCCGCCCGCCGCTGCGGGGAGAGGCTCGCATGGCTGAAGAACGACAGATCCCAGTACTCGGGATGGTGCACATCGGCGAACCCGCCGTCGATCAGGGAGCGGATGAAATTCAGCGTCATCGCCGCGTGCTGATACGCCGTGACCAGCAGCTCGGGGTTGGGCCGCCGGCTCTCCGCGTCGAACGGCGCGTGGTTCACCAGGTCCCCGAAATAGCTCGGGAGCGTGACCTCCGCCCCGTCGACAGTGCGAGATTCCATGGGGCTGGAGCGCGGCTTGGCGTACTGCCCCGCGAAGCGCCCCACACGGATCACGGGCATCTTGAGCCCCTGCACCAGCACCATGGACATCTGCAGGAGAATCTTCAGCTTGTTCGCAATCGACTCGCTCTTGCAGTCCTCCAGGGTCTCGGCGCAGTCCCCGCCCTGCAGAAAGAACCGCCGGCCCTGCTGGGCGTCGGCGATGAGCCGCTTGAGCCGCTCGATCTCCCAGCTGGTCACCAGCGGGGGGAGCGAGGCAAGCCGCCCGACCGAGGCGGCCAAGGCCTGCTCATCGGGGTAGTCGATGCCCTGGGAGAGCGGTTTGGCCTTCCAGGAATCGGTCGCCCAGGACGCAGGCGTGTTGCGACCGTGACCGGGTGAGGCGGCGGAAGATTGAACGGCTCGAGCGTGGTGATGAAGCGGCATGGTGGGGGGGGCCTGGAGAGGGCCGGGATGCGTGTGGACCGGGTTCGCCGGCCCGGCCCGATGCACCATCGGCCCGTGACGACGCGAATTCCAAGCATTCTTCGCACGCGGAGTGAAGGAAGCGCGTCCGGTCGCCGATGCGCGATCCCACGGAGAAGTTTGCACCACGGACGGTGCGGCTCTTCGCCCCGCTTTTTTTGTTCAGAGGCGGGTTCGATCACCACACGGCCGGGGCGGATCCTGCCGCCGGACCGCAGGAGCATCCCAAGATGCCGACGACCAAACGCAGCAGCACCCGTACCGCCACCAAGCGCCGCAACGCCAAGACCAACCGCAACCGTCGCCGCGTCCGCGCCGCTTCCAAGGCCGCCCCCTTCGCCGGCAAGAAGACCGCCCGCAAGACCAAGCGCGCCGTTCGCAAGACCCGCAAGACCGCCGCCCGGACGACGGCCCGCACGACCACCGCGAAGGCGACGACCCGCACCACCGGCCGGACCACCGCCTCCAAGGCCTCGACCGGCCGCAAGACCACCTCCCGCACGACCACCACCAATACCACCGGCGGCCGCGCGATGCAGGCGATCGCCGTCGCCCGCACCAACATCTTCCGCTACCGCAAGGCGGCCTGATCAACGACCAACCACCGCCGAATCGAGTGATTCGGGGAATCGACAAGGCACAGGACCTCCCGAGTTCTCGGGGGGTCTTGCTGCTTTTGGGGGGCCTCAGTGCCTGGCCCGGTGCACCCAGTACTCCAGCCGCTCCCTCAGGGAGAACTGCGCCAGGTCCGTCAGCTCCCCCGCATCCAGCAGTACGCCCCCGCACACCGTGCACGCGTCCGTCCGCACGTGCGGCTGCTTGAGGTCCGACATGTCGATCAGCGTCGAGTGATCCACCGGGCACTGCGGACGGCCCTCGTGGATGGGCATCGCCCGCCCGCCCTCGTGCCGCAGGTCCAGCGACTTGGCCCCGCCCTTGGTCGCCAGCACCGCGTCCAGCTCCAGCGCATCAAACCACAGGCACCCGCACCCCTCGCACCGGTCCACCTCCACAGGCCCCACCCGGACCGTCTTCATGGGCCGCCCATCCCGCGGACACGCGATCGTTCGCCGTTCTTCCATACCCCCCAGCATACCACACCCCCCTCCCCCACCTCATGATCCCCCGCTGTGCCGCTGTGCCGCTGTCTGCCTCTCTTTGGCCATGTGCCAATGTGGCCCTGTGGCCCTTTCCACATCCGCCCCCCTTGCCCCATTTGTCCCTTTGCCCCCTCTGGCCTTCCTCCCCCCACTTGATTGCCCCCGCCTACCCCCCTTTACTTCCTTCCCGCATTCCCCACGTCGTGGTGGCGTGGTGATGGTGTCGGGATACGTCCCAAGGCTTGCAGAGCGAGGTCAGAATGGCGATTCGGGTCAAGTCACGCAGCGGCGAGACGGTCGAGCAGATGTTGCGCCGCTTCAAGAAGCTCTGCGAAAAAGAAGGCCTTACCAAGGACATCCGCCGCAAGGAGTTCTTCGAGAAGCCTTCCGAGCGTCGTCGCCGCGCCGCCCGCAAGAGCATCGCCCGCCGCCTCAAGGGCGACCTGCCCCCGGTCAAGACCGAACGTCCCTGACCGCCGCGCTCGCCCCCTGCTGAAGCGAGCCCGCCCGTCATCCAGCGACCATTCCCGCGCCGGGCTTCCAGCCCGGCGCGTTCTTTTTTGCTTCCCGCCCTTACGAAGTCCCCCGGGGGGACTTGACCCGGGCACGCAGTGACTCCACACTAACTCCCCCCATGCTCCAGGGAGGATGCCAGTGTTTTCACTGGCATCACGCTGGAGGCTGGGAATCCCACCCTTCGCGCCCTGACCCGCGCGGAGGGAGCCTTGCCTCAGCCCCGTTCGGGCGGCAGGGTCGGGACCGTTGAGTGTGACCGTGGCAGTTGCCGTGACAGTGCGCGTGGTGGTCGGTGCGGGGAAGCTTGCAGTGCAGTGAATGTTGGATTCGGTCTTCCAGCGCGAACTCCCGCACATGCAATGTGCGGCCAGAACACGCAAAAGGCCGATCCGATCGCCACACCGATCCAGTCGGACGCGGGGCCATCGATCCCCGCCAAGAGGAGTGAACAACGTGAAAGATCGTCCTTTGGCCACACGATTGGCCGCGTCCTGGGCCCCCGCGGCCCCCGCATTCGGTCGACTCAAATCCGCCCTCGCGCGGACCATCCCGTCCCTCATCATCGCCGTGCTCGCGCTCGCCGTGGTGGCCCTGCCCGCCCCGGCACACGCCCAGCCCCAGCCCGGCGATCAGCCCAATGTCCCCGCGGTCCAGCCCGGCACGGTCCCCGGCATCCCGTCCGTCGCCCGGCCCCCGGTCCACAAGGGCGGCGGTGAGGCGAGCCTGGTCCTCCCCGACCTCAGCACCGAAAAGTTCATGGGCATCGACGGCCACACGCTGCTCCTGGGCGGCCTGGTGGTCAGCGCCCTGGGCCTGGTCTTCGGCTTTGCCATCTACGCCCAGCTCAAGGCGATGCCCGTTCACAAGTCCATGAAGGACATCTCCGAGCTCATCTACGAGACCTGCAAGGCCTACCTCATCCAGCAGGGCAAGTTCCTGCTCATCCTCTGGCTCTTCATCGGCGTCATCGTCGCCATCTACTTCGGCAAGCTCGTCGAGACCGTCAACGACGCCGGCGCCGTCGAGCACGGCTTCCCACCCGTCAAGGTCGCCGTCATCCTCGCCTTCAGCCTCATCGGCATGGCCGGCTCCTACGCCGTCGCATGGTTCGGCATCCGCGTCAACACCTTCGCCAACAGCCGCGCCGCCTTCGCCAGCCTCCGCGGAAAGCCCTTCCCCTGCTACGCCATCCCCCTCAAGGCCGGCATGTCCATCGGCATGGCCCTCATCAGCGTCGAACTCCTGCTGATGCTCATCATCCTCCTCTTCATCCCCGCCGACTACGCCGGCTCCTGCTTCATCGGCTTTGCCATCGGTGAATCACTCGGCGCCGCCGCCCTCCGCATCGCCGGCGGCATCTTCACCAAGATCGCCGACATCGGCTCGGACCTCATGAAGATCGTCTTCAAGATCAAGGAAGACGACGCCCGCAACCCCGGCGTCATCGCCGACTGCGTGGGCGACAACGCCGGCGACTCCGTCGGCCCCTCCGCCGACGGCTTCGAAACCTACGGCGTCACCGGCGTCGCCCTCATCTCCTTCATCCTCCTGGCCGTCCACGAGGCCGATGTCCAGATCCAGCTCCTGGTCTGGATCTTCGCCATGCGCGTCATCATGGTCGTCGCCAGCGCCCTCTCCTACTTCATCAACGAAGCCGCCGCCAAGGCCAAGTACGCCGCCGCCGCCCACATGGACTTCGAGAAGCCCCTCACCAACCTGGTGTGGCTCACCTCACTGGTCTCCGTCGCCCTCACCTACGCCGCCTCCTACCTCCTCATCCCCACCCTCGGCGGTGACAGCACCATGTGGTGGCGACTGGCCACCATCATCACCTGCGGCACCCTCGCCGGCGCCATCATCCCCGAGTTCGTCAAGGTCTTCACCTCCACCTCCTCACGCCACGTGCGAGAGGTCGTCACCGCCAGCGAGCAGGGCGGCGCCTCCCTCAACATCCTCGCCGGCTTCGTCGCCGGCAACTTCTCCGCCTACTGGCTCGGCATGGCCATCGTCTTCCTCATGGGCATCGGCTACTACGTCTCCATGGGCTTCCCCGTCGACGCCGCCGGCCACAGCGTCCTCATGCTCGCCCCCGCCGTCTTCGCCTTCGGCCTGGTCGCCTTCGGCTTCCTGGGCATGGGCCCCGTCACCATCGCCGTCGATTCCTACGGCCCCGTGACCGACAACGCCCAGTCCGTCTACGAGCTCTCCACCATCGAGACCATCCCCGGCATCCGGGACGAGATCAAGCGCGACTTCGGCTTCGAGCCCGACTTCGAGAAGGGCAAGGAGTTCCTCGAAGAGAACGACGGCGCCGGCAACACCTTCAAGGCCACCGCCAAGCCCGTGCTCATCGGCACCGCCGTCGTCGGCGCCACGACCATGATCTTCGCGATCATCGTCGCCCTCACCCATGGCCTCCAGCCCTCGGAGGTCGCAAACCTCTCCCTCCTCCACCCGCCCTTCCTCCTGGGACTCATCACCGGCGGCACCACCATCTACTGGTTCACCGGCGCCTCCACCCAGGCCGTCTCCACCGGCGCCTACCGCGCCGTCGAGTTCATCAAGGCCAACATCCGCCTCGACGGCTCCACCAAGGCCAGCGTCGAGGACAGCAAGAAGGTCGTCGAGATCTGCACCGTCTACGCCCAGAAGGGAATGTTCAACATCTTCCTGGGCGTCTTCTTCGCCACCCTCGCCTTCGCCTTCTACGAGCCCTTCTTCTTCATCGGCTACCTCATCTCCATCGCCCTCTTCGGCCTCTTCCAGGCCATCTTCATGGCCAACGCCGGCGGCGCCTGGGATAACGCCAAGAAGATCGTGGAGACCGAGCTCAAGGCCAAGGGCACCGACCTCCACGCCGCCACCGTCGTCGGCGACACCGTCGGCGACCCCTTCAAGGACACCAGCTCCGTCGCCATGAACCCCGTCATCAAGTTCACCACCCTCTTCGGCCTCCTCGCCGTCGAGCTGGCGATGAGCCTCAAGGTCCTGGGACCCTCCGGGGACAAGGTGCACACCACCCTCACCGCGGTCCTTGCCGCCGCCTTCTTCCTCGTCTCCGCCTTCTTCGTCTACCGCTCCTTCTACGGCATGCAGATCGGCGGACGCAAGGCCTGATCCGACCTGCTCATTGACTCCCGCCCTCAAAACCGCGGCCCCGGGCCGCGGTTTTTTCTTGCGCCGTCCACGGACCGAGCCCCCTGAACCCTTGCGTGGCAATGAGTTGCGCAACATAATCCCGCGGATGCTGTTTTATCAGTTGTTCGGAAGATATTGCACGAGCTGGTTGTTAACACTACGCTGGACGCGCTCGCACGCGACCGTCCGGCGCCGGGGAAACAACATGACGACCAGCTTCGAGGCCCTCCTCCACTCCGTGGTCTGTTCCGCGGCGCTCCTTCCGTGCGCTTCCGCCGCCCCGCCCGCGTCTTCTCCCCCCGCCCCGCCAGCGCTCCCGCCACCGGCGAAGCCCTCCGTGGCCCACACTCTCCCATCGAGAGCGCTTCCCGTCCTCCCGCCATCCTCCTCCATCTCACCCCGCGAGCTGGCGGAAAAAGTCTCCACCGCCCTCCGCGAACTTCCCTTCGCACACGTCCGTGCCGTCGTGCGCAAGCTCGACGACCAGCGCGAAATGCATCGCCTGCTCGTTACCGCCGACATGGCCCCCGCCAGGCTCCACTGCACGCTGCGCGACGCAAGCGGCGCCCTCCTCGCCGCCTACGCCCTCGATCAACACCGCATGCAGGAATTCGTGCCCTCCGCCGCCCTGCCCGGCGAAGGCTCTCGCACCATCTCCAACTCCCTTATCGAATTCGACGCGCCCCAGCCCGATGGAACCGACGACTCCATCCTCTTCTCACGCGCCGATTGCCTCCACGGCGTGTGGATGCAGACATGGCTCGGCCCCACAAGCTCCCGCGCCGACTTCTTCTCCCGCGCCCTCGCCGGCGCGGGCCGCATCGAGCCCCGGGATGATCCACGCGAGCCCTTCCACGTCATCCGCTCCACCTCCCACGACCAGCCCGACGGCTCCACCTTCACCGTAACCCAGGACATCACCGTCGACGCCCTGAACTTCCTTCCCACACGCTGGAGCACCATCCAGCAGACTCGTCGCCAGGGCGCCCCCGCCCTCACCATCGAGTGCGAGCGAACCATCACCTTCACGCTCCCTTCCACCAACGCGCCCGCCCGCACCGACTGGAAGCTCGACGCCGCCGCCCTTGCGCGCGACGCCGCCACCGCCCACGTGCTAGCCGCCACCCCGCACGCCGCGCCGGCCTCCCCCGCTGCACCAGCCGTGCCGCACGCCCGCTGACCGCGGCCGCCATACCGCTGCGTTCTCCCCGTGACCCTCGCGACCCGCGTGTCACGCCCCGCACCTTCACCTGGCGCAAGGTCGATGGTCCCCCTGCGCCCGGAAACACACAACGGACCATCACCGGAGACATCCCATGCTCGCGATCACGCTCGCCGCCGCCCTCCTCTCCGCCAACCTCCACGACCACGCCCTCTCCGCCGCCCAGCGCGACCAGTCCGGCGCCCCCGCCTCCTCCCTCGCGCTCCAGCAGCTCGAACGCCGCGGACTCATCACGCTTTCCGGGGAACGCGGACTCACCCTCGCATGGGCGGGCGACGCATTTCTTCTCTTCCACGATGCTCGCCCCGTGCCCGCCGTCGTCACCTTCACCGACGATCTCGGCCGCCCTTCCCTCGCCGCCATGCCCGACGACTTCGGCCAGTCCACACTCACCATCCATGCGCAGCTCGATCCCGCCGCCCACCTGGTCCTGATCATCGATGAAGCAGGCCGCGGCGTCTCCCGCCTCGACCTCACCGCCGGAGCCTTCGCCACGTGCAACTGTTTCGGCACCTCCGACCGCAAGCGTGCCTGCACCGCCAAGCACTGCGACGAAGGCGAGGACTGCAACAACGGCGGCGCCGGCTCCGCGGCATGCCGCTGGTCCGCCGGGCAGCTGGAGATCAACCACGCCCACGACATCGATCACACCTCCGGCAACTGATGGACGCTCCCATCTCCCTCCCGCGCGCCGCCGGTGAATCCACCCGATCACGCGATTCATCGGCGGCGCCGCGCGGGCAACACCCCCGCCGCGCCCCCTGCGTGAAATCTCCCTCACACGGCCTTCAGGTCGCGCTCACCCCGCCGCGCCCCCATGAAGTACCCAGAAGGAGATTTCACATGTCGAATGCTTACTCCGCCCGTGGTGGACGTCGGTCGCTTGCCGCGCTCGCAGGCCTCGTGTCCCTCGCCGGGCTTGCGTCAACCGCGCACGCCCAGTCCTTCGGCAACGCCCTCTCCTTCGATCTCGACGACCAGATTACCTGCGCCGGAAACTTTGACGCCACCGCCCTCACCATCGAAGCCTGGATCTACGTCCGCGACTACGGCCCCGACGGCTACGGCGGCATCGCCGCCTGGGGACGCCAGCAGGACGCCTCCTACGAGCTCGGCGTCTTCGGCCTCAACGGCGAGCCCCAGCTGCTCTTCACCCTCAACCTCGGCAAGCCCGGCTACACCGCCGTGCTCCAGAGCGATGTTTTCTCCCTCAACACCTGGACCCACATCGCCGTCGTCTACGACGGAACGTTCATGAAGTTCTACAAGAACGGTCTCTTCGTCAACTCCCAGCAGGTCAACGCGCCGATCCAGCCCGGCGGGGACGGCGCCGTCTTCGCCCTCAGCAACCTCTTCACCGGCAACGACCAGCACGCCGACATCAGCATGGACGAGGTCCGCATCTGGAACGTCGCACTCTCCGAGCAGGACATCCACTGCCGCATGAGCAGGCCGCTCGTCACTCCCCAGGCCGGCCTCCTCGCCTACTACCCCTTCGATGAATCCGAAGGCCAGTTCACCGCCGACGCCAGCGGCAACGGCCGCGACGGCGTCCTGGGCCTCACCGCCGCGCCCGAGATCAACGATCCCACCCGCGTCGTCTCCGGCGCCGTCGCCCAGTGCTTCGACATCGTCACCCAGCCCTCCTCACTCACCCAGTGCCGCGGCGGCGTCGCCGTCCTCGAGTTCAACGTCTGCGGCCAGGATCCCGTGACCTACCAGTGGCGTCGCAACGGTGTCAACATCGAGGGCGCCACGCTGGGCGTCTACACCATCACCGGACTCAGCGACACCACCGCCGGCATCTACGACTGCGTCGTCGTCAGCCCCTGCGGCACCGTCACCAGCGTCCCCGCCACCGTCGCCGTCTGCCCCGCCGACTTCGACTGCTCGGGCTTCGTCGACACCGACGATTACGACGCCTTCGTCCGCGCCTTCGAGCTCGGCGGCGACGACGCCGACTTCGACGCCTCCGGCTTCGTCGACACCGACGACTTCACCTCCTTCGTCCTCGCCTTCCAGCTTGGGTGTTGAGCGAGAAGTCACGAAGTCACGAAGTCACGAAGTCACGAAGTCACGAAGTCACGAAGACTCTCGCGCGATACTCCCGCGTGGGAACGGTCAAAAGGCCGTTCCCACATTTCTTTTTGTACCTCCATTACGATTCGTTCCTTCGCTTCTCCGCGTCCCCCTTCGGTAGAATTCTTCGCTGTGCCGCTGTGCCGCTGTGCCGCTGTGCCGCTGTGCCGCTGTGCCGCTGTGCCGCTGTGCCGCTGTGCCGCTGTGCCGCTGTGCCGCTGTGCCGCTGTGCCGCTGTGCCGCTGTGCCGCTGTGCCGCTGTGCCGCTGTGCCGCTGTGCCGCTGTGCCGCTGTGCCGCTGTGCCGCTGTGCCCGCGGTCTGTCTTTCTGTGGCCCTTTGGCAATATGGCCCTGTGGCCCTTTCCAGATTTGCCCCCTTTGCCCTCTTTGCCCCTTTTCCTATCCTCCCCCATGCTCCTCCGAGCCTTCTCCCCCTCCGACGTCCCCCACGCAAACGCCCTCACCAACCACTTCATCATCAATACCGTCGTTCACTTCGGCCTGACGCCGGCGAGCGACGACGACTTCCACGCCTACTGGCTCGCCGGCAGCGTCCGCTTCCCCTGGCTCGCCGCGACCATCGACGGACGATTCGCCGGCTATGCCAAGGCCAGCCCCTGGCGCGAGCGCGACGCCTACCGCTTCACCGCCGAAACCTCGGTTTACGTCGCACTCGACATGCACCGTCGCGGCGTCGGCAAGGCCCTCATGCTCGCCCTCATCGCCGAGCTCCGCGCCGCCGGCTTCCACCAGGCCATCGCCGGCATCGCCATGCCCAACGACCCCAGCGTCGCCCTCCACGAATCCCTCGGCTTCACCAAGATCGGCATCTTCCCCTCCGTCGGCCGCAAGTTCGACCAGTGGTGGTCCGCCGGCTTCTGGCAACTCCCCCTCTCCTGATCTCCCCGTTCCCCCCTCTCCTCGCCCTCCCTCCACCATCCCTCCCTACCTCTCTACCTCCCTGCCTTGATGCCTCGATGCCTTCTCCCCACCCAAAAACAAACGGACCCGGCCTCTCGACCGGGTCCGAAGTACATTGCTTTTCACGAGTGCCTGATGCCGAGTGCCCGGTGCCTTCTACTTAGCACCCACGCTCATAGCACCGCACGAACGCATCGAAGTCGTCGGTGTCGACGAAGCCCGAGGCGTCGAAGTCGGCATCGTCCACGCCGTCCTCGAACAGGCGGACGAACGCGTCGAAGTCATCCGTATCGACGAAGCCCGTGCCGTCGATGTCCGCGGGGCAGAGCACCACGAACTGATCCCCGTCGATCGCGCTGAAGTCGACGCTGCAGGGGCCGGCGAGGTTGCCGTACCCGTCGGGCAGGCCGCCGATCACCTGGTTCGACATGTAGTTGTGGTCGGGGTTGTTGATGTAGCCCGCGAGCTTGATGATGGGCAGCACGTTGCTGGGGCTCGCCGCCTTCCAGCCCGCCTCGGAGAGGTCGATCACGAACTCGATGCCCGTGTTGACCGCCGCCGCGGCGTTGTAGTCCGCCGTGTCGCCCGTCACGCCGCCCGTGTTGATGTTGTCGCAGGTCATGATCATCAGCCCGGGCACGCCCACCGGCGCCACCGACCCGTAGGGCGGGATCAGGTTGTTCAGGCCCGCCGTGCGGGGCGCGTAGGCCGTGTAGATGTTCGGGCCCGAGCCCACCGCGTCCAGGCGCTCGGCGCCGAAGACCGTGCCGTCGAACGTGATGGGGTTGTTGTCGGCCTTCGTGCCGCCGTCGAACGCGCCGTAGTCCAGGTTGTTGCCGTTGTCCTGCAGGGCGCCGTCGGTCCGCAGCGTCGTCGCGTTGCCGTAGTGCTCGTTGCCGTTGGTGCCGTAGTTCACCCAGTAATCGGCCTCGAAGTCGCCGTAGTCGCCCGAGGTGTCAAACGTCAGCCCGGGGCAGCCGTACCCGTCACCGCCCGTGCCCTGCTTGTTCACCGCGTTGAAGTCGATGTCCACGTTGAACGCGCCCACCGTGCGCTGCCCGCCCGGCGCCACGTCCAGGTAGAACTCCGCGTGGTTGAAGTTGCTCTCGATGTTCCCGCCCACGAACACGCACAGCCACTTGCCGACCTTGCGCATGTGCACGTTGTCGAACTCGCTGCCGCTCGCAAAGTCGTGCGAGGCCACCGGGGGAGAGCTCGCCACGCCGCCGGTGTTGGAGTTGTCGATCGCCGCGATCACCAGCGGCGCGCCCGCGTCACCGGTCGTGAAGCCCGTCGGCGTGCCGTAGCCGCTGGAGTACCCCACGAACCAGCCCGTGCCGCCCGAGGCGACCACGCCCGCGTCGACATAGATGTTGTTCCCGTCACCGTTCACGCTCACGTAGAAGTCGGGGGAGAACCCCGTCTCGAACGTCATGCCCGCCATGTTGTTCAGGCGGTTCTGGCCGTACACCCCGCCGCTCTGCAGCGTGTTGTCCCCGCCCGCGCCCGTGTCCAGGAAGATGTCCAGCGCGTTGCCGTTGGTCTCCAGGTTGCCGCCGAAGAACAGCACCAGGTCACCGCCGTCCATCGCCGCGTGCACGTTGTCCAGCTCCGAGCCGCCGCCGCCCGTCACCGTGCCCGTGGTCGAGTTGCCGAACCCCGTGAAGTTCGTCTGGGAGGCCAGCGCCGAGCTGTACCCCGCGTCGCGCTGGCCGTCCAGCGTGGGCGTGTACGAGGGCAGGCTGCCCAGGTTGATCGTCACCGTCTGCGTGCCCGCGAGCGTCTGGAAGTTCACCCCGCCCGGCCCGCCCAGGTTGCCCAGCTGGCCCGAAAGCCCGCCCAGCACCTGGTTGGAGAGGAAACAGTTGCATCCCGCGTTCACCAGCGCGACCAGCTTCACCGTCGTCGCGCCGCCCAGCGCCGCCGCAGGGATCCGGACCTCGATGCCGCGGTCAACGCTCGCCGTGTCGAACGGCACCGGCACCGCGTCACCGAACTGCGTGGGATTGGCCTGCACCCACTTCGCATCCCCGTACGCCGCGTCCCGAACGCCATCCACGGTCACCGGCTGAGCCGAAGCGGTACCCGCAAGAGCCGCCAACACAGCGGCCGAAAAAGTCGTGAACCTCATGATCTGCCTCCAGGAAAAAGCCGCGGAACGATGGTCCGCGTGCTGAAAAACACGACAAGTCCGCCAAGGACTTGCTGAATGAACATCACAAAGCTTTCCACACTCTCACTCAACGAACCGCGACCTTGAGCGTACGCGAAATCGTTTTCAATGGAAGCGCTTTTACACCGGCTTTTCCGTCAATTTGCATCTCCGTGTCGGAAACCAAACCAGGGTTTTCCTTGGGTTTATCGCGGCCCTCCCCTCCAATCGTTCACAAGCCCCCCTTTGCCGCAGCAAACGCTTACATCCGTACCACTTTCGGATAGGATGTTTCTCGCCGGCGCACTCGTCCGCCGAACCTCCCCTGGAGCATGCGCAATGTCTATCGGACTTCCCTCACGCCGCCGCGCGTTCACCCTCATCGAGCTCCTCGTCGTCATCGCCGTCATCGCGCTGCTGGTCGGCATCCTCCTCCCCGCGCTCGCCAAAGCCCGCGCCACCGCCAAGGCCGCCAAGTGTCTCGCCAACGTCCGCCAGATGGGACTCGCCTTCACCCTCTACGCCAAAGACTCCAAGGACTGGTACCCGCTCGTCCCCTTCAACCCCACCGCCAAGGACCGCTGGGCCGGCAAGGGAACCACCGGAGGACGGCGCAACCTCGACCAGCAGTGGGCCCGCGGCGGACTCGCCGGACTCTTCAGCCTCAACCAGATCGGTGACAAGTCCCAGAAGCCCGTCTGGGTCGGCACCGACACCGGGGAAGAAGACGCCACCGAGTACTACGAGGACAAGAACCGCACACCGCTCATGCGCCGCTACCTCGACGGCTTCGGCGCCCTGACGTGTCCCGCCGACAAGCGCGACCCGATCATGAATCACACCCAGAACAACTACACCCCCGCCACCTCCAACGCCCTGGTCCTGGGCAATATCCCCAAGACCCCCGGCGGAGAATCCGAAGTCACCTATTACAACATCAGCTACCTCTACTTCGCCGGCCTCAAGACCGACGAATCCGTCATCGTCACCGCCGCCCCCATCTTCGGGGATGAAACCAACGGCAACGACCTCTCCACCAACGCGTACTACAGCGGCGACGGCTTCCGCGCCGACGACAACCACGGCATCGAGGGCGGCCACTACGTCTTCACCGACGGCCACGGCGCGTTCGTCAAGACCATCCCCGGCGACACCATCCAGGACCGTTTCTTCGGCGCCGGCAACAAGCACCCCCAGAGCGTCAACGTCATCGACAAGTATCGCTCCGAGCGCATCCAGACCCTGGACTGATCCGCCGGGCCGTCCCGCCGGCGCACCATCCCTTCCCATCAGACTGTCACACGACCGCCTACGCTGCCACCCTCTCCCGACGGTGGTTTTCCCCCACCGCCCTCATACACGGAACTCCTCGTCGTGGCCCCCCCGACCGCAAGCCCCGCACAACCCCCCCGGCCACTCCTCCGCCGCCTCCTCATCGCGCAGGAGTCCGGCCTCGTCCTGGTCATCGCCCTGCTCATGGCCGCCCTGACCATCTTCGGCGGCGCCAAGCAGGTCCGCCTCCAGGACCCCGCCACCAAGGAATGGACCAAGGTCGAGGTCAACCGCTTCCTCGACGCGCAAAACCTCGTCCTGCTCGCCAAGGACGCCTCCTTCATCGCCATCATGGCCGTCGCCATGACCGCCATCATCGTCATGGGCGGCATCGACCTCTCCGTCGGCTCCATCTACGCCCTCGCCGCTGTCATGGGCGCCATGGCCCTCCGCGCCCTTCAGGCACGCTGGCTCGGCGTCCCCTACGCCGAGCTCGCCACCTCCGCCGGCGGGCCCGGCATCATCCTCTCCGTCCTGGTCGGCCTCGCCGTCTGCACTTCCGTCGGCGCGCTCTGCGGCGCGGTCAACGGCTCCCTCATCGTCGGGATGCGAGTCCACCCCTTCATCATCACCCTGGGCATGATGGCCGTGCTCCGCGGCATCGTCTTCGTCCTCACCCAGGGACAGTCCATCTTCAACTTCCCCGAGTCCTTCACCACCGGCTTCTTCAAGCTCGAGCTCGCCAAGCTCGTCCACACCGACTCCGCCCGCGGCCTCTACCCCATGCCCGTCCTGTTCATGCTCCTGGTCATGCTCGCCGGCGTCCTCATCCTCTCCCGCACCGTCCTGGGTCGCCGCGCCTACGCGATCGGGGGCAACGAGATCGCCGCCCGCTACGCCGGCGTCCCCGTCGGCCGCGTCAAGATCATCCTCTACACCCTCATGGGCGCCATGGCCGGCCTCTCCGCCTGCGTCTACCTCGGCTACCTCGGCGCCGCCGAGCCCAACGCCGGCAACGGCTACGAGCTCCGCGTCATCGCCGCCTCCGTCATCGGCGGCGCCTCCCTCTCCGGCGGCCGCGGCTCCGCCTTGGGCGCCGTCCTGGGCGCCGTCCTCATCCAGCTCATCTCCAACGCCATGCTCATCCTCGAGATCGACCAGGCCTACACCGACATCGTCATGGGCGCCGCCATCGTCGCCGCCGTCGTCCTCGACCAGGCCAAAGCCCGCCTCACCCCCGGCCGCTAACGCCCTGAGAGAACCCCGAGCGCAAGCTCGGTCTTCTCCTCGCACCACCCTGCCCCGCAATCCCCCCCAAACACGCTCACGATCTGTTTGGCCCTTTGGCCCTTTGGCCCTTTGGCCCTTTGGCCTCCCCCCCTCCCCCCTGTAAACGCTCCCACCCCTCCGGAACCCCGCTACCCTCTCCGCGTCTCATCCCGTGAACCCCTTCACAGACGGAGATTCCCGATCATGAATACGCGTTCCTCCCTGCGCCTCCTCGCCTGCGGCCTCCTCGCCGCCGCCGGCACGGTCGTCATGGGCTTCGGCTCAGGCGAAGCACCACACAAGAAATCGCTCGTGATCGGCGTCGTCGCCAAGAGCCAGTCCAACCCCGTCTTCCAGGCCGCCCGCACCGGCGCTGAAGACGCCTGCCGCGACCTCTCCAAGAAGCTCAACATCGACATCAAGCCCAACTGGCGCACCCCCACCAACGAAGACGCCCAGCAGCAGGCCCAGTTCGTCGAGCAGCTCGTCTCCCAGGGCGCCGACGGCATCGCCATCTCCTGCACCGACGCCAAGGTCCTCACCGGCGCCATCAACGACGCCGTCTCCAAGGGCGTCCAGGTCGTCACCTTCGATTCCGATGCCCCCGAAAGCAAGCGCATGGCCTACTACGGCATCGACGACGTCGAAGCCGGTCGCGAAGTCGCCCGCCAGCTCGCCAAGGCCATGAGCGAGAAGGGCACCGTCGCCATCCTCGCCGGCAACCAGAACGCCCCCAACCTCCAGACCCGCGTCCGCGGCGTCAAGGAAGAGCTCGCCAAGTTCAAGGACATCAAGGTCAAGGACACCTACTACCACAAGGAAACGGCGAACGACGCCGCCGCGATGGTCCAGCAGGTCCAGAACGCCAACCCCGAGATCAGCGGCTGGGCCATGGTCGGCGGCTGGCCCCTCTTCACACAGAACGCTCTCGACGGCATCTACGACAAGGCCAAGGTCGTCAGCGTCGACACCCTCCCCGAGCAGCTCGCCTACGTCAAGAACGGCCAGGTCCAGGCCCTCATTGGCCAGGACTGCTACGGCTGGGGTTACCAGTCCGTCGTCATGCTCGTCGACAAGCTGAGCAGCGACAAGGCCCCCGAGAAGGTCATCAACACCTTCAAGCTCGCCATCGTCACCAAGGACAACGTCTCCGAGTACGAAGGCCTGTGGCAGAAGTGGCTGAAGAAGAAGTAAGAGAAGGCACGGGGCATCAGGCACTAGGCACTGGTGCAGACCAAAGACACGAAACGCCGGGCTCCGCCCCGGCGTTTTTTTATGGACACCCCGCAGCCCGAAACGATCTGCTTACCCACCCAACAACTCTTCCACCCCCTTCTCGTCTTCCTGCCGCGCCCCCTGCCTTCTTCTCCCTCCGCGTTAGAATTCCCCGCTTTGCCGCTTTGCCGCTTTGCCGCTTTGCCGCTTTGCCGCTTTGCCGCTTTGCCTGCATCCACCGCACATATCCCGAATAATGAGCCCGACTCGCTCCCTCAAGTGCAATATGCGCCTTGACGATTATTGCTCATATGGAATAATCACATGTGGCAGGTCGAGTACACCGACGAGTTCGAGGAATGGTGGAACACGCTCTCCCCCGACGCGCAGGAAGCCATCGCCCACGATGTCGGCGTGCTCGAGCATGTCGGTCCCGGCCTGGGCAGACCCTTGGTCGACACCCTCAAGGGTTCCCGTTTCCCCAACATGAAGGAACTTCGAACGAAGCACGACGGACAACCCTACAGGACATTCTTCGCCTTCGATCCCCGCCGCTGTGCCATCCTCCTCATCGGCGGGACCAAGTCGGGAAATCCCCGCTTTTATCAAACCTACGTCCCGCTCGCCGATCGTCTCTACCAGGATCACCTCGCCCAGCTCAAACGTGAAGGTCTCATCTGACGGAGCAGCCCGATGGCAAACCAGTGGAACAATCTCAAGCGGAAAATGTCCCCCGCCGCCCAGGCACGCGTCGACTCGCGCGTAAAAGCCACACTTGAGAAAATGCCCCTCGCCGAGATTCGCACCGCCATCGGCATGACGCAGGCCGACCTCGCCGGAAAGCTCGACGTCACCCAGGGCAGCGTTTCCAAGATCGAAAACGCCGCGGATATGTACCTGACCACCCTCCGCAAATACGTCGAAGCCCTCGGCGGAAAGCTCCACCTCACCGCCACCTTCTCCGGCGGTCGCCGCATGGAAATCGACCACCTCCCCGAAATCTAGGGACCCCCTTCCAGCCCCATCTCCCTCCGCGCCCTCCGCGTAAAAATTCCTCGCTTTGCCGCTTTGCCGCTTTGCCGCTTTGCCGCTTTGCCGCTTTGCCGCTTTGCCGCTTTGCCGCTTTGCCGCTTTGCCGCTTTGCCGCTTTGCCGCCGTGCCGCCGTGCCAACTTTCTGTCTTTCTTTGGCCCTTTGCCAATGTGGCCCTGTGGCCCTTTCCACGTTTGCCGTCTTTGCCCCATTTGCCCTCTCTGCCCCATTTTCCCCTCTTGCGTCCCCCCCCTCCTTCCCATACCGTAAACGCTCCCGCAAACGCCTCCTCTTCCCCCAGTGCCCAGTCCCTGATGCCCAGCGCCTCCCCACGAGTGCCTCCCTCATGCCGCCCCCCCTCCTCATCGCCTCCCACATCTCCAAGCGCTTCGGCATCACGCAGGCCCTCGACGATGTCACCGTCGAGCTCGCCGCCGGTGAGGTCCACGCGCTCATGGGCGAGAACGGCGCCGGCAAGTCCACCCTCGGCAAGGCCCTCGCCGGTCTCCACAAGCCCGATTCGGGCACCATCACCATCGACGGCCGCGTCCTCAAGCCCGGTTCCATCGACGACGCCTTCGACGCCGGCATCCGCATCGTCCACCAGGAACTCGCCCAGTGCCCCAACCTCTCCGTCGCTGAAAACCTCTGCCTCCACGACATCCCCCGCAAAGGCCCCGCCGGAATCTGGATCGATCGCAGGGCCATGAACGACCGCGCCGCTCGCCTCGTTCACAAGCTCGACCCCGGCATCGACGTCCAGGCCCCCCTGGGTTCCCTCGCCCCCGGCCGCCGGCAGATCTGCCAGATCGCCGCCTCCCTCGACGAAGGAAAATCCTCTTCCGGCGCTGGACACGCCGCCCGACTCATCGTCTTCGATGAACCCACCAGCTCCCTCTCCGTCGCCGAGGCGGATCGCCTCCTCGAGATCACCCGCAAGCTCGCCCAGGACGGCCTCACCATCGTCTACGTCTCCCACCGCATGGGCGAGATCTTCCAGGTCTGCGACCGCGTCACCGTCCTCCGCGACGGCAAGTACGTCGCCACCAGCGTCGTCAAGGACATCGACGAGCCCACCCTCGTTGAGCAAATGATCGGTCGCCGTCTCCAGACGCCCACCGGCCGCATCAAGAACACGGCCGCCGCCGCCGACGGCTCGCCGCCCAGCACCGACGAAGCCGCCGGCCTCCGCGAGCTCGCCGGCGGTGAACATCACGCCCGCGTCACGGCCTCCCCACTCCTCGAAGTCCGCAACATCAACTCTCCCGGCAAACTCCACGACGTCTCCCTCTCCATCCGCGGCGGCGAAATCCTCGGCATCGGCGGCCTCGTCGGCGCCGGCCGCTCCGAACTCCTCGACGCCATCTTCGCCCTCGACCGCAAGGCCACCGGCCAGGTCCTGGTCGAAGGCAAGCCCGTCTCACTCCGCTCCCCCGGCGCGCCCGGCGGACCTATCTCGCGCTCCGTCGGCTACGTCCCCGAGGATCGCCGCCTCCAGGGCCTCTTCTTCCTCCTGGGCATCGACGAAAACATCCTCATGCCCTTCATGCCGCGCCTCGCCTCCAAGCTGGGCTTCCGCTCCGGACCCGCCGAACGCGCCCTGGTCGGCGACAAGATGCAGGACTTCCGCGTCAAGGCCGCCTCCACCATGTCCCTCCCCGGAGAGCTCTCCGGCGGCAACCAGCAAAAGCTCCTCATCGCCCGCTGGATGGGCAAGCAGACCAAGGTCCTCCTCCTCGACGAGCCCACCCGCGGCATCGATGTCGGCACCAAGGCCGAGGTCTACAAGCTCGTCCGCCAGGCCGCCGACGACGGCGCCGCCGTCCTGCTCGTCTCCAGCGAAATGCCCGAACTTCTCGCCCTCTCCGACCGCATCGTCGTCATGTGCGAGGGCCGCATCACCGGCGAGCTCAACGGCCCCGAGATGACCCAGGCCAGCATCCTCCGCCTCGCCACTTCCGATGCCGCCAACAAGGCCCGCATGTCCCGCGCCGCCGTCCCGGTCTGAATCGGCGCGCCCATCGCCCGCGAAAGCACCGGCCCCGTCCCTATTTTGATCAATATCGATACGCCAGCCGCCCGCGAGCCTCCGGAACTCGCATGGGCTCTGCCGCGCCATCTGTACCGCGCGGTCCCACCATTCAACCGGAGCCTTCCCATGTCCAACCCGTCCTTCACCCTTCTCCACGCCGCCCGGGTCGCCGCCGCGCTGCTCTCCCTCACCGCCCCCGCACTCGCCGGCCCTCTCGATCCTCCTCCCGGACCCGTCGCCCCCACCCACAAGACCCTCACCGACGTCGAGCCCCGCATCCCCATCAACGCCGCCAATACCCCCGGCGATGCCACCTGCACCTTCAAGATCACCCAGCCCGGCTCCTACTACCTCACCGGCAATCTGAGCGGCGTCGCCGGCAAGAACGGCATCGTCATCACCGCGCGCGACGTCACGGTCGATCTCAACGGCTTCACCCTGTACGGACTCAACACGTCGGCCTGCGGCATCATCACCAGCGGCATCAACCTCGACAACGTCACCGTCCAGAACGGCGACGTCGTTCACTGGGGTCAGGCCGGCATCGATCTGGTCACGGGCTCACCCCTGCGCTCCACCGTCCGCAACGTCCGCTCCACCAACAACATCAGCCAGGGCATCCGCGTCTACAACGACTCGCGCGTCATCGACTGCGTCACCGACTTCAACGGCGGAGTCGGCATCGACGGCTACTCCCACATCATCGTCACGCGCTGCCAGGCTTCCAACAACACCGACACCGGCATCGATCTCTCCGCCGAATGCCTCGTGAGCGACTGCCTCCTGTTCGCCAACGACGGCCGCGGCCTCACCGTCGGGGACCACAGCGTCGTCTCGTCCTGCTCCGCCGCGAGCAACTTCCGCTCCGGCATCACCGTCCACGGCCGGAGCATCGTCACCGGCAACAACGCCTGCAACAACGGCCAGGACGGCTTCAGCGGCGGCATCTCCATCACCGGCAGCGACACCCGCGTCGAAGGCAACAACTGCATCTCCAACGCCCGCGGCATGGACATCGCCGGCCCCGGCAACATCATCATGCGAAACTCGTGCTCGGGCAATACCATCAACTGGAACATCGTCCCGGGCAACGCCGTCGCCCCCATCTCCGCCCCTCCCACCAACGGCAGCCTGATCAGCGGCAACCTCTATACCGGCTCACTGGGCTCCGCCGACGCCAACGCCAACTTCACCTACTGATCCCGCCCACGCTCCCCATCGCCCCTTCAAAAACAACAGGGCCCGCCACGAGTGTGGCGGGCCCTGCCTTGTTTCCAGATCCTGCGTATCGCGCGGCCCCGGCGGATCACGCCGCGGCCGCGACCCGCCTTCGCCGCGTCAGGCGCTTCAGCGGCGACGACGCGCGGCCATCAGCCCGCACATCCCCGCCAGGCCCATCGCCCCGGGGGCGGGGACCACAAACTCCCAGCCCATGTTCGCCAGCGGCGCCGCCGAATCGGTGTCGTGCCCGAAGTCGTACAGCGCGCCCACGGGGTTGTTCACCGCCGTCGCGCCCGCGGGGTTATCGGTCGAGAAGAACAGATCCAGGCTCGAGCCCACCACCGGGGGATTGAACAGGCCCTGGCCGAAATTGTTCATCTGCGCCACGGTGTTGGAGAGCGCCGTGTTGTTCGACAGGTTGCGGTTGATGAACGTGATCCCCGCCCACATGTACCCGCCTGCGGGCGTCGTGAACAGGTCCGGGCCCGTGTCGGCGTCGCCCACCGTCCACAGGTTGATCGAGCTCCCCGGCAGCGACAGGCTGTTGAGCCCCGCCGAGAAGATCAGCGTCCCCGGCAGGCCGCTGGCGCCGTCACCGGCCCAGATGTCGATCCGCACCGACACCGTCCGCGCCGCCGTGTTGTAGTTCGCCGTGCTGAACGTGAACTCCTTGACCCCCTGGCCCGCGCCGCCCACGAAGAAAATATCGTCCGCGTCGCTGTACGTGCGACGATTCGCCGCCGCCGTGCCCGTCGCCACACCGCCGATCGTGTACCCCGACCCGCTGAAGTTGTCGATGTTCGAGTAGATCGCCCCCGCGGTGCTGCGGGTCGTGTGGCCGCCCCACGACATCCCCTGCGTGAGCGTCTCGCTCCGGCTGGGAGTGACCAGTTCCGCCGAGGCGGAGCCCGCGATGAGCGCAACGACAGCGCAGCCAACAAAAGACTTCAACATGTTCGAATCCTCCTCTATTGCAGTCGGCCTGAATCCGGCCGACCCCCTGAGCAGGCACCGTCCGCACGAGATGGGCGTGCACACAATGAGGACTCAGCAACAGGCGATCGAAAGGCACAACGCCCGCCGATCCGGCATCCACCGACACATCAGGTGCGTACCACGTGCTGAGCGGAAACCCTCATCGAGGACGTCGCTGCTCAACCCCGAGCATAGAGATCAGCCTGGATGCTGTCAACGCGCGCAGCCACCGCAAAACGCCCTAGAAACAAGACAAAAACCGCCGTATTCGATCCCGCGCTCACACACCCGACACATCCATCTTCATTCGTAAACGTTTTCTATTCACGCATCACACCCACAACTTCATGCGTTCCTGAATTCCTCACTCCGTGACTTTCTGACTCCGTGACTCCGTGACTGATCCTTACCTCTCCACCTTCACCACCGCCACCCCCAGCGCCGGCACCGTCACCTTGTGCACGCCGTTCTCGTCCACCACCTTCGCCGCCGTCTTCCACGGTCCCAGCGACGCCCCGCCCCACGATTCCTTGCGGCTGAACGTCACCGTCTGTGCCCGTCGCGAAAAGTTGATCGCCACCAGCACCCGCTCGCACTCGTGCACCCGCGCGAAGCACCACACCGATTCACTCCCCTCGCCCTTCTCCAGCGCGATCGGCATGTAATCCCCTCGCCGAAGCGCCACGCTCTCCCGCCGCACCCGGATCAGCTCCCGGTACGTCTCCAGCAGCGAGCCCGCCTTGCCCTGCTGCTCCTCCACGCTCCGCCCGTCGTGATCCTTCGAGTACCGTTTCTCGATCACGCGCGGGCTGATTCGCCAGTAGTCGGTCATGGGTGAACCCGGCTCTCCCGCCGCGTCTCTCGCCGTCCACTTGAACGGCTCTCGCCGCGGGATGTCGTTCGCGTCGCTCCCGAAATTCCCCGCGCGGCCCAGCATGCCGATCTCGTCTCCCGCGTAGATGATCGGCGGGAGCGGCAGCACCAGCAGCGCCGCCGCGGCGAGCTTGGCGCGGTCCAGGTTGTCCGTCTCGTCCCCACCCAGCGACGAGGCGATGCGGTCCACGTCGTGATCGCCTACCGAGCCCATCAGCGTCCGGCCTTCGGGGATCGACTTCAGGGCGGCGAGCGTCGCCTCCGCCGCCTTGGCCGCCGTTCCCCCAACGATCGATTCCCGGATCGCAAACAGCACGCCCTTCGCCAGCGCCGCATCGTGCGCCGGGAGCAGGTCCTCCCCGTTGGTCTCCCACTTGGCCTGCTCGGCGAACGTGAAGACCTTGGGGTTCACCTCGCGCAGCGCCTTTTTCCAGGGAATCCAGAAGTCCTTGACGTTGTACCCCCACCCGTTCGGGCCCGACTGGTACGTCCCCCACACGTGGTCGAGCCGGAACCCGTCCACGCCGTCGCTCACGTCTCCATCCCCGTTGGGATCCATCCACTTGCGGCACCAGCTGATCACAAGGTCCCGCGGCTCCTGTTTGCGCAGGTCCCACCACGCGATCCCGATCGTCTCCCCCGTCCACGTCTTGAAGTCGTACCCCTGGAACGCTCGCCCCGGGTGGGCCTTGTCTCGCCACACCGGCCCCGGCCGCAGCGTTTTCTCGTCGCGGGTGACGGCGAGCCAGGAGGCGTCGTCGTGGGCGTCGCCCGCGAGGGCCTCCTTGAACCACGTCGAATCCTGGCTGATGCCGTAGGCGACCAGGTCGATGAAGACCTTGATGTTCTTCGCGTGCGCCGCCTTCACAAACGCCGTGAAGTCGGCCTCTTCCCCCAGCCACGGGTTCACGCGATCCGCCGCGCCGTGCTGGTAGCCGTGGTACGCGCGGCTGGGATAGATCGGCGTCATCCACACCGCCGTGATGCCAAGCCCGGCGAGGTAGTCCAGCGACTCGGTCATTCCCTTAAAATCGCCGAAGCGGTACTTCACTTCGATCGGCGCGTCCACAGCTCCGGACGCGTTCAACTCGCTCGCCTTCGCCGCCCGCTCCGCGGAGCATCGCCACGTGATGGGCATGAACTGGTAAAACACCTCGTCGTGCGGGTCCATCCCCGCCGGCAGCATCTGGCCGTAGCCGGTCAGCGCCGTGATCGGCCAGAGAACCACCGCGAGGGCCTTGCGTGCGAATCGCTGCATTGTCATGCCATCATCCTTGTCCTGCCAATCTCGTGGCACAGTCTTCCAGACTGTGATCTACCCATTCTCTGTCTTGTTTTGCTTCTCCGGCGGATTGGCCTTCTCCGGCTGGCTTCCCTTCTCCCGCAGGTGAAACTTCCCCGCCTCGTCCACGTGGATCTCGAGCCGGTCCGCGAGCCCTCGCCGCTTGAGCGCAGCGGCGATCATCCGCCGGGAGTTCTCCCGCTGCTCCCCTCGCCGTGTCTCGGAGATGGAATTCCCATGCACGCGGTACGCGTACAGGTTCCTCGGCAGGTGGGCGAACTCGGTGATCTCCGACGCCCGCAGGCACAGGTCATAGTCCGCCGAGGTCGTGTACGAGTCATCGATCCCGCCGGCCGCCTCAAAGACCGTCCGGCGAATCAGTCGGAAATGAAACGTCATGAAGTCCGTCAGCAGCCGCTGCGGGGAGTACGGGATCCGGCACCGCGTCCCCGCCCCCTTCACCGCGCCCTGCTCATCGATCACCACGAACCCTGTGTACACCACCCCGACCTCCGGCCGCGCCTCCAGCACCCTCGCCGTCTCCTCCAGCGCCGTCTTGCCCAGCAGGTCGTCGCTGTCCACCCACCCGATGTACGCCCCGCGCACGTGCCTGTGCGCCTCCTTCAGCGCCGGGATGCTCCCCCGGGGCGGGGATTCGAAGATCCGCACCCGCGGATCGATCGCGGCGATGCGGCGGGCGACGGCGAGGGAGTCGTCGGTCGAGCCGTCGTCGTGGAAGATGAGCTCAAAGTCGCGCCGAGTCTGGTTGAGCACCGACCCGATCGCCCGCTCCACAAACCGCCCACGATCACGGTTGACCATGACGAGGGAGATGGCGGGGAGTGGGGACTGGGCGTCAGGCATCGGTAAAACAAGGTACCCGGGCTGTCAAGCCCGGGCTCGCATTCCCACGACTCAATCACAAGGCACAGGCCTACTGCCTGTTGGCCCAGAATCTCTTTACCCTGCGGGCGCGTCAAGTTCAGGCGCAGGCTGGCGCGATGTGCTGGGCTCCGCGAGGGTCTTGATTGTCGGCACATCGGCGTCGATCATCGACTCAAGCTCGTGCAGGAACTGCTCACCGGTCGAGATGCGGGCCTTGCGCTCTTGGAGAATCTCGGCCACGCAATGCCCGACGAATTCACGGCTCCCGATGATTAGCACGACCGAACCGTCAGTAAGCTGCGCGACCAGGCCCACTCCGCCGCGCTCGCGGACCAAGGCGAGCATGGCGGTGATTGTGTGCCTCGCCTGCTTGCGTTTCTGGTTGTCTTCAGAGGGCGGGGGAGCGGGAAGGGACGGGTCCTGACGACGTGCGACGAATTGTTCCTGTCGCTGGCCTTCTCTTGCCTCCGCAAGATCGTGGCCTTTCTTAATTTCAGTGCGGGAGGCCTCAGAGTTAGACTGGGCCCGTAGCTTGACGCCAGCCTGAAAGCTCTGAACAACCGTTCGGCAGGCGCTCAGCAAGTCAGCGACAAGTCCGAACGCATCTTCGAATATACTCGTGAGCGAACCGCCGACGGTCTTCAGGATCGACTTCACCGAGCGCGTGGGTGGGTCGGCGGGCTGCGGGGTTGCCAGCGGCAACGGCATTTTGACGCCGTACACTTCGATCGACATCGGCTCGTGCGAGCCCTCCCCGTGGTCATCAGGGCCGTTGTGATGGATTGAAGTGCTCACCCCAGCACCTCCACGGGTGGGCATGTAGAAGCGACGCCGATCTCACGGATCTTCACGAGCCCTTCACCGCCGTCCGCGCGAACCAGATCACCGATGGCGGCGATCAGGGTCGCGTACTCATCTGGAGTGATGAACTTGGGATCCCAAGCGGCGATAAGTACGGGTACTTGTCCAACATCAAGCTGTTTTGGCCATCCTTCCGGCTGGCCTTGTGCCCACATTTGGCCAAAAAACTGCGGCGGCACCGGAGTGTTGTCTAGCCACCGGCCTTCTTTCGCTGCATGAACCAGCAGGTTCAGGTCTTGCAGCACGGCTTGATGTCCAGCAACCGCCAGTTGACTGTTCGAGCCTGCAACTCCGTTCAGTGCTGCGAACGTGTCGCGGACGATATGCGTGACTTCTCCCGGCGAAGCATATGGGATCGTCGCAGAAGCACGCGCTGCGGTGGCGGTGCGGAGCGCGGCCGACTGCGGCGTTGAGTCCACGAGACGCTCAATAAGCGAGCCTTTGCTCAGACGTGACTGAAGAGTCACGGCTGCCATCGCCGCGTGCTCAGCATCGGTTATGTCGGTCTCAATCTCCTGCAGTTCAGACAACGAAACATCCGGCCAGTAGTGACGATGAAGGGGTTGAATTCTCCGGGAGCATCGAGCTGCGAATGCGATGAGCGCCGCACGAGGCAGCTTCGAGAGCTTCTCCCATATCGCAGGTGGAGCGGTTGGTGACTGCGAGGGCGGTGTCGATGACGGCCATCCGTCGGGCGCGCCCTCCGGCCAGATTGGGCCAAAGAACGTTGGAGCTACCGGAGTCGCGTCGGTCCACCGCTCCCGCCGAGCCGCGTCGAAGAGCAGTTCGAGATCGCGCCGCATGGCCAATTGCGCCTTTAAAGTAACGGCAGGAGCAATGGCAGGGTTGGCGATTGCGAATGCTGCGAGATTAGATGCTGTTGCCGCCGCCTCGCGATGAGTGATTGCAGCACGAACCGCCTCCTCAGCAGCGTGTGCTATCACGCCAGAGATATAAGCATGTGCCGCTGTTGCCGCGTGTTCTACTTCCGAGGCGAAACCGGCAATCAAGTCGTCTCCCGTGAATTCTGGAACTTCGGTGGCCATCGCGGCGGCTTTTTCAGTGACCGAGATCGCCCGATCGATAGTGTCGATTTGTTGTCGTGAGGCGTTCGGCCACAAATCAGTGAACAGGGGCTGTAATCGCCGTACGCATCGGGCGGCAAAGGCGACCGCCGCCCATCTCGGAAGATTCTGCAAGTTGTACGTGGAACTTTCGTTAGTTCGTGCGTCCGCTTGGTTGGAAGCGATTGCGGGCCACCCTTTCTGCTCTATCTCCGGCCACACGGGGCCGAAAAACTCCTCCGAGACGGGCGTTTCATCGGTCCATTCGTCTTGAGCAGAGGCGGCGAGCAGGAGTTCAAAAGCGTGTCGGAGTGACGCGACAAAGTGATCGCGATGGGGATCAACGCCGAACGCGCAAATCGATAGATCGATTGCCCGTTGTGCCGCCTCGAGTCGTTCCTCGTTTGAGGAGCCCTGAATCGTCGCTGCTGCGCACCCCAAAGCGAAAATTGCAGATTGGAAGACGAAGCTGGGCTGGTATCCAGCGTGTTCTTCGTGCTGTCTAAGTGCTGCGGCCAGATTCGAGAGCGCAGTTAGATCGCCAGATGCAGATGAGGAGACCGAACTACATTCGCTAATCGCGTGTTGCAAATCGAGGGATGCAACGTCAGCTATCCGAGGCAAAATGAAAGGATGTGCACGCCTTGCACATTGTGCCGCGAAGGCGACGACGGCCCAGCGGGGAAGTTTTCTGAGTTCTTCAATCGTTGGCGGACCGAGGTTGGAGGGGTTGTTCCCGGCCGGATCGTTTCCGCGTTTGCTGGGTTTCTTCGCCAAGATAATGACCTCCCGGACTGTGGGGAATGGTACTCAAAGAGGGGGTAGGGAAGGCCTGAAGAAGAGGGCCCTCTATATACATGGGGGTTGGGGGGGCGAGGAGCGGGCCCAAGGAGTGGAGGAGAGGGGGTAGGACACAGGCACGGACGCCTGTGCCACGAGAGGGAAAGTTAAAGAAAAAGGCCCGGCGATGGGGCCGGGCCTGAGGGGGGGCGATTGGATGCGAGGGGCCGCGGGCTTGACAGCCCGGGTTCAGTTGGCGAAGTGGGCGAAGGCGCGGTTGGCTTCGGCCATCTTGTGGGTCTGGTCGCGGGTCTGCATGGCCTTGCCCTGGCCCTGGGCGGCCATGTAGAGCTCGTCGGCGAGGCGCTCGCACATGGGGCGGCCCTTTTCGGCGCGGGTCGCGTCGATGAGCCAGCGGAAGGCGAGGGACTGCTGACGCTTGCGGTTGACCTGCATGGGCACCTGGTAGTTGGCGCCGCCGATTCGCTTGGAGCGGACTTCGACGAAGGGCTTGATGCTGTCGATGGCGCGGAGGAAGAGGTCCAGCGCGCTCTGGGGGGCGTTGGGGTCGGTTTCCTTGGCGAGCTTGTCGGTGATGATGTCCATCGCGTCGTAGACGACGCGCTGGGCGACGGACTTCTTGCCGTCGTACATGATGCAGTTGATGAAGCGCGACACGACGCGGTCGTTGTACCGGGCGTCGGGGCGGAGCTGCTCGTCGGCGGAGGTGAACTTCTTGCGGCCCATGCGAAACTCCCAAGGCGGAACCGGCGAGCCCGGAGAGGGCGACGGGGGTTCCTGGGTTGCCGGCGATCGCCCTTGACATCAAAGGCTGCTTCACCGCGAGGGGCCGGGTGGGTGTTCCCGAGAGTGGCCGCTGCGATTACTCGCCGAACCGGATGAAAAACGTGGCCTTGGCTTTCGCGCGGGGCACGTTGAGTTCTAGAAGAGGAGGCTGGGGCGGGCCTGCCTGTCGGCGAGCCACACCCTCGCGGGCGCTTCGGTCTCGTGAGTCATAATCGGGCGGCCTCCAACCCGTGGTCGAGGCCGCACCGAAGGATTTCTTACTTCTTGCCGCGCTTGGCACCGTACTTGGACCGGCTCTGCTTGCGGTTCTCAACGCCCAGGCAGTCGAGGGTGCCGCGGACGATGTGGTAGCGAACGCCGGGCAGATCTCGCACGCGACCGCCACGGACCAGGACGATGGAGTGTTCCTGGAGGTTGTGGCCTTCGCCGCCGATGTAGGCGGTGACTTCCTTGCCGTTGGAGAGGCGGACGCGGGCGATCTTGCGCAGAGCCGAGTTGGGCTTCTTGGGCGTCATCGTCCGGACGATCGTGCACACGCCGCGCTTCTGCGGGCAGTTCACCAGGTCCTTGACCTTGTTGATGCGACCGAGCTTGCGGCGAGGGTTGCGGATGAGCTGATTGATCGTCGGCATGCGTTCCACCAAAGCGACAAGGACAGCGGACCGCCCAGTTCCACCAGAAATGGGCAGGAGGGAATACTAGCCGGAAGCCGGGTCAGGACAAGGGGGGGAATCGGTCGGTCCCTGCCCGGGGGCTGGAAAGGCCGATTCCTGCGGGTTCTGGAGGCCCTGGAAGGCAAGAACCTGCGAAATCGGGGCGTCCCCGAGGGTGGTTTGGAGCTTTCCGGAGGCCTTCATGAGGTCCCGCTGGGCCTGGGCGAGCTCGGCTCGGGCCTGGGCTTCGAGGCGGTCGAGCACCTGCAAAAGTGTAGCGGTGGGGGTGGCGGGGAAGGAGTTTCCAGCGGCGGCTGGGCGTTCCAGGCCGAGGGTGGAGGCGAGGGTGATCGCGGCGGGGACCGCCGGGGCGGTGGAGGCGGGGGCTGTAGAAGAAGGAACGCCACCGTGGGCGGTGTCGCGGGAAGAGGTGGGCCGAGTGCCGGGCACAGGCGCGGCGGGCGGAGCCGGGTCGTCCCTTCGGGCCGCGCGGGGCGTGACGGGGGCTTTCAGCAGCGTGCAGGCGGCGCGGCGGCGTTCGATGGGGTCATCGGCGGCGACCATGGCGTGGAGGGCTTCCCGGGCGTCGCGCTGCTGGAGGTAGTGGTGGTGGGCGCGGTGGAAGGCGAGGTAGGCCTGGATGTCGGGCCGGCTCACCCAGGCGTAGAGATCGAGCAGGGGCGTGGAGGAGTGCGCGGCGAGGGCCTGGAGATCTTCCCTGAGCTCGATGAGGCGTGTGAGCTGCTCGCGGTCGTGTGGAGCGAGGGGTTCCATGGGTCGGTGGATCGGGAGAGAGGCGAGGCCGACTTCAGGCGTGCCGCGCGGGACGTCAAAAAAGGCGCACAAACGCGGTCATGCGCGCAAGATTTTTGATTGGGGGCCGATGCGGTGCTGCGGGCGAGGCTGGATGCTGCCGCACGCGAGATGTCAGGGAATCCGCCCGGCGGTGGCTGGGGAGAGAGCGATCTATCCTTGAGGTTCATGAACGTCGTCGTCAGCCCCTATCACCTCACCACCCGCGAGCCGGCGGCGATGGCGTCGCTGCAGCTCGCCGACCGGGTGGTGACGCTGATGCCCGCGCCGTTCCGGACGATGCGGGCCGACGACCTTCGGGACGCCGCGGCGGCGCTGCCGCGGTACCGCAAGTTCGTGGAGAGCTGGCAGTGGACGCAGCCGCTGTGGCAGTCGGGGGCGATCGTGCCGGATTTCAACGGCGCTGATGCGCTGGACGAGGTTCGCCGCGTGTGGTCCGACCTGCTCGACGGGGCCTGGTCGGAGCTGGCGCCACTGATGCGCGCCGGGCTGTTTGATGACGAGAAGGAATACCTCGACGCCGTCGCCGGGGACGTACTCAAGGGCGGGCCCGACCCGGGCATCTGCGTCCCGCTGTCGGCGGGGCTGGACCGCTTCGCCGTGCGGCACGGGCTGATGGTGGCGAGGTCGGCGGCGCTGAGCGTCGCCCAGAAGGCCGAGGAGGCGCTGGGGCGGCGCGTGTTCGCCTTCACGCTGCCGGTGCTCGTGCAGGCATCTGGCGAACTGCTCGCCGACGTGCGGGCCGACTCGATGGAGATGCTGGCGGAACTTCGCGACGCGATCAATGAGGCGAGCATGATCGATCCGCGGATCGATTCCGCGGGGGACCGTGACATCGTCGCCGACGCGGGCCGGCGGGTGACGCAGGCCGCCAAGCACGTGCAGGAAGAGATGGAAGAGCTCGTGCAGAGCGCCGTGGAAGGGTGTGATCGCCACGACGTGCGCGCGATCGCGGGCACGGCGACGGTGACGGGCGTGGAGCTGCCGATGAACGCGGTGCTCACCAGCAGCAGCCGCGCGGCGGCCTCGCTGATCGGGCTGCGGGCGGGCGGAGAGCTTCCGGCGGCGACGGTGCTGCCGGTGGCGGACCCGCTGGCGGGCGGTCGTTTCGTGGGCCTTGTGATCAAACTGGTCGGGGCTCAGTCGGCGCGCTGGCGATGAGCGGCGGGAGGCAGGGATGACGCAGCACACGCGGGGCGGGGATGAATCGAGCGAGGCGCGGCGGCCCAACCGCCTGGCAAAGGAATCCAGCCCGTACCTGCTCCAGCACGCGTACAACCCGGTGGAATGGTGGCCGTGGGGTCCGGCGGCGTTCGAGGAGGCGCGGCGGCGGGACGTGCCGATCCTGCTGAGCGTGGGGTACTCGACGTGCTACTGGTGCCACGTGATGGAGCGCGAGTGCTTCGAGAGCGAGGAGATCGCGCGGGAGATGAACCAGCGCTTCGTGTGCATCAAGCTCGACCGGGAAGAGCGGCCCGACGTTGATGACATCTACATGAACGCGCTGCTGGTGACCCGCGGCAGCGGCGGGTGGCCGATGAACGTGTTCCTGGAGCCCGCGGGCCTTCGGCCGATCTGGTGCGGGACGTATTTTCCGCCGCAGCAGCGCGGCAACATGCCGGGATGGACGCAGGTGCTCGAGGGCATCGCCGATGCCTGGAAAACGCGGCGACAGGAAGTGCTCGCCCAGGCCGAGCAGATCGCCCAGGCCGTCACGGAGAACCTCTCGGCCGCGACGCTGCCGGCAGTGGTGGGGGAGGCGCAGATCTCCCAGGCGCTGCAGCAACTGCTGTCGACCTTCGACAAGATCAACGGCGGGTTCGGGGGAGCGCCCAAGTTCCCCCAACCCGCGTACCTGGAGTTCCTGCTGGATGTTCGCCGCGCCGCCGCCGACGACCAGACCGCCGACGCGATCGACCTGTGCGTGAAGAAGACGCTGGACTCGATGCTGTCGGGAGGCATCTTCGACCAGATCGGCGGGGGCTTTCACCGCTACAGCGTGGACCAGTCGTGGACGGTGCCGCACTTTGAGAAGATGCTGTACGACAACGCGCAGCTCGCGAGCGTCTACGCGCGGGCGGCGACGAAGTACGCGGATCAGGAATACGCGCGGGTCGCGCGGGCGACGATCGACTACGTGCTGCGCGAGCTTGCCGACGAGCACGGGGGGTTCTGGAGCGCCCAGGATGCCGAGGTGGACGGGCGCGAGGGGCTCAACTACGTCTGGACGCCGCCGGAGCTTCGCGCGGCGCTGGGCGCGGGCGTGGGAACGCCTTCGGGCCAGCCCGCGGAGGCCGAGGCCGACGCGGCGCTCGCCCTGAAGGTCTACGGGCTGGACGCGGGGCCGAATTTCCAGGATCCTCACCATCCCCATGAAGCGCCGGTCAATGTGCTGCGCCTTGCCGACCGGCTCGACCGCCTCGCCTCTCCGCTGAACGTGCAGGTGGATTCGCTGCGAGAGCGCCTCGCGGGGATCAACCGCCGGCTGCTGACGGCGAGGAATCGGCGCGAGCATCCGCACACCGACGACAAGGTGCTCGCCTCGTGGAACGGGCTGATGCTCTCGGCGCTGGCGCGGGCGAGTGAAGCGCTGGACGAGCCCCGGTACCTCGCCGCGGGGAGCCGGGCGGCGATGTTCCTGCTGCGCGAGATGGTGGACGAGCGCGGCGTGCTGCGCCGGGCGTGGCGACGCGGCGTGATGGGCGGGCCGGGTTTCCTCGAAGACTCGGGAATGGTGATCCAGGGGCTTGTGGACATGGCCCGCGCCGTGCAACGAGCGGGGCAGGACGCGGGGGAGCTGATCGCCGGCGCCGAGCGACTGGCGACGCACGCGATGAAGGACTTTGCCGACCGGCGCGACGGACGCCTGCGGTACTGCGACACGCGCGCCGGGGAGGCCGACCTGTTCGTGCGGACAAGTTCGATGCACGACGGGGTGATTCCCAGCGGGCCCTCGGCGATGGCGCACGCGCTGCTGGACCTTGCGGCGGCGACGGGGAGCGTGGTGTGGCGGCGCGAGGCTGGTGAGCTGCTGGTCTCCCTGTCGGGAGCGATCGCGCAGTCCCCGGTGGGGAGCATCAACGCGACGCGGGCGCTGGCCAGGGCGCTGACCGACGAACGGTTCAAGGGATTGATGAGCGACTTTGTGGCGGCGGAGAGCGCCGATCCCGCGCAGGCGGGCGCGTGGAGCACGCCGCCGGGCCAGAGTTTGGCGCCGGTGACCACATCCAAGACCGGATCGCGCGAGCCGCTGCTCGCGGTCGAGATCTACGCCGCGGTGGACCGCGTGACCGTGGGGGAACAGACGCCCGCCGAGTTCACGCTGGTGCTCAAGATCGCCGACGGGCACCACGTCATCGCCGCCGATCCCGGCGGCGGGGGGGAAGGCCTCGTGCCGATGCGCGTGGGGATCGTCCACGGCTCGGGCGTCGTCGCGTACGCGGACTATCCCGACGGTGAGCCGTACCGGGAGGCGCTGCGGGTGTACAAGGGGACGATCGAGCTGCCGGTGGTGCTGGAGCGCGTGGGCGCGTGGAAGGGCCGCCCGCTGGTGGCGATGACCTACCAGGCGTGCACCGATACCGAGTGCCTGCTGCCGGTGACGGTAGAGCTGGATGTCGCGGTGGAGAAGGGCTGAGCGAGAGGCTTCGCAAGGCACGAAACGCCGTGGTAAAGTGCCCCGATGGAGCGACCGGGGAATGAGGATGGGGATGGCGGAGCGCCGGCGGCCGACGACTTTCCGGTGTCCGCTGCGGCGACGCCGTCTGCATCACACGATGTATCGCGAAGACCGCCGCCGACCCAGGCCCTGTGGTGGGAGGTGTTGGCGGTCCTGTCGATCGGCGTGATCCCCCATCTCATCGACGCGGTGCGGTACCTGATCGCTCCCGAGCCACCCGACACGGGCGACTACGGGCTGGGGCTCACTCGTTCGGTGCTGATCCTGGTCCCCGTGCTGTGGATCATGCGATCGACGGGTCTGGCGTGGATGCGATTCGGCCTGGTGCGGGTGAGGCCGCTGCTGGACGGGGCGCTGGGGATCTACGTCGCCGTGCTTCTCATCTTCGTCCCGTACGTCCTCGACGGAATCTTCGCTCATGTCTGCGACTTCATCCCATGGCAGGAGGGTGTCCTTACGTGGATCCCCGGCGGCGAGACCGCGGCACACGGGACGGCCCCGCAGGGCACGGCGGAGTGGGTCCTTGCGGTGCTTGGGATCTCCGCATCGGCGGCCTCGGAAGAGATCGTGTGCCGGGGCTACCTGATCCGCCGCCTCACGGACCTGACGGGCAACATGTGGGCCGGGGTTGTCTTTTCAGCCCTGTGCTTTGGCTCGTACCACGTGTACCAGGGAAGCTATTCGGCGCTGGCGGTCACGGCCTGCGGCGTCGCGCTGGGGCTGAGCTACGTGCTGCTCGGACGGCTGTGGCCGTTCATCGTCGGGCACGCGATGTTCAACCTGATGCTCACGCTGATCTATGCCGCGCGGGGGTAGGGGCGGCGGGGTGATGCGGCGATCACGCCCCGATGCGGAAATATCCGCCCGTGATCACCGCGCCGGGCGTCACGATGAGCGAAGGGGCGCTCAGGTCTCCAGTCCAGATCGCCCGGGGTCCCAGGTACACCGGTCCGTTGCAGATCACGCTCGCCTCGACGCGGCCGTGGACTTCCATCCGCTCCCCGACCTGCACGCGGGGCGTCTTCAGCCAGCCCTTCTTCTCGACGATGACGATGCCCGCCGTCTCCAGGGCCTTGACGTGGTGGGCGCCGTGGATGATCTGGTCCTCAAGCCCCACGCGCTTGTAGCAGTGGGGGCAGGTGAGGGTGATCGCGTGGGAACTTGCCTGAAAAGCCCGGCGGCAGTGGTAGCAGGTGGCCTGGCGGAGCGTCTTGGTGGGGAGCGTGAGCATCCGTGTTCAGGCCGCGATGGGGACGCGTCGGCGCGGAGGGGCACACGGCCGCGGGGCCGGACGGGGCCCGACGGGGAGCAACTCGTGCATGCCGCCAAGGCTCGTTGAAGGACCGTGATCAGGGCGTGGCGGCGACTTCGGCGTTCTTGTTCTTGCCGATCGCCGCGAACTTGGCTTCGAGGCCGGCGAAGGCGGCGGAGATCGTCTCGTGGCCGGGGCCGGTGCCGTTGGTCTTGACGCCGTTCTCCCGGCGGGTGGTGGTCGCCGTGGTGGTGACGGTGTCGGTGGTCTTGAGCTTGGCGGCCTCGGGCCCGACGCGGCAGTAGCCGACGAAGGAGGCGCCCTCGGCGACGCTCAGGGAGGTGGTCGTGAGATCCCCGCAGACGACGGCGCTGGCGTTGAGCTGGATGCGGTCGCTGGCGCTGACGTCACCCTCGACCGTGCCGTCGATGGTGATGCGGGCCGCGTCGAGGGACGCGCTGCAGTGGCCGCCCTCCCCGACGTGGATTTCGGCCTTGGAGGAGACCCGGCCCTCGACCTGGCCCAGGATGCGGGCGGTGGTCTCGAAGGAGATGTCGCCCTTGATGCGGGTTCCGGCGCCGATGACGGTGGTGTTGGTCGTGTCGTTCATCGATTGGGCGTCTCTGGATGTACGGGCTTGGAAGGTCCCGGAGGGCAACGCGCGTGGGCCTGGGCACAGCGCCCATGTCTCGCGCCAAGAAGAATCGTCCCGAGAGGGGATGCGGCGAGAGATTTTGTGGGAGCGGGGGGTGGAGACGGGAACGTGCAGGCGACAAACAGAGACGTAGACAGGGAAGCAGGCAGGGAAGAAGCCCCTGTGCCCCGCGCGGGGGAACTACGCGCCCCACGAGGCGGCGGCGAGGGCCTCCAGGCGAGCGGCGCGGGCCGCGAAATCGCCCCCGGCGCCCACCAGCGTCGCGTGGCCGACCTTCCGGCCGGGGCGGGGCTCCTTGCCGTACAGGTGCAGCCCGACGCCGGGGATGGAGAGGATCCCCGCGGGGTCGGCGGGATCGGGCCATCCGCCCACCAGGTTGCACATGCTCGCCGACGCGCCGGGGTACCGCATCGAGCAATCCCCCAGCGGCAACCCGCAGACGGCGCGGACGTGGTTCTCGAACTGGCTGCACACCGAGCCCTCGATGGTCCAGTGACCCGAGTTGTGCACGCGCGGGGCGATCTCGTTGGCGATGAGCGTGCCGTCCTTCACAAAGAACTCGACCGCAAGCAGGCCGACGTAGTCGAGGGCTTCGAGGATGCGCGTCGCCGCCCGGATCGCCTGGGCCTCCAGCGTCCCGGGATCGACCGCGGGGCGCGGGCCCGCCGCCGGCCCGGCGAGGTCGTCCGCGAAGGCGGCGAAGGGCGCCCGCGATCGCCGCAGGATGCCCGAGGCGTGCTCGTTGCGCACCAGGGGATAGGTGCGGATCTCCCCGGCGCGGGACCGGACTGCGAGAATCGACGCCTCCGCCTGGAAGGGCACGAACGCTTCGAGGATCAGCGGCGTGGGCGCCGCCGAAGGATTGCGTGCCAGGTGCAGGTTGAGGGAGTGCCACGCGAGGGAGAGGGGGTCGGTAGTCTCCCCGCTGCTCGCGGGCCGCAGCACGATCTGGCCCTTGCCGTCGTAGCCCATGCGACGGGTCTTGAGCACGGCGGGCAGACCAAGCTCCTTCGCCGCGCGGCGAAGGTCATCCAGAGAACCGATGTCGGCAAAGCCGGCGACGGGAATGCCCAGGGAGCGGAAGAGCTGCTTTTCCAGCAGGCGGTCCTGGCCGGTCTGGAGGGCCTGCGGCGGGGGGAAGATGGGGGCGGACGGATTGACGCGGGCCTGAAGGTGCTGGATGCAGGCGAGGGGGACGTTTTCAAACTCGTAGGTGATGGCGGAGAGGTCCTGGGCGAACCGGTCGAGGGCGGCGGCGTCGGTGTAGTCGGCGCAGACATGCTCGGCGACGGCGCCGGCGGGGGATTGCGGAGAGGGATCCAGCACGCGGCAGCGCAGGCCCAGCGGGTGGGCGGCGAGTGCGAGCATGCGGGCGAGCTGTCCGCCGCCGAGGATGCCGAGGAGGGGGGAGGGCATGGGGAGATGCAAATGGGGCAGATGGGGCAGAGAGGGCAAAGGCGGCAAATTTTGACAACCAGGCATCACTTAGGCACGCTTGCGGCCGGGCGGGGGCTTTTTGGTGGCGCCCTGGGGGGGTTCCATGGGGGTGAAGCCGACGGGCATGCCGGGCTCGACGGCGAGGAGCTTCATGGATTCGCGCGACAGCCGCACGGTGCTCGCCGTGTCGGTGAAATCAACATGCGCGGCGCGGAACTCACCGTCGGGGTCCAGCCGTGAGACGATCCCGCTCCGCGTCGCGGCGCTGGGGTTGATCGGCTCTCCCAGCGGAAGCAGCCGCGTGTCCTTGACAAGCTTGATCTCCCCCGTGTGCGCTTCCAGGTGCGGTCCGCCGTCAAACGGATCGACAAAGTCCTTGTAGCGGAAGCCGATCTTTTCCAGCATGCGGCGGGCCGGGAGCGTCTCGGGACCGACCTCCCCGATCACCGCGCGGGCCTCGGGGGGCAGGAGGGTCAGGTAGATCTCCTCGCGCGGCAGCAGGGCGAGCATGAACTCGCGCGAGTACTGGCAGAAGCGGTCGGCCTCGGCGTACGTCAGGTTGATGAATCGCCGGCCCAGGAACTCCCACAGCACGTTCTGGCCGTCGGGGGAGATGGGGGCCATCATCTCGGCGATGAGCCGCTCGCTGAAGAGCGGCCGGTGCAGGGCGATGAAGTGGAACCGCACCAGGCTCAGCAGCCGGCCGAGCTTGGCCTTGTGGGAGCGGTACGAAGGCTGGAGGATGAGCCCGCCCAGTTCCGAAGGTCCCGATTCATCCAGGTACAGCGTCGCGACGATGTGCGTGGATCCGAACTGGAGCGACTGGCTGAAGAACTCCTTGCGGGAGAGCTTGAAGGAGAGGTTGGGGTTCCCCGGGCCGCCCATGTGGGCGAGGATCTGGGAGGTGCCCAGGCACGCCTGGGTTTCGGTGTCCTCCAGAATGAACATGAAGATGTCGCTCTTCGCCGACGACAATCCCGCGGCGTTGACCGCCGGGATCGGCGCGGGGTGCGGGCCGGCGGCCTTGCGCTCCGCAGAGAGGGGCGGGCTGGAGTGCCGCGTGGTCTTGCCGCCGGGCCCCTTGGTGCTCCCGTACTTGGGACCGTGCGTGGAAGCCGGGCGCAGTTCTTCGGGCGGATCCCCGACGTCGGGGGCGAGGCGGTTCGCCAGCGACTGCCGTACGCCCGTGGGTCCGGGCTTCATCTTGGGCATCGCCAGGTCGGGGTGGGGCTCGACGGCGGCGCCGGCGGCCTTGGCGAAGGCGGCGCGGCTCTGGTTGATCTTGTTGCCGATGATCTCCCGGTCGGGGGGGAGATTGATGAAGTGCACCATCTTGGCGAGCTTGACCAGGGTGGAGGTGTCGTCGAGCTTGGCGCGGCGGATGAGGAACATGCGGTGAGCTCCGGTGCGTGGCGTTGGCGGGCCTGAGAAGGTCGGTAGAGGGCAATGGTTGGCCCGGCCCGGGCGCGGGGATAGCCCGGCGCGGCGGACGCTGGGATTGCATCGGCCGGGCCCGCGGAAAGCGTTGAAAGAACCGGACGGGGGTTTGTTTGGGTCTGTGGTTGGCCGTGCTGACTTGCGCGGGCAGGTGAACCCCGCGGGGCTCCCGGGGCGGCCCAACCCTACCACACCCGCGGATCAGCGGCCCGCCCTGCTTAAACTCGTCGATGCACCAGACCCCCTCCACGGACCTGCGGTCCATCACGCTCCGCCCGGCGACGCCGGAGGACATCCCGCTCATCCTCCGCATGATCGCCGAGCTTGCCGACTACGAGAAGGCCCCCGAGCAGGCCGTCGCCACGCCCGCGCAGATGCACGCCGCGCTGTTTGGGTCCATCAGCGGCCGAGCCCCCCTCGCCGAGTGCGTGATCGGT
Organism: Phycisphaerales bacterium; assembly: GCA_044226385.1. Lineage (GTDB taxonomy): Bacteria > Planctomycetota > Phycisphaerae > Phycisphaerales > UBA1924 > JAEUJB01. Next base: position 314,149 of record JBGAHA010000005.1, read on the forward strand.
GAGATCGACGGCGAGGCGCAGGGCATCGCGCTGTTCTTCCTCAACTTCTCGACCTGGACGGGCCGCGCGGGGCTCTACCTGGAAGACCTGTTCGTGCGGCCCGCGGCGAGGGGAAAGGGCTTGGGCAAGGCCCTGCTGCTCCACCTCGCAAAGATCGCCGTGGATCGCGGGTGCGGAAGGATGGAATGGTCGGTGCTGGACTGGAACACGCCCGCGCTGGAGTTCTATAAGGCCCTGGGCGCGGTGAAGATGGATGAATGGACCGTCCACCGCGTCGCCGGGTCGGCGCTTGCCGAACTGGCGAAGCAGGACGGCTGAGATGCGGTCAAGAGGAAGATGACTCACCACAGAGGCACAGAGGCGGAGGAGACGGGCGGAAGAGACGCAGAGACGCAGAGAGAAAGAGACGAAGTGAAGAACGTACCGAGTCTCGCAGGCGCTCCTGCTCCACTCAGCCCTTCCCTCCGCGCTTCTCCGCGACCTCCGCGGCCTCTGTGTTCAAATTCCTGTGCCGCTGTGTTCTCGGTTGTCGGTGGTTCGCTCCACCTAGAATCTCCACCGCACGTTCTGGAGCTTGCCCGTGTCCACGCCCCAACCCCTCGCCGGCCCCGATCGAGCCGCACTTCCCGCCGAGCAGGTGGAGCCCAAGGCGCAGGCGAGCGTGCCAATGCCCATGAGTCAGCTGCCGATCAATCTCTCGCACAACCAGCCGGCGCACGACCAGCCCCCGCAGGCGCCGGCGCATCCTTTCAATCGCCGGCCCGATCCGCGCGTGATGGCGGCGTGGCGAGCGTGGCAGCGGTCCAAGCTTTCGTTCACCCAGCGGCTGAAGGACGCGGCGCTGCACTGGTACGCGCGGCGCGAGCTGCCAAAGTTCGGGACGTACGTCACCGAGCACGGGCGGCTGATGGACTTTGCCTTCTGGGCCGATGCGCCGATGGTGGAGATGAACGACCGTTTCCACGGCAATCGCGTGCGGCTCAACCCGCGCGACTTCTACCACCGCATCTGGCACTATTTCGGCAGCTACCACGAGCTGGAGATTCTTTCCGTCGTTAAGCTCGCCCTCCGGCCGGGCGACTGCTTTGTCGACGGCGGGGCGAACATCGGGCTCATCTCGATGTACGCCGCGGGGATCGTCGGAAAATCCGGGCTCGTGCAGGCGTTCGAGCCCTTCCCGCCCGTGTTCGATGAGCTCAAGTTCCACATCGAGACCAACGGCCTTTCGCAGGTGCGCATCCACCGCATGGGACTGTCGGATGCGCCGTCGGCGATGGAGATCCGCCTGCCCGGAGAAGGCAACCTTGCCGCGGCGACGTTCAGCCCGATCCCCGACCGGTACCAGGGCGTGGTGAAGTCGGGCGGCGTGGTGCCGATCGCGCGCGGGGATGATGTGATCGACCGGACCGACCCTCGCCCGCTGCTGATCAAGCTCGACGTCGAGGGCTTTGAGGTCAAGGCGATCTGCGGGCTGCCCAAGATCATCGAGGCCCGCCTGCCGGCGTTCGTCGCGGAGGCGAACGCGGAATTGCTCGACATCAACGGCACGCCGCCCGAACTGATGTGGGACATGTTCACGCGGGTGGGCTACCGCGTGCTGGCGATGGACCGCGGCGGCTTCCGCTCCGGCCACCGTCTGTGGCTGCACCCGGTGCCTCGCGAATGGGTTCGCCACGAGCGCGACCTGGTGTTCGTGCACCCGAGGAGCCAGATGTGGTCGCGGTTCGAGCCGGCGATCCAGCCGCCGGGAAGATACTGGAAGCACCTGGGCGTGGCGCCGGGGAAGTAACGTTTCACGCTTCCTCAGGCCGCGTCAGCGGGCACACTTCGTTTTTACTTTCAAAGCCGCTTGCACGCGGCGGATGCTTCTTGTATGGTGCTTGCGTGGGACCGTGCATTCGCAGCGGTGCGGGCGGGCATTGAATACCTTCACACTGCTCTCCGCGACCGGAAGGTCATTTCCGATGAATATCTCCATGCCGTGCGCTTCGGCCCGCCTGGGCTTGCGGGCTGTCATGTTCTCGTGTGTTGGAGTCGGCGCGGGTCTTGGGGGCTTTATCCAGAGCGCCGCGAGGGCCCAGCCCTGCGCAATGCAGGTCGGCGCGATCGCGCCCGATTTCGTTCAGGCCAACCGGGCCTTTGGATCCACTTTCGCCATCAGCGGCAACACCCTCGTCGCTGGATCGACCCGGTATCTCTTCCGCAGCGGTGATACGCAGGCCCTCGCCACCGTCTTCCGCTTTGAGGGAGGGCAGTGGGTCCAGGAGGACTTCCTTACCGCGCCCATCGATGTGTCGCTGGCGCTGCAGAGCGTGGCGATGTCGAACGACACCATCGCCGTCGGCTTCCCGCTCACGCGAGCACCCGATAACTTCCTCTCCCTCACCGGCGAGGCCCGCATCTATCGACAGAGCAACGGCGCGTGGGAGCAGGAAGCGTTGCTGCGGGCCTCCGATGCGCAGAGCGGGGCCGATTTCGGCATCGACGTCGCCGTCGCGGGGGACCTTGCCGTCGTCGGGGCCGACGGGGCCGACGCGCCGGGGCAGACCGATGCGGGCGCTGCCTACATCTTCGAACGCTCCCAAGGCGTGTGGACCCAGCGGGCGATCCTGCACGCCCCAGACGCCCGCGCCAATCGCGGGTTCGGCACGCGCGTGCTGATCTCCGGGGACCGCATCTTTGTGTCCGATACCCGCAGCGCCAGCGCTGCGGTCAAGGGCGACGCCGTCTATTCCTTCCGCCGCGCCGACGGCGACTGGATCTTCGAGGACCGCATCACGGCTTCGGATTCCCTCAAGGACGATCTCTTCGGCGCGAGCCTCGCCGCGCACGGCGACACGCTGGTGGTCGGGGCGCCCGCCGACGTCGTTGTCAACGGCATGATGATTGGCTCCGCGTATGCGTATACGTTCAACGGGACGCGATGGGCCCTCAGGGCGCGGCTGCACGCACCCGTCGGGGAACGCTCGGTCAAGTTCGGTCAATCCCTCGCCGCCGGGCCGGGGTTCATTGCCGCCGCGGACCCCGCCGCCTCCATCACCGGCTTTGGACCCGGCGCGGGCGTCGTGCACATCTTCACGCTGCCGGGAGACTTCTGGACGCACCAGTTCAAGCTCTCGGGTGAGAACCTCGCCGCCGCCGACGCGTTCGGGCAGGTGCTGCGACTCGCGGGCAACACGCTCTACGCCGCCGCGCCCGCGACGAGCGCAAACTCCCTGGAACGCGTGGGCTCCCTGCACGAGTTCGCGCTGCAACTGCCGACGATTGGTGACGTGAGCGGAGAAGCAGTTGTCGCTCCCGGCGCGACGGCGACGCTTTCGATCCTGGCCCAGGGTGCGGGTGAACTGAGCTACCGCTGGCTGCACGACGGCGTGGAGGTGCGTGACGGCGCGGGAGGCGCGAGCTCGGGCGGGGCCGTGGTGCAGGGCAGCCGAGATTCGATCCTCATCCTCTCCGGCGCCGCCGCGTCGGACGCCGGGGAGTACCGCTGCATCGTCACGGGCGCGTGCGGCGGCGCCGAGTCACCGCTCACCACCCTCAGCGTTCGTTGTCCCGCCGACCTCGACGGTACGGGCTTTGTCGATACCGACGACTTTGATGCCTTCATCCGCGCCTTTGAGTCCGGGGCCGCGCTCGCCGATATCGATGCCACCGGCTTCATCGACACCGACGATTTCGACGCGTTCGTGCGAGCCTACGAGCAGGGGTGTTAGGAGAAGTCACGAAGAGACGGAGTCACGGAGTCACGAAGTGAAGAGCAGCGCTGCCCGCGCTCTTTCCCGCTCCTCTCAGCGCCCTCCGCGATAACATTCTTCGCTGTGCCGCTGTGCCGCTGTGCCGCTGTGCCGCTGTGCCGCTGTGCCGCTGTGCCGCTGTGCCGCTGTGCCGCTGTGCGACTGTGCGTGTTCATGTGGCCCTTTGGCCATGTGGCCCTGTAGCGCTTTGCCCTCTTACCTTGGCTCTCCCCCAGTGCCTGCTCCCCGCGCCCTGTGCCTCCCCTTTGTTTTCCCACCCCCCTTCGCCATACCCTCCCCCCATGCCCGCCGGCCACCGACTCCCCACCGACACCGACGACGGACTCCTGCTCATCATCAGCGGACCCTCGGGCGTTGGAAAGACCACGATCACGCGCGGGGTCGAGCGCAGCATCCCCGACTCGGTCTTCTCGGTCTCGTGGACCACTCGCCCCCGCACCGCGGCCGATGTCGAGGGCGTGGACTACCACTTCGTGGACGACGAGCAGTTTGAGCAGATGAAGGCCCAGGACGGGTTCCTGGAGACCGCCGGCATCTACGGCAAGAAGTACGGGACCCCGCGCGACTGGGTGCAGGAGCAGCTCAAGCGCGGGCGGCTGGTGATCCTGGAGATCGACGTCGAGGGCGCCAAGCAGGTCAAGCGCAAGCTGCCCGAGGCCTTCAGCATCTTCATCCTTCCTCCCAACGAGGAGACGCTGCTGCAGCGCCTTCGCTCGCGAAAGCGCGAGGATGAGTCGGCGATCCTGGGCCGGTTCGGCGCCGCGCAGCGAGAGATCGCCGAGGGCCGCGCCTGCGGCGTCTACGACCTGTTCATCACCAACGAGAAGGTCGACGACTCCATCCACAAGGCCGTCGAGGCCGTCGCCGCCGAACGCCTCCGCCGCCGCTCGCGCTAGCCCAGCGCGTCGGTCATCTCCCGCAGCCACTGCCGCCTCGCCTGCGTTTCAAGCTCACCGTTGCGGGAGATCAGCGTCAGGATCGGGTCGCGCTCCCCCTGCTCGCGCTGCCACTGCTCCACCATCCGCGCCACCTCGTCTAGCGCCCCGTGCGCCTCCTTCAGCCACGCCTTGCGCTGCGCGGGGGCGAGGGCGGCAAGGAACCGGGCGCGGGAGCGCAGCGGGTCGTATGTCACCGAGATCGCGCCGGGGGGGAAGGGCGGGCCGATCCATCCCCGAAGTTCCTCGATCCCCGCGGGCGTCACCGCGTAGTCCCGGCGATCCCGCTTGCCCGTCCTCGCCGCGCGCGATTCAACCAGGTCCATCCGCTCCAGACGGCGCATCAGGGGGTAGATCGCCCCCGCGCTGCCGCTCCACTGCGACGACGGGGAAAGCTGCATCGCCCGGCGGATGTCGTACGGGCTGCACGGCCCCAGCTGCCAGACCAGGCCGAGCGTGAAGGCCTCGAGTTCGCTGAGCGTTCGGCCGCCGGCGCGGGATGGCTTCCCGCGGCGAGGGGCGGGAGGCTTCTCCCGGGGCTTGATCTCCCGGGGAGTGGATCTGGGGGATGCTCGTGCCATGCGTGCCGATCCTACGACTTTTCGAGAACAGGCGACGGAAATCCCGGGAACGCTCCTCCCCATTATAGTGCGAATAGCACTATACTCCGCCATGCCGCCCTTCCGGGCCCGCACGAGCGCAAGGAGCCGATCATGAGCCACGCCGTCCTGACGCTTTCCGCCAGCCCCGTTGCCGCGAGCCGCGCCCGTGTCCGTCGGGCCGGGACGGCGATCACGCCGCTGCTGCTGCTGGTGATGTCGGCGGGACTGACGCTCGAGAGCCGCCTCGCCCCCGCCGGGGTGGGCGAGGCGGCCACGGCGAGCCGCGGGGATGGCCCGATGAAGATCGCCGAGACGTTCATCGCCATGGTCAACGACGGGTCCGAGGAGGCCGTCCGCGCGTTCGAGGCAAGCCACCGCTCGGCCAAGAACCGCGCCGCGGTCAGCCTGCCCGACCGCCTGAAGCGCATGCAGTCGATGAAAGCCGAGTTTGGCACGCTGACCATCGATCAGGTCGTCTCCGCCGACGACTCGGGCGTCTCGCTGGTCTGCAAGGCCGCCCACGGGCAGACGGTGGGCATGGACTTCATGTTTGACACCAGCGACGGCGGTCGGCTGGACGGCGTGATGGTCAGCGTGGGCGGGGAAGAGGCCCGGCCCAGGCCGCTGACGCCCGAGGTGCGCACCTCCACGATCGAGGGCGCGTGCCGGGCGCTGGAGGAGGGATACGTCTACCCCGACGTCGCGGCGAAAATGGCGGAGAAGGTGCGGGCCAAGCTCAAGGCCGGCGGGTACGACTCGATCAAGACTGAAACCGTGCTCGCCCGCCAGCTCACTGACGACCTGCGCTCGGTGTCACACGATGGTCACCTGCGGGTCAACGTCTCCCCCGAGCCGCCCAAGGCGGCGCCGGCGCACGACGATGCGCTGCTGGGGATGGGAGAGGATGAGGCACGCAAGGACAACTACGCGTTCCGCAAGGTCGAGATGCTGCCGGGCAACATCGGCTATGTGCGGTTCGACCTGTTCGCCAACGCCGAAGGCGCCCGCGTCGCGGGGTCGGCGGCGATGGCGTTCGTGCGCAACGCCGACGCGATCATCTTCGACATGCGGTACAACGGCGGGGGGAGCCCGGAGTTCATCCAGTACATCACCAGCTACCTGTTCGACCAGAAGACGCACCTCAACGACATGGTGGACCGCAACGGGGCGATGGTGAGCGAGTACTGGACGCTGCCGGAGGTGCCTGGGCAGCGGATCCCGATGACCACGCCGATCTACGTGCTCACCAGCCACAACACGTTCTCTGGGGCGGAGGAGTTCACGTACAACCTCAAGAACCTCAAGCGGGCGAAGGTGGTGGGGGAGACGACCGGCGGCGGGGCGCACCCGGTGCGCGGGGAGCGGCTCAACGACCGCTTCATGATCGGCGTGCCGTTCATGCGGGCTCAAAGCCCGATCACCAAGACCAACTGGGAAGGGACGGGCGTGGAGCCCGACATCAAGGTCTCCGCGGATGAGGCCCTGGAGCGGGCGGTGAAGGAGATTGGGAAGTAGGAAGTCACGGAGTCAGAAAGTCACGAAGTCACGGAGACATCAAGACAAGAATCGAACGCGGAGGGCGCGGGATTGCTGAGAGGTGAGGGGGATCGCGCGAAGCGGCCTCCTCTTTACTTCGTGACTCCGTGACTCCGTCTCTTCGTGACTTCCTTCAGCATCCCTGTTCGAAGGCGTGGACGAAGGCGTCGTAGTCGTCGGTATCGACGAAGCCGGAGTGGTCGACGTCGGCGAGGGGGTCGCCGAGTTCGAAGGTGTGGACGAAGGCGTCGAAGTCGTCGGTATCGATGAAGCCGGAGTGGTCGAAGTCGGCGAGGCAGCCGGGGCCGAACTCGTAGGCGCCCAGGTCGATGACGGGGGCGGGGCCGACGCCCAGGTCGGCGGTGAGCGGGTCGTCTTGGAAGCGGGTGAGGCCGTCCAGGTCTGTGGGGGCGGGGGCGGCGAGGGGGTTGCTGCCGCGGTCGATGCAGGGTGAGCCCGGGAGCAGGTGGAGGTCGTCGTCGAGGGTGCCGGCAAGTCCGTCGGGGCCGGTCGGGTTCGCGAACTGTGGATCGGCGCTGAACGTGTTCGAGCCGGAGAGGTCGCCGTTCCAGCCCTGCACGAGCGAGGAATCAAAGAGGATGGTGGAGATGCCCAGGGAGAGCTGGACGGCGTCCTGTCCGGCCGCGCCCTGGGAGAGGTTGTTCCACAGGATGCAATTGCGGAGGCTGATAGTTGACATGCTCGCGAAGAGCAGCGGGGAGAACATCGTGCTGTTCCCGTTGCTCGCGAACGTGCAGTTTGAGAGCGTGAGCGTGGCCCGGAAGGTATAGACGGAGGTGAAGCCTTCGCGATCGTTGCCGCTGAAGAGGGAGTTTGAGACGGCGAGCGTTCCACCTTCCATGCGGAGGGCGGCGCCGCCGTCGGCGCGGGCCTCGTTGCCGATGAAGGTGCAGCGGTCCATGGAGGTGAAGCCGCCGGCGCAGGTGATTCCGCCTCCGCCGCCGACGCTGCGGTTGTTGATGAAGCGCGAGCCGGTGATGGAGGCTTCGCCCGACTCGATCATCATGCCGATGCCGTTGCCGGCGATGAACTTGCCAAGGTCGCTGGAGAATTCGCAGTCCTGGACGAGCAGGACGCCGCTGGTTTTCTCGGAGTAGATGCCGCCGCCCTGGGTCGAGCCGCGTCCGTTGGCGGTGAAGGTGCAGGAGGTGAATCGCGGGGAGCCCTCGCCCTGCACGCACGCGCCCGCGCCGAGGAAGGTGGCGTTGCTGATGAAGGCGCAGCGATCGAAGGAGGGTGAGCCGGCCTGGGTGAATGCGCCGCCGCCTCGAAGGGGGGCGAGGCAGTCGATGACCGTGACGTTCACGAATCGAGGGGAGGCGTTTGTGAGCAACAGGCCGCCGCCGCCGGGTCCGGGGCTGGAGTTGTTGCCGCCGTAGCGAATGGTGACGCCGTCGATGACGGTGGCGGAGCCGGCGCCGGTGATTGTGACGATGTGGTCGCTGTTGCGGGTATTGAAGGGCGGGTCGGGGTCGTCGTTGTCGAGGTCGCCGGTGAGGATGGTGGGGTGGGCGAGGGGATCGCGCTGGTTGCGGGCGACTTCGACGCCGGTGAAGCCGCCGTAGAGGGAGACGGCGTCGGGGATGGAGAAGGTTGCGGCGGGATTGCCGGCGGGAGCGGCGGGGGCGTACTCGCCCTGGGCGAGCCAGATTTCGTCACCGGGCGCCGCGACGGCGAGGGCGGATTGGAGGGCAAGTCGGCCGGTGAAGGCGTTCTGCCAGGAGGTTCCGGTGTTGTTTCCGCCGGGGGTGGGGCGAACGTAGATGATCGCGGCGTGGGCGTGTCCGGCGCTGAGCGCAAGGAGGGCGAGGAGCATGGGCGCGTGGGTCGGGCGCATCGCGGGCCTTTCGATGGTGGGAGAGCCGGCGCGCTCACGGTGAGGCGGGCTTCTGGCGCTTCCCATAGCGCCGGGCCCTGGAGCGAGGGCGGCTCTCGCACGGCCAATGTGCCCTGCGGGGCAGCGCCGGCAGAAAATGCCAGAAAAACTGGCATGCAGGGGAATTGGCGTGCGGCGGGAAGAGGATCGGCGGCCGGTGGACCGCCGATCCCAAGGTGGTCGCTTCAGGAACGATCAGCAGCCGGCCTCGAAGGCGTGGACGAAGGCGTCGAAGTCTTCGGTGTCGACAAAGCCGGTGCCGTCGAAGTCGGCGGCGATGTCGCCGGCTTCAAACGCCTGGACGTAGGCATCGAAGTCTTCGGTATCGACGAAGCCCGAGCCGTCGAAGTCGGCGGGGCAGTCGCTGGGGCGGTGCAGGGCGAGGGCGGGGATGACCTGGCGCGGGACGCCGGGCCCTTCGTAGCTGGTGATGAGCCCGCACGCGCCGGAGCGTTCGAAATACTCGACGCTGAGGGCGTGGGTGCCGGCCTTGAGGCCGATGAGGCCGGAGCGTTCACGCATGGTGTGGAGTCCGCCGTTGTCGACGACGACGGTGGAGCCGATGAGGAGACGGGAGCCCTCGTCGGAGTTGGTGTAGAAGGTGTAGAAGCCCGACTGGGGAACGGTGACATAGCCCGTGAAGAGGGCGGAGACGCCGTTGGTCATGCCGGAGCTCGCGAAGGCGCCGTTGGTGGAGGGGAAGTTGAGGTCGGTGACGGTGGTGGTGAGGTAGGGGGTGAGGGCGGAGAAGTTGGGGAGGTTGGTGAGAAGGACGCCGGTGGAGTAGTACCTTGCGTCGAGGCCTGCGGCGACTGCGGAGGGGTTTTCGGGGGTGCGGAAGTCGGCGTCGGTGAAGTTGCCGTAGTGCCACATGGAGGCGGGGATGACCTGCTTGGTGAGTCCGCCGCCGGCGAGGCTGACGATGAGGTTGCAGGCGCCGCCGCCCTCGAAGAACTCGACCCGGATCTTGTGGGTGCCGGCCTTGAGGGCGATCTCTCCGCCGATTTCCTGGGCGCCGTGGGTGCCGTCGTTGGAGACGACGGTGGTGTTGCCGATGAGGAGGCGTGAGCCGTCGTCGGAGTTGGTATAGAAGGTGTACCAGTCGGTCTGGGGGACGGTGACCCAGCCCTCGAAGACCGCGCCGACGTTGTCGGCGAGGCCGGAATCACCGAAGACGCCGCTGCCGGGGTTGATGTTGATGTCGGAGCGGACGGCGGTGACGACGGGTGTGAGGGTGGAGAAGTCGGGGAGGAGGGTGGGCGCGTCGAGGGAGTAGTAGCGGCCCTCGATGCCGGGCTTGGTGTACTGGGGGTTCTCGGGATCGCGGAACTGGTTGAGCGTGGCGACCTGGATCTTCACGACGGCGATGTCGGTGAGGTTGGTGGGATCCTTGACGGTGTAGGTGAAGGTGTCCTGGCCCGACGCGTTCGCCGGGGCGGTGTAGAGGATCTCATCACGGCCGCCGGGGCCGGTGCCGACGGAGAGTGAGAGGGTGCCGCCCAGGGTGGTGCTGAGGGCGAAGTTGGAGATGACCAGGGGCTGTGTTTCGGGGTCGAAGTCGTTCTCGAGAACGTCGATGCGGCGGGACGCGCCGGCGAGGATCTTGCCGGCGTTGTCGTCGACGGCGACGGGGCGGTTGCTGCCGAAGCTGACGGCGGCCTTGACGGAGCGGAAGGTGCTGACGCGTCCCCAGCCGTAGACATCGTCGTCGCCGGGAGCGCCCCAGTCCTGGGCGTTGGCGAAGAGGATGTTCTCGACCTGCTGGGGCGTGAGGGAGGGGTTGGCGGACCAGATCATGGCGAGGACGCCGTTGCAGACGGGCGTCGCCATGCTGGTGCCCGAGGCGTAACACCATCCGCCGCCCCAGCAGGAACTGAGGATGGAGTCGCCGGGGGCGAAGACGTCGACGGCGTGGCCGTAGGCGGACCAGCCGGTGCGGTCTTCACCGCCGTGGGACGCGCCGACGACGATGGTGTCGGGGTAATCGAAGAAGTTGAGATCCCGGCCGTCGTTGCCGGCGGCGTAGCAGTAGAGGCCGCCGACGGACTTGATGTAGGTGCCGGTGGTGCCGACGGCCCAGTAGTCCACGCCGGAGTAGCTGCTGCTGGCGACCTTGGCGCCGTGATCGATCGCCCAGCGGGCGGCCTGGAGGATGTCGTCGAGGTACGCGCCGCCCCAGCCGGGCTCCTGGACGCGGCACATCATGATGCCCATGTTCCAGCCGACGCCGGCGACGCCGGTGGCGTTGTTGCCGATGGCCGCGGCGCAGCCGGCGACGTGGGTGCCGTGGCCGGCGGTCTCGGAGACGTCGCCGCCGTCGACCTCGGCGAGGTCGGTGACGGCGTTGAAGCCCATGACGCGGTGGGCGGCGAGGTCGGGGTGGGTGAGGTCGATGCCGGTGTCGGTGAAGGCGCAGATGACCGAGGGAGAGCCGGTGGTGATGTCCCAGGCCTTGGCGGCCTGCATCACGGTGTGGTGCCACTGGGAGCCGTACATCGGGTCGTTGGGAACGGTGTCGAGGGGGTGGCAGATCCAGTTGGGATGGACGTACTCGAAGAGCCCGGTGCGCATCAGTTCGCCGGCGCGGGAGCTTTCGAGGGAGCCGGGGATGGCGTCGGGGTTGGCAGCCTCGCCGCGGTTGGCGGCGGCGGTCTGGACATCGAGGACGAATTCATCGACCTCGGGGTAGTACTTGAGGAACTCGTCGGCGAGGAGGAGATCGACGCGGGCGCGGTCGGCGGCGGGGAGATCTTGGCGGGGGCGGGCGATGAGCTGGCCCGAGAACTCCAGGACGCCGGGGCGCTGGATGAAGATGGGGTTGATGGACTTGCCGCCGCCGTCGTTGCCGGAGTCGGGGCGGGGGGCGGTGTGCGCGAGCGGGGGAGTGGGGGCGCGGGGAGTTTGGAGGCGGGGGAGCTGGGAAACGGCGGCGCCGGCGGCGCAGGCGAGGGAGATGACCAGAAGAGAGGCCACGGCCAGGCCCGCGGGGGCGGAGGGAGCGGTTGGACGCATCGAGTTCTCCAGGGAAGAAAGGGTGGCGATCAACCCCAGAGTGTGACGCAAAGGGCGGCGGGATGCAAGGGGATTCGGCGGGCGGGCGGGGCGGGCGGAGGGCCGGGACTTTGTTAAGGCAGGCGGGGCTGGAGTGCCCGTGGCGCGGAGGGCGGTGGGACAGAGGGTGAAAAGCGTTTACGGGAGCAGCCGGCGGAAACGGGCGGTGTACGAGATGGAAAAGACGCGGCCGCGATCGGTCCGGAGTCCTTCGTCGAAGCGGACGAAAGACATGTCGGCGTAGGAGCGGGAGGTGTGATCGATGAGCGTGCCCTGGGCGGGCGGGTCCTGGAGCTGGGCGGTGATGGCGTCGCGGAGGGTCCAGAGGGCGGATTCGGAAGATGCGACGAGGCGTCCGCGGACGACGATCTCGAGCTCGACGAGGCCGAAGGGGTTGGACTTGGGGGTGAAGCTGCCGAGCTGGACGTCGGCGATGAGAAGCTGGCCCTGGGTGGAGCGGGCGAAGCGGTGGGGGCCGGAGCCGAAGAGGTTAAGGCCTTTGAATGAGCTTGCCATGGGTGCCTCCCGGTGTGGGCGCGTGGGGGAAAGGCGGCGCGTGGACGTGGGGCAGGGAGAGGCCGCGCGTCAGAGTTCCGGGTCGGCGGGGAGGGTGGTGATGGGGTCGGAGCGGCCGTCGGGGGAGAGGGCGATGAGGGAGATGACGCGCGAGACGCCGCGGGCGGCGCCGCGCGGGCCCGGGAGGTCGTAACTGACACTGCGGACGACGGCGGTGACGGAGAAGCGAAGTCGCCGGGCCTCGCTCGCCGACGCGGCGGTGGTCCAGGAAAGTACGGCGAGGTCGCCGCAGCGCGGGGGGGAGAGATCTTCCTGCGGCATGCCCTGGATGACGCGGACGGTGAGGAGCTCTTCGGGGACGTCGGCGAAGACGGGATGGGGGCCGGCGTCTCCGCGATCGATGAGCAGGCGGGTGGCAGCGCGGTCGACGGCGAGGACCTGGATGTTCTCCCAGATCGATTCGCCGAACTTCACGGACTGTGGGTGGAGGATGTACATGGGGCGACTCCGGACGGGGCGTGACGGGGGCGGGTGTGGGGCGCGGGTGTGTGGGGCCGCGGTGGAGTGGAGGGAGCTAGAGGCGCTGGAGGGCGGCGGTGTTGAGGCGAGCGGTGGTTTCGGGGCGACCGTCGCCGTCCAGGTCGAGCGTGGCGACGGCGCGGGCGCGTTCCTGGGAGAAGAGGGAGCGGAAGAAGGCGGCGCGGATGCCCAGGGGTGACTGCGGACCGGCGGTGGCCGCGGCGGCGGAGAGGACGAGGTAGAGCGTGCCGAAGATCTCCAGGGGGGCGAGGTCGCAGCGGTTGGTGATGTGGGCTTCGGTGGGCGTGCCGGGGGGCACGGGAGCGCCGGCGGGTTCGACGCCGAGCATGCGGAGGATCTGCTGGTGGATCGTGCGGATCTGCGGGGCGAAGGTGACAATCCAGAGGGGCTTGTCGGTGCAGGCCGAGACGGGGATGGGGAAGTCGGTGGTGCTGGGACGGAGGCGGGAGATGGTGAGCTCGGAGGCGCTGACGCGCTCGATGACCTCGTAGGCCGCGCCGTCCACCACGACGACGTGGCCGGCGGTGATCTGCGCGTCGCTGAAGTCGTTGTCGGCGCCCGTGGCGGTGAGGGTGGTATTCAGGGTCGAGGCGGTGGCCTTGCAGAGGCGCTGGCCGGACCAGACGACGTCGCGGAAGAGGGAGGGTTCGAGGGCGAGCAGGTCGCGGTCGGTGATGAACATGGGCGGGCTCCGCGAGGGGGGAGAGGGTGATGGACGGTGAGACGCGCGGGAGGCAATCCCTTCCACGCGGGGGTCACCCGCGTGGAAGGGCCCCGCCTCCACTACCCACCGGCGGAGCGTGAGGTCCGCCGGCGTCGATTGGTGATGCGGGGATGGGTGAGGAGTGCGGTGGAGACGCGGACGAGGAGGCTCAACCCGCGACCGCCCGCGCCGATGAACACGACGGCGCGGGCGGCGGGCCCCTGAGACCCGGGCGGCGTGGGATCAGGCGACGGAAAGTCCCTTGAGGATGCCGTGGGCGCTCTCGTTGCGGAGCTCGTTGGTGTATTCACCGACGACCAGGCCGCCGGTGGCGTCCCCGGTGGCGGCGAGGGGCTTGAAGTGGAAGCTGCGTCCGCGGAGGGGGAGGACGTCGATGCGTGAGCTGTCGAGGAAGAGGATGGAGTCCCCGGGCATCCATCGCGAGATGATGACGCGGCAGACGCCAAAGTCGCTCTCGTAGACGCCGACCATGTCCCGGAACTTGGAGTCTTCGGGGGCGTAGGCGCGCTGGGAGGTGATGAAGGAGTTGATGCGGCGCTTCTGGAAGCCGCCGCAGACGATGGTGTCGACCATGCCGCTGGACTGCTCCCAGATGAGGCGGAGGGAGGCGTTGAGGACGGCCTCGCTGAGGTCGGAGCCCGAGCCGCCGCCGGAGGGAATGCCGCCGAGGCCGGGGGTGAAGACGTTGGTGGACATCTGGCGGATGAGGCCGTTCATGGTGCGGCGAACGGTGGAGGAGCCGACCTGGTTGGAGGAGGGCGCGGTGCCGTTGATGACGCAGTTCTCCAGGTCGCGCAGGAGCTCGCGCATGCGTTCCTGCTTCTGGTAGTCGATCTCGTCCTGGACGCCGTGGTGGCGGGCGGCAAGGTTGCTGCCGCTGACGTTGACGGCGGCGGTGAAGATCTGGGTGTAGTTGGTGCGGCGGGTGCGCTGGGTGCTGCGGGCGGCGGGGGCGTCGGCGCCTTCGAGGGCGGCGTTGCCCAGGATGGTGAGCTTCATGTCGTTGGCGAGGGCCTGCTTGGTGGTGCCGCCGTAGCCGCGGATGACGGTGAGGACGTTGGCGGCGATGGCGGTGACAAACATGACCTCGCGGGATTCCCCGGGTCGGACCTGGTCCCCGACCTGGAAGCGGTTGCCGTTGTCGACGGTAATGGCGGTGGCGTTGAGGGCGTCGGGCGTGAAGACGGTCTGGTTCACCTGGTCGGTGTTGGGGAGCAGGCCGTCCCCGTGCCTTACCCGTCTGATGGAGCGCCGTTTTGGGTGGGGTGACGGCCAGATCGTTGGCTTGGTAAGGGCCAATCTACACAGTTAATTGCACTGGAGCGACCTCTACAGACACGACGTGGGGGAGCGCCTGCGTTCCAACTACATCCGGGGACAATCCTCAGGGAAAAGCTGGTTTGCTGCTTTATCGAATTCCCTTTAAGCGGACCGCAGCCTCTGGCACTGCAATTCGACCGGGCTCGTCGCGTGATTTGCGGGAGGTCGGCGATGCGTAAGACCACGCAGGAGCTTGTGATTAAAAGAAAACGGGCACATGCGAGGGGAGTTTCGCACGTGCCCGGTAGCGTCTGTGATGGTGTGCCGCGGATCAATAGATACGAGAGGGCTTGCTGAGATCCTCGAAGGGATCATCATGGCGGCTGGGGGGCATATTGCTGAAATCGAAGGGGCTCGCACCCGGCTGCGGGGGCTTGGGATAGGTGAGGTCGTAGAGTTGTGCCAAGCCGTACAAGAGGCCGCGGGCCGCACGAACCTGGAGCTCATTGTTGAAGCATCCCACGAACTCCCCGACACGGTGCTGTCGTCCGGAGCGGGGGAGCGTGATGAGGTGCGTCGAGATGTGCAAGAAGTTAGCCCCCACGGCAGCCATTGCCCAGGCAATACGCGACTCCATGAACATCGGGCGGCTCTCCAACGCCTTGCGGAGGTAGTAGTCGGTTTGATCTAAGTAGAGGCCGATCCCCGTGAGCCCGCCCGAAAGCGTCTCGATTGCCTGGTTGGGCGACGTTACGCCGAAGGTTTTGTTGGGCGGAGCGGTCTGCTCGAATCCGAATGCGATGCACTGCTTTCCCGCGGCAGACTTCGGAGGAAGGTCGCCGTTGCTGCCGGTACGGGAGCGCCAGCCGCGGTAGGGGTGGAGGGCTGTATAGGCTCCAGAAGCCACGGAAATCGAACGACTGGGCCCGGTGTACGCGATCACTCCAGCGCCGGTGGTGCGTTCGATGGCACTGGCACACACCTCGGCGGACGCGCCTTTAGTCGGATCCACGACCACGTCGATTTCAGCGATGGAATAGCCCTTTGCGGTCTCCGTGACCTCAACGCGAGTTTCGACGACGAAGCAGTTATGGCGCTCGATGGGCTCCATCGTTCCCTTGGCGAACAGAAGCTCCTT
>JBGAHA010000006.1:0-316997 GCA_044226385.1 Phycisphaerales bacterium
CGGGGCACACGGCCCGGTAGTTCGGCCTTCGGGGCCTCCGGGCCAAGTACAACGCGTTTGCGGCGGGCCTTTCGGGCGATGTGGATGGTTCTCACGACGGTGGTCACGCGGCTTCCTCCAATCGGCGGGCGCACAGAGCGGCGATCCCGGTCGCCCGGAACGTCACCGCGACGGTGGCGTTCTCGGCGTCGTACTCGATCTTCGAGAAGAGCAACTTCAGCACCCGGCCCTGCTCGCGGGGCGACAGTTGAGCCCAGACCCCGTCGAACTCGTTGAGCGCCTTGCGGGCCTCCTCGCGGGTGAGGGCGCTTGCTCCGATCAAACCCAGCCGTGTTTCGACTTCGGCAAGGCGGGTGCGTGCCCCGCTGACCCGTTCGTGAGCGGCGGCCAGCCGCGCGGTGGTAGCGGTGCTGCCGCTCCGGTCCGCGACCAGTTCCCGCAACTCCTTCTCCATGCGGCCGAGCGAGGCGTGGATCGACGCCCGCTCCGACTTCAGCGCCGTCAGCTCCTCGTCAACGTTGACCTGGGCTTCTGCAAGGATGCGGTCCAGCAACGCTCGGTCGTTGCCGAGCGTGCGTATCTCGTTGACCACGAGCTTCTCGATCTCCAGCCCCGGCAGCGACGACGCCTCGCAGGTGTGCGCCCCGTTCTTGATGGCTTCCAGACAGCGGTAGTAGCGGTACTGCTTGTTCCGCTTGCCGTAGAAGGTGTGGATCATGGCGCAGTCGCACTTCTTGCAGCGCAGGAGCCCACGCAGGAGTGCCCCATACTTGTTGCGCATCTCGATACCACCGGTCCGACCGTTCTCGAGGAGCTGCTGGCGGACGCGCTCGAACAAGGCGGGATCGACAATCGCCTCGTGCTCGCCGTCGTAGGTGTTGCCCCGGTGGACGATCTTGCCCGTCAGAAGCGGGTTGGTCAGAAGAACGTGGAGGGTGCCCGTGTTGAAGGGCTGGCCGCCGACGCTGACCCCCTTCTTGGTCACCCGGCGCTTGTTCTTCCACTCCCGGTGCCGGAGTTCAGTAACGGCCCGCTGGAGCGACCCCTTGTCGAGGTAGATCTGGAAGATCGCGCGGACCTTGGCCGCCTCGCGGGGGTTGACGACCAGGCGGGGACTGCCGCCAGAACGGTCCACGTCGTAGCCCAGGATCGGCACGCCGCCCGCCCACTTGCCCCGGCGCTTCTGGGCGGCAATCTTGTCGCGGATCCGCTCGCCGATGATCTCACGCTCGAACTGGGCGAACGAGAGCAGGATGTTGAGCGTCAGCCGCCCCATCGAGCTCGTGGTGTTGAACTGCTGTGTCACCGAGACGAACGAGACACCCTTGCGGTCGAACGTCTGCATGATGCGGGCGAAGTCCATGAGCGACCGGCTCAGGCGGTCCACCTTGTAGACCACGACGCAGTCGACCTTGCCGGCCTCGATGTCCTTTAGCAACTGCTCCAGCGCCGGCCGCTCCATGCTGCCGCCGGAGAAACCACCATCGTCGTAACGGTCCGGAAGGCAAAGCCACCCTTCGTTCCGCTGGCTGGCGATGTACGCCTCGGCGGCCTCCCGCTGGGCGTCGAGGGAATTGAACTCGAGTTCGAGCCCCTCTTCGCTGCTCTTGCGGGTGTAGATCGCACACCGGATCGGCCCGGGCGCTCCCGCGCCCCGTTCCCGCGATGGCGGCACGCTGGGCGTTCGGCCTCGCTTGGTCATCGGCCACCCCGCAGTCCGAAGAAGCGGTAGCCGTTGATGTGCTGGCCCGTCACCTTTTTGGCGATCACCGACAGCGTGCCATACCGCTCGCCGTCGAACTCGAAGCCTTCACCATCCCCGAGCACGATGACCCGGATCGTCCGTCCCTTGTACTGGCGGACGATCGCGGAGCCGGGCGGCGGCAGCCGGGGATCGCGCCGGTCGCGCGGGTTGAGCGACCGCACGCAGGTGCGGATCTCGCCGGGCTGCGGCGGGGAGGTGTACGAGCGGGGAGCCATCGTCCGGATCTCGGCGTCGTCGGCGAGTTCCGCCGCCCGCCGCTTGGCTCGCTCGCTCAGGTCGCCCTCCGCGTTGGCCTGGATGCGCCACGCGATCTTGCGGATCAGATAGGCGCGGTGGCGCGTGCGGCAGGCGTGACCGTGGAGTTCCTCGTAGCGGTCCACCAGGTCGCTGGTGGTCATCCGCTGAAGCTCGCCGAGTTGTCGTTCAATCGCATCGGGCATGGGGGTTCCTCTTCGCATGGCCCGGAGCCCTAACCCCGGGGCCGTGCAGAGACACTGAGGTCCGCATGCTGCGGAAGTTCAAGTCGATCGGCGTCAGATTTCGCCAGGTCGCTCGCCTCCCGGGTGGAACGCGAACGTTCCGCATGGATGGCGCGCGCGAGGCCGCGGGCGAAGATGCTCGCCACTTCCGCGTCGCGCTCCGCGGGCGTCATGGACTCGGGCCGGGTGTTTGAGATCACGGTGAGCTCCGTGCCGGAGAGAATGGCCGCGACGGTCGCAGCCGCATCACCGAGTGCCTTTATGCAAAAGTCGCGCGCCGCGTGGCGCGATAGCCAGCGGATCGCGGTTGCAACCGCATCCATTCCGCCTTCGCGAGCACGAACCCCTTATAACCCGGGCACCCGGCGACGAGAGACGCGGAGAGACTTTGGGCCAAAATCGCCCCCGGAAGGCCCGGCCGTGCCAAGTCCGGTTATGGCCATGCGGCGAGGGAGAGACGCGGTCCATGGGCGCCTGGCCTGGCGATCCCTTCGGAACGTGGGCCAAAACGCGAAAACGCCGCCGAGGTCTCTCGGCGGCGTTCCCTGAAAACCAAAGGGCCGGCTGCTTTCGCAACCGGCCCGGCAATAGCGGGGGCTGGATTTGAACCAGCGACCTCCGGGTTATGAGCCCGACGAGCTACCAGGCTGCTCTACCCCGCAGTCGTGCACAGTGATAGGGGTCCTTGGGGCGGCAGTCAACGCCAAACCCGGTCCCGGGGCCGCAAAGGCCTGTTTTGCGGCATTTTCTTCGGCGGCTTGGGCCCCGGCTGAGGCCCTGCCCCCCACTGTCAACGTCAAGTCGAAGCCAAGTCGAAGCCAAGTCCAAGACCGCTCAGATCACTTCCTCTTCGCTCGGCGGAACGCCCATGCTCCCCGGCGCCCGCTTGATCAGGCCGAACCACACCAGCGTGAACAGCGGGTAGCCCAGCCCGAAGACCGCCTGCATCACGTACCCGATGATCTTCCCCACGCCGCCCACGCTCGCCTGCTGCTTCGCAAAGTCCGACGTGGGGTTCTGGCGCATCCATTCGTCCAGCACCGCCTGGTTCTGGAGGCCGAAGTAGATCCCCAGGGGGAAGAGCACGAGGGTCGCGATCGCGTACACCAGGTGCAGCACGCGGCCGGCGGGCTTGCGGGCGATGGTGAGCGCCCCGCCGGCGATCAGGACGCCGTAGAAGATCACGCCCACGAGCGTCAGGCCCATGATCGCCGGGCTGATGAACGCCGGGGGGAACTGGTCGGACTTCTCCGCGGGGATCATCGAGCGGCCGAGGATCGCAAAGCCCGTTCCGCACGCGGAGCAGCCAAGCAGCAGGATGCCCCAGACGATGCTCATGATGCCCACCACCTTGGGCCACTTGGGCGGCTCGACGGGGACGGAAAATTCGGGATTGATCGGAGGTACAAACTGAGGCATCGTCTCTGGCTCCTTCGCGCGCCGGGGCGAGGGGTTCCTCGCCGCGAGGCGCCTGGCGGGGCGTCGTGCCCCAGAAAGTCTAACCTGTCAGGCGACTGTTGGGAAACGCGAGGCCTTGCTTACACGCCGCGCGAGCCTCACGCCCACCCCTGAACCCTTACGCCCGTCGCTCAGCCGGCCGCCGGCACGAGGATGCCGCGTTTGAGCAGGTGACCCACGATCGAGACGGCGCGGGGGGCGATCTGCTGGGCGTTCATGCCGTTTTCGGCGGCGACGGCGCTGATCGCCTCCCCCACCGTGAGCTGCCCCTCCATCTTCAGCACAAACTGCATCACCAGCGGCTCCAGCACGCCGCCGAAGGGGTATCCGGGATCGATGCGGGCCTCGGCCTCCACCAGTCGCCACCCCTCGGCCGTGAGCTTGAGATGCTGGGAGAGCCTCAGCGCGGCGGAGCATCGCAGGCGGCGGGTGAGGAGGCCCTGCTCCCCGCCGGCGTCCACCAGGAAGTCCCGGGCGGCGAACATCTGGGCGAGGTGCTCCCCGGTGAGTCCGCTGCCCTGCTCGGGGCTGGTGTCGGCATCGAACCAGCCCGCGCGGCCTTCGGATTTGTGCAGGGAGATGAGCCCGCCGGAGATCGCCTCGATTCCCTGCTGGCGATAGGCCTCGACCCACTGTCCCAGCCTCACCCACATCTCCTCGGTGGTGAGGTGACGTTCGGTCTCGCTGAGCCACTGCATCGCGTACTCCACCGGGTCGCGCGTCCGCGTGCGCAGCACCAGCATGTCGGTGCTGCGAGAGGTCGTCCACTCGGCGAGCCGCTGCTCCCACGGGACGCCCTTGTAGTGGGCCCAGTTGCAGAGGATGTGGGCGAAGCCGCCATCGGCGAGGTGCTCGCAGCAGCCCTTGGCGACGGTCTGTGTCACGCCGTCGCCCTGCATGCCGCCGTCGCGGTAGATGAAGGTCTGGCCCGGGGAGATCACGAAGGGCGGGTTGCTGATGATGAGGTCGAACTTGCGGCCCTCGAAGGCGGAGAAGAAGTTGGTCTCGACGACCTCGATGTTTCGCAGGGCGTTGAGGCCGACGTTGAAGCGGGCGAATTCCAGGGCGCGCGTGCTGCGGTCGGCGAGGACCACCCGCTCGCTGAACTTCGACGCCATGAAGCCCAGTGTTCCGCACCCGCAGCCCAGGTCGAGGGTTGCGCGGGACTTGCGGCGAACCATCTGCATGCCGAGGCTGGAGGTGCTTCCGCCGACGCCCATGACGTAATCGGCGTACGGCTCCCCGCCGTCGCGCGGGGGGCGGTCAAAGGCGAGGATGAAGCCATCGAAGGGCAGCAGGTCGAAGCCGCTGACGAGCTCGCCGGGGTTTTCGGCTTCGTTGGGGGCGGGAACGACCAGGCGTGAGGCGAGCAGGCGGTCGAGGGGGAGCGGCGCGGCGGCCTTGGCGACCTGTTCGGCGGGGACGGGGACGCGAAGGAGGAAGAGGCGGATGAAGGTGTCGATGGGGCGGCCGCCACTGGTGCGGTCGAGCATGACGGGCCGGCCGGCAGAGCGGATCGCCTCGAAGTTCTTGATCCGCAGCGCGTTGACGATGCCGCTGGTGGAGAAATCGGCGTTGAGGAGGGCGTCGCGGAGCCGCTCAAAGTCCGCGGGGTCGGAGAACGAGGGGGCGGGGAGCGGATTGAGGTGGGTCATGGAAGCAATATAGGAAAGGGGAAAAGGGGGCACAGGCGGCAACGAGGGCAAAGGCGGCAAAGATAGAAATGGGGGGCGGGGTCGATGCAAGGGGCCACATAGCCACATGGGCACATGGGCACATGGGCACATTGAAACGTCCGGCCGCTGGAAGGGCTGATGGCTTTGGCGGGAGACTGCATGTGGTTTTACATAGGCGGGGAGCGGGGCGGTCCACGATATGGGCGGGCGCGTGGGCGACCGCTTCGCGTGGGAGAACGCTCCCTGCCATGACGGGCGGATTCGGAAGCGGAGAGCGACGGGAACGAAGGCGTCGAGAGCCGTGCGGGCGTACCCCGCGATCCTTGTATCGGCGGCGAGCGGGCGGCGGGCGTGCAGCGAGGTTTCACCTCCTTTCGGGCTGCATGTCGCGGCGGCGCGCGTGCCGTCGGGTGGATCACCGAACGACCGTAGAGAGTGCTGGGCGGGCACGTGGGCGCCGGCGACGCTCGCGGGACCGCTCCCGCAGAGTGGTACATCTGCGGGCTCCACACGCGCGGGACGCCGGGCTCACGGGCCAGCACAGGCTCTCTGTATATACGGGTCGCGGCCACGGACGTGCGCACAATGGTGGTCGCTGCGCCGCGGGATCAGGGCCTGGGGCGGGAGGTCCGCGCCGCGAAGTCCTTGATTCTCAACGAGCTACGCGTGAGAAAATAAAGTTGCACATTGATAACCGCGCGTGTACGCAGGCGTCTCCCCACTTCGTCTCTGCGTCTCTTCTTCTCTAGGTCTCTTCTTCTCTAGGTCTCTTCTTCTCTAGGTCTCTTCTTCCCTCACAGCTGCTGCAAGAACCGCACGTCGTTCTCGAACAGCATGCGGATGTCGGGGATGCCGTACTTGCCCATGGCGAGGCGTTCGATGCCGAAGCCGAAGGCAAAGCCGGTCCAGACTTCGGGGTCGACGCCGCAGGCTTCGAAGACCGCCGGATCGACCATGCCGCAGCCGCCCAGCTCCATCCAGCGCACCGGCTGGTCGGGGCGGAGGCGGATCTTCATGTCGAACTCGGCGGAGGGTTCGGTGAAGGGGAAGAAGCTGGGGCGAAGTCGGACCTCGGCGTCGGGGCCGAAGTAGGCGCGGGCGAAGGAGAGCAGGGTGGTCTTGAGGTCGACCATGGTGACGTGGCGATCGACGTAGAGGCCCTCGATCTGGTGGAACATGAACGAGTGCGTCGCGTCCACGGTGTCGGGTCGGTAGACGCGGCCGGGGGCGACAACCTTGATCGGCGGGCTGCCCTCGACGCCCCAGCCGGCCTTGACGGCCTGCTCGAGCACGCGGATCTGCACGGTGCTGGTCTGGCTGCGGAGCATGCGCGGGCACGAGTGCCGGCGCGGGTCGTCGATGTAGAAGTTGTCGATGGGGTCGCGGGCCGGGTGCTCGGGAGGGATGTTGAGCTTGATGAAGTTGTGCTCGTCGTCTTCGAGCTCGGGGCCGTCGGCGACGTCGAAGCCCATGCGGCCGAAGACGTCGACGAGTTCGTCGCGGACGCGGGAGATGATGTGGCGGCGACCGACAGCGGAGCTTGTGATGAGGCCCGGCTCGGTCAGATCGAGGATGGGGCCGGTGACCTTGGGGCCGGAGGCTTCGACGCGGGCCTTGGCATCGGCGAGGGATTTTTCGAGGAGCTCGTTGAGGGTCTTGAACCGGGCCCCGACGGCGGCCTTCTGGTCCTTGGGGACATCCTTGAAGCCGGCCCAGGCGGTCTTGACCTTTCCGGAGCCTCCCATGTAGGCGATGCGCCACTTCTCGAGGGAGTCGGGTGAGTCGACGGCGGCGAGGTCGGCGAGGGCGGAGGACTGGATCTGTTCAAGCAGTTCGAGCATGGGGCAGGAGTGTAGGGGAGGGTGCAGCGGTAGGAACCGCCGCCAAGGCACCCCCGCTGTCAAGCGTGGGCCTCTGTTCCTGCGGCAAGCCGCGGACCGCGTTTCGCGTCCACGCTGAGGTGCAGCCGCGGGGCGCTGGGAGGCACGGCCTCATCGCCCAAAAAAAAGACAACGCCCGCTCGTTCAGGAGCGGGCGCTGCGGGTGTGCCTGGAATTCAAGCCACCGGATCGGTCGTCACAGGCGGGAGCGCCCGTGCAACGAGAAGCGGGAGCAGCCCTTACTGCTTGGCGCCGGTGACGGGGCAGGTCTTGCCCTCGCCGCCCGAGCAGCTCTTCTTCTCGGAGATCACGGACATGTTGCTCTTCTCGGCGGACTTGTCGCAGGACGCGCCGTCCTTCTTCTCCGAGCAACAGCCGCCCGATTTCTCGGACATGACGGACATGTTCGAGTCCTTCTTGCTGCTGCTCTCGCAGCCAACCAGGGCGAGCAGGGCCAGGGCGCCGACGCAAACGATCGTCTTCATGGGGAACTCCTTGAGGGATCCGGTGGGCGGTGTGCCGCGCGGATCCAAGCCTGTGAACGTGACGTGGGACAGGAACCTGTGTGCAACACGAAGACCCTTCGGCTGCGATGCCTTCGCGGACTCCGTGATGCGGTAGATCTTACTTCTTTTCTTCGGTCTGGGGCTTGCCGGGAGAGGGGACGGGGCGGACGTTGATCGCCGGACGGCCCTGGATCTGCTTCTTGGTGAAGGTCGCCTCGATCGCCTTGTTTTCCTTGCCGTCGGGGCCGGTCTGGAACATCTCGAAGGTGAACGAGTCGTCGCTCTGCCACTTGTAGATTTCGCGGGTCTTGATCTTGGCGCCGGTCATGGGGTCGTCCATGTCGCCGGCGAAGGTGAGGGTGCCGTCGGCGGCCATGGAGCCGTAGGAGATCATCATCCCGGTGCCCATGTTGTCGCGCCAGACCGCCTCGTACTTCTTCGTGGCCTTGTTGTAGCCCCACGTCGCCGTGCCGCGGAAGGGCTTGTCGAACATCTTGGACGTGTGGTCCATGATCATGAAGCGGTTGCCCATGCCGGGCTCCCAGCGGGCGATGAGGGTGTCGCTGACGGGCATGGGCTCGGTGGAGCCGGGCATGTACATCTTCATGGCGCCGTCCCAGCGGCCGACGTACTTCTCGAACTTCTGGTGGTGCTCGTCGGGAGCGCCGGCCTCTTCCATCGCCTTCTCTTCGGGGGTCATCTCAGGCTTGGCGCCCTCCTTGGCGGGCTGCTGCGGCTTGACCTGGATGGGCGTCGGCGCGGGGGCGGGCGTCGCGGGCTTTGCGGGCTTGCCGGGGAGCGTCTTGGGATCGGACGCCGGCTGCGCGACCGCGAGGGCGGCGGCGAGGCCCGAACACAGGATCATCGACCAGACCGAGAGCGACGAACGTTTCATGCACAAGGCTCCACGCGGTCCAGAGTCGCCGGGCGGGGCGAGAACGGGAGGGTGGCTCGACCTCGCACGCGCGCGGGATCGGCCGGGAAGGCCCGGTTCTGGACATGCAATGGTAGGCTGGTGGTCGGTAGTCAAGCCTCCGGCGTTCCGGCGAGGGGGCGCAGGGGTCACCGGGGCCAGCGCTGGTCCATCGGGGGCAAGGGCGGCAGCGGGCTGCTGGGAAGGGACTGGTACCAGAAGGCCACGGAGGCGATGTCGTCGGTCAGGGGCTGGTACTGGTTGCTCTGGACCCACCAGCCCAGGGCCTGGACAGTGACACGCAGGTCGCGCTGGAAGCGGACGGGGTCGGGCAGGTGCCAGCGGTAGAGGTTGTGCTGGGGGGGGCGAGGACCGATCTTGGGCGGGCAGCCGTAGACGGCCTGCGTGTAGCCGAGGTACGGGGTGGAGTAGGTCTGCGGCGTGAGGTCGGTGGTGTGGTCCATCACGAAGCCCCAGGCGCCGCCGAAGTAGTCCTCGGTGCCGGTGCCGCAGATGGTGGGACCGTCCGCGGGATCGCCGTCGATGAAGAACTTGACCTCCCCCTCCCCCCACCACCAGGTCGAGAGCTGGGCCCAGACCAGGGATGTTCCGACGTAATGGCCGCGGCCGGTCACGTCGTCGAGGATGGTGTGCTCGGGATGCTCGCGGGTGGTCATCGAGCGTCGCCAGGAGGCATGGAAGTACGCGGCGTCGGGTTCGATGGGGCCGAGCTCGTAGGTGATCTGGTAGAAGAGCTCGTTGATGGGCTTGGGGCCGTCGTTGGTGATGGTGAGGCGGAAGCGGCGGGCAAAGGGCATGGGCCAGTAGCAGTTCATGCCGCCCTTGGGGTTGACGGCGACGGGGAGGGAGTTGACCAGGGCCAGGCCGTCGAGGCCGTTGGCGAAGAAGTCGCCCAGGGGGCACTCGACGCTGGGGTATGGCTGGTCGTCGTAGTAGAGGCGCAGGGAGAGGCAGCGGTGCACGTCGGTCAGGACGGTGAACCACATGTGCTGGACGGTGCCGGGGCCTGTGATGTCGGCGAGGGTGACGGTCTGGCCGGGCTGGAGGTCGCGGAGGCAGGGCCTGACCTTCCAGCCTTTTCCCATGGCGGCGGCGGCGGGTGTGGTCTCGGGGTCGCCGGGGGAGGCCTGGGCTCCGGCGGACTTCTCGCCGGTGGGGTTTTCGGCGGAGATGGAGCGGGTTTGAGCGGAAGAGAGGCGGGCGAGGGAGGACGGGAGGAGCATGAGCGGATGGTACTGTCCTGACGCGATGGCCGGGGCGGGCACCGGCCGGGGAGAGGTGTGGCGGCGGGATGGCGGGAACAGGCGGGCATTTGACACGTAAGGAACGGGACAGAGAATCTATGTGATCCATCGATTTTCTGTCCTCTTGCCTGTGGACTACGCACTGACGGGGGTGAGAGAGCGTGCCGGGCGTGGGTGGGGTGTCGGACATTCATTTCAAGGGCAAGAGAGGAAGCGTCATGCAGAACCACAGGTCGTTCGGGTCGTCGTTGTCGTTTTCCCGGACGCTGACGGCGGCGGCGGGTCTGGCGCTGGGGTGCTCGGCGGCGAGCGCGGGGACGTGGACGAAGATCGTCAACAACCCGCCGGGGGCGGTGAACCTGATGCTGCTGCTGTCGGACGGCACGGTGATGTGCGCCAACAACAACGGCTCGACGATCGGCAAGGCGTGGTACAAGCTGACGCCCAACGCGAGCGGGAGCTACGTGAACGGCACATGGTCGTCGCTGGCGTCGATGCACGACACGCGGCTGTATTACCAGACGCAGCTGCTGCAGGACGGGCGGGTGTACTGCTCGGGCGGGGAGTACGGGACGGGCGGGCCCAAGGCGGAGATCTACAGCCCCAACACGAACGTGTGGACGACGATTGCGCCGCCGGCGGCGCTGTGGAACCCCGCGTCTGATAACTTCTACGACGGCAACAGCGAGATCCTGCCCGACGGCAGCGTGATGATCATGCCGGTGTTCCCGCACACGTCGGCGATCCCGCTGATCTACCACCCGGTGGGGAACTCCTGGTCCAACGCGGGCAAGCTGTTCCGCGGGACGTGGCAGGACGAGGCGAGCTGGGCGAAGCTGCCCGATGACAGCCTGCTGACGATCGATCCGTTCGGGACCAATTCCGAGCGGTACATCCCTTCGCAGAACAAGTGGGTCAACGACGGCGTGGTGCCGGTCTCGCTCTACGACCCCTTCGGGTTCGAGCTGGGCGGGGCGCACTTGTTGCCCAACGGGAAGGTCTTCTTCCTGGGTTCGACGGGACACACGGCGATCTACACGCCGACGGGGAATACGTCGCCGGGCACGTGGATCGCGGGCCCGGACATCCCGGGCTCTCACGGGACGCCCGACGCGCCGTCGGCGATGATGATCAACGGCAAGATTCTGTGCGCGGTGAGCGCGATCCCGACGAGCGGGAACCACTTCCCCAGTCCCACGTCGTTCTACGAGTATGACTACGTGAGCAACTCGTTCGCGTCGATCACGGGGCCGACGGGGGCGACGGATCCGATCTCGTCGTACCAGGCGATGATGCTGCAGCTGCCCACGGGGCAGGTGATGTACTCCCACATGGGGACGGACGTGTACGTGTACACGCCGACGGGCTCGGCGGTCTCCCTGGCCAAGCCGATCATCTCCCAGATCACCTCCAACGGCAACGGGACGTTCCACCTCGAGGGGATCCGGCTCAACGGGATCTCCCAGGGCGCGGTGTACGGTGACGACTGGCAGATGAGCACGAACTTCCCGCTGGTGCGGCTCAACCACAGCAACGGGAACACGTATTACGGCCGGACGTTCGGGTGGAGCAGCACCGGCGTGATGAAGATCAACGACACGGTGTCGACGGAATACTCCCTGCCGTCGGGTTTCCCCTCGGGGCGGTACACGCTGCAGGTGGTGACCAACGGCGTGGCGTCGGACGCGGCGACCGAGCCCACCATCACGGGCAACCCCAGCAGCGTGGACGTGTGCAAGCCCAACTCGCTGATCGTGCTGCACGTGACGGTGACGGGGACGCAGGACCTGAACTACCAGTGGCGCAAGGGCAGCGTGCCGATCATCAACGGCGGGCACTACAGCGGGGCGACGACGTCCTCGCTGATCATCAGCCCGGTGACCTCGGCCGACGAGGGGAGCAACTACAACTGCGTGGTGACCAACGCGCTGGGCTCGGACACGAGCCGCAACGCCGCGGTGACGTACTGCCCGGCGGACTTTGACTGCTCGGGCTTTGTGGATACCGACGACTTCACGGCGTTCGTGACGGCCTTTGAGTTGGGCGCGAACTCGGCGGACTTCGACGGCACGGGCTTTGTCGATACCGACGACTTCACGGCCTTCGTGCTCGCCTTCGAGCAGGGGTGCTGATCGGCCCGGGGCGTGACACCCCGGGAGAGGCACTGAAAGAGTCATGACCCTCGCACGGCCCGGCGACATTCGCCGGGCCGTTTTTCTTTGGATGGGTATCCGCAGCGTGCCGGGGCGGCGCATTGAGGAGTCTCCGAGGCGGCGATGGGCGCTGGCCCGGGCGCGCACCCTCACACGGGGAACTCGATCATGAAGAAGTCCACCTTGACGCTGACCCTCGCCGGCTGCGGGCTGCTGGCGGCCGCCGGGAGCCTCCTCGCCGGACCGCTCGACCCGCCCGCGGGCCCGGTGGCCCCCACGTACAAGACGCTGGCGGAGGTGGAGCCGCGGACCACGATCAACGCGACGAACACGCCCGGGGACAACGACGCGAGCCCGAGCCTGTACCGGATCAACGTGCCGGGCTCGTATGTGCTGACGGGCAACATCACGTGCCCGGGAGGGAAGAACGGGATCGAGATCGCGGCGAGCAACGTGACGATCGACCTGAATGGGTTTTCGATCGTGGGCCTGCCGGGCTCGCTGGACGGGATCCGCAGCAACGCGGAGCTTCGGTGCGTGACGATCCGCAACGGGTGCATCCGCGGGTTCGGTGACGACGGGATGGACCTTGTGCTGGGGGGAACGATCACGGGCGTGGTCATCGAGAACATCCAGGCGGCGGTGAACGGCCAGATCGGGATCCGCGCCGGGGAGGCGGCGGTGGTGCACGACTGCACGGTGAGCGGCAACGGCAACGCGGGCGTGTACGTGGGCGGCTGGGGCGTGGTGCAGCGGTGCGCCGCGACCGGCAACTGGGGAGTGGGGATTTCGGTGCTGATCAGCGGGTCGGTGCGCGACTGCGTCGCCAGCGACAACGGGAGCACGGGGATCAGCGTGGGGTACAACTCGACGGTGAACAACTGCTCGTCGTATTCGAACGACGGGGTGGGGATCGCGGGAAGCAGCAGCTCGATCATCGAGTCGTGCACGGCGCGCTCGAACGGGGACAGCGGGATCACGGTGTACACGGCGTCGGTGGTGCGCGGGTGCACAAGCTCGGCGAACGGGACGGACGGGTTTGGCGCCGGGATCCAGTGCTTTGCGTCGGACACGCGGATCGAGGGCAACACGTGCACCATCAACCCTCGCGGGATCCGCGTGGAGGGGGCGGGGAACATCGTGCTCCGCAACTCGTGCTCGGGGAACGGCCTGAACTGGGACCTGGCGGCGAACAACGTCTTTGGTCCGATCATCGATCGCTCGTCCCCGGGGAGCGGGGCGGTCGCGGGCAACTCGGCGCCCAGCAGCCTGGGCTCGACGGATCCCAACGCGAACTTCACGTACTGAGCGCGGGGGGATTCAGGACATCGGGAACGCTTGCAGGGGCGGCGCGCGGGCGTCGCCCCTGTTGCATTGGGCGCCGGGCGGTCGGGAGGGCTCGGATATTGCTTCAAGCTATGAGCAGGCAGGCGCGGGGGGTATCGAGGGCGGGTTCTTGCTGAAACCGAGGGGCGGGATGGATCTCTGGCGGGTCGGGTGTGGTACAGACTGAACCTTCATGGGGCCTTGGGGGAGTGTGTTCGGGGACCGGGCGCGGGGAGCAAGGGGCGATTCCATGAGCTTGAAGATGACGGCGGCGGTGGTGCTTGCGGTGGGCGGGGCCGCGAGGGCGCAGACGGATCTGTACATCGGGGAGTACAACTTCCAGGAGTCGAGGTTCAGCGCGGTGCGGACGGACGGGAGCAATGCACGGACGCTGTTCCTGATGCCGCCTGACCGGTGGCTGGTGATCGGGGCGACGTTCAACACGCTGACGGGCCGGGTGCTGTGGCTGGACGCCTCGCCGTCGGTGTCGATCCTGTCGGCGAACACGGATGGGTCGGGGCTGGCGACCGTTGTGAACACACCGGGTTACGGGCGTGGGGCTTCGCTGGATGCGCAGGGGCGCGTGTACTTCTCGGTGGATCCCTCGCTGATGCGCGTGAACGCGGACGGGTCGGGGCTGGTGACACTGTTCACGTCGACGTCGGGCTCGATCGGGATGCCGCGGGTCGATGCGGTGAACGCTCACGTGTACATCGGGGCCAACGGCCGGGTGCTGCGGATGAACCTGGACGGGTCGGACGTGAAGACGATCGTGCAAGGCGTGAGCACGCCGCGGACGATCGGGCTGGACGTTGCGGCGGGGTACATCTACTGGGCGGACGCGAACACGATCACGGACTTTGTGGGGCGGGCGAAGCTGGACGGATCGGATTTCAAGATCCTGATCGACAACACGCCGGGGACGTCGGGGTCGAGCGGGCTGGTGGACATGGTGGTGGATCCCGCGGGCGGTTCGATCTACCTCGCCGATGATCTGAGAGACAACGTGCGGAAGTATCCGATCGGCGGCGGCGGGTTCTCGACGGTGTTCACGTCGACCAATGAACGCTCGCCGTCGAGCCTGGTGCTGAGCACCGGGGAGCCGGCGCAGGCGGTGATGGACTGCAACGCCAACGGGATTCCCGATGCGGTGGAGATCGCCGGGGGCGCGGCGGACTGCGACAACAACGGGTACCTGGACGAGTGCCAGGCCTCTCCGGCGTGCCCGGAGCGTTCGTTCCTGCTGGACACGGGATCGGATGCGCTGGACTCGTCGGGGCGAGCGGTCGGGGCGCCGGGGAACTGGCAGGTGTTCCAGGCGTTTGACGTGCCGGCGCGGGGGGCGGAGGTGCTCGAAATCGGGCTGGACGGATTCATGACCAGCTTCATTACGTCGGGGCCGATGCTGACGGCGAAGCTGTTCGCGGACAACGGGACGATGGAGCGGCCCAACGAATCGACGGTATTGGGGACGACGACGCTGTCGTACCGGTTCAGCACGTCGGACGTGACGTGGGTGTACGCGCCGATGCACGTAACGCTCTCGCCGGGTCGCTACTGGCTGCGGGTGGAGGCGAACTCGCCCGGCGTGGTGGGCGCTTCGGCGAACCACGGGTTTACGGGGATTCCCTCGCTTTCGCGGGGGAGCAGCGGGAGCTTCATGCAGGCTTCGCGGCCGGTGGCGGTGCGGATCGTGCAGACGCCGCCGTGCCTGGCGGACTTTGACCTGTCGGGGTTCGTCGATACCGACGACTTTGACGCGTTTGTGCACGCGTTTGAGCTAGGGACTCAGGACGCGGACTTTGACGGGTCGGGGTTTGTGGATACGGACGATTTTGACGCGTTCGTGCACGCGTTTGAGGCGGGGTGCTGAGGGGAACCGCACAGGGAGCGGGCGTGGAACGCCGATAGTGGACGGGCGGCACTAGAATTGCGGACTGGACGCGGCATGGATGTCCGCGGATGGTGGCCAGAGTCCACGGAAACGGACCATGCTCGCTTCGAAGGCGCACTCGTTTACGCAACAGGCTCGATTGGCGATCACGCTCGCGTGGGTGGCGGGCTATACGAACATTCTGACGGTTGTGACGTGTGGGACGGTGACGAGCCACGTGTCGGGGACGGCGAGCAACCTGGGGAAGGACGTCGTCGAGGGCTCGTGGCCGATGGCGGGGTTCATGCTGTTTCTGATGGGGATGTTCTTCCTGGGGGCGGGGCTCTCGACGGTACTGACGGAGACGGGGCGCAGGCGGGGGTGGGATTCGATCTATGTGCTGCCGATGGCGGTGCAGGCGGCGCTGCTGGGTGTGTTTGCGATGGGGCTTGAGCTGTACGAGCCTTCGGCGCTGGCGCCGGGGTGGGGTACGGCGTGGATGACGGGGGCGGCGTCGGCGGGGATGGGGCTGCAGAACGCGACGATCACGCGGATCTCGAGCGGGGTGGTGCGGACGACGCATTTGACGGGGGTGCTGACGGATCTGGGCGCGGAGACGGTGCAGTTTGTGTACTGGCTGCTGGACCGGCGAAGGGATGTGCCGCCGGGGAGCGGGCGCTCGCTGCTGCATGGAGTGCGGACGCATCCGACGGCGCGCCGGCTGGCGCTGCTGGCGTCGATCGTGGGGTCGTTTTCGCTGGGGGCGGGGCTGGGGACGCTGACGCACGAGCACTGGCCGCGGTGGAGCATGATCCCGCCGGTGGCGTTCCTTCTGTGGATCATCTGGCAGGATGTGCGGGTGCCGATCTGCGAGATCGAGGGGTCGGGGGAGAGCGAGGCGGGGCTGGATCTGCCGGAGATGATCGCGGTGCATCACCTGCGGAAGGTTGCGGGGCGAACGGGTGTGGTGCATCGGCTGCCGGACCTGCTGCTGTGGTGCGAGCGGCTGCCGATGAGCAAGCGAGTGGTGGTGCTGGACCTGGGGGACGCAACGGTGCTGGACGAGAACGCGGCGCTGGAGCTGCGGGCGCTGATCAAGCAGGCGTCGGGGCGGGGGCGGAAGCTGGTGATCTCGGGGATCAGCGGGGCCCAGTACCGGGCGATGCGCGACGCGGGGGCGGGGGATGCGCTGGACCCGATGAACGTGTGCCCTGATTTGGATTTGGCGATCGCGCGGGCGGTGGTGATTGCGGAGGAGGAAGAGACGAAGAGACGGAGAGACGCAGAGACGAAGTGAGGGAAAAAAGTCACGAAGTCAGAAAGAAGTCACGGAGTCACGGAGAGGGAAGACGGGAGAGGCACTTAGGCCCTTCGGCGCAGGGTGATTTCGACGATTTCGGGGGGGACGTTGAGGCGGAGGGGCATGATGGACATGCCGACGCCGGAGGTGACGATCATGGGGCAGAGGGTTGTGGGGATGAGGCCGTAGGCGAAGCGGCGGCCGTGGCGGCTGGGGACGATCGGTGGGCCGTAGCCGGGGATGCTGATCTGCCCGCCGTGGGTGTGGCCGCTGAGCATGAGATCGACGCGCGGGGCGGGGCCGCTGAGAGGGGCGGCGAGGAGCTCGGACGTGTCAGGGTTGTGGGCGAGCATGAGGCGGGGCATGGGGGCGGGTACGCCGCGGAGGGCGGCCTCGGGGTCGATGGTTCCCTCGAGCAGGTCGCCGACGCCGGAGAGGCAGAGGCCCTCGGTGGGGGCGGAGTCCGTGACTTCGCGAGGGTGGGCGCTGATAAAGCGGCGATCGTTGTCGAGGACGGTGACGCCGGCGCGGGTGAGCTCGTCGATGGTGCGCTGGGCGTCGCCGTAGTAATCGTGGTTGCCGAGCACGGCGAAGACGCCCAGGGGGGCGACGCGCGAACGGACCAGCGATGCGAACATTTCCACTGCGGGGGTGATGTACCACGTGCCCATGTGGATGTAGTCGCCGGTGAGGGCGATGAGATCGGGGCGGAGATCGGCGGCGAGGTCGAGCGCGCGGGCGATGTGGGCGCGGGGGATGCGGGGGCCGAGGTGGGTGTCGGAGATCTGGACGATGCGCAGGCCGTCGAGGCTGGGGGGAAGGTTGGAGATGGGGATGTAGTAGCGGGCGACGTCGATGCGCCAGGGGGTGACGAGGGAGGCGGTGGCGCCGGCGAGTCCGGTGATGCCGGAGCCTGCGCCGAGGGTGATTCCGGCAAGGAATCGGCGGCGGGCGAGGGAGGGGGCGTCGGGGGGCGCGATGGGAAGGGTGCTGGTGACGGGTTTGGAAATCGCCGCGGGTGTCGAGGCGTCCGCGCGTGTGTTCAGGGCGAGGAAGGCATGGAGCCAGGCGAGGGCGCGGGAGGCGATGATGACGTACATGCCCCAGCCCAGGGCGCTGGCGAAGAGCGTGGTGGGAAGGTCCTGGAAGCGTCCGAGGATTCTCCAGACGATGGCCCATGCGGGGAGGAGGGCGAGCTGGAGGACGTTGTCGGCGAGCTTGAGAGCGGACTCCATGACCATGGGAACGGAGGAGCCGCCGGAGAGGGGCGGGTTCCAGACGTGATGATGGAGGGCGGCGCTGAGGATGGTGAGCAGGGCCCATACAACGAGCCAGCGGCGCTGGGCGCGGGGGCTGGGACGGGAATGGCCGCGGGCGGGGGGCTTGGGCATTCTGCTGGTGTGTGAAGGTGGAACGCGCCGGACTTGGGGCCGAACGTGGGGAGGATGGGGATCCCGCTCATACGCCGCGGGGGCGCGGGGGGATCGGAGATTTTTCGCTGCTGGGGATGGAGCGGGTGACCGGAGTATCAGCCTTGGACGGCGGCGAGGAGCTCGCGTGGGCGGCTTTTGCCCAGGCCGATAAGTGAGGGGGCGGCGGCGGAGAGGCAGACGAGGATGACCAGCGCGCAGCCGGCGGCGATGGCGTCCCAGGGGGGCACGACCTTGAGTTCCATGCCGACAAAGAGCATCTGCATGCGCTGTCCAGCGATGGAGCCCTGGAGACCGCAGATGACGCCGACGGCGCAGGCGGTAAGGGCGACGATGAGGACCTCGGCGAGGACGATGCGGGCGACGAGCCAGCGACCGGCGCCCAGGGCGCGGAGGACGCCGAATTCGAAGCGGCGGGCGGAGATTCCGGCGGCGATGATGTTGGCGACGCCCAGTGAGGCAACGACGAGGGCGAAGACGGCGATGGAGGAGGAGATGAGGAGTGTTCGCTGGACGAATCCGCGGATGTCCTTGAGGATTCGGCGGGCGCTGCCGGCGTCGTAGATGCCGGCGCCGGCGAGTTCACGGCGGATGGTCTTGACGGCGTCATCGTCGTCGACGGAGCGGTGGTCGTCTTCGGGGACGAGTCCGATCTGGATCATCTGGATGGCGTCGGAGCCGAACTTGTCTTTCAGATCGGCGCGGGAGCCGAAGACGGCGTTGAGGGACTGCTCGGTGTAATCCTGGCCGATCGTGAAGAACTGGCTGACGATCTCGAGGCCGGGGCTGTTGACGACACCGACGATCTCGAAATCGGCGACGCGGTCGCCGGAGCGGCAGTGCAGGGTGTCTCCCACGCCCAGGCCCTTGGCGGCCTTGAACTCCTTGGCGACGAGGACGGCGCCGCCGCGCTCGAGGCGTGACTTGGCGGTGGCGGGATCTCCCTGGACCCAGACGAGGCTTGTCATGTCGAAGAAGGGAGCGGGCTCGAAGGCGACGAAGGTGGATGTGTACTTGGCGACGCCCTTGATGCCGAAGACGTCGGTCTCGACGGGGAAGAGGGTGATGGCGCAGGTTCGTCGGACGAAGGGGAGGGAGTTCAATGTCTCCTGGGCCTGTGGCGGGATGTTGAGGCCGACGACGAAGGCTTCGGGGAACTGGAGGCGATCGATCCAGTCGCGAAGGACGGCGTTGCCCTGGGTCCAGATTCCGACCATGAGGGCGAGGCCGAAGGACATGGCGCCGGCGGTGAATCCGTAGCGGTAGGGCGAGGCCTTGATGCTGCCCACGACGACGCCGCGCGGGACGCGGAGGAGGATGGAGATGAGGGGGCCCAGGGCGCGGGCGGTGAGGACGACGGCGGGCGCGCCGAGCAGGAAGTAGCCGGTGATGAGGGAGGGGACGCTGACGGCGGCGTAGAGCCAGAAGATGACTTCGAAGGGGAGGGGGAGATAGACGGCGGAGAGGTGGACGGCGGCGAGGGCGAGGCCGATGAGACCCACGAGCCAGACGCGTGAGGCGCGCGGGGCGCGTCCGCGGACGGAAAGGGCTTCGAGAGGGCTGGTGCGCGAGGCCATCCAGGCGGGGATGAGAGCGCCCGCCACGCCGGAGAGGGTGGAGCCGATGCCGGCCCAGGCGAGCATGCCGGGGGCGAGGCGGAGGCCGGTGGGGATTTCGGCTTCAAAGTGCCCCACCACCGCCGCGGCAAGGGCGATGCCCAGAGGGAGGCCGAGGATGGTTCCGGCGAGGCCGATGAGGGCGCCCAGGAGGAGCTGGGCCTGGGCGATCTGGAGGCGTGTTCCGCCGACGCAGCGGAGGATCGCCAGTTCGCGCTGGCGTTCGGTGACGGCGGTGGAGAGGCCGGTCATGATGATGAATGACGCGGCGAGGAAGGCCATGGTGGAGATGACGGCGAAGCCGATGCGGTTGCCGGCGAGGTTCTGCTGGAGGCCGGAGGTGATCTTGTCGCTGGTCTGGAGGAGAGCGCCGCGGGGGAGGTCGGCGGCGCGCTGCGCGGCGAGGGCGGGAAGGTCGACGCCGGGGTTGACGATGATGTCGATGCCGGAGAGTGAATCTGGCTGGTCAATAAGGGAGGCGAGCTCGTCGCGGAGGATGTAGGCCTGTGAGCGTCCTCCCAGCGGGGGCTGGGCGACGATGCCGACAACGGTGAAGGTGACGGGGCGGCGCAGGAGGCGGAGCCAGCGGACCTGGTCGCCGACGCGGAGATCGAAGGCGCGATTGAGGGACTGGGCGTGCTGAGCGGAGTCGGCGAGGGTGGGCTCGGCGGTAGGCCTGGGGCCGATGAGGTCTCGCACGCCCTGGCCGCGGCCGACGCGGGAGACTTGTGAGAGAACGGAGCCGGGCTGGGCGTCGCGGCTGAGTCGGCCGGCGAGCATTTCGTCGAGGGCGATCTCCCCGGGCTTTTCGGGCCAGCGGCCTTCGACGAGTTGTCGCGGGCGGACGGAGAGTTCTTCGTCGGGCGCGACCCCGAGCACGATGCCCGTTGCGGAGAGGGTTCGGGGGGATTTGGCGAGGTCGGGGTCGAGACCGGGCGGAGGGACCGCGCCGGGAAAGGTCCCCCACCACGGACGGGCGTGGTCGAGGGTGATGCTGGTCTTGAGGTGCCAGGCGGCGGACTGGACCTGGGGCCAGGAGCGAACGACGTCGATGAGGCGGCGGGAGAGGAACTGTCCGCTGGAGGCGGGTGAGATCTTGAGGTCGGCGCGGCCGACGGTGGCGACGACGTTTTGCTCGACGGCGAAGTCGAGGGAGGAGATGGCGCAGGAGACGGCGGCGATCAGCGCGGCGGAGAGCGCGACCGTTGCGGCGAGCAGCGAGGTGCGGCTAGGCCGACTGGATGCAGTGCTGATAGCAAGCCGCCACGCCGGCCGCATCGAGTCCCTCCATGTCGAGTGTTGCCTTCACGCGGCCGTCCTGGAGGACGATGGTCCTGCGGCAGTGGGCGGCGGCGGCGGGTTCGTGGGTGACCATGACGACGAGGAGCTTTTCCTCCGCGGCGATCTGGGCGAGCAGGGCCCAGAGTTTCTGGCTGGAGGCCGAGTCGAGGTTCCCGGTGGGCTCGTCGGCGAGGATGAGGGGCGGGGAGAAGAGCAGGGCGCGGGCGATGGCGACGCGCTGCTGCTCGCCGCCGGAGAGGGCGTCGGGGCGATGATCCATGCGCGAGGCGAGGCCGAGGCGATCGAGGAGTTCACCGCTGCGGGCGTGGAGCCAGCCATCGTCCCGGCCGGCGAGCATGCCGGGGAGCTCGACGTTGCGGCGGGCGGTGAGGGTGGGGATGAGGTTGAACTGCTGGAAGACGATGCCGACGCCGGTGCGCCGGAACTGGGTGGCTTCTCGCTCGCCGAGGGTGTCGAGGCGGCGGCCGTCGAGGGTGATTTCGCCGCTGTCGGGGCGGTCGAGGCAGCCCAGGAGATGCAGCAGGGTGGATTTGCCGCTGCCGGAGGAGCCCATGATCGCGTAGAAGCCGGGATGGTCGATGCGAAAATCGACCCCGCGCAGGGCGGGGACGTCTGCATCGCCCATGGTGTATGACTTCCGCACGTCCACGCACGCGAGCACGGATGATCTCCAGGGCCGACAGGGACCCGTCCTCGCCGAACCCGCTTCTTCCCTCTGTTCACCAAGGACCTGGCTTTTCGCCAGGAACATCGCGGGGCGGAAGCCTGCGGGCGGGTAGGGCCGGGGATCAGCCCGGGTGCGCCGCGTCGTATGCCTTGGCGTCCATGAGAGAGGCCTTGCCCGCGGGGTCGGTGACCTTGATCTTGCAGAGCCACCCCTTGCCGAGGGGATCGCTGTTGAGGAGGGAGGGGTCGTCGGAGAGGGCCTTGTTGACCTCGATGACTTCGCCGGCGACGCCGCAGTAGATGTCGCTGGTGGCCTTGACGGATTCGACTTCGCCGGCGATGTCTCCGGCCTTGAATTTGGTGCCGGGCTTCTTCATCTCGACGTAGGTGATGTCGGTGAGCGTGTTCACCGCGTACTGGGTGATCCCGAGGGTCAGGACGTCTCCGTCGAACTTATGCCACTCGTGCGACGAGGAATACAGCCGATCGGTGGGAGAAGCCATGCCGGTTCGCCTTTCGTGATTCAACGGGGGACGGTGCAACACAGGGGCCCAGCGCAGGGGACCCGTCAAGGCCCACATGCTAGCCGCCCTCTTTGACCGTTTGGCCCGGGGGCGCGGGCACGGGGGCGGGCGCGGGGAAGTTTCTTTTGCGGTTCGCAGCCGACGGGGCGCAAAATCGACATTCTCATCCCCCGCGGCGGGAGTCCGGAGGCTGTTTCTCATCGCCGCGACGCAGGGGGACTACACTGGACCCCTCGCATGCTCTTCACACTCCACGCATCCTGCATCCGCTCGCTCCTCACCCCGTCCGAGGGAGGGAAGCCCAAGCTCGCGCTGGCGGACCTGCCGGCGTTCACCAAGAACACGCTCGGGCTGAGCGGGCTGAACCTGACGACGGACCTGCTCGCCGGCGCCGACCGCGCCCGGCTGGAGACGATCCGGGAGCGGGCCGATAAGTCGGGGTGCGCGTGCCTGCTGCTCATCGAGACCAATCCGCTGCCGCTGGCCGATCCCGACCCGGTGGTCGCGGGCCGAGCGGTGGAGCGGATGAAGGCGGTGGTGCGGGCGGCGAACATTCTTGGGTGCAACTCGGCGGCGCTGACGCTGACGGGGCCGGCGACGGAGGCGGCGCAGGCGTTCGCGGTGAAGCGGCTGAAGGAGATCGCCGAGCCCGCGGAGCGGCTGGACCTCAACGTGCTGATCGCGCCGACCGAGGGGCTGACGGCGGTGCCGGAGAAGGTCACGGAGATCATCAAGAAGGTCGGCGGGTTCCGCGTGGGCACGCTGCCGGATTTCCTGAGCGCGACCAAGTCCAAGGAGCCGATCGCGTACCTGCGGCGGCTGATCCCGTATGCCTCGTGCGTGACGGCGGTGACGATCGACTTTGAGGTGCAGGAAGTGGCCGCGGTGCGTCCGCCGGCGCCCAAGGGCGGACCGGAGAAAGACGGAGCGGAAGCCCCCCCACTGCCCCCACCGGCGGGGTCGGCCTCGGTCGCGGACCTGGACGTGGAAGACGACGACATTGACGATGCCGAGCTGGACCTGGAGCTTGAGGCGCTGGCCGAGGAGCTTTCCGGGGGCGGGATGGAAGAGGAAGAAATCCCGGCGGAAGTGTTTGTTCATAAGCCGTTCGATCTCAAGCCGCTGATCGAGGCGGTCATTTCCGTGGGATACGACGGGTCGCTGGGTATTGACTACCGGGGTGGGGGTGACGTTACAATTGGCATTACCCGGAGCCGGGAAGCGCTCCGTATGATCCTCGCCGGCGTCGGCCGGACAGGCTGACTTCGGAACTTTGACTCCCGTTGCTCGCCAACCCGAGACCGGCGCTCGTTTTTCCACTGCCCGCGTGGTGTACGCATTGGCACCGTCGGATCGGCCCATCATCATCACGATCGACGGACCCGCGGGGACGGGCAAATCCACCGTTGCGCGGCAGCTTGCGGCGCGGCTGGGGCTGGATTTCCTGGATACGGGGGCGATGTACCGCGCGGCGGCGGCGATCGCCATCGACCGCGGGCTCTCCCTGGCGGATACCGACACACTGGTGCGCACCGTCGCGGACGCGGACCTGCACTTTGACTGGTCGGTGGACCCGCCGTCGCTGCTGGCGTGGGGGTCGCCCATCGATCATCGCCTGCGGGACGCGGATGTCACGGGGATTGTCTCCCCGATCGCCGGGATCGCGGCGCTTCGACGGCTGATGGTCGAGAAGCAGCGGAAGATCGGGGCGGAGCATCGGCGGCTGGTGACCGAAGGCCGGGACCAGGGGTCGGTGGTGTTTCCCGATGCTCCGGTGAAGTTTTATCTCGACGCCTCGCCGGAAGTGCGGGCGGTGCGAAGGGTGCAGCAGCTTCGCAAGGCGGGGCAGTTTCCTGACGCGGAACTGGTGCTGGAAGAGATCATCGCCCGGGATCACAGCGATTCGAGCCGGACCGATGGGCCGCTGATCTGTCCGGCGGACGCGATCCGCGTGGATACGTCCACCATTCCGTTTGAGGGTGTGGTGGATGAACTGGTGCAACTGGTGCACCAGCGGGTGCGAGTTGATTGACGCGGGGCCGCGGCCCGCGAACCCTCCCACGCGATGACTTCTCTCCCGAACGACAGGACGGTCGCTCCCGATGCTCCTTCCGCGCCCCGCGGGACCGGGGAGACTGCGCCGGAGCGCGATTCGCAAGGTCGCCTGAAGATTCGGCTGTTCTACCGGGCGTGGCGGTGGCTTTGCAGGACGATTTTGTACACGGTGTACCGGTGCGAGGTGTTTGATGCGCACCTGGTTCCGACATCGGGGCCGATGCTGATGGCGGCGAACCACCAGTCGTACCTGGATCCACCGCTGGTGGGCGGGATGGTGGAGCGGGAGATGCACTTTGTGGCGAGGTCGGGGCTGTTCTGGTTCAAGCCGTTCGCGTGGGTGATCACGAAGCTGAACTCGATCCCGCTGAGCGACAGCGCCAGCGACCTGGCGGCGATCAAGGAGATCATCCGGCGGCTGGAGATGCGGCAGGGGGTGGTGATTTTTCCGGAGGGCTCGCGGTCGCACGACGGGGCGATAGAGCCGTTCAAGCGAGGGGTGGCGCTGCTGGTGAAGCGGGCGAGGTGCCCGGTGGTGCCGGTGGCGGTGGAAGGGTGCTTTGACGCGTGGCCCCGTGGGAAGGCGCCGGGACTCTTTGGGAAGCGGGTGGCGGTGAAGTACGGGGCGCCGATCCCGTATGACGAATTGATGAAGGACGGGGCGGACGCGGCGCTGGCGAGGCTGGCGAGGCAGATCGACGGGATGCGGATGGAGCTTCGGGCGCACATGCGAGCGAAGACCAAGGGAAGGTACCCGAAGGCGGGGCCGGGGGATGAGGCGTTCAAGCCGCGCGTGTCCGCGGAGGCCTGAAGCAGCGTGATGAAGTAGGGCGGGACGGCGGGACTGCTAACGGTCGTCGCCGCGGAAGTGGCGCATCATGTCGCGCATCAAGACCGCGCCGCGGGCGCGCTGGTGGGCGGTGGCGTTGGAGCCGACGTCGTTGCGCATGAAGGTGAACATGCGGCCCATCTGGTCGCCGGAGGGGCCCTTGCCGGAGCGAACGGCTTCGGCGTCGCGCTTGGCGTCGCGGCGGGCGCGTTCGAGGCGCTCGGCGTCGGACATGGAGCTTTGCACGCCGGCGACGGATTCCATGGACTTGGTGAAGTCGAGGAAGGCGTCCTCGATGTACTTGGAGCGTTCTTCTTCGGGGACCTGGTCGTAGCGGACGGCGTAGGTGTCCCAGATGTCGATGGCCAGATGGGAGACGTTGGACATGAGCTGGTCGCGGGCGGAGCCGGCGATGCCGGCGGCGAAGGCGGCCATGAGGGCGGAGTCGCCCGAGTCCATCCCCTTGAGGCGGGTGACGAGCTGGCTGATGAGGGCGAGGCGCTCTTTGAGGGGGAGCTTGTTGAACTCGTCGGTGAGGAGGGTGTAGTCGAGGATCTCGTCCATGCCCGAGTCGAGGTAGTCGGGCTGGGGCTTGGGGCGGAGGAGGAAGTAGCCGCCGACGAGGGTGATGACGCCCAGGATGCTGCCGGCGATCCACATCTTGCGGACGAGCTTGGGTTTGCGGGAGGGGTCCTGCCAGGCGGAGGTGAAGCGGTCGCGGACCCTGGCGTTCCAGCGGTCGCGGAGGCGCTGGCGCAGGGAGGGCTTGCGCGGGGGCGGGGCCATGAGGTCGGGCGTGATCAGCGGACCGGCGGAGTCGGCCCAGCCGCCCGAGGATGTGTGGATTGCCAGACCGGTCACGTGAGAGGCCTCCGATAGTGGACGGGCGGGAGCGAGTGGGCGAAGAGGTCGGGTCAGCCGGGGTTGATGCCGTAGTAGCGGAGAACGTCCTTGATGAAGTCGCCGATTTCTTCCTGGGAGGTGACCTTGAGGGAGTCGGCACGCCAATCACGGAAGTAGAGGGCGTTCTTGAAATTGTCGGACTTCTGGATGTTCTCGCGCTTCTTGGTGGTGTGCCAATTCTCGATATCGCGGAGCACGGGGAAGTCGCGGTTTTCGTAGGCCTTGGAGACGCCCTTGGCGGTTT
This sequence comes from Phycisphaerales bacterium, assembly GCA_044226385.1. Lineage (GTDB taxonomy): Bacteria > Planctomycetota > Phycisphaerae > Phycisphaerales > UBA1924 > JAEUJB01. Next base: position 26,164 of record JBGAHA010000006.1, read on the forward strand.
CCTTGAGGCCGGTGAAGGTCTCGATGAGGAGCATCATTTCACCGGGGACGAACTCGTAACTGGTGCCGAAGGTTCGCCACGAGGGGCCGTAGTTGGACTTGGCGTCTTCGGAGGAGCGGTCGGAGGGGCAGGTCCAGGGGTCGGAGGCGATGAAGAGGCCGTCGGCGTCCTTGTAGGGAGTCGCGGCCTCGACGTAGTTGCCCATGAGCTCGAGGAGGGACTTGTCGTTCTTGCTGGAGCTGTCGTCGGTGAAGGGGAGGACGTAGGGGAAGACGCGCTTGTAGTCGTTGAGGTAGAGCTCGATGCCGACGCCGATGCCCTTGAGGTTGGCGAGGCACTTGACGCGGCGAGCGGCTTCGCGGGAGGAGGCGAGGGCGGGAAGGGCGATGGAGATGAGGACGGCGATGATGCAGATGACGACGAGCAGCTCGATGAGCGTGAAGGCGCGGGGAGGGGCGGCGCGGTCGCCGCGCCGGGGAGGAAGGTGGTTGGGGGAGAAGGCTTCGGTCACATCGCTCCCTGGAGGGTCACGGCGGGTACGGGCTCTGCTCGGAGGACTCACTGTAACGATTCATCGGCGCGGACACAATGGATGCACGGGGAAAGAGATGACAGGCGGACGCGTGCGAACGGCGGGGATGGCTAATTAAGCGGGCCGACGTCCGTTGGAGGAAGGACCTGGTACATGGTTGGGAGGAGGTAGTTGCGGGTTCCGTAGGTGAAGACGCGGCCGCTGATCTCGATGGCGGCCTTGTCGCCGCGGGCGCCGACGACTTCCTCCATGCGCTGGGTGAGCTGGCAGGGGTGCAGGGCCATGGGGGCCTCGGCACGGCGGGAGGTGCCGGGGGGGACAACGCCGTTGTCGAAGGAAATGCCCACGCCGCCGTCCGCAAAGCGGACGAGGCGGCCGCGGCGAGCGGTGATGACGGAGCCCTCGGGGGCGGCCCAGGACTTTTCGGGCTCGGCGGAAGGGGTTGCAGCGGGGTTGGTGGGGTCAGAAGCGCCGGGAGCGGGGGCGGGAGAAGGCTTTGCCGCCGGCTGGGTGGTCTCCCGGGCCATCTCACGGGAGATGCCGCGGTTCTTGGTGCGGCGATCTTCGAGCTCGCGGATGAAGGCTTCGACTTCCTTGTCCTGGGGTTTCTCGGCGGGGCCTGACTTGGGGGCGCGGTCGTCGGCGTCGCCGGCGTCGATTTCACGCGGGGCGGCGCCGGGGGCGGCTTCAGGAGTGCTTTCCGCGGCGGCGGTGGATTCGGAGGCTGGGGGCTCGACCTGGAAGATGGAGGGGAGGATGTACTCGCGCTGGCGATAGACCATGATCTGGCCGGTCAGCAGGACGCGGGGGCGTGGGGCGCCTTCGGCGGTGGGCGAGTCGGTCTTGAGGCCGGCGGCGGCTTCGAGGCGGCTCATGGTCTGGCAGGGAAGGATGACCATGGGGCGGCTGGTGCGGGCGGGGGCGTCCTGGTCGGGGACGAAGACGACGTCACCGGTACGGGCGACGAGGAGTTCCCCGCGCTGCTTGACGACGAAGACGCCCTCGCGGGCGCGGCGAGCACGGGGGACGGGGATGCCGGTCTCGGGCTTGGGTTTTTTCGGACCTGCAGCGGGCGCGGGGGGCGCCGCGGGGGTGGGCGGGCGCTGGTCGGCGGGCTTGAGACCATCCTCGGCGGTGGTGGTCCGCCGGCGCATGCGCTCGGTTTCGTCCTCGCCGGGGTCGGTTGCGGGCTTTGTGGGGGGTGAGGACGGGGGCGTGGCGGGCTGCTCTGGCTGCGCGTGGGCGCGGGGGGACGGGGAGAAGAGGGAGACCGCGGCGAGGAGGATCGCCAGCCGCGTGCGCCAAGCCTGACCGGACGTGTTCATGGATCGCTCCAAGCGGAGGGGGAGGCCCCGGGCCGCGTCTGCATTCATGGTTGACATGATGCTATCGACTCGGGGGGCGGGTGCCGGATCAATTCCGGGGCGGGCGGCGCGGGCCGGGACGGGGCTGGCGGGGGCTTGGGAAGGGGTTCCCAGGGCCCGCAGGGGCACTTGCGGGTTGATTCCCCGATCCCGGCCCCTTAGTGTGGGGGGATCCCTGTTGCAGGAATTTTCAGGGGCGGATGCCAGAGTGGTCAAATGGAGCGGATTGCAAATCCGCTGCGCAAGCTTCGTGGGTTCGAATCCCACTCCGCCCTTTTTCCCTTTTTTCATGTCATGCGACGCGACGACCCTGGGCCGGCCCGGGGTGTGTGTACGCGCTGGGGAGAAAAAGTGCGACCTGGGCCGGACGAGGGACGCTGGGCGGTGACCTGATGGTGTGCGTTGCCCCGGCTGGAACCGGTGCGAGCACGTGGAGATTGAAATGATGAGCAGTCGCGCTGGTTCGTGGTGTCGCTCGGTGGTGCTTTCGGTGGTTCTGGCGGCGGGGTCGGCCGCGCACGCGGGGGGTGAGATGCCGCCGGGCAAGCCGGCGGAGCAGCGCAACGCGGCGCTGGTGTACTGGCAGGCGTGGGCGATGAACGACGATCCGGAGCTGAAGGGGGACATCGACTGGCAGGCGATCGGCGCGAACACGGACGCGGGGAAGATGCCCGAGTCGTTCACGAAGGCGGCGGCGGCGCTGGGGCGATGGAACGACTCGCTCGAAGGGCTGATGCGGGCGTCGAAGATGCCGGTGTGCGACTTTGAGCTGGCGTATGAGAACGGCATCGAGCTGCTGATGCCGCACCTGGGGAAGATGCGAGGCGGGGCGAGGCTGCTGCGGGTGGATGCGAGGCGGTTGCTGGTGGAGCACAAGCCGGCGGAGGCGGCGCGGCGAGTGGCGGGGATCCTGCGGATGTCTCGGCAGCTGCGGGACGAGGGGATCCTGATCAGCGGGCTGGTGGGGATGGCGATCGCCAACCTGGGGATGGAAGAGGGAACGGTTCTGGTGGAGAGCGGGCAGCTTTCGCGCGGGGACGCGGGTGAATTGATCGCGGCGGCCGCCCCACTGCTGGAGAAGGACCCGCACGGGATCCGGGCGGCGATTGCAGGGGAGGGCGTGATCTTCAAGGACTGGGTGCAGCACAAGTTCAAGGGTCCGCAGGCGGGGAAGGAGTTTGTGGAGCTGTACGGGGGGATGCTGACGGGTGACAACGCGTCGCCGGCGATGAAGGCGACGATGGAGAAGGTCAAGAAGATGGATGGGGCGCAGCTGGCGGCGGAGACCGAGCGGATGCTGCAAGGGTACAAGGAGATCGACCAGCGGTGGGATTCGCCCGATGCGGTGAAGCAGTTCCAGGAGATCTGGGACCGCTGCGAGCGGGGCGAGTATGGGGAGCTGGCGAAGATCATGTTCCCGAGCTTCGCCAAGTCCCGTGAGAACGTGAATGCGTTCAAGGCGAGGTGCGAGGAATTCAATCGCAAGCTGGGGACGCTGAAGTAAGTTCGGCTTTGTGCGATGAACACCTCGGACGCACAACTTCTGCTTCTCACGAGCCGCGGAGATGAGACCGCGGCTCGGCGTCTTTGGGAGGCGCACGGGCCCGCGCTGCTGGCGTATGCGCGGGTGGTGCTGGGGACGGGGGGACGGGAGGAGGCGGCGGACGTGGTGCAGGAGGTGATGTGCGCGATCCTGCGCACGCCGCGGGGGAAGCTGCGGGAGGTGAGGGACGCGCGGGCGTGGCTGCTGGTGTTGACCCGGCGGGGGTGCCTGAATGCGCTGCGGGCGGCGGGCCGGGAGCGGCGACGGGTTCGGGCGGCGAGGTTGGGGGAAGGCGGTGAGGAAGGGGCGGCGCCGCGCGAGGTGGCGCTGGAGCGGGCGCTGGAGGCTCTTCCGCGTGGGCTGCGGGAGGTGGTGCACCTCAAGCACGCGGGGATGCTGACGTTTGATCAGATGGCGCTGTCGCTGGGCAAGAGCCGGGGGACGCTGGCCTCGAGGTACGCGGCGGCGATGGAATTGCTGCGCCGGGGGCTGGAGCTGGGAGAGGACGTGGACGGGCCGGTGGCGGCACAGCGGCGGGGAGTGGCGGGGGCTGCGGGGGCGATGAAGCACGATGCGGGAGCCCGGGCATGAATGCACGTGATCAGAGGCTGGAAGAGTTGCTGGATGTTCACGCGGGGCGCGGGAGCGGTGGCTCTTCATCCGGGGCGTTTGCGCAGGAGCCTCCGGCGGCGTTCATCGCGGCGGTGCGGAGGCGGCGGCGGAGAATTGTGGGCACTCGGGTGATCCTGGCGGCGCTGGTGGTGCTCACGGCGGCGGGGACGACGTCGTGGATGATGCGGCCACGCCTGGATTTGGGTGCGAGGACACCGGCGGTCGCGGCGGGCGGGTCGGCGGAATCGCTGGCGCGGTGGGTGGAGCGGGAATTGGAAGCGCGCGCGGGGCCGGAGGGCTCGCATCGGCGAGTGAATTCGGGGATGGATGAGGAGGAGCGGCGGCTGCTTCGGCCTGGGGTTCGGCCGGATTCCGAGGATGTGCGGGCGTGGCTGGGGAGCGTGTGAGGGCGTTCGCGGGAGGGTGCCGGCGGGGGGCGAGGCTTGTATCCTTGGGGCATGATGCGTCTTGTTGCGTGCGCGGCGTGCGTGTTGATGTGGACGGCCTTGTGGGACGGAGGAGAGCCGAAGGTGGCATTGCTGCCGGTGCTGGAGACCTCCCGGGAACCTTTACAGGGCGCTCCTCCTGCGCCGGCGACACCGGATGATGAAAAGTCGCCGCATATGTCGCTGCGGATCATGACGTTCAACGTGGGGGATGTTCGCACGGAGGACTTGGCGGACGGGAACAACCCGCGGCTGAAGCGGCTCGCGGAGGTGATCCAGCGGATCCGTCCCAATGTGCTGCTGCTGAACGAGATCGCGTATGACATGCCGGGAGTGCTCTCGACGCCGGCCGATGCGCACGCGGGGCAGAACGGGCAGAAGTTTGCGGACTTGTATCTCGGCGTGGAGCAGAGCCCGGGGATTGCGCCACTGCACTACGCGGCCTTCATGGCGCCGGTGAATACGGGGGTGGCGAGCGGGCATGACCTTGATAACAACGGGAAGGTGGTGACGACGTATCCGACGCCGCCGGCGGCGCTGGCGGATGGGACGCATCCCGAGCCTTCGCCCGAGGCGCTCGCGTACGGGGGGGATTGCTGGGGGTTTGGCACGTTTCCGGGGCAGTATGGGATGGCGCTGCTGGTGGACAAGCGGCTGGAGATTCTCGGTGGGGAGGTTCGGACGTTCCGGCTGATGCCGTGGGATTTCATTCCGGGGGCGCTGCAGCCGATGGGGCCGGGCGGCAAGCCGTGGTACTCGGCGGAGGCGAGGCGCGATTTTCGGCTCAGCTCCAAGAGTCACTGGGATGTGCCGGTGAAGCTTCCCAACAAGGCGGTGATCCATTTCCTGTGCAGCCACCCGACGCCGCCGACGTTTGACGGACCGGAGGACCGCAACGGGCTGCGGAATCACGATGAGATCCGCTTCTGGGCGGACTACGTCGAGAACGCGTCGTACATCGTGGACGACACGAACACGCCGGGCGGGATCGACAAGCGGTTCCATTTCGTGATCATGGGGGACCTCAACGCGGACCCGGTGAAGGGTGACTCGTACAAGAACCCGATCAAGAACGGGCTGCTGACATCACGCTCGCTGCACCGTGATTCCCCCCCCATCGCCGACGTGCCGATCGAGGGCCTCGCGGCGGATGACACGGCGATGTTCAAGCTGCGGGTGGATTATGTGCTGCCCTCGCGGACGCTGGGGGTGGTGAGGTCGGGCGTGTGGAGGTCGGCGCCGATCGCGCCGGTGAGCGGGCTGGCGCTGCCGTTTCCGAGCGACCATTTTCCGGTGTGGATGGAGTTGCTGGTGCCGGATGAGCTCTGATACGAAAAATGGGGCAAAGGGGCAAATGGGGCACAGGCGGCAAATTGTAATGATGGAGGGTGGATGGCGCGCGGGGGGGATTGATGGGCTGACATTCAACCACCCCGCGGCGCGGAGCGTGGGGGCTCGGCGAGCGGGGGAGGTTGGTTCGGCGTGGTTGTAGAACGTTCTTGCGTAGAACGGAACGGGAGATTACTTCCCGGGGCCGTCCTTCTTGGGCGCGTCCTTCTTGGGTGCTTCCTTGGTGGGCTGGGCGGGCTTGGGGGCGTTGGCGTCGGCGGGGCCGGTGCTTTCGATGGTCACGGTCTTCTCGCCGCCGCCGCCGGAGCCTGAATGGACCTCGATGCCGGCGCGGATGGTGCCGTCGGCGCCGACGTTGTCCGGGCCGACGAGGATGCGGGCGGTGCCGCCGCCTTCGATGGGCACCTCAACCATCGCGGTGCCGTCGGGGCCGGCTTCGACCTGGTGGACCTGCTCCTGGCCGTTGACGGTCAGGTGGACCATGTAGCTCTGGTAGAGGCGAACACTGCCGTAGACCGCGCCGCTGACGAGCACGGCGCCGACGCCCAGCCACAACCCAAGACGCCCGCGCGTCACGCTCTGATTTGACGAATGCTGCATGAGAAACTCCTCGATGCGCTGGTTGCGACCGCGGCCGGGCCATTCCAGGCCGCCGATCGCACGCAGCGATACATCCAATGGATCGATCGTGTGCGGAAGGTGCTCCGCTCCCGGTGAGGGATTGGAGGATGGAGACGCGGGAAGGTTGCTGGGAACATTGTCGGCGTTCACTGGCCACCTCCGGGCTGGCGGGGGGAACGGTCGGGGTCGGTGGTGAGCTGGTGAGCGAGGTGGCGTTTGAGGAGATCTCGCCCGCGGGCGAGGCGTGACTTGACGGTACCTTCGCGGGAGGCGAGGGCGGCGGAGATCTCGAGAATGGAAAGGCCGGCGAAGTAATGGAGGCTGATGACGGAGGCGAAGCGGTCGGGGAGGGATTGGACGGCCTCGCGGACGGCGAGCTGCTCGTGTGACCAGCCGGGCGGCGGGGTTGCGGTTTCGGGGCGAGCGCCGCGGTGTTCGCGGCGTGCGCGGCCGCGGCGATGGGCGGCGTTGGTGGCGATGCGCAGGAGCCAGAGTCGGGGCGGGATATTTCGGGCTCGCATGCGGCGGATGGATCGCATCGCGGAGAGGAAGGTTTCGGCGGCGAGGTCCTCGGCGGCGTGGGTGTCGGCGGTGCGGCGGTAGAGGTAGGCGGCGATCATGGTGTAATGCCTGCGGTACATGAGTTCGAGGACGGCGCGGTCGGACATGTCGCGCGGGGGCGCGGCATCGGCGAGGTGGCCGGGGAGGGAGGCATCTCCATCGGCGGTCGTCCAGGCGTGCGTGGTCACCGAGCGTGAACTCCGGTCTGATGGGGAGGGGAGAGGGACACTCTCCTGAACGGACAAGCACGGGAAAGGTCCCGCGAGAGACGCCGGGCAGGGTTGCTCGCGTCGCCGCATGAGAAAGCCCGCGGGGGCCTGGCGGGTTCCCGTGAAGGAAGAACATTCTCTGGAATCGTCGCTGGTTACTTGTGGGACTGGATGAGGGCGGCGGCGACGTCGTCGAGGGCCTTGGCGGCCTGGGGCGCGCCGGTGTTGGTCGCGGCGAGGACGGCGAAGCCGGTTTCGGGGGCGGCCCAGACGACGCAGAACCACATCGTGTTGCTGCCGTTGTGGGTGATGGCGAGGCCCGAGCCGCCGGGGCCCTTGGCCCAGGGACGCTGGGCGACGCCCCAGCCCATTGCGTAGTCCGCGCCGTTGCCCTTCACGGGCTCGTGGAGCTTGCGGAAGGTGGCGCCGTGCATGGTAACGCTGCCGAGTTTGAAGTCGGAGTTGTCGCGAGCGGCTTTTTCGCCGCGCAGGTGGAGGGAGATGAACTTGCCCCAGTCTTCGAGGGAGGCGTGCACGGTGCCGGCGGGGCCGAGGGAGGCAGGGTTGTCGGAACCGGGGCCGACGCCGACGGAGGTTCCATCGGCGCGGTGGCCTTGGGGCTGGTTGAACGCGCCTTCGTCGCCGGGCGCGCCGAAGCCGGCGCTGGACATGCCCAGGGGCTCAAAGAGCTTTTCGCGGATCAGGTCTTCCCACGAGCGGCCGGTGGCGACCTCGGCGATGTGGCCGGCGAGGATGAAGTTGGCGTTGGAGTAGACGAACTTTTCGCGGTCGTGGTCGGGGCCCCAGCCGAGAAGGACTTTGGCGACGTGGTGGCGCTGGGCGATGATGTCGCCTTCGCCGCGCCACATGGAGGCCCAGAGGCCGTCGCGGTTGAGATCGGTGGGCACGCCCGAGCGCTGGGTGAGGAGATCGGCGAGGGTGACGGCGCGGTATTTCTCGTGGATGGAATTGGCGAGGTCGGGGAGTGCCTGGGGAAGGGTGGTTTCCCACTTCAGGGCGCCTTCTTCGACGAGGACGGCGAGGAGAGTCGCGGTCATCGCCTTGGTGCAGGAGCCCAAGTGGAACTGGTCGGCGGGGGTGACTTTTTCGGGGCGGCCGGCGGCGCGGAGGCCGGTAGCGCCGAGGGAATCGAGGCCGTCGGTCGTGACGACGGCGGCGGCGAGGGCGGGGAGTTTGTATTTCTCGCGGATGGGTTCGAGGAGAGAGGTAAGGTCTTTGGTGGCGGGCGCGGGCGTGGTGGCGGAGGGGATTGCGGTAGAGGGAGTTGGAGGCGTGGAGGGCTGATGGAGCGCGGCGGCGGGTGTGTAAGCCGTGGCGCAGGGGCAGGCGAAGAAGAAGGACGCGGCGAGGGCGAGGCCGGCGCGGGCGAAGAGGCGAGCGAGGGAGGTGGAGCGGGCGATGGGTGGCTGGGCGAGGGGCTGGGTGTTCATGCGGCGGGCTCCGGAAGTGCGGGAATGTGCCTATGGCGTGGCGCGGCGGCGGCTGGTTGCCGGGCGGGGCGCGAGAGGTGCAAGGGTACTGCGCGGCGATGAGGTTGGGGGGAGGGACGGCGATCAGGACAGGTCGAGCTTGCCGACGAGGTCGGAGATCGAACTCGCGCCCTGGTCGCGGACCCAGCGGTCGAGGCCCTTGAGGACCTTGAGGGGTGAGCGAGGGTCGACGAAGAGGCCGGTGCCCATTTCGAAGGCGGTGGCGCCGGCGAGGATGAATTCGGCGGCGTCTTCCCAGGTGAGGACGCCGCCGATGGCGATGATGGGGATGTTCGCGGGGGCGGCGACGGCGCGGTAGACGTCGTGGACGATCTTGACGACGACGGGGTGGACGGCGGGGCCGGAGAGTCCGCCGGTGCGGTTGGCGAGGCGGGGGCGACGGGTGTGGACGTCGATCGCCATGGCGGGGATGGTGTTGCAGAGGCAGAGGGCGTCGGCGCCGGGGGCTGACGTGGAGGTTGGCGAGGTGTTTGCGCCGGCGGAGGCGGGGTTGATTGCGGCGCGGGCGATCTCGACGATGCCGACCTTGCCATTGGCGATCGGGCTGAGCTTGACGAAGAGTTTTTTGCTGGTAAGGACGGGGCGGACAGCGCTGATGAGCTCGGCGAGGGAGGCGGGGTCGGCGCCGAACTCGCAGCCGCCGTGGACGTTGGGGCAGGAGACGTTGAGCTCGACGGCGCTGAGGCCGTCGATGGCGTTCATCTCGCGGCAGACCTGGACGTATTCATCGACGGAGTAGCCGGCGACGGAGCCGATGACGGTGATGCCGCGGCGGCTGGCGGCGAGGACTTTGGGGGCGTATTCGCGGACAAAGGCGGCGATGCCGACGTTGGCGAGGCCGATGGCGTTCATCATGCCGGCGCGGGTCTCGATGATGCGCCAGGTCGGGTTTCCCTCGCGGGGCTGCGCGGTGATGGACTTGGTGACCACCGCGCCGACGCGGGTGAGATCGATGACGTCGGCGAGCTCGTCCACGTAGCCGCAGGTGCCGGCGGCGAGGAGGAGGGGGGAGCGCAGGGGGATGGAGGCGAGGGTGATGGGGACGGTGGTGTGAGGGGGGATGGGCACGGGGGGTGGAAGGGTAGGGTGGAGACAGGCGCCGTTCGCCGCTCAGGTGGTGGCGCCCTCGCTGGTCCACAGCACGGACATCCACCAGTGCTTCCCGGCGAACACACCCCGGTACAATCGGAGCGTTGAGAGCACCGGGGCTGCTTCAACGTCTGCCTTCCGCGTGGGAGAAGCGGCCCTTATCGCCGGGTGCTCGGGGAGGTGGAGTTGCTGGTCCAGCGACGACATCGAGGTTGCACACGTTGGTTGCCAGTGGGCCGCCAACGCCTTCAACCGGCCCTCGCGGGGGTGGGGCGTCCGTGGTTCCACTCCCGACCAGCGGTGGGACGCACGAACGCCGATCTGCCAGGAACGCCGGACCCTCTTCGCGGTGACCGTCGCTCGCTTCGGCGATTCCACCACCCGCTCGTGGCTCGAGCGTCTGACCTCACTCAGTCCCGGGGCGGAGGTCGCCCCGGTCCTGGTTCCGGCGGCCCAGCGATCGAGCGTCGATCGCGCCGCCATCGGCTCCGCCCCTTGTCGGGGGGGCGAAGGCACCATCGGGAGGCCCGCCAATACGTCCACCCATTCAACTCCCAAAACGCGAAGAGATTCGCCGAGGAGCACAGGGACTACAATCCTTGTTCCGAGTGGAACGAAGAATGGCACAACTTGGATCTGGACTTGCAGCCTTTTCTCTTTAAACCGCTCCGGGAGTATGGTTTTCCTTTGTCTCTTCCATTCCTTCCTTTGATGAGGATTAGCGCGTGAAGTTGTACTTAGATTATTACTTGACTTCTCGGCGACCTCGAATTGTTCTTTATGGCGGAAATCAAGCTCCATTTTGGGAGTTCTACCGACTGGTGATTGAGCTCAGCAGGACCCCGGGGACCACATTTGATCTTGACACGCAACCTTTTGTCGAATTGCGAGCCACTGTTTCATTGAGAATGGTGTCATTGCGAACTGGGAAATCGATGGGTGTACGCCGCCGCCATTTGGAGCACGACGCACCCTCTTCGAGTTTTGAATGGTCCGATACTCCTCAGTACTGGGACGACACCGCTGCCCAGATCTTGCCATTTGTACAAGATGGTGGTCCTGGCCATCATTACCTTGGTGATAATGCTAATCAGGATGCGCAATTTGTGTTGTCGCGTTAGGTATAGTAGCTTCCATTGCGCCATACATGAATGCAATCAGGTGGCGGTTGGTGGCAGCGAAGTCGCCGCTCATGGTGCCACCGAAAGTCGGCTTTGCGACTTCGGTGTGTCTTGCCGCGAAGTGCATCTCATACGCCGCCAGACATCTATCCCCGGTCGCTGGTTGCTGGTTGCTGGTTGCTGACAATGCGTGTCCCCTCTACTCTCAGTCACCGAGGACCTGCCGAGAGGTGGGGCGTTGAAAAGGGAGCATCGCCATGGACCACGCACCGGCGGCCCGGGGATCGAGCGTCGATCAGGCCGCCATCCGGCTCCGCCCGCGTCGGGTGGGGCAAAGGCACCATCGGGAGACCCGCCAGTACGTCCCCCCATTCAACTCCACAAACGCGCAGAAATTAGCCGAGCAGCACAAGCAGTGTCAATCACAGACTTTGCTCTCAAGTGCGGGTGGAAGCCATTTCACATGAAGGGATCGTTTCAGGGACAATGGGATGGCTGTCCGTGTCCATCTGGCCAAGCCACAAGCACATCTTCCGGAAGCTGATTAGTGACGCACCGTGTTCACAAGTGGGTAGTCGGGATTGCGATGGCTACTCTTGTTTGCTCACCCGGCATCGGGTTTGCTGCGAGTTTGTTCTATTCAGACCCGCCAAATCAGCAGTTGTGGTTTTGCATCGCTTCCGGAGTCGTCGTTGCCGACACGCTGTTCTTGACATTTACAGCGAGGCGTAAGCGCTTTTTGTTGCTATTGCCTCTGATCATCGTTGCACAAACTATAGTATTCATTCTCGCCACAGTTATCGCGGCAATCATACATACAATCATGTTTGGCTATCAAGGAAGGTAGTGGTCAGCGGTATTCATCTTCATGTATTTGCCATAATTAACCTTCTTGTTCACACGCCAGCCCTTGCGGCGGAGCTTCACCCACACCCGCAGGTATCCCCACGTGACGTGCCCGCCAGCGATCTCCTTGATCCGACCTCGCAGTGCCGCCTGATCGTCGTTCACTGATTCGTACCGCTGCGTTGCGCGAGCGTGCTGCAAGATCCGGCACGCACGGCAGGTGGGACCGAAGTGGTTTCCGATGGTGTCACCGAAATTCGGCTTTGCGACTCCGGTGGGTCTTGCCGGCAGGTGGCACTACCTTGGGTGACTTGCCCATCGTGCCATCAGGATCTGCTTCAGATCCTGACGCTCTTGGGCTACGCGATCCACGCTGAGCAGCTCGTACACTGCGTCGATGCCTTCCGGGGCCATCATCCGCAAGCGCCTGCAACGTCGCGAGATTGATCGTGGGCTGCGGTTCATTACGTTTTCGTGCCAGCGTCGACTGCCGCTCTTCTCCAATCCGCGGGTTGCATGGATCTTTGTCCGTGCGATGTCTGCGGCACGGACACGGTGGCGGTTTGGGCTTATTGCGTGGGTCGTCATGCCCGAGCACATCCACATGATCGTCCAGCCTGCGGCAGGGCAGAAGCTGGGCCCGATTCTTGCAGGGATCAAGACGAGCGTCGCGAAGCACTGCATCGGGCGCTGGAAGGAGATGGACGCAGAGATTCTCTCGCGCTTGGATGACGGTCGCGGCTCGCCGCGATTCTGGCAGCGGGGTGGAGGGTTTGACCGGAACATCCGGAGCACCGAGGAGCTCTGCCGGGAGATCCGGTACACTCATCGAAATCCGGTTGAACGTGGTCTGGTGGATCGGCCGGAGGCTTGGCGGTGGTCGAGCGTGCGGTGGTGGATGGGCCTGCGTGATGGTGAAGTGGCCTGCGACCTGCCGCCCGGAGATGAGGAGACCTGGCGACGATGGAAAGAGTTTGTATGAGAAGACAGCAGCACCAAGAGCACCACGATCTCAAAGCAGATCGTGGTGGCACGGTTTGGGATGTTCTTGGCTTGAGTAAGAAGGTGGTGCCACCTGCCGAACGTACCATCGGGAGGCCCGACAATGCGTCCACCCATTCAACTCCACAAACGCGAGGAGATTCGCCGAGGAGCACAGGAGGAACATGTGAGCCGGTCAACGGGTTTTCAGAAGATACTCACCGCTTTCGAGGCAACTCTCAAGGCTCAGAAAGCTCCCGCACCTCTCCCCCCGAAGCCGAGATCGTTGAAACGTCTCCACGCCCACTTCAAACACTATGAGGTGCGTGAATTGTATGAGTGGTTGTCCATCTGCGATGGCATCTCATTGCCATCTTGGATTGGCGGCGCGGTGCTCGGATCCAGCGGAAACAAGATGCTTGGCATAGTGGGAATTCTGGACCTTATCGGCCTCTACGATGAGTGGCCTCGCAAGGATTTGATTCCAGTTGCGGCGGACGGATCGGGGCAGTTTTTTTGCATTGTCGGTTCAGAATGGAATCAAGACCGAGACGTGTTCCCGATTGGCTTCGTTGATGCGATGGCGCTCGATCAGGTGGAGTTCTACGTTGCTTCGTCTTTGGAGGCGTTTCTCCGCTCACTGCTCGCGGGCGTTCAGCAGAAGGAGTATGAGTGGTATTTCAATAAAAGACGACTGCTCCGAAGCGATCCTGAGCTTGCACATGTTCAACGATCCTTGCTGCCTTGGGACAACAAGCGTGACTAGATTGCCAGTGTCGCCCTGGTCGGCGTTGTGCGTCTAATCACGATCAGGCTGGGGGCACCGAGATTCGCCTCCACGTTCGCATGGCTTCCAATCCGTGGCGGGGTGGCGCTGTTCGTTGCCGCCAGGGCCCGGCGCTTTCCACGCCGTGCCACCGACTTTGCTCTTAAAGTCGGTGTCTTGGTTTTCGGGTGCACCAGTGCGTTGTCTCTTTCCAAGGAGCCCGTGCCTGCTCTCTGCGGGGCGGACGATTCGGTGCAGGTGCTACGGCATCTCGCCCCACGCCAGAAGGCGCCCCCGCGCCCGCGAACACGCCCATCGCGTGGGTGACGGCACACGCGATCTGAGGCTTGGGGGAAGTGGAAGTCGGCGCTCGCGGGAGAGCATGAAGTGAATCGAAGGCCGCTGCGGTTTTTCGCGGCACTACATGTATCGGCGGATGGTCGCCGCATGCTCCATGTACAAATTCGGTCGGATGGTTGCGGATTGAAGAAGCACAGAGCCAAGCCACCGACTTTCAGAGCAAAGTCGGTGGCACGGCCGGGCACGGCCGGGAGGCGACCCGGGCTTGATCTCGCACCAAATGAAAAAGGAGACCCTCCGCGTGGAGCGTCTCCGTCGTCAAGCGGAGAGGGGGGGATTCGAACCCCCGATACCAGGTGATACCCGGTATAACGGTTTAGCAAACCGTCGCCTTCAGCCGCTCGGCCACCTCTCCGTGAAGGCACAGATTGTCGCCCGGCTCGGGCCGCGGCTTTCGCCGATCCCGGGCTGGGGAGGCAATGTTAGCCCCCTTGGGGGCGCTTCGCGCTGGGGATGGGGCGGCAAAGTGCGAGGGGAGGGCTGGAGGGAGGGGAAGGAGGAGGGATGTGGGGCGGGACTGAGCGGCGGAGGGTGCGCCCGGGGGGGCGGAACGGTTTATAGTGGACCCGCATGCTCGATGTACGCGAGGTCTCCAAATCCTTCGGCCGGTTCAAGGCGGTCAGTGATGCCTCGTTCCGGCTGGAGCCGGGGGAGATCGCCGGGCTGCTGGGGCCCAACGGGGCGGGGAAGACCACGACCATCCGGATGATCACGGGATTCCTCCCGCCCGACCGGGGGGGGATCACGGTGGCGGGGCATGACACGGTGCTCGCCTCGCTCGCGGCGCGGCGATGCCTGGGATATCTGCCCGAATCGGCCCCGCTGTACCCGGAGATGACGCCGCGGAGCTATTTGGAGTTTCGGGCGAGGCTGTACAGGATGCCGCGAGGGGACCGGGGGGCGGCGATCTCGCGGGCGCTGGAGCGGTGCTGGCTGGGGGATGTGGCGCAGAAGCGGATCGGGCAATTGAGCAAGGGGTATCGCCAGCGGGTGGGGCTCGCGGCCTCGCTGCTGCACGACCCACGGGTGCTGGTGCTGGATGAACCCACTAACGCGCTGGACCCGACGCAGGTGCGGGAGACGCGGACGCTGATCGCGGACCTGGCGAAGGACCGCGTGGTGCTGCTGAGCTCCCACATCCTGGCGGAGGTGGAGCTGGTGTGCTCGCGGGTGATCGTGATGATCCGCGGGCGCGTGCGGGCGGATGGGACGCCGGCGAGCCTGCTGCGGAGCCAGTCGGGGACGTACCACGTTGCGTGGAAATCGGCGGGGGCGGAGGGGGACCAGCGCGTGGTGGCGGCGCTGCGGGGGGTGGCGGGGGTTGCGGCGGTGAAGGTTGATACCGCGGCGGGGAGCGGAATGGGTGATGGGCGTGGGATGAGCGTGACGGTAGAATCGGGTGAGAACATGGACCTGCTGGGGGCGCTGGGGCAGGTGCTGCACGAGCAGGGGGTGGTGGTGCTGACGCTGGCGAGGCGGGCGGCGACGCTGGAGCGGGTGTTTGTGGACCTGGTGCACCAGGCGGCGGACGAGCGGGAGGCCGCGGCATGAGCGTGGTGCTGACGGTTGCGCAGCGTGAGCTTTCGTCCCTGTTCCGGCTGCCGGTGGGGTGGATCGCGGTGGCGCTGTACCTGTTCCTGGCAGGGATCGTGTTTGCGTATTTGATTTTGAACCCGGGGCAGCCGGCGACGATGCGGCCGCTGTTTGCGATCTCGGCGTGGCTGCTCTTGCCGGTGGCGCCGGCGGTGTCGATGCGGCTGTTGAGTGAAGAGCTGCGGACGGGGACGATCGAATCGCTGATGACGGCACCGGTGAGTGATGGGAGCGTGGTGCTGGGGAAGTACCTGGGGTGCGTGGCGTTTCTGGCGATCATGCTGATCCCGACGGGACTGCACACGATGGCGCTGTGGTGGCTTTCGGATCCGGCGCCGGACCCGGGGCCGATCGCGGCAGGGTACCTGAGCCTGGTGCTGGTGGGGATGCTGTACGCGTCGGTGGGGCTGTGGATGTCGTCGTTGACGGCGAACCAGACGCTGGCGTTCCTGGGGACGCTGTTTTTCCTGCTGGCGCTGCTGCTGGCGACGTCGGTGGGGTTTGAGTATGCCCCGTCGTGGCTGCGGAGCGTGCTGTCGCAGGCGGCGATCCAGCCGCGGCTGGCGGACTTTGCCAAGGGCGTGATTGATACCTCGCACATCGTGTTCTTCTTGTCGGCGTCGGCGTTGTTTGTGACGCTGGCGGTGCTGACGATCGAGTCGCGGAGGTGGCGATGAGCACTTCAGCGGCTACGACGGAGCGTGGTGGGACGGAGTCGGCGAGGTCGCGTCGGGTTCGCTCGGCGTCGATCGCGCTGCTGGGGCTGATCTCGGTGGTGGTGTGCCTGGTGCTGGTGAACGTGCTGGCGTCGAAGTTCTCGGGGCGGCTGGACGTGACGGCGACGGGTGAGCACGAGCTGGCGCCGCGGACGCGCGGGCTGCTGGAATCGCTGCAGGGGGCGTATAGCGTGGCGCTGGCGGGGGATCTGTCGACGGTGGACCGGGGGCAGCTTGAGCGGGTGCGGGACGTGCTGGCGCAGATGGAACGCACGAGCCCGAAGGTGGCGGTGCGGTTTTTGGATACGTCATCGACGGCGGGGCAGCAGGATTTCCAGGCGTTCATCGCCGACCTTGCGGCGAGGGACCGGGACATGCTCGAGCTGCAGTCGCGGTCGATCCGGGCGGCGGCGGACCGCGGGCTGACGACGGCGGAGTATTTGGAAACCGGGCTGGCGCCGGCGATATTGACGATCCGGGATGCGCTTCCGATGGAAGCGGGGACGATGAAGCTGCGTGAGAGCCTGGAGGCTCGCTCGGCGGCGTGCCGGCTGTCGGCGGCGGATTTGCGGGTGGCGGCGAAGGCGATTGATGAGCCGTTGAATGCCAAGATCGCGGGTTCGTCGATCCCGCAGACGGACGCGGCGGCGCAGTCGATCCGGGTGGTGCTCGCGGGCGTGGGTGAGCAGGTTTCGACGCTGGTGAAGGATCTCAAGAGCATCGCGATTGCGACGGGGATTCCGGCGAAGGCTCGGGATGCGGCGCAGGGGCTGATCGAGGCGACGGAGAAGGCGCGGGATGCGGCGCTGTCGGCGGCGGAGACAATGTCGCGGGTGGCGAGGCCGGATGTGCTGCGGGTCGCCAAGGCCTTGGGGGACGGGAACGCGTGCGTGGTGGTGGGCCCGCCGGGGACGGGGCTCATGGCGATCGAGTTTGGGCAGATTTTTCCCCCCGCGCTGCGGGGGGAGAGCGCGGCGGACGCGGGGAGACGGGCGGAGCAGCTGGTCTCGACGGCGATCGGGGCGCTGAATACGCCGCTGCGGCCGATCGTGGTGCTGATGCACGGAGAGCTGGGGACGGGGCTGGTGGCGCAGAAGGGGATCGTTTCGCGGATGGTGGAGCGGCTGGCGCTGCGAGGGATTGATGTTGCGGAGTGGCCGGTGATCTCCCAGCCGCAGCCGCCGGCGCTGGCAACGCTGAACCCCGACGGGAAGCGGCCGGTGGTGTATGCGACGATCCCGCCGGATTCTTCTCAGGCCAAGCAGCGTCCGACGGACCCGGCGGGGGCGGACCGGGCGGTGAAGTTCGGGGAGGCGCTGAAGCTCATCGCCGACCAGGGCCAGCCGATCCTGCTTTCGATGTATCCGTCGGTGCTGCCGTCGTATGGGGATGCGGACCCCACCACTGCTGTGCTGGGGCGGTTCGGGCTGGCGGCGGATACGGCCAGGCCGATCATGCGTGACCGGCTGACGCCGCAGGGGCGGGTGGTGGAGACGGAGCAGGCGCTGCGGGTGATGGGCGGGGAGCACCCGATCCAGAAGGCGGTGCGGGGGCTGCCGACGTTGTTCCTGTGGCCGATCGCGATCAAGCCGCTGGCGGAGGGTGCGGCGGGTGGAACGGCCGGGGCACCGGCGGGGGCTGGGGCGGGGGCGGAATTGACGCCGCTGTTTGAGGTGCTGGCGGAGACCGAGAGCTGGTCGGAATCGCAGTGGCTGAATTTCTGGAGGCTGCCGCGGAGCGAGCGGGCGGTGGTGCCCAACGCGCCGACGTTTGACCAGGGGCGGGACATCCGGGACGTGCCGACGCGGGTGGCGTGGGCGGCGCAGATTCCTCCGGCGGCTGGGCGGGGGAGGCAGCGGCTGATCGCGATCGGGACGAACCGGTGGTTCATGGATCCGGTGACGACGCCGATGATCTCGGTGGACGGGCGGACGCTGGCGGCGAACCCGGGGAATATTGAGCTGTTCGAGGCCTCGGTGTACTGGCTGGCGGGTCAGGACGAGCTGATCGCACAGAGCCCCGAGGCAAGGGCGGCGGCGATGATCCAGGCGGTCTCGCCCGGCACGCTGCGGGGGATCCGGCTGGGGATGGCGGCGGTGCTGCCGCTGCTGGTGCTGGCGGCGGGAGCGCTGTTCCGGCTGCTTCGCGGGTGATCTTAACGACCTATAGTCGTCCCCTCTGCAAGGAACTGGGCACGATGATCCTGATCGCCGACACCAACCTGTCCTCCTACCTCCCCGTGCTGCTGATCGTCCTGATGGCGGTCACGTTCGCGGTGTTCAACCTCGTGGTGACGCTGGCGCTGGGTCCGGCGCGGGCGGGGCGGATCAAGGGGAGCACGTACGAGTCAGGCATGACGCCGATGGGAACGGCGCGCAAGCGGTTCAACGTCCGCTTTTACCTGATGGCGATGGTCTTCCTGGTGTTTGACGTCGAGATCATCTTCCTGTATCCGTGGGCGACGACGTTCCCGAACCTGGCGCCGCAGAGCCACGAGGGCTTCGTGTGGCTGGCGCGCATTCTGTTCTTCCTGTTCACGACGCTGGTGGCGTACGTCTACGGGTACCGCAAGGGCGTCTTCAAGTTTGATTGATGCCCGGGGGTGGGCGCCGGGCCTGCATCCCCCACTTCTTCGGTAACCGACCGCCCTGATCCGGGAGCGTGAACCCGCGTTCCCGGACGTTGCCGCGCCCTGATGGGATGGCGGGGCCGATAGGCGGGTGGGGAGCGTTGATAACCATGCCGGGGGGCCGAGAACGCCCTTGCGCCAACGGGCGAGCCTGAACACCCGGCGCGGTGGACGCCGCACCTGCACCGGATCGTGGCTCCATGCATTGCACGGGACGAAAGGATCCGATCGACGGTGTGTCCCTGGCCGCCGGGCCGGGGTTGCAGGATCGAGAGATTCCGAAGACACGCTGGAGAGCTGGATGAATCCGTCCCGCGGTTCACTTGCGGTGCAACGAATGCTTGACGGCACCATCGCTGGAGGCGAGGTGGCGGCGATCTTCCAGCCGATCGTCGATCTTCGGTGCGGGCAGATCTGCGGTTATGAGGCCCTGACCCGGCCGGCGCCGCACTGCCCGTTCAAGAACGTGAGCGAGCTGTTCGACGCGGCGGAGCAGAGCGGGATGCTGTGGGGGCTGGAGACGGTGACCCGCGGGCAGTCGCTCGAGGCCGCCGCCGACTGGCCGGGAGATATTCAGCTCTTCCTGAACACCACGCCGCAGGTCTTCGCCGATCCACGCTTTGCACAGACGCTCATCCGGTCCATCCGCTCGGTGCAGGGGCTGACGGCTTCGCGCATCGTGCTGGAGATCACCGAGCGGGCCGACCAGCAGTACATGGACGGACTCGAGGAGCAGGTGAAGCTCGCCAAGGCGGCGGGGTTCCAGGTGGCGATCGACGACGTGGGCGCCGGCACCAGCGGGCTGCAGCGCATCGTCGCCCTACGGCCGCACTGGCTCAAGCTCGACCGGGAGCTCATTTCCGACATCCACAATGACCGCGTCAAGCAGCACCTGGTCCGGTTCTTCCTGCACTTTGCCCGCATGTCGGGCGTGCGGATGATCGCCGAGGGGATCGAGCTGCGCGAAGAGCTCGAGGTCCTGATGCAGCTGGGCGTCGTGTTCGGGCAGGGGTACCTGCTTGGCAAGCCCGGCGCACGGGACCAGCGCCTCGACCCCGACCTGGTGGAATGGATGCGGCAGACCTGGGGCGGGGTGGACCGGGACCATGTTGAAACACCTCGTCACGCGCGGGTCGGGCGATTTGCCCGCCCCACCGTCACGGTGGATTCCAGGGATCACGTACGGGACGTCGCCTCAACGCTGCTGCGGCAGCTGTCGACGCCCGGGGTGGCGATCATGGATGGAAAGCGGTTCGCGGGGTGGTGTGACCGGGAGCAGGTGCTGCGAGCGGCGGGGGATTCCCGCGCCGCGCAGCCAATCGGCCACATCGTCAATTCCGACGTCACCTCGACGGGGGTGGATACGACGGTGGTGGACGCGTTGCAGCTGGCGGCTTCCCGGGACGAGCGGTCGCTCTCGACGCCGCTCATCCTGACGGAGCACGGGCGGCTGTGCGGGATGCTGACGATCCGGGACCTGCTGAATGCGGCGGCGGACATGGCGACGCAGGTCAATGCGCGGACCAGCCCGCTGACGGGGCTGCCCAACCTGGTGAGAGCGGACAAGCACCTGACCGAACTGATCCGCCAGCGGGACGAGGCGGTGCGGCAGGGCGGGAGCTCTCCGCGGATGGACGCGGCGGTCATCGATGTCCGCTCGTTCGCCCGGTACAACGACGAGTACGGGTACGAGCTGGGGGACGAGCTGATCAAGCGGCTGGCGATGATGATCCACATGCTGGTCTCGCGCGGAGACTCGTCGGTCTTCACCGCGCACCTGCACAACGACCATTTCCTGGTGACGGCGCGGCCGGGGATCCTTGCCAAGCGGACGCAGCACCTGCTGAAGCAGTTTGACCGGATGGTGCTGGGGGACGCGACGGATAACAGCGATCTGGGCGTCGGGCTGCGGGTGGTTCTGGTGGAAGACATGCTCTCGCGGATCACGTCCGCGCGGGATCTGTACGACATCGCGCGGGAATTGCGCGTTGGTCCGGCTCCGGCGGCAGGTTCGGCCGTGGCGGGGAGCACCCAGGGGGTTCCCGACGTCCGACTCTCGGCGTGACGGGAACGGCCCCCGTGGAGACATGGGCGGGCACGGGAATTGCGGTTTGTATGGGAGAGACTCTCTTTTTGGACGCTTTCCCCCGAAGTCGAGCAGTACCACACCATGCAGGACAACTTTTCCGCCATCCTGAGCCTGGAAGTCCCGATCGTCGTGCGGCTGGGGCAGCGGGCCTTGAAGGTCAAAGAGGTGCTGCGCTGGGTGCCCGGAGCCCTCATCGAGCTGCCCAAGAACGCCGATGAACCGCTGGAGCTTCTGGTGAATAACCGCCAGATCGCCACCGGCTCGGCCGTCAAGGTCGGCGAGAACTTCGGGCTCCGCGTCGCGCAGGTCGGTTCCCTTCCGGATCGGATCCAGGCCGTCACGGCGACCTGACCAGTTCTCGGGCACGATCCGCGGCCGAGTGTTACCTTTGGGACTCTGAACTGGCGCGACGGTGCGCCGGCGCGGACGGCGGCGTCCACGAGTCCCTCTGCACCCCGGCCCCGGAAGCGGTACTTCATGCCCCGAGACATTCCCGTCGGCAACGGCAACTTCCTCGTCACCTTCGACCGCCTGTACCGGGTGAGGGACATCTATTTCCCGCACGTGGGCCGATTCAACCACACCGAGGGGAGCGTGCAGCGCTTCGGGGTGTGGGCCGACGGAAAGATGGCGTGGATCGAGGACCCCTCCTGGCAGCGGTCCCTGAAGTACAAGCCCGACACGCTGGTGACGGACGTGCTGCTGCGCAACGACGAGCTGCAGCTGGAGATCCGCTGCGAGGACGCGGTGGATTTCCACGAGACGGTCTTTTTCCGGCGGATGGTGGTGCACGACCTGGCGGGCAAGGCGCGGGACGTGCGGATCTTCTACCACTTCGACCTGTCGATCCGCGGGACGCCGGTGGGTGACACGGCGAACTACGACCCGGCGACCAGCAGCATCGTGATCTACAAGGACGACATCTACTTCCTGTTCAACGCGTGCGACGAGAACAAATGCGGGATCGACTCGTGGGCGATCGGCGCCAAGCGGGTGGGCGGGGCGGAGGGGACGTGGCGCGACGCCGAGGACGGGGTGCTGGGTCGCAACGCGATCAGCCAGGGGTCGGTGGACGCGACGATCGGGTTCAACCTGGAGATCGGTCCCAACAGCCATTCGCACGTGACGAGCTGGCTGGTGTGCGGGCACTCGTATGACGACGTGAAGGCGAGCAACAAGCGGGTGCTCGCCAAGGGTCCCGAGCGGATGCTGATCCGCACGGAGGCGTACTGGCGGCTGTGGGCTCGCAAGGAGCCGATTGATATCTCCCCGCTGCCCGAGCCGGTGCGGGACCTGTTCTACCGCAGCCAGCTGGTGCTGCGCACGCAGATCGACAACGGCGGGGCGATCATCGCGGCCAACGACAGCGACATCACGCAGTTCGCGGGGGACCATTATTCGTACTGCTGGATGCGCGACGGGGCGATGGTCGCGTACGCGCTGGTGCTCGCCGGGCAGAGTGAGCTTTCGAGGAACTTCTTCCGTTACGCGGCGGACGCGATCGAGGAGGACGGGTACTTCCTGCACAAGTACACGCCGACGGGGGAGCTGGCCTCGAGCTGGCACCCGTGGATGCTGGAGGGCCAGCGGATCCTGCCGATCCAGCAGGACGAGACGTCGCTGGTGCTGTGGGCGCTGCGCAAGCACTTCAGCGTCTTCCGTGACGTGGAGTTCGTCAAGCCGCTGTACAACCCGCTGGTGGTGTACCCGGCGATGTGGATCCTCAAGTACCGTGACCGCAACGGGCTGCCGCTGCCGTCGTGGGACCTGTGGGAGGAGCGCCGGGGGGTGCACACGTACACGGTGGCGGCGACGATCGGCGCGTTGTACGCCGCGGCGGCGTTTGCGCAGGATTTCGGTGAGGGGGACCGGGCGGCGCACTTCCGGGAGGGCGCCGAGAACATGAAGGCGGCGCTGAAGAAGTACATGTGGAACCCGCAGGAGCAGCGGTTTGCCCGCATGGTGACGCCGCTGCCCGACGGGGGGTACCGACAGGACATGACGCCCGACAGCGCGAACTACGGGCTGTTCGCGTTCGGGGCGCTGCCGGCGACGGACCCGCGGGTGCAGTCGGACATGAAGGCGCTGCGCGAGCGGCTGTGGATCAAGACCGAGGTGGGCGGGTGCGCCCGGTATCACCGGGATTACTACCACCAGGTGGAGCGCGAGCGGATCGACCAGGTCCCGGGGAACCCGTGGGTGATCTGTACGCTGTGGCAGGCGGAATACCTGATCGCCAAGGCGCGGACGTTCGAGCAGCTTGCGGAGGCGATCCCGCTGCTGGAGTGGACGGTGTCGAAGGCGAACGAATCGGGGGTGCTCGCCGAGCAGTTTAACCCGTACACGGGTGAGGCGATGAGCGTGAGCCCGCTGACGTGGAGCCATGCGACGTTCGTGATCGTGGTGCTGAAGTACCTGCAGAAGCACGAGCTGTTGCGGACGGAGTTTGGCTCGAGCGACGCGGACAGCGCGTGATTCGCGTGGGCGTGGGCGTGGGCGTGGGCGTGGGGGGATGAAGGCTCATCCAAGGGCGGTCAGGGCCGGCGTGGCACGCGGCGAGCGAAATAAAAAAGGCCGCCGGTCTGCTCACCGGACGGCCAAGACTAGGACATGCTGGATATCGACTCAGACGCCAGGTAGGCCTGGGTTTTTGGCAAGCGCGTTCCAGGGCGTCTGGCCGCCTTCCCAACTTGGGTCCACACTGTACAAGGCATCGGTCAATCGGGCTGTTCGGCAGGCAATGCGAGAACCGCGCCGCTGACTCGCACGTCTCAGAAAAAGTCAAACTGAAACTCGCGGTCTTTTCCAACTCTTAGCGCGACATACGCGCAAACAACACAATCCATTCCCTGCCGCGCCGGTACACGGCATTGCATTTACATTGTCTTCGCGCCTTGGTCACAATGCACAGCTTTGTCACACGGGTGTCTGCTCCGATGGTCTTCGCTCGCTTTGCGCAATCTCGACACAGTCTTTATGTAATTACGCGCATGCCTGACAGCAAATTCGGCGAGACGCTGGGTAGTCTTCAATCGGTCCACCACCCTGCTCGGTGGAAGGCCGATGCTCGAAAGGACGGCCAAGACTAGGAGTTCGACATGTCGCGAAGGACTAAGGACGGCGGCGGCGTCGCGGGTGCGGTCTGCGCCCTGATCGGCATGACAGTGTTCTTCTGCTGGGCGGCGTTGAGCGCGCGTGGGTGCACGGGGACGAGCCCGGCGGCCGGGGGACGGCACCCCGCGACGATGCAGGCGAAGCTGCACCAGCTGCGAGAGGCGGCAGAGCCGATCTCGAAGCGTCGCTAAGCCTGTATTTATCTTGTGTTTACCGCGATGAAGATCACGGGGCGACCGGCCATGCCGCGCCAGTGTCTTAGCGCGATTGTGAGTACATCTTAACTGGTATTGCGGAGATGTTCACTGCAATTCACATCGATCTTGCGATAGGATCTCGCTCTCGCGGTCCAACCGCCGAACGGACCGTGCCTTCTCGCATCGCATTGACCCCATGGAGATTCAAGTCATGATGACTGCCCGCAGTTCGTGCGGCATTTCGCAGCCAAGTTCCCTCTCCGCGCCTTTCGCGAGGTTCGCTCCGCCTTCCTCCGCATCACCGGTCCAATCCCCGAAGCCCGGCTTTACGCTCATCGAACTCCTGGTGGTCGTCGCCATCATCGCCCTGCTCGTCGGCATCCTTCTCCCCTCCCTGGGCAAGGCCCGTGAGGCGGCGCGGCTGGCGGTGTGCATGGCCAACAACGGCAATACGGCGAAGGCCGTGCAGATCTACACCGGCAACGAGAAGGGCTTTTTCCCCGCGCACTACATGTACGGGGCCGACCAGACTTCGAGCGAGTGGCGTCTGAAGGATCAGCAGACCTCCAACCCCAACCCGGAGAACGGGTATATCCACTGGTCGTACTACCTGTACGACGGGGCGGGCGGGCTGGGTGAGGATGCGTTCCAGTGCCCCTCGGTTCCCAACAAGGGTGCGCCGCGGACGAACCCGGGCAGCAAGCAGGAAGACTGGGAGCAGGGCCAGCGCAACGACGGGAGCGGCACCTTTGCGAACCCCAGCGCCCCGCCGCTGGATCGCCAGGCGGTGCGCATGGCGTACGCCGGCAACGCAGCGATCTTCCCCCGCAATAAGTTCTGGGAGAGCCCCGGTTCACGGAAGAACCGCTTCGTGAACTCCGCGGCGGTGGATGCGTCGACCCGGGGCCCCGGCGGGGTCATCCTCGCCACCGAGTATTTCTACCACGACAACTGGGACTCGCTGGTGGACGGGACCGACGGCAAGATGAAGAGCCATCGGCCCATCAACCCGTTCTACGGGCTGGGCTCGGGCACCGATCCGTACTCCGAGCCGATCATCAGCGGGGAGGCCTCGTTCCGCTACCCCAACCGCAGCGAGATCTACTCGATGGACAAGATGGGGGCGAACATGATCAACGACGGCAACTCGATCCTCAACGCGGTGGGCCGGCACCACAACGGCAACCTGAACAAGACGTCGGGGATGGGCGGGCCGACCAATTTCGTGTATGTGGACGGCCACGCCGAGACGCAGAAGCTGACCGACACCATCCGGGACCGCAAGTGGGGAGACCGGTTCTACAGCATCACCGGCAACAACCAGATCGTGGCGAAGCAGGACGCCAGCTGGAAGGAATGATTCGGATCCGCGTGTGCCGCAACACCGCTCGGCTACGGGCCGCCGCTCGGCCGAGCGCTTGACCGAGAAACCAGGGATCGCGTGCTGGGCAGGAATGACCTTCGGGCCCGCGCTATCCCTCGCGTCCGTCCGCACGTCCGTGCCCTTTCGCCCGAGATTCGCGGGGAGGGGACGGCTCACCGTTTCATGCGTTCGGGAATTGCAAAGAGAAAGAGAGGTTCTTATGAAGGCTGAGAAGCGCATCATGACGCTCGTGGCTCTGGGTCTGGCCGGCGGTCTTGCGACGGTTTCGCATGGCCAGGTGGTGATCAACCAGTCCGGGGCGACGCTGCTGCAGAACTTCCTGCAGGCGCCCGCGTCGACCAACGACTACATCGACGTGGATGGTGACGGCAACGCCAAGAGCCTGGGGAGCTCGGGCGCCGACCAGCTGGCGACGCTGACGTTCCCGAACTTCGGGGCGCAGGACGCGAGCGATTCGTGGAACGGCGGCTCGAACGTGCAGGCCTCGCGCTGGTGGGCGATGCAGTACCGGGCGGTGGGCTCGGTGAACGGGCTGCAGGAGCTGATCGACTTCGGCTCGACGTTCGTGACAACGGCGGACAACGTGCAGATCTTTTCGAACCTGGCGACCAACGGCCGCCACAACCGCACGCAGTACATCAACAACCAGGTTCTGACGGGCATCGGCAACCCCGCCAACCCCGGCGGAGCGCCGGCGGTCTCCAATACCACCACGCTGCTGGCCGGCACCACGGCGGGAGCGACGGCCGGCATCCGCATCGACATGGCCCCCCTTGACGTGCCCGTGAGCTGGGGCATCTTCTATTCCGGCACGTCGTCGGCGGTCCGCCTTCCCGGCCAGGCCGGCTACGGCACCAACGCGCTGACCTCCCTGGCCAATCCCCAGAACGTCGCCGTTCTGGGCGGCCAGACCAACAAGCTCGCCAACATCGGCAGCCGCAACATCAACACCGCCGCCCCCGACAGCAACACCATCTACAGCTCCCCCATCGCGATCGCCCCCATCGCCGTCGTGACCAACCTGGGTACCGGCCTCACCCAGATCACCGACGTTGAGCTGCGGCACCTGAACGTCTCGGGCCGCCTGCCCACGGGCGAGAACCTGATGTTCACGACCCGCGACTCGGGCTCGGGCACTCGCAACGCGTTCTGCAACAGCGTCTGCACCGATCCTTCGTTCGGCTACGGCGAGAACATCGGCCGCATCTCGTCGGGCAACCAGAACCTGCTGGGCGACGAGTACAACCCCACCAACAAGAACGGCCAGGGCGACGTCGAGACCACGGTGCAGAACACCCGCATCGGCGTGGGTTATGCCGGCGCGGAGCGCGCGTACAACAACACGTGGCTGACGGGCGGTCGCCTCGAGATCCTCGCCGTCAAGCACGCCCTCCAGGGCGGCACGTCCTATTCCCGCCCGAACATCGACGCGGTGCTCGATAACTCGGTCAACGGCTACCGCATCCTCGGCCCGGCGGTCTTCGCGACCTTGGGGGATCCCCTCGCCTCGGACGCGACCTTCGGCGGCAACAGCAACGGCCATCCCAAGCTCCGCAACGAGCACGCGGCCGAGTACCTCAACAACATGGAGCGGTCGATCACCGCCTTCACCGGCAACCCCGGCGGCTCCGACACCAACTTCACGCCCGGGCAGTACCTCGCCGTCAACTTCATCCTGACCTCGGCGGTCGACAACATCCAGCAGGGCGTCTTCAGCGGGACGATCAACCCCTGCGTGTGGGTTCCCAACCCCACGCTCGTCCAGGCCGTGCAGGACTACGCCCGCGCCAACAACGTCCTCAAGAGCTCGGGGTACTACACCTTCGGCAGCTTCACCCTCGACGGCAAGAACCCCTCGCGCAAGACCAACAAGACCTACTCCGACGGCCTCTCGGGCAGCTACAAGAGCCAGGGCGGCGCCTCCCTGGGCTACGGCTCCAACACCCTGAAGCGAAACCGCATCGGCGGGGACTTCAGCGGGGACGGCAAGCGCGACATCAACGACACCTGCGAGATGCTCAGGGCCTGGGATGACCGCTACAGCTTCATTCCCTGGACCGCCCCCGCCGGCACGGGGGCCATCGCCGGCGCTCCCGGCACCGACGCCTGCATCGAAATCCTCGGCGACTTCGACGGCAACGGCGACTTCAACACGGCCGACGTCCGCTACTTCGCCGACGGCCTGGCCGTCGACCCCACGACCCGACTGCTGGACCGCAAGGCAGCCTTCGTCCAGATCGACACCTGCTACGGCTGCGGCGGAGCGCCCACCAACTTCTTCGGCACCACGCTCGCCAACGCCTTCAAGCACTACGCGGCGGGCGACTCCCGCGGTGATATTGCCGGTTCGGGCGTTGTGACCCCCGGCTTCGCCCCCACGGGCGCCGACGGCCTGGTCAACGCCGCCGACATCGACTACGTCGGCAAGCAGTTCCTCCGCAACCCCGACGTGACCGATGGCTCCCTCAACTGGGACAACGCCGCCGAGGCCCAGAACGGCGACCTGTCCGCCGACATGACCGGTGACCGCGTCATTAACCAGGACGACCTGGATGACCTGGTCCACAACATCCTCGCCACCGAGTACGGCGACCTCGACCTCGACGGGGATGTCGACGCGAGCGACCTGGCTGCCGTTCAGCTCGGCGGCTCGGGCTGGGCTCAGGGCGACTTCAACCAGGACGGCCTGGTGGACGCCGCCGACGTGGCGATCGCCAACGCCAACCTCGGGTTCGTGACGTCGGCGTGCCCCGCGGACATCGACAACTCGGGCTTCGTCGATATCGAAGACTTCACGCTGTTCGTGGGCCTCTTCGAGACGGGCTGCCTGAATGCCGACTTCGACGGCTCGGGCTTCACGGACACCGAAGACTACGACGCCTTCGTGCGGGCGTTCGAGAACGGGTGCTAAGCATCAGACGCCTCGGCTTAACGGCTGGGGCAGCTGAGATCCCTGGTTCTCAGGCCCGGGCCAGTTCAATGCACAACTCACCGGGCCGGCCGAAAGGTCGGCCCGGTGCTTTTTTGCTTGGTGGGATTCGCCCACCGCGCAGTGCATATCGCGGAGACCCAAGGACGGTTGAGAAGGACCGCCGCACGGGAGCGCGGCAGGCAGTCCCGCAGAGCCGGACGAGGCGTCTTACCCCTTCGCCCCCGCCCCCACGGTCATCTTCACGGGGACGAACGACCGCTTGACGCGGGATTCGAATTCCTCGCGGTACTTGTTCATGATGGTCCGCACGGCCCAGTTGTTGCCGTCGGCAAGGCCGCAGATGGTGGTGCCGGGCATGCTGCCCATGCTGGTGGCGATCTCGAGGGCGAGGTCGAGATCCTTGGTCTTGCCGTGGCCTTCCTCGATGCGGCCCAGGAGCTGGTAGAGCCAGCCGGAGCCTTCCCGGCAGGGGGTGCACTGTCCGCAGCTTTCGTGCTTGAAGAAGCGGGCGATGTTGCGGGCGACGGCGACCATGTCGGTGTCTTCGTCGAAGACGGTCGGGCAGGCGGTACCCAGGCCCAGGACGTTGTACTTGCGGCCGATGTCGAAATCGAGCTCGGCCTCGTACTGGTCGGGGCCGAGGATGCCCATGGAGATGCCGCCGGCGATGGCGCCCTTGAACTTCTTGCCGCCGCGCATGCCGCCGCAGAGTTCTTCGACAAGGGTCTTGAGTGAGACGCCCAGGTCGCACTCAAAGCAGCCGGGGCGGGCAACGTGGCCGGAGACGCCCATGAGCTTGGTGCCGTAGCTCGCCATGCCTCCGGCAAAGGTGGAGGCGACGCCCTGCTTCATGAACCAGTCGGCGCCGTTCTCGATGATGCTGGGGAGGTGGGCGAGGGTTTCGACGTTATTGATGATCGTGGGCTTGCCGAAAAGGCCCTTGACGGCGGGGAAGGGGGGCTTGATGCGGGGCCAGCCGCGCTTGCCTTCGAGGGCTTCGAGCAGGGCGGTCTCTTCGCCGCAGATGTACGCGCCCGCGCCGCGATGCACGTAGCAATCGACGGCGAAGGTACCGCCGCGGGCGGTGCTGGAGCCGTCGAGGAGCCCCTTGGAGCCGAAGACGCCCTTGGCGTAGGCCTCCTTGAGGGCGTTCTCGAGGACGTGGGCCTGGTGGTGGTATTCCCCGCGGATGAAGATGTACGCGGTCTTGATGCGGCAGGCGTAGCAGCAGATGGCGATCCCCTCGAGCATGAGGTGGGGATCAAAGTCCATGAGCATGCGGTCTTTGAAGGTGCCGGGCTCGGATTCGTCGGCGTTGATGGCGAGGTAGCGCTGGCCGGGGTCGGCCTCGGCGCCGGCGGCATCGACGGCGAGCTTGGGGAGGAATGTCCACTTGAGCCCGGTAGGGAACCCGGCCCCGCCGCGGCCGCGCAGGACGGACTTCTTGACCTCTTCGGTCACGGCGTCGGGCTTCATGGTCAGGGCCTTGCGGAGGCCCTCGTACCCGCCGGTTTTGACGTATTCATCGTAGGAAACGGTGTGGCGGCCCTTGGGGTCCGCGTAGGGCCAGCAGGGGATGCGCTTGGTGAGAACGGGTTGACCGGCTTTGAGGGTGTACGCCATGGGGTACCGAGTGTAGGAGTCTGTACGTGCAGTGGCATGGCAAAGAAGGGCCTGGACGTGAGTTCATGGGGCGTGCGGCGGCGGTGCCGGGTCGGGGAAAGAACGGGAGCGAGTCCGGGCTTCCGGAGGCCGTTCCGCGAGGCTCCGCTCGCGCCGCTCCGGCCTTCCTCGGGGGCGTTTACAATCCCCACCCGTGGCCACTCCCGCGCTTCTCACTCTCGACCTCCACACCCACATCCTCCCCAAGGTCTGGCCCGACTGGACGCAGCGCACCGGCTATCCGGGGTGGATCGCCCTGGATCATCACGCCCCGTGCAAGGCCCGGATGGTGCAGTCGCTGCCGGACGGTGGGCGGAAGTTCTTCCGGGAGATTGAGGCGAACTGCTGGGACCCGGCGGTGAGGCTTGCGGAGATGGATGCCTGCGGGGTGGATGTGCAGGTGCTATCGACGGTGCCGGTGATGTTCAGCTACTGGGCGAGGGCGCAGGATGCGGGGGATCTGTCGCGGCTGCTGAACGACCACGTTGCGGAGGTGTGCCGGGCTTCGCCCAGGGTGGCGGGCGGCGGTGACGACACGACGCCGGGGGGAAAGGACCGGGAGCTGCGGCGGTGCGTGGGGCTGGGGACGCTGCCCATGCAGGATCCGGCCCTGGCCTGCCGTGAGCTTGAGCGCTGCGTCGGCGAGCTTGGGATGCCGGGCGTGCAGATCGGCACCAACGTGGAAGGGCGGAACCTGGACGAGCCGGGGATTGTGGAGGTGCTGCGGGCGGCGGAGGCGCTGGACGCGTGCGTGTTTGTGCACCCCTGGGACATGGTGCAGCACGACAAGCAGGCCCGAGACCGAATGCCCAGGTACTGGCTGCCGTGGCTGGTGGGGATGCCGGCGGAAACGAGTCTGGCGATCTGCTCGGTCATCTTCGGCGGCGTGCTGGAGAAGCTCCCGCGGCTGCGGATCGGCTTTGCCCACGGCGGGGGATCGTTCTGCTTCGGGCTGGGGCGCATCCAGCACGGGTTTGAGGCGAGGCCCGACCTGTGCGCGGTGGAAAATGCCGTCGATCCCGCGGCGTATGTGCGGGATGAGGCGAGCCAGCGGTCTTCGCGCTTCTACGTCGATTCGCTCGTGCATAATCCGCGAGCGCTGCAACTGCTGATC
Source organism: Phycisphaerales bacterium (assembly GCA_044226385.1). Taxonomy (GTDB): domain Bacteria; phylum Planctomycetota; class Phycisphaerae; order Phycisphaerales; family UBA1924; genus JAEUJB01. Next base: position 57,506 of record JBGAHA010000006.1, read on the forward strand.
GACGTCATGGGCGCGGATCGCGTCATGCTGGGCTCGGACTACCCGTTCCCGCTGGGAGAGGCTCGCCCGGGCGAACTGGTGCGGGCGATGGGTTCGCTGAGCGAGGATTCCAAGGCGAGAATCCTTGGGCAATCGGCGCTGGAGTTCCTGTTTGGAAGGGGATGGGGGGAAGTCACGGAGTCACGAAGCCAGAAAGTCACGAAGTGAAACCAAGACCTCGTGATCGGCGGCTTGGTCTTTTCGTCTCTACGTGACTTCGTCTCTTCGTGACTGCGTGACTTTTCAGGAACTAATGAGCGCCACCACCGCGCCCGCGGGGTCTTTGACCACGACGAAGCGGCCGGTTCCCATGGAGCGCGGGCCATCGACGATGGAGCCGCCGGCGGCAACGGCGTGCTCGGCGGCGAGGTCGGCGTCTTCGACGCTGATGTAGACGAGCCACTGCGGGGGCACGTTCGCGTTGGCGCCGCGGGCGTGGCAGACGCCGGCAACGACGTTGCCCTCGGCGTCGTGCATATTGAAATCGGAGTAGCCGCCCATGTCCTGCTCGGTGCTGAGCCATCCGGCGACGCGGGAGTAGAACTCTCGCACGGCGGCGGCGTCCTTGACCGTCAGGTCCTGCCAGACAACAGCGCCTCGCGGCTTGGGCGGAACATCACTCATGGGGTACCTCCGCCCCCAGCATACCAAGGCCCGCGCATGCACGAATCCACGCTGCCCGTGACTTCGCCGATGCCTTCTCCCCAGTGCCCAGTGCCTGATGCCCAGTGCCTTCCTCTTACTTGTAATCCTGCAGCGCGGCGACGCCCCAGCCGGTTTCCTTCATCGCCTTGATCGCCTCGGCCGCGGCGACGGCGGCCGTGGCGGTGGTGATCATGGAGACACCCAGGCGGACGGCGGTGGCGCGGATCTTGCCTTCGTCGGTCTGCCATCCGGTGCGGGTGGGCGTGTTGATGACCAGGGTGATCTTGCCGTCGGTCATGAGGTCGACGACGTTGGGGCGGAAGCCGGTGCCGACCTTCTTGAGGGCTACGGATTCCACGCCGTGCTTGGCGAGGGCTTCGCCGGTGCCGCCGGTGGTGTAGAGGGTGAAGCCGAGCTTGGCGAGGGTGGCGGCGACGGGGGCGATGACGTCCTTGTCAGCGTCCCGGACGGAGATGAAGACGCCACCGGTGAGGGGGAGCGGGACGCCGCTGGCCATCTGGGCCTTGGCGAAGGCGACGGGGAGGCTGCGGTCAAAGCCCATGACTTCGCCGGTGGAACGCATTTCGGGGCCCAGGACGACGTCGACGCCGGGGAACTTGCCGAAGGGGAAGACCGATTCCTTGATCGCGTAGCAGTTCTTGAGCTCGACTTCCTTGGCGCCAAGCTCGGCGAGGGTCTTGCCCATCATCACCTTCGCGGCGATCGCCGGCCACTGCGTGTGCGTCGCCTTCCCGACGAAGGGCACGGTTCGGGAGGCGCGGGGGTTGACCTCGATGATGTAGAGCTTGCCGTCCTTGACCGCCATCTGCACGTTCATCAGGCCGCGGACCTTGAGCTCCCGGGCGAGGGTGCGGGCGACATCCTTGATGTGCTCGACCATGTCCTTGGGAAGGGAGGCGGGGGGAAGGGTGCAGGCCGAGTCGCCCGAGTGGATGCCGGCCTGCTCGATCTGCTGCATGACGCCGGCGATGAGGGCGACGGAGGAGTCACGAAGCGGCGGAGTCACGGAGTCACGGAGCGAAGACCCCTTCGTGACTTCGTGACTTGTTGACTTCGTGACTTCCGTGACGAAATCCGCGACCACGTCGACGTCGAGCTCGATGGCGCCGTCGAGGAACTTGTCGATGAGGACGGGGGCGCCTTCGAGGTCGGAGGCCTTGATCGCCGTCTGGATGAAGCTGCGGAGGGCCTTCTCGTCGGGGCAGATTTCCATTCCGCGACCGCCCAGCACGTAGCTGGGACGGATGAGCACGGGATATCCAAGGCGGGAGGCTTCCTTGACGGCTTCTTCGATGGAGTAGGCGATGCCCGACGGGGGACGGGCGAGCTTGAGGCGTTCGAGCAGGGCGTCGAACCTGTCGCGATCCTCGGCGAGGTCGATGGAATCGACGGTGGTGCCGATGATGGGCACACCGGCGGCGACCAGGCCGCGGGCGAGATTGAGGGGGGTCTGTCCGCCGAACTGGACGATGGTGCCGTGGACGAGTCCGCCGGCGAGCTTCATCCAGCGGTCGGCGCGGGCGCAGACCTGCGGGTGCAGGTGTTCGAAGAAGTTTTCCCAGCGTTCGGCAGGGTCCTTGGCGAACTTCTCCAGGCGCGGCTGTGGGCCGGAAGGGAACGTCGCCATCCATACGCCGCCGCTGTGATCGACGGCGTTTACCACGACCCCGTTGACTTCCTGTCCGGCGTCTTTCTTGTACCAGCGGCTCGCCGAGACGACGGCGAGCGGGCCCACGCCCTTCTCATCGGCGGCACGGGAGAGCTGGGAGAAGAGGTCGGCGGGGAGCTCGCATGGAGCCTCGCCCGTGAACCCCTTGCCAACGAAGTCGGCGGGATCGTGTGCGACAGCCTGCGAGCTGAGGCCCGTGGCGCCGTCGACGTGGCTCAGGTCCACTATGCGGCCCAGGTCGGTGCCGCTCAGCCGTTCGATGACGTTCAGCGTGTCTTCGAGCGTCAGCGGCTCAAAGAAGAGCAGGTCCGACGTGTCGTAGTCGGTCGAGACGGTCTCGGGGTTGGAGTTGATCATCACCGACTCGAACCCGAGTTCGCGGGCGGCGAAGGCGGCGTGCACGCAGCAGTAGTCGAACTCGATGCCCTGGCCGATGCGGTTGGGGCCGCCGCCGATGATGACGACTTTGGAGCGGTCGGTGACGCGGATTTCGTCGTCGCCGGCGAAAAGAGACGAAGAGACAGAGTTCCCCAGAGATTTCGTGATCGCTGACGCAGCCACATTCTTCACTTCGTCTCTGCGCCTCTGCGTCTCCTGATCTCGTTGCGTGCCTCTCTCGTACGTGCTGTAGTAGTACGGCGTTACCGCTTCGAACTCCGCGGCGCAGGTGTCCACCAGCTTGTAGACCGGCTCGATGCCGCGGCCCTTGCGGTGCTCCCGGACCTGCAGGATGGTTTCGACGGTGATCTTGCCGAGGTAGAGGTTGGCGAGCTGCGCGTCGCTGTAGCCCAGCTGCTTGGCCTCGAAGAAGACTTCGCTGGGGACATCCTCAAGCTTGGCGTACGAGCACAGGACGTCCTCGAACTCGACGATCTGTTTGACCTGGTCGAGGAAGAACGGATCGATGCGGGAAAGGTCGTGGACCTTCTCGATCGACCAGCCCATCTTGAAGGCGTAGCGGATGTAGTAGAGCCGGCCCTGGCAGGGGACGGCAAGCTTGCGCGAGAGCTTGTCGAGCGCGATGGGCCACTCGATGGGCTGGCCGTCGGCGGTCCGCAGGCCCGTGGGGGAGCTGCCGGTGCCGGGCCTGGATCCGGGCGTGACGTCGAGGACGAGCTGGTCACGCTCGATCGCCCGCATCGCCGAGAGCCACTTGTCGTTGCGATCCAGCCCCAGGCCGAACCGCTTCACGTCCATCGAGCGGATCACCTTCTGCAGGCTCTCCTTGAACGTGCGTCCGATCGCCATCGCTTCCCCGACGCTCTTCATCTGCGTCGTCAGCGTCTCGTCGGCCTCGGGGAACTTCTCGAAGGTCCACCGGGGCATCTTGGTGACGACGTAGTCGATGGTGGGCTCGAAGCAGGCGCTGGTGGTGCCGGTGATGTCGTTCTTGAGCTCGTCGAGGGTGTAGCCGATGGCGAGCTTGGCGGCGATCTTGGCGATGGGGAAGCCCGTCGCCTTGGAGGCCAGGGCCGAGCTGCGCGAGACGCGCGGGTTCATCTCGACGACGACCATCTCGAAGGGCTTAATGCCGTCGGGTCCGGGGACGGGGTTGGGGTTGACGGCGAACTGCACGTTGCTGCCGCCGGTTTCGACGCCCACGGCGCGCATGATGGCGATGGCCGCGTCGCGCATCGCCTGATATTCCTTGTCGGTCAGCGTCAGGATGGGGGCGACGGTGATCGAATCGCCTGTGTGCACGCCCATGGGATCGATGTTCTCGATGCCGCAGACGATGATGCAGTTGTCCTTCTTGTCCCGGACGACCTCGAGCTCGAATTCCTTCCAGCCGATCACGCTCTGGTCGATCTGGACCTGGCCGATCATCGAGGCGGAGATGCCGCGGGAGACGATCTCCCGGTACTCCTCGGTGTTGTAGGCGATGCCGCCGCCGCTGCCGCCCAGGGTGAACGCGGGGCGGATGATCGCCGGGAGGCCGATCTCCTTGAGGAACTCCATGCCCTCTTCGAGGGTGTTGACGGTCTTGTTGCGGGGCATCTTCAGGCCCAGGCCCTCGCAGATCTCCTTGAAGACCTGCCGGTCCTCGGCGCGGTGGATGATCTCACGGTTGGCGCCGATCATCTCAACGCCGAATTCCTTGAGCGTGCCGTTGTCGAAGAGCTTGCAGGCGCAGTTAAGGGCGGTCTGCCCGCCCAGCGTGGGCAGGATCGCGTCGATGCGGGGACCCCGGGAGTTCTCCAGCTGGATGATCTTCTTGACCGCCTCGGGGGTGATGGGCTCGATGTACGTCCGGTCGCTGAAAGCCGGGTCGGTCATGATCGTCGCCGGGTTGGAGTTCACCAGCACGATCCGGTACCCCTCCGCCCGCAGCGCCTTGCACGCCTGCGTTCCGGAGTAGTCAAACTCGCACCCTTGGCCGATCACGATGGGACCCGAACCGAGGATGAGAATGGTCTTGATGTCCGAGCGCTTGGGCATCGCGATCCTTCAAACACGGCACGGTCCGGACCCATCCCGACCCTCGGGATCTCCGAACCCGCGCAAACTCGCTGACAATAGACGCCGGCCCGGGGTTTGTCGCTTCTCGGACGGCAATCCGCCCCAGATGGAGCGCGGCGGATGAAATTGAAGTGGTCGCCCCGCCCGCACGCGACGGGACGGGCTCCCCGCCCACTTTCCACGGGACACGCGGGTCCGCGGGCGGACCCGCGCCGCACGCAATCCGGCGGGCGAGACGCGTCCGCTTGCATACCGACCCGGACGTTTGTTAGTCTGGCCCGCTTTCCGGAGGGCATACACATGAAGTTGATCATCGGGCTGGTTGGCAGCATCATCGGCGGCCTCGTAGGGGCCGGTATCTGGGCGCTGATTGCCTACTACGCGCACGTCGAGATTGCTTGGATCGCCATCGGCGTGGGCGCCCTCGCCGGCGTCGGCATGGCGCTGGGCGTCAAGCACGACGGCAATTTCGTCTCGGGCGCCCTGGCCGCCGTCGTCGCCATCTTCGCCCTCGCCGCGGGCAAATACATGACCGTCGAGCTCGTGCTCAATCACGCAATGAAGGAAGCCAATACCCAGTCCCACTACACCGTGGACGACGAGAAGGCCCAGCTCTTCATGGCGGAGCAGCTGATCGCCGAAGCCCAGGCGGGCGGCAAGAACCTGGCCTGGCCCGGTGGAAAGGAGCCCGAGGAGGGCGTCGAATCGTCCAAGGACGTGCCCAAGGACATCTGGAAGGATGTGCAGGCCCGCTGGAACGCGATGGAGCAGCCCGCCCGCACCCAGTACGTCGCCTCCGTGCAGACGCAGTACGACCAGATGCTCGCCAAGGGCATGGACATGGTCCGCAAGGAAGGCTTCTTTTCCAGCTTCGACGCGATCGACGTCGTCTTCTTCCTCGTCGCCCTCTGCACCGCGTACCGCTGCGGTGCGGGGCTGTTCGACGAGAACTGATCTCTACATCCCCTTGCGGCAGCGATAGACAAAGGCCGGCGGCATGTTCAGAAGCACGCCCCGGCTGCGCTCCACGCCGTCAAACTTCGCCTCCAGCAGCCGCCGGAACCGTCGCCCCGCGTCCTTGAGGTTGGCGACGTAGTAGGCGAAAGTCACGAACCGGCCGCCGGGTCGCAGCACGCGCACCGCCGCGTCGATGATTTCGTTCTGAAGTTCCGCGGGAAAGGCCGCGAACGGCAGTCCGCTGACGATGTAATCGACCGTGCCGGGGGCGATCCCCTCCCGCTCGCACAGCCGCTCCACGTCCCCCGCCGATTCCTCGTAGAGCCGCACGCCGGGAAACCGCTCCCGCATCGCCGCCGCCATCTCCGGGCTGCGCTCGATCGCGAAGAACGTCGTCTCTGGGCCGACTCGACGCACGATCTCTTCCGTGAACGAGCCGGTTCCGGGCCCGAATTCCACCACCGCCCCGGCCCGCTCGAGGTCGAGTCCTTCCAGCATGCGCCTCGCAAGCCCTCGAGAACTCGGCGCCACCGCCCCCACCACCGTGGGGCGGATCCAGAACTCTCGCATGAAGCGACGCCACTGCCCCGACCGGCCGCGAGTCGTTGATTCCACGGTTGAACACTCCCCGGGCCTCGCCGTCGTGCGCCCGCGACTGGCTGTCAGATCACCACCGACTCTCCGGGCTGGATCCGCTCGGGCAGCGCTGCGGAGCCAAGGTCCTCGGGCTCCAGCGCCGTGGTCGCCTTGATCTCCAGCACACACTGAGGCTTGCCGTCGGCGCCGCGGGGGATCTTCACTCCGGCCCGTTCGAGCCACCGCGCCGCCCGCTCGGTCTGAAGCTCCCCGCTGGTCTGCGGGCTGTCGAGCCCCGAGGCGTTCTTGATGGGTGCAAACTCCTCGACGCGATCGGTCTCGTACACGATCGACCCTTTACCTTGAGACGAATCGCACAGCGTCAGCGCGTCGAACACAAACCGCTCCAGCTTCACCCCGTTGTTGCTGGTTGGGGTAATCGGATCCCCCGTTTCGATGTCGATGCACGGAATCTTCTTTTCCGCGCGGTGGTAGGGCAGGCTGAAGGAGGGATCGGTCCCGAGCTTTTCGATGAAGGCGACGGAGATGATGTGGATGGCGATGGAGCCGGCGATGAAGCGGAGGCTGCCGTCGGGGAGTCGCTGTTTCTGCAGTTCCATGGGCAGGTCGGAGTATTCCACGACCTCGGTCTTTCCGTTGATCTTGCAGAAGACGCCCACTTTTTCCTCGGGGTAGGCCTTGGGCGTCATCTTGCTGGACATCTGCCCAGACGAATCCGGGGCGGCGGCGTGCAGGCCGATGAAGACCGGGTCAAGAACCTTGACCGTGGGGTTGTCGACCTGGAAATAGCTCAGGTGCTCCACGCCGCGGCGTTTCATGTCGGCGAGGGCGCCGGAGACGCAGATCGCCTTGATCGCCCCTCCGTGGCCGTCGGGATTGGTCGCGATCTCGTGCTTGGCGGCGAGAAGGACCTTGCCGGTCTTGATGTCCAGGGACGGCATCACGCCCTGGGGGAAGAACATGACGTCCGCCGCGCTGAGGCCGAAGTAGCTGTTTTCCTTGAAGAACGCGACCGTTGCGTCGTGGTTCAGGGGGCTGGTCATGATGTACCACGGCACCGGCCTGCCGTACTTCTTGCCGGCGGCGAGGAGCTGGTCGGCGAACATGGCAAAGAGCGGACGCCCGCTCACGGCGCCGGCGGGGTAGCACCCCTTGGGCCCTTCATATCCCAGGCGGCTGCCCTGGCCGCCGGCGACGACGAAGGCGGCGACCTTGCCGGCCCGAAGCAGTTCCTGGCCCTGGGCCTTGAAGTACTCCTTGTTCCAGCGGCGCGTCGCGGCTTGGGCGTTGTGGGGGTAGTAGTCCGCGGGCTGCACATCGGCGGGGAGCGTGAAGACGGGCTTGTTCAGCACGTACTGGCTGACCAGGGAGGGGAGGGCCTCGATCTCCAGGCCCTGGATCTGCTCCAGGAGGCCTTTCTTTTCTCCCGGGCGCAGACCTTCCACGAACTTCAGAAGGTGGCCCTGGCCCACGCCGTCAAGGCGAAGGCGGAGGGAGGGGAGCTGTTCGATCTTGGTCGTCATCGAGCGGGTCTCCAGGATGCCGGTGGGGAACGTCCAAGCGTATTCGCGCCGAGGGCTGTTGCCGCTGGGGATGGGGGCGGAGGGGGGGAACGCGGCGCGAAAAAAGGGCGGGCCGCTGCGGGCCCGCCCTTGGGTACGTGTGATTCTGGACAGGTTCGGAAGTGATCAGGCGTGAGTCGAGGGGAGATCAGCCCGCCGCGGGCGTTTCGGCCCCGTCGTCATGATCGTCGTGGTCGTCGTGATCTCCGGCCGCGGCGTTCTGGGCTTCCAGCTCCGCCTCGAGCTGCTCGATCGTCTTCTCTTCCTCGACCTTCTCGCCGCGCGAGAGCTTCTCGGCGCGTTCCTTCTCGAGCTTGCGCTTGATCGCCTCGACCTTGGGACGGTCGGGGGCGAGGATGATGCTCGCCTGCTTGCCCATCCAGCGGGGCGTCTGCTCGACCTTGGAGATGTCGGCGAGCTTGTCCCGGACCTTGGCGAGGTTCTCCAGCCCCAGCTCCCGGTGGGCGATCTCTCGGCCCTTGAAGCGCTGGGTGAAGAGCACCTTGTGCCCGGCCATCATGAAGCGGCGGGCCTGGTCGATGCGGATCTGGATGTCGTGCTCACCGATCTTGGTGGAGCGGCCCAGGCGCACTTCCTTCATCTCGGTCGACTTGCTCGCCGCCCGCTGCTTGCGCTGGTTCTGGGATTCTTTGTACTTCCACTTGCCGTAGTCCATGATCTTGCAGACCGGGGGCCTGGCGTCGGGAGAGATCTCCACCAGATCAAGACCGGCCTCCTGCGCGCGGCGCAGGGCCTCGTTGGTCTCGATCACGCCGATCTGCTCATCATCGGGACCGATCAGCCGCACGGGGCTGAAACGGATCATGTGGTTGATGCGGATCCTGGGTGGTCCCGCGTCACGCTGGAATCGTCCGAAACTGATGTGCCAACTCCTTCTCTCGCGCCGCTACACAAACACATCCACCGTGCCGCCCCTGCGCCGGGCGACCGATGGGCTTACACAGTATTCGGCCTCGCCCCGCGCCAGAGTCTGGAAAGGGTCGGGCCGGTCATGATTGGAACCAGAATGCCATGGCCGTCACGCGAGCGCGGTCCACGCCGCGCCTGAATTTCCCGGCCGTGCCCATCACGCCGCACGCCGGAGCGTCGTCATGACTGGAGCGGAGGATTCTGGCGGACTGTGTCATTCCCACGCGCGTCTGTACCATGGTGCCTGCGGATGAAACCGCACAGCCGGGCCCCGCGACCTTCGCAGAGCCGGAACGAATCCTAACGCCCCTGACCCGGGGAATGCAAGCGGTTCTCACGATTCCGTCAAACTGGCACGACCTGACTCGGGAGGCCTGGAACGGCTCGCCCGCCGGAGACCAATCTCGCCTCGTGCCAGCCTCAGGAAAAGGGCTGGAGCGGCGGCTCGACGGGGCCGTCGCGGGCAGCCACGGAACTTGTCACTGGCCCTTGAACCAGAGGATCACGTTCAGGGTCAGGCTGATGACCAGCAGGATCAGGATGAGCATGACTGGCCACTGGCCGATGGTCGAGGCAAGGTCGCCCTTGGGGGCCGCGACGGCGGGGACCTCGACGGGGGCGGCGGCCTCGACCTGTGCCAGGGAGGCAAGGTCCACGCCGGCGACTTCCTTGTGGGCGATGATCGGGGGCTTGCCCTCCCGGACGGCCTTGAGGTCGGGGATGAGGTCCTTGCAGCTCTGGTAGCGGTCCCGGGGCGCCTTGGCCATCATCATTTCGATGATCTCGGCGATGCCCGCGGAGAGCTTGGGATTGACCTGGTCGGGGGGGTTGAGGGGTTCCTTGAGGTGCTTGTGCATCACCGCGGAGGGGTTCTTCCCGTCGAAGGGGACCACGCCGGTGACCATGTGGTACAGCGTCGCGCCCAGGGAGTAGATGTCCGCGGGGGGGCCGATGGTGACGTTGCCCTTCACCTGCTCGGGGCTGATGTAGTAGGGCGTGCCGAAGGCCTTGCCGGCCTCGGCCTCGGCCGCTTCCACATCGTTCATCGCCCGCGCCAGACCCATGTCGGCAAGCTTGGCGACGCCCTCCTTGGTGATCATGATGTTCTTGGGCTTCACATCACGGTGGATGAGGCCCTTCTCGTGGGCGTGCTGGAGGGCGCTGGCGATCTGGATCGTGATATCGATCGCGTCCTTTTCACTGAGGCGCTTGTGGGCCGTAATGTCGTCGTACACGGTGCGGCCGTCGACGTACTCCATCACGAAGTAGTGCTGCTCCCCCACTTTTCCCACGTCGTAGGCCTGCACGATGTTGGGGTGGTTGAGCTGCGCCGCGGCGCGGCCCTCGGCGTAGAAACGCTCGATGAACTGCGGGTTGGTGTACTTGGGCGGCAGCAGCTTGATCGCCACCATGCGGTCCAGGCTCAGCTGCCTGGCCTTGACCACCGTCGCCATCGCTCCCGCGCCCAGCTTGCCCTTGATCTCGTAGCCGGGGATCTTGTTCCCGGATTTCTCCGCCTCCATCTGCTGGCGGATGCGCTCGAGCTGGCGCTTGGTGATGTATTCCTCGTTGACCAGGAGCTGGGCGAGGGAGAGCTCGTTGCGATCGGGCGTGGAGCCCGCGGCGGTCGAGCCACCCTTGGCTCGCTCGAGCACCGACTCGAGCTCTTCCTTGGTCATGAACCCCTGTTCAATGACCGCCCGTCCCACCACCGTGTTGGCATTGGTTCCCGACTTGGCGGCTTCCTGGATCGCCGCCTCGATGTCGGCGACGGAGGGCGGAGGCCCTTCTCGCTTCTTGGGGGGGTTGACCGGGATCGGTTTGGTATCCTCAGCCCGGGCGCGGGCGGACCCACCGGGAGGCGCCGGCGTCATCGGCGAAGTTTCGGTCAGGTCGGGCTTCTTGGTCGGTTGGCTCATCATGAACCCGGTGCTGGCGCCGGTCCTGGCTCGCCGATCGGCGAATAGAGAACGAACATACTGATCCTACGACGATGAACTCCGGCGGGTGCATGAACTCTTCCCGATTCGTGGACACGCCGGCCCGGCGAGGCGGTTCTTCTCTCTATCGGACGGTTGATCCGCCGAAGGATCGAGGGATGGCTCGCGGACGCGGAATATACACCCAGCGCGTCCCGCTCGCGCCGGGCCGAACTCGGCGTGCGTCACGGAGCGCGGGGCGATCGGTATGGCACCATCCCAATCCCAGCGTCTCACAGTTCACGTGGCGACGACGAAGTCACGGATTGGCCTTTGCACTCACACCCTATCACAGTGCGAACAAAGCTCGATTTCACGTTTCCTTCACAGTTTTGGAGGTTTTTGTTACGATGGAGAGATCAAGCGTGCGATCGCCGGACTGTGAGGCGCGGGTTCTCCGACTGTCCTCCGCGGCGAAACACCAGCCGGGAGACCGTGCCATGAGCCGCAAAAACGCGTTTACGCTGATCGAATTGCTGGTGGTGATCGCCATCATTGCGCTGCTCATCGGCATCCTGATCCCCGGGCTTGCCAAAGCCCGCCGGCTGGCCAAGGGCACCGTCAGCCTCAACAACCTCCGTTCCCTCAACCAATTGACCTTCTCGTACTCACAGTCGGAGAAGGACAAGCTCTTCAACCCCTTCGAGCCCAGCAAGGACTGGAACAAGGTGTGGGTGCCCGGCAGCAACAAGACATCCTTCTGGTCGTTCGCCGACGGCACACGCTCCACGGAGATGTTCTCCGCGCACTGGGCGAGCCTGATGATGCACTGGAACGATTCGTCCGCCTCCGGGCTGACGTCGCCGGTGCAGTTCTCTCCGCTCGACAAGTCGGTGATCCAGCGCTTCAAGCTGTTCATGGACACCCACAAGGACATCGAGCGTTATATCTGGGACGGTTCGTACTTCATGTCCCCGACGATGTGGTTCCACCCCGATCGCTACAACACCGACGCCCTGGTGGGCGCGACGCAGCAGCTCGTCCGGCGCAACACGTTCGCCGAGATCACCTACCCCAGCGCGAAGGTCATGATCTTCGAACGCTTTGATTTCGGGAAAGTGACGCGGCCCAGCCCCAGCGGCACCATGCAGCTTTCCCCGACCTTCTGCTCCACCAGCGCGACGCCGCAGGTCGTCTTCTGCGACAACAGCGCCGGATCGGTCAAGGTCGAGGACCTGGTGCTGCTGAGCAAGTCGTCCACCACCAAGACCAAAGATCAGTTCACGCCTTCGGGGCTGTGGGATGTGCCGACGGGAACGCTCTCCAAGTACGACCTGGGAAAGGACGACCTGGAGAACGGTGCGAACGGGACCAATTCGTACCCCGCGTGGTTCTGGGCGACGCGGTTTGGGATTCGCGGCCGTGACGCCAATCGATAAATCCAGCCGGTGACCACGTATCGCACATCGAACAAGGAGAATGGTGTGGCGCTGAAGAGCGAAGAAACAACGGCCGGGAGCGCCACCAAGAAGAACGTCATTCTGGTGGCCGTCGCCGTGGCGTGCCTTGGCGGGGCGGGGTACTTCATCTTCAGCGGCCCGGGAGAGTCCGCGGGCCCGAAGCTCAACCCGGAGGCGGCAAAGGCCGCGGATGAACTCACCAAGCGGCTCGAAGATTCCAAGAAGGAAGCCCGCAAGCGGGCACCCGATCCCGAGCCGGAGTATTCAGGACCTCCAGGCGCAGGCCGACAGGCGGTCGATGCAAACTCACCGAAGTAGCCGACTTTTCCGTGCCAGACCATACCGTGCATTCCCCGAACACCGACAACTTTTCCACTTTCGGCAACTGCGGGCCATCATTCTGCGAAGTTGTTACGATAAACACGAGGTGGCGACATCCACCTTTGGGGCTCGCGGGTTCTCTGCGGAGCGTCGGATGAAAAACACGGTTCAGGAGGTAGGTCACATGTCTCGCCCACGCGCCTTCACGCTGATTGAACTTCTCGTCGTCATCGCGATCATCGCGGTGCTGATCTCCATCCTACTGCCCGCCCTGGGCAAGGCTCGCCTCGCCGGCCGCATGGCCGTCTCGATGGCGAATCAGCGCCAGATCCTGACGGCGACGGGGATCTACCGGACCGACTACAACAACAGCCCGCCCGTGGGCCTTTCGTACAAGCGCGGCGCCAAGGACATCCCGGGCAAGAGCGGCGCCCTCGAGGGCATCTGCACCTGGTCGTTCGGCGGCAAGAACAACAACGAACGCTGGGCGGGCAAGGCCTTCGACGTCGAAGCCGCCGACCGTCCCCTGAACAAGTACATGTACCCCGAGGTCAACTGCGAAGCGCCCGACATGCCGGGCACCCTCGCCAAGACCGCGGCGAGCCGCGTCTCCCTGCAGATGCCCGCCTTCCGGGATCCGACGGACAAGATCTCGTATCAGTTCAAGACGCCCTTCCCCACCCCCGACTACACGATGGGCTGCTACGACGACGTGGGCAGCAGCTACCAGTTCAACCTGAAGTGGCTGGACACGGCGGAGATCAAGAAGTTCTGGAACGGCGGCCAGCCCGTGCAGGCGATGGCGATGGGCCTGAAGTACATGCGCCTGGCCGACACCTTCTACAGCACCAAGTTCGTGATCTACAACGACCAGTACGCCGACATCGTGATCAACAACACCAACGAGAAGGCGATGGTCGTCAACGGGTACGGTGACACCAACCGCTCCATCCTGGGCTTCCTCGACGGCCATGCCTCGTACACCCAGGTCATCCCCGGCAGCACCGAGAAGTCGTTCTTCAACGACAAGTACCAGATGATCTTCGACCCGCGTACCATCAAGTAAGCCCCGCAGGCTTTGTCATGCACTCGAAGGGGCGACCACTCGCCCCTTTTTCATTGGACACGCGTCCCCTGGACCAGCGGCGTCCACCAGATCAGGAAGGCCCGACGACCATGGAACTCGACAAGAACACCAAGATCAAGCTCGGCGTCGCGATCGGCGGACTGGTGATCGCCGGCGGCCTCATCACGTGGCAGCTGACCTCCCAGCCCAAGGAAGGCATCCAGCCCGTTCCCACCGCCTCCAAGACCCCCGCCACTCCGGAAAAGCCCAAGGCCGATCCCGCGGCGAAGCCGTACGAGCGTCCCCTGGAGCGCCAGGGCGGTGGGTACGTCCCCGGCGGAACGGGCGGCAAGTAACGCCGCCTTCGACGCGCTCGGGCGGGGAGCATAGATTCTTTTCGATGTAGCGGCCTCCCCCCGCCGCTTGCTCGTGGCCCGCGCCAGCGTTGGAGAAATGGCGTTCCAGCCTCGCTGGCCTCCATGGGGGCAGCTCGGGGACCGCTCGCCCCCTGCCGAACGGGCATATGAAGCAAGTTCCCCCCGCGTGACCCTAGAACTTCCCGGGGTCCGGGAACGAACATAGAAGGACGCCGCGCGCACGCGGACGCCCTCCCAGGAGGGCATCCCGCCCACCCGCGCGGCCGCCGGCCCGGCAACGCCATTCTGGCATGCTCGACCCTTGGCCCCCGCGCGGGAGAAGAGGGTCACATCCGCGGCGTTCGCCCACGGGCTGATTCGACATTCCACCACGGGCCTTCCCTCACCGGCGGGCCCACACCGGGAGGATCTCCATGCGGACATCGCGCGCCTTCACCCTGATCGAGCTGCTGGTGGTCATCGCCATCATCGCGCTGCTCATCTCCATCTTGCTCCCCGCCCTCGCCAAGGCTCGTCTGGCTGGCAAGATGACGGTCTCCCTCGCCAACCAGCGCCAGATCCTGACGGCGACGGACATGTACAAGAACGATTTCAAGGGCACGCCGCCGATGCCGCTCTCGTACAAGCGGGGCGGGTTCAAGAGCGCCAAGAGCGGCACCCTGGAGGGCATCTGCACCTGGGCCTTTGGCGGCAAGAACAACGACGGCTACTGGTCGGGCAAGGCCTTCGACGTCGAGGCGGCGGACCGGCCCCTCAACGCGTACATGTACCCGACGGTGAACCTCGAAGCACCCGACGCGCCGGGGCAGCTCTCCAAGACGGCGACGGCGCGAACCGAACTCCAGCTCACGGGCTACCGGGATCCCACGGATGTGGTGACGTACCAGCGCCCGGTGAACGGCCACGCCTTCCCCTACCCGACCTACGGCGTGGGCGGGGCGTACTCCGACGTCGGCACGAGCTACCAGTCAAACCTGAAGTGGTTTGATTCCGAGGAGATCCAGGCCTTGTGGCGCAGCGGCGGAGAAATGGCCGCGTGGAACGCCGGCATGCGGGGCATGCGGCTCGCCGACTCGTTCTACGCCTCGCGCTTCGTGCTCTACAACGACCAGTACGCCGATGTGGTGGTGAACAACGACGCCGAGAACGCGATGGTCGTCAACGGCTACGGGGACAGCAACAAGTCCATCCTGGGCTTCATGGACGGCCACGCCGCGTACACCAGCGTGGTCCCGGGCAAGCAGGAACGCTCCTTCTTCAACGACAAGTACCAGATGATCTTCGACCCCCGCAAGATCAAGCTCAAGTGAACCCGGCCTGTCAAGGCCGGGGCGGGACGCTCACTACAACCATCCACGCGATCACATGAAAAGGACCCAGCCAACCGGCTGGGTCCTTTGCTTGGAGGCAGACAGGATGGCCCGGCCTTTACAGGCCGGGTACCTGCGAGGCAACAGGCCAGGTGCCTGAGGAAACTCAGACCGGCGGGGTCGCGGGACTCGCGTCGGGCTGATCGGGGCCTTGGTCGGGGGCGACGGCGGCGGAGATCACGCGGTCGCCCTCGTTGAGGCTGACGACGCGAACGCCCATCGTGCCGCGACCGACCTCGCGGATGGAATCCGTCGACGTGCGGACGAGCTGGCCGCCCTTGGTGATGACGACCAGGCCTCCGCCGGGGTGGACCAGGAGGGCGGCGACGGACTTGCCGTTCTTCTCGGTGACCTTGATGTCGGCCCGGCCCTTGCCGCCGCGAGACTGGGACCGCATCGAGCCGTCTTCGGACTGCACGCGGTAATCATCCACCGGCGTGCGTTTGCCGTAGCCGTGCTCGGTGATGGTGAGGAGGCATGCGGCGGTATCAACGGTGCGGCCGGCGTCGGATTCGTCACCGTCCCGGCGGTCCATGGCGATGCGGACGACGCCGATGACGCTGTCACCGTCTTCGAGCTCGATGCCCTTCACGCCGGCGGCGCCGCGGCCCATCAGGCGGGCGTCGCGTTCGTCGAAGCGGATGGACATGCCGTTGGCGGTGACCAGGAGGATGTCGTCGTTGCCGCCGGTGAGGGTGACGTCGAGCAGGTGGTCGTCGTCCTTGAGGCCGACGGCGATGAGGCCGGCCTTGGAGATGTTGCGGTAGTCCTTGAGGGCGGTGCGCTTGACGATGCCGCCGCGGGAGACGAAGGTGAGGTAGTTGCTGCCCTCTTCGAAGTTCTTGACGGCGAGGAAGGCGCGGGTCTTTTCACCCTCCTTGAGGTCCAGGAGGTTGACCATCGCCCGTCCCTTGCTGGTGCGGGACATCTCGGGGACTTCGAAGACCTTGATCTTGAAGACGCGGCCGGTATCGGTGAAGCAGAGCAGGTCGTCGTGCGTGCTGGCGACGAAGAGATGCTCGATGAAATCGTCGTCCTTCATGTCCGAGGCGCGGATGCCCTTGCCGCCGCGGTTCTGGGAGCGGTAGGTCGAGAGGGGGATGCGCTTGGCGTAGCCGGCGTGGCTGATCGTGAGGGCGACGTCTTCCCGGGGGATGAGCTCGGCGAGGCAGATGTCCGAATCGGCGTCGTCGATCTTGGTCTGGCGTTCCCCCATCTTGCCGGCGCCGTAGCGGGCCCGCATTTCCTCGCAGTCGTCCTTGATGATGCGGCGGACGCGGCCCTCGTCGGCGAGGATCGCCTCGAAATCCTCGATCTCGGCGATGAGCTGGTTGTACTCGGCGACGAGGCGCTCGATCTCCAGCCCGACGAGCTGGATGAGGCGCATGGCGCCGATAGTTTCGGCCTGGGTGCGGGAGAGGTCGACGCCGCCGCGGGATTCGGCCTCGGCGAGGGTGCGGCGCAGGCGGGCGGGCAGGGAGGGGTAGTGCACGTGCTCGGCGGGGATGCTGAACCGGCGTTCCATGAGCCGGTTGATCGCCTCCTCGCGGGTGCGGCTGGAGCGGATGATGCGGATGACCTCGTCGATGTCGCAGACGGCGTAGATCATGCCCTCCTGCACGTGGGCACGCTTGCGGGCCTCGCGCAGCAGGAAGGTGGTGCGGCGGCGGATGACCTCCCGCCGGTGCTCGATGTACAGGTTGATCAGCTCCAGCAGCCCCAGCGTCCGCGGCTGGCGGTTCACCAGCGCGATGTTCATGATGCTGAAGGTGTCCTGGAGGGACGTGAACTCGTAGAGCTGCTTCTCGACCACGTTGGGGTCGGCGCCGCGCTTGAGCTCGATGACGATGCGGGTCGCGGCCTGCCGGCCGGATTCGTCGCGCACGTCGGAGATGTCGGGGATCTTGTCCTCTTCGTACGACTCGACGATCTTCTTGAGCAGCTGCTCCTGGCTGCTGCTGTAGGGAATCTGGTCGATCACCAGCTGCTGGCGATCGTTCTTGCCCTCGATGGGCTCCACGTGCACCGAGCCGCGGACGACGATGCGGCCACGGCCGGTGGAGTATGCGTCGACGATGCCGCGACGGCCCATGATCAGCCCGCCGGTGGGGAAATCAGGACCCTTGATGCCGCGACGAACGACCGTACCCGCTTCATCGGTGACGTCGGTCATCAGGTCGCCCAGGGAGAGGGTGGGGTCCTCCAGGACGCGGATGATGGAGTCGAAGATCTCGACGGGGTTGTGCGGGGGCAGGCTCGTCGCCATCCCGACGGCGATGCCGATGCCACCGTTGATGAGCAGGTTGGGGAAGCGGCCCGGGAGGACGGTGGGCTCGAGGAGGCGATCGTCGTAGTTGGGCTGGAAGTCGACGGTCTCGAGCTTGAGGTCGGCGAGCATGTCCACGGCGGCGTAGGTCATGCGGGCTTCTGTATACCGCATCGCCGCCGGGGGATCGCCGTTGATCGAGCCGAAGTTGCCCTGGGGATCGACCAGCGGCACGCGCATGCGCCAGCGCTGGGCCATGCCGACCATGGTCGGGTAGACGATCGCTTCCCCGTGGGGGTGATAGTCGCCCGAGGTGTTGCCGGCGATCTTGGCGCACTTGAGGTGCTTGCGGCCCGGGCGCAGGTTCAGGTCGTTCATGGCGACCAGGATGCGGCGCTGGGAGGGCTTGAGGCCGTCGCGGACGTCGGGCAGGGCCCGGTCCATGATGGTGCTCATCGCATACGTGAGGTAGCTGTCCTGGAGCTCCTGACGGATGTCGTGGTCCTGCACGTTCCCGCCCTGCTGGGTCGATCCTGGCCCAGTAAGAGGGGTCAATCCAGCGTCCTGTCCGGGGCGGTCCTGGGAGTCATCCATGCTTCACGGGATCCTTTGGCCGGCGGCCAGGAATGGCCGGTCGGCGGTGGGCCAAGTCTAGGCTTCACGACTCAAAAAATCGCTCCCGCGGCACGCCGATGGATGGCAATTGCGCCCAAGAAATACGCACAATTCCGGCCCCGCCGCGCCCCGCGCCAGGCGGCATCTTTCGGTTTTGGTTTCGGCGCTGATCTGGTAGGCTCTCCGGGCCGGGGATCCCTGGGCCCAGGTGTCTGGGCTGGCGGGTCCGCCTCGCAATGTCAGCACCAAAGTTTGAACCAATTGACCGCGAGTTTCGGCTCGCCCGGAGCATTCTTCCATGACCCTTCCCTCGCCGGCTCCTCGCGTCGTCCCCCTCGCGCTTGCAAGCCTCCTGAGCACCCTGGCCTCGGGCCAGGTGTACACCACCGCGCCGGACTGGTCGTCGGCGGACAAGCAGGTGTCCACCGGCGGGGCGCTGGTTGACCTCAACCGGGACGGATGGCTGGACCTGGTCGTCGCCAACGGCAACGACATCAGCACCCAGCGGGTCGTCGCCTATTACAACACCGGGGCCGGAACGTTCCAGACCTCCCCGGGGTGGCAGTCGGCGGACCTGGCCTACAACGGCCATCTCGACATTGCCGATGTGAACGGGGACGGATGGCCCGACATCGCCGTGGCCGTGCTGCTCCCGCAGGGTGGCAAGGGCGCCAAGGTCTACTTCAATAACAACGGGATCCCCAGCACCACCGCCGGCTGGCAAGCCTCCATCACCGCCGACACGTTTGGGGTGGCGTTTGGAGACATGAACGGAGACGGCCGGCCCGATCTGGCGCTCGCGAGCGGGGACGCGTACAACAACGTGCCGGCGATCAACGTGGTGTACGCCAACACCGGCACGACCCTCGCGGCGACGCCGACGTGGCAGACCAGTTCCGCGCGCAATTACAACAACTGTCTGTGGATGGACGCCGACAACGACGGGCTGCTGGACCTGGTCATGTGCGGGTCCAACAGCCAGACGCACGTCTACCGCAACACCGGCACGACGCTTACGCCCGCGCCGGCGTGGAGCACCGGGGACGTCGCCGCGCAGTTCTGCCTGATGGCGGCCGCGGGAGATGTGACCGGTGACGGGCGGCGAGAGCTGATCACCGCCGACAACAACCAGATCTTCGGGGGCTCGGGGCGGTTCCGGCAGTACAACGGCCTCGCGGCGGGGTTCTTCAATACGTCGGCGAACTGGACGTACAACGAGGGGTATGCCGCCGCGGTGGCGCTGGGTGATCTGGACAACGACGGTGACCTTGACGTGTGCACGGGGGAGTGGTTCGGCAAGACGCGGTACTTCCTCAATACCGGTTCAGGGCTGCCGGCGGCGGCGACGTGGACGGCGAACACAACCAGCACGGTCGAGAAGTTGTGCCTGGGGGATGTGGATCGCAAGAGCCTGCGGGTGCGGGAGGCGGTCTTTGCGCCGTCGGGCGGGCGAAAGCTCTTTTCACTGCCAAAGCAGCCGGTGCAGCAGGTCCTGAGCGTGTCGCGGGATGGCGTGGACCTGGCGGTGAGCCAGTACACGGCGAGCACCGAGGGCGGATGGATCGCGCTGGACGCGGCGCCGGTCACTCAAGTGCGCGTGGTGTACTTGGAGAGCCGCTCGCTCGACCTGGCCGTCACCAACTGGGACGACACCAAGCCCAACTACCTGTTCCTGAACAAGCTCCCCGCGCCCTGCGCATCAGACTTCGATGGAAGTGGATTCGTCGATACCGACGACTTCGACCAGTTTGTCCTCGCCTTCGAGGCGGGCAGTCCCCTCGCCGATTTCGACGTCAGCGGGTTTGTCGATACCGACGATTACGACCAGTTCGTCACGGCCTTTGAGGCGGGGTGCTGAAGAGAGAAGACACTGGGGAATGGGGACCGGACACTGGTGAAGGGCGGGACGAAAGTCCCATCGCAGTTATTGTCCGCGTGGCGCCGGAGATTGCACGCGTGACTGGCGGTGCGGGGTGCGGGGCTGATTCGGGTGTCGTTTTGGGTCGATAGCTCCGGTGTGATCGGACGCATCGCCAGTTTTGGTTCGGTTGGTCCCACGCTGGGGGCATACCGGATGCACGCCATCGACCTGAACCGGGCGATGGAGCGGCTCGCGACGGGGCGACGGATCAACCGGGCCAGTGACGATCCGGCGGGTTCGATCACGACGGACAAGCTCTCAAGCGACATCAAATCCGTCGAATCGCGGATCACGCGATCAACGCGGGAGCTGGGATTCCTGTCGGCGAAGGACGGGGCGCACGCGGCGGTGGGCGATCTGCTGGTGGAGTTGCAGGGGCTGGTCGTTTCGGCCGCAAACCGCGGTGCGATGACCGAGGATGAGGTGGACGCGCTCCAGACGCAGGCCAACGCGATCGTGGGGACGATCAACCACCTCGCCGATACGCAGACATTCAACGACCAGAAGACGCTGGACGAGGCCCACGCCCACCAGCTGGGGCACGTCGCGGTCACGACCAAGAACGCCGACGGGACGGAGAGTTCCTCCCTCAAGTCGCTGGTCGATATCGCCAACGGCGGTGTGCTGAACCTCAAGACCGGGGACCTGGAGAAGGCTCAAGAATCGATCGAAGGGGCGATCAGCGATGTGGCGACCACCCGGGGGGCGATCGGCGCTCGCGGCAAGGACCTGGAAAGCCAGATCCGGGTCTCTCAGTCGGAGCTTGAGAACCTGTCGGCGGCCAAATCCCAGATTCTCGACGCGGACTACGCGGCGGAGGTCTCAAACCTGATCCGCTCCCAGACGCTGCAGCAGGCCTCGATGTACATGATGCAGGTCATGATGCAGCAGGGCCAGCAGCAGGTTATCGGGCTGCTGTCGTCCATTAAAGTCGGCCGGTAGGCGCGCACAAACCCTCCAAGTTAACAGCGGTCCGACACCGGAAGACGGCGAAGGCGGCTTCGAGCTCCTTTTTCGTACCCCAATGCAACCCCTTGGAAACGTCCCTCGTAGAGGACTCCGGTGATCGGTCTGCGCCGGCGGTGTGCTCTTTGAGCCCCCCGACGGCGAATGAACTTTCGCCGCCCCATTGCCATTCGGCGGGGCGCGTGTACGTGGAAGGGTAGAGATTTCGTTTTACAACAGGGAGAGTTGAGAATGCGTATCGCACTGTGCATCGCGGCGTTTGCGGGCGTGGCGTCTTCGGCCATGGCGAGCAGCAATGTCCTGGTCTGGTCAACCGGTAACTTTGGCTCCACCGCGGGTGTGGCCTCGTACCTCGCGGCGTCGGGTCAGTTTGACTCGGTCTCGAGCATCGAGAGCGACACGGCCCTGACGGCCGCCGAACTGGCCTCCTACGACCGCGTGCTGTATTTCTCCAACTCCAGCTCCGCCCAGAACCCCACCGCCGTCGGCGACGCCCTCGCCGATTACGCGGACACGGGCCGCCGCCTGGTGCTGGGTGTGTTCTCCTGGGCGGATCAGGGCAACAACACGCTGGGCGGACGCATCATCGCCGACCAGATCAGCCCCTTCGTCCTCACCAGCAGCTCGATCTACAACCAGGTCTCCCTGGGTGCCACTGACGGCTCGGCCTTCTGGACGGGCGTGAACACCCTGAGCGCTGGATACCGTGACAACGTCGTCCTGACCGCCGGCTCGACCCTCCGGGGTTCGTGGGCCGACGGCGTCGCCGCCCTGGCGACCAAGGGCAACGTGGTCGGCGTGAACATGTTCCCCGATCTTTCCTACGGCTTCTACTCCGGTGACGCGCAGCAGCTCTTCGTGAACGCCCTGACGGCGGAGATCCCGGCCCCCGGGACCGCAAGCCTGATGGCCTTCGGCCTCATCGCCGCCGGCCGTCGCCGCCGCTGAGTCTTCGATTCACACCTGTGAATACCCGGCGGGCCGCTCCTCACGAGCGGCCCGCCTTCGTTTTGGGGCATTCACGGGCGCGAACATACGCCTACTTTGCTGTACTTGCCCCCCGCGACGGTCAACGATGCGGGCGTGCACGCCGCGGGGCATCGAAGCCTCTCGCGGCGGGTGAGTTTTTCACGACGGAGCAGATCCCATGACCTATGTCCCTGCCACCCCCACCACCAACGTCCGTTCGCTCCTCGGCGCCGACGCCGACGGGCTCTTGAACCACGAGTCCAAGACCGTCTCCAAGTCGGCCCTTCACCTTCCTGGGCCTGATTTCGTCGACCGCATCTTCTCCCAGACCGACCGCTCCCCGATCGTGCTGCGGAACTTCCAGAGCATCCTGAACCACGGCCGCCTCGCGGGCACTGGGTACGTAAGCATCCTTCCCGTGGATCAGGGGATCGAGCACTCGGCGGGAGCGAGCTTTGCCCCCAATCCCGAGTTCTTCGATCCGGAGAACATCGTGAAGCTTGCGATCGAAGGCGGGTGCAACGCCGTGGCCTCGACGGTGGGCGTGCTGGGGTCGGTGGCGAGGAAGTACGCGCACAAGATCCCGTTCCTGGTGAAGTTCAACCACAACGAGATGTTGACGTACCCGAACATCTTCAACCAGAGCTATTTCGGGTCGGTTCGCCAGTGCCACGAGATGGGGGCGATGGCGGTGGGCGCGACGGTGTACTTCGGGTCTCCCGAGAGCCGTGAGGAGATTAAGTACGTCTCAGAGATGTTCGAGGAGGCGCACAGCTACGGGATGGTGACGGTGCTGTGGTGCTACACGCGCAACAACGCCTTCAAGGTGAAGGGCGCCGACGGCAAGAGCGTGGACTACCACGCGTCGGCGGACCTTTCGGGGCAGGCCAACCACCTGGGCGCGACGATCCAGGCCGACATCATCAAGCAGAAGCTGCCGGTGAACAACGGCGGGTACGCGGCGCTGAACACGGGCGGATCGGCGTACGGCAAGTGGGACAAGCGGGTGTACACGAAGCTGTGCGGCAGCGACGAGAGCGGCAGCGGCGGTCACCCGATCGACCTGTGCCGGTACCAGGTGCTGAATAACTACATGGGCCGGGTGCCGCTGATCAACTCGGGCGGTGAGAGCAAGGGCGCCGCGGACCTGAGCGACGCGGTGGCGACGGCGGTGATCAACAAGCGAGCCGGGGGCATGGGGCTGATCTCGGGGCGTAAGGCGTTCCAGAAGCCGATGAAGGACGGTGTGGCGCTGCTGAACGCGGTGCAGGATGTGTACCTGGACAAGAGCGTGACGGTGGCGTGAGGAGCACGCGTCAGACGAATCTCCGAGGCTCACCGTGGGCTCCTCGCCAGGAAATCGCGACGGCGGCATCCACCGTTTGACATGGACCCGTGATCCCACGGGTGCATTTCGAGCGTGGGTTGTCGATCGTCCTGACATAGTTGCCATTGACAACGACTGGCATCGGACGCGTGCTGCGCTGCTGGATCGGATTGATCGCGAGTTGCAGGCGGGCGAGTGGGCGGCTGACTGGGCACCGCCCGAACCATCTGAAGACGATCCGCGTTTCCACGTCGACGCGCAGTTTGTCACGTTGGTCGGGGAGGGCAGGCACGTCCCTTTCAACAGCCCCGAGGATCTCTACGTCGGTGGGATCTGCGGGACGTGCAATCTTCCGGCCGGACCGCGAAGCGCCAGTGCCATCGCGACGTTCATTGAAACTGCTGGGGGCATTCTCCTTTCACGGGGATTTGCGCCGGACTTGTTTTTGGAACGCACCGTGGCCGCGTTTGGCCCAGAACGTCTGGGCGGCGCGACACTGCGGGAAGTGCACCGGATCGGCCGGGGTCGCCTGGCGTGCGTGGAGGCGATCGCGTCCGAAGTCACTCCAGCGGTGGCGATGGCCCAGCCCGCGGACTACATCGGATGGCGCTGTCCCGCCTGCGCACGAAGCTCTTTCAGCCACCGCTTTTTCCAGAACGAGTACCGGGAGTTCATTTCAGCCAGCAGCATCCCCCGGGGTCGGGAATCATTTTGGATCGATACCGTCCGTCCGCGCCTGTGTGTTCGCCAAGACTGGTGGTCGTCGCATCGCCGGGATCCCGCGTTCAAAGGAGTGCTTGCGCGGCCCCTGTGGGTGCTGCGTGACGATGCGATTGAGCCAAAACCCGCGTTCAAGATCAAGGACTGGGGTGCCAGCGACCGGCGGCATAAGACGGGCCGGCTGAGGCGTTCGATCTCCGATCATGCGCTTTCTCTTCCGCCCGAATTGGTGGGTTGGATCGATCCGCAATAGAACGCCACGCCGGCGTGGGACGCCCCACGGCGCGGGGGATGTCACGGATGCTCTCCCAATTCAAAAACTACTCACCATCCCGCTCCGAAGGGCGTTTACACCATGCCCCGTTCACGAGCCAGTCAACTTCTGACCGTCCTGACCATACTCGCGTGGCCCTCCGTCGCCTTCGCCCACCAGGAAGGTTCGGGAGCAACGGGGCTGATCAGCGGACTGGCGCATCCGGTGTCGGGGCTTGATCACATCCTGGCGATGGTGTGCGTGGGGCTTTGGGGCGCGCAGCTTGGGGCGCCGGCGGTGTGGGTATTGCCGGTCGCGTTCCCGATGATGATGGCCGTGGGCGGGTTCATGGGATTGATCGGGATCCCGCTGCCCGGGGTTGAGTACGGGATCGCGCTGTCGGCGATCGTGCTGGGAGCGATGGTGGTGGGACAGGTGCGTCCTCCGCTGTGGCTCGCGTGCGTGCTGGTGGAAATCTTCGCGATATTCCACGGCCATGCGCACGGCACGGAACTCCCGGAGGGGGCGAGCGGGCTGCTGTACAGCGTCGGCTTCGTGACTTCGACGGGCCTGCTGCACGCGGCGGGGATCGGGCTGGGCCTGGTGCATCACTGGGGGCCGGGGAAGATGGCGATCCGGGTTGCGGGGGCGATCATCCTGGCGGGGGGCGTCTTCTTTTTCCTGAAGGCGCAGGCATGAGGCGCTCTCGCGGGCTGATGTTCGCGGGGGGAACGGTGCTCGCGGCCTTTCCGGGCCTTGCCTGGGCGCACGATGAGTACTCACCGCCGCCCTCGGCGTTCAGCACATTCGTCGATTACAACGGAATATCTCTTGCGGCGGTGCTGGTGGCGGCGGCGACGGGCCTCCTCGCCGGTGCTCGGGGCAAGCCCCACCTGCGGTGGGCCGCGCTGGGAATCACCGGGGGATGGGCGATCGGAGGGGAACTGCTCGCGGAGCTGCCCGCGGCGTGGAAAGTCTCACTGGGGAGCGGCGTGGGGAGCGGGATCGCGGCGGGGACAAGCCTGATGATCATGGGCGTGCTCATCGCCCTGGACAGGCAGGGCCCCAAAGCGATCGTGACGCTGCTGGCGCTTGTCACAGGACTGGTTCACGGGGCGATCAATGCGAACGCGATCCTGGAGGCGCAGCCCGCGCGGATTGCCTGCATTGCCGCGGCGGCGGGCGTTCTGACGATCGGGTCAGGCTCGCTTTCGCTGCTGGCGAGCGGGTCCGCGGGACGGATCGTGCTTCGTGTCGCGGGAAGCTGGCTCGCGGCGATCGGGCTGCTGATGCTCGGGTGGGCGCTGCGGCCGCATGGAGCGGGGTGATCGTGTTCGTGCAGAGCCGCTCCTAGCTGATTGGCACTTCAAACTGCCCCGACCAGTATCGTGTGGCGTCTATGAGCTTGAGCGCGTCCTCGACACTGCTACGAACGCGAATGGTCCAGGCAGGATCGAATCGCCCTTCCATGAGTGCCTGATCTTCCTTGCTTTGATCGCCAAAGCAGTCTCCAACGGTCCATCGCTGCGCGGCAGGCAGCCACCGGAAGTGACACCACGTAATCACATGCTCCCCATCGCACACCTCATAGATTCCGGCGAACGCGACATCGGCATATTCGGGGTTCATGGCCCCGGGGGGCGGTGTAAAGGTGACCGATCCGGACTCGACCCTGAATGCGGCAGACTTTGCGAAGAACTGGTCGAGCGCCGGAGACACGACGGGTGAAAGCACGTCTTCCGCGGCGCCATCGATGTCGAATTCAAGCCGTACGGGCACGGTATTTCGCAGGACGGAAGGCGAGCCCGGTTTGTGCGACGGATGCTGGTAGATGTGCAGCGTTCCTGTGAGGACGACATGCCCGGTTTGCGGGATCTGAACGAGGACGAATCCACGGATGTCATCTTGCCGGGTCGGCTGCGCCGGGTCGATGCTCCACATCAGAGTCTGGGAATCGACAAGCCCGTGAGGCCAGATGGAGGGCACTTCCGCCTCGATGTACACCGCGGCGCCGACAGGCCAGCGACTGCGGGTGCGCAGCGTGACATTGATCGGGAACTCCGCCATGGACATGATGGCGCCGGCGAGGGAACCGGACACCGGGGCGCCATTGAAGGCTTTTACCTGTCCATCCTTAACCGAGTAGCGATTGCGCAGGTTGGCCCAGGGGACGCCGTACGACGTTGTCCACGCTTCGCTTCCAGGAGGCGCGAGCCAGTTGCCGTGACGTATGCGTGTGACGATTGCGGAGAGTTGATTATCGGTGAGCGTGCGTGCATAGGTGCGAGTCTTCCCCCATACCGCGGTGCCCATTCGCCGTTGAAGCTCGTCGCCCGCCCAACTATTTCCGCCGACAATCGGCAGCGACTCGGTGAGCAGGGTTGTTGGCACCAGCGAAAGCCACCCTCGATCGGCAATTTCCGGGTATCGCCACGTAAGGGACGCTGCCACACCGAGCGTCAGCCCGGAAACAACCAGCTTCCATTTTCGACGCGTGCGTGTGAGGTCCTTGAGCCTGTGAATGGTGCGTCCGCATTCAGGGCATTGCGCGGCCTGGCGGGAAGCAATCAGCGATTCGGCGCCCGGCATGTCGTACCAGCATCGCGGACATCGACGCCGACCGCGTGCTCGATCGGCGAAGCAGCCCCAGGCGACCGCAAGCATCGCCACCGCGGCAAGGCCTGCACCGGCGATGGTGTAGATGAGCTCCGCACGCATGATTTGTCCCCCGGGAACTGAAGAAGTGTACAACAGTCTTTAGAACGGTGCATCCGACACGATGCGCAGCGGCGACCGCTCATCTGGTCCCGCAAACTCAAGTTCGCTCGCGTGCAGCATGAGCCTGGACGCGGGCACACCGCCGTAGAGCGGGTCGCCGACGATCGGTGCGTTCAATCCGCTTGCCGAGTGCACGCGAAGCTGGTGTGAACGGCCGGTCTGAGGCTCGAAGCGGACTCGCGTGACGGGGATCTCGTCGGACGTCCAGCACGCCTCTGGCGGGAACTGAACGCTCACTCCTCGTGCGCCGGGAGACGGGGAGAGCGGCCAGCCGGCGGCGGAACGGGTGAGGGTTTCGCGAGAGAGGACTTTCCACTCCGTGATCGCTTCGCGGCCCTGGGCGTGATCGACGATGTGAACAGGGCGAGGCCACTGATCGATGTCGGCACGGAGAGGCAACTCGATGCGGCCGCCGTCGTCGGGAAGATGGCCGGCGAGGAGGGCGAGGTAGGCTTTGCGGACGCGGCGCTGCTCGAACTGGCGAGAAAGCCAGCGGTGGCTATCGGGGTCGAGGGCGAACACCATGAGGCCGCTGGTTTCGAAGTCGAGGCGGTGGACCGTGAGGGGTCCGGTGGCGTGGGGAAACATGGCCCGGACGCGGGCGGTGACGCAGTCCTGCTTGTGCTCACCGCGGCCGGGAACGGAGAGGAGCATGGAGGGTTTTTCCACGACCACGTAGCGCGGGTGCTCGTGAAGGACGGGGAGCGGTGTGTCGGGCGGCGACGAATGGGCAGGGGCGTGCGAGGGCGGGGGAGCTTCGCTTTGGTCGGGCGTGTCGCTCACGCGGTCACCGAGGCGGGGGCAAGGACGTGCTTTTCCCAGTGGTCGTAGAGCCGCTTGGTCGAGACTGTGAGGGACGTGCGGAGTTCCTGGGCGAAGAGGGAGACGCGGAGTTCTTCGAGCAGCCAGCGATGTTCCTCGAGGCCGGGTTCGTGGATGTGATGGTCGTGGTTGTACTTGGCGCGGGTGAGGTAGCCCAGCCAGAGGGGGCGCATGTCGGCCATGGCGCGCTGGTCGCGGTCGAGGCCGGCGTGACCGAGTTTCTGCACGCGGCTCTGGATGCCGCGCAGGAAGCGCGAGAGGTGCGGCCACCATTGGCGCGGCGTGGAGGTGAGGAAGCCCTTGTCGGTGAGCAGGGCGAGATGGAGCTTGGCGTCGGCCATGGAATCGGCCCACGGTGCGGGGAACTGGCGCGAGAGGGCGACGGAGGCGGCCTGCATCTGGACGAGGACGTCACCGACCTCGTCGGCGACGGCCTGGGCGACGCGGTAGATGATCGCAGAGCCGCGATCGAGACGCTGCTCGAATTCCTGGGGCGTAGGGAGCGTCCATGAATCGGGCCCGGCGGCATCGGGCATGAAGGCACGCTCGGCGATGAGGAGCTCGAGCTGTTCACGGAACTCGGCGGGGGGCCCGACGGTGGCGTACTGCAGGGCCATAGTCTGGACGGTGGGCAGGGCCTTCATTGCGGACTTGAGGTCGGGCTTGGCACGCAGCCAGAAGAGACGTCGCAGGCCGGCGCGGGTGGAGTGGCGTGCCTGGGCGGCGGATTGCAGGAGGCGAAGTGAAACGCTCGACTGGCGATCGAGGATCGCTGGAAATCCGGTGAGCTTGACGCCGAAGCGTTCGATATCGACGTGGCCGGGGAGGGGGCCGAAGGTCCAGTCCGTGAGATCGTCCTGATCGAAGCGGTCGCGGGCGAACTCGGCGAACCGCTTGGCGGCGAGGGGCGTGAGCTGGATCTTGAGCTCGGCGGGGTCGCGGCCGGCGGCGATGATGCGCTTCTGATCGTCGATGACCTGCACGTTCATGCGCAGGTGCAGCGGGAGCTCTTCGAACTTCCATGCGTCGAGGGGAATCTCGGCGCCGATGCGGCGACCGAGCTGCTCGGAGAGGACTTCGGCGAGGGGGCGGTCGGCGAAGGCGATGCGCTTCATGCACTCGTCGGCGAAGGCGGGGGCGTTGTCGATGTAGTGGCGGAGGTTCTTGGGCAGCAGGCGAACGAGGGCGACGATCTTTTCGTGCAGCATCCCGGGGACGAGCCACTCGCAGCGAGCGGGGCTGAGTCCGCCGATGGAATGGAGCGGGACGGTGACGGTGATGCCGTCGTCGGGAGCGCCGGGGTCGTAGCGGTACTGGATGGGGACGGCGTGGGACGGAGAATTGGGAGAGCTGGCCGTCGCCGGCTTTACAGGTGCGCGTGCGGGCGCTGCGGCCGGGGCGTGAGATGAGGAGGGGCTTACCGCGGACGTGGGAGGTTCGGCGGGAGCGGGAAGGGAAATGCCCAGAGATTGAGACGGGAACGGGGCCGCGGCGGGCATGACGGACAGGGCGTCGGGGAACGCTTCGGGGGTGATGCGGGGATCGTTCTCGACGATGACGTCGGCCATCGACATGTAGAGCAGTCGGGGAGACTGCCTTTCGGCGTGGCGGCGCCATTTCTCGAAGGCGGACATGCTGAAGATGCCCTGGGGGATGCGCCGGTCGTAGAAGGCGAAGCGGGCCTGAGAATCGGCGAGGAGGCCGTGCTTGCGGGCCTTGGCCTCGACGGCCTGGGCTTCTTCCATCAAGCTCTGATTGTGCTGAAAGAACGCGCCGTGGTGCTCTGCGTCGCCCTCGACCAGGGCGTGGTGGATGAAGACGTCGCGCGAATGCTTGGGATCGATCGGGCCGTAGGGGACACGGCGTTTGGCGATGATCTCCAGGCCCCAGAGGGTGACGCGCTCGAAGGCGAAGATGGTGCCGTGCTCGCGTTCCCAGTGGGGCTGCGAGTACGCGCGGCGGATGAGGTGTGCGCCGACGTCTTCGATCCATTCGGGCTGGATCTTGGCGACGGTGCGGGCAAAGAGTCGGCTGGTCTGGACGAGCTCGGCGGCGACGATCCATCGGGGTCCGCGGCGGAAGAGGGAGCTGCCGGGCCAGATGGAGAAGCTGCCGGAGCCCGCGGCGCTCGTTCCCCCCCCACCGCCGGCGCCTCCGCGAGCGCCGATGTACGTGGTTTCCTCGCCTTTCTTCGCGACGTTGCCGAGCATGCCGGCGAGGATGGCGCGGTGCAGGTGCGACTGCTGGGCCTGGAGGATGAGCGTGTCCTGCTTGGAGAGCGTCGCGGGATCGGGGGGGATTACGTCTTCATCGTGGCGGAACTTGCCGTGCCAGGCGCCCTTGAAGGCCGGGCACTTGTAGCCCATGTCGGACATTTGTTCGTGGAGCTGGCGATGGACCTCTTCCCACTCGCGCAGGCGAAGGAAGGAAACGAAGGTGGAGCGGCAGAGGCGGCGGAGCTTGCTGTGGGAGAGGTGGCGTTTGTGCTCCTGGTACCAGCTCCAGAGGTTGAGGAGGGTGACGAAGTCGGATTCGGGGTCGGTGAACTTGCGGTGGGCCTGGTCGGCGGCGTCGGCCTGGTCGAAGGGACGGTCGCGCGGGTCCTGAACGGCGAGGGCGGAGGAGATGACCAGGACTTCGGCGAGGCAGCCTTCCTTGTCGGCGGCCATGAGCATGCGCGAGAGGCGTGGGTCGATGGGAAGGCGGGCCATCTCGGCGCCGAGGCTGGTGAGGTTCTCCTGCTCGTCGAGGGCGCCCAGTTCGGTCAGGGTGTCGTAACCGGAGCGGACGGAGCGGCCGTCGGGGGGCTCGACGAACGGGAAATCCTCGATGCGCCCCAGATTGAGGGACTTCATCTGGAGGATGACGGCCGCGAGGTTGGTGCGGAGGATCTCGGGCTCGGTGAACTCGGGTCGCTGTCGAAAATCTTCCTCGTCGTAAAGGCGGAAGCAGACGCCGGGGCCCAGGCGGCCGGCGCGGCCCTTACGCTGGTTGGCGGAGGCCTGGGAGATTGCCTCGATGGGGAGGCGGGTGACCTTGGTGCGCGGGCTGAAACGTTTGACGCGTGCCAGCCCGGTGTCAACGACGTAGCGGATGCCGGGGACGGTCAGGGAGGTTTCGGCAACGTTGGTGGAGAGAACGATGCGTCGCTGGGCGTGCTTCTCAAAGACTCGCATCTGCTCGTCGGGGGAGAGGCGTGCGTAGAGGGGCAGGATCTCGACGCCGGGGGGATGGTGCTTGCGGAGGGCCTCGGCGGATTCCCGGATTTCCCGCTCGCCGGGGAGGAAGACCAGAACGTCACCGGGTCCGCGGGCGGCGGCCTCGTCGACGGCCTCGAGCACGGCGGTTTCCATGTCGGGGGCGACTTCGTGGTCCTCGTCGCCGCGGTGCGGGGGCATATAGACGACGTCGACCGGGTAGGTGCGGCCGGGGACCATGACGATGGGCGCGGGGGTGAAGACGGCGCCGACGGTGGTCCCGAAGTGGCGGCTGAATCGGTCGGGGTCGATGGTCGCCGAGGTGACGATGACCTTGAGATCGGGACGGCGCGGCAGGAGTTGGCGGAGGTATCCCAGGAGGAAATCAATGTTGAGGCTGCGCTCGTGGGCTTCGTCGATGATGATGGTGTCGTAGGCCCAGAGGTAGCGGTCGTTCTGGGTCTCGGCCAGGAGGATGCCGTCGGTCATCAGCTTGATGTAGGTGTCGGGGCTGGTGCGGTCTCCGAAGCGGACCTTGTAGCCGACGGCGTTGCCCAGGGGGGTGTCGAGTTCTTCGGCGATGCGCGCGGCGACGGATCGGGCGGCGATGCGGCGGGGCTGGGTGTGTCCGATGAGACCGGAGACGCCGCGGCCGATCTCGAGGCAGATCTTGGGGAGCTGCGTGGTCTTGCCCGAACCGGTTTCACCGCAGAGCACGATGATCTGGTGCTGGGCGATGGCGGCCTTGATGTCCTCCCGCATCGCCGAAACGGGCAGGTCGTTGGGATAGGTAGGGCGCGGGGCCTTGGCCGCGCGGTGCTCGCGGCGGGCGATGGAGGCTTCGACGTCGCGCATCAGGCGCGTGAGGTCGGGTCCGGGCCTGCGGGACTGGCGGAGATCGCGTTCGGCCTGGCGCAGGATGCGGCTGAATTTCTGCGCATCCTGGAGCATGCAGGCGCTGAGTCTGTCGGCGATGGACGCGATGGAAATCAAGCGGCCAGAGCCTAGGAAACCAGCCAGGCAAAAACAGGCAGATGAAGGGCAAATGAGAGCATCCCGCGCTGCGGCATGGAAAGTCTCCGGAGAAACCCCGTGCGCGAAGGCGATCGGCTCCGACGAATGCGACGCCGCGAGGCTTTGCCGCTCGGCGGGATGCCCCTAAACTTGCCCGTTGAGTACTGCATCCACCCCACGCGTGTTCGCCCCCACCGCCTCCTTCCCGCCGCGGCCGCTGCTGGGCATTACGGTGCCCGGATGGCCCATCATCGGGCTGTTCCTGGTGATCTCGGCGGGTTTGACCGCCGCGGCTCTGGCGATGCTGGGACCCTGGGGCTGGATTGTCGCCGGCGTGTGCGCCGTGCTGACGGCGTGGTGTGTCTGGTTCTTCCGGGACCCCGATCGCCGCACACCCCGCGAACCGGGGCTTGTGATCAGTCCCGCCGACGGTGTGATCTGCATGATCGTGCCGCTGAGCCCGCCCCCGGAACTGATGATGCCGGCGGGGAACTACGTCCGGGTCAGCGTCTTCATGAACGTCTTTAACGTGCACGTCAACCGCTCGCCGGTCGATGGCAGCGTGGAACGCCTGGCGTACCACCCGGGCAAGTTCTTCAACGCAAGCCTGGACAAGGCGAGCGAGCACAACGAGCGCCTGGGGATGGCGCTGCGGATGAACGACGGGCGGATGATCGCGTGCGTGCAGATCGCCGGGCTGATTGCGCGGCGCATCGTCTGCCAGGTGCGCGAGCGGACGAGCGTCCGGGCGGGGGACCGATACGGGCTCATCCGCTTTGGATCGCGCGTGGATGTCTACCTGCCCGAGGGCATGTCGGCGACCGTGAAGGTGGGAGACGCCGTGGTGGCGGGTGAGACGGTGCTGGGACGGGACGATGAGGGGTCGCTGGTCGGCGCTGGTTCGGGTGGTCCGGACCGGATGTCGTCGTCGGCCGAGCCAGGGCAAGGAGCCTGACGTGTTCCTGGGTAGACCCAATCGCAAACCGCGTGAACGTGACGTGCCGATCAGGCACATCGTTCCCAACCTGATCACCACCCTCAGCCTCTGCTCGGGGCTCTCGGCGATCCACTTTGCACTCAAGCCCGACTGGGACCGCGCCATCACCGCGGTGATCGTCGCGGCCGTGCTGGACGGCCTGGACGGACGGGCGGCGCGGCTGCTGCGCGCGACGAGCCGGTTCGGCACGGTGCTGGATTCGCTCGCGGACTTTGTCGCCTTCGGGGTGGCGCCGGCGATCATCCTGCACCAGTGGCTGCTGGGTGACGCCGAGCGGATGGGCCGGTTCGACATCCTGGGCCTGGCCGCGGTGATGACCTTTGCGCTGTGCAGCGCCCTGAGACTGGCGCGTTTCACGGCGGCGGCCAAGCCGCACAAGCCGGGGGCGGCGTCTTCGAGGTTCTTCGTCGGGCTGCCGACGCCCGCGGCGGCGGCGATCGTCCTCATCCCGCTCATGGTGCGGGAATCGAAGCTGTTGCAGGTCGACCTGCCGATCTGGCTCGTGGTGGCGCACACGTTCTTCATCGCGGTCCTGCAGATCAGCCGCCAGCCGCTGTATTCGTTCAAGAAGCTGACCGTCCATCGGCGGCTGATCGTGCCGATGATGGTGGTCATCGGGCTGGTGGTTGTCGCGTTCATCAAGGACTTCTGGTCCACGATGGCGGCGCTGGCGTTCATCTACCTGCTCACGCTCCCGGCGAGCATTACCGCGTATCGCCGCGCCCGGGCGAGCGGGCTGGAGTCCGCGCCGCCGCCGGCGATCGTTCCCGACGAGCCGCAGACGGCCGGGTGAATCCCAGCCCACCTTTCGGCCTGGCCACCGGGAGCATGCTCCCACCCGCGGCGTTACACGCCCGTGACGCACTCCAGCGCGGGAGGGGCGTACAACCATCATGCGAATATGCACCTCCGCTGGGCTGCGCGCCCGGACGTCCCGATAACGTCCTGCGCGCGGTAGGATGGGTCGGATGGCCCTGGGCGCCCTGGAGGCCCGGTGCGGCGAGGCTGGAGTCACTCGATGGCGCTTGCGACCGTGCTGGTGGTGGAGGATGACGCCGCGGTGCGGCGCGGGGTGGTCGATGCGCTGACGTTTGCGGGCTACCACGTGCTGGAGGCCGCCGACGGCCGCGCGGGGCTGGTCAGCGCCACCTCGGGGGGCGTGGATCTGGTGCTGCTGGACATCCTGATGCCCAAGCTCAGCGGCCTGGAGGTCCTGGAAGTTATCAGACGAGAATCTCCCGGCCTCCCGGTTATTTTCCTGACCGCCCGGGGCATGGAAGAGGACCGTGTCGCCGGTCTCAGGGCGGGGGCGGACGACTACATCGTCAAGCCCTTTGGACCCAAGGAGATGCTGGCGCGAGTTGAGGCGGTGCTTCGGCGATCAGCCGAAAGGCCCACGCCGGTGCGCAAGCTCTCAATCGGCGGGTGCGTGATCGATCTTTCCCGGCGGGAGGTGGTCCTCAGCGACCAATCCCGCAGGGTGCTGCCGGATCTTGAAGCGCGGGTGCTGGAGTACCTGGCGTGCAACCCCGGCCGCGCGGTTTCCCGTGAAGAACTGCTTTCCCGCGTATGGAAAGTGGATGCTCGCGGGCTTCAGACCCGCACGGTGGACATGGCGATCGCCCGGCTGCGGGAACTCCTGGGAGACGATCCCTCCGCTCCGACGGTGATCGTGACGGTGCGGGCGAAGGGCTACATGCTCGCCTCCACGGATCCCGGCGCAGCCTCCGCGGCGGGGAAGGACACCGGGCCATGAACGCACCGGGCACGAGTGTGCGGGTATTCTGGGGGTGCGCCGCGGCCCTGATCGGGGCGCTGGTCTGGATCACCATCCACGCGCTTCGACTGGAAGAGCGGGACGCCATGTCGCAGGCCTCGGCTTCACGGCAGGAGGCGACGCGGCTGGCGCTGTGGCGGATGGATTCGGCATTGACGCCCGTGATCGCCCGAGAAGCCTCCCGCCCCTACTTCCATTACCAGAGCTTCTATCCCACCGATCGAGCGTTTACTCGGATGCTCGACGAGGTCAAGCCCGGGGACGTGCTGGTGCCTTCCCCGCTGCTGGATGCTCCCGTCGGCGTGATCCGGGTGTATTTCCAGATCGATCCCGCCGGCCAGCTCACCTCACCCCAGGTTCCCAGAGGCGATCAACGCCGCATCGCCGAGCCTTCCCGGGTCTCGCCCACCAACATTGTCGCGGCGGAGGATCAGCTCAGCACGCTGTCGTCGCTGTGGTCGCGTCAAACGCCTGCTTCCCCGGTGATCGCGCTCGACTCCGCGTCCAAGCCGGACGCGTCGGGCGGGGACGTTCCCTCCAGCACGCCAACCTCGGGGACGGAGGATCCCTCGGCCTCAGCGGCGCCGGCAGGCGTGCCCGCTCGCTCGACGATCTATTCCGAGACCGAGACCGCGCTCAAGAACGAGTTTGATCAGCGCCAGGAACGGCTCGCGCTGGCGAACACGTCCAGGCAGGCCCCCGAGAACATGGCCGCGAGCCGCGCGGTCGAACGTGGACAGGCTCGCCGACAAGCGGGATCACCGGAGGGAAGTACGCCGGCCCCCGCGGACCCGTCTCTCGCCGCTTCGGCCGCCGGGGATGTTCGCACGGGAAAGCCCGGAGCCAGGGATGAGTTGGTGGAGCGGTCCACCACCGCCGGTGAGGGGGATCGCAAGGATGAACTCCCCGGCCCGGCAACTCCCGGAGCCTATCGGAGGGAAGGCGAGAAGGGCGACGGCGAGTACAAGCTCAAAGAGGCGCCCGGGCCCGTCGTCACCGCGTCCCTGGGAACCCCGCTCTCCCCGGTTGCCATGTCGGACCTTCGGCCGGCGTGGATCGGGCCGGCGAATTCCCCGCAGCTGGTGTTCACCCGGAACGTGGTGGTGAACGGTGAATCGTTCGACCAGGGCTTCTGGATGGACTGGCAGCTCACGCGGAGCTGGCTGCTCTCGGGGATCGGTGATCTGCTTCCCTGGGCGGACCTTGTGCCGGTGCGTGAGGATGTGCGGACCCGCCCCGCCGACGCGCTGGGGCGCACACTTGCTTCCATCCCGGCGGAACTGGTCGTGCGGGATCCGCTCGCGCCGGCGAGCATCGGCTGGACGCCGCTGCGCTGGGGGCTGCTGCTCTCATGGCTGGCGATCGGGGCCTCCCTGGTCATCACGTGGAGGGTGCTGCTCGCGCTGCACGACCTGGCCGAGCGCCGGGGCCGCTTTGCCGCCGCGGTCACGCACGAACTCCGGACCCCGTTGACGACCTTCTGTCTCTACACCCAGATGCTCGCCGACGACATGGTTCCCGCGGCGCGGCAGCCCGAATACCTCAGCACGATGCGCCAGGAATCGACGCGGCTGGCGGGGATTGTCGAGAGCGTCTTGGAGTACGCGCGGCTGGGACGAAAACCCGCGGGCCACGCCGTGCAGCAGGTTGAACTGCGAGGCATGCTGGAGCCTCTGATCGAAAAGCTCGGGTCGCTGGCGCAGGGGAATGGCTTCGAGCTCAAGGCCGATATCTCCCAGGCGGCGGGTGTGCTGGTGCGCGCCGACCCGATGGGCGTCGAACGTGTGCTCACCAATCTGGTGGACAACGCCTGCAAATACGCCCGTGGGCATACGCCGATGCAGATCGAGCTCACCGTGACGCCGCAGCGGCGGCACGCGCTCATCACGGTGCGGGATCATGGCCGCGGCCTGACGGCGGAGGAAGCCGCCCGCGTCTTCGAGCCCTACTTCCGCGGCCCACGGACGACGGACCTGGGCGTGCCGGGGCTGGGGCTTGGGCTGGCGCTGGCCAAGGGCGTGGCGCGGGGCATGGGCGGGGATCTGCGGCACGCGAGCATTCCCGGGTCGGGGGGCGCGGCGTTCTCGCTCGTGCTGGGAATCGTGGGCTGAGCGGCGCGGTTATTCCCCCGGAATGTAGCCGATCGACCCTTCCCACGGGCTGCTCGCCGAAGCGTACAGCTTGCGCGGGATCCGCCCCGCCTGGTAACTCTGGCGACCCGCCGTGCATGCATGACGCATGGCGTGGGCCATCATCAGCGGGTCCTTGGCGTGCGCGATCGCCGTGTTCAGCAGCACCCCGTCGGCGCCCAGTTCCATCGCCACGGAGACATCGCTCGCCGACCCCACGCCCGCATCCACAATGACCGGATACGCGGGATCACCCTGCTTGAGCAGCTCCAGACATAGCACGATGTTGCTGCGGTTCAGCACGCCCTGCCCGCTGCCGATGGGGCTGCCCGCGGGCATGACGCTCGCGGCGCCGGCCTCCTTGGTCCGCAGCGCGGCAATGGGGTCATCGCTGCTGTAGGCAAGGACCTTGAACCCGTCTTTCACCAGCTCCCGCGTCGCTTCCACGGTGCCCATGGGATCGGGGAGCAGGGTTTTCTTGTCGCCCAGCACTTCGAGCTTGACCCAGGAAGCACCCGGGTTGCCGACGTGTTCGAGGATTTCCCGGCCCAGACGGGCAACGCGGACGGCATCCTGGGCGGAGAAGCAGCCCGCGGTGTTGGGGAGGATGGTGTACTTCTTGAGGTCGATGAACTCGAGCAGGCTCTTGCCCTGGGCGTTGATGAGTCGCTCCCGTCGGACGGCGACGGTGACCACCTCGCAGCCGCTGGCGGCAAGGGCGTCGCGCATGAGCTCAGGGGTCTGGTACTTGCCGGTGCCGACGAAAAGGCGGCTGAGAAACGTGCGGCCAGCGATGGAGAACGGGGTCACGCCCGGCTCGAGCGCGGTGGGCGCGGCGGGAGCGAGTGTGGTTGCGGCGGATGCGTTCATGCCCAAAGGGTACGGCCCGATGGGGGGCCCGTTCACCGCGGGTGGAGGTATCCCAGGTGGAGTTCGCAGTGTCGCATGTGCAGCGATTTCCACTCGTCGTGCGTCAGGGGGCCGAAGATCGGGTTGGGGCGGGCGGGGGCGGCTCGCTCAAGCCGGGCGAGGGCCGTTTCGAGGCGAGAAAAGCCTTCTTCGAAGGGGACCGGGTCGTTGCCTACGGTGCCCCCTTCCACCTTGGGAATCTTGACGCCGCGGGGCAGGGCTTTGTAGAGATACCGCTTCTTGAGCAGCTTGAGGATCAGGACGATGAGCCAGGGGGGACTCGAGAGCTGGGGCGGATAGCCGTCGAACCCGTAGGTAATGAAGGCCGCAAGGTGGGCGAGGTTCTGTCCCGGGGTCCAGTTGCCGGAGGTTCGCAGGGTGCCGGCGCGGTGGGCTCGCTCAAGCTGGGCGAGGTCGGCGCGGATGTCCGCGAGAGAGGCGAAATGGAGCTGGCGGTAATCGGCGGTCCTGGCGACATCGTTCATGATCGTTCCTCTTCGTGAGCACCGGAGAGTTACCGCTCAGCCGCCGCCGACAAGGACCACGATTTCGATCTCGTCGCCTTCGTGGAGCTCGTGCTGGTCATGGCTGCGGCGGGGAACGAGCTGCTTGTTCACCTCGACCGCGTAGGCGGCGCCGGCGGCGACGAGGCGCTGCACCACGCTCGCCACGGTCGTGCCGCCCGGCCACGCGCTGCGTTCACCGTTGATCACCAGTTCCATGGACGGATTGTAAGCCTGGGAGCCCGGGGAACAGGGGCTTGGAACGCCGAGGAGGTTGCTGAATGCGGCAGGGAATGCGTACGGAATTCCCCGTTGGTCCGGGGCGGTTGAGGTGCACACAATACATGGTTCCCGGCGAGGGGTGAATCTGCCCCGTGGCGGGGGCGAATCGGTTGCAGGGACGCGGATTTGCCGGGAGGATGAGCGCCATGCGGGTCAGGGAACGGATCAATCCACGGGCGCTGGCGGGGTGGGTGCTGATCGCGCTCTCGCTGGTGCTTTCGGCGTGCGGGGACCGTGACTACAGCCAGAAGAGTCCCGACGACGTCCTGCGGACGGCCAAGCTGATGGTCGAGCGGGGAGAGGCACGCAAGCTCAGCGCGTTGTTCTACGCCGAGAACGACGATATGCGCAAGGTGCTGCACAACGTCGGCGTGCTGCTGGGGAACCTCCAGCGGCTGGGCCAGGCGGTCAGCGAGGGCTTTCCCAAGGATGTCAAGGAGCTCAAGGCCCGCGCCGAAACGGCGGCCAAGAGCGGCAAGTCCACCTCGTTCCTGAGCCAGATCGCCTCCCAGGCCTCGGGCGCGTCGGGCCGCGCCAGGCGAAGCAGCAAGGATCCCGAGAAGGCACGCAAGGAGATGGCCCAGCGCCAGGAGCAGTTCGCCGACGCGCTCAACATGCTCTTTGCCGATCCGTATGGCTTCCTGGGCGCCAATGCCTCCAAGCTCACCACCACGCCCCTCGCCGACGACATGGCGGCGGTGCTGTGGGACGGCCAGCCCGTGCTACCGCCGCTGGGCATGGTGATGCGCAAAAGCTCCGACGACAAGTGGTACATCGTGCTCCCGCTGAACATCCCGGGGCTGCCAAACTACCTGCCCCAGAATCCGCAGGAGTACAAGGTCTTCGGGGCCTTGGTTGCCATCATCAACAACGTCATCGTCGATCTGGCGAGGGATGTACGGGAGAAGAAGATCACCGACATCGACGACCTTTCCCGCAAGGCGGGGGAGAAAGTCTTCATCCCGGCGGCGATGGGCTACGTCGCGTATTCCAAGATGATCGAGGATCGGCGCAAGAAGGCGTCATCCCCCACCACCACCGCGACAACCCCCACTCCGCCGGCAGAGAAGCCCAAGCCCGCGCCGCCGGGGCCGATCAGGGTGCCATCCGCGCCACGGTGACGGCGCGCCCCAGCACGCGGCCCAGGAGATCCGCCTTCTCGGTGGCGGCGGTGATTTCCGCGCGGGCTTCGGCGGTGGAGATCGCGTGCAGGGCGATCACGCCGTCGGAGACGGAGGCCTTCACGGCCGTCACGACCTGGTGGTGAGATCGGTCAAGACCGTCGGCGATGCGCAGGATGGCCGAGAGCATCCGCACGAGCCGGCGGTCCTTTTTTTCCAGGCTTCCGAAGAGGTCGTGCTTACGAGAAGGCATAGCGCGGCGGTGGTAGCGCGCGATCGCGGCGACCAGTTCGGTGACGCGGGGCTTGACGCCGGGCAGCCCGTTGAACCGGACGATCGTTTCGATGTGCTTGTGATGGGACTTGTACGAGATGCAGGTGCCCGCGTCGTGCAACTGGGCGGCGGCCTGGAGAATCGCCCGACTGCGGGGCCGGCACCAGCGGCCGCGTTTGAGTTCTCCGGCCTGGGCGAGGCGGCAGAGCTCGGTGTGGAGGCCCAGGGCGAGCGTCACAACCTGGTTGCTATGGGGTTGCGGGGCGCGGCAACGGGCGGCAAGGCGGGCGGAGGCGGCGGGCAGGAGTGATCGCTGGCTCTGGGCGCGGGCGGAGGTCCGCAGCTGCACGCCTTCGGCGGCTTCGATGACGAGTCCGTCGCGCAGGCCCACGTCGAGGGTTGTCATCGCGTGTGGGCCGAGTCGGGAAAGCACTGCCTCGGTGACGGCAAGGCCGGCGACGATGATCTGGGAACGCTCCACCGACAACCCGGGCAGGGCGGCGCGCTCGGCGAGGGAGAGCGGGCGGATGGTTCTGAGGATTTCCCTGATTTCCGCGGCGGAGACGTTCATCGGGGCGCCGGGGGTAAGGGCCTTGAGCTGCCCGCCCGGCACGAGGACCCCCGCCGCTCGCTGGGCAGCAAGCACGCCCGCGGACGTGCACCCACCGCCGACCCCATAGATTCTTCGCGGCTTGAACGGCAGCCGGGAGAAGGTGTCCTCGACGATCCCGGCGATGTGGTCGCGCAGGTCCTCGAACTTCTGGTCACCGCTCTTTTCCGGGCCTCCAAAGAGCTCGGTGAGGGCGACGGCGCCCAGGGGCATCGAGACGGAGGCAACGGCCACGCATCCGATGCCCACGGTCAGTTGCACGCTCCCGCCGCCGGTATCGAGGACGCCGATCCGTTCGAGCTTGGGGGTTCCGCCGGCGCCGGCGAGTTCGGTCACGGCGCGGTACGAAAGCCGGCCTTCCACACGCGGGGGGATGACCTCAAGGGTGACACCGGTGCGTTCGCGGAGCTGGGCGAGGAATTCGTCCCGGTTGGCGGCCTTTCGCACGGCGTAGGTGGCAACGGCCTTGGCGATGGGGGCGTGGACCTCTTCCGCGGCGGCGACGAAGGCGGCGACGGCGGCGATCGCTCGCGCACGGGGAGCTTCACCCAGCATCCCGCCCGAGGAGAGACCTTCCCCCAGGCGGCAGGGCTCTCGCCGATCGGCCACGGCGCGCCAGGACCCGTCGGGCGCCACCTCGGCGGCGAGGAATCGGGCGCTGTTGGTGCCGATGTCAATGACGGAGAATCGCCGGGGCTTCATCGTGCGGGCTTTCACTCGCCGCACGCGCCAGCGGCGGGCGGGTTCGATCGTACCGGACCCCCCTCCGCCCCAGCGCCCGATGAAATGTTAATTTCGCTGGACCGTGACGGCGGGGCCGGAACCCATGAAGATCGCGGAGTTTTCCCCCGCGGCCATGATCTCATCCCCGATCTTTGCCACCGCCTCGAACATCGACTTGGCGCCGGCGATCGCCCGCGCCCGGGAAGTCTCCGTCAGGGTAATGGCGTCCAGATTGGTCTTGAAGGCCGCCCACAGCTCGCGCTGCTTCTCACCGTACGGATCAAGGTATCGCGTGCCCGCGGCGCCGGGCCGCACGCCCAAGGGGCCCGCCATCGCCCGGGCGATGAAACGGTTGCCGTTGTTGGCCCCCTCCAGCACGTAGTGATATCCAAGAAGCGCCGCGGGATCTTCGGAGGCCATCTGGCGGATCTCGGCGACGATCTTCGCCGTCGCGGGCAGGGGCTCGATGGCGGCCGGATCGACGCCGAGGAAGGCAAGGTCCTGAAGGAGGTACGGCTCCTGGTACTGCTCATCACGAACGATCGCCGCGACCTGAGGCGTGACGGAGGCGGCCTGGCGCAGGGCGGCATCCAGGGCCCGGTGGACCAGCAGCATCTGGCCAAGGTGCTGGGCATAGTGCGGCCGGGAGACCCGTCCGGAGACCAGGAGCTGCTGGAGGCCGGAGCGTTCGGCGACGGTATGGAGAGAGGCGGTGGATTCCCGCAGTTCCAGGGCGAAAGAGGGGGTGGTGGTCTGGCTCATGGATCAGGTGCTCCGTCGAGTGTGGAGATCAGCCTCGGGTGCGTCCGGCAGATGAAGGCGGGCGTGGTCGCGGACTAGGGAACTGCAGCGCCCTACTTCATCACCGTCCATGCAAGGACGGCGGGGACGACGAGCCAGGCGAGCCCCTTGATGAGGAAGAAGAGGAACGCACACGCACCCATGCGACGGAGCCACGGCTTTTCAATCCAGCATCGGCTGGGCTGGGACTCGGCGTTATCGGACTCGCTGGACATGCTTCGCTCCGGTACTTGAGACTCAGTCTCAACGCGACATCAAAGGCAATCTTCGGCGGCAGGTCAAGGCGCTTCGCCGGGCTTCGTGCCCGGGTATCGTCTGGACCTATGTTCGATCGCTTCCTCTCCGAAATGTCCTGGCGTGGCCTGGTTCACCAGACCACCCACGAGGCCGACCTCGCCAAGCACCTCTCGACCGGTCCCCGCCGGGCGTATGTGGGCTTTGATCCGACGGCCGATTCCCTGACCATCGGCAACCTCATGGGGATCATGACGCTGCGACGCTTCCAGGACGCGGGGCATCAGCCGGTGGTGGTCATGGGAGGCGGGACAGGGCTGATCGGTGATCCGTCGGGCAAATCCGCGGAGCGCATGCTGATGACGCGGGAAACGGTGGACGCCAACGTCCGCTCCCAGCGCCGCATCTTTGAGGCTCTGCTGGACTTCACGCCCGGGCGGCCCAACGCCGGCATCATCGCCAACAACATCGACTGGCTGGGGAAGCTCTCGTACCTCGACGCGCTGCGCGACATCGGCAAGTTCTTCTCCGTCAACGCGATGGTGCAGCGGGATTCGGTGCGGGACCGGCTCCACAACCGGGATCAGGGGATCAGCTACACCGAGTTCAGCTACATGATCCTCCAGTCGTACGACTACTACCACCTGTGGAAGGAGCAGGGCGTAACGCTCCAGGCGGGCGGGAGCGATCAGTGGGGCAATATCGTGAGCGGGATCGACCTGATCCGCCGGCACGAATCGGCCAGCGCGGGCGGGGCGGCAGAATCCGCGCCGGCCGCGGAAGCCTTCGCGTTCACCTGGCCGCTGGTGACCAAGTCCGACGGCACCAAGTTCGGGAAGACTGAATCGGGAGCGATCTGGCTGACGGCCGATCGGACGTCTCCGTATGAGTACTTCCAGTTCTGGCTGAACACGCCCGACGCCGACGCGGTGAAGTTCCTGAAGTTCTTCACGCTCCTGCCGCAGGATCGCATCGCGGAGCTGGAATCGTCCCTGCAGACCAATCCCGGAGCGCGCGATGCCCAGCGGACCCTCGCCAGGGAAGCGACGACGCTGCTGCACGGGCAGGCGGAGGCCGCCAACGCCGAGAACGCGGCGAAAGCGCTGTTCAGCGGGGATATTTCGGGGCTTTCTGAAGCGACGCTGCGCCAAGTGCTGGGGAATGTACCCTCCAGCAAGCTTTCTAAGGCCCGCCTTGAAGGCGCCGGCATTCCGTGGGTTGAGCTGCTGGTGGAGACCAAGCTTGCCAGTTCCAAGCGGGAGGCAAAGGAGTTCCTTGCGACCGGGAGCGTCTCTGTGAACGGCCACAAGGTGGATTCGGAGGGGGCCGCGACCACTTCCTCGCTGA
This sequence comes from Phycisphaerales bacterium, assembly GCA_044226385.1. GTDB lineage: Bacteria > Planctomycetota > Phycisphaerae > Phycisphaerales > UBA1924 > JAEUJB01. The sequence continues at coordinate 101,453 of JBGAHA010000006.1, forward strand.
TGCACGGACGATTGCTTGCCATCCGGCGCGGGAAGAAGCACTGGCACCTCACGGAATGGGAATGAGGCAGGGATTCGGGGGCGGTATCGACGTGTGCCGCGCCCAGCGACCGCTGCGCAGCGGAATGTTGTCCCTCGCTGCGGCCGGGATGTGAGTGATCCTTCACGGCGACGTTACGGGCGGCTCATGTCGCGTCGTGACCGCTATGCATGACCTTCCGGGCTCCACACCGTCTTCTCTGCGCTTGTGCACTGGCCGTGCTCGCGAGCTTCGCCACGTCGATGACCGGGTGTAGTGATTCACGCAAGCCTCCCGCGCCGCCGCCCCCAGCGCCGGCGGACAAGGTGCCCAACGCGCCGGGGCCCGACAACACACGCAAAGAGCTTCCCGCCGGGAACGAGGGAAAACCCGCCCCCCTGCCGTCGGATCCAGGGGGACACCAGTGAATCTCGCCTCCGCCTTCTTGATTATGCCGCTGTGCGCCGGGCTGCTCTCGGGGTGCGTCGGATCGGCGCCCCGCGCGGAGACGGGCATTCGGATTGGTGATGCGACATTGGAGCAGTTCAAGGCCGGGGTCACCACGGAACAGTGGCTGACGGCGATCCTGGGGCCGCCGACCTCGTGGTCGTGGGTTGGCGGCATCGAGAATACCAAGGTGTTCCGCTATGCAACGGGAGAAGCAAGCTCGGGGTTGAGCTCTATCTTCTCGGGCGGGGCGGTCAAGAACACGTCGGTGGTGTACTTCATCATCACCGATGGCCTTGTGACGCGATACTGGGCCGACCGGGCGACGGAACGCACGCTGCTGGGCAAGGAAGTGGAGCAGCCCAGCGGTGAGAAGAAGGACTGATCGCTGGCACAGGTCGAGCTGGGAGGTCCATCCATCGCTACGACAACCCACTGGGGTGTCGCTAATGTTCGACGGTGAATTCTCCTGAGGCGCAATCCGTTTCTCGCTACCACCGGCAGATGCTCCTCCCCGGCGTCGGAGAGGATGGTCAGCGGCGGCTTTCGTCGTCGTGCGCCATGCTGGTCGGGTGCGGGGCGCTGGGGTGCGCCGCGGCGGAACTGCTCGCCCGCGCGGGCGTGGGCAGGCTCGTGATTGTTGACCGGGACATTGTCGAATTCACGAATTTGCAGCGTCAGTGCCTGTTCGACGAGACCGACGCACGGGAGCAGACGCCCAAGGCCCTTGCAGCGGCCACTCGCATCGGCCGCATCAACTCCTCCATCCGAATCGAACCCGTGGTCACGGACCTGACGCACCGCAACGCTGAAGAGCTTGCGGATCAGTTCGCGCCGGATGTGCTGCTGGACGGGTCGGACAACTTTCAGACGCGTTTCCTCATGAACGATCTCGCCGTGAAGCGTGGCATCCCGCTGGTCTACGCGGGGGTGGTCGCGACGGGCGGGATGCAGATGACGATTCGACCCAGCGTGACGGCGTGCCTGAGGTGCGTGTTTGATACGGACGGTTCGGGAATCCCCGCGGGCCCCACCTGCGACACGGCGGGCGTTCTGGGGCCGGCGGTAATGATCGCCGCGGCGTACCAGGCGAGCGAAACACTCAAGCTGCTGGTGGCGCAGCGTCCGGCGTTGTCCGGCGTGCCCGAGCGTGCGGAAAGCGACCGAGCCAACCGCTTCGCGCCGTCGGGCTCACTGGTGCACTTTGATCTTGCGGCGAACACGCACCGCGCGATGCACGCGGGGGCGGGGGCTCGCCGCGCCGATTGCCCGTGCTGCGGGGAACGCCGCTTTGAGTACCTTTCCGGGACGCACGCGGATACCGCCGCGGTGCTGTGCGGACGCAACGCGGTACAGATCTGGCCCCCCCACTCGCGCGTGACAGACCTTCGTGCGGTCTACCAGCGGCTCGCGCCTCACGGGCAGTTCACACTCTCCCCGGTGCTCGTGCGCGGGTCGCTGCGGGACGCGGCCGGGGATCAGGGGGAGGGGATGGAGCTGACAGTCTTTGCCGACGGTCGCACGCTGGTGCGGGGGACCTCCTCGATCGAGCGGGCTCGGAGCGTGCACGCGCGGTATGTCGGCGGCTGACGGGAGCGTTGGGGCGAGACCGAGCGGGCTTTACGACTTGCCGATGGTCAGCTCCGCCCGCTTCTCCACCTGGCCGGCGGCGATCTTCTCGTATCCCGAGCCAAGTTCCCCGATGGGGTCGGGCGGGATGATGTCCACCTTTTTCTCGCCCAGCTTCACCTCGCCGCTGAGGACGCGCTGCTGGAACGACATGCACTCGGTAAGGAGCCGATCAAGAATCTCCGGCTCGGGGACGTTGGCGACTTTTTCACCCTGCACGTAGATGATTCCGCGGCGATCACCGGCAAAGACCGCGACATCGGCGCCCTCGGCCTCCCCGGGGCCGTTGACGATGCAGCCCATGACGGCGACCTTCATGGGCACGGTGACCTTCTGAGCGAGCTGCTTGCGGACATCCTGCACCAGCGTGAAGAGATCGACCTGGATGCGGCCGCAGGTGGGGCAGGCGATGAGATCAACGCCCTTGCGCTCCCGTAGTCCCAGGGAGTAGAGCAGTTCCAGGCCGTCCTCGACCTCGTAGACCGGGTCGTTCGCGTAGCTGATGCGGATGGTGTCTCCGACGCCGGCGGCGAGGAGCGCGCCCAACGCGGCGACGGAACGGATGCAGCCGGTTTCTTTCGGCCCGGCGTGGGTAACGCCCAAATGCAGGGGATGGTCGAATCGCTCGCTGATGGCTGTGTAGGCGTCGATCACCAGGGAGGCGTCCATGCTCTTGGCGGAGATGGCGATGTCGTGAAAATCCTGCTCGTAGAAGATGTCCAGGTATTCCTCGAGCTTGGCGATCATGATCGCCAGCATGTATCCGTGCTTGTGGGTGCTGAAGACCTGGCCCAGCTCCTTCATGCGCTTCTGCTTGTCACGGCGCTCGATGATCGAGCCCTCGTTGACGCCGACGCGGATGGGCAGTTTCCTGGCCTTGCAGGCCTGGATGACGTCGATGACCTGGGAGCGATCCTGGATGTTGCCCGGGTTGAGGCGGATCTTGTGGACGCCCGCCTCGACGGCCTCGAGGGCCCGCTGGAAGTGGAAGTGGACGTCGGCGACGATGGGGACCTTCACCTGCGGGAGGATGTGGCGGAGGGCTTCGGTGTCTTTCTTTTCAGGAACTGCGACGCGGACGATGTCGGCCCCCGCAGCGGCCATGCGGTGGATTTCCTTTACGCAGGCATCGACATCGTGGGTGTACCCGGCCGTCATGGTCTGGACGCTCACGGGCGCGGGCGTCGTGGGGTTGCCGGCGGCATCGGGCAGGCCTCCGCCGATCTTGACGAAGCCGACGCGGGAATCACCGATGACGATCTGACGGGTGGGGCGGCGAGGATGCATCGAACAATCGTAGTGCGTGGAGGGGGCGGCGGTTCGGTGACTTGGGGGCCAAAGGCGCGGGATTGACAGGGTGGGAGGTCACCGATCGGAGGCCGACCGTCTTTGCAGCAACTCCCGAATGGCTGGCGCGGCGGCTTGGAAGTGATACTCACGTCTCGCCGGCGCCAAGTGAGCCGCGTAGGTGAGCAGCAATTCGGCCTTTTCCATACATGATGGCTCGGCTCGGATCAGCGTCCCTGTCATCCATTCATGCGCCGGAAAGTTAAAGAAGACCTCTTCCAAATCGGACGGCCGATACTCGGGGAGGCAGTAGCGTCTGAGGGCCAGCGTCAGAAGCGCCTCGTCTACGACAGGTGCCAGTCGCCACAGGTGGGCATCTTTGAGGGGGAGGTGACCAAGCTCGAGCAGCACTTTCTCTCTCGCCAGAAAATCCTCGATCACCGCATCCGGCGGGACAAAGTTTGAGCACATGAGTATCGCTCGCCATAGGTGAGTCTCCCACGGCTCCTCCCGGGCCAGCGCATGGATACGAGTGAGTAGGGTGGAATAGAGATGATGATCCTGCAACGAATCAGATAGTTTCCGCTCGGTCGCGGGCCTTTGAATTCTCGCATCCGGAAACAGAGCGTACATCTCCTCCTGTGCCGCTCGAAGGTTCTGGGGTTGCCAACCCCACATCTCGGGACGTTCTCCACGCCTGAGCCTTTCCCACAGCGTTCCCAGCCAGGTCGATACCGCTGCCAGTCGAACGACGTCCTCTTCATGCATCCCCCGATCGTATCAATTTGATCGAAGTGGGCCGTCGACCGCCCGATCACTCCATCAGCGGCGGTAGATTGCGGTAGTTCTCAGAGGGCCGCCCTCTCTCCATTCCTGACACTATCGTTCCCCGGTGTCCTTCCACCTCGAACAACCCCTCTGGCTGCTTTCGGCGATCCTTGCCGTGCCCATGGGGGTAGTCGCCCTGGTGATGTTCTCGGCGATGACGACCTACCGGCGGGTTCTTGCCGCCCTGGTCCGGGTCGCGCTGATCCTGCTCATCGCTCTCATTCTCGCCGGGCTCGCCACCGTCCGCCAGACCAATCGCCTGGCTGTCATTGCCGTGGTGGACGTCTCCGGTTCCATCCAGCGCCAGCCCGCCGACGGGGTCGAGGCCGTCGCCGCCGCGCTCGCCGGGCCCGGCAGCACACCGCGCGTCATGTCCACGCTCGACGCGGTGCGAGCCCAGCTTCTCAGGGCTACCGGTTCCCGCAGGCCCGACGATCTGCTGGGGATCGTCGCCTTTGACGGTCGTCCCATCCTTGTCGCCAGTCCCTCCCCCACCCCGGACCTCGCCGACCGGCCGCTGGACTATCAGGCGCAGGACGGTACGAATATCGCCGACGCCCTCACCCTCGCGGCAACGCTCATCCCCTCGGACGCGACCGGCAAGATCCTGCTCATCACCGACGGCGTGCAGACGTCTGGGGACGCCCTCGCCGCGGCGAGGCAGATCGCGTCGGCCTCCGCGGCAGATTTCACGTCCGCGGGGCATGGCCTACCCATCGATGTTGTTCCGCTGCACGCCGCGGTACGGCCCGAGGTTATTGTGGAATCGGTGGATGCGCCGCCGCTGGCGGCGATCGGCGCTCCGGTGATCGTCCGGGCCATCATCAAATCGACAGACGCGACCGTGGGAACGGTCCACTTGCTCGACAACGGCGCCGAGGTGGATATCAATGGAGACGAGCCGGGCATGAGCCGCCGCGTGCGGCTGGGGCCGGGCTCGAACCTGGTGATTGCGGAGGTGCCCGTCGGCGTGTCGCGCGTGCACCGCTTCAAAGTCGTGTACGACCCCGATCCGGCCGCCCCGGGAGAATCGCCCGGGGACAAACTCGCCGACAACAACTCCGCCGAGGCGTTCACGATCACGCCGGCGATCGGCTCGGTGCTGCTGGTGGACGGGGTGAGCGAGTTCGGTGAGGCGCAGGCGCCCTCCCCATTGGCAGGCACGCTGCGCGACGCGGGGATCAATGTCTCGGTCGTCTCGGCGTCGGGCATGCCGACTGACCTGCTCAGCCTTCAGAACTACGACCTGGTCATCCTGGAAGACGTGCCCGCCGACGCGGTCTCGCTTCCCGCGCAGCAGGCGCTGGTGGCGCATGTGCGCGACCTGGGAGGCGGCCTGATCATGGTCGGGGGGCCGATGTCGTTCGGGGCGGGCGGGTGGAAGGGTTCACCGGTCGAGGCGCTGCTGCCGGTGCGCCTGGACCTGCCCGACACGCTGGTGGAGCCCGAGGCGGCGATCATGTTCGTGCTGGACAATTCGGGCTCGATGGGTCGGAGCGTAATGGGTTCTTCCCGATCCCAGCAGGACCTGGCGAACGAATCGGCGGCGAGGGCGGTGCTGACGCTGGGACGGCGGGACCTGATCGGCATCATCGTCTTCAACAGTGAGTATGACGTGGTGGTGCCGCTCGGCCCTAACGCCCAGCCGACGAAGACCGCGGAGGCGATCCGTGAGATCTCCGCCGGCGGGGGCACCAACGCGGGCCCGGCGCTCGAAGAGGCTCGCCGGGCGCTTTCCGCGGTGAAGGCGAAGGTCAAGCACGTGGTTCTGCTCTCCGACGGCAAATCCCAGCGCTCCGAATCGCTCCCCTTCCTTGCCGCGCAGATGCGTGCCGAGGGCATCACCGTCTCGTGCATCTCCATCGGTGACAGCGCGGACCTGCAAACGATGAAGGCGATCGCCGACAAGGGGGGCGGTGAACATTTCAATCCGACCAACCCCAACGTCCTGCCACGGATCTTTTTGAAAGCCATCCGCGTCGCCCGCACGCCGATGTACCGGGAAGAGCCCTTCGATCCGGTCATCACCGACGACTCGATGTCCCCGCTGCGCGGAGTATCCAGGCCTCCGCCGCTGGGGGGCCTCAACCTCACCCAGCCGCGGCCGGAACCGACGATCGTCAATGCCATGACCAGCCCCAAGGGAGAGCCGCTGCTCGCGTCGTGGCGAGTGGAGCTTGGACAGGTTGCGGCGTTCACGTCGGACGCGGGTGAATGGGCTTCTGGGTGGATCGGCTGGCCGGGGTACGCGCAGTTCTGGGCGCAGCTGTCTCGCACCATGTCCCGGCCGGCGCAGCAGCGGCAGTTTCAGACCCGGTTGGAGGCCAAGGGGGACCAGCTCCGCATCCAGGTGGACGCCGTGGACGATCAGGGTCGCCCGATGGACTTCCTGTCAACGCCCACCACGCTCTACTCACCATCCGGGGAGCAGGTTGAACTCTCGCTCAAGCAGACCGCCAGCGGCGTGTACGAGGGAACGGCGCGGGCGAGCGAGACCGGGACGTATGTCGCGGTGATCCGCCCCTCCGCCGGGGACCGGAAGTTTCCACCGGTCATCGCGGGGGCTTCGGTGCGCACCGGGCTGGAGTCCCAGCGTCTGGAGCCTGATCCGGCGTTGGTGAAGGCGATCGCGGCGGAGTCCGGGGGCTCGGTCGTGGAGCTGGCGGACCTGGACCGGGCGCCGCTCTTTGAACGCTCGGGACTCACGCCGCGCCGCACCCTGCTTCCACTGGTCGATGTGCTCCTGCCCTGGGCCCTGGCGGCGCTGCTGCTGGACATTGCGATGCGTCGAATCGCGTGGGATCGTGTGCTCGAGGAGCGTGCTGAAGTTCCGATCGCCGCGGGACGCTCTCTGGCTGAACGGCTGGCCGCTGCGCCGATCTCCCCCGCGGCGAGGGAGGAGCCCGTCTCTCCCGTGGCCTTCACAGAACGCGACGCCGCGGACCTGGTCAAAGCGCAGCGGGATCGCCGGATGGCTGAGCGACTCGCCGCCGCCCGTGCCACGTCGGCTTCCAGCGAGGCCGGTGCGGCGCCCGCTCGCCCATTCTCCGGTTCCCAGGGCGGTTCGACGCCGGCGCAGGGGCCGAACACTTCGGAACCGTCGGCAGCGCCGGATCCCGTCGAGGGTGGCCTGGCGGCCGCCAAGCGCCGTGCGCGCCAACGCTTTGAGGAGTGACACGCATGTCACGGCAGAAGGACGCGAACGGATCGGGCGGTGATCCCCCACCGCTGCACGAGCTGAATCCCACCGGCAGGTTCAGTGACCGCGTGGAGGACTACGTTCGTTTCCGTCCCACCTATCCCGCCGCGGCGATCGATCGGATGCTCAGGGAGTTGCCGGGGCCAGAACGCCTGGTCGCCGCCGACATCGGCGCCGGGACCGGCATTTCCGCGCGTCTCCTCGCCGATCGCGGCGTGCAGGTGCTGGCGGTCGAGCCCAACGCGGATATGCGAGCCGCTTCTCCGCCGCACCCACGCATCACCTGGTTGCCCGGCACCGCGGAATCCACCGGTCTGCCCACCCGCGGGGTGAACCTCATCCTCTGCGCTCAGGCGTTCCACTGGTTCCGGCCGCAGCAGAGTCTCACCGAATTCTCCCGGATCCTCACCCGTCCGGGAAGGCTTGCCCTGATGTGGAACAAGCGCGACAAGAACGATCCGCTGACGCTTGCCTACACCGAGGCGATCCGCGCGGTGAGCAACGAGCATCAGGCGGAAATGATGCCGTTCGACCCCGCAGTGCTGCCGGCGTCGGGGCACTTTGGGCCCGTGACTCGAGAGAAATATCCCAATGCGCAGCCCTTGGATCTTGCCGGACTGATCGGACGGGCGGCGAGCGCGTCGTATGTGCCCAAATCGGGGCCGGGCTTCGAACGATTGGTGGAGATGCTTACCCGAGCGCACCAGCGGCACGCGGATGAACAGGGAATCGTGCAGCTCCGATACGTCACGGAGCTGTACCTTTCGGAGGCTCTCTAGGCCGCTCGCGGGACTGACAGTGAAGGGAGTTTCGCCCCCGAACGCACACCGCACCCGGTGATGATCGCGTAAGCACACCGCGATGAGGCGGGCTCGCGGGATTGACCGCGTCGCCCCACCCCTCATACGTTCGACCAGCGTTTTTCCAAGATTCCGCCACCGAGGGGATTCAGATCCATGCTCTTCGACATCGCCAACGCGATTGCCTTCATTCAGGACACCCCGCCCAAGGCCGCCGACCCCAAGCCCGCGACGCCTCCCATCGATGTCGCCAAGGCGGCGACCGAGCTGGTCAGCGATCCCACTCACACAGTCTCGCGCTGGGTCGAGGTGGGCTGGAGGATGCTCCAGGAGCACGGCCCCAGCCTGCTGGGCGCGGGGATCATGCTGTTCTTCTCGTATGTGCTGGCGAAGTGGGTTCGCCGGATCATCATCAACGGCTGCATGCGGGCGAAGATCGACATCACCCTCGCCAAGTTCTTCGGGAACCTGGCGAAGTGGGCGATCGTCATCTTCGCGTTTGTGAGTGCGGCGGGCACGGTAGGAATCAGCACCGCCGGGTTCGCGGCGATGATCGGCGCCGCAGGCCTGGCGATCGGCCTTGCCCTCCAGGGAAACCTGGGGAACATGGCCGCAGGAGTGCTGCTGCTGATCTTCCGTCCCTTTAAGGTCGGTGATTCGGTGATCGTCGCCGGCCAGGCGGGCGTGATCGACGGCATCGATCTCTTCACGACCAACGTCGACACCGGGGACAATCGCCGCGTGATTGTTCCCAACGGCGCCATCTTCGGCGGGGTCATCGAGAACCAGAGCCACCACCCCCGCCGCCGCGTGGACTACACCATCGCCCTCGCCGCGGGCGGTGAAATCGATCGCGTCCGCTCCATTCTCGCGGGAGTCGTCCAGACGGTGCTGGGCGCCGATGTCGGTGCGATCAACGATCCAGGCAACGCGATCACGCTGAGCGAGATCACGCCCAACCAGCTCTGGACCATCAACCTCTGGGCCCAGACGCCCCGGGCCGGCGCGGTCCGGGAGCGCTTGCTGATTGAGCTGCGCCACACCATCGACCGCGAGCGCCTCGCCCCGCCCGCCCCGGTGCAGCTGGTCAAGCAGGTCACCTGAGTTCCCGGGAGGTCCTTGATCAAGCGGATGCGACCGGAGTGAGTGGCACGCGCGTGATCCATCCGGCGTCCGCGCTGCGCCTGATTGTCCATCGGAGGCGGCCCTCGCGAACGGTTTCACGGGACGCGTCATGGCGCTGGGCGAATCGGCGCGGAACGCTCACACCGCGGATCCGGCGAACAGCGTGGAGAAGGCGCCTCCGGTCTTGACTGCTCGGCAGCTTCGACGCGCGCCTCCCGCGTGGTCCGCACGACTCCCCCAGATTCACATCCGCCGGCCGCGTCGCGTTTCCGCGTGACCAAGGCCGCATCGTCCACGTTCACGCCTGTGGAGCCCGCCCGTCCCGCGCAGCCCGCGAGCGCGGCGCACGCGGCGAGGAATGTGCCCCAGAGGAACCTTGCCGCCGCGGCATCCGTAAATATCTGTGGCACCGTGAGTTAGAGAACTCGTGGCCGACAATCTGGAGAGATGAATATGTGCGCCATCGCCCCCCTCAGAAGGACTCGTGCGGGGAACGGTCTGGCTGCGGCATGCCCCCGGCATCCCCGCGGCCCCGGAGCGAAGCGAGCGCTGGCCCTTGCGGCCGGCCTGCTCGCGCTGCTGGGAACTTCCGCCCACGCCGACATCACGACCGTCCAGGGCACCTCCAACATCTTTGGAGCCGGCCACACGCTCGCCCCCGATCCCGGAAGCTACGGGCCGGGCACGCTCCCCACCATGCTCGCCGTCTTCCCCGCCCCGCAGCGCACCATCACGTTCGATACGGTCACCGGGCTGGTCACGTGCCTGGACAGGCTCGGGTGGAACGGCGCGGACGGTGGAACCTACGCGACAGGAGACACGGACATTCTCTCGTTCGGCGGGATCTCCGGCATCAAGCACGATCGGGCCACGATGTTCCTGGTGGGCGTCTTCACCGGGGACAATGAGCCGATGGGCCCGGCCCCCGTCAGGCTGGACGTGACGGCGGCGACGGGGAACACCGAGTTCCATCCGCTGCTGTACCAGACGTTTTTCATCGGCGACGGGCGCACGGGGACGGGCAGCGGAGCCCTGCAGGTCTTCTACGTGCCCGAGGCCGCGACCAAGCTCTATCTGGGGTTCGCCGACGGCTACGGCTTCGGTGATCCTGTGGCCCTGCCCGGGTCGTACAACGACAACGCCGGGGAATTGACCGTGCACTACACCGTGGTGCCGGCCCCGGGGTGCGGTCTGCTCGCCGCCGCTGGTTCCCTCGTCTTCACGGGCCGCCGACGCAGATCCTGAACGTTGGTCCATCGGCCGACGTACAATGGACGGAGCCTTGGCACTCAAGGCTCGTTCTTTGAAAACCTGGGGCCGAACTGGTTTCGACCGGGCATGTGACGTTGGACGTCGCGCGTCGAGGCGCACGTATGACCTCGTTAAAAGCGTGCAAAACATTAATTGCCAACAGCAATTACGCTCTCGCGGCCTAACTTAGGCTGCAGTGATCCCGCCGGACGCCTGATAAGGCGGGGTCACTCAAACATCAGGCTGGCCTGCTCGTGACGCCTTCGGGCGAGCAGGTGAGACAACTCCGCGGGCTGGGCGCTGGAGAATGCTGCTGGTGGCAGCCTCCTTCGCCGAGATCAAACTGCCAGACACACGCGTAGAAGCGTTCAACTGACTGACCTGGGACCGGGGTTCGATTCCCCGCGGCTCCATTGATCTTGCGGCGATTTCAGGTGAGGCGCGACGGGTTGAGGTCCAGAAACAGACGAGGCCCGCCGTCCCGAGGGCTTAGATAGCGAGTCACCGCCACAAGGCACAGGGCGGGGGGCGTCGTCTGGTTTTGGACTGGATTCGTCATGGTGACTCGCTGGGGAAAGACTATCGGAAGATTCTCCGGTCTGCAAGCGGTCGAATCCAGAATTTTTTCCCAGCAGGTGGGGAATGGCATCCACGGCCGCACGCAACTCCTCTGCCGCCATCTGGTTATAAGTCCCCATCGTGAGCTCAAGATTCTTGTGCCGGGCCAGGCGGCGCACGTGCTCAGGGTCCGCCCCGGCCCGCAGCCTTTCGGTCACTCCCATCTTGCGGAAGCAATGCCATTGCCCGCCCTGTTCGGCCACGCGCCGGGGCACTCCCACCTTGTCCATGTCCTGCAGCAGGGTGTTCTTGCTGGTCGCCCAGAACACGTTCCCCTTGCGGCTCTTGGAATCGGTCGATGGGAATTTCCCCGCCGACCGCAGCTCAATCAGCGCTTCCCGCAGCTCGTCGTGAATGGGAATCCCGTCGCCGCGGCCGGCCTTGTCCGCCTTGACGCGGATGTACCCGCGCTCGAGGTCGATGGTTTCCCAGCGCATGCGGATCGCCTCTGAATACCGCAGGCCCGTGTGCGCGAGGAACAGGTACAGCGTCGATCGGTTGGCCCCGTAGCGACCAGCGCCGCGGTGCTCCGCTTCCATCGTCTGCGCCCGCTCGATCAGCCGGCGAACCTCATCGATCGAGAACGCGCGGGCGCCGGGCCCGCGATTCTCCGCCTTCACGCGCGGCACGGGGATCTTCGCGAGCTTGTTCTCCGTCCAGTGCTTGCGCTGCACAAGGAATTCGCCGAACGTCACCCACTGCGACAGCAGTTTTCCCGCTGTTTGTGGAGCCCTTCCGGACTGCACGTACTGGACCAGCCAGTCCGTGAGCTGCACGTCGTCAATGTCCGCGATGGTGTTCCATCCAAGCGCCGCGGCAATGCGGCGCACGTCGGTGCGCGATCGCCGCGCGTGGTATTCCGAGTTGTTGTGCAGCGTGCAAGAGCACTGGTACCACGAATCGGTCACGACCTCGACCGAGATCGATCCGGCGCGGGGAATGGGCGCTGACTCGGTGGGCGAACCCCGCGACAGGGTTCTGGGTGACTCGCTCATGGACACTTTTTCTACGGCTTCGAGCGCCCGCGTCAAGGCAGCGAGCCATCGACACGCGGCCCCGATGACGTTGTGGATATCTCCGGGGTCTCCCCCGGCGTCGCCGCATCCAATGCGCCCAATAACCGTCATGTCCCCGGCCCCCGATGCGAGGGGAAACCCTCCCCGCGCCCACACCTAGTACATACACGAGGGAATTTGGGATGTTCCGGGGACTTGGCGAATCAGAGTCTTTGGGGTGATTTACCTAGCGAGTGTGGAATTTGCAACCCGATCAGCAGCTATCCACAGGCCATGCACTTTTGCACATCGCAGATTGGCGCGTTGTTCGGTGTCGATCCGTTCGGGTCTCGTGCGTCATTGACGGGCAGCGGCGCAACAGAGAGACTGAGATACAGAGAGGGGGGAACCGCTGCCTACCGAACATCCCAAAGTAATAACGTTCCTGCTTTGCAGCAGCGTGTATCACGATACCGAAAGCGGACGCACATTCCTGGCGGTCGCGAATCGCATCCTGTACCTCAACCCCATCACGCGCACGAATGACCGGCACGAGTTGGCCGTCGAGTTCGACCGCCCGGTTGCTTCCCAGACCCGACTTCGATTCGCAATCCTGCGCCACGACGAGCCCGACGTCGTCGTCGCCCAAGATGAATGGATGTTCAATCCGGGCGTGCACGAGGGGCCACCGCAGTGGGTCTACTTCCCCATCGCTTCGCTTCCTCCACATGCCTGGAAAGCACAGCGGCCCCACACCCTTCGGCTGTGGGTAGATGGGACGCCGGCCGTGCAGCGTCCCATCATCGTGGACTTTGCCGACGAACAACGGATCACCATACGATGAGCCATGGGACTCTCAAACAAAGTCCGCGTTGTCTACGCCGATCCGCGACTTCCCGTGCCATGGGCGTCGTACGGTCCTGGTGCATTTTCCCCGGTCTCTCAAACCCCAGAGACGTGCCGCACCACTACGGGCGAGCCGCTCAGCGTGGTTCGCCCCGTCCATCGCGTGAGCGCGGTCGAGCGGGCCCGGCGTCTCGTGCGTCGATTTCAGTCCGTACTCCTGATGATCGGGTCGGGCGTGGTCGCCGCTTCGTTCACGCTGGCAGTCCGGGCGATCTTCAGAGGATGAGATTTGGCATCGGATGGCGGCGCGGGCTGGTCCGAACCCCAACCCAGCCACGCCAGGAACGTGGACAGTTTTACTGGCGTCTGAGGTGTTCCGATGGGTTCAGGAACACCTTGATCGTTAGTGCCGTAGAGTTGGCCCGCATCGACGTAAATCAGCATGTTGCACCTCGCGAGAGTATAGAGCCATGAGAGACCGAATCGTATCTGGCCTGGTGGGAGCGGTGGCTGCGGCGGCGGTGATGCTCGCGATGGGGCAGGGGCAGCCGGAAGCGACTCGACCTCGCCTTTTCGATCCCACACCACCGCACCTGGATTACTCGCTTCCGCCGGTGGGCGTCTCCATCCCCGCCGGAGGCGCGGCGGCGCTCGTTGACGGCTTAGGACAAGTCTGGATCGTCAACGCCGACGGGGACATGCACGCGGCGTATGAGCGAGATGCCGCGACCGAGCGCGTTTTCTTCACTCAGCCCAACATGCGGGCGTGCTCGGCCTCTGAATTGGCGTCTCGCCAGTTCAATGACGTTATCACTCGCATGCCACCCGATGCCAGACCTGCCACCGACGAGCAACGCAAGAGGCTTATGGATCTTCGGTCGCAGTTCGCTGGTCTCCTTCGAAACGATAACACGGATCTCCCATCCGATCCCCATTTGGATCATCGCGAGGCATTGTTTTACGCCCCGGGAAGCTTGAATGAATACAAGTTCCTGTTCCTCACCATGCAAGAGGCGATGAGCAAAAAGACGGGTGAACACAAATGACCACCCGCACAAACCGAGTCGGATCCATCATTGGTTGGACCGGCATTGCCATCCTGATCGCCGGAGGCGTCGCGTGCGATCGCATGTCGCAATGGTCGGGACTTGCGGTGTTCCTCGCCTGCGCCATCATTGGGTTGCCCATGCTGGTGCGCGGCATTTTTCTGGAAGTTCAGAGGCCCTGAGCCGCCGACTTGCCGAAGTCCCACAGCGGCGAGATGGGCCATCCAGCCAGGTCTAACACGCCATGGTTAAGTTTTTCCAAGGCCCGCAACGTCTTTACCGTTTGCCGATCCTCTCCCGCGTCCGGCCCAGACGCCATGACACCCTCTTCGAACTGAGCAGCGACCAAGTCAGCCAAGCCGCCAGCCGTTGTAGACAGTGACTCCAGCACTGGATTTTGCAGAATCGAGTCAAGGGAGGCCATCCGCTTAGTGGCCTTCCGCACCACATACCTGGCCCCATCCACCAAGCCATCCGCATACACCATACCCGCGGTGTTCCGCAGGAAATCCCAGAAGATGCCTTCGATCATGCCCTCGTTCTTTTCGTCACGGTCAAAGGCATCCGCGACCGACCCTCCAAGCACGGCGATCACCACGTACTTCACACCCTTCTTGATTCCCTTCGACACCAGCGCCGCCCACAGATTGTTTGCGACCACTGCAAATAGAGCACGCCGGAACTGCTTGGAGTCCGCGCCGTGGGCGTACAGGGCCGTCATCACCTGGTTGTACGACTTATTAGAATCACTTGTGAATGGCGTGAATAGCCGCAGCATTCCGCCGTTCCTTGCGTCCCTCGCAACCCCCGACCACTCCAGCGGCGACACGCCGTTTTGCGTCCGGCGCATCAGCTTCTCCGTCTCCCACTCCACGAACTGCTGCCGATCCTTCTCGGCGATCCCGCGGCGCTTCGCCTCCGCCTCCTTGGCCGCCCACGCGACGGAGTAGATGTACTGGTCCACCTTGTCATAGACCCGCACCATATCGACAAGGTCTCCGATGGCTTTGGTCCGCGTTCGCACCGTGCGAGCGATGAACCCGCGGTCCGTGCTGCCACCCTTCAGGAGCCGCTTGGCCGTCGCCTCCAGCGTCGCCTCCCCCAGCAGCGCCGAACGTTGCTCCATCCCCGGGGTGAACCGCGCCCAGGCCGCGTGCTCGTACCGATCGCGGTAGTGGGCGGACTTCTCCATCCGCGTGCGCATGTCGCCCTTGACCAGATCGGCCGATGCCGCCGCGAGGCCCGCCCGCAGGTCCGCTCCCTCGAGCTCAGGAGCCAGTTTCAGCACGCCGCCGACGTTCTTAAGCATGGACGTCGGATTCAACTGGATCTTGGCGCGGGAAACGTTTCGGGTCAGGGTGTCCCAGATCTTGTCGGACGGCTGGGTCTCGCGCGTGAACACGAGCTTGCCATCGCGGATCGCGTCCATGATCTGGCCGTGCATCTTCCGGCCGAACCGGTTGGAGATCGCCGACCGCACCCGATCATCGGCAAAAATCGCCTCGGCGTTCCGCACCGGCCGGGTCATGTACGCGACCACCGAACCCTGGTGCACGATGTCTTTGAAGGTGTCGAACACGTCGCCGATGAGGTATGGAGCGGCGATCGAGGGCTCGCGTTCCTTCAGGAACCCAAGGTTCTCCAGAGCCTTGTTCACGACCTCCCGTACCGAGCGGACCACGTCCGCCCCACCCTTGACGATCGGCCGGCGCCGCGTCCGCCAGTAGCGATCTATCGCCTCCAGGTCGTACCCCTTCTGCTCGCGGAATGCCGCCATCATCTCCGGACGGATCCGCCGCTCAACGAACGCTTTCATGCCCCGCACCGCGTCGATCAACCTGGGGTCTAGCGACGCCTGGATCGCGGCAATATCGGCCGCTGCCAGCTTGAATCCCGGACCATCCGGATCACGCGCCCACCGCACGGGCGCACCCTCGCGGATGCGCTGGCCCGCCTTGGAGTCGTCCAGGACCGCCCACAGCTCCAACCATTCAGCCGTTGATGCCCGCTGCTTGCCTGCCGTGGGCAGCGTGAGATCGACGACCTTCACATCGTCGCCCACGGCCTCCCGAGACAGCTTCTGCAGCTCATCCGATCCCCACCGATACCCAGCGTCCTCCATCAGCTTGCGGAGCTCGTCGTCCCCCTCCTGCACCGCCCGATTGACGCTGGTTTCCCCCTCCCACATGTCGTCCGTAAGCATGGCGCGGGCCTGCGGATCTCCCATCATGGCCCCGAGCGTGTCGCTGTTTGCCATGAACTGGCCGTATCGCATCCCGCCCGGGGCGTACTTGGTCTCTGCCAGAGCCCCCGCATTCTTCAACTCCTTCCCGCGCGTGGCGATCGACTTCAGCAGCCCCGCGACCACCGTTTCCCGCTCGACGATCTTGCCCGCCCGGCGGATCTTCTCGAATTCGCTCTGCTGGTGCAGGACCTCCCGCATCCGATCCGTCACGTCGCGATACTCCGCCGCGTGGGTGCGCTTGGCCTGCGCGTCCCTATACACGCGCTCGATGTGGAGCCCGACCAGTTCGCCCTGCAGTTGCTTTATCTCGGTGCGGAGTGATTCGATGAGCTTCGCGCCGTTCGCCCGCTTGCCGACCCGCCTGGCCGTCCTCCGAGCGTCCAACAGTTCATCGTCGGCGATGGCTTGCTGCATCCGCCCCACCACCCTGCCAAGCGCCGCCATCGTCTTCGTGTCGGACGCCGCCCCCAGGAATCGGCCTTGCTGCGCCCGGGGAACATTCTCCCGGACCATCCGCACGACCTCATCCCGCAGGCCCTGCAGCTCATCCTCCCGGCCCTCCACCGCCGACTTGACGGCCGCCCGCCGCTCAAACCTGCTCATGCGCTTGGCGCGAGCCGCGGCCGCCCGCTGCTCGGAAAGCCTCTGGCGGAACTGCACCGTCTCGTCAAACAGGCGATCGCGGCCCTCGGACTTCGCCAGGCGGTACGCGGCGAGCGATGCCGACTGTGCAAACTTCATCTTGGACTTCAGCGCCTGCCCCTCCCGCTGCTGCTGCTTGTCCTGGTCGGCCTGCCGCTGTTCATCGGCCGCAGCCTCCGCTTCGGCCTTGCCGGCGACATACCCCTCTCGCGAGGCTTTCTGAGCCGTGCGCATCTGCTGCCGCAGAGCCTTTCCGCTGGCGCCATTGGTCTGTCCGGTCGTCTCCCGAATCGCGGTCTTCGCCGGCGGTTCGTCCCGCTCCATCACGCCGGCGATCGCGGCCTCGGCGCGGTCGGGGTCGATGTTGCCGTCTTCGTCCTTGGCGTCTTCCAGAATGCCGTTCACCAGGCGAGCGACCGCCTGCGCGTGCTTCATGTGCTCTGGGTCCATCTCGCCGATCACGGCGTCAACGATGGACCGCAGCTTCTGGCCGCCCTTCACGCCCGCCTTGATGGCCCGCGCCGCCGCGACCTGGGCATACGGCACGATGTAATTGAACAAGGGTGCTGACCCCAGCCGCTGGCCGGGCTTGAGCGACCGGCGCGTCTCAGCCACGGAGCGTCCGATCTCTTCAATCTTGGCCTTTCCGCTGGATTCCCATGCGTCGGCGAGACGGAGCAATCGATCTGAAACCGGCGCGGCGGGAACTTCTCCCGGCTGCGCCGTTGCGTTCCGGCTCAGCAGCCCTTGCGGGGCTTCTTCTTGCCCTTTGACTTTGCCATTGCTGGACTCCGTTGGGGGTGCGATATCCCCCGCGACACGCTCGCGGGGGGTAGGATCGGGGGATGGAGACAAAGACTGATCCAGGACACGAGGCGGCGCTTGCCCGCGAGCTTCTCCGCCAACTCCCGAAGTGGGTTCCACAGACGAAGGAAGTTCTGCGAGCCGCTGAGATGGAGGCGACGCGGATGAACTACCAGTGTCCGCCGGGATTTGTGCTTGTGCCCGTGCCGCCTCCACCGCCCGCCGCAGCGCCCGGTTCGTCATCCCGGGCTTGACCTCGACACTCAGCTCGACCGCGAGCGCTTCAAGAGAAGGGCGATCGGATGGAATCTCTGCTTTGGATCCCGGCTGCGTTTGCGATTGGGGCTTCGGTTGCGTGGTCGGTTCTGTCCCTGGCGCAACTTCTGTCCGCACTGGCTCGCTCGCATCGACCTGCACCGGGGCGTTTCCATGGCCCACCACCTCAGCAGGTCCACCCGCGAGGAGCCCAAGGGCCGCTCCCCCGATGAACTCCTGCCCGCGCTGGGCCATGGCTTCCGGCGATGCGAAGTCAGGCCCCTCGCCGGTGACGGCCTTCCGAGCCGCCCGCTGCACGTCGCCTTGAACGACCTCCTCGCCGCCCTCCGTCGCCGCAGCCCCGAGCACGCGCTTGGCGATCGCCATCGCCCCATTCTTCACCGCCCCCCGCGTCAGCAGCTCCTGCACGCCGCCCTGCTCAACGCCAGCGTTGATCAGCCCCACGACCACGGCAGGCACGAACGCCTCCGTGAGGGCTTCCTCGTCAGTCGCCCCCCTGTTCTTCAAGTCGGCGTAGATCTGACTCGACGCCTGCCCACCCTCCATCAGCGCGGTCGGAGCGAGGCCCAGCCACGGAGCACCCACCATTGATCCCGCCACGGTGAGGCCCATGCTCGCCGCCATGGCGGGAGCCGACTGCCCGGCCGTGTAGGCGAACCATGCCGGCGTATAGGGGGTCTGAGTGTCCTCCGGGGCGATTGCCGCCAGCGTCTGGCTCGCCCCCCTCGCAACGCCTTCCCCACGCGCAAGCAGACCAGCAACGCCCTCTGCGATGGGGGACGCCTGGCGGGGCACCTCGAGCGCCGCCCCCGCCAAGGCCTTCTGATTGGGCCCCGCCTGCCCGGACATGATGAGTGAGGGGTCGGATACCACGTCGGCCGCTCGGCCGATACCACCCGCGGCGGCCGCTGTCATCGCGTCCATGCCCGTCCTGGCGAACTGGAGCCCCGACCTGCCAAGGTTGATCACATCCCCGATCGTGGACGGCACGGAAGCCGCCGCGCCCTGTGTAAAAGCGTCCACGAGACCAGTTGAGGGTGGTTCCGACAGACCACCACCGCCGACGGTCGGCTCGCCGGGACCGGTCCGCGAGAGATCGCCAAACCCGAAGGGATCGGGCGAGGCAGGCGCGGGCGCGTCGGGCTCGGCCAGGATCGCATCCCACGGGTCGGAATCGCCGTACTCCTTGGCCTGATCTTCGTGCAGCCGCTGGGCGTAGGCCGTCGCCGCGTCGGGCGTCTTGAAAATGCCCAGGTGCTTGCCGGTTTTCCGGTAGGCGTCGATCGCCTCCTGGTCCTGCATGATCCGCCCGTCGTCACTGACGGTGGGGATCAGCACCTCGCCCTGATCTGTGCCGATGCTGATGCTGCGCACGGTCGAAATCGACCCGTCCGGGTTGCGGACCTTGGGCCGGTGGTGAAGGTCGATGTTCCCGGGAACCATCGGCCCATCATCGACCGCCGTCGACCCAGTCCCCAGAATGTCATCCCATGGATCAGCCGCCACCGATCACACTCCGGTAAATGACCTTCATCGCCGCAACGTCGGTCGGGTTGGTCGGGTCTGGATCGCGACCGTTCTGGGCACGGAACCGGGCTTTGGCCTCTTCCTTGGCGGAGGGGTTGGCGCCGCCGGCCGAGGCCGCGCTTGCCGGTGCAGGCCGACTCTGGGCCGGGGATGAGGGCGACGCAGGCGCCAGCCCAATTCCCGCCGCCGCCCCAATCTTGCGCTTCTCCGCGTCCGAGATCTCCCGATCGGCCTCCGCCAACTTCTCTCGCATCTTCGGGAGAACGTCTTTCGCGTTGACGTCGTTCAACCCCACCCAGCCCCAGAAGCCCGGAGCATTCTTGCCCACGCCCCACGCCTCACGCTCGGACGGCGAGAGCTTGCTGTCCCCACCCTCCGCCCTCTTGATGAGAGCCGCGAGCGTCGCGCGGTGGTTCTTGAGATCGACCAGCTGCATGGACTCCGTAGCCGCCGCCTGACGCCGCGCCGCCACATCGGACGGGGCTTTGGGCAGCCGCGCCTTCTCCATGGCGAGGTTCACGTAATGCTCGACCTCCTTCGGATCAGCGCCATCCCGGAGCATCATGTCCTTGAACATCCTGCCGGAATCGGGGTCGATCGTGCCGCGGCGCACCTGTGTATCGATGCCTTCGGCCAGCATCTTCACGTGGTTCTCATGGCGAGCCGCCGCGTCCTCCGGAGTTTCGGCCATGAACTTTCGGTACTTCTCGGGGAGACTGGCCTTGAACGCATCCCAGTCCACCTCATGGCCCGAACTCCGCTCGTAGTCCTTCCAGATGCTCTCTCGCCTCTGAAACTCGGCGTAGTCCTTGGACTCCTCCGCCGCCCGCCGCTGCGATTCAAGCTGGCCCCGGGCCTTGTTCTCGGCCGCCGCCCGCACGACTTCAGGCGACATGCCCTCCCACACCGACGACCCGCCGATCGGAACGTCCGCCCCGGGCATGCCCATCATGTGCATGGAGCCGACCGGATCTCCCCCGACAAACGCCGCATCGTTGCGGTGCTGCTGCGCCGCCTGCTCTCGCTGCCGGTTCTCCGCCTCCTGCTTGCTCTGGGACAGGCTCACCCGCTGCTGGGCAAGCTCCTGTTGCTGGGCTCGCCATTCCTGCAGCGCACGCTGCTGCTGAGCAGCGAACTCCCGCCGCCGCTCGTCTTCCCGCGCCTGCTCAACCGCCTGGAAAACGCTGATCCCCTGCGCGCGGCCACTCCCCAGCGCGTCCAGCAGACCCGTATCGATGATCGGTCCTCGGCTCATCCATCACCTCTCATCAACCGTTGGCACGCATGCCGGCCATGTTGCCGCTCTGGTAGGGATTTCCCGCGCCCGTCGCGCCGCCGCCTCGCATCGCGTTCATCATCTCCAGCATCTGCTGCATGGAGCTGTACTGCGCCAGGGCGTTGCCGGCGCCGGTCAGCCCCGTCGCCGTCGGAGAATACGGCGCGATGTAGGGCGTGCTGGTGCCCTGGGTGGTCCCGCTGATCGCGCTCATGATCGTCTGCAGCTGGCCCTGCTTGAGCCCAAGCTGCCGCTCCATGTTCTGGATATCGAGGCTGGTCAGCCCCTCGCTGCGGGACCGCTCGTACCCCAGATTGTTCTGCGTGCCGCGCTCGAGGGCGTCATTGGAGGCCTGCAGCATCTGCCGCTGGGCGCCCGTCCGCTCCGACAGGATCGACCGCCCAAGCCCGGTCTCCCGATCGACCTGATTGTCGGCCAGGTCCGCCGACTGCTTGCGGCGGGCCCGCTCGGTCTCGAGGGCGTTGTTGGTAACGTGGGTTGCAACCCGGGTCGAATTGCCCATGCCCGACCCGTACAGCGCGGCCTTGCTCTTGAGGTTCAGGGCCCGCTCAAGCCGCTGGGCGTCGTCGTCGATGATCGCCTGCTGGCCCTTGCCGTAGTCCTTGACCCGCGACATCAGCCCGCCGGCCGCCTGGTCGTAGCTGGCGAGGCTCGCGTCGGCCCCCTGCTTGTACGCGCTCTGCACCCGGTTGACCGCGTCCTCGCCCGCGCCCCGCAGGCGCTGGGTGTCGGCGTAATACCCGTTGCGGATACCCCCGCTCATGTCGGAGGCGTCCTTGGTGATGTTCCCCATCTGGCCCGTGACGGGTCCGCCGATCGAGTCGATGAACTTCTTGTACGCCGCGTCCCGGCTCTCGGGCGTGCCGGCGGTGTAGTTGCCCGCGGTCATCAGGCCTTCAAAGGGATCCTTGCCGAACAAGGCGTACCCCATCCGGTTGCGGTTGATGGCCGTGTCCCGCGCCTGTTCGTCCTGCCACTGCCGCGCCGCCCGGTTGGACGATGCCCCGCCAAGGATGCCCCCCAGCGTCGAAATCGCCGCGCCGCCCAGCATCCCGCCCGCACCTGAAAAGAACGACATGCGTCTACCCGCCTTTCATGCCCAGACAAACGGCCCGTTCGCGTCGAGCCGGCCCCGGTCCGCCATGGTGTGAACCCACCGCGTCCCCGTCCCGCTCACGTCGAGCTCCACCACGATCTTTCCGTCCTCATCCGTCAGCACCTGATACGCCGCGTCCGCGATCACCGCCTGAAATATCGTCCCCGTCGTCACCGCCACGCTGTTCCCCGACGCGCTGGGGTCCCCGTTCTCGGTCGGAGAGAGAAAGAACCAGACCAGCCACCGGCCCGGCCAGGGCTTGCCCAGCCGGTCCCGCACCTGCAGCGTGAGCTCCCGGACGTTGGCGACCTCAGCGCCCGCCTCGACCGTCACGACGCCCGTGGGATCGTCGCCGATCTCCTGGAGCGCGCGGTTGAGCTGCTGCCAATCCGTGCAGGTCTTGATGGAACGTGAGCGGCCCATCAGGTTTGGTCGATCTCCATGTGACAGAGGAAGCTGCGGGCGTTGACAGGGTGATTCACGAGGATGATCAGGTTGTCGCCCGTGCCGATCCGCCATTCCCCAAGCTGGGTCGGGATCTTGGCGGGGTACGGCGCACCGTCGTAGATGAGCCCGGGATTGTCGAACGTCGTGATGCCCGAGATGCCGACGTTGGTCGCGCCCTTGTAGACCGTCACCGCCGCCGAGGCGTTCGCCGTTGCGTCCGCGACCTTGCAGGTCGTGCTGGTGACGTCCGTCCAGGTCGCCCCCACGTTGGCGTCCAGCACCCGGGCGACCCGCACGTTCGCGACGCCGTCCGTGTTTGCGGGGTTGGTGCACCAGAGGCGCAGGGAGCGAAGGCTGAAAGACTTGTTGGTCGCGGGCTTGACGCGCCAGAGTCCGTATTCGGTGCCGCCGGTCGTGCAGGAAACCGCCGCGTCGGCCGTGATCGTGAAACGGGTACCACCCATGGGAAATCCTTTCAAAACTCGTCGATGTCCTCGCCGACGGTTGTATCGCCGGTGTCGCCTTCCAGTTCGCTTACCGTGTACTTCGTGGTGGACAGAAGCTGTGTGTAATCGTCGGGCTCGCTCGCGTCGATCGCGCTGGCCGTGACCTGGGCCGGGCCGGGTTCCTCATAGAAGACCACGAACGATCCAGATCCCGGGCCGTCGTCCCCGTCGTCGGTGCCGGCGCTCGAGGTCGAGAACCCGCACAGGGCCGGAGGCGTGTAAGCATCCAGGATCGGGGCATTGGGCGAGCTCGCCGCACGCTCGACCGCGTCGATTTCGATGTCCTCGACCACCCAGCGGCGATCGACGGTGGTATTCCAGATCTCGATCGAGAGGGCCGGCGCCCGGGCTGACTGCGTGACCAGGCCATCGAATGCGCTCAGCGTCGCCGTCACCAGCAGATCCCGCCCGGTGCCTACCGCCGCCTCCTGGGCGTTGCGGCCGCCGTACACCCGCAGAGAGGCATCGTCCGACGCGGCATCGAGGACCACCCGCAGGGCGACCATCTCGACGTCAAAGTCGCTGCGGCTCCCCCGGGCCGCGGCGACGCACACCCGGCTTTCGATCGCCTCCCCGTCGTCGCTCTTGGCGCTGTTGGAGAACGTGAGGAGCCGCCCGTCCCAGGTCCCCAGGACCAGCTTCCCGCGGAAGACGCACGCGGCGGTCGGACCGACCAGGGCGGGGAACTGGATCGGCAGGAAGCCGCCCCGTCCGGGCTCGAATCCCCCCGTGCGCTCGTCGTAGCACACGTGCGTTCCCTGGCTGCGGTCCTCCGGGGTGACAAAAACGTGCGTCAGGTACCGTTCGGGGTCGCGGATCACGATGATCCGGTAGTTGCTGATGATCGACCGGCTGACCTGGATAAAGGTCGTCAGCGTGTCGCCCGAGAGGGGCACCGCGTCGCCGGCGGGGCCGACCATGAACAGGCCCGGGGGCCCGTGGAACAACGCGACGTCGCCCGTCGCCATGGTGATCGCCGTGTGCCCGGAGATTCCCGAGTTGGTCAGCGCGGGCCACAGGTCGGGCTCTCCGAACGCGGGATCCCCCTGCATGCGCCAGACCTGATCGACGCATCCGATGATCATGACGCCCCGGGTGAGCTGCAGCAGGCCCGTCAGGGGGGAACCGATCTTGCCCGGGAGGCCGGTTCCGAAAGCCCAGGCCGCCCCGTCGTCGAGGGATCCATCATCCCAGTCGGTTGCATCGCCCACGGCGCTGCCGGAGGCGTTGCGGTCGTCCGTCGGGTCGCCGCCGACGAAGACGCGGCCCAGGAAGGTCGTGGTGAACCGGTTGCGCGAGATCCCGGCGTCGCCGTCCGAGCCGGGGAAGATGCCCAGGGATTCGGCCCAGTTGTCCACGATGAGGTTGACGGGGTCGATCTTGCGGCGGTACGTGCCGTCGAGCCCATAGACCACGGTCAGGAACTCGGTCAGGCTTACCTGCCCCGCGCGGTTGAACGAATTGGTGCCGATCCGCGCGAAGTTGATCCCGTCCTCGGTGATGAGCACGTGCCCGTCACAGACGGCGATGAGCACTTCCACCTGCTGGCCGGGCTCGGCGGGCACGAGCGTGTACACCTGGGGCTTGCTGATCTTGCAGCCCGAGACCGATGAGGAAAAGCCGGTGTACCGCAGGTTGCCGTAGGCGTTGCGCACCGTGAAATACAGGTCCGCCGGCACGGCGTAGTTGATCTTGAGGGAGTCATCGATCCGCACCTCGATCCGGCCGTCGTTGAGCCGCACATCCAGCGTGGAGGGAACGCCGGCGGTCAGACTGTGGGGGACGCTGGCGGGCGCGGACGCCGGGGTATCGCTGGCCGCGGTGTTCACGGTCGAGGTTGACCCGCCCAGGGCGACGGTCCGGACCACGACGTTGGTCCCGCTGATGGCCGCCTCGATCGCGGTTTTCCCGTCCTTGGAGCACAGGACCATTTGGGCCGGCTCGTGCAGGTAGGTGAGAAACGGGAGCGTCACGCCGAAACGCCCTGAGACCGGCGACGGGTACACCACCACGGAGCGACCCGCACCCGTGTTAGTCCAAATACCCGTCGCCGATTCCAGGGTGAACGTCATGGTGATTCTCTCTCAACCTCCGGTGCTGCGCGTCGCCTCGCGCTCAAGCCCCACCAGTTCGCGAAGGTCTTCCGAGCTCTTCCGCACGTCGGCGAGCTGTTCGTCCATCCGGCGGATCCGCTCGTCGTGCGCCGCCCCCTGCCTCTCGAGGCTGGCCGTTGTCTCGCGGATGTTGCCGGAGATGACGCTGAACACCTTGGCACCAGGCGAGAAGACTTGTTTCCACAGGACGATCAAAACCACGGTGCAGAGCACCATGAACGCGCCGATGACGCCGAGCGATTCGACGGCATGCGACACGTCTGCAATTTGAGATGCGTCTGCGAAGATGATCACGTGGAGGACACCCCGGGGCGAATGGCCCCCGTCAGCAGCATTGCCTCGCGGTGGGCCGCGTCCCAGGTCGCGTCGATCTGCGCCTGGTGCTTCTCGCGATCGTCCCAGCCGGCGTCCTTACCTTCCGCAACGCCCAGGGACTTGCCCACGGCGAGCCCCTTCTGCTCGCCGGCCTTCTGCCCGCTTGCCCTGCCGATCCAACCCGCCCCGACGATGCCGAGCACCGACGCGACGATACCGCCGGCACCGGGAATCATGCCCGCGGCGCCCTGAGCGATCGGGAGGATGCTGGACACGAGCGCGGCCTTGCGGTCGATCTCGGCGAGAGCGGCGTTCACGGTCGATCCGACGCTCTCAACCTCGAGCTTCTTTGCCGCCACCAGCCGATCAAGGTCGGCCGCCGCACCCTCGATGTCGTCGCTGAGTCGATCCTGTACCTTGCGGATCTCGCCTTGATTGCCGGCCGTGATGTTGGCGATGGTTCGCTCGGCGTCACGTTGGGCCTTCTTGACTTTGGCGACGGCCGCCGCCTTCTCGGCCTCAACCTCGGCGATCTTCTTGGCTTCCTGCGCCTTGCCCCAAGCGACCGCCCGGTCGGCGGTCATTTCGGTATCCGGTCGCCCATCGCCGTCGGTATCGATCTTGGAAGTTGGCCCCTCGCATCCGACCATGAATGACAGGGGGCACGCAAGGCACATGAGAATGCCGATGATGGTGAGAATTCGTCGCTTCATCGAAAGGTCTCCGGATACGCGTGCAAGAGCACGTTGAGAATGAACACCCCGAACGTCCCCACGATGATCCCGAGCACCAGGCCCCGCACGACGTTGAGCATGGCCCGGCGCGCTGTGCTGCGTTTCATATGAGCTCCGTTCCCAGGAAGATGCGCCCCGATCCGGCGGAGATCGTCGAGCACGATGCCGCGGTGCCAAAGTCCCACGCCCACAGGACAGACCCATCGTTCACGCTCAGCTTCCACGCGTGCGCGTTGGTGCCGGACGCGGTGTCCCAGTCGCTGTTGCGGTCGCCCGCGAGCAGCAGGTTCCCATCGCTTTCATCGATCGCGATCGCGTTGCGGCGCACGCGCTTGGTCGTCGCGTAGCTGCCGGTATTGGCGCTCATGACGTTCGATCGCCAGAGGAATACCCCGTCGGAGTCCAGGGCGTAGACGCTGTACCCCGTCCCCGTGGTGTTCCGAGCCCCCGCGACGTAAACATTGCCCGCCGCGTCAAGCTCGATCGCCGTCCAGGTGGGGTTGAGGATGTCGTTGAAGTGCGGGGATCCGAAGGATGACCCCTCGCCGGCCGCGTCGTTGGTCACGCTCTGGGCCGCGTCGGTCTCCCACAGGAGCGCGCCGTCCACTGTGAACCGGGAAACGCTCTTGTACCCCTGCCCGCCGTTCTGGGTCGGGTCAGGGCGGTACACCGCATCCTCCGTCGGTCCCCAGCCCTGATTGTTGTGGATGACCACGAACGAGCCATCGGCGTAGACCCGCAGGCCGTTGGGCATAGTCCCGTGCCCGGCGCGGGAAGGGACCTCGGAGAACCGCAGGTACCGGTGATCCGCCTCATACAGGGGATCGGAGGACGCCAGGCCGATGCCGAATCGCACCTGGACCAGCGGCACGTAGGGCCCCGACGACGGCGGATCGTTGATCTGGCAGAGCATGACGCCCGACCGGAAGTCACGCGCGGCGCGGCCGGCAACAATCAATCCGCCCCCGGTCCGGGTGCCCGCGGCGACGGATCCGATGAACGCGATCAGCAGGTACCGGCGGCCGCCGGAGGAGTAATACCCGCACTCGACCGTTTCGTAAGACCAGGCGTTCAGGTTGAACTCCTGGGCCAGAGCGCCGGTGCTCAGCAGCAGCACCCGCACGTACTTGTTGGTGCAGACGAAGACGAACACCCCATCGGTGGTGAGGCTGCGGCAATACCGGTCGGTCCCGTCGGCGATCTCGTGCGTCCACACCGTGGCGCCCGTCGAGGCGCTCAGGCACCGCACGCGGCACTTGTAGCGGCCCGTGCTGGTGCTCAGAAAGTTGCATGCCTCGATCACCTGGGTTTTGTCGGGCGTCACCTTGGAGGCGTTCACGTCGTGGAACTCCGGGCCGTCGTCGGTGACATCGAACGTGTGGTTCCACTCGATCGAGGGAACCCCGTCGAGGGCGAACACGTGTCCGGTGTTCACGCCCCCGGCCTTGGCGTCGCCGCTGATGACCGTGCCCGTTCCAAGCTGCCAGCCGGTCACCGAGGGGCGGTTGACCGACAGCAGGGCCTGCACCTCGCCCGTCCCGATCGGGGAGGCAACGAGGCGTTCCAGGCCCGCCCGGGTCCCCAAGCGACGCCGGCCCTCCGCCGTGTCCCAGAGCCATGCGTTGAGCATGTTGCGGGGATCGGCGAAGAGCTCGGGTTTCTTGGCGTACGCAGTGTTATCCGCGACGCCGAGCGAGGGAATCTGGACCTTCTGGCCTGGCACTGGGTCTCCATGCGGCGATGCCCCACGACGGATTCAGGAACGCCGATCAGCGGCGGGATTCGTCGGTCGCCGTGTGGTTGACGCGCACGCGCCAGTAGCAGCCGTACATGCGGATGTTGTCGGTAAGCGACGCCTGATTGGGGTTCCACTGGAGCGTCAGCTTGTCGCCCGGGGCGATCAGCAGGGAACTCGCGGTCTGGGCCGTGAAATCGAGCTCCTTCTGCACCGGGTTGGTGCCGCCCTCGCTGGTCGCCAGGGTGATGAGCGGCGGCTTGAACGCGCCCTTGAGAGCGCCGCCGGGGGCGCGGGCGTAGAGCACGGTGTCAGCCCCGGAGCCGCCGAAGGTGACGGTATCAGCAGTGCCCGACCGGAAGAGGTGCATCCCGAAGATGATCGAGAGCGAGCGGACGCGGGTGGTAGACCCGGACGGCGCGTACATGTCGTAGGCCGCCTCCTCCGGGACGATGAAGGTCGTGAGCAGCACGCCCGTGGTCGAAGTCCAGTTCAGATACTCCTCGTTGGAGCTGAACACGTGCGTGGGGGCGGTGGCGCCCGTCAGCACCGCGGGCGGGTTGGCCGCCGTGCGGATGTCGGTAAAGGGCACGTTGTACGTGCGGAAGAACCCTCGATCGGCCTCGCTGCGGCGGGTGATCTCATTGATGTTGTTCGCGGTGCACATGGTCAGGACTCCTAATCGAGAGCGGTGCCGTCGAGCTGCACCTGCACGCTGGGGTACATGAGGCTGGATTCAGGCTGGTCATCGACGCTCGGGTCGGTGCCTACGCCGTGAGACCTGGGGGCGTTGCTTGCGTCGGCGGCGATGGCCTGGGCGATCGCCCCGCCCCTGCCGTCCTCGCCGTGGTATTCGTTCTTCCAGTACGCGCGCTCGCCGGGGGCGGCCTTGCCGTCCACACGCATGCGGGCATACATCGCGGCGATGAACACGAGGTCGTCGTTGATCGCCCCGAATGGGTGCGTGTCGCTGGTCCGCATGATGTTCGCCGGCACGGTCTTTCGGAACGTGCCGGAGATGGTCATGTCCTGCGACGGACGCGGGAAGATCCGCAGCTCCCACCCCGCGCGGTCGTCGGCGGAGCCACCCTGATAGGGGAGCACCGCGAACGCCCGGGGGTAGTCCGTGGAATCGTTGTTCCCCAGTGACCGGATGATGGCCCCCTCGGTGGTCTGGATGGCCGACCACGCGACGGTTGAGCTTGCGAGCTTGAACTGCAGCGACCCGTTCACGGGCCCCGACTCGCACCCCGGGGGAAGGCGCAGGCGGGACGGATCGCCCGCGATATTCACGCTGCCTTCACCTTCCGCATCCACGTCGAGGGTGATCGTCT
The DNA here is from genome assembly GCA_044226385.1 of Phycisphaerales bacterium. Lineage (GTDB taxonomy): Bacteria > Planctomycetota > Phycisphaerae > Phycisphaerales > UBA1924 > JAEUJB01. The sequence continues at coordinate 130,614 of JBGAHA010000006.1, forward strand.
CGCGGAGGCACCGCCAGCCGTGCGGCCGGGGGCCGTCCCGAACGATCATCCGCATCCCATCGACGATGGCACGCTTGCAGATGTCGAGGCGGTTGGGATCGGTGGGCATCCGGGCAACGTTGTTCGCGGCGTTGTCGGGATCGCGATTGGACGCGAAGCCCAGGGCCTCGGCAACCCGGACGATCAGATCCTGGTATGTCGAGGTCGCGGGGTTCATGGTGAGGAGACTCGGAGCCCTTCGAAAGTGGTCCGCCGCGCGCTAACGCGGCGAACATTGAAAATCTGTGCCCGAAGACAGCTAACTTGCGTGTGTGCAGCGACGCGAGAAAGACGTGAAATGTCCGGGCACAGAAAAAACGCGTTCAGACCGTCCAGCGACCGCCGAAGAGGATGGACTGGGTGACACGAGCGGAATCGGCGTTGCCGCTGGTGTCCGTGCCGTCAGTGATCGCGCGACCGACGACGGTGGTCGTGAGCACCGTTCCGGCGGCGTCCGCGCTCATGTTGGCCGCGGCAACGAGCTGGAAGCTGGCGTCGGCGGGCACAAGCAGAACCGTGGTCGTACCCGCGCTGCCAAGGTTCGCCTTGACCATGACGTTCGCGAGACCTGTGCTGAAGGGCATGATGAGAATCTCGCCCTCCTGCTGGTCCGCCGGCGAGCCCGTCGAGCCGAACGTAGCACTGGGAAGCGAGTAGACGTAGCCCGCGACCATCGAAAGGTTGCGAGTTTCCGGGCGGCCGACGACGATGCCGGCCTTGCCGTTGCCGTCGGTCAGTGCGGGCGACCAGCAAACGACATCGCCAAGCTTGAGGTAGTTCGTGCTGGTCAGGATGGACGTGGAGTTGTCCATCTTCTTGTTCTTCCAGTACGCCGTGATCGGGTCGCCGTAGCCACCCTTACCCGACACGCTGACGCCTGAATAAATGGGCATGACTTGGTTCCTTCTCAGCGTGGGCCCCGTCGGGACCCGCGCGGTGGTTGATTGCTCAGGGGAGGGTGAAAACTCAGCGGCCGAGGTGGATGTTGAAGATGCCCGCCCGGCGGTTCTCGCAAACCAGGGCGGACGTTCCATCGAGGGGCTGGACCCAGGTGTGGTTGTTCTCGACGCTCACCTGCGTGGGCTTCGAGTAGTACATCCACATATCCCGCGCCCGCAGGCCGTACACGTACTTGGTGTACACGCCGATGATGGGGGAGTACGCGTCGGCGTCCAGGGCTTCGACGCGGATGAGGGGGGTGCTGCGGAAGTAGAGCTGGCCGTTGAACTTCGAGAGATCGCCCTCGAGGTCGTCGGACCCCTTGTTGGCGTCGTCCTCATAGGACAGGGCGAAGGTCGTGTTGAGGAACACCACCCACTTGCCGCCGGGGCGACCGCTCTTGTCCACCGCCTTGCCCTGGATGCCGCGGAAGTTCGCGACCGTCAGGGCCCGGCGCAGGGTCTGCCGGCAGGTGGTGTCGAACGATCCCGAGTGGGTCGCCACGAACGAACGCCAGTTGCGGTTCTTGGCGAGGGAGGCGTCGATGTTGCCGATGGTCGTGGTCGAGGTCGCGTCGCCGTAGTAGGCCGTCTGACCGTTGAACCCGCCCGTGGTGTCGGTCGAGCCGGAGGCGACCCAGCCCGCAAGGAACCGCAGGCCGGCGAGGCTGGTGTCGTCGGAGGAGTTGGCGGGCGTGCCGAAGGTCTGATCCTCCAGCAGGTTCGCAAAGCCTTCCTCGGCGCCTGGCTTCATCACGTCACGGAGCTCATCGACGATCGCCTGGGGATCCTTCTGGAAGAGCTCGTCACGATCGTCGTAGACGATGGACTTGTCCTCGATGTTGCGCCAGTCGTACTTCGTGACTTCGGTCAGCGCCGTGCGGTTGTACGGGGTGCCTTCCATGAAGCGGGTCATGCGCGTCGAGGTCGAGGCACGCATGCGGATCCGCTTCTCCCACTGCGTGCCGCCCTTGATGGCTTCGGACGCGCCGCCGGTGCCCCAGAGAAGGCGCAGCGAGACGTAGTCGCTGTACTTGTACGTCGCGCCGATGTTGCCCTTGTTGAGGTCGTTGAGCGTGGAATTTACGCGGTCGGGGATGCTCGCCAGAGGAATGCCAGGCATGATGTGCTCCTACGTGCCTCCGGACGGGTCGAATCCGGCGTGATCGTCATGCGGATCGGCACACTGCCGCCGCGGGTGAGTGGTGAACGGGGGTCAGTTGGTCCAGTGAGCCAGCGCCGCCGACGCGGGGTCGCTGCCGCTGCGGGGCGAGCGAACATGCCCGCGTCCGTTGGTTGAAAGGGAACGCTGAGACTGCCGGCGATCGACCGCGGCACGGTTCAGTGGGGGCTTCGTGCCGTTGGAAGTGCCGCCGCCGGCCGCGGCGGGCTTGCCAGCCTTGCCGGTGCCGAGCGTGAGGGCCTTCTCGCCGAACCGCTCATCCAGGGCCGCGGCGCACCGCAGGGCCTTGTTCCAGGTCATGCTCTGGCCCCTGCCCTGGGCAAGGTCCTTGATGCGGGCCGCCTCGCGGCAGATGTCCTCGCGGGCCTTCTGGGCGGCGGGACCAACCTTGCGGCCGGAGCCGATGACCTTGTCAAAGCCGGCGCCGGCGAGCTGGTCGAAGAAGCCGTAAACCTCCTCGATGGTCTGCTTGGTCTGCTCGGCCTGCCGCGCCTGATGCTCCTGAAGCATCGGAGTCAGCGCCCCGCCGATCGCCTGGATATGGGGGATGACGTTGCCCAGGGCCCGCTGCACGGCGGTGGTCGCGGCCTTCGCCACGGCGCTGCCGAAAGGGGAATCCTCGGCCTCGCCAGCCTCGGCGTTGATCGCCTTGATGGCCGCCTGGTCGAAGATGTCGCCGATCTTGCCCAGGTCGGGGAGCTTGTTTGCCTGCGCGTCGTTCTGGGCCTGCTGGTCGGCCTGCGGCTGCGGGGGCTGATTCGCCAGATCAATCAACGCGCGAAGGTCGGCCAGCACGGTTCCGACTTCGTCGGGCGCGTCGCCGGCCTGCTCGGTCTCCTGGCCGTCCTCGCCCTCAGCGGTGTCCTCGACCTGGTCGGCGCTGTCGTCGGCCGCCTCGCCGGCGTCCTGGCCGCTTGCGGTCTCATCGTCCTCGCCGCCGACGGTGCCCACCACGGCATCGTCAGGGCTTTCGGGAGTCTTGCCGCCGGGGGCCCAGATCGCCTCGAGCGCGTCGGTGTTACCGCCCGCAGCATCGGATGACGCGTCGGATTCGCCAGCAAGGCCCAGCTGTTGTTCAATTGTGCCACCACCAGCGTCGATGCCCATGACGGGTACTCCGACGCGTCGCTGCACCACAGATAGTACCTAACGCATGGGCGGTGTCAATATGAGGGGTTGTCGAACCGGTCAACCACAAGAGGGGGCGATTTTCCACCCCTGCGCACGTGTGCGCCTACGTGTGCGCGCCCGGCCAAAAACGGCCCTTAGGTGCGCGCAACCCCCCTTATGTGCGCGCTTAGGTGCGCTTCGGTGCAACAACATTTTCAAGCGGTGCTGGCTGGGGCCTTGACGCCGACCCCTACCGGTGCCCCATCGCCGGGTTGTAGAAGACGCCCTGCCGCATGAGCTGGGCAACCCGGTTGGTGTATGCACGCTGCTGCGAGCGCGTGCGGAAGTGCACTTGGCCGTTGTCCTTGATCGCCCGCGCTTCCTCGCCCCCGATCAAGCGTCGCATCTCAGCGACTTCCTTGGGATGGCATCCGTGCATGCGGGATTCGGTCACGGTCTCGCCGTAAAACGACCGCTCCCGGTGGATGAAATCACCCTTGGCATCCTTCTCAGCCTTCCAGTCCCGGTGCACGTCGGTGGACCCGCAGCCGCCGCAGGTCTGCTCGAGCGCGTCGAGCTTGGTGCCCGTGAACTCCCAGACGCGATCACACCCCTTGCAGCGGAGATTGAGCGTCGTCTGGTCGGTTGCTTCGTCAAGTTGCTTGCACATAAAACGCCCCGCCTGGCTCTCGCATGGCGGGGCATTGCGAGAGACGACTAATTCGGCGCAGCGGCGACGGTCTCGGCCGCGGCGGACTTCTCGTTGTCGGTCAGGTTGTCCACGGGGCAGGGCAGAACGCCGCCGTTCTTGCGGGCGATGTCGAGGTCGCCGTGGATGATCGTGAGCGCGTCGGCGTGTCGATCGACCGCACCCTCGAGCGCCCGCGTCTTGGCCTCGAGCGCCGCAATGCGGTCTTCAAGGGAAGGCGCGGACGTGCCCGGGGTTTCCGTGTTCTTTGCCATTGCTCAAACTTTCCGGCGTCCTAGACGCCTACAGGGAATGACTCATCCCAAAGCCACCTTTGGGGAAACATGTGATTTCCACGCCTTCGATCGCGGGCACACCAGCATTTGCACCATCGACGGTGAATGCATCCCGTCCGGGAATCTCGATGTTCAACTGGTACCTGCCGGGATCGACGCCGTGCAAACCGCAGATCATCGCGGCGTGGAACGAACCAGTGCCGCTGCGACCCTGATAGCCAATCGGTGTCGCCCAGTAGTACTTGCCGTTCACCTTGATCCTCATGCGACCACTGGCGGCGCATGTCGGACACAGCCTCTGATCGTCTTCCTCGTGCAGATCTCCGCATCCCGGGCAGTAACTTCCCATTGATGAATCTCCTTCAAACGTCCCCATCAGCAGCGGGTGACGAGGACCAAAGTGCGTCGTTACTTGCCCGCGGGCCGCTTGTCGAGGCCCTTTTCCTTCAGCATCGCGGCGACGTCGTCGATGTGCAGGCAGTCGCACAGGCACGCGGAAGTGCCGGTGGCTTGGATCGGGGCGATATTGCCGTTGCAGTAGTCGTTGCCAGGCTTGGCGTCGTAGAGCACGCCGACGGCGTTGATCTGCACGGACTCGCCGTACCCGCCGATCTGAATAATCTTGTCCCCGTTCTTTGCTTCGCGTCCGTTTCGATAATGCATGGTCACTTCCTTTGCCAATGTGATCTCAAACGCCTACCTGCGCCGGCGCCATTGCCGAACGCATTTGGTCCATCTGGGGGTTCGCGCCGCTTCCGGGGGCGAAGCCTCTGGTGCCACCGCCGCCCGGAGCCTGCATCTGCATCCCGCCTGGTCCGCCCATTCCCTGGCCCTGGACCACGCCCATCGATCCGGGAGGGATTGAACCCAGCAGCGCCTGCTGATTCGCCACCATCTGCGGGTCCTGCAGGATCTCCGTGAGCCCTTCGGAGCCGACGTCGGCCGCCAGAGCCTCAAGAGCCCGGCTGGTCGCCCCGGGGTAGAACTGCTCAAGGGGCATAAGGCCGGGGATGGTCTGCAGGATCTCGACGATGCGGCGCGTGCGGATGGCCGGGTCCATCGGGACCATCGAGAACTGCTTGATCTTGAAGTTGTACTTGCCGGGGTGCCATGAGTCCGGGCCTTGCGGGCGGAACGTCACCTGCACGTACTCATCGCCGGCCGCGCGAACAGGGATCGGCAACGCCCGCAGCAGCGGGTCGGTATCGAGGTAGAACCCGATCGCCTCCGCAACCTCGCCGGCGAACCCGAACGCCTTGTTCTGCATGTACTGCAGGCGCTGATTGCTGTTGGTGCTCAGGATGCTGGTCTTGGTCGCCGATTCTTCCTTGGCCCCGGGCGTGCCCCCGATGAGCGAGAGGTTCGGGCCCGCGTTGTTGAACTCCGACATGAGCCAGGCGACGCCCTCGTACAGCTCCTTGCTCACGCCCCCCTGGTCCAGCGTCGCCATGCTTGCCGGGTCGTCGAGCTCCAGGTGCTCGCCGTCCTCCGCCGCCCGAACCGCGTCCAGGTCATCCCCGCCCTGCCCGCGCTTGCTGATGGTGATCCGCTTGGTCCGCAGGATCTGGCGCACGATCTTGCGGGCGATCGCCATCATGGACGTGTGGATGTCGCCCCACACGTCCGCCGGCGGGAGCCCCATCGGGTTGTCACCGATGAGGGGGGTAAACATCATGCGCCGGTACGGGCCGCGCTCGAGGCCCTCAAACTCGTACTCGTTGACGACCTTCCCGGTGGGGTCCGCGATGTCCTCGCTTCCTTCGGCCGCGCCGGCGAGGGTGACGATCCGCGTACTGCCATGCCCGTACACCGCGACGTCCACCAGCGAAATCGTTTCGAAGAGCTCCCACCGCTGGGCGTCGCTCCCCGAAAGACGGTCTTCCTTGCGGTCTTCCTTGCCCAGCACGGAAATCTCGTCGAGCTTCGCGTTGTCGAAGTACCCCGATTCCTTCAGGATCTCGCGGGATGCCATCCAGCGGTGCCCGTCGATCCGCGCGGTGTCCAGCCGCTTGCAATCGGGGTCCGTGAAAAAATCCGCGATGTCGATCGGATCAACCCCCACGTCGGTGCACGGGGTATCGCCCCATTCGGTCTTGACCACCTCGACGCCCTGCCGCACGTAGATGCGGGCGGTTCCCAGCGGGCCCAGCAGGGCGCTCTGGGCGATCAGTTCGTAGATGCTCGCGAGGTTCTGGTCCTGGGCGACCATGTCGATCGCCAGGGCCAGCTTCTTGGCGTGCTGGGAGAGCTCGACGCGCCGGGCGACGACGTCGGTCTTGGGATTCATCAGGACCAGGTTCGGCAGCAGGGCCGATACAGCCTGGTTCATCAGGTTCACCACGGCGGCCTTGTTCGCCCCGAGTTTCTTCGGGTCCTTGCCGTAACGTGGGCCGACGAATTGCTCGAGAGACCAGGCGGTGGACGCGCGGAAGTTCGCCAGGGACTTGTATCCGGCGTTGACGGCCTTCGCGAGCTTTTGAGCGTTGAAAGGGACCGGCACGCGGAAGACTCCGCGCGTCGCTGCTGGTCAGAGTATACCGGGGGTCAAAGCCCCCGGAGCGCCGCCGCCTTGTTCATCAGGTCCCGCGACTGGGTCACCAGCACGTCCATCTGGGCGAAGCGATTCCGGCAGTCCTGCAGGATAGCGTCACGGTGGCTCGCCCCCAGGTTGATCGGCTCGGCCGACCGACCGCCGGCGGAGTTTGCCAGCCGCATCGCCACGGACGGATCGGCGATCTCGACCGCCCCCATCCGCATCGCGGCCTTGTGGTTCTCCATCGCCATGATCAGGTTCATGCGAGCTTCGCGGGCCTGCTGCTCGACCAGCGAGAGGCAGTGCAGCATGTCAATGTGCTTCTGCTGCATCTCGGCTTCGGTGGGCTCGCGGTCCTGGGGAATCTCGCCGTCGCCGCTCTGTCCGTTCAGGTGGAGTGCCATGCCGGAGGATACTACAGCCGGTCCATCAGGTCATCCGCCCGGTTGCGAGAAACTTCCTTCTGCCGGCGCTCGGCACGGGCCGCGGGCGAATCCGGGTGCGGCTTGGGCTTGGGAACCGGCAGCCGGGCCATCATCCCGCAGGCCCGCTCGGTCACCCCGGAGGCGATGCAGCGGTCGGCGTGCGGCTGCTTGGCGCCCGTCTCGTCGTCCTGGGCGTCAACCTCCGCCACAAGCTGATTCGACTCGTTCTCGACGTACAACAGGCATTCCAGCAGGCCCTTCTCGCTGGGGTTGATGAACGACCGGTTCGCGTAGCTCTTGCGAAGGTTGTTCAGCAGCGTTTCCTTGCTTTGCGGCGTGGACCACCAGCCGGCGTCCCCGTCCTCATCGGTCAGGATCGTGGGGTACCCGACCTTGACGATGTCCTCCGCGAAGTCCTCGCCGGGCCCGTTCTTCTCGTACAGCAACCCCGCCGCGCTGTCCACACCCCGGAACCACAGGCCCATCATGCAGGCGATCCGGGCCGCCTCATCGGGCCGCACCTTGGGCGACGCGTATTCCGCGACGATCCGCCGGGCGTCCACGTCGGCGACGTACCCGATCGTGTTGGATGCCCCCAGCCCGCGGGAGAGATCCCAGCCCATCGCGTACCGCCGCTCGCGGGAGGGCATGCCGTCGACCAGGTCGCACCAGAGCCGGATCCGTCCATTGCGGAAATCGGTGGTCCAGTCCAGCAGGTGGTACATGCGCTTTCCGATGCGCCGGTCCCGCTCCTCCAGGTGGATCCCCTCCCCGATGCTCAGGTTGCCCTGCAGCACGGGCGGCCGGCAGATGTCCTTGACATAGCTCTCGACCATGTCGGCGCTGAAATACTGCCAGTTGGACTCCGCCGCCGCGCCGTCGAGCTCGACCGCCGCCTCAAGCTCGCTCATGTCATCGCGGGCGGCCGCGGTTTCCATGGGATCGATGTACGGGTTGTCCGACTGCTTGCACTGCATCGAGGCCCAGACCTTGCCGTCCGCCTGGCCCCGGTTGAAAAGCTGATTGAAGAATGGCACCGCGCTCTTCGACGTCGATCCGAATACGGCCTTGCCTTTGAGATCGATCAGCGTCGCCCGCAGGCCCTTCCGCCATGCGGCCTTGAGGTTTGGGGCGATGCCCGCTTCGTCGATGCACACCAGCTTGTACTTGCCCGATCGGCCGACGTCCTCGCCCTTGGCCCCGTCCAGTGACCAGAACTTGATCACCGCGCCGTTGATGAGCCGGATGCGCTTCTTGGATTCGTTCTTGCTCTGGATGATCGGCTCGAGGATCGCCGTCATCGCCTCCCAGACCTCCAGCATGCGCGAGAAGTCCGCGACCACGTAGGCGACGGGATGCCCATCCATCGCCGTGATCATCGCCAGGTGCATCAGAAACTCGGTCTTGCCCCACCGCCGGCCGCACCGCAGCACGAGAAAGCGGGCCGTATTGAACAGTGCCAGCGCCCGTTCCTGCCCCGGGTGCAGCGCCGGCAGGTCCAGGATCATCTCCCGCTCAATCGTTGTCATCGTCGCCCCCCGACCCGAACGCGGGGATGGGTTTGCGCACGTGATTCACCGTCAGCTTCACGGGCCCGCTGTCAATCTCCATCTTGTCCTTGAAGTCCGGGCCGCCGCGGGCGATCAGCAGCCGCACCAGCAGGGCATCGGAGTATTCGCGCTTGTACCCGACCAGCTTTCCGCCCTGGTACACGGGCGCGATGACGCCATGCACGCCCCGTCGCACCGCCTCATCGACCAGCATCTGCCGCACGTCCTCCTGGGCCCGTTCGAAGGCCTTGCGGTACTTCTCATCCTTCCGCAGCCACTGGTAATGGGACCAGAAACTCATTCCCGCGACCTTGGCGGCCGTTCGAACCGATCCGCACGCCCGGAACGCCCGCAGGAACGCCGTCCGCGTCCTGGCCCGCCCCTGGGTCCGCAGCACGGGCCGCAGGTGGTTGGGGAGGAGCCTCAGTCCATCCGCGGCATCGACGCCCGCTGACGGGGTCGGCGGCGGCGCCGGTGGCTTTGCCGCTCGCTTTGCGGCCTTGGGCTTTGGCTTGGGCTTGCGGGGAGCCTTCGCGCTGGGTCGAGCGCGCTTGGGCATGGTTCAATCCTTCCGGTTTACGCCTGTTGTTCGCAGAGCTCCCAGACCCGGTCGGCCAGGTAGTCCGACGCGTCGCATGTCGGGTGCACCTGGTCACCGAAGGGAGTCACCCGACCTCGAGCGCCGCTGACCGCCGCCTGCGGGAACTGACCGACCAGCATGTGCAGCGCCGTGGATGCCATCCGCTCCGGCGGAACATTGGCTGTGCCGGCCGCAGCGATCGCCATGTCCCGGTCAGCGCACCCGCCCACCGTCGTGTAGGGGATGCTGGTGCACGCATAGGGCGTCCAGAGCCAGTGCTTGACGCTGGTCAGGCTTGCCGCCTGGGCGCAGGTCTCGAACCGATCGACGATGTCGGTCCGGTTGGTGCTCCAGGTCGCGTTATCCGCCGCGTCGTTGTACCCGTAGGCGTGCACGATCACGTCGGGCCGCAGCAGGTTCAGGTACTCCGTCAGCGTCGCATCCGTGCCGAACACCCCCGTGCCGGCCTGCGGGGTCAGGTCGCCCACGTCGTTGCTGAACCAGTTCGCGTGCGTCGATGAGCCCGTGCCGATCGCGTAGATCCCCAGCCCGTTCCCCTGGGAACGCCCGCCGAATCGGATGAGAGCCCCCAGGATGACCGCCTGCCGGTTCGTCACGTCCGGGACCGCCGTCCGGGTCAGGCGCACCAGCCCGAACGTCGAGCCCGCGGCAACGGGCGTAGCGATCGCCGGGGAGAGCTTGACGCTCTGGGCCCCGTTCATGTCGAACGCGGCCGTGCTCTGGCTGATGCTGCCGTTGCGGCCGATCCCGACGGTGACCTGCAGTGGACCTTCCGTGTGCTGCAGGTACAAGATCTGCGCCGTGAAGCTCTCCCGGATGGCCGGGTGATAGTCCGCCGGCGACGCGTGCCGGTAGTCGCTCTGGTCGAAGTTCATCTTCAGTTCCCAGGCGGCGGTACCCGTCGTCCATGCCAGTCCCCCGGTGAACATGTCGATGCAGCGGAAATCCGAGAGCGCGAAGTTTGTCCTGGACCCGACCACGGTCTGCCGCTGGGCCGCCACGGTCGGGGAGTTGTTCTTGCCCGTCGTTGAGTAGCCCGTCCCGCTCCCGTCGGCCCGCTGGAAGAACGGGTACGCGGTGTTCGAACCCTGCGACAGCAGTGATTCGATCCCGTTGTCGGGCTTGAAGCGCCGCATCATCGCCCAGCCCAGGGCGCTCTGTCCGTTGGCCGACCAGTTGCCCGTGTGGTTGTTGGCGTTGGTGACCGAATCCCCGACGATGAGAACGCGGCCCGTCCCCACGCGGCACAGGCGAGCGATCCCCGATCGGCGAAGCCCGTACTGCGGCCGGGGCATCAGGTACCCCCACCGTTGAAGCCGCGGATAAGCCCGTTGACGCCCGTCGCCTTGGTCGCCGGCGAGTTGGTCGAGCTCTCAAGGACGAACCAGGCAAAGTCTCGAGATTCCCACCGCAGGGCAACCGAGCCCTCATCGACGGTCGGCCGCTTGATCTCCGTCACGTTGTACCCGCCGTCCAAGATGCTGGACTGGGTATCGACGTACCGCATGGTGTTGGTCACATGGCCGCCGGAAACGCCTGTTTTCGTGCCGGCCGTCCCGGTGAACGTCGCGATGAGCGCCCAGGTGTATTGGATCAGGGCCGCGCCGAGGCTGATCTGGGAGAGACCCCAGAGCCGGTGATCGGACTGGCAGTTGTCCGCCCCGGAGTACAGCAGCCGCAGGAGCTGGAACCGCCCCGTCTGGCGCTGGAAGACGATCCGGCCCGTCGCCGCCGCGCTCTGGACCATGTTCGGAGCGTCGGTCGTTCCGAGAATGTCGGCGTAAATCGCGTTGGTGTGCAGGGTGGGGAACGCGTCGGTACGCGGAGCCAGGACGTTGGCGCCGGCAACGCCCGTCGCGCCCGTGTAGGCGAGCGACCAGGGACCAGCGGCATCGATCAGGGTGACTTCGCGTCCAGAATGCGAGACAGCAGCGCCGGCGCCCATGATGGCTCTCCGATCGCGTCGCTGCGGGGTTAGTATACCAGCCATGACCCCAACAGCTATGCCGGTGACCCAGCCCGACCCCGTCGCGACCGGCGACGACGCGCATCGGCTGCTGGAAAAGCTCACGCCCGTCGAGTTCCACCGGATCATCTCGGCCGACCTGCGGATCGCCTGGCAGCGGGAGCTGATTGAAACCCAGGATCCCTCCGGCCCGATGAAGATCTCGACCACGATGTACGCGGGCAGGCCCTGGCCCATCCTCTCCCGGACCTGGCAGCGCCCCATGGGCGCCCGCTTGGCCCGCACGCTCACGGTCTGCGTCACGGCGATTCCAGGATGCCGGGCCTGGGTCGTGTACGCCAAGGCCGGCCCGTTGTGGAATGACCAGCACTAGACTTGATCGCAGCGGCGCGGGCGGAGTCCCGCATCATGGCAACCAAGGTACTCGAGGCCCTGCTGGGCGTCACCCTCATGGGCAACGGTCAGGTCGAGTTTTCGTATGGGTCCCTCAAGGTCCCGTACTCTTGCTCGCTGACCGACCCGCAGATCATGCGAAAGACCGTGACGATCCCCGCGGGCGAGTCCGCCGCCCTCTGGGACTACGACGTTGACCCCCGGGCCTTCTCGCTGGTGGCGATCGTCTCGGACGTCGCGATCGATGTTGCCCTCAAGGGTGACAGCCAGACCAGCTCGACGGATCCGACCCCCTCGGGCACGAACGTGTGCTGGCCGATCAACATGCCCGTCGATTGCACCTTGCCCGTCGTGCTCAATTCCGATGACGTGCTGGTGAACGCCACGCCGGCGGATGTCGCGAGCGATACCGGGGGAGATCCCACGATCTGGGGGGACGCGGGGACCAGCCGCGGCCGCTGCTACGCGATCAAGGCCCGCAATCCAAGCTCGACGGACGACGCCACGGTGCAGATCGTGCTCATCGGGTGAATGAAAAACCCCGGGGTGAGCCGGGGTCTTCCTCGAATGGACTGGAATCCTTCGGTCCCGATCTCTCGGGTGGGCTTGCGCCGTGTTCCGAAGGGAACCACTCTCCGATTCACCCGATTCTTACGCCGTCTGCTTGGGCTTCCTCGCCTCAGCCCGCCGCACGGCGACGGAATAGAAGTCCTTGTACCGCTGCTGCCCCCCCTTGGTCAGGGCGAACCGCCGCAGGTCGTCGCCGCTCCCGTCGTCTTTCATGGGGTGGGTCAGGATCCCCGCCTCCAGCAGATCGCTCAGCCGGCCGATGAGCTGGTGCGCGTTCTTGCCGCAGGCCTTGCCCAATTCGTCCTGATGCACGCCCTCACCGCCCGCCTTCTCCAGCAGGGGGTAGAGCACCAAGTCAAGATCGTTTGCGCTGGGGAGCTGGCCGTCCTTGGCCGGCTCGTTCGTTCTGGTCGCCATCGTCAATTCTCCGTGAAAGGTCGTCCGTTGCTTCTGATGCTACGCGCCCACGCTGGGCGTGTGTTGTGTGGGAGGCTCCTTCACCGCTGCGGCGGCGAGGGGGTTGCAATCCACGGCACTGTCCATCATTTTCATGTCGTCTTGGAACTCGATGTAGCTGACTCCGCGACTCCCGCGACGCTGCCTATTTATCCAGCGGCCCAGCACCCTCACAGCCTCCCTCGCCCGCGAAAGCTCGGATTCGGCGGTGGTGGCTCGGGACAGCTTGCACAGTGGAATCGGGAAGTATCGTTCCTCGCCTTCATCAAGACTGTCGTTGAAATTCTCTGCCCAGAGTCGGGCATCGTCTTCGTCGGGAACGATGCGAATGTCGAACTCGTCGGACGGCGGGCAGTTCACGGCCCAGCCGATGATTCCACCTTCGATCGCGTCCGACGCCTCACGCGCCTTGCGGGCGGCGGTGATCTGGTCGCCGTAATCCTTCACGACGGCATTCAGGCGATCATTCTCCGCCGTCATCCTCTCCACCTGCTGGCGGAGGTCGGCGATCAGGGACTTGGACGCCTCCATATCAGCAGCCATCTGACTGACATGGAAGAGATGGGCCTGCTGGTCGGTGACGCGGTCGCGGATGCACTGACTCAGTTGTGCGCTGATTTGCTCGTATGCGTCTCGCAGGTGCAGCCTGTCTTCTTCCTTCTGCCTGCACAGGACGCAATCACATGGGTGCGCCATCACTTCACCTCCTTCAACCCCATCGCGTCGAGGACGTGGCGGGCGAATGCGATCTCCATTGATGCCGTCTTGTTGTTCCGTCCGAACCGATCCATCAGGACTTGCATGTAGTCATCATCGGGCACGCCCGCTGCGGGGATGATGTAGTGGGGCACGCATACCGGCTCCATTTCGCAGCATCCAGCACGTTCGTGGTAGGTTCCTTGAGAATGTGGGCTAATCCACACCAACTCCGCCTTGATCTCACTCACTGCTGCTTCTCCTTCTTGTGCATGTACGTGATGACGATTGCCGTGATACAGACCATCGCCAGGGCGCACAGGCCCATCGTCGTGTAGGCCATCTCCATCGAATCGCGTGGGTCATGTCTTCGGCGCGCATCGCTTTCCCCCCTTCTTCCCCGTCTTCCTGCTCGCGGCTCCGGCGGAGTAGAACCGACGATGTTCTTTTCCAGCCGGGAACTTTTCGGGGTCGAACTTCGTCAGAGCCTCATACCCCGAATTTGTGAGGCGATATCCACGACCCTCTCTGTACGTCTGCTTGGAGAATCCGTCGCCATCCACGGGTACGCACCCATCTACCCACGACACGAGGTCTGGGTTTTCCTCAGCAAGCTTTCGCTGCTTCCAGTGGAGCGTCGCGTAGTCGTACACCTGGTTAGAACAATCCGTGGCGTCATAGATGATTTCAAGCACCTTGTACGGCCCCTTCTTCACTTCCCCCATCCCTTCGGGTAATTGCCGTCCTTGATGATGCGGTCGCGGATGCTCTCAGCATCCAGCCGGTAGTAGAACGTGCCGGCGTCAATCTTCTCCCACTTCCCATGCTTGGCGAACCAGCACCATTCTCCGCAGCAGATGCGCCACATGATGCCGTCCTGTGTGAAATCGAATGACTTGAGGACGACATCCTCCGGCCCCCACACCTTCACCGGCTCAAGCTCGGCGGGGGTGATATTGTGTTCGTTCGCCACGCCCAAAAGCGTGGGGCGACCGATGTACTGTCCCGGTCCGCTGCACAGAACCATCAAGTACTTGAACACCCCCACCCTCGCCGCGTGAGCTACGGCGGCTCCGATGGGCGTCATCGCCGTGTGGTCGTTGTACTTCGCCCGTTCATCCGCACGGATAGATTCGTCGCGGGCCTCGATCTGCTTCACAAGTTCGTCCCGCGTCCATTGAACTTCCACAGCATTCGCAAACTGCTCTGCCGTCTCAGCCATCGCGTCCATCCTTTCGCGTTTCGCCCCACGTGGGCTTTGCCTTCTTCTCGTTGCCGTCGATGTCCTCGTACTCGGTCCAGCACGCCGGATTCGTGCATTTGTACCGCTTGCCGATGATCGTCCGGTGCTGACGCCACAGCCCTATGAACTCGCCGGGGGCGTGGCAGAGGTAGCAGGTCATGGCTTTTCGCTCGTCATGGGCGGGGCTCCTTGGGGGACCGTGAACATCCACATGGCTTCGTGTTGTCCGCCGTCCACGCAGAATCAAGCCGAACATTGCAGCCGTTGGGACCGTGCTCGCTCATCTCATGTCCGCACGCCTCACAGTTTTCCGCGATTTGCTCTGCCACCACATCTGCTCCTTGCCGCATGAGTTCGTCCACGAGGTCTTTCGGGAACTTCCGCATCTGCGTCGGCGTGCATTCGATGGTCGTCCCGTCGCCAACGAACCCGATCTGATTTCCCCACGCATCCACCAAGAACCACCCGCTGATACGTGAACCGCCGGGCATTCGGTCCTTGAACTCATCAGGGAATGCGTCCTTGTGCCACGGGTCGGAACCGCGCTCGTACGAGTCGCCGTAAAAGCAGTGAGGCGGGGGACGCAGCTTGTCGGAAATCACATACTTCATCACCCACCTCCTCACCCGTTCGCCGCCCCCACCACCACGCGCGTCTTTGACAGCGGCTTGTCCCCGCTCAGGCGGACCCACCCGCTATTGCCCGTGTTGAACCAGAAACTGACCGTCTCGCCCTCGCGGAACGTCCAGACTTCCACCTCCCCGGTTTCGTCGGCCATGTACCACGCCTCATCACCGCCGAAGGTGATCGTGAGCTGAACGTACTGCTCGCTGGGCGGATCACCGCTCGCCGCGGGCGCCGGGATGCACAGCGTGATGATCGCCACCAGGAAGACGACAAGGGCCAGGCCGCCCACAGTGTTCAGCCAGTTCCAGAACTTCCGCATGACATGCTCCTTTTCCCGGGGTTATGCCCCGCGCCTTCTCCGAATCCGCTCTACCGCGTCCGCCAGGTCGCCGCCCATGGGGCCGATCGCCACCGCCGGCGATGCCCGCCCCGCCCTCTCTCCCCCCTGCGCCCGCCGGGGGATGTCGATCCCCAGGTGCGAGGCCAGGCGGGAGACCAGGACTCGAGTGACGTTCCGCACCGTCTCATCCGCCGCCGCTTCCGCGTACACCTCCTCCACGATCGCCGCTGTAAGCCTCGGAGCCCTTGACAGGGCCGAAAGGGCCGGCTCGCCCACGCCGCGGCGGAAGAGGGCATCCCGGGCCGCCGCCGCCCGATCCTGGGTGTTCTCCGCCTTGGGTTTGACCAGCCTGCCAGCCAGACCAGAAAGCGGCCCAGTTGAAACCTCTGCCGGCTGGTCCGCATGCTCGCCCGTCCTTGCATTCGGAGGGCGCTCTGGTGGTTTTGGTTCTGTGTTGTCTGGTCTGGTCTGGTCTGGTTCTGTATGCGATGGTCCGTCGATACCCCGTCGATACCCCGTCGATGCGTTGTCGATGGTCGATCGATGCTCGGTCGATGCACGCTGGCGGCTCACGGGCGGGACCGTGACGGGGGCGGACGGGGCCGCGCCGGGGGTGCTGTCGTCCTTGGTGCCCTGGGCGCGACGCTCGGGGGCGTCAACACAGCGGTCGGGGCCGCCGCCACAGGGAACAAGCCATCCGATCTCGGGGGACCGGAGAAGATCGATCGCCGCTTGCACGACGGGCACGGGGATCCGCAGGCGGAGTGATATCCGCTGGGGGGTCAGGTCTCCTTTCTCGTCTTCCAAGCGGCCCCTGACGGGGCAGCGGGCCGCGATCTGCACGAGCGTGATGAACACCGCGTATGCCTCCCGCCCCTCGGGAGATCCCAGGAGCGTGAGGAATGCCTCCGAGTCCTGCCGGATGGGGAATGGCACCCAATGCAGGTCCTTGACCGCGCGGGAGCGGAAGTCCTCAAAGGTGTCATCCCAGTCCTTGATGCGGTAGGTCATGTGGACACCTCCCGCGCCCGAAACGCCTGATGAAGCGCCTCGATCGTGTCCCAATACCGGTACCACATGCGGCTCTGCGCCAGCCGAATTTCCCGCCGGTCAATCTTCTTCCGGTGGATCTGTGGCGCGTTCTTCAGAACCCGGATACCGCATCGCCACTCACCGTCATTGATGAGCGTTGCGAATCCTGCCCAGGCGGGGCACTCCTGTTCCAAGCTCGCCAGAGCAAGCGGGACCACGTAGTAGAACCGGCTCGGCCCCTTGGGGTCTGCGTCGAACAGCTTGCCGTGCTTCACCTCCTTGGTCTGACTCCACCCGCCCGCGCAGTCATACCGATGGGTGGTCGATGCCTTCTTCGCGTCGGCCCGGAAGTCCGCAACGGTCAGTTTGCATTCGTACTCCGTCGCATATCCCGCGCGAGAGACCGCCCAAACATCGCACTCCCACCAATCGACGGGGGTGTAATTCGGGCACGCGCAGACGATCGACGTGCGGATCGTCCGCATGATCGCCAATTGAAGATCCCGCTCTGTTAGAGCCCGCATCCTACAACCGCCCCTTCCAACCCCGCGAGAAATCCGTTTACCCTTCCGCCTGTCACTCCCCGACCTGTTCCCTTCCCTGCCTAAACATCTGCCACCGGGCCAGCAGCACGGCATCGGCGACGTTGCCGGCCTTGCTGACAGCCCCGAAGTCCTTTGGATCCAGCCCGTACAGGCTGGCCGCTTACGCGACCCGGCTTTGCTTGTGCTTGTCCCGCTTGCCCCCGGACTTTGCCGGCGCCCACGAATCGACGGGCACCATGCGAATCCTGGACATCAACTGTCCGCCCTTGATCACGCCCGCCAGCGCGGCGCCGACGGCAAGGCCGTATGTCGCGGCCCCCATCACGCTCTGCCCCTTGAATCCGCCCCACGCGAGGCGGCGCTCGGCCGGGAGCTCAAGTACCACCATTCCCGGCGAGTGCTCTTCCACCAGGGCGCAGACCTGCAGAACCATGCTCAACGCCCGCTTCTCGTTCCCCTCGCCTTCGGGGGTGACTAGGCCAGCGCCCAGCAGCTCGCCGTCGGGGTGCTTCATGTGGTACTCGGTCTCGAGGAGAGCCCAGCCGGTGCATGTCATTGAGGGATCGAAAGCGAGGAGTTTCACAGCGGCACCTCCACTTCAAACATGCCTTGCCGACCGACGCAGGGGATAGGTTCCTCGAACCGCTTCACCATCTCCGTGCGGAAGAAATACCGGCCCGGGGAGTAGTCGCCGAACTCGTATTCCGGGGAACCGATGGGCGGCGCATCGGAGGGCTTCGATACCCGAACGCAGTCAACGAGCCGCACCACGCACAGGATCGCCCCGAAGGGGATCGACGCCCGCAGCGTTCCCTCGCTGTAGAAGCCCATTGATCGTGGACGCGCGAGCACGATGGGGGAAAGGACCTCTCGGTACGCGGGCATTTCGCAAGCGTCCCACATGTGACGATCCCACTTCTTCGCCGCGTGGATCGCCAGCAACCCCCGGTAGGAAGTCGGCCAGGACCGCGTTTCGTTCTTCTTGGAACCGATCGCCATGAGCGTCGCCCACGGCTGCCAGAGGCTGAGGCAGGGCATCTTCGTGTTCATTTCTTCCCGAACTCCATTTCCAGCGTCGTCCGCAGCCGTTCCAGATCCGCCTTTACCACCCGTTGCCGCTCGCGCTCCGCCGCGCCGCAGGGGCATTCCATTCGCGTGTGCACCCAGCCTCCCGCGCCGCTCCCCCGCTTCTCGAAGTACCAGCCGGATCCGGCGCAGGTGGGGCATTTCACGCCGCCGCCTCCCCCTTGTTCCACTCCACCGTCACCAGACCGGCCGCGACGGCAATCCGCGTCAGCATCGCCCGGTTCTTCACGCCCAGCTTGCGGTGCAGCGCGTTCCCGTGCCATTCGATGGTCTTGGTCGATCGCCCCCACGCGGCCGCAATCTCTTCCACGGACATGCCATCCGCGATATAGACCAGCAGCTCACGCTGACGGTTGCTCAGGGCTTCAACGGCGGTTTTCCAGTCAGTTGCCATGCTTGAGAATCCAGGGGAGGAGTTGAGTGAGAGCGAACACGAACGCCGAGAGGACCAGGATGTAGAGCGGGCCGTACCACGCGGAGAGCGCGAGGCGCTTGAGAGAGCGCCGGAGCGTGCGGTTCATGGGGGACCGCCGGGGAGGGCGAGGGCGTCTTCCATCGACCGCAGCGTCAGCCGCAATATCGAGATGTACCGCCGGTCCTCCGCCGTCGCGGTCTCGTCTCGCCCATCGACCGTGCAACTTTGCACGGCCACGGCCAGCATTCCACGCACCGCGTCACGCGCGGGACCGGTCGCCGCCTCGATCGCCTTTGCCCGCTTCACGAATGCGGCGGGGTCGGCGATGCCAGCGAGGGCGTTGAGCTTCCTGCTCTTGTCCTTCACCTCTGCAATCAAGGCCTCGACCCGGTTGCGCTCGTGACACACCATCTTCCATGTGTCGTCGAATTTGATGAGCTTCTCGTATTCACAATAGGGGTACACGCATCCGGTGTACGTGGACCGCAGCGCGGCCAAGTCTTCCGGCGTGATGTAGTTGCATCCAAAGAAGACGTAGCACTTCTTGAGCACGTCGATGCAGTTGGCGGCAACGCTCACGCATCCTTTCATACCGTTGTCCCACCAATGGTCCTTGATGGTTGTCATGGAACCATCAGCCATGTTCAGCACGATCTCACGGCCAGCGAAACCAACAAATCGACCGTGAGCACGTTCGTACGCGTACCTGCTCTTGAACGGTCCATCTTTCCCGACGTAGTCGTTGCCGTCGCGTTCATAGACATACGCAAGCGGCCGGTTCAGAACCAAGGCCTCTCCGCCGTTCATGTCCACCACGGCGACCAGTGAAATCGGCTTCGCCGTGTGCTTCATCTCACTCGCCATCGATTCTCTCCATCACAACCCGCATTTCACGACCATCGACCACAACGATTCCAAAGGGCACCTGGGCGTTGATCCGGCGCACGAACACGCCCGGCACCCACTGCCCATCATCCGTCCGCTTGACCCGCACCTGCGACAGCGCCGGATAGGTCCTGCCCGCGCGTTCCATCTCTTCGATCCGGTTGGACCGGTACGAATCGCGGGCGACCTCGGCAACACGCGCCGCCCCCTCTCCCGATGCTTCCGACCGCATGAACCTGCGGGAACGCGCCATGGGTCAACCCTCCATCAGCTTTGCAGACCTGGCCTCGATCGCCGCGACGAACCGATCGCGGGCATCGGAGAACCACGCCAGGAACGCCCTGCCGTCCTGGGTCTCCATCGACGGCATCTCAATTGCCGCGATCAGCTCCGCAAGAGCCTGCATCTTGACGGCATCTGGGGCCGCTTCCGCCCGGCGCTTCTCCGCCATCTGGCGTTCGGCCTCCCGGCGGGCCGCTTCCTGCTTTTCCCGCAGCTCGCGCTCGGCCTTCTCCTTGGCCTCGTTGGCCTCGCGGATCTTCCAGTCGGCTTCCTCGCGCTCCCGCCTGGCCTGGGCCTCGCGTTCCTCGCGTTCCAGCTTCGCCGTCTGCTCGACGGCTTCGCGGGCCTTGCGTTCGGCCTCCGCCCGCTCCCGGTTGATCCGGCTTTCCTCCGCCTGGCGTTCCCGCTCAGCCTTGGCGTCGGCCTCCTGCCGCGCCCGCTCCTCCGCGGCCCGCTTCTCCCGCTCGATGCGGGCTTCATGGGCCGCGATCGAGTCTTCCAGCAGTTTCGTCCACTGGTCCTCGCTCATCTTGCCCAGGTCGATGTACGTGGTGTCCACGCCGTAGGGACGCAGGGTCGCCGCACGCTGGGCCTTGAGGCGCTCGATCCGTTCGGCCTCGGCCCGCTCGCGGATCTTCTCCATCGCCTCCATGCGAGCCTCGACGGGAACGATCATCGCCTCGACGACGCCGTGCACCTTGTCGATTGCCTTGGTCTCGGCCAGGAGCCCGGCCTTGCGTTCCTTCCTCTTGTTCTCCGCGGCGCAGCGGCAGGTCTTGAGGGCCTTACGGCTGGCCGCCGCCTTCTTGATGCCCTCGCGGTCTTCGGGGTCGGTGACGTTGATCTCCCGGGCCTCGGCGATGAGGTCCTGTGCCTGCTGGAAGAACGGCCCGAACGTGGCGATAAGCTCGGGAACCTCCAGCGGCCTGATGCCCATCTGCTCGATCGCGGTTGCGAGCTGCGGCGGTACGGTGGTCGGTGATTCGGTCGCGGTGGTCATGCTGTCTTTCTCCCTTGGCGAGCCTTGTTCTTTGCAACGGACTGGGCGAATGCCCTTCGTTCCTTCTCTGCCTCGACGGAGTACGCGTCGATGTGGGCCTGCACCTGGTCATGCAGCGCCGACAGGTTCTCCGCGAGGCTCACGCACCGCCGAATGAACGACGGCGAGCGAGCGTCCATGACCATCTCCGCCGCCATCGAGTACCCGATGGATCCCATCAGCGCGAGATCGGTGTGCAGGGCTCGCTCGGACGGCGTCAGATGTTCGGTCGGATAACTCACGATCCCTCCAAAACCCCGCGTCGGCTTTCGCCGGGCGGGAGTGCTCGTATCGCACGCGAGCGGCGAGGAGGAGGCTTGACAGTGGGATCCCAGCCCGGGCCTTCCTCACGGGATTCCGTCACACCACGGGACGCACGTGGTGATGGCCGGTGGTGGGCTGGTCGGGCGGTGCACCACGGTCCCATTCAACGAGATAAGAACATTTCACGAGAGCATCGCGCAGTTCGTCGAGTGCCGCCTTACTTGGAGGAATCGTCTTCTTGAACCAGCCGCCGACGCCCAGCGTGCCGTCGCTTGCTTGCGAAGTGAGGATGTACAACTCCGTGAACTCTGGCTTGACCACCGCTCTGAACTCAAGCACTTCAAACGTTGCATTTGCCACGGGCAATCTCCTTTCAAGCCCCCCGCCCGCTGGACAAGCAGTCGCGGGGAGCAAACACGATTCGAAATCCGGTACCGCCGCGTTCCCACAGCGGTCCGGAGGATGCTCGATCGCTTCCCGATCGACGGAGATCGCCCCTCGGGTTGACACGCAGGGCCTTGCATCCAGATCGCGGGGCATGTAGACCCAAGCCCGCGTCCCAGGAGGAGAGAGAAACAGAGATCAGTGCGGGCCGTCCGCGGGATCGCCGTCATCGCCCACGGTCGTGCTCGTGCCTTCGAGCATGATCGGCAGCAGGCGATGCCCAAAGAGCCACTGACGGACGGGCGTCTCGGCGGCCGCGGCATTGGCGGCGCCGAGCGAAGCAACGAGAGCGAGCAGGATGAACTTCTTCACGCGAAACCCTCCAAAGAGTTGAGGAACAAGGAGACAAACCCGGCGTGCCGCGGGAAGGCGGTACGCGGGTGGAGAGAGATGAGAGATCAGGAGTCGTCTTCGACCGTGGACTGGCCGTACAGGGCCTCATTGATCGCGTGCTCGGACACGGCGTTGATGCCCTTGATTGCGGTCAGCCTGCCGCGGGCGCCGCCGTGCCCGATCTTGCGGTCCTCGAGGTTGGCGACCGTGTGGTACCCAGCTTCAAGCAGGATGCGCTGGGTGCCCTCGTCGATGTCGAGATCGACAACCATCGTCTCGCGGGTCACGCCGTCACGGAATGCCAGGACGGGCGCGGCGGACTGCCCAGCGGTCGGAGACGACCCGGTATCCGTCGAGGAATCGGACTCCGACGTTGCGGGGGCCGGAGCCTCGCCCTCGGGCGAAGACGTTGGGAAGTTGAGCCGTCCGTCAGGGTTCGGATCGACTTCCGCAGCGATGTGCCTTCCCGCGGCAACGGCCCGCCTCCGCAGTTCGCGGTATCGCGTTCCATCCATCTCGGCGTTGCAAACCACCTGCATGATCACGCCCGCGCCGACGTCGCCGATCGCCACCATCGGCCCCGACCGACCCTCCGGAGGGATGGCAAGCACGCAAGCACCGGTCCCAATCGGAGACTCCTGGCTATTGATGGCCTTTGCGAGCTTGAGCAGGCCGACGACGTTGATCCCAACCATGCGCCACGACATATCGATCGCTGGGAGCACATCGGCGAAGGGGTACGCCTGCGTCACGGCAGGGACGGGCTCGAATCGGTTGTCCGCGAGGTCAACCCACACCCGTGTCTGGCCGAACAGGTTGGACTCGGGTCCGACACCGCTCTTGAGTTCGCGGGCCGCACCCTTCGCGGGCTTGGCGAATTCTCGCGGGATCTCACGAGGACAGTCACCGTCTCCATCGACGTGGTACTCAGCCATGACGACCGCCATCATGTGACCATCGGTGGAGGTGAGGAGGCAACCATTCTCCCGATCGTCCGGATGAATGAAAACCACCTGATGAGCAAGCAGGGCCTCGCTTGAATCCGAGCAGACGGCCCCGATGTGGGTGGGAATGAACACGCGAGCGCCGTCAAACTCCGGGCCGACGCCTCGCTGGACCACCTCGCCAGTCTGGCGATTGACCGATTCGCGCCGTCCACCAACGGCGGGAGCCCGATTGCTTCCCGCCGGGGGAGCGTCCGACCGAGCCTTCCCGTTGCGTTGGGCGACCTGCGCCGCCGTAGCGTGCTCATTGCTCCCCAATGCCGCGTTCTCTGAAACAGTGGGTTTCCGTACCTCCGCCTTCCCCGGCGGCTTCTTGTCCTTCGCCTCATCCGGCACATGCTGCAGACCGCTTGCGAGCTTGCCGCGGCGCGGGGTCGTGCTGCTGATGACCGTTCGCGTGCCGCCCTTCTTTGCCTTCTTGGCGGTCTTTGCGCCGCCCCTCGCCGTCTTCATGCGAATCTCCGTTGATGGTTGCGATCCGGGAAAAGCCCCCGCTCCATGTATGGCGCGAGGACCTGGAGGAGAAACGTCTAGAACGTCAGGTCGTCTTCGCCGATGGGTCCGGTCTTGGGCTCGGCCTTCGTGCCCTTGCGGGCCGCGGGCTTGGGATCGCTCGCCGGATCAGCAGGAGGCCGCGGAAGAGGAACCGCCACAGCGGCCGGTTCCTTGGAAGACTCGGCCTGGGCCGACCGTGCCGCGTCATGCTCGGCCTGCTGCTTGGCCGCAACACGGGCCGCCAGGTCGGGATCCACGGCGGCGACATACTCGGGCTTGACGGGGAACACACCGTCGATGTCGTCGGCCCCGGACTCCAGCGCGGCGATGTTGCCCCGCAGGATGACCAGGTCCTCGACGGTGAGAGCCGCGACGGCCTTGCGTCCCATCGCCGCCAGGATGCGGGCCTCATCAACACCCAGGTCCGCGAGCCGCGATACCGCCTTGGCGACGACCTTCTCAATCCCGTGGGTGGCGATGGCCGCCTCCACAGCTTCACGCACGCCGCCCTTGGCCTTGTCCAGCGCCCGGCGGGTCAGCCACTTGGGAACCGCGTTCAACACGACGTTGCGCACGGCCTTGGACTGGCCGATCTGGAATCGGATGTCATCCTTCCGCGCTTCGTCAAACTTCCCATGCACAACCCACTTCTTCGACTGGCGGAACTGGCGGGTGAGGGTGTACCCGGTCTCGAGGTCTACGAACTTCGCGGTGAAGATCCACGCGTCGGGCAGGTCCTGAACCTCGCCCATATCGACGGCACAGTTGCCCCAGCAGCGGCACAGGCTCATGGCAAGGCCCACGCTGGGGCCCTCCACCGAGTCCTTGCCAGCGCCCCAGCCGTAATAGGCATCGGAGCCCAGGAGCGCGGATTCCTCCATCGCCATCTTCTCAACCCGCGTCAGCACGCGGGGCTGCTGGACCGCGATCGCCGTCGTGTACTCGGTCTTCACCCGCTGCATCGCCTGCCCGTTGGCGAGCACCGGGAAGCGGTCGAGCTCGTTGCCGCTCTCATCCGTGGGGACGATGCGGCGAGCATTGCCGTTGGTGGTCTGGCTCACTTGGCACCTCCCGCGCACTTGGCGAGCGTGGACGCACGTTCGAACATGCGCTCGGCCATGTGCTGCATCGCGCGGCCAGCCGTGGTCCAGAGTTGCTTTGCTGACACGTACTCGCCCGGTGTTCCGACTCGATCGTCTCCGCCATTGCTCTCCGGCGCGAGATTGAGCGAGATTTCATGCGGCTCGATGCGTTTCAGAACGAAACGCGACTCAACCGAAAAGACGTTGTTGTTGCCGTCCGACCGACCCGCATCGGTTTGCTGCACGAGGTAGACCGGCCCCTGGTGATCAACAATCCGGACACCATCGGCGGTGATAAATTCGCTGATCTTCACATCCCACCCCCGGCGCCGATGCCAAATTCTTTGAGTGCGTAGTGGGGAAGGCTGATCGTCCGCCTCGTCGTGGGTTCTCCGCTCATGGTCCGGCAAACGCCGGGGTATTTCCCGCTCTCGTAGCACCTCGCCGCGAGCGCCATGAGCTGGCGATAGTGTGTGAATCCGACCTGATGGAACTCGTCGTCGGGCTCGTCGATCGACGCGTCAACGGGATCGTCGTTGGTGACGTCAAGCCACTGGAAAATCACCTCCCTGCCAGTGAACCGACCGTCAAACTGCGCAGCCGCCCGCGCCCCAGCGATCGAGTGGGCAAGCTCAAGGTGATAGCCCATATCCCACATCGCCTTGCCGAGCAGGAAGTCGTCGAGCGTCCGCGCGGTCTTGAGGCCGGTGACGATGACGTGGGTGTCGGTGAAGTTCACGCGATCGAGCAGGACCTTGCAGAGCAGCCTTGTGTACTCGTCGTACCACACGACCATCACCTCAGAGATCCCCGATGGGTCCGTGAGCAGATCGCGGGCCTCGGCGTTCTCCATGACCTTCGCCCGCATCTTCGGGAGGAAGTCAGACCAGCTCTCGGCGCAGACGATCCGGCCGGGGTTGGCGGCAACCTGCTTTTCCCACGTGCTCGAGACGGCCCCGTCCTTGAGACCAGGCACGTACACGACTTCTCGGTCGAACCGCTTGGGCTCCAGCAACATCGCGTGCCCGGCGATCCCGAACATAAGTTCGGCCTTGTACAACTCGGGTGCGCCGCTCAGCCAATGCTGGAACGACAGGGGAGAGTCTGCAAGCCTCTTGAGTCCACTGGTCTGCATCGCGTTGTACTTCTGGTACACGCGGTTCTCAACACCCTCGTACACGCCCGGATCCGGTGGTGGATTCGGCTGCCGCTTGGGAAGCGGGCTTGTCTTCGTCGCTGCGTTCATGCTTCGTTTCTCCTGGGAGCCGTCACCATCGACAGACGCCCATCCGGGGCACGGCGCGGACTAGGTCACGCCATGCCCCGTTGTGGGGGGCTGTCTCAAGTGCGATCGGTCTGGAGCTTGTCCATCGTGTCCGTGTGGACCTGCTGGGTGGTCACGTCGTAATCGGCGTTCCACAGGTCAACGAGGGCTTGCCCGATGGCCTTGGCCTGGTCCGGGGTCTGCTGCATCCCCGGGTCCATGTGCGAGTTCCAGCCCACGCTCATGCTCGCCACGCGGGTGCCCGTCGCGTTGAACAGGTCAAACCCGCCGGGCACGGGCTTCATCGCCAAGCGTCCGACGATGCGAAGGCTGTTGGTCGGGTTGGGATTGCGAGCAAGCTCGGGCATCGCCGCCAGCGTCGCGCCCAGCGTGCGGCGGGGCTGGTCGTGCATCGTGTCCAGCACCTCTTCGGCGCGTTCGCGATCAGCCTGCTCGCCGTCGAGTTGTTCCGCGATCGCCATTTCGTCCGCGGCAGCCTTCGCGTCTGGATCGAACTCCTCAAGCCCCATCCCATCGCCCAGGTCCGTCGCCTTGCGGGCTTCGTCCACGGGCGGCTTGTAGCCGGGGTAGGGGGTAGTGCTCAGGGCAAGGGCGCCGAGGGCCTCTTCTTGCGTCGAAAAGTTCCCATAGCGGTCAAGCTGCGTGTACGCACCGGAAAACTTCGGGCTTGACCACTCACGCCCATCGTTTTTCAGGAACGACGAGCGGTCGGGAGAGAGCACGCACCACGGATACCGTGCATCCCTGCACTGCTCGACAACGCACCCCTTCCGCCAGTCCAGCACCTCCGCCGCAGGCATGACAACCGCTTCCACGCCGTCCGCGTCGGAGATTGCCACGCCCGCCGCACGGCCAGCGCGGGCGATCGCCGCGCCCAGGGCGAGCGGGCTGTCAGCCCTGCGGAGGGTTTCACGTACCAGTTCGGGAGTGAGATTGCGAGTGCTCATGGCCGGGCTCCTGGGAGCCGCGCATCAGCCTGATCGTCACCGACAAGATCCCTACCAGGTGTTCGAGAAGATCCGCTGTGGGGGATATTCCCAGCCGTGGGCTCGATTCCCCGCGGCTCCATTTTTCTGCCCAAAGGCCGCTCGATCCGTCGAGCGGCCTTTTTGATTGACCAGCGACCCCCCACCAAGATTTTTTATTGATCCCGTGGCGGGCGTTCCCCGGAAGTTCCGAACTGTGCAGTGCACGCTCCTCCGCACGGGCATGGCAAGAGCCAGGTTCGTCGGGGGAACATACCGCCCGTGTGCAGTAACGGGATGGTCGCGGGCCCGGCATGTTGCCCGGCCCGCGGAGACATCGGCATGGATTGCCGGCGGCTCGTGCGCGCTGCTGGGTTCTTCCGCGAGCCCAGGTTCGCCCAATAGGAGAGATCATGGCACTTCGGAATCACGCACCGTCCTCGGTCCTGCTTGCGCTGGTCGGGACCGTCCTCATCGCCGGCACCACCGCCTCCGCCCTCGCGCAGACCGCGACGGGCGCGGCGAGCATCACCCGCAACCGCCGCGTGGAGCGTCCCATCGGCACCTCCCTGATGCTCGACAGCGTTCCCACGAGCTACTACGCCAACAAGGGCGGCATCGTCCAGGACCTGAGCCTGGACTACAAGCCCAACACCAAGCTCGAGGCCGCGACCCGCGGCATCGCCGCCCTTCCCTATAACGTGCCCGGCTCCCCCAACGCGGCGAAGATCGTCGCCGCCTCGCACTCCTACGCGCTCCAGAACGACCCCAACCTCACGCCCACCGCGGCCCTGGAATTCTCTTCAGAATCCACCGTCTCGATGAACATCAAGGGCATCAAGGTCGGCATCAATCTCGACAGCAACATCGTCAACGCCCATCAGCCCGTGACGGTCGTCTGGGACCTGACCTACACCATGGACACGCTGGTGCAGCGCAACTTCTCCGCCGGCGTCTTCGACGGCGTCGCCCAGAAGGCGAACATCAACGCGAGCTTCGGCAACTACAGCGCCGGCGGCACATACGACTACTTCCAGTACGGCGGCCAGACCCCGCGCATCAGCACCTCCGGTGCTCTCAGCGGGGCCACCTACAACACCATGGGCCAGTCCTTCCACTTCATCGCCTGGCAGACGTACATCCCGATCGAGAACTCCAGCAAGGACTTCTCCTTCAGCCTCAACGTCAAGTCCCTCTTCGCCGCCCAGTACGACGGTTCGGGCATCGGCGCGTCGGAGTCGTTCATCAACGGCGCTCTCACCGCGAGCTTCAGCGTCGTCAAGGGCGACAGCCCCCGCGGCGGCGGCTTCGTCGATCCTGATTACGTCATCTCCTCCGAGGACGGCCTGCTCTCCAACGAAGGTTTCAGCCCCGACGTCTTCATCCCCGCCCCCGGCGCCACGGCCCTGCTGGGCATGGGCGGGCTGCTCATGACCCGTCGCCGCCGCTGAGCCGGCTGATGTCACCCGCGCGGGAGGGCTGACTCCTCCCCCTCCCGCGTTCTCTCTGGCCCACACACAGAGCCTGTCAGACTCTCCCGCCGCGGCGGATGCGACTCTCGCATCCGTCCCGGCGGGAAGTCGTTTTGGAAGGGAGCATTCCTAACGCGGGGGCAACGCGGCGCGGACGCCCGTGCCGTGCTGGCCAGGTTCGCTTCTCCGGCTCTACGGGCCCGCGTTTGCTGCCTCACGGTGCGCGGGAGAGCCCTTCATACCGCACCGTCCACGTTCCATCCGCGGGGAATCCCGGCGCGGGACGATCCGGCGCCCCATCCCACCCCGCCGCCATCATCGCCGCCGCGTACAGCAGCCCGCCGTTGGACGGGAAATACGGGAACGGACCTCCCGTCGCAAGGCCACGAGAATCGAACTGGAAGCCGGGCTGTGAGGTCAGCAGAAAATCCATCGCCGCCGCCGGATCCCCCGTCCGTGCGGCACACATCGCGAGCATCGGGTAGTCCCAGCCCCAGGCTCTGCCGAAGTTCCAGGTCTGGGAGACTTTCCGCAGCGTCCGCACCATCGTCGGCGCGTCCACGCCGTCTCCCGGCAGCACGCCCAGCGTGCCGATCAGCGCGGGATGTTCGAAATTCCACGTTGTCCACATGTCCCGCACGTCTTCGTGCAGCACGTACACACCGTCCTGCACCGGGAGCGGCGAGAGACCCTTGAGGACCTTTGCCCAATCCTCACGCGCCGCCAGCCCCAGCCGTGCACGCCATTGCTGGGCCGTCCGCAGCCCGAAGCGCCAGTACCCCAGCTCGAACGCCGGGTTCTGCGTCGTCATCGTGGGAGAGTTCTCCGACACCAGGTGGATTGGCGGGCCCAGCACATACCTCTTGGGCTCCGGGTCTTCGTGCGCATACGTCGCCATAAAGTCCGCCGTCGCTTCCACGACCTCACGCCATTTCTCCAGCGTCTGGCGCGTCGGACGGGCCCGGTACTCAAGCTCGGCGAAGAAGATGGGATGCGGCTGCTGCCAGATCAGGAAGGCGTGGATCTCGTGCGGCCACTCCCGCAGGTTGTTACCGACACACTTGGGCCACCTCGCCCCCTTGTACCCCTGGCTCTCCGCCAGCGCCCGGGACCCAGGCAGCAGCTTGGTGTAAATGTCCGAGTTGAGATCGAGCTCATCCCAATGGTTCCACAGGGCCCAGTGCGCCGCGTGCCACCAGTACATCTCCATGTGGAATCGCCCGAACCACCCGTTGTTGACCAGCCCGCTCTCCTGCGGCGGCAGGCTTCCGGCCTCGTGCACCGCCATGAGATACTGCGAGAGGACGATCCGCCGCTCCAGCTCGCGCCATCGCGGATCGCTGCTCTCTGAAAGGTCGATCGCTCCGCCGGTTGTCCAGTACCTTTCCCAGTGCTCCTGGGCCGCCTTAAGGGTCTCTGCCGCGTCAGGCAGCTCGGCGCTGATCGGTACAGGGGAAAAGGTGCACACGATCGAAAACTCATCCGGCGATGGTGTGGCTCCCGACGTTCCCCCGACCAGGATGCGGCCGCGATCGGGCGCGGCGTCGATCAGCAGCCCTGCCCCCTCGTCGACGGTGGTTTCCTGTTGCACCCCGCCCACCGCATATGTCACCTTCAACGCTTTGCGCACCTTGGGAGCCGGATCGCTTCCCGCCATCTCGTTGCCCGCCTGCAGTGAGACGCGCCCGTCGCGTACCGCGCCGCGTACCTTGGCCGTGACGTCGACCCAGCAGTCCTGCGCGCCGTATTCCGCCCTTGTGATCGTAAGCGAAGGGATCTCCTTTGCGGCGTGCTGCAGTTCCGCGTTCCCGCCCCAGGCGAGGCTGATGTACGTCACGTGTTCGTCCATCACGCGGCGAAAGTCGGCGCGGTTCGGGCCCGTCGAGGCCAACGGCTCGAGCGTCGCCGGGTTGCTCCAGTCACCCACGAAATTCGCGAATCCAAGCGGGTTGTTGCCCGGGCATGCGAGAAACACCGAGAGACGGTGCTGAGAGATCAGCGGTGACTCGATCCTTGCCGCGACCGCGTCCAGAGTCGGGTGGCATGCCGTCTCCACCTTCACCTCCACGCCCTCGATCTCAAAGGTACTGGTCACCAAGCCCCGCCAGAGGTCGAGCTCCTGGCGTGGGTGCATCAGGTCCGCTTCACGCGCGGGTGAACCGTCCTTCTTGGTGATCGCCAGCCCCACCCGCCCGAGGTTGATCCGGTGCGGGCTCGAGGCGAGCCAATGTGACAGCTCGGGCTCCCGTGGATCCGGCAGTGGATACGGGACCATCCGCCCGTGCGTCTCGACCAGTGTTGGGCGATAGTCCGAAAGGGCTTTTCCCGCGGGCAAGGCGCCTTCGTGCCACCCCCACTGCGACATCGTGTTGAACGGGGCGAACGTCTGAAGCCCCGTGATATCGAGGTTGAAAGCAAACTCTCCGTTCCCGACCGAGACGGGTGTGTTGCCGTCGTACGCCGTCAGGACCACGTTGTGACGCAGAACGAGGGCGCGGCGATCGATCGGATCGGCTCGTTCACCCTCCGCACGCCCGCTCGCCGCGCTTCCGCACAAGACAACGGCGATCACGGCTGCACCAATTCGCATGGACATGCTCCTCGCACACTCGGACGTGCTCCAGAAACGTTCGCTCGCACTTTACCACGAGGTGTCCAATCCCGGCGAGCCCATCGCGGCCGCGTGTCGCCTGATCGTCCGCTCTCCACCGATGGTGCGGAGGCACAATGCCGCAGGTTCTCACCCTACCGTTCCCAGCTGAAACCCGTCAGAGCTTCTCCCTCCCTCCCTCGTCCACCCGCCTCGAAACCTCTCACGCAGGTGCGCTCCGTTCGCTCCGCTCTCCAATACTCCTCATGAACGCCCTCCGCGCCCACGCGCTGAACGCTCCGCTCGCCTCCCTCCGGTTGACGCTCGAGCCCCTCACCAGCGCCCATGCGCCGCTGTTGTTTGAAGCACTTCAGGATCCAGAGCTCTACGCATGGATCTCCACTCCGCCGCCGGCGAGCCTTGATGCGCTCACCCAGCGCTGGCGTCGCCACGAATCCCGTCTTTCGCCACGCGGCGATGAAGCGTGGCTGAACTGGATTGTGCGGGAACGCGGCGGCGCCGCCATCGGCAAGTGCGATGTCGTTGTAGACGACCAGAACGTTGCGACCAACGTCGGCTACATCCTGCTCAGGCCCTTCTGGAACCGGGGATACACGACGGAGGCCGTACAACTGGTTGCCGGGCACCTTGAATCACTAAGCGTCGGCCCGCTGCGAGCCCTGGTCACCTCGGGGAACGTCGCATCCGCTCGCGTGCTGGAAAAAGCCGGCTTCGTGCGCACACGCGTCCTCCCCGCCAACGACACAATCCGCGGCGTCCCCCACGACGACATCGAGTTCGTTCGCGGCCGTCCCTCGAACTTTACAGGGCCCGCGTCGATTCCCTGATCCCCCTGAGAACACCGCAGGAATTCTCCAGCCCGCCCTCCCTGCACCTCAGCAGCCAGGTTCGCCGGTGCTCACGCTCGATCGCGTCCAGCCGGTCGACCAGGTCTTTGCGCTGCTCCGCGGACAGTCCGCCCGCGCGGCGACGCCAGGCGCCGCGGTCCGAGGCAAGCCTCGCCATGCTCGCCGTCAGCGCCAGTTCAGAATCCACCTGGGCTGAGATCCCGCCAGGAACGCGGCTGCAGAGCTCCGCGAGCCGCTCCCTCGCCGCTTCCCAATCCCCGAGCACGCCAACATCCATCTGCTCTCTGGGCTTCTTGAGCAGATCGATGAAGATCGCCGTCTGGTTCCGCAGCCGTGTGCGGTCCGGCCGTGAAAGCTGGCCGCAGGTTTCCCTCAGACGCAGGTCCGCATCCCCCAGTTCATCCAACCACCGTCCCGCTCTGAGCGTGGGATCTCCCAGTACGTGGAGCGAGGATGCGTCGGCGGAGTCCAGGGTCCCCTGCCCGCCCGCCCACGCAGCCTCCGCCGCCTGCGCCAGCGCGTGCGCCATCACCGGCCACTGCTGGTGATGCCCCGTGTCTCCCCAGTCGGTGGCGAGGAATCCCGAGGCGCCGCCCGCCACGCCACCCACTGCCGCGGCTCGCAGGTTTTCCCGCCGCTCCATCGTCCTTCCCGTGATCGTTCGCCACGTGGATGTTCCCGGGCACACCCACACCTCTCGGCCCGCCGCGCGGCTCGCCTCGCACCAGCGGTCAAACGCCGCGTCGGGCTCGTATCCCCACGCCAGGCACACCAGGTCCTCCGGCAGCGTGGCGAGACACTCGGGGTGCGAGAGGGCGATGTCGGCCCAGAACATCGGCCGCTTGCCCAGCTCCCGCGTGATCTCGCAGATCTGCCGGACAAAGTCGGTGTACACCACCGCCCG
This sequence comes from Phycisphaerales bacterium, assembly GCA_044226385.1. Lineage (GTDB taxonomy): Bacteria > Planctomycetota > Phycisphaerae > Phycisphaerales > UBA1924 > JAEUJB01. The sequence goes on from JBGAHA010000006.1 coordinate 163,259, forward strand.
CCCGCGCGCCTCGCACGCGGCCTTGGACCGGCCAAACTCGATATCGAACGTTTCGTCGCAGCCGATATTCACCAGCGGGGAGGCAAAGCACGGCGTGAGCTGCGTGAGCAGATCGCGCACCAGTTCGATCGATCGCGGGTCGGTGGGGCACAGGGAGAACGGCCCCGACATCGGCCACGCGTTGTCAAACAACCAGTCCCCGTGCGTTTCAGCGAGGACACGGTATTTCGGCAGCGCCAGCCACTTGGCCAGGTGCCCGAAGCAGTTCTGGTTCGCCGCAAGCTCGATCCCTCGCTGGTTGCAATATGCGTCCAGCTCCCGAATCTCCGCCGCCGTCATGGGCGACCAGCCCCGCCACACATCCTCGTGGCCCGCGTACGCAAACGTGTGCTCGGTGTAGAGCTGCAGGTGGTTAAATTTGAGCCCGGCGAGCATGTCGACGGTCGCGAAGAGCTGCGCCATGGTCGGCACGCGATCACGGGAGATATCCAGCATCACGCCGCGCACGGCAAAGACGGGTGCGTCTTCGATTTCAAGCTCGGGCAGCTGATCCCCGTATTGCGTGCGGAGCTGGGCGAGGGTGGCGAGGGCGTGGCGCTTCCCGGCGTCTTCTCCGTGTCGAACCTCGATCGCGGCGCTCGTTCCGCCGCGGATGAGCAGCTGATAGCCGCTCCCCGGCTGCGACGGGTCATGCTGAAACTCGATGAGAGTTCCGGCCGGAACTCGTCCCCCGCCCATGCGAAGGCGCTGAGGCGCGGGGACCAGGATCGGAGGACGCGAACGAAGCTCAGGGGGGTTGGTCACCGCCAATCATGGCCGGGTGAAGTCCTTCCGTCCAGATCCTCGCTGGCGAACCACCGCGGATGACCCCACGCACTGCTGGCGGGATAGAAAAAGGCCCACGATGCTCGCATCGTGGGCCTTTCATAGTCGAGCTTTGAGCACCGCGTGAAACACGGACGCTCGGCCGGACCTGCTTAGCCCAGGCCGCCCTTGAACTGCGTTTTGCGGTGCTGCTCCCGGGCTCGCCGCAGCGCGGGGGTTTCCTTGAGGATCTCTTCGGCCGAGCGCATCTGCTCGCGCTGGCGACCGCGGCCACCGCCGCCGCCTCCACCGCCTCCAAACCCGCCGCCGCCCATGCCGCGGCCCTGGCCCGAACCCTGTCCGCCGCCCTTGGGGCCGTCGCCCATCCCGCCGCCTCCACCCGCGCCGATTTGGATTTCAGGAAGGGGCTTGAGGGCCTTGATGGAGAGGCTGATGCGGCGGGTCGTGCTGTCGATCTTGAGGATCTTGGCCTGCACGATCTCGTCGGGCTTGAGCACGTCCGACACCTTGCCGATGCGCTTGTGGTCGATCTCGGAGATGTGGACCAGGCCCTCGACGCCCGGGGCGAGCTCGATGAACGCGCCGAACTCGGCGATGTTCTTCACGCGGCCGGTAACTTCCGAGCCTTCGGTGAGGGAGTTGGTGGTCTGGGCGAAGGGGTCGCCCTGGACCTGCTTCATGCCCAGGCTGATGCGGTCGTTTTCCTGGTCGATGCTGAGGACCTGGACCTTTACGGCCTGGCCTTCCTGCGCGTATTTGGCGATGCCCTTCTCACCGTATGCGACGCGGTCGAACGTCAGGTCTGAGACGTGCACGAGGCCGTCCACGCCGCCGATGTCGACGAACACGCCGAAGGGCATGATCTTCCGCACCGTGCCGTCGAGCACCTGGCCGACGGCGAGCGTCGCCTTGATCGCCGCCGCCTTCTGCTTGCGCTCCTCGGCGAGCATGTCGCGGCGAGAGAGCACGATGTTGCCCTTGCCCGCCCGCTCCACCCGCGTGACGACGCACGTGAGCTTCTCACCGATCATCACCGACAGGTCGGGGATGCGGTCGAGGGAGACCTGCCCGGCGGGCATGAACGCCCGATGCCCGGCGACTTCCAGTTCCAGCCCGCCCTTGTTGACGCCCACGACCTTCGCCTCGACCGTCTGGCCGGGCTCGAGCAGCTCCCAGTCGGCCTTCTGCACCGTTCCGGGACGGACGCACAGGATCAGCCCGTCGGCGTCGCGCTGCTGGACGACGACTTCCATCGTGTCCCCGACCTTGGGCAGTTCTTCTTCCTTGAACTGGATGCGCGAGAGCACGCCCAGCTCCTTGGGCCCGAACTCGATGAAGATGTCCGTCGGCCCCACGGCGACGATCTTGCCCGGACGCATCTCGCGCCCCGCCTGCACGACGCGCGGTCCGCGGATCGCCGGCTTCGCCCCGCCCCCACCGGCCGGAGCCGCGGGCCTGGCGGTCGGGTCGGCCGCGCCTTCCTTCATCATGTCCGCCATCGCGGCGTCGATCTCCGCGTTCATGTCCGCCGAAAGCTCCGCAGGCGCGGCGGCCGCCGTCCCGCCCGTCCCCGACCCCGGTGCATCAACACCTGCGGGCTGGCTGGAGGTGGACACGGACACACGCTCGGGAGAAGCGGGACGATCGTTGGCGTTCGGCTGCATGATGTGATGTTTCTACAAGGGCACAAGGCCACACGGGCGAGATCGATGTACCGATAACCGGCCGGCGGGCCCACCCATGCCCCGCCGCTTAGGGGACAAGTGTAAGACATTGACCCCGCCGAGGGGAGGGGGAGTTCGCGGATTCCTCGGCCCGGCCCGGGCCCTCACAAACGCCTGGGAAGGGGCCCTCGTGCCCGCACGGGGTGCCTGCGTGTGCAAGCTCCCCGTCGAAAAAGCTCGGAGCCGGCCGGTCTCGTATCAACCACGAGCTTTCAGTCCACACAGCCACGGGTACAGCGATTCTGCAAGTTCCCGAAACTCACGCTGCGGGAATCCCGTCTCGGTTCGCCACTCGACGCGATAGCCCTCGCATCCATGCGCTTGAAGCAGCGCTGCCATTGCATGAAATACGCTCAAGACGGTGCCGCGTGCAGGCCACCAGTCCTCAAACTCAACCGTGCCTTCCGCATCTCGTCTGTGCGAATATGTCTCCGAGAAGCGAATGCACCGAACGCGGAGCAACTCTCCGTCTCGTTCAAATACCAGCCGGACCTGCCCCGGCTCGTCTTCCAGCCTTACCCGCGCCTCTCGAACTCCACGATGGATCAAGATCGCCGCCTGCATCAACTCCAACAGGCAGTCACCCAGGTGTGAAGCTCGCTGCACACACGTGCCCGAACCATGCTCGATGGTGAACATAACCCAACCCGCAGCCAATCGACTGAGCCTGACGGGCATGAACGCTGGAGACGGAGGCAGCCGGTTCAGGGCAACTCCATTCACGGCGCCCACACATTCGCCGTCGATGTCCTCACTGTCCCCTTCCCTCCCTCGCCCTTCCCATCAACTTCCGTCCCCGGCATCTGGATCAGCCTCGCCGAAACATCCGCCTGGATCACCTGCCCCGGCTTCACCTCGTGCGGGAACGCCGCCGCGCTCGCCGCCGGCACCGTCGCCCCGTTCAGGTGCATCTTCCCGCTGGCGATTCCCGGGAAATGCTCTCCCTGCCAACTCGCCGGGTACTTCGCATCGTCCAGATCGATCGCCGCCTTCGTCGGGAACAGCGGGCGGAACGTGTCGCACATCACCGCAAGCTCCGCCGTATGTGTCGCCGTCAGGCTCGCCTCGATCGTGCCCGGGTGCGGACCGTGCGGGATCCCCTGGGGGTGCGCCGTCAGACTCCCCACCTCGATCCCCTTGCGGCTCCCAAAATTCCCCTCGACGTAGTACAGCACCTCGTCCGAGTCGAGGTTCGAGTGGTTGTACGGCACCTTGATCGCCTGGGGGTGGTAATCCAGCAGCCGCGGGCAGAACGAGCAGATCACAAAGTTGTGCGCCTCGAACGTCTGGTGGATCGGCGGCGGCATGTGAAGCTTGCCCGTGATGGGCGCGAAATCATCGATGTTGAAGATGTACGGGTAGTAGCACCCGTCCCACCCCACGATGTCCAGCGGGTGGTACTGGTACACGTACTCGTGGATGAGATCTCTTGCCTTGATCCGCACCGGGAACTCACCCTTCTCGTCCCAGGTCATCGGCAGTTCCGGCAGCCGCAGGTCCCGCTCGCAGTACGGCGAATGCTCCAGGAACTGCCCCTGGTCCTTGCTCACGTACCGCTTGGGCGGGCCGTAGTGGGAGCCGTTGACCGTCTCGACCAGCAGGAACCGGCCAAAGGGCGTGTTCTCGAACGAAGGTCCGCCGTCGGCGGGTTTGCCATCGGCGTTGAGGCCCACTTTCTGGCGGCGATCATCCCACACGACCGTGTAGATGACCCCCTTGGGGATCATCAGGTAGTCCTTGGGCCCGAAGCGCAGCGAGCCCATCATCGTGTGGCAGACGCCCGAGCCGTAGTGGATGAAGACGCACTCGTCCCCTTGCGCATTTTTGAAGTGGAACCCCATCTGCTCCGCGGGGTTGCCCACCGCCATCTCGCAGTCCGCGTTCCCGAACAGCACCACCCGACCGCTCACGAAATCTCCCTGCGGGTTCATGCGCTGCCCGCCGGTCATGACGTGGCGCATCCGCATGATGTCGCGTTCAAGGTATTCAACCTTGGTCGAGCCGATCGGCTTCCAGCCGTACACCTGCGTCGGCGGGTGGATGTGGTACATCGTGCTCGAGGCCCCGCTGAACCCCTCGGTGCCGAACAGCTCTTCGGAGTACAGCGCCCCGTCGGGACGCCGGAACTGCACGTGACGCTTCTTGGGAAGGATGCCCAGCTTGGTGTAAAACGGCATGGCGAACTCCTGAGTCGTTCAGCCAATGGTACGACGCCGGGCCGCCGGAAATCCGCTCGGGAAACCACCGTGCGAAGACCGCGCCGCCCGTGCGGAACTGCATCTGATGTTCAACGGCAAGGCACGGAATGGCCCACGCTCGGCGGCCCCGGCCACCCGGGGTCAGTCATTGCTCATAGGCGAGTTCCACGACCCCGCTCGCAAACGCGTTGGTGCCCGTCAGGCGGTATTTCCGCATCATCTCGCGTCCCTCGGCGAGGAGCCTCGCCCCATCCCCCAGCATCACCGGCACGACAAACAGCCGCCACCGGTCGATCTCTCCCGCGTCGGCGAAGGACCGGATCGCCTTCCCGCCGCCCACCAGCCACACGTCCCCGCCCCTGGCCGCGGCGGTCGTGCGTAAATCCTTCGCCAGCGCCCCGATGTCACCCGAGTACGCCTCCACGTGGGCCGGCGCACCCTCCAGCGTCCGGTGCGTGAGCACGACACTTCGCCGCGTATCCGTTGAGTTGGGCGGGGCGAACTTGCGGACGAATTCAAAGGTCTCACGCCCCATCACCGAGCAGGCGATGGACGCGTCGAACGCCCCGTACCCCGCGAGGGCGTCCCCATAGTCGTTGAGCCAGTCCATCGCCCCGCCGGGGCCAGAAACGAACCCATCGAGCGAGACGGCGATGTAGCACACGATCGATGCCATGTGAACGCTCCCCTCGGTCCGCGGCGAGCCCGCACATCGGCCCGAGCAGGGCGCGGCGGAGCATGCCAAACCAGCATCACACGTTCAAGACGCGGAGAGGAGCATACGGGAATCAACGAACGTCCGTCACCCTGAACCATCAGAACAGCCCGGGCTCGTCCACACGCACCAGCTTGCCGTTGACCAGCCGCATCTTGGGCTTGCCCATGGGCTTCCCGGGCGGCAGTTCCGCGGCCTTGCCCCCCTTGGCCTCCACCACCGGCGCAGCCTTCGCGGCGAGTTTCTCCCCGCCCTTGCCGCCCGCCTTCCCGGACTCCGCGGCCTTGCCTTTCTTCGACGGCGGCTCATCTTCGTCATCCCGCATCGCCGCGACCTTCAGCGCCGCCGACTCGGCCTTCGAAAACTCCAGCCGCGGGGACTCGTCATCCGGTTCCCCCCCATGGCCGGCACTCTTTGCCTTGATGCCTTGATGCCTCGATGCCTTGGTGCCTTCCGCCTTTCCCCCAGTGCCCAGTGCCTGATGCCCAGTGCCTTCTACCCCGACGATGATCACGCCTTCCTGGTCCGCGGGATCCTCCTTCACCGCCTTGCCGTCCTCGTCCAGCTGCAGGTCGGCGATCGCCGTCTTGGCCTTGGCCTGCTCCAGCAGCGCCTCGTAAAACTTCTTCCCGTCCACGCCCGTGATCGCCGCCGCCGCCTTGGCGATCTCCCCGATGTACTTCTGGAACACATCGCGCCGCTCGCTCTCCCGGCGCATCTTCGCCCGCTTCTTCAGGTACGTCCCCAGCTTGCGCCCGCACTCCATCAGCGCCAGCTTCATCTCCTTGCGGATCTCGTCGTAGTCGGCGATCGCTTCCTTGCTCTCGCTCGTGAATGGCACCCAAACGCTCGCCATGTGGATCATGATCACCAGCGGGCCGATCGGCGCGCTCGTCCTGGGCTGCTGGAGGTCGTAGTTCCGCCAGTTCGTATCGATCACCGCCTTGAACGACGAACACGCCGACTGCTGGAACAGCAGCGGCACCCGGTTGGCGAACCGGATCACCCGGCACGTGTCGTCCGCGGGCAGTTCACCGCCGAAGGCGATCGCCGCCTCGATCTGGAACGGACGACCACGGTAGATCTCCGCTTCACGCGAGCTCGCCGCGTAAAACTCCGCCCGCACGCCCTTGAGCATGCCGGCGAGGAGCTGGCGCACCCCGATCGGCGCCAGGCAGTCCGTCGGCGGCGGGGGAAGCTTGGCCTCCTGGAATTCCTGGAAGAGCTTCTCCACCTGCGGCGGCTCCAGGTCCGCCACCTTCGTGCGACTGGTCACGCCGATCTTCTCGCAGAACATCGCCGCGGTCTGGTGTGAAATCCGGCTGAACTGCTCCTGCAGGAACTTGTAGAGCGTGCCGCCCTTCTCCACCGCCTCGTAGTCCTTCACCATCTGCAGCAGGATGCCCAGCTCGATCCCCTTGGGGTGCGGCTGGATCTCCTTGGTCTCCGGCGGAAGCTCGTGCACCCCGCGCGGAAAGATTGTCACGCCGCCGGTTTCTGTGGTCACCGCCGGCTGGACCGGGGCGGGCGCCGGCGCGGCGGCGGGCGCAGGATCCCCGCCAACGACCGCGATCTCCTTGCCCTTGCTCTTGCGAGTCGTCAGCAGTTCCTCTTCCTCCGACGCGCTCTCGCGCGACGGGGGGACGAACACGATCCGCGCGTGCGGGTTGGCGATCGCCGTCAGGTCCAGGAACTCGTCCACCGAACCGCGGCCCTTCTGGTACCGCCCGTCGAGCTCGATGCTCACGCTCGTGCCCGTCGGGAACGAGTCGGCGCTCAGGAACATCCCGTCGCGAACCAGTTCCCGCGTCCCGGGCGTCAATTCACCCAGCCGCCGCGGAGGAAAATCCTGCGTCTCAGTGTCTTCCGTCACCTCGGCGCGGTTGGTCTTGGTGTTCATCGCCAGCTCAATATGGTGAGCAGGCCCCTTCGCCGTCGGCTTGGTATGGATCACCATCGGCTTGCCCGTGGTGATCAAACCGTACATCCCCGCCGCGGAGATGCCGATCCCCTGCTGGCCGCGCGACATCTTGAGCCGGTGGAACTTCGAGCCGTACAGCAGGCGCCCGAAGATGTTCTCCACCTGCTTGCGCACGATCCCGGGACCGTTGTCCACGATCGTCACCCGGTACCTCGAGCTCTTCGCGCTCGCCGGCCGGTCGGGCTGCAGGTCCTCGATCGCCACGACGATCTCCGGCAGGATCCCCGCCTCCTCGCAGGCGTCCAGGGAGTTGTCGACCGCCTCCTTCACCGTCGTCAGCAGTGCCTTGCGCGGATTGTCGAACCCCAGCAGATGGCGGTTCTTCGCGAAGAACTCCGACACCGAAATGTCACGCTGGCGCGTCGCCATCGTCTCGGCGGTCGCGCGGGGCACGGGCTTGGATGACTTCCGGGTGGATTCGTTCACGGCGTCGTCGAGCAAGGCGGTACGGCTCATGTCGCCCTCCATGGCGGCGAAAATACTGACAAAACCGGCCCATCGGCAAGAACCCGGGCCGCACGCCCAAGTGTACCGCCGTCCACAACCCACGTGCGGATCCGTTTCAGGTCTCCCCCTCGTGGAAAATCCCTCATGCGGCGCGATCAACCCCTCCCGACGCCGCCGCCCGCGGGATTTCGGGCGAATAGCATCCCCTCGAACCGCATCGGGGGCCGATTGGCATATGCCGGAGTTGGTCGCACATGCAGCACACCCGAGGCCCCTGGATCCACGACCTCGCCTCCGCCTCCGTCCTCCTGGTCTTTTGCGAGGGACCCCCGCGGCCCGCCGCCCAGCCTCTCGCCGCGCTTCCTCACACCCACATCCTCTCCGGGGATCCAGCCCAGCTCGAAGCCGCCCGCCACCAGACCGGCGCGGCAAGCGTGGTCATCTGCTCACCGCGCGGCGTCTCCGTCCTCGCCGACGGCGGCAAGTCCGTGGCCCTCGCCGGGGCGGAGTCCACCGACGCCTTCCTCCGCATGCTCGTCACCCGCCGAAAGTGGTGGCTCGCCCACCGCGACCTCACCCCCATCGTCAGCCATTCACTTCTCTCCGATCAGCGCACGGTTGCCCTGGTCGATCCCAGCGCCTCCATCGTCTGGCTCTGCCTGCCCCGCATCGATTCCTCCGCGGTCTTCGCCGCGCTCCTGGCCGACCCCACCCGCGGCCACTTCAGCGTCTCACCCGCCCACCCCACCACACCTCCCACCGCCCCCACCCAGCGCTACCTCGACGATTCGTTCGTCCTCCAGACCGCCTGGGGGCCGCTCTCGGTCACCGACTACCTCGACTGCTCGGCCGGCCGCCCCTACCAGCGCTCCGGCCGCAGCGAACTCATCCGCCTGCTCGAGGGCCCCGGCGTCTTTCGCGTGGTCTTCCGGCCGCGGCTGGATTTCGGCCGCGCCCAGACCAAGCTCCTCGCCGTGCCCGACGGCCTGGAAGTCGATGGCTGGAGCGACCCCGCCGTCCTCCGTTCACCCGGCGTCCAATGGACCATCGAGGATGACGGCAAGCACCAGACCGCCACGGCGCTGATCGATACCACCGCCGCGCCCGTCGCCCTTGAGCTGCGGTACGGCACGGCGAGCACCGCCCCGTCCATCGTCCCCGAAGCGGCGCGACGGGATCAAACGCTGCGCTTCTGGACGGGATGGGTGCGGACGCTCAACCTTCCACCCCTCGCCGACGAGGCGGTGAAACGCTCAGCCTTGGTCATCAAGGCCCTGACCCACGGTCCGACCGGAGCGATCGCCGCGGCCGCGACCACCAGCCTTCCCGAGCACCTCGGCGGGATCCGCAACTGGGATTACCGCTTCTGCTGGGTCCGGGATGCCTGCATGTCCGCCGCCGCACTCACCCGCCTGGGCAACACCGGCATCGCCATGAAGATGCTCGACTGGATCATGGAGCTGGTCGAGCAGATCGACACGCCCGAGCGCCTCAGCCCGCTGTACACCGTCACAGGACACCACCTGGGTCCCGAAGCCGAGATCAGCGAACTCGCCGGGTACGCCGGCAGCCGCCCCGTGCGCATCGGCAACGCCGCCTCGACGCAGGTGCAGCTCGATGTTTTCGGACCCATCGTCGATTTGGTCGCCCGCGTCGCCGAGATGGGAGCCCCGATAACCCCCGAGCACTGGCGCCTGGTCGAATCCATGGTCAATGCCGTCGCCTCGCGCTGGACCGAGCCCGACCACGGCATCTGGGAGATCCGCGGGCCAAAACGCCACCACGTGCATACCAAGGCGATGTGCTGGCTCGCCGTCGACCGCGGCATCGTCGTCGCCGAGCGGGCGATGGGATTCAAACGCCCGGCCTGGCACGATCTTCGCGCCCGGATCTCCCAGGACATCCTCGCCCGCGGTCTCTTCCCGGGCTCACAAGCCCTGATCGGGGCCTACGACGTCCCTTCACCCGACGCTTCCACGCTCCTGGCGCTCATCAGCGGCGTCGCCCAGGGCAATACCCAGGTCGCGCGTGACACCATCGACAGCGTCGAAAAGACTCTTCGCAGGGGCCCGGTGGTAGACCGGTACCGCTACGACGATGCCCTCCCCGGCCGGGAAGGCGGGTGGGTGATCTGTGCCTACTGGCTGGTGGAGTGCCTCCACATGGTGGGGCGCGGGGCGGAGGCGATGGCGCTGTTCGATCAGGTCACCGCCCTCGCCGGCCCCACGGGGCTGATGAGCGAAGAATTCGAACCTGATGACGGCACGTGGCTTGGCAATTTTCCGCAGGCCTACTCGCACCTGGGGCTCATCGAGGCGGCAGTGCGCGTTTCGCGACAGGGCTGAATGAAATCCAAACAAGTCGCGGTCCGCCGCGCAAAGTTCGCGTGAATACGAGTTCCGGCATGCACCGGGCCGGGAGGCTCCCGGTATACTTCGTCCTCGTTTCCCGAACCGTGTTTCCGTTCAGCACAGGTCCGCCCCACGCTTGCTGTGGGAGGCTGTGCGAGGGCAGTTTCCAGCCCTGGTTCAGTTGTTCACAGGTTGGTTATAGGAGAGTCTGACATGAAGAATGGTCTTATCTTGGCCGTTACGGCCGGGACGGCGATCTTCGCCGCTTCCGCGAGCGCGAACGTTGTCGCCTACTGGAACTTCAACAACAGCACCGGCAACAGCACCAGCGGCCAGCTGGGCACCCTGAACAGCCTCGCCCCCGATCAGGGCGCGGGCACGCTGTCCATCGGCGGCGGCTCCCCCACGATCACCTTCAACACCAACAACGCCGGCACCGCCAACGGCGTGGTCGGCACCTTCACCGGCAGCACGCTCAACGCCCTGGGCGCTGACATCTCCGGCGGGGCGATCTCCATGCAGGGCGGCGTCGGCGGCGCGGGCCCCGTGACCGCCAACGGCGGCTACATCCAGTTCGCGATCAGCATGTCCGGCTTCAAGGACCTGCAGGTTTCCTTCTCCACCCGCGGCACGGGCACGGGCTTCCATGTCGGCCAGCTCTCCTACTCCACCGACGGCGTCTCCTTCACCAACAACGGCGCGGCCTGGGACGGCGGCGCGTCGTCTTCCTTCTTCCTGGTCTCCCGCGACCTCTCCTCCATCGTCGCCCTGAACAACGCTCCCAGCGTGACGGTCCGCCTCACCCTGTCGGGCGCTTCGGGCAGCGGCGGCAACAACCGCATCGACAACGTCCAGCTCAACGCGACTCCCATCCCCGCCCCCGCCTCCCTCGCCCTCGTCGGCCTGGGTGGTCTGGTCGCCGGCCGTCGTCGCCGCTGATCATCCCTGATCACTTCCGCGTCATCCGTTCGCGCGGCCACTGTTTGAAAGCCCTGACCCACTCGGCGGGATGCGCAAGCATCCCGCCGTTGTTTAACAGCTTCCTGACTTCGCGACTTCGTTCACCTCCTCTCTGCGTCTCTCCGTCTCTGCGTCTCCTCGCACCAACGAAAAAGGCCCGGGGCGTGTGCCCCGGGCCTTCGCGTTCACTCACCGACCACTCACCGACGACGGCGAGCAACGAGCAGACCACCCAGGCCCGCCAGGGCCGCGGCTCCGGGGGCGGGCACGGCCGTGCGGAAGATCAGCATCTCTCCCGCGCCGCTGCCGCCTTCCAGGGGATTGTCGTCACCGGGCGTGGCGTACCACATCCAGTTGGCATCACCGTTGATGCCGGGGACCATTCCCCACGGGCCCGAACCGTTCGCGCCGCCCACGAAGGGGGTTTCCCACAGCGCGTTCGCCGTGGCGAAGGTCACGTGGCCGTCGATCTCCGAGGCCAGGGGATGGGCATCGCCGTCCCCGCGGTTGATGTCGGTCTTATACACCTCCCAGGCCGCGTTGCCGCTGTGCAGCGGAGAACCATCGACCCAGATGTTGGCGAGGACGCCCTGTGCCACCGAGTCATCGGACCATGCCGCGATGTACAGGTAATCCCCGACATTGATCGAATACGGTTCGGGCTCGGACCAGTTGTACGTGCCCGGGTTTCCGCCCGCGCCCAGCTCGTTGCCACCGTGGTACGAGAACACGTTGCCGGTCGAGGAGTACAGCGCGTAGTGGTTGTCGGCGGTGATCACCGCGTCCACCGTGGCGGCCTGGGCGCAGGCAGCGGAACCGGCGGCGACAACGAACGCAAACAGGAAGGCATTATTCTTTTTCAATGTCTGTTCTCCTTGTGTTGGCGAGGCGTCCGTGCCCCGCATGACCACAAGGTGCGATCCCCTTGCCCCGCGTGCCGCCCGCGTCCGTCGCTTCCACGCTACTTGGACGTCGGCGGAGACGCCTGCGCCGATGGGAGGGCGCATGCGGGACCTTCTCGGAGGTCGGTTCCGGGTAGTGGTCGCCGCATCAGGGCTGCATCAGGTCAATAACCCGGACTTTGCGCCCGTCATCGCCCGCAGCATTTCGCGCCGGGTCCATCCGATCCGGCACATCCACGGCAGCGCGAGATCTCGGACCACCGCGAGGCTCCGTTCATCGGACTGGAAGAAGGGCGTCAGAAGCCGGGATGTCCACGAGTAGTACCGCAGGACGGGCCGGCGAGCCTGCGAAAACTCACGCAGGGCCGCACGCACACGGTCGGCCCCGGGGTGCGAGGGCAACGGGTCAAGGCGCTGGGCCAGCAGCCTGGCATCCCCCAGCGCGAGGTTGGCGCCCAGGCCCAGCTGCGGACTCATCGCGTGCCCGGCGTCTCCGATGAACACGGTGCGGCCTCGCCAGAGCGGGCGCATGACGACATCCTGGTAGGCCGCGGAAAGGACCTGTCCCGGGTTCGTGAGGCCACGCAGCAGCAGTTCGGCTCGGGGCTCGAGGCCGCAGATTCTCTCCTTCAGCCAGTCGATCCCGCGCCCTCGCATCTCCGCTTCGTCGCGGCGCCGCACGCTCCAGAAGCAACTGATCGTCTGCGGGCCGTGCGATTCCAGCCGGCCCGAGGGCAGAAATCCGACCATCCCGGCGGCGTCGTCGTACACCTGGGAGAGTGTGTCCTGCGGCAGGGTGACTTGAGGCGGATCACCCGCGGGCGCGGTGAACCACCACGCACCCCACGGATACTCCACGCTTCGGCGCACACGACCGACGGACGCCATGCTCTGCGCCCTCAGCGCCGACCTGGCGCCGTCTGCCGCCACCACCAGATCGAAGGGCCCCCACCGCGTTCCCTGCGCATCGAGAAGGCCGGGTCGCTGTCCGGCGGGCTCATCAATCGCCACCACCCGAATTCCGGTCTGGATTGTGACGCCCTGCCTTCGGGCTTCATCGAAGAGCGCCTGGAAGAGCAGCCCCCGCTGCACTCCGTATCCCACGCAACCAGGATGAAGATCGCGGTAATGAAGGTCGAGCACGGTTTTGCCGCGGCGATTCACACCGTGGAGCCGGCGAACGGGAGAGGCGATCGCTCGCACGCGCTCTCCCACACCCATTTCCTCAAGCACTCCCATTCCCAGGGGCTGGAGCAGGATGCCCGACCCGACCGGCCCGGGAGAGGCGTGCTGCTCAAAGATGGTGACGCGGCGACCCCGGCGGGCCAGCATCCCCGCCAGCGCGGGTCCTGCGGTTCCACATCCGACGATGGCCACGTCCATCGCGGCATGCTAGCAAAGCCGCGGGGCGCTGATCCGATGGTGCGGAAGAGCCGTGTTTCAGGCTTCAATCCTGCGGCCAAAGCCTCCGACGCGCCTATCCTTGCCCCCCTCCGATTCACGTCCGAAACGGCCCTGCGGAGGATTGACCGCCGCCACGGGCGGCCTTTGACCACTCGAAAGGAACACGGTTCATGGAAACCACGCTCATCATCCTCAAGCCCGACGCCGTGCAGCGCGGCCTGTGCGGCCGCATCATCACCCGCTTCGAGGAAAAGGGCCTCCAGGTCGTCGGCATGAAGCTCATGCAGATCAGCCAGCAGCTCGCCGCGACGCACTACGAAGCGCACAAGGAGCGTCCCTTCTATCCCGGCCTGGTGAAGTTCATGACCAGCTCCCCGGTCGTCGTCCTGGCGCTCCGCGGCAACGGCGCGATCACCATCGCCCGCAACCTGATGGGCGCGACCTTCGGCTCCAAGGCCAACCCCGGCACCATCCGCGGGGACTTTGGCGTCTCCAACAGCTTCAACCTCATCCACGGCTCCGACAGCCCCGAGGCCGCGGAGCGTGAGCTCAAGCTCTTCTTCGCCGCCGGCGAAGTGCAGAACTGGCCCCGCAACGGGGACGCGTGGATCTACGACATGTCCGGCGGCAAGCCGGAATAAGCTCCCGCCCACCGCGGCGATCGATCGGACAGAGTGTGCAGGGGCCGCGCGTGCGGCCCCTGTTTTTTGCACACCTGTGTCACCCGTGCGCGCGCCCGGTGCAAATCCTCCGCGGACGGCATGTGAACACCGCACGCGCGAAAAAACACGCCGCGGATTACCGCGGCGTGCGCTATTTGTGAGATCATGGTTCAGACTTACGCGGTCGTCGCCGCGGCGGCGGTTTCACCCGTCGCCACGATCTGGTTGGCGATCTCGCGCCGATTAATTTCCACTTCACGGGGGAAATCGAAGGCCACCCGCACGCGTTCGCCCTTGATCGAGGCGATGCGGACGATGCCGATCGGGTTCTTCGGATCCCCGATCACGATTTCCTCGCCCTCACGTCTCGTGATGACCAGCATCGGCGACGCTCCCTACGTCTGAACCCTTCGCGGCGTCCGCCGCGAAACACCGACCCGCCGCGATCGATACCGAACAAATGCGGTACCGGCCCAACGAGCACCCACGATCAGCTTACCTCGCCCCGCTCCCGATTGCCAGCACATTTATATTGCGAACAGAGTACGAACATCGTATGACTCTGACAATCGGCGTCCGCCGGCCGCTCCAAGCGCATTGCGTGCGCGGGAAGTTCACGCCGTCACTCCCGTGATTGAGGTTTCGACCCGGGCGGCTCGCCGCTCTTAGGGAACGGCTTCGACCGACCGAACCTCCGGCACGTGGGCCTTGAGGTTCCGCTCCACGCCCATCTGGAGCGTGATGGCACTGGAGGGACAGCCGACGCAGGCCCCGTGCAGGCGGATCTTGACCACGCCCTCGGGTGTCAGGTCCACCAGCTCGATATCCCCGCCGTCGGATTGAACCGCCGGACGGATCATGGCGATGATTTTCGCTACCTTCTCCTGAAGGGTCGCCTGAACCGGATTGGCGCTGGAGGCGGTCGACATGGTCATGCATCTTAGGACGCCGGGCCGCCCTCCCGCGTTTCAAACGCTTAGACTGCGGCATGACCAGCGAGCCCACTGCTTTTTCTTACGCTCCCGGCTGCCTGACTTCCCGGGCCCGTCCCAGGAAGGCCCGCCTGGCCTTGCTCATCGCCACTGTCGCCGGACTGTCGTTGGCGGCGAGCTTGGCGGGATGCTCCGGAGGGCCTGAACTGACCGGGGACAACGTCGCCGACGTGAAGAACCCACGCTTCCGCTGGGATATCCGCGGCAAGGCGCTGGACCAGCTGTGGGATGAGTCGGCGAGCAATCCGCAAGCCCGCGCGACCACCCGGGCGATGCTCAAGGAGATGGCGTGGGACGTGCAGAACACGCCCACCGAGCTGCGCGTGAAGATCATGGACAAGCTGCTGCACGATCCTGATGAGGCGAACCTCGCCGACTCCAAGACAATGGCGCGGCTGATGATCCCCAAGGAATCCAGCCGGACCGTGCTGGTGTACGTGTGCTCGGTGATCGGCGCCCGCGGATGGATCGATTTCACCGGCCCCCTGATCCGCAGCTACGCAAGGCCCCAGATCCTGGTGCCGGAGAAAGAACGCTGCGAACGTGGCGCGCTGCTCGCCTTATATCCGGGCCAGTCGATCGAGCAGATCGTGTACAACGCGTTTGTGCACCCGCCGGGCATGGACGAGATCCCGGGATTGGACGCGACCGTGCGGCTGCGGTCGGAGGCGTGGGATCTGCTGGGGCGGCTGGATCCGACGGGCTCGTTCCGGATCCGCGCCTTGCAGGAGACGGGTGTTCCCGCCGACGACGCGGTGCTGACGGCGATCCAGCGGTCGGCGAGGGAGGTAAAGGCGATCCCGATCTCCGGCGGGGAGATCCCCTGGCTGCTTTCCCTGGTCTCCGCGGAGAATGCCGAGAACGCGGCGTGGTGGTCGGAGGTCTCGTCGATCGCCGCGAGGCTGGACGACGAGCAGACTCGCGGGCTGTGCCTGCGCAACCTGGAGCCGCTTCGGTGGGCGGCGGCGAACCGGCCGCAGTTGCTGACGTCGGGCCGCGCGGCGCTGCTCGCCGAACTGCATCGCCGCTTGGACGACCGCAAGACCCATCGGCGGTCGATCGACCAGACCGCCAACCGCAGGCCCATCCGCCAGGACCTGGAGAGCTGGCAGGACAAGCTCACGTGGGGGGACATGCTCACGCTGCTGGCGATCGACGACGTGCTCGCCGATCCCAAGGTCCGCTCACAGATCCTCCAGCAGCAGGTGCTGGACTACCAGGACAAGCAGACCGAGTACGGGGGCGTGATCGATTTCGGGGGCGCGGGGGGAACCGAGAAGACTTGGACGGGTGACGACAAGGCGACGAGCAATTCGTGGCGGGCCCGGCTATTCCCACCGCGGTCGGCGCAGCGGTTCGCCGACGACCGGTTCATCGCCAGCACCGATATGATGAACGCGGGTGACCGGGCGCTGGCGATCTACCACTTCCATACGCAGCGGTACCGCAACGAGGATTACGCGGGCCCCAGCGACGGAGACCAGGAGTTCGCGGCGTCGGTCGGGCGCTCGTGCGTGGTGTTCACGTCGATCCGTGAGGGCGTGCTGAACGTCGATTACTACCAGCCCAGCGGGGCGATCATCGACATGGGAGAGATCCTGCGGCCTTGAAAGAGCCCACCGTCGACATCGCCATCATCGGCTGCGGCGCGGCGGGGCTGTTTGCTTCGATCTGGACCGGGAGGACGGCGCGGGGGCCGGATGGCTCCCCGGCGCTGCACGTTGCCGCGTTTGACGGCGCTCGCAAGCTGGGCGCCAAGATCCTGGTTGCCGGCGGCGGCCGCTGCAATGTCACGCACCATCACGTGGATGAAACGGCGTACGCGGGATCGTCAAGAAACGCGATCCGAAAGGTGCTGGGACGGTTTGACGTCGCTCGCACCACCGAGTTCTTCCGGGAACTGGGCGTCGAGCTCAAGCGTGAGGAGACTGGCAAGCTTTTTCCCGTGACGGACGACGCGCACACGGTGCTCAACGCGCTGCTGGATGAAACTCGACGCGTTGGGACGCAGCTTGTTTTTCCGTGGCGGGTGGAGTCCGTGGAGGCTCTCGCCGACGCCGGGGAAGGTGAGCCTCGGTTTGTCGTGCATCGAAAGCGCCTGGCGAATGATCCGCCCGCGGGAGACCACAATCCGCTGCGAGATGCGGCGATGGTGAGGGCCCGCCGCGTCATCCTCGCCGCGGGCGGCATGGCGTTGCCCAGGACCGGCTCGGACGGGCACGGGTATGAAATTGCCAGGGCCCTGGGCCATTCGACGACGCCGCGCATTTTTCCGGCGCTGGTGCCGCTGACGCTGGCGAAGGGGCACTTTCTGTGCGAGCTGAGCGGGATTACGCTACCGACGACGCTGGAGGTGCGATCGGGGAGCGGGAAGAAGCTCGCGGCGTTCACCAACTCCACGTTGCTCACACACTTTGGACTCTCAGGTCCGAGCGTGCTTGATATCAGCCGGTACTACACGGAGGCGTTGTACGCGGGGGGTGGAACGCCTCGGCTGCTGCTGAGCGTGCTGCCGCAGTTCACGCTCGAGGCGCTGGACACGCACCTTGCGCAGCTGGGCCGGGCGCCCAAGGCGCCAACGCCGCTGCGGTTCCTGACCGAAACGCTGCCCGAGCGGCTCGCCCGCGCGCTGTGCGAACACGCGGGCGTCGATCCTTCGGCGGCGCTCGCATCGCTCGCGAAGGAGAAGCGGCGACGGCTTGCGGGGGTTCTGACGGAGCTGGAAATTCCCGTGACCGGGGATCGCGGGTACACCTACGCCGAGGTCACCGCGGGCGGGATTCCGCTGAGCGAGATCCAGCTTTCGACGATGGAAAGCCGGGTGTGTCCGGGGCTGTACCTGTGCGGGGAGATCTGCGACGTGGACGGCCGCATCGGGGGGTTTAACTTCCAGTGGGCGTGGGCGAGCGGGCATGTCGCGGGCGTGGCGGCGGGGACGTTCGACGCGTAACGGGATTGCACGATCGTGAATGAAAAAACGCCGCCGGGATGATCCCGGCGGCGTCTCAATGTCTCGGATTCACGTCGAAGCGCCGATGCAGCGCGGCAACCGTGGTCGGATTACCGGCCCGGGGCGCGGCGCTGGGGGAGGTTGCGGACGGCGATGAGGTTGAACTCAACGCTGATCGGCACGCCCTTGGGGCGCTTGATCTCAAGCTGGGGCGGGGCGCCGTTCATCTCGGCGGGGATGTGCACCTTGCGGGTGCCGCCGACCTTCATGCCATCGAAGGCGAGCTGCATGGTGTCGAAGCGCGTGCCGGGGGCGTTCATTTCACCCGGGAGCCAGACGTAGGGGGCCGACATGTCGGCCTTCTCGACTTCCTTGCCTTCAGCGTCCTTCACGCTCTGGGTAGTGACCGCGACGCAGGTGTTGGTCGCGGCCTCGCCGCTGCCTTCCTTGACGTCCTCGATATACAGCACGTCCTGGAGCTGAACGATGAAGACCAGGTCGGAGTTGGCGGGGATCTTCTCGCTCGCCCGCTCGCCATATCCCATCGCGGCGGGGACGGTGACCTTGCGGACGCCGCCGACCTTCATGCCGGGCAGGCCCTTCTTCCAGCCGTCGATCATGTCGGCGATCGGGTAGACCAGGGGCTCGCCGGTCGCGAAGGAGGATTCGAAGACCGAGCCGTCGCTCTTGAGCATGCCGTGGTAGTGGGCAACGAAGGCCGAACCGGTCTTGAGTTCATAGCCGGTGCCGATCTTGATCTCTTCGACGATCACGCCGCCCTCAAGCTCGCGCTTCTCGATGACGGGGCCATCGGGCACGGGAATCGCCTTGGGCTCGGGGGGGGCCGGGGGCTGGGCGGCGGGCGCCGGCGGGGGTGCGGGGGGCTGGCCTGCTGGCTGGCCACCGGGTTGGGCAAGCGCGACCGAAAGCGAGCAGACAAGGCCCGCGAGGGCGACATACGCGAATGGACGAGACATGAGAGTCCTTTCTGGGAAAGGCCGAAGGGTAGCCTGACCTATGACATCGCGGGCGTGGAAAGGTTCCAACCCTTGGTGTGACTGTTTCAGAGCGCGGTCTTGAGGTCCGCCGCGGAGGGCAGGTCCTTGAGGGAGGCCAGGCCGAAGGCGTCAAGGAAGTGCTTGGTCGAGCCGTAGAGCATGGGCCGGCCAAGCTCTTCAGAGCGGCCGACGATGGCGATGAGGCGGCGTTCCATCAGGGAACGGAGGACTTCACCGCAGGCGACGCCGCGGATGGACTCCAGCTCCGCGCGGGTGATGGGCTGGCGGTAAGCGATGATGGCGAGCGTTTCGATGGCCTGACGAGAGAGCTTGATGGAATCCCGGTCCTGGTGCAGGGCGGCGACGGCCTTGGCGTGGCGGGCGAGGGTCATGAAGCGGTAGCCGCCGGCGATGCGCTCGATGCGGAACGCGCGGCCGGTCTTCTCGTACTGCGCGTTGAGCAGCTCGATCGCCTTTTCGATCACGCCCTCGGCCTCCGCGGGGCCGGACTTGGCCTTGGATCGCTTGCGGGAACTCTTCACCACCGGCGCAGGGGAATCGGACGCCTCGGTTCCCTCCGCGGAGGGCTTCGGAGAGGGAACGGCAGATGCCTGGGCCTCTTCGACGGCCTCGGGCGTGATAAGACCAAGCGCGACGGCGAGCTTGACGGCCGGCACGGTCCGTCCCGCGGAGAGGAGCATCGCTTCCAGGTCGCCGGTGATCGTCCCCGGCGCGGGCATCGCTCCGCCGAGCGTCGGCGCGGCCGCCGCGGGGGACGTGCCTGTCTCCGAGGGATCGGAAATCCCGTCCTGCTGCGGGGAACCTTCGACCGGAATCTCGGCGGTGTGCTCGCTCATGCTGGGCCAATGCTACGCCCGCACTTGGGTGCGCACCCGGCGATACAGCGCGTGATTCCGAGGCGATTACGTGTCGGTTTTCGCGGCGTGGTTCCGGGGGGACGCGTTTTTCTTCCGCCGACGTCCCCATCGCTGATTGAGGCTGCGGAACATCACGCCGCCGACCGTTTCGAGGCGGACCTCCGGCCAGGGCAGGGGCGTCGCCCGGCCCGTCAACTTGTGCCACGCCTGTTCCAGAACCCGGCCGACGCCCATGGCGATGTCCTTGACGCCCATCTTGGGCTTGACGCCGTTGCGGCGGAGCAGGAGGCAGGTGACATCGTCGGTGAATTCAGGGCTTCCCTGGCGGTCGGCGAGCGCCTGCACGAGCGACGAGACCAGCGACGCGGGCTTGGAGGTGTCCAAGCCCCGGGCGACTTCCAGCAGGCCGGGATCACCCAGCAGTTTTCCGTCGCTCCCGCGCGATTCCACGAGGGAGTCGGTGTAGATCAGGACCAGGTCGCCTTCCTCGAGCTTGACGCCGAACTGGTCGTAGCTGGTCGGCTCCAGGATTCCCAGCGGGAGGTTGCTGGGAGACGCGTCGTCGGCATGCTCTCCGCCGGCGGAGTCGAGGAATTCCCACGTTCCGCGGCGGGCGCGGTAGAGCAGTGGCCGTGGGTGCCCCGCGTTGGTCGCGACCAGGTACTCGGTGGGCGCCCAGTACGTCGCGATGACAGCGGTCGCGAAAAGCCCGGCGCTGGACATCGCCCCGAACTGGACGTTGAGGTTGCGCACGAACTTGGACTGGTCGAGGAAATTGACGTACTTGCGCATCAGGTCCCGGAGCGTGACGGCGACGCTGTCCACGGCCGCGCCGTGTCCGGAGACGTCGGCGACGAGCATGCGGGAGATGCGGCCTGTCATGCAGCTGGAGAGGTAGTGGATATCCCCCCCGCCGGCCTCCTGGTTGCCCTGGCTCTTGTAAGGTCGGGAGTAGACCCACGCGTCGAGGCCGGACATCTCCACCCCCGCGTCGATCGCGCGGTTGCCGCCCCATACCTCCATGCACTGCATGGTGTGACGGGACGACGATGAGGAAAACGGCGGCATGAATCAACCCCACCCGGCAGGCGAGCAAAGGATTGGGAACACGATCGAAGTCAAGCCGACGGAACCACGGTCCCCACTCCTATCGCACGCTCTGACCGTTTGGATGTTCAATCCGGAGGCTTGGTTTCACGTGATCTGCCCGCCGGACCGATCGCGCGGGCACGACATTTACGTAACGACCGCGTCGAGCAATTCTGGGATCCCCTGCCCCTTGGTCGCGACGGTCTCCAAGATCGCTCGGCGACCGGCAACGTCCCGCAGATCGCGGACCAGGTCGTGCTCCCCGGGATGGTCGGCCTTGTTGCAGACGAACAGGTCGGCGATCTCGAGGATGCCCGCCTTGTCCATCTGCACGGCATCGCCCATGCCGGGCGTGAGCACCACCATGGTGGAATCGACGTGCTGGCGGATCCGGGTCTCGTTCTGGCCGGCGCCGACGGTCTCGACGAAGACCGTGTCGAACGCTGCTTCGGATCCCGCCTCAAAAGCCCCCCCGATGAGCTCGATGATCTGGTCCACCCCGTGGTAATCCTCCCCGCTGATCGCAAGGCTGCGGTAGTACACGGCTTCGTCGATCGTATTGAAATCCACCCGCAGGCGATCTCCCAGCAGCGCCCCGCTGGTGATCGGGCTCATGGGGTCGAAGGCGATCACGGCGCAGCGGCCGCGGAACGGAGAGTTGGCCTCGCCGTTCTGCTTCGCCGCCGCGGCCCGCCGCACAAATTCCGCGGAAAGCTGGGCGACCAGCGTGCTCTTGCCCGCGCCCGGAGAGCCCGTCACGCCGATCACGCGCGGGGGCCGTCGCCGCGTCGCCCCCGGACGCACCGTCTTCTGGTCGTGCACCAGGGAGATGTCTCGCGCGAGCTGCGCGGTGCGGGCGCTGATGTCCCCGCCCGGGCCGGCCGCCGACCCGCCGACCACGGGCGCGCGTTCACGCGTCGCCTGCTTGACCGCTTCGACGATGTCCAGCAATCCCACGCCCGTGGTGAAGCAGCGGGAGACACCCCCGGCGAGGAGCTTGGGAACGTCTTCCTGCGGAAGAATGCCGCCCATGTAGACGGCCATGTCGGGGCGTCCGAGGGCCTTAAGCTCTCCCACCAGCCTGGGTCCGAGAACCAAGTGGGAGTTTGACATCATCGAGGCGCACACGACGTCGCAGTCTTCGTCCCGCGCCGAGATCGCCAGGGAGCGCGGCGTCTGCCACAGCCCGGAGTAAATCACATGCACGCCCGAATCTCGAAGCGCCCGGGCAATCACCTTCACGCCCCGGTCGTGCCCGTCCAGCCCCATCTTTCCCAGCAGCACTCGCGGGCGATGGTCGAGGGTGGCGCATCGATCCGTCTTCTCGAACTCGGTCGTGGGGACGTGCAGTGCGGTAGTCATCCAACCATGATAGAGCCGGCGAAGTAGACTGTGCATCTCCTCGCCTTTCTCCCGCCGCCTCCCCGTTCTGGCCCAGGAGTCCCGCCGTGACGACGCCTCCCGACCCGATCAGGCCCCCCCACGCCCCGCACCATGACCACAAACCCATGCCCTCGCACGGCCTGTCGGAGATCCGGCCTCCCCAGGGGCGACACCGCTCCTACCGCTACTACGACCTGGTCATGGCGGGCTTCGTCACCGTGCTGCTCTGCTCCAACATCATCGGGCCGGGAAAGTCCTGCGCAGTCCATCTCCCCTTCGCCCTTCCCTGGATCGGCAGCACCCTCGCCTTCGGCGCGGGGAACATCTTTTTCCCCATCAGCTACATCTTCGGTGACGTGCTCACGGAGGTATACGGATATGCCCGAACCCGCAAAGTGATCTGGGCGGGCTTTGGCGCAATGCTCTTTTACGTGGTGATGAGCCAGATCGTCATCAACCTGTCCGTCAACCCTGACGAGCCCTTCAACAAGGTGATGCAGCCGGCGATCGAGACGGTCTTCGGCGCGGGGCCCCGCATCGTCGCCGCGTCGGTCTTTGCCTTCTGGCTGGGGGACTTCGCCAACTCCTACGTCATGGCGAAGATGAAAGTCTGGACCCGCGGGCGCTTGCTCTGGACGCGCACGATTGGCTCCACCATGGTCGGCCAGGGCGTCGATTCACTGATCTTCTATCCCCTCGCCTTCGCCTCGCTCGAGCCCATGTTCGGCAAGGAACACCTCCCCGCATTCCTGCAGGGGGGCTGGACCATCTCCACGATCCTGGGCGTCGCCACCTTCAACTGGTTCTTCAAGGTCGCCGTTGAGGCGTTGATGACTCCCGCGACCTACGCCCTGTGCAACTTCCTCAAGAAGGCGGAGAACGAAGACTTCTTCGACCGAGACACGAACTTCACGCCCTTCAGCCTGAAGGATTAGGGGGGAAGTCACGGAGTCAGAAAGTCACGAAGTCACGAAGTTACGGACTGAGGGACAACTTCAGGTCCGGCCGGTCCAGGCGGGCTGGGCGACCTGCTTCCAGCGGGCGCGGATCGCTTCGTAGGCGTCCTTGTCCAAAGGTCCGCCGTCGTGGAGCATCTGGGCGTTCTGCTTCCAGCGCTCGGGCTTGGTGGTGCCGACGATGGCGACGTCAACGCCGGGGACTGCGAGGGTGAAGCGCAGGGCCGTGCCGGCGGCGCCGGAGGAACCCTGGTCGGCTCGGGCATTGCCTGTGGTGAAGTCGTACGCGAGTGCGGTCAGGCGGTTCCAGTACTCCTGGACGTAACCGTCGTCGGGCTTGGCATCGTGACGCCAGACGGCGTTGGCGATGGGGCGCTTGGCGATGACGCCCATGTTCTTTTCCCGGGCCTTGGGGATGGTGAGGTCGATGCACTCCTGGTCGACGATGTTGATCGAGGTCTGGAGTGAATCAAAGCGTCCGGTCTCGACGGCGTAGAGGGCGGCCAGGGAATCTCCGCTGTAACCGATGTACCGCGTCTTGCCCGCCTTCCTTGCGTCCTCGAGCGCCTGGATGCACTCCCCCTTTTCGAGCACGTCCTTGTCGCAGGAGTGAAGCTGGACGAGGTCGATGTGGTCGGTCTTGAGGCGGGCGAGGCTGCGGTCGATGGACTTGGCGATGGAGGCGGCGGTCCAGCCTTCGGCCTCCATGTGGCCGACCTTGGTGAAGAGGTAGAAGTCCTTGCGACGATGGCCGACGGCGACGCCGATGGATTCCTCGGAGCCCTTGTAGCACTCGGCGGTATCGATCACGTTGAGGCCGGCGTCGAGGGCTGAGTTCAAGAGCTTGGAGACGGTGTCGGCGCCGGTTTCCTGGAAGCCGATTTCCGCGCCGCCAAAGCCCAGCACGGTGACGTTCATGTCGGTCTTGCCGAACGCGCGGCGCTCGAGTTGCGTGGCGGGCTTGAGAGGCTTGGGCTCGGGCGGGTTGATGGGCTGGGGCTTGGTGGAAGGCTGGCTCGCGGCGGCGCGGGGAACGCCCGCGGCGGCGAGGGCGGCGAGGGATGCGGTACTGAAGATGAAGCTGCGGCGGGTGGGATCGAGCATGATGAGGCTCCCGGGGGGTTGGGGGAGTTTAGAAGGGGAGAAGGCATCAGACACTCGGCATCGGGCATCAGGCATCGGGCACTGGTGAGAAAGCGGTCAATCAGAGGCATTCGGAGTCCGCGATGGACCAGATGAATTTCCACTGCAGGCCCAGGCCGGCGATGACGGCGAGGTGGAAGAGTTCGTGGGCGCGAATCACGCCGTCGAGAAGGGCGCGGGGCTCGATCCACTCGACCACTGCCCCGATGGTGTAGGCCAGTCCGCCCAGGAGCAGGGGCATGATGAAGGCCAGGCCGTGGCGTCGCCACAGGACGAAAATCGAGATGCCCGCCGACCATCCCAGGCCCAAATAGAGGGCAAGGCTGAGCGGGGCCGGGGTGGATTTGAAGAAGATGGACTTGAGGGTGACACCCACGACGGCGATGGTCCAGATGAGGACGAGCGCACCCGAGCGGGCGCGCCCGCGGTAGAGAATGGTCTGGATCGGGGTGCACGTGCCGGCGATGAGGACGAAGATGCAGGCGTGGTCGAGGCGCTGGAGGACGTCGCGGGCAAGTCCTCCGCGGGTGAGCAGGTGAAAGACGCCGCTCATGGAGAGCAGGAGCACGGCGGAGGCCGCGAAGACGGCGAGGGAAATGACGCGGGCGGTGCGTTCGTGAGGTCGGGTGTGGATCCGTGTGGCAAGGGCCTTGCGGATGAGGGGGATGGTGAGCAGCGCGAACGCGACGGCGGCAATGAGGTGAGAGAGGCTGCTGAAGGGGTCTTCAAAGCCGGAGAGGCGGAAGGGGAGAGAGTCGGTCATGGGCTGGTGGATGCTACGGGCTGGCGGAATGGTGCGAGTGCATGAAGTGAAAACGGTGTGTGAATTCGCGGTTCATTCAGCGCGTGGGATGGGTGCGCGGCGGCGAGGGAGCTCGCAGATTTCAGCGGGAATAACGCCGCGGGGCGCCACACAAGAATTTGATTCACGCGGCTAGACGCCGGCGGCCTTGGACACTTCTTCAAACCAGGCAAGAAGCTCGTCGGCGGAGACGACGCCTTCCTGGCGGGCGAGCTCCCGGTCGCCCTTATAGATGATGAGCGTGGGAATGCCGGTGACCAGGAGCGTGGAGGCCTCGGGGCTCGTGTCGGTATCGATGTAGACGGGGATGGTGTTCTTGAGGGCCCAGGCTTCGACGCGGGGGTCACGCAGGGCCCCCTTTTTGAGCTGCTGGCAGGGGCCGCACCAGTCGGCCGTCGCCATGGCAAGGATGAGCTTGGGCGCGGCGGCGGACTGCTCCCGGGCCTGGGCGAGGGTGATGTTCTGGGAGAACATCGGGGGCTTTTCCGCGTGCGGCGTGGCGGCGGGACCACGCCACCAGAGCAGGGCGGCGAAGAGGATGAGGAGAGTGAGGAAGGGAAGGTTGCGTTTCATGGGGAAACCAGATGGGGCAAAGGGGGCAAAGAAGGGCAAAGGCGGCAAACCGAGAAGGCACTGGGAGGGAGCCAGCGGCACAGCGGCACAGCGGCACAGCGGCACAGCGGCACAGCGGCACAGCGGCACAGCGGCACAGCGGCACAGCGGCACAGCGAGAAAATCATATGGGGAGAGAGGGTTGGGGTAGAGAGCGATAGCACTACAGGGAGATTTGTTCGAGGAGGCGTTCGATATAGCGCCAGGCGTTGAGTTCGCGGCGGATACGGGTGAGCGTGGCGGAAGTTGGAGGCTGGGCGAACAGGTCTTTGGTGTGGCTCGCGTGCTGGGCACGGCGGGTGAGGGCCCAGGCTCGCCATTGGGCGAGGGCGGGAGCGTCTTTGGACTGGGCGGCCTGTTCGATCTGTTCCCGGATGTCCATCATCTCGGCGAGGAAGCCGTCGGGGAGCCCGCGATCGGCGGAGGCGGAGGGTCCGCCGGCGAGTTGCAAGAGAAGGATGGCGCGGGATTCGGCGCTGGCGAGGAGGGTTCGGGCGTCGTTGACGGCGGCAAGGCGGCTTTCAGCCTCGGGATCTCCTCCGGCGGCGTCGGGGTGAAGGCGGGCGGAAAGGGTCAGGGCCGCACGTTCGATCTGATCGTCGGTGAGGTCCATGGTCTCCGGCAGCCCAAGGACGGCGAAGGGGTTGGCGGGGCCGGCGGTGTCCATGCGGGAGGGTATTGCGGCGGTGCTGACCGGAGTGGACGCCGTCGGACGCGCGCGGGAGGCGGGGCGGAACGGGGCCGGGGGTGATACGCTCTGCCCGCGTGGCCAAGCACATCGGAATCATCGCGGTCAGCCCTGAAGGAGCAGCCCTGTTCTACGGGCAGCTCACTCGCCACCTTTCCAAGCTGGCCCCGCCCAACGACCAGCCCAAGATCACCGTGCACAACGAGCCGGTGAACCTCTATATCGACGCGATCCGCCGGGGAGACTGGCACCAGGTGGCCAGGTACATGCGGCGCTCCGCGGACATCGTCGTCGCGGCCGGGGCGGAGGTGTGCCTGGTTCCCGACAACATTGTGCAGCACGCGATCCCGCTCGCGGAGTCGGGCAGCACGGTGCCGTGGCTGCCGATGACGGATCTGGTGGCACAGTCGGTCGAGGGTGACAAGCGCAAGACGGTGGGCGTGATTGGAACGAAGCTGGTGACCGAATCGTCCACGTACCAGACACCGCTGGGGATCCGGGGGATCCAGGTGCTCCCCCCTACCGCCCAGGAGGCGGACCTGCTCGAGCAGATCATCTTCGGGGAGCTCCTGTACGGCCATATACGTCCGGAATCGCGCCACGCGGTGCATGACATCATCGGGCACTTTGCACGCCGGGGGTGCGAGGGGGTCATCCTGGGGTGCAGCGAGGCGCCATTGGTGGTAACGAGCGAAAACTCGGCGCTGCCGGTGTACGACGCGGCGGACATCTTGGCGGAGCGCGCGGTGCGGTACGTGCTGGGGGCGTAGCGAGCGGCGGCTGGATGGGCCGCGCTGGTTCGCGGCGGGATCCGAACACGCCCCGTATGCGAAATTTCCATCCTGAGCGGGAGACCGGCACTGGACAAGGAGTGTCGGAGTCTGTTATGCTGGGCTTATCTGGCGCGAGCCAGAGGCGCCCAGCCGGGCCCGTTTGCCCCACGAACGGAGCCGGTGCAAGGAGGCCGCCGCGATCAGCCTGCTCGAGACGTCACGCCCTTCACGGGGTATGGCCGTCGGGAGCGGTTGAACCCGAAAAGCCAGTGGGTACGCCTTTGCGGTATCATGCTCGACGCATCGGCCGACGCATCGATCCGAGTCATCGGAGCGGGGCATCGGACGGGCATCGGGACCTGTCCCGGGACAGTTCCGGGATTGGTGTTGAGTTGATCCGCGGGCGATCCCCGAGCAACGCACAGGGACCCCTCGGTGCTTCGACGGAGTTTGAACATGGCATCACGATCGACGCGCACGCTGTTCTCGTCGCTTCTTGGCCGCCCGCTCGCCGGGCCGAGGTCCCTCGCGGGCATGGCAGGCCGCGCGCCCCGCGCCGCCGCGCTGCGGGCCGCCCGCCCCAGCGCCTTCCAGAATGAACCCCTCGAACAGCGCGTGATGATGGCGGGTGATCACCCCAGCCTCACGTCGTTCCCCACTGCCACCACCATCACCCTCGACGGCTCTGGCATCGGCTCGGTCGCCGGCGTGATCGAGCCCCTGGGCGGCGGCATCACCGAGCAGAACGACCTCTTCAAGTTCACCGCCCCCACGCAGGACTTTGTCACGCTCTACGCCGATGCCCAGGCCTCGGGCTCACTCCTCAATACCCGCCTGGCGGTGTACGAGGACAACGGGTCGGGCGTGGCGATCCAGGCCCGTGACGCGTTCAACAACCCCATCGCCTCCCAGTCCGGCAACGGCGTGCTCTCGGCCGGTACCCCCTCCGACGGCTGGATCGGGTTCGTCGCCGCGGCGGGCAAGACTTACTACGTGCTGGTGGGGACCGACGCGACGACCGGCCCGACATCGACGGGCAACTACACGATCCGCGTGGACGCCCAGAGCACAGCGCTGACGCCCGACGGGACCACGGGAGAGGCGACGGCGACGACGGACCTGACGCAGGTCGGCCAGAGCGTGATGTACAAGATCGTGACGGGCTCGGACGCGGCGTTCAACACGCTGGCGACGTTCAACGGCCAGGCGGACCGTGACGCGAGCCCGAACCTTGACACGCACATCGAGATCTACGACGGCAACGGCGTGCTGCTGGGAAGCGACACCGACGCGGGCGTGCTCAACGACGCGTTCAAGCTCCTGCGCACGTCGGCGAGCAGCACCTATTACCTGCGCGTGCGTTCCGACGAATTCCTCGCGGCGCGTTCGGCGTTCGCGACGGGCACGTTCAAGGTCGCGGTTGACATGATCGTCAACCACGTGCAGGATCCGATCGATCCCGTGACGCGGCGGCTGGCGCTCGCCGACGTGCTGTCGGACGGCTTCCACACCAAGACATACCAGTTCCAGGCCCAGGGCACGGGCATCACGATCATCGCGATGACACCCGGCGGCCCCCCGCCGCCCCCGATCTTCGACGGCGCCATCTCGGTGTACGACGAAGCCGGCACGCGCGTCGCCTTCAACGACGACCGCTTCGGCGACATTCCGCAGGTCGAGATCGCCCTCACGGGCGGGCAGACGTACACGATCCTGCTGGACGCCTTCAGCGAGCCGGTGCCGGGCGTGTCGTTCAACCTCTTCATCGAGACGCACCACACCAACGACAGCACGCAGACTCCGGACCCGGCGGACGACCATCCGAACCTGCCGGTCTTTGATCCCAACAACCCGGGCGACCTGGGCGTGCTGCGCAACAAGTTCCGCGCCGCGACGCCCCTGAGCTGGAGCACGCCCTTCCTGCTCAACGACCAGTACGACTACTACCTGCAGGACGCGGGCTGGCGCGTGACGGCGCACGGCTCGGGCCGCATCCAGACGACGGGCGACAACGACCTCTTCTCGTTCGTCCCGCAGACGGACATGCAGACGCAGTACGACGGGGACAACGGTGACGACGGTCCCTCCATGTACGTGGGCGGCGCGTTCCTCAACGCCGGCAAGGTCACCAACACGATCGACTACGTGGTCAACAACGTCGCCACGTATGACGCCAACGAATGGTGGACCGTCGGCCGCGGCTTCAACGGCGCCGTGCGGGCCTTCGCCGAGTTCGACGACGACGGCGACGGCGTGACGTCGCTCTTCGCGGGCGGAGATTTCACGAGCTTCAAGAACTCCGAGCTCGAGCAGGACCCGACTCCGGCGAACCACCTCGCCAAGCTCTTCTTCAACCCCCTGACCTCGCGCTGGGAATGGGCCGCGGTGGGCAACGGCGTCGCCTTCGCGGTGAACGCCATGGTCGTGTTCGATCTCGACCCGCAGGACAACGCGCCCCCGGTCCTCGTGATCGGCGGGGCCGGGCTGCAGTCGTTCGACGGCGCCAACTTCACGACGATCGGCGCGGTTGCCGGCGGAACGGTGAACGCCCTCGCCACGGGAACGATCGACTTCCCCGATCCCAACAATAACGAAACCGATCCGACCGACCCGCAGGCGACCAACGTGCTGGCGATCGGCGGCAGCTTCTCCAGCGTGGGCGGCGGCGGGGCGCGTCTGGCGCTGTGGGACGGCGGACGGGCGACCCTCCCCAACGCCTCCAAGTCCCAGACGACGGGCCAGAACTGGTTCAACATCCCGACCAACAACGGCTCCGCGGTCAATGCGCTGATGTACTACGACCCCGCGGCCCTGCCCAACGGCGGGCCCGATTATGCGGCGGGCTTCGTGGTGGGCGGAACGATCACGAGCCTCGCGGGCACGGGCGTCAATCGCGTCGGCCTGTGGTCGTGGGACACCAAGTCCACCTCAACCACCGGCATCTGGCCCGCGGGCGTGGCGATGGGCAGCGGCGTGAACAACACCGTGCGCTCGCTCACCCTGTGGAACCCGCCCGACCCCGACGGCGGCGGCGCGTACCCCGACCTGGGCGACCAGATCGTGGTCGGCGGAGACTTCACGGACAAGGGCCAGCGCATCACGCGGTTCGACTGGACGAACCAGGCCTACGCGCGGATCGGTGATCCCAACGCCGCCAACAACCGCGGCTTCGACGCCCGCGTGAACGCGCTGGCGACCATGGTCGACGCCGACGATGCCGGTGACACCTCCGGGTTCCCGACGCTCTACGCGGGCGGCAACTTCACCGTCGCCGACGGCGCGGTGCCCGCGAACCACGGCGCCAAGCTCGTCTTCGACGCCAACATCGGGGACTGGATCTGGGCCAGCATGGGCACGGGCCGTGACAACGGCGTGAGCGGCGAGGTCTTCGCGCTGCAGGGCTTCCAGGATTCCGACCCGGTCCGCTGGGACCACGAGCAGCGTCCGGGCTCCCGCCTGCACCTGACGGTCTCCCCCACGTTCGGCCCGAACCTCAACACGACGATCACGCTCTACGACAGCAATTTCAACGTCCTGTACACCAACGCGAACGTGGACTCCTCCCCGTGGGGAAGCCAGCTGCCCGACGGCAGCAACTTCCCCTTCGACGTGGGCCGTTCGGGCATGGTCGATCCCAATCTCTCCCTCCCGCAGCCGGCGCTCAACACGACGCTCGCGGGGATCACGCTGTGGGGCGGGCGCACGTACTACCTCGAGGTGCAGGGTGAGTCGGGCAGCACGGGCCGCTACGACATCAGCCTCACGGCCGAGGCGTGGGTTCCCGACGGCCCCGACCGCGTGATGGCCGATCCGATCGATGAAACGCAGCTCGCCAGCGGCGACGTGCTCTCGATCCCGACCGCATCGGGCGACCAGACCAACTACAGCGCCCTGACGACGTTCCCCATCGCGCCGCGCGCGGCGGCGAGCAACGTGGTGACGAACATCAAGTCGGGCTTCACCAGCTACGACGAGTGGGGCGCGATCGAGACGATCGACGACACGGACGTGTACCAGTTCCGTGCGCAGGCCTCCGGGTACGCGCAGGTCCGCATCAACACGACCGACATCCGGGACGAGTGGTACCAGGACGGCCCCGGCGGGGCCAGCGCGATCGAGACCTACTCGACCGACCTGGACTCGTACATCCGCATCTTCGACGGCGACTTCACGCAGATCGCCTTCAACGACGACAACCCCTTCACGTCCGGTGAGCCGGGCGGGGCGCAGGTCTTCGGCACGCTGGGCAACTTCGTGTTCGCCAAGCGCGACGGCTACGTGACGTTCCCGGTGATCGAGGGCGACTTCTACTACATCTCGGTCGGCAGCGGCCAGAAGTGGGTGGACGCCAGCCCGCAGGACCCGGCCGACCGCGTGGCGACCGACGAGAAGGAGATCAACTTCCGCGTCGCGACCGGCGGTTACCGCCTGCTTCTGAACACGATGGCGGACCTGGACGCCGGCACCGACGATCACTCCGACAGCATCGCGCAGGCGACGCCGGTGCCGATCGGGTTCGACCCCGCGAGCCCGGCGACCAACGGCAAGGCGACCGTCGCGGGCATCGTGAACAACGCCCTGGACGGTGACGCCTTCGTTTTCAACTCCCCGGCCCGCGGCATCGGCCGCATCACGCTGAGCCGCCCGGTGGGCTCGACGCTGGTGGCCCGCCTGGTGGTGGTGGATTCGACCTTCACGCAGGTCGCCAACTCCACAACCTCGACGACGGGCGACCTGACGGTGCAGTTCAACGCCCAGCCCGGGGCGCAGTACTACGCGTTCGTGCTGAGCGAGGCCGGCACCACGGGCGTGTACACGCTCAACTTCAACATGCCGCCCTACGCGGACGATCACGCCGACGACCTGAACTACACGGGCGCGACGACGATCAACCTCTTCGACTACCTCGGCTCGGGTGAGACCACCGGCTCGATCGAAAACCCCGGGGACGTGGACGTCTTCCGCTTCGAGGTGAACGACTTCGAGACGTTCACGATCAAGATCACCAACCTCTCGGTGAACAGCTTTGATCCCCGCGTCGAGGTGTACGAACTCTCCACCGCCTGGGACGACCCGTCCTCGGCCTCGATGTGGATGCGGATCGCCGCCAACGACGACCTGAACAACACCACGACCGACGCGCAGACGTCGTTCTCGGTGACGCCCGACCGCACGTCGGTGATCACCGGCCAGACGTACCGCTGGTACTACGTCTTCGTGATGGGCGAGGACCGCGCCGCGGCGGCCGGCAACTACCGCGTGCAGGTCAACTTCCCGCCGACGGACGACTTCCCCGACGCGGGGCAGTACACCGAGGCGGCGACGATCCTGCCCGACCCCGACACGGGGCTCATCACGCAGGACGCGAGCATCGAGCTGTCGGGTGACACGGACCTGTTCTTCTTCACGGCGCTGGCCGGGGGGAACGCGTCGGTGGTGGTCGACCGCATCCCCAACAGCCTGATCATCCCGCGCGTGACGATCATCCAGCTCAACCCCAACCCGACGACGGTTGCGCAGGCGACGGCGAGCGATTCGGGCTTCGGGTTCCAGGCGGCCAACACGGGTGAATTCCACGTCGACCGCGGCGGGATCTACTACATCCTGGTGGAGGCGACGACGGCGGCGCTGGGCGCGTACCACATCACGCTCACCAGCCCCCCGCTGGACGACTACCCCAACAGCGGTGAATGGTCGATCGCCCACGTGATCCCGATCAACTCGGCCACCGGCGACGGCGCCATCGGCACCGGCGTCGCGGGGGACGCGGGCCAGGCTCACCTCAGCCCCGAGAACGACACCGACCTGTTCCGGTTCACGCCGGTGCGGACGGGCCTGACCGTCATCACGGTGACCAGCTACCGCGGGACATACGGCAACTTCGCCCCGATCCTCAGCGTGTACGACACGAACCTGGTGCAGATCGGCACGGTGCAGGCCGAGTCGATCGCCGGCATCAACG
Organism: Phycisphaerales bacterium; assembly: GCA_044226385.1. Lineage (GTDB taxonomy): Bacteria > Planctomycetota > Phycisphaerae > Phycisphaerales > UBA1924 > JAEUJB01. The sequence goes on from JBGAHA010000006.1 coordinate 196,654, forward strand.
ATCCGCGCACGGTCGAGATCAGCTTCCCCTCCCTGACCAGCGGCTCGACCTATTACATCCTGATCGACGCCGTGGACGGCCTGCCCTCCCCGGCGACCCGCACGGGCGAGTACTTCCTCACCGTCAACGGGGAAGCCCTCGACGACGGCGGCGGAGGGGACGCGGGAGCGATCGACTTCGCCAACCCGACGACGGTGCCGCTCAACTCGCGCACGGGCGACGGATTCGCCAACGACTTCATCGACGTCGCGGGCGACCGGGACCTGTTCACCTTCACCGCGCCGGCGACCGGCAAGGTGTTCGTGCAGGTCGTGACGCCCACGGGCAGCATCCTCGACGCATCGGTGACGCTGCTCTCGGCCCCCAACGAGCAGAGCTCGTCGGTGATCTTCACCGACAACACCGGCATCCCGGGCGCGACGGCCAACGGCTCGTTCAACGCCACCGGCGGCCAGCAGTACTGGGCGATCGTCAGCGGCATCTCCAGCGGCGTCGGGGCATATCGCCTCCGCATCGACGCGGAGCCCGAGACCTTCTACCTCTACTACCCCGAGGGCTACGCCTCGATGCTGATCCGGGAGTTCGTCTCGGTCTCCAACGCCAACTCCTACGACGTCCACTTCACCGTCAAGGTCCGCTACGAAGACTCCGTCGCCGGCCAGCCCGACGAGACGGTCGTCTCTTCCAACATCCTGGTCGAGGCCGGAGCTCGCGGCGGCGTGACGATCTCCAACGCCGAGAACGGTCCCGCGGCCGGCGTGCAGCTCTATCGCCCCTACGCGATCATTGTCGAGTCCGACGGTCCTCTGGGCGCGACCTTCTCCCACTACGACTTCGCCAGCACGCTGGGCGACTCGTTCACCGGAACGACGTCGGCCTCCTGGAACTTCGCCCGGGTTGAGCGCAACCCCGGCGCGATCTTCGACTTCCTCGTGTACTACAACCCCAACCCCTTCGACGTGAACGTGCTGGTGACGTTCTACGCCCAGGGCTCGGCGATCGTGATCCCCCAGACCATCCAGGCCAACAAGCGCCTGGGCCTGGGCGTCAACGACATCGTCGGCCTGCCCGCCGGCGTCTTCGGCGCCAGCGTCGTCGCCAGCGCTGCCAACCCCGCCAACGACGCGGCCTTCATCGGCATCGTCGCCGGCCTCTCCCACTACGACGTCGCCAACACGGCCGGCTTCGGTTACCTCGGTGACGCCACCGGCGGCGCTACCAAGGGCGCCATCCCCTCCCTGACGCACGGGGACGGCGTCACCGGCGAACTGTTCATCTTCAACCCCGGCTCGTCCCGCGCCACGGTGACCATTACCGGCAAGTACGTCGCCGCCAACCTGCCCCCGCTGGTCCGCACGTTCGACGTGCCGGCGGGTCAGCAGCTGCGGTTCAACGGCGCCACGCTGGGCGTCACGGCGAACCAGCCCATCGGCATCAGCTATACCTCCAACGTTCCCGTGGTGCTCGCCAGCGACCAGATCCAGAACGGGGATGCCGACGCGACGACGCCGTTCACCTCAGCGGCGACCAAGTACTTCTTCGGCGACGCCTTCATCAACACCTTCCTCGCCGGCTCCCTCTACTTTGAGACGCTTTCGTTCTACAACCCCACCTCGACCTCGACGTCGATCACCGTCACGCTGCTGTTCACCAACTCCGACTCGATCAACGTCAACGTGCCGATCTCTCCCCGCTCCTACGCCCAGCTCAAGCTGCACGAGCTGCCCCAGCTCATCGTCGATCGCCCCGGCCTCAACTTCTTCTCGGTCATCGCCGGCTCCACCGTGCCCTTCGCCGCGACCATGACCCACTACGACCTCTACCTCCAGGGCGGATTCACCACCTCTGGCGTGCCGCTGGGTCTGACCAACGCCCTCAACACCATCCCGTAAGTTCCACAGAGCAGCTCTTCACAATCACAAACGCCCCCGGACACGTCCGGGGGCGTTTTTCATTGGCCCGGGTTCCCGCAGCTGGTGCCGTCCCCCAGCGCAGTGGAATGCCGCCAGCGTCCCAGCACAAGAAATACTTGGGCGCGCAGTAACCACGCGCCGTCGTTGATCGGTGGCGCCTCAAGTCTGCCGCTGGATGAACGGGGGGCCTCCGCCGTCAGGTCAGACGAGAGAGGGAGCCGAGAGAGGTCGTCGGCGCGGGGGCTTACTTGCTTTCTTCGCCCTCCACCGGGTACTGAAGGCCCTTCCACTCTTCCAGGCCGCCGGCGAAGAGCTTGACGTCGTCGTAGCCGACGAACATCAGCCGCTTGGTCATCCCGCGAGCGGCCGAACTGCCGGGGTTGTCCCCGTACACCACGATCGCCTTGTAGTTCGCCAGGCGAGGATCGATCCCCTGGTCCCGCATCTGGGGGCGCAGTTCCAGGTTCATCGCCCCCGGCAGGTGAGAGTGCTTGTACGCCGCTTCGGAGCGGGGATCGATCAGCAGGACGGCCTTCGGTTCTTTCTCCGCGGTGATCTGGAGCTGGCGAACCTCGGCGACGCTGATGAGCTTGATGTCCTCGTCGGAGATTTCGGTGCAGCCGGTCAGAGTGGCGCCGAGAGAGGCGGCGGCCGCGATCAGGGCGAGGGGAGCCCGCATGTTCATCCGGTTCGTCATGCCCGCAGGATATCCGTCCCGCGGCCCCCCCGCCGCTGTGCCCAATCCCGTAGTACGATTCCCCCATGCTCACGACCGCGATCTCCATGATTCTGGCGATGATGTCGATCCATAGCCCCCGCCCCCAGCCGGCGTCCCCCGCCTTGCCCGGGGCGTCCGCCCACGCGGATGATTCCCACGCCGACGTCGACCTGGTGACAGCGCTGGGAACCGTGGCCCAAGGCTCGGAGTTCACGGTGGGCGTCCATTTCAAGCTCGATCCCCACTGGCACATCTATTGGGACGGGGTGAACGACACCGGCCGCCCCCCCACCCTCACGTTCGATCTTCCCCAGGGATGGACGGTGCTGGGCACCCACTGGCCCGCTCCCCAGCGGTTGGTAACCGAGATCGTGCTTGACCACGTGTACGAGCAGGAAGTCACGATCCTGGTGGACCTCAAGGCCGGGGAGGTGCCCGCGGAGGGACGCCCGGCCGCCCCGGATTCCCAGCAGACCATCAAGGTCTCGGCGAGTTACATGATCTGCTCGACGGTCTGCGTCTTTGAGAAGGCTTCGGCACAGATCCCGGTGACGGTAACGGCCGTGCTCCCCCGGCACGCCGTGCGGGGCGATCCACAGCGGCTCATCCAGCGAGCCCAGGCGCGGGTTCCCCAGGCCCTGGAAGCCTCGAAGGAACAGGGCCTGACGATCACCCCGATCAATGAACCCGCAAAGGATGACAAGTCCTTGTTGATCAAGGGCTTCCACGTTCCCGAAGCGTCGCGGCTCGAGTTTTATCCCGCCAAGGACTGTCCTCCCCTTCCAGACCTCGTCAAGGAAGGGGCAGTGGAGTCGGACACGATCCGGTTGAGCGTCGGCGCTTCAACGGCCGATACACAGGTCAAGACGCCCGCGACGGAACCAAACAAAGCGGACGGGTCGCATCCGGCATCGGGAACGGGCCTCAAAGGGGTCCTGGCGGTGTGGAAAAAGGGGTCGGGCGGCCCGGCCTATTATCAGGTGGATTGATCCGGGGCTTACGGCGTGACGGAACACCCCCGCCCGGACATCTTTGGGGATAGGTTTGACGCTCGCCGGACGAGGCAACAGCCGTCCGGAGGGTGTGCGGGAAATTCCCGCTCGCGGCATGTCCGCGAAGGCTGAGTCAGGCTGTTGCTCGCATGGAAGTCAACCCACCAACGATCGCCTTGGCGTCGTTCAGCCCCCGGGCTCACCGGAAATCTCCGGCGAGGGTGGTCGTTCTTTTCCTTGGTATGACCAGTGTGTGTTCCTCGCCGCGCGTCCGGAGTGTTTCCGGGCAGGCTCGCGGCGGGGCGTGATCAATTGGCCTCCGCGCGTCACGACGGGCGGGGCCGCATCGGAGTTTCTCACATGACGAACCGGACCCTTCTCTCCATGATCTCTGTCGGCGCGATCGCCCTGGCGTTCGCCGGATCCGGACTGGCCTACGGCCAGCCGGCGAAGGACGACAAGAAACAGGAGCACAAACAGGTCGAGAAGTCCCACAAGAAGGATGAGAAGAAGCACGAGGAGAAGAAGGCGACCGAGGCGGTCGTCGGCTCGATGGCCCCCGACTTTGAGCTCAAGGACACCGACGGCAAGAGCCACAAGCTCAGCGACCTGACCAAGGCCGGCAAGATCGTGGTGCTGGAGTGGTTCAACCCCGATTGCCCCGTGGTCAAGATGCACTACGACAACGCCAAGACCTTCACGGACATGGCGAAGAACTACAAGGACAAGAACGTGGTGATCCTCGCGGTGAACTCGGGCGCGGCGGGCAAGGCCGGCTCGGGCCAGGAGCGCAACGCCAAGGCTCGCAAGGATTGGAACATCGACTACCCCGTGCTGCTCGACGAGAAGGGTGAAGTCGGCAAGAGCTACGGCGCCAAGAACACGCCCGCGATGTACGTCATCAACAAGGACGGCATCCTCGCCTACAAGGGCGCCATCGATGACGGCGGCCCCGAAGGCGCCGGCAAGACCAACTACGTGACCAAGGCGCTGGACGAACTCATCGCCGGCAAGAAGGTCACGACCACCGAGACCAAGGCCTACGGCTGCGGCGTCAAGTATTGATCCGCTGAGCTGACGGTAGAATCAAGCAGACGCCCGGCCGAAAGACCGGGCGTTTGTGTTTTTGGGTACTGGTGGGGTAACCCGTGCGTGCATCCCGTGATATATACTGATCCCCGCATTCGTACCGCGGCTCTTTGGGGAGTATCACATGCATCGTCGATTCATTGCTGCGTGGCTGTCCATCGTCTGTGCCACGCCCCTCACGTTGCTTCATGCCCAGCCCGCCGATCCCGCCAAGCAAGCGGAGTCGGCGGCCAAAGCCTTTGAAACCAAACTCAAGACGGCGCGAGACAGCGTCATCAATCGCCTGCAGGCGGCGCAGAAGGAACCGTCCACCCAGGCGCTCGCCACCGCAGAACTGGACGCCTTCTCGATCTCCGATGCACTCCCGTCCCTGGCGGCGAAGGAGGCGGACGAATTCCTCGAGTGCAAGCGACGGGAAACCAAGGCGCTGCGCGATTCACTCTCCAAGGTTCACGCGGCGTACCAGGATCGTGCGGAACTGGAGAAAGCACAGTCCGTCTCCGAGCAGATCGGGGAACTCGATGAAGATCTTCGCGACCTCGAGTGGACGCCGTGGGCACACAAAGTTGCGTGCGGGGACAAGGACGACGCCGGCGCGTGGCATCGCACCAAGGATGGTCTTGAGCTTTCCGCGGGAGCGGAAGGTCGCGGGATGTTCACTGTCGCCGCCCTCACGACCTCCGTCCCTTCTCAGATCGAACTTACTGTGCGGCGACGCAAGGGCAACGGGCCGCTTCAACTCGCCACCCGCAATGCGCTGATCATCATCGACGACAATGGGGCCAGTGGCATCCAGATGATCGACGGAAAGACCTACGCGGAGAACGGCACGCGTCGAGCCGGAGCCGTCCTCTCTGAAAACCCTGTCACCCTCCGGTGCACGCTTCAGAACGGGGGAATCGATGTTGCACTCCCGGACGGGACGGAGGTGCTCGCCTGGAAAGGAGAATCGCGCTCCCTCAAACTCCCCGCCGCGGTTCAGGCGGAGATGAAGTCCGCGTCGTTCGCGGTCATCGGGCTGGATGGAGACTTTGTCGTGGAGTCCATCCGTTCCAAGAAGTTGCCGGTGGAAAAGAAGGCTGAAGCCAAAGCCAAGCCCGAGCCCAAGGCGCGTCCGAAGGCGCCCGTGAGAGATGCCGCACCGGACAATGGGAACATCCTGCCCAAGGACAGCGAATGGGATTGCCAGATCACGATCAACGGCAAGAGCTCGCCCGCGGCCGGCGTGCGGGTCACCGCGGCGTCTGGTGACCGCAGAACCGTGCGCATCCGCCTGCAGAACGGCGGGGTCTACGACGTGCACGTGAGACTTTCCGACGGCTCGCTGGAATTGACGGGCATTCCGGAGCATGTGCGCGCCGCCAACGGCGGAACTCGACGAACATTCATGCAGCTTCGTGGAAGCGGAGGGTCGGCGAGCGCGGATTCGATGGATCTGAACTTTGAAGCGACGAACAACCCGCCAGGGGGCCCGCAGAACGAGCTGTTCAGAATGCGGGTGAGCGGGAGCAAGAGGTAAGAGCGTGCCAGAGCATAAGAACCAAGACCGAGCGTGCGCTCGGGGTTCACATGCTAACGGTCCATGAAGAGATGGACGGCGGAAAAGAGGGCGGGGTAGGGGACCTCACAGCGGACGATCTCAAAGGGCGTTGACGTCCAGCCGAGCAGTTCGATTTCCCTCGCCACTATTCCCGCGTAGCCGGGCGCCTGGGAGGTCGCGAGGCTCGCAAGGTCATTGCCGAGGTACTCGGCCCTGCCTTCGAAGGGAAGGCGATACACCATCTCCCCCCCGTGCTCAACGGCAAAGCGGGAGCTCTCGGGGGTGATCACCACCCGGGCGCTGCGTGGGTCGCACCAACCTTTGGGGACCAGGAGATCGGCGATGAGCAGCTCGGAGGGCTCCAGGCACTGGGCCGTGCACCCGTGCGGCGGGTTGCGGGAGCCGCCGGGGAAGTTGAGGGAGTGGTTCCTCCAGAACAGGTCGTAGGCGTGGGCCTTGCCGATGCCCGAGAGCTGGACGAAATCGCGCGGCGAGCCGTCGGCCCCCTGCAGGCGCGTCACGACGGGCAAGGGATGTGAGCAGGCGTCTTCGACGAACTCGCAGGTATCCGTTGCGACACGCGGTGAGCCGTCGGGCGGGCTCGAAGAGCCCCCCCAGGTCCGGCCCGAGGCATAGACGCTGACGGCGGCGTTTTCCTGAAGCCTGTACAAGCCCAGCCGCCCGCGAAGCGCCATCGCGTCAAACTCCCCCGAGGGGCGCTGATGGAATGCCACGGTCTTGATGCACACGCGGCAGGTGACGCCCCACACGGCGGCATTGGCCTTGAAGGCGGTCTTGCGGATCTTCTCCAGCCCGGCCCCGCCCGACGGACGCAGGGCCGCGACCATCGCGTCGAACGTCTGTCGGTCACCCGCGTGACGCTCGACCACGGTCAGAAACTCCGCGTAGGCAAGTTCAAGCTCCCCCGCGGCGGCTGCGTCGCAGACGTCCCTCGCGGCGGTAAGGAAGCGGTGCATCGCCCCGCCCTTGGGTACGAAGTGCACGGCGAGGAATATGTCCGCCTCGTCGGCGAAGCTGCGGAGTTGCCAGGCGAGGGCCGTGTCCAAGTCCAGCGCCCTCTGCAGATCGGCCGCACGCGCGGGGCGGCCCGGGATACTCGAAATCGCGGTGAGCACGGCGGCACGCAGGCGGCGAATGACGCCCGACGCCTCTTCGGCAAAGGGTCTTGCAATGGGCTGGGAGGATGCCTTGATGGCGGTCTTTCGCACGTCCGGGGGAAGTATCGGCGTGGGCAGGAGGGGGTGATCAGAATGCAGGCGTGGAAGAGCCATGGGGCCGGAGTGTATCAGGTCGATAGGTTTTGTGCATTTTTTTGTACAAAGACTTGCACGAGGTTTTCACCTCGGTTAGGTTGCCTGTCCAAGCGGTTCACCGTCGCGGGTACGTCGCCCCGGGGGAGATCCCGCGAGAAAGGAACGGTTCAGGATGTTCTCACGCATGATCACCAAGCACGCGCTCGCGGCGATCGCCGGCGCCGCCGCCCTGTGCGGCGTCGCCGCCGGTCAGTCGCAGTTGTACGTCGGGCAGTACCAGTACCAGGCGGCGAAGATGACCTCGATCAGCCTCGATGGGTCGAACCCGCAGACGCTCTTCACCCTCGACCCGGATTACTGGCTGCCGCTGGGGATTGTCGTCAATCCGGCGACGGGGAAGCTTGTGTGGATTGAGGCGTTCGCGGCGGTCATCCTGCAATCCGACATTGACGGGGGCAATCTTGAGGTGCTCTCGCCCATCTCCGGGTTTGCCCACGGTATTTCGCTCGATGCCCAGGGCCGGATCTACTACGCGACGGACAACCGCGTGGAGCGTGTGGACGCGGATGGCTCGAACCAGCAGGTGTTGTTTGTGAGCAGCACGTCGGACCCCATCCTTACGCCCCGGGTGGACGCGACCAACGGCCATGTGTATTTCTCCGCTGCGGGCGCCATCGTCCGCACCGACCTGGACGGCGGGAACGTCAAGACGATCTTCACCGGGGGATCGATTCCCCGCGGTCTTGGCTTGGACGTGGCGGCGGGATGGTTGTACTGGATCGACAGCGACACGATCACGGACTTTGTCGCCCGCGTGCGGCTTGACGGCAGCGGCTTTGAGATTCTGTACGACATTTCCCCCAACGACACGTCGAATTCGAGCTTCCTCGCCTGCGTGCTGGTGGATCCCGCGTCCGACACGATCTACTGGAGCGACGAGGTGCTGGGGAATATCTGGAAGGGGGCGGCCGACGGCTCAGGGAAGACGCTGATCTACACGTGCGATCCGAATTTCGGACCCGCAAGCCTGACGTTTGATACCGGAGAGCCGGCTCAGGCCGTGCAAGACTGCGATGGGAACGGCGTGCCCGACAGCCTGGACATCGCCGCCGGCGCCGCGGATTGCGATAACAACGGGCGGCTGGACTCCTGCCAGACCAACCCGTGCCCCGTTCGCACCATTCTGCTGGACCAGGGAGATGACGCGGCTGGGAGCCAGGCCCGCGCGCTGGGCAAGCCCAGCCAGTGGCAGGTCTTCCAGCCATTCGACGTGCCCGCGGGCGGCTGGAATGTCGGCGAGATCGGCCTGGACGGATACACAATCAACTACATCGAAAATCCTTCTGGCGCGAAGGTGAACATCTACCGGGATAACCCCGCCACGTCCCTCCCCGATGAATCGACCGTTCTCGCCACCACCACGGTCGATTTCTTCTTCAGCTTCACGCTGGAGAACTGGGTCTATGCACCGCTGAGCGTGCGGCTGGACGAGGGACGCTACTGGGTGCGGATCGAGGCTCGGGATCCCCTGAACTTTGCCGCGGGTGTGAACCACGGGTACGTGGGACTTCCCTCGCGTTCCCGCGGGGCGAGCGGCAACTTCACGCAGGCCGCCCCGCCGATCGCGCTTCGGATCGTGGAGAAGGATTCCAGCTGCGTCGGGGACTTTGACGGCTCGGGGTTCGTCGATACGGACGACTTTGACGCCTTCGTGCATGCCTTTGAGGCGGGCACGAACAACGCCGACGTGGACGGCTCGGGCTTTGTGGACACGGACGACTACGACTTCTTCGTGCACGCCTTCGAGGCTGGCTGCTGAGAACGGGATCACGCACACTCTTCACGCGGGCTCGGCGCACGGCCGGGCCCGCGTTATCTTTTTGTTATATCGCAAGCGAATGGGCCGCGCCAGAGGCCCCGCGGATGAGCGGCGGTGATCAGGGATTGAGTCGCTGGGTCCACGCGACCAGATTGTGCACCAGCTGGCGGATGTGATTGCGCGTGGGCTCGTCGGTGAGATTCCCGTCCTTGTCGAATCGGGTTGCGGCACTGGAAATCATGACCTCGGGCTGATTGACCGGGAGGAGGTTGAGGAACACGAAGATCTGCCGCAGGTGATACTGCGCCCGCGCGGTGCCGAGGTTGCCGATCGATGCCCCCATGATCGCCGCAGGCTTACCGGACCAGGAATTGTCACCGTACGGCCGGGACGCCCAATCGATCGCGTTCTTCAGCACGCCGGGGATGGAGTAGTTGTACTCGGGCGTGACCATCAGGATCGCATCCGCCGCCTTGATGCGGCTCTTGAACTCGACGACCGGCGCGGGCGGTGACTTTTCGAGATCCTCACAGAACAGCGGGATGCCCTCGAGATCAAAGATGTCCAGCGTCGCATCGGGCGGGAGCAGGGTGGAGGCTGCGCGGAGCGCGGCGCGGTTGTAGGAGGCCTTGCGGAGGCTGCCGGCGATGCCGAGGATCTTGACAGTTCTGCTCACAGGAAGTCTCCGGTGGAACGGGGGGAGGTGTCGACCACGCGTGCGGAGCGGAGTCTAGCGGAATTTGCTCGGGCGGTGTAGCACGCGTGCCCGATCGCGGAAGCATGCTCGGGACGGCGGGAAAAGACCTACCGTGGGGCATGAGAAGTGATGAGCACTGGATGGGCTTGGCGATCGAGGCGGCACGGCGGGGGATCGGGGCGGGGCAGTCTCCGTTCGGGGCGGTGATTGTGCGCGGGGACGAGATGGTCGCCTGTTCCCACAACGTGGTGTGGCGCACGACCGACCCCACCGCCCACGCGGAGGTCACGTGCATCCGGGAGGCCTGCGCGGCCTTGAAGGTCATCAAGCTGTCCGACTGCCGCATGTACACGACGTGCGAGCCGTGCCCGATGTGCGCATCGGCGATCCACTGGTCGGGGCTCGCCTCGGTCTCCTACGGCGCCACCATCGCCGACGCGGAATCGGCGGGCTTCAGCGAACTCCGCATGGCCTGCGAGCGCCTGCTGCAGGAGGGCGGAAGTCCCGTCAAAGTTCGTGCGGGGCTGATGCAGGCCCAATGCGCTGGATTGTTCGGGGAGTGGACGCGCGGCGGTGGAAAGGGGTATTAGGGACGCGTTGGCAGCTGGCATGGGGCATCAGGCACTGGGTGCCCAGTGTCTCTCTCACACCGGCAACGTCGTGACGATGTTGGTGATCACCGCATCGGTCGTCACGCCTTCGGCGCTCGCCTCGAAGTTGAGGATGATGCGGTGACGCAGGGCCGGGTGGGCGGAGGCTTTGATATCGTCGGTGGAAACGGCGGCGCGGCCGTCGAGCAGCGCGCGGCACTTGCCGGCAAGGACCAGGGCCTGCGCCGCGCGAGGAGAGGCGCCCAGCCGCACGTACTGATTCACCATGGGCGGGGCGAAGGACATTTCCCCGGGCTGCACCAGCGCCGTCGGCTGCGTCGCCAGGACCAGGCGAACCGCAAAGTCCTGCACGTGCGGGGCGATGGCGACCATGCGGATGAGGTTCATGTGCTCGATGATGCGGGGTGCATCGATCACGGGGGTAACGTCCTGGGCCTTCGATCCGGTCGTGCGGGCGATGATCTCGGCCAGGTCGGCGCGGGAGGGGGAGAGCACCTGGAGCTTGAAGAGGAAGCGGTCGAGCTGGGCTTCGGGCAGGGGATAGGTACCTTCCTGCTCGATGGGATTCTGCGTCGCCATCACGAGGAACGGCGAGGGAAGCGGGTGCGTATGCCCCCCCACCGTGACGGCCCGCTCCTGCATGGCTTCGAGAAGGGCGGACTGCGTCTTGGGGGTGGCCCGGTTGATCTCGTCGGCGAGGAGGATCTGGGCAAAGATGGGTCCGCGCTGGAACTGGAACTTGCGTTCCCTGCGGCCGTCGGAGGTCTCGGATTCGACGACGACGGTGGTACCCGTGACGTCGGCGGGCATCAGATCGGGTGTGAACTGCACGCGTCCGAACGAAAGGTCCAGGGCGCGGGCAAGGGTGCGGACCAGGAGCGTCTTTCCGATCCCCGGCACGCCTTCAAGCAGGACGTGGCCCCCGATGAAGAGACAGATCAGGACGCTGTCGACAATGTCTCGCTGCCCCACGACAACGCGGCCGATCTGCTCCCGAACCGCGGCAAAGTCTGTGCGAAACCGCTCGGCCGCGGCACGCAGCGATTCCACGTCCGGCGCGGGGGAGGCGGGAGAAGACGCGGGATCCGTGCTGCCGGGGTTGCTCATGTCGCTTGCTCGGAAAGTCCTCGACTGCGCGTCGGGCCGGGTGGCGGAGGCCTCGGCCCGGCCGGGGCGAGGGCTGCATGGTAGGTGCCGTGGTTTTCGGGCCTTGGTCCAGGGCGGGGTGAGATTCGAGCCCGCCCGCCCGCGATCTCGCGGCGAGTGGAAGCCGGCCCGCAATGGTCCGGGGATAAGGCTGGCACGGGCTGCGCGGGAGGGTTGTTTCCGTGGTAGGTCCGAGAGGCCGCGAGGACGCTTCGCAAGGACCGCGGCAATCCGATGTATCAGGTGTGAAGTACTTCCGTCGGGTCATCTCGTCGATCACGTCCCGGGCGGGAAGGCTCCAGAAGCCCACTTCGCGTCCGCCGGCGCTGATGGAGGAACTCGAAGGTCGGCGACTGCTCTTTGCCTGGAGCGCGGATGAGGTCTACCTGCTGGAGCTGGTGAATCGGGCGCGGGCGAACCCCGTCGCCGAGGGCGTGCGCCTGGGGATCGACCTGACGGAGGGTCTGACGTCGGGTCAGTCCGCGAGGCTGGTGGCGCAGGAGCCGTTGGCGCTCAATGAACATCTCACGGTCGCGGCGAGGCTGCACAGCCAGGATATGGCCGACCGCGGATTCTTCGACCACGTCAACCCTGACGGGCTAGACCCCACCGACCGTGCGCTGGCGCAGGGCTATTCGTATTCGGCGGGCGAGAACATCGCCGCCGGCTACTTCACGATGGACGCGGTGCACACCGCGTGGCTGCAGTCGCTGCACCACCGCCTGAACGTGCTGAGCCTGTACGAAGACTTCGACGACAGCTTCAAGTACACCGAATTCGGCTCGGGCACTGGCATCCCCACGCTCGAAGGGGATCCATACGGCGTGTACCAGACCGAGATGTTCGGATACCAGGGCCTCGCCGCGGATGTATACGTGCTGGGCGTGGTGTACACGGACGCGGACGTCAACTCGTTCTACGGCGTAGGTGAGGGCAAGGCCGGCGTGCGCGTCGACGTGCTGGACGGGAGCATGGCGGTGGTGGGAACCTACACCACTGACGCGGCGGGTAACTACCAGATCGCCGCGCCCGCGGGCACGTACACGCTGCTCTTCACCGAGATCAGCTCGGGTGATGTCAAATCCGTGCCGCTGACCATCGCAACGCAGAACGTGAAAGTGGACGCCCGCGACAGCGAGTTTGCGCCCCCCGCCGATACCGGCGGAGGAGGCGGCGGCGGAGGCGGAACAGGTGGTGGTGACACGGGCGGAGGCGGCACCGGTGGCGGAGGTGCGGGCGGAGGCGGAACGGGTGGCGGAGACACCGGTGGAGGCGGGACCGGCGGCGGTGATACCGGTGGAGGTGGAACGGGTGGCGGTGGAACGGGTGGCGGTGGGACGGGCGGGGGTGGAACAGGTGGTGGTGGGACCGGTGGCGGCGACACGGGCGGCGGGGATTCAACGCCTCCGGCGCCCGATGAAGCCAAGAGCGGCGCGGTCATCAACGCCTCCACCAGCGCCAACGACACGCTGACGGTGAGCACGATCAATGAACTGGGTCTGCCGGTGATCCTGCGCCAGGAGAACGGCGGCGCGTGGACTATTACCAACCTGGGCACCATGACCGGCGGTGCGACACTTCAGAGCTCGGTGGTGACGTGGTCGGACGGCAGGGACGGGCTGTCGTATGCCTCCGTGGCGACCAGCGCGGGGCTGCTGGTGTTCAAGCGTGCCGCGGGCGGCACGTGGTCGGTGACAAACTTGACAAGTTCCATCGCGGGCGCGGCGGCGGTCAACGGCTCGCTAACGCAGTTCACCTCGGTGGACGGCGTGGTCTTCCTCGCCGGCACCACGGCGAGCCACGAACTGGTCTTCTACAGCCAGTCGACGCTGGGGAGCTGGACCTTCCGCAACGTGAGCGTAAGCGACCTGACGCCGCAGGGACAGGCAACGCCGGTCTTCGCCGGCGAACTGGTGAGCTTTGTGACCTCGTGGAACGCGTTGAACATCGCGGGCTTGGATCAGAACGGGCACATCCGCGCGGTATGGATCGCCGCGGGCATGACGCTGTGGCGAGAGGATGATCTGAGCCTGCTGACTGGCGCCCCGGCGCTCTCGGGCGGATTGACCCCGTTCCTCACGTCGTGGGGCGCGATCAACCTCGCCGGCGTGGACGGCTCGGGAGACCTGCTCGCCACATGGTGGGTGCCCGGCGGTGAATGGCAGACGAGCAACCTGACCGCGCTGTTCGGCGGCCCCAAGCTGGTGGGGGCGACGATCAGCAGCTTCGTGACGCCGTGGGGGGCGATGAACATCGCGGGCGTAGACGCGGCGGGCAAGCTGAGCGTGTACTGGTGGGCGCCGGGCATGACGGACTGGGCGATCGCGACCCTGAGCGATCAGGTGGCGGGCGCGATCGCGCCGGCGGGACCGATCCGTGGGGCAACGTCGGACGCGGCCGCGATCAGCCTGCTGGGGGCCTCGAGCACCGGGGCGATCCTGCGGTATACGTGGCGACCGGGGGACGTGTGGAAGATGGAGAATCTGACGGACGCGGTGTGATCCAGGGTTTATGAAGGCGGGGTAGGTTCGTTCCCGCCACGCCCGCAATCGCTCTTGTGAAGCGGGTGAGGTTTGGTAGCATGGGACCGCGGAGTTTGAGCACCGCCGGGGGTGATGTCCACGGCGGTTTTTGTTTGTAGGTGGCTCCGGCACTCCCGGCGGACAACGTGTTTCGCCTTCCGCCGGCGATCAGGGGCCGTAAACGCAAAGGTGAGGGATACTCGATGCGATTCGATGCACGAAAGGCGTTACAGGGCGGTATTCTCGCCGCGCTGACGATCGTGGGACTGGGCTGCGAAGGCACGGCGCAGCGTGCCCCGCGCGCGATGATGCGTGATGAAGACGGCCTCCGTGTCGCCGAGGAAGCTTGGGAACACCGGGAGGCATCCGGTGAACACGCCTTTGGCGCTCTCGCCGCGGAACGGGAAGGCGACCAGGAGGGCGAGGGCCACGAAGAAGCGGTGAACCCCGACAAGGCGTTCCAGTGGCGGCGCCTGGCCTGGCTCGACGAGCACGGGAAGATCGCTCCCGGCGTGTACCAGCGGGCCCTTGAGCAGCGGCGTGCGATGATCGAGCGGCAGGAGCGCCTTGCCATGGGCCCCGGCGGCCGGACAGCGGGCATCGGCAAGCTGGGCTGGCGCGAGCGCGGGCCGGTCAACATCGGCGGGCGGACACGCTCCCTGGTGATCCATCCCACGCAGACCAACCGCATGTGGGCGGGCTCGGTTGCCGGCGGGATCTGGTACAGCCAGGACGGCGGGTACCACTGGAAGCCGGTGAACGACGCGATGCAGAACCTGGCGATCGGCGCGATGGCGATCGCACCTTCAAACCCCAACATCATGTACGCCGGCACGGGCGAGGGCGTGTTCAACGGTGACGCGGTGGGCGGCATCGGCATGTACAAGTCCGTCGACGGCGGGTCGACGTGGACCTTCCTCACGGGCACCACGGGCTGGGACACCGTCGTCTCCATCGCCGTCCACCCCACCAACCCCAACATCGTGCTGGTGGGCAAGCGGTACGGCGGCATCTACCGCTCGATCAACGGTGGATCAACCTGGAGCAATCCGTACGGCGCGCAGGGCGGCTACGACGTGAATTTCAACCCCGTGAATCCCTCTCTGTGCGTCGCCTCGGTCATCGATTACAACTTCGGCACCGGGGAGTGGTACCACCGCGCGCTGTGGTCGGGGAACACGGGGGCCGGCTGGACATCGTCCACGGGCCTTGATTACCGCAACGACTTTGGCTGGCGGATCAGCCTGGAATATGCGAGATCGAACCCGACGATCGTCTACGGATCGTGCGGCGACGGCAAGATCTACAAATCAACCGACGGGGGCCATTCCTATACCGCAGTGACGACCAGCGGCTCCACGCAGGGCTCGTGGTACTGCGGTCTGCTCTGGGTCGATCCGACCAATCCAAATGTGCTGGTCACCGGCGGAGGCGGGGTCGTGCGTTCGACCGACGGCGGCGTGACGCTCGAGCAGATCTCGTCGGGTTACATCGACACCATCGACCCGCACCCCGACGTGCAGTTCGTGACCGCCGACCCGGGCTTCAACGGCACGACCAACAAGCGGGTGTATTTCACGACCGACGGCGCCACCTACCGCACCGACGACATCTACGCCGCAATGGGCGGGGACGGCTGGGCGCGGCTCGACAAGACCTACCGCACCACGCAGTTCTACGGCGCGGCCGGCAACGGCACGACGGGCCGCATCTACGGCGGAACGCAGGACAACGGCAGCCAAATGCTCGACGTGAACTCCGATGTCGCCGTCGTGCCCTTCGGCGGCGACGGCGGCTTCTGCGCCATCGATCCCGCGGACCAGAACTACCTGTACGGCGAGTACATCACGCTGCAGATCCACCGCTCCAACAACGGCGGAGCCTCCGCCGGATACATCACCAACGGCCTTGCCGACGCGGGCACCAACGCCAACTTCATCGCCCCGTTCGTGCTCGATCCCAACAACACGTCTCGCATGCTGGGTGGGGGCCGTTCCCTGTGGCGGACCAATAACGTGAAGTCTGGGACACCGACCTGGACGTCCATCAAGCCCGCCGGTGACGACGTCATCTCGGCGATCGCCATCGCCAAGAGCAGTTCCTCGGTTGCGTGGGTCGCCCAGAACAACGGGAAGATCTACAAAACCTCAAACGCAACGGCCGCGTCACCCACGTGGACCACCATCGACGACAACTCGGCAACCAACCCCCTGCC
Organism: Phycisphaerales bacterium; assembly: GCA_044226385.1. GTDB lineage: Bacteria > Planctomycetota > Phycisphaerae > Phycisphaerales > UBA1924 > JAEUJB01. The sequence continues at coordinate 213,190 of JBGAHA010000006.1, forward strand.
CGATCGCTACGTGTGCCGCATCGTCATCGACCCTGCGAACCCCAGCATCGTCTACGTTGCTCTGGGCGGCTTCAGCCCCGACAACCTCTGGCGGACCACCGACGCAGGGGTGACATGGACGGATATCACCGGCGTGGGCGCGACGGGATTGCCCGACTCCCCGATCCGCGGCCTGGCGAGGCACCCCAGCAAGCCCGGTTGGCTGTACGCCGGTACGGAGGTCGGCATCTTCGCCTCCACCGATGACGGCGCGACGTGGTCGACCAGCAACGACGGTCCGGCGAACGTGTGCGTCTACGAACTGGTGTTCATGTCCAATTCGACGACGCTCCTCGCCGCCACGCACGGGCGTGGGCTGTACACCGCGAACATCGTGGACGTGCCAGTCCCCCCCACCGCCCGGGACGACGCGGCGACGATCCTGCAGGGTTCACCGATCACCCTGGATGTGCTGCTGAACGACAGCGAAGACAACGGCGAGCCGATGACGATCACGTCATTCACCGCGACGACGGCCGGCGGCGGGACGGTCACCCGAAGCGTGGGCACGGGCCCCGCCGGACGTGATGAACTGACCTACGCGCCTGCGGCGGCGTTCGCAGGCACCGATTCGTTCACGTACACCGTGCAAGACTCGTCAGGGGCGACCGACCCGGCGACGGTCACGATCACGGTCGCGGCCCCGCGCGAACCCGATACGCACGGAAAGACCGCGCCCGGCGTCAAGGTCGATTACTACGTTGTGGGGAACATCTCGGCGCTTCCGAACTTCTCCGCCCTGACCCCCTACGCGTCCGAAGTGGTGGGCGTAATCAACTACCCCAGCACCTCCGGAGAATTCGCCGGCTCCGGCCGCGCCGACCAGGTGGGCGCGGTCTACACCGGCTACATCGACGTTCCCCAGACCGACTTCTACACGCTGTACACCACCTCCGACGACGGCTCGCGACTGCTCGTCGGCAACACCGTGGTGGTGAACAACGACCTCACGCACGGGATGGTCGAAAAGTCGGGCACCATCGCGCTCAAGGCCGGTCTGCACCAGGTGCGGGTTGAGTTCTTCGAGAACGGCGGTGGGTGCGGGCTCGTGGTCGGAATGATGGCCAGCCGCGGTACCCGGGTGGTGATCCCCGCGAGCGTGTGGCGCCACGACGCCTGCGTCGCCGACTTTGATGCCAGCGGCTTTGTCGACATCGAGGACTACAGCGCCTTCGTCGCCGCATTCGAGGCCGGCGGCGATGACGCCGACGTCGACGGCAGCGGCTTCGTCGACATCGAAGACTTCGACTACTTCGTCGGCGTCTTCGAGGGAGGGTGCTGAGGAGGAGAAGGCACTGGGCACAGGCGGAAGGCACTGGGCACCGGGCATCAGGCACTCGTGAGAGGCAGTGAGTTCATGGGCTCGGTCGCAGGACCGGGCCCTTTTTGTTTGGCCAAGACTTCGCTTGGCCAAGATTCATCGTCGCTTCGCTGGCGACATCGCTCTGATCTCGGCGCCAATACCTCTCCCCCATCACCGCCTCGTCGCCCGCGCGCGCCGCCCAGAGCCAACTCGTGCGCCTCCGTGCCTTGATGCCTTCTGCCTTCCCCCATCGCCCAGTGCCCAATCCCCAGTGCCTTCTCCCCAAAAAAAGAGACCCCCGGGCGTGTGGTGGGCTGCCCGGGGGTCAGGGAGGTGCGGGGCTGCAGCGAGCGTGGTGGGAGAGGGTGGGTTGCCCGCCGCGCCCCGCGTGGGTGGCTTGTGGATCGATCCTGCGTCTGTCTCTCGAAAACTCTTCGAATGCTCCTCGCACTGGCGTTGCGGCTCAGGGCAGCCGCGTGTGTCATTCAATCAACAGGTCGTCGTCGTGCTTAGCTGCACCCCAGGCTCGCCCCGCAGTTCAGGCACTTGTAGCACGTGCCGCTGCGGACCGTGATCGTGCCGCACGTGTCGCACGGCGGCGCGTCCCCGAGTGATTCCATCGCCTTGGTCAGCGTATCGGCCGCGACCGAAGTCACCACCGTGCGCGTCGACTCCATCGTGATCACTTCCGTCTTGATCGCCGCCGCGGTTCCAGTGGGACCCGCGCTGGCACGCGTCGCCGCGTCGGAGCGTGCATCGAGCGTCGTCTCCGAGCCTTCGGGGCGCGAGGGGGAGGCCGCCGCGGTCGTCCTGGTCCAACGAGATTCCTCCTGAGGCGTTGAAGTTGCAGTAGAGAGGCGATCGACGGGGTTGAGCGGCGTGTTCAGGCCCGTCGCGTTCAGGCTCGTGTCAACGGTGTGCTCGGGCGTGCCCGGGCGACGCGGGGCGTGGGCCTCCCGGTAGCCGGGGATGAACTCCATCCCGATCCAGCGGAAGATGTAGTCAACCAGGCTCTTGGCGAAGGGGATGTCACGGTTCTCGGTCATGCCCGCCGGCTCGAACCGTTGGTGGCTGAACTTGGCGACCATGCTCTCGACCGGCACGCCGTACTGCAGCGCGACGCTCGCCGCCGTGCCCAGGGCGTCCATCAGCCCACCGATGGTCGAACCTTCCTTGGACATCTGGATGAACAGTTCGCCCGGCTTGCCATCCTCGTACAGCCCCACCGTCACGTAGCCCTCGTGGCCCGCGACGTTGAACTTGTGCGTGATGGAACGGCGCGTGTCGGCGAGGCGGCGACGCATCGGGCGGTAGACGATCTCGACGTGCTTCTCCGCAACCTTCGCGGCGTCCAGATTGCCCGCGGCGCTCGCCATCGAGGCGACGGCCGTCGCAACCTCTTCCTTCGCGGCCGCGGTCTCCGCCGCATCGTCGTGCTCGTCCTCGTCGACCTGCTTGGAATCGGAGCTGGAGTTGAGCGGCTGGCTGAGCTTGCAATTGTCCCGGTACAGGGCGTTGGCCTTCAGGCCAAGCTCCCATGAGAGGCGGTAGCAGCCGGCGATCTCCTGCACCGTCGCATCGCTGGGCAGGTTGATCGTCTTGCTGATCGCACCAGAGATGAACGGCTGCGCCGCCGCCATCATCCGGATGTGCCCGCCGGGGGCGATGAACCGCTGGCCCAGCTTGCCGCACTTGCTCGCACAATCAAACACGGGCAGGTGCTCGCTCTTGAGGTGAGGAGCGCCCTCCACGGTCTGCGTCCCGCAGACCAGCGTGTTGAGCAGGTCGATGTCCTGGCCCTTGAGCCCAAACTTGCGGAGCAGGTTGAACCCCGGCTCCTGGCGGGCCGCGGCGGGGTCAAAGCCAAGCTTCTTGAGGGACTCTTCCGAGATGCTCCACGCCGTGAAGGCAAAGGAAATCTCAAAGACGCCCGGCAGGGTCTTCTCGATGTTCGCCAGGTCGTGGTCAGACAGGCCGCGGTCCGAGAGCCACGCGGCGAGAGTCATGCCCGGCGTGACGCCCTTGACGCTCCCCGGCACCGGGACATTCAGCGTGAGCGCACCCAGCAGGTACGTCATGATGTCCTTGGCCTGCGATTCGGTGTAGCCCAGGGCCTTGAGCGCGGGGGAGACCGACTCGTTGGCGATCTTGAAGTACCCGCCGCCGGCGAGCTTCTTGAACTTGACCAGCGCGAAGTCGGGCTCGACGCCAGTGGTGTCGCAGTCCATCAGCAGACCGATGGTGCCCGTCGGGGCGATCACCGTCGTCTGGGCGTTGCGGAAGCCGTGCTTCTCACCGAGTTCGATCGCGTCATTCCACGCCGCGACGGAGCGGATGAGCAGGTCGTCGGCGTTGGAGATCGCGACCTTCCCGGCCTTCACCAGGGCGTGGTCGATGGGAACCGGGCGGGTATGGGGGTTGAGGCCTTCCCACTCCGCGGAGTCTCGGGGCGTACCCAGGGCGGCGCGACGATGGTTGCGCATCACCCGCAGCATGTTCTTGCGGTCGGCGCCATCGTTGTCCAGCGAGCCGGCGAAGGGGCCGTGCTCGGAGGCCATCACGGCGGACATGCGGTAGCTGCGGCCGGTGAGGATCGCCGTCAGCATCGAGCAGACGCTGCGGGCCTCGTCGCTGTCATACGGGATGCCCGCCTGCATCAGCATCGCGCCCAGGTTGGCGTAGCCCAGGCCCAGCGTGCGGTACTTGTACGAAAGCTCGGCGATCTCGCGGCTGGGGAAGGCGGCCATCAGCACGCTGATCTCAAGCACGACGGTCCAGAGATCGATCGCGTGCTCGTAGCGCTCGATGTCGAAAGTGCGCTTCTGGGAGTCGTAGAACTTCAGCACGTTCAGCGATGCGAGGTTGCACGCCGTGTTGTCGAGGAACATGTACTCCGAGCACGGGTTGCTCGCGTTGATCCGGCCGCCGCCCGGGCAGGTGTGCCAGGCGTTGATGGTCGAATCAAACTGCACGCCCGGGTCGGCGCACCGCCACGCGGCGTAGCAGATCTCGTCCCACAGCTTGGAGCTGTCGAACGTGCGGGCGACCTTGGACTTGTTGGTCCGCCAGTGGGTCTCCCACGGCTTGCCGGCGTCGAGGGTCTCAAAGAACTCGTCGGGAATGCGGACGGAGTTGTTGCTGTTCTGGCCGCTGACGGTCAGGTACGACTCACCGTTGAAGTCGTAATCGAGCTCGAGCTTCATCTTCGCCGCGGTGTCGGCGATCGACTTGTCGTGCTTCTTGAGAAGCTTGAACCCCTCCACCATCGCCTGGACCTTGATCTCCTCGCGGACCTTCCAGTTCACGAAGGTTTCAATGTCGGGGTGGTCCATGTCGAGGCAGACCATCTTCGCTGCGCGGCGAGTGGTGCCGCCCGACTTGATCGCCGCCGCCGCGCGGTCCCCGATCTTGAGCCACGACATCAGGCCCGAAGACTTGCCGCCGCCCGACAGGGGTTCACCCTCGGCGCGGAGGTTGCTGAAATTCGTGCCCGTGCCCGAGCCGTACTTGAACAGGCGGGCCTCCCGGACCCACAGGTTCATGATCCCGCCCTCGTTCACCAGGTCATCGGAGATCGACTGGATGAAGCAGGCGTGCGGCTGGGGGTGCGTGTACGCGTCGTCGGCGAGCTTGGCTTCCCCGGTCTTGGGATCGACGATCCAGTGCCCCTGGGCGGGGCCGGAGATGCCGTAGGCGTAGTTCAGCCCGGTGTTGAACCACTGCGGGCTGTTGGGAGCGCACATCTGGTGCACCATCATGTGGACCAGTTCGTCGTAGAACGCCTTGGCGTCGGCCTTGGAGGCGAAGTAGTTGTGGGTCTCCCCCCAGTGGGCCCAGCACCCGGCGAGGCGGTGGATCACCTGCTTCGCGGATTTCTCGGGGCCGGTGGCGCCCTTGGCAGGCTTGCCATCGGCGCCGATCTGGGGCACCCCCGCCTTGCGGAAGTACTTGCTCACCATGATGTCTGTGGCGAGCTGCGACCAGGACTCCGGAACCTCGGCGTCCTTCATCTCAAAGACCGTCGACCCATCCGGGTTCGAGATCTTCGAAGACCGCTTGACCCACTTCACAGAAGCGAAGGGATCCGCACCATCCTTGGTGAATTTGCGGGCAATTTTCATCTGACGCTGTGCCTCTTGATTCTCAACTGTTCCGAGCAGAATTCCGACGACCCATCCACGATGTACTCAATCGACTTTCGGGAGCGTGAGCCCCCCCTGATCCTGATACTTCCCCGCCTTATCCGCGTAGCTCACTTTGCACACCTGGTCGCCCTTCAGGAAGATCAACTGGGCCACGCCCTCGTTCGCGTACACCCGCGCCGGCAGGGGCGTGGTGTTCGAGATCTCCAGCGTCACCTTCCCGCGCCACTCGGGCTCGAGGGGGGTGACGTTCACGATCAGTCCGCACCTGGCATACGTGCTCTTGCCCACGCAGATCGCCAGGATGTCACGGGGGATCTCCAGATACTCCACCGTCTCGCACAGGGCAAAGGAATTCGGGGGGATGATCACGTACTGCCGGTCCGCAGGGTGGGAGGCGACGTCCACCTCCACCATCATGTCGTCGGAGAAGCTCTTGGGATCCACCACGGCGATGTCGCCCGAACGGGTGGTGGGCGTGAAGATCTTGAAGCGGGATCCGACGCGGACGTCGTACCCATAGCTGGACACGCCGAAGCTGATCCTGCCCGGGCGCTTCTGGGCGGCCTCGAAGGGCACGATCTTGATCTGCTGCTGGATCTGGAAGTCGGCAAGGACGGGCACATTCCACCATTACGCTCTCCGGAAGGCGCGAGGGACTCCCTTCCCCCGCCACGCTCCGGATTTGGGCCATTCGATCGCTGGTTGTTCGGTCAAGCCGTCCCGTGTCACACCCAACCCAAACCTACCGTCATTTCCTTCCAACCACCCGGGGGACGACCGATCGATGAGGCATCAGCATACCACTACAGATCGTGGGTGCAAGGGGTATCGACCACAAAACCGTGTGTCATTTAGGGGACAAGCTGTCAAGAGCGCCGAAGTGTCCTAAAGCCAGACGCTTGCGCCCCGGCACCGGCATTTTCCCCATTCCGCACGCTCCCCAGAGGCGACAGCAAGCGACAGGGTTGGGTCGCGGGCCGGTGTTGAAAACCGGAGCCGGAGCCCGGCAATTCCTCGTGGGGATGTGATGCCATGCGGGCAGCCGCCCATGGCGGCGGATTGGCAAGGTCCCGCGACGGATCGGAAATGTCCGGCGCGCCGAGCCTGCGGCCTCCTTGCAACCGGACGCACCTCAAGCCGCCGGTGACACGAGTTGGGGCGGATTCGGTACAATCCCCTCGCTCCCCGCGCCCGACGCGTGGGCACACATATGCAGACGAACTCGAATCCAAGGTCCGCGAAGGCTCCGGCCGCTGCGGAGGTTCTTCATCGTGCCACCGCCGCAGCCCGGCGAGCGACACTGGTCCTGTGCCTCGCCGCCGGCATCCCGGCGCTGGTGACGGGCTGCGAATCCGAGCCCAAGCGGGCCCGCACGGTCACGCCCGTGGTCCGGGATGTGCCCGCGGTGCTGCGCGGGACGGTGGGCGCGGAGGCCGAGATCATCGGCACCAAGCCGATCATCGTCTCCGGGTACGGCCTGGTGGTGGGCCTCAACGGTACCGGCGGCGGCATCGTCAACGAGCGCATCGCCGCGACGATGGAGCGAGAGATGGCCCTCAACGGCATCTCCCGCGCCACCGATTTCCCCGCCAATTCCCGCCTGCTGGGCAAGACGCCTCGCCAGCTGCTACGCGATCCCGACGTCGCCGTGGTCATCGTGCAGGCGGCGATCGCCCCGGGCTCTCCCGACGGTTCGTCCTTTGACGTGTACGTGCGGGCCCTCAACGCAACCAGCCTCGAGGGCGGCACGCTGTGGACGACCGACCTGACGATCGGTGACGCAACCCCGCTGGGCGGCTTCAAAACCCGCAACATCGGCATCGCCCGCGGTCCGATCTTCCTCAACCCCTTCGCCGAGCCGGGCAAGGAAGACTCGGGCATCTCCCGAACCGTCGGGCGCGTACTTGAGGGCGGCATGGTGACCCAGCCGCTGCAGATGATCATCCAGATGGACAACGTGAGCTTCGACCGCGCCCGTGCGATCACCGGCGCCATCAACTCACGCTTCCCCGAAGAGCCTGGTGACGCAGGTCCCGCCGCTCGCGGCAAATCCGGGGGCAAGATCAGCAGCGGCGAGGGTGGACGCATCGCCTTGGCGGTGCCTGGCTCATGGCGGGACCGGCCCGCGGACTTCCTCAACCTCGTCCGCTCCCTCCAGATCGACCAGCAGTACCCCGAGGAATACGCCAGGCGCTACACCGAGGCCCTCAAGAAGGAGCCCGGCATGGCCGGAGATCTTTCCTGGTGCCTGGAAGCCGTCGGCACCAAGTCGCTGCCGTTCCTGCGGGAGATGTACGAGTATCCCGAGATCGTGCCGCGCATGGCGGCACTGCGAGCCGGGGCGAGGCTGAACGACGCGCGGGCGGCCCAGCCGCTGCGCGAGCTCGCCAAAACCGGCGCGGGCACGGTGCGAACGGAAGCGATCGAGCTCCTGGGAGGCATCGACGGCGGCCCCACGATCGACGTCGCCTTGCGCGAACTAACGCTGGAATCGGAGCTGACGGTCCGGGCGTCGGCATACGAGGCGCTCGCCACGCGGGCCTCGGGAGCGCAGCTCATCCGCATGGTCCGAAACCAGCGCCAGCGCCTGGCGAACGACCCGCGCTCCCTTCCCAAGCCGCTCTCGCACCTCGAAGAGCTTGCCAAGCTCGCCTTCCCCGCCGGATCCGTGCAGGGCATCGCACGCGAAGTCGTCGAAGGCAAGTTCATCCTCGATGTGGTCCCCTACGGGGAGCCCATGGTGTACGTCACCCAGCAAGGCCGCCCGCGGATCGTTGTCTTCGGCGCCGCCCCAAAGCTGGATACTTCCCTGCTGGTCTCCACGTGGTCCGACCGCTTGATGCTCGACGGAGATGCGAGCACGGGTAAGGTCCGCGTCTATTACCGCGACTACAAGGACGAGAAAGTCACCACCAACACGATGAAGCCGGACCTGATCGAGTTCATCCGCTTCCTCGCCCACGAGCCCACGCCCTCCGACCCCCACCCCGGCCTGGGACTTCGGTATTCCGAGGTGGTGGGCGCGCTGTACGCGATCCACCAGGCCCGCGGCATGGACGCAACGTTCGCCACCGAACGTGACAAGCTGCTCGCCCAGATCCTGGAAGCCAACGCCGGCACCGAGCTCGCCGAGCGCCCCGAAGGCCAGGCCGACCGCGACCGCCTGAGCGTCTTCAAGCGCCCCGACGTCCCGATCAAGCTCCCCAGCCCGGGCCAGAACGCCCCGAGCAAGCCGCAGCTCGAGGTCGTGACCCCCGAAGACCCGAACAAACCCAAACAATAAGACATCCGCAAGATGACGCCCGATAAGTCCGCGCCGAGCGCGGATATTGTCGGCACGCGCGGTCGTTTGCCGATATAGTGGGGTTCGGCACAGCCAGCCCTATACCTAGTGGTTGGGGTGTGCCGGACGGGCGTTTGGGGTGCGGATTGGCGTCCTCACCCAACCTCCCGAAGGACCACCGGACCGGCCGGAACTGAACGTCGAAAGGGGCGGTGATTCGCCCCGCCGCGGCCCCCCGCGGCGCCGGGCGACATGGAGGTTGCGCTGCGATGCGTCTGACCAAGCTGACCCTCAACGGTTTCAAGTCCTTCGCGGACAAGACCGAATTCACGTTCGACCAGGAAGTGACCGGTATCGTCGGTCCCAACGGGTGCGGCAAGTCGAACGTCGTGGACGCGATCAAGTGGGTGCTGGGGGAACGCTCCAGCAAGAGCCTGCGCGGCACGGAGATGATCGACGTGATTTTCGCCGGCTCCGCGGGCCGCAAGCCCAGCGGCATGGCCGCCGTGGCGCTCACGTTCGAGAACCCTATCGTGGCCCGCGCCGGTGAATGGCCGCAGAGCGAACAGGAAGCGGCGAGGCTCGCCGAAGACGTCGCGTCGGCGGCGAATATCGCCGAGCGCGCGGGTCATGCGAACGGCGCGGTCGCGGAAGCTACCCCGTCGGTGAACGGCGAAACCGCGGACTCCCCCACCACCGATGGCGCGGCTGATGACTCCGCCGCCAAGAACGGGGAACCCACCACGCTCGTCGTCGGCCTCGCCGAAACCCTCGCCAACGGCCAGGCGGGAGACGTCTCCACCGAAACACCCGTGGAGCTCGCCGGCCTCCCCGGCGAACTCGCTTCCGAGCTCGACGACGAGCCATCGGTCGTTGAATCGCACGTCCGCGGCAAGCGGCTGCTTCCCATCGACGCCGACGTGGTCGAGGTCGAGCGGCGGCTCTACCGGGACGGCACCAGCAAGTACCTGATCAACGGCCGCACGGCCCGCCTGCGCGACATCCGCGAACTGTTCATGGACACGGGCATCGGCGCCGATGCCTACTCGATCATCGAGCAGGGCAAAGTCGACGCCATGCTCCTGGCCAGTCCGCAGGAACGCCGGGTGATCTTCGAGGAAGCCGCGGGCGTCGCCAAGTACAAGCAGCGCCGCATTGAGGCGCAGCGCAAGCTCGAGAAGACCCAGGTCAACCTCACCGAGACCCGCACCGAACTGGAATCCACCGAGCGGCGGCTCAAGATCGTCAAGGGCCAGGCCGTCAAGGCCCGCAAGTTCCAGGCCCTGGACCTGGAGATGAACGCCCTGCGCACGGCCCTTGCGTTCGAGCACTACGACGACCTGCGCCAGCGGCTGGAAGGCCTGACCTCTCAGCAGGCATCGCTCGAGGGGGATCGCCGGGAATCCATCGAGGCCGTCACCACGCACGAGACGGCACGCCAGGAAGCGGAACTCCGCCGCCAGGAATTGATGGACTCCGCGGGCAAGCTCGACCAGGAGCGGCTCTCCGCCGAGCACCAGCGCCAGCAGGCCTCCCAGCGTCGCACGATGGCGCAGCGGTCGCTTGAGGACGCGATGCGCCAGGCAACCGTGGACCAGGACCGCCTCGCCGCGGCGAGCCAGCAGGCGACCACCACCGAGTCGGCCATCGCCGACCAGCGCGAGAACGTCGCGGCACTCGCCGAACGCCTCGCCGAATCCGAACGCCTGCTCCGCACCGCTGGCGAAGCACGGGCGGCGGTGCTGGAAGAAATCAACGACCGCCAGTCGGCGATCAACCAGCGCCGCAGCCAGGTGGCGCAGATCGAACGTGAGCGTTCCCAGCTCCACGGCTCACTGGTCGGCGACGACCGGCGAGCCGAAGCACTGCGCGAGCAGATCGAGCGTGCCGCCGGTCGCGGCGCCGAGATCGAAACCCAGCTGGTCAAGACCGCCGCGGATCGCGGCACGTTCGAGCAGACCGTCGCCGACGCCAAACGCCTCATCGCGTCGTTCGAATCCGATCTCGCGGGGCATGAATCCAAGCTCCAATCCCTTGCCCAGGGCCGCCGCGAGCGTGCGGGCAGGTTGTCGGAACTGGGCCAGGAACTTGTCCGCCTGGAAAGCCGCCGCGCGACGCTCCAGGAGATGGAAGCCGCGGGGATGGGCTACGGGGAAACCGTCCGCGCCGTGATGCAGCGCCGCGCCAAGAACGCCGGCTTTGCCACCGTGCTGGGACCCGTCGCCGACCTGATCGAGTCTCAGGGCGCCGACGCGGCCGCGATCGAAGCGGCCCTGGGCCCGGCGATGCAGATGCTCGTGGTGCGCTCCCTCGAGGCGCTGCCGGATCCGGCGGAGTTGTCGTCCCTGCCGGGGCGCGTGACGTTCATCCCGCTCGCCGTCATCGGTGATGGGAACGGCATTTCACTCCCCATGAGCCCCGGGGCCGCGGATGCGGCGCTGGGAGGAACGGCGACGGCTCATTCGCTTGACCCCATGCTGCTGCCGCGGGTTTCCCCCCTGCGGGCGCTGGTGCGGGCCCGGGATGCCGGCGGACCGGATGCCGCGGGCGTGGAAGGCCTGCTCGACCGCGTGCTGGGCCGCACGTACCTCGTCGATTCGCTCGACTCGGCGGTGATGCTCAAGGCCGGCGGTATCCGTGACGCCTCCGCGCGGTTCGTGACCCGCGACGGTACCGTGCTCGAGGCCGATGGGCGAGTGATCACCGGCCCGGCGTCGGCAACCAGCGACGCGGGCGGCGTGCTGCAGCGCCGCAATGAACTGGCCTCTCTGCAATCGCAGATCGGCGTGCTCCGTTCGCAGCTCGAGAAGGAGCAGGCCGAGCTCGCCGGCATCGACACCGACGCGGCCTCGATGAGCGCTCTGGCAGGCGAGCTTCGCTCGAAGCTGTCGGCCGAGCAGCGCCGCCAGGTGCAGGAGCAGGGCAAGCTGGACCGGTCGGCGGCCGACATGGCACGGCTGGAACGTGAGAAGTCCTCGGCAGACGCGGAGGCGACGCAGCTGCGTGACCGCGTGGAGAAGATCGACGCCGACCGCGCCAAGCTGCGCGACCGCATCGAGAGCCTCCAGCGGCTGCACGGTGAACAGGCGGAGTCACTTCGCCAGATCGAGGAAGAGCTCACGTCCGTGCGTCTTCGTGCGGAGGCGACGGCCGACCAGGCGACGTCGGCGAAGGTCGAGGTCAGCAAGCTTTCGGAGCAGCTGGGCTCCTCCCGCCGCGAGCTTTCGCGGCTGGAGATCGCCCGGGACGAACTTGCCCGCCAGGTGCGCGACCTCACGCAGCACCTTTCTCACGCGCAGGCGCGGCGGGCGGACTTTGAAACGACGATCGCCGAGGCCTCCGAGCAGATCGAACGCTATACCGCCTCGGCCGCGGCCCTCACCGAGCAGGTGAAGATCGCCAAGGAGGCCGTCGCCGCGGGGGACACGGATGTGCAGCAGATTTCCGAGGCGCTGAACCAGGCCCGCCAGCGGGCGACGCTCATCGAGCGCGATTGGCACTCGATCGAAGTCTCTCGCCGAGAGCTCGAAGTCAAACGCGAAGGCCTGGAAGAACGCACCAGCTCCGAGCTGCGCATCGACCTTGCGTGGGAATACACCGAATACAGGGAAATGATGGCGGGCGGGGACGTCGCCCGCATCGATGTACCTTCCGCGGAATCGCAGGTCGCCGAGCTCCGGGACGCGATCCGCAAGCTCGGCCACGTCAACATGGATTCGATCACCGAGGAAGACCAGCTCGCCGCCGCCAACGAGGACCTCGCCAAGCAGGTCACCGACCTCGACGAGGCCCGCGTCCAGCTTATGAGCCTCATCGAGAAGCTCAACGAGGTCAGCAAGACGCGTTTCGCCGAGGTCTTCTCAAGGATCCAGGAGCACTTCGGCAGCGAGACCGGCATGTTCCGCCGCCTCTTCGGGGGCGGCAAGGCCGAGGTCCGCCTGATGCCGCTGGTCAAGGAAGTGGACGGCCAGAAGGTCGTCACCGACGAGATCGACGTGCTGGAGAGCGGCGTCGAAGTCATCGCCAAGCCGCCGGGAAAGGAACCCCGCTCCATCAGCCAGCTCTCGGGCGGAGAAAAGACCCTCACCGCCGTCGCGCTGCTCATGTCAATCTTCCGCAGCAAGCCCTCGTGCTTCTGCATCCTGGACGAAGTGGACGCGGCGCTGGACGAAAGCAACGTCGCCCGCTTCGGCAACGTGGTCAGGCAGTTCACCGATCTCTCCCACTTCATCGTCATCACGCACAACAAGCGCACCATGCAGCAGGCCGACCAGCTCTACGGCGTGACGATGCAGGAACGCGGCGTCAGCAAGCGCGTCAGCGTGAAGTTCGACCAGGTGGGCAAGGACGGGCAGATCCAATCCGTCGCCGTCGAGAGCGTGGACCCGCTTCCCGCCGACTCCCCCGCCACTCCCGCCAAGCGCGGCGGGCTCAAGCGGGCGCTGGCGAACATGCGTGAGGCTCAGGCAGCGCCGCCCCCCATGGCGGACGTCTCTGCGAACTGAACATGGCCGCGGTGCGGCAAGGCCATTGAACACAGAGTGCGCAGAGTTTGCGGAGGGACACCGAGCGATCGGCGCAGCAAGTGGGGCAGATACAGCGTGCTGCCCCGCCGAATCTCTGCACGCGAACGCGGGAGATTTACGCCGCGGCAACCGATTCAGCCGCCGCCGCCATGACCACGCCCATCTGGGCGGCGAGGTTGGAGCAGACGAACAGGGCCTGCACGTTGGTGTCGATCAGGCGTTCGGCCTCGGTGACCAGGTCCAGGCACTTGAGCCGCGCCTGCACCATGCGTCCGGTGGGAACGGGCGAATTCACGGCGGTGCGGAGGGCACGGCGGATGTGGTCGCTCAGCAGCCGGAACATCGCGTCGGCGGCGACCTTGTTGGATGCTTCCTTGCTCACGTTGGGAGAGGCCTTCACCAGCCGCTGGGCCTCGGCCTCGATGAGCGCGGCCATCGCGGGGCCAAGTTCCCCCGTCGGCCGGCCGCGGTCCATGTCGGCGAGCATGGGGGACAGGGCGGCATTCCACGCGGGCAGGCCGGTCGCGAGGGCCTGGAGCAGGTCGCCCGGTGATCCGTCGGCGTACTCGATCAGCCACTGAGCGCCCTCGGGCGGGAGCGAGATGCTCCCCCGCCGCATCCACTCGTTCATCGAAGCCTGCGGCAGACGGCCGAACGTGATCCGCTGGCAGCGGCTGCGGATGGTCGCCAAAAGCCGGTCCTCGGCGCTGGTGACGAGGATGATGACATTCCCCGGCGTGGGCTCTTCGAGCGTCTTGAGGATGGAGTTCTGCGTCGGCGCGTTATAGGGTGAGCGGTCCAGCAGCTCCGCCTCGTCCACGATGAAGACCTTCGAGGCCCTGCCCCCGGAATTCATCGCCGGCGCCAGCGCGGCAGGTCGGATCAGGTGCGTCTCGACGACGTCCTTGGCGATGGTGATCTGCTTGCCCTCACGGACCTGCCGCTCGTCGCTGAACTTGGCGAGTTCTTTGGTGATCACGTGCAGGTCGGGGTGGGAGCCGGCGGCGAGGAGTCGCTGCACGGGGCTCGCCGGATCCGCGGCGGGCAGGTTGTCGGCGCGAGAGATCTGCGTGGTGGGGTCGAGCAGGACAGAGGCGAACGCGAGGGCGGTGGTGAATTTTCCCACGCCGGGCGGCCCATGAAAAATCCAGGCATGATGGATCCTTCCCGCCGCGATCGCGGAGGTCAGGGCGCCCAAGGCCCGGGGCTGTCCGAGGATGTCGGCCATCGGGCCGGGCCGGCGCAATGAAAACCCCGCGGCGGACGGCCGCGGGGCTTCGATGGCGGATTCCAGTCCCTTGGCGGAGGCCGAAGGGGATTTGCGAGGCGAGGTTGAGGGCTTGCGGGCCACGGACGGAGAATAGGTCCCCGCCCGCGCGGATGGAAGATTCAGCTGTCGGAGGGGACGGTGGCGACCTCAGTGCCCAGGAGCTGGGCGGCGTCCTTGTTCTGGGGATCGATCGAGAGCGCCTGGCGGAACGCGGCGGCCGCGAGGTCGGGCTTGCCCATGTCGCGCTGGGTCAGGCCCAGCAGGACCAGTGAGTTGCCGGTCTTGTCGTGGCGAGCGGCCTCTTCAAAGCTCTTCGCCGCCGCGTCGTACTGACCCTGGCGACGCTGCTGCAGGCCGCGGAGAAGATAGCCGTCGGCACGATCGGGCGCCAGTCCGATGACTCGCTGGGCGGCCATGCGGGTGCGGTTGGCGTCGCGGAGCGTGTACGAGAGGTTGCCCAGCAGAATCCAGGATTCGACGTCGGAGGTTCCGGCGGCGTCCTGCGTGAGCTTGTTGATGAGCTCCCGGGCCTCGAGGGGGCGATCGATCTCGATCAGGCAGCGGGCCCGCAGGAGCTTGAGATCCCGGCGATCCTTATTCGCCTCGGACTGCATCAGGCGGGCGAGGTTGCCCTCGGCGTCCCCGTAATGGGCGGCGGCGACCTGCGCGCGGGTGAGGTCCTCGATAAGGGCGATATCGTCGGGGGCGAGGAGCCGGGCCTGATTGAAGAGGGAAACGGCGTCGTCCGTCTTGCCCTGGATGAGGGCGATATGACCGAGGGTCTGCTTGATGCCGGCGGTGTTGGCGAAGGCGGCGTGGCGGGACTCGACGAAGGTCTTGGCCTCCTCGACGCGGCCCAGGTCGATCAGCGTTTCGGCGGAGGCGATGACGTACTGGGCGCTCTGGGGGTCGAGTTCGGCGGCCTTGGTGAAGTACGTCAGCGCCTTCTCCCGATCGAGCATGCGCTCGTTGACCAGGCCCAGGTGGTAGGTCGCCTCGACGTTCGCGGGCTCGAGGACCAGTGCTTCGTTGAAGCTGGCGATGGCGCCCTCCAGATCGCTCTTCTCCATGAGGATCCGTCCCTTGAGGACGTGGCTCTTGGCGACCTTGGGAGCGATGGAGATGGAGCGGTCAACGCCCTTGAGGGCCTTGTCGAAGTCCCCGGTGAGGAACGACTGGCGGGCCATCTCCCACTCGGTCGCGCTCTTCATGACCGCCATCTTTTCCTTGGCGGCGGAGATCTGGTCGCTGGTGTACTGGCCGTGGCCGGCGCAGCCGCCCAGCAGGGCGAGGGTGAGGCCGCAGGCCAGTGCGTGACGGCCGAGAACTCTGGTGGACGCTGCGTGGAACATGCCCGGGCTCCTTGTCAATCTCCCAAACTCGTGCGTGGTCGCGGATGGCGCGGAAGGGTCCGTGGTGTGCCCACGGACCCTTCGCGCAACTTTCAGATTCGCGCCCGGCGAGTGCTCGCGGGGCGGGTGGTCGCGGGCCGCTTACTGGTCCGAACCGGGGACGGTCGAGACGGATTCGTCGTGCTGTGACTGACCATCGGCGGAAGGCGCGGCCTGATTCACCGGACCTGCGTTATTGGTCAGCGTCGGGCCGGGAAGGAAGACATCCCGGAAGCCGCTGTAGAACCAGGTCCAGGCGGCGATGTAGTTGGGGGTGAAGGACTTGGTGGACGCGGCGGCGAGGGGCTGGCCGGTCACCGGGTCAACGGGCGTGGAGGCGGCCGAAGGCGTGATCGGGGCGACCGGGGTGGCCGCCGACTCGACGCCGCCCTGCTCGTTGTGATCCGTCACGGCAGGGTCAGACGTCGCCGCCGTCGAGGAGCCGTCGGTCGAGCGAGACGTCTGCTCGCCGGTGCCGGCCGCCGTCGCCGGTGCCGACGCGGACGTACCGACCGTCTCGCTGCCCGTCGTCGCCGCGGCGGCCTGCGTCAAAGCGGGCGCCGGGGTGGTCGTGGTCGTCGCGGACGATTCGGACGAATTGGAGGAGGTTGAAGAGACTCCGCCAGTCGAGGCCTGCGGGGAATTCTGGTTTTCCCAGGAGGACGAGCTGCCCTCTGCGCTTCCCGGCGTCGTCTGCTCACCCGCGGACGGAGCGCCCGACGTGGTGCCGCCCGTTCCCTGAGTCACGCCCGAGGGCGTCGTGGAGGAGGAAGAGGACGCGCCGGCCTCGCCGTTGAACGTCTGAGAGGCGTTGGTCGCGCCGCTCTGCTGGAGCGTGGGCGTCACCGTATCCGTGCCGCTCGTCGTCACGGTCGAGGAGGTCTGGCCGGTCGTCGCCGAAGCCTGAGGCGCGGCGGGAGCGGAGGGCGAGGTCGCGTCGGCCTTGGGCGGAGGCACCCGGGTCGCCGCCTCTTCCTTGACGATGTTGTTCAGCATGCCGCGGCCGGGCCACTGGGCCTTCTTGTTGGAAAGCCTGTCACGCAGCGCGATCGCCTCGGGCTGGGTGTGGTTCATGCTGAGCGACTGCTCGATCTTCCAGAGGGCCTCCTTCTCCTTGCCCTCGCTGGCGAGCCGCTCGGCCTCGACCATCAGCTGGCCCGACATGCGTTCACGGCTCCAGGGCAGGAGGCTCTCACGAGAACCGGTGCGGACGCGATCCACCAGGGAGCTGCCACGCTCTCCCTGCATGACCAGCACCTGATCGCTCACGATCGAGGGCGTAATCATGAAGATGATCTCGTTGCGGGCCGTCGCGTCTTCGTGGCCGCGGAAGGCCGCGCCAAGGAGCGGGATGTCCCCAAGGAAGGGCACCTGACGCCGGCTGGACTGCGTCGATTCGCGGAACAAACCACCGAGCACCACCGTCTGGCCGTCCCGGACGATGACGTTGGTCACGATCTCGTTGGTGATCTCGTCGGGGATCGTCACCGCCGCGCCCGTGGCGTCCTTGGTGTCCCGGATGACCGCTTCAGAGACCGCGGGCTTGAGCTCCAGGCGGATCAGGCCTTCATCGCTGACGAAGGGCCGGAAGTACAGCTGCGTACCAGTGTCCAGGAACTCGACCGACTGGGTCGTGGTCGTGTCCGTGGAGGTCGTGTTGAGGTAGCCCACCTTGCGACCGACCAGCACGCGGGCCGACTGGCGGTTGAGCGCCAATACCTTGGGGTTGGAGATGATCGTGGTGTCGCCGACCTCGTCGAGCATCTTGAGGAAGACGGCGACGTCGGACTCAACGAACCCGATCTTCAGCGTGCCGGGGCCGCCGGTGTTGCCGGGACTGGAGACCACGGCGCGGCCTTCACCGTCGGAGGGGGTGGGGAGGTCGCCCGAGCCCAGGGACTTGGCCTTGCCCGCGACCAGGCCGTTCACCACGCTCATGGGCCCGCCGCTGCCGGCGAAGTCGGAGAAATTCAGGTCCCCCAGCACGGAGAAGTCGACGCCGAAGGCGTTGGCCTCGTTGAGCTGGGTCTGGAGGATCGTCGCCTCAACCAGGACCTGGGAGGGACGGGTGTCGATTTCCTTGATCAGCCGCTCGATCTCGTTGACGTTCTCTTCGAAGTCGTAGATCACCAGCATGGCGCTGTTGGCGTAGTCGTCCTGGCCGATGGGCGTCTTGTCCGGGATCGAGAAGCTGGGCGTCTTGCCGTTGGTCTTGATCTGGCCGCCCTCGGAGAGCAGGGCCTCGACAAACGCGCCCGCGTCGATCGCGTTGAGGTAGTTGAGCTTGATGACCTTGGCGATGCGGGTGCGGCTGGCCGCCTCGATCGTCTTGAGCTCTTCGAGCGTGTAGACCTCGATGCGGTTGGCGCGTTCCATCCAGCCAAAGCCGTTGGGGTGCAGGAGGGCGTCGAGCGCCTCGTAGAAGGTCACGCCGTACAGGTTGGCGCTCACCCGGGCGTTGACGCTCTTGGTGGGGATGATGTTGCGCTGGCTCTGGATCGCAAGCAGCTCCAGCACGCGGGTCAGGTCCTCGTCCTTGATGTGCAGGTCGACGATCTGGTCGGCGCTGACCTTGATGTCACCGGCGACGGCCTGCGGATCCTGGCCGACCTTGCGCTTGGACTGCTCCTGCGCGGAGCGGTCGCTGACCATGGAGGAGGCGGCGTCCCCGGTGCTGCTGCGCGGCGAGGCAACCGGCGGAGGGGTATGAGCCTTGCCGCCGCCGTTGCCGGGGGCGGAGACCTGCCCGAAGGCCGTCCCGGCGATCAGCGCCAGGACGAGCGCGGGCCCGGCGCCGGCTCGGGCCAGTGCGGAGGGAACAAACGTGCACCGAGAAGTCTTCCGAGTGGTCATCCGAACACCTCGTTCTTGACGCTTCTTTAAGGAACCGGGAGAGAATGCGGCGGGAAGGTGCCGCGACGCCCCACGCGGCCGCGTCCCTCGCACACACACGCGCAAAGGTCCGTCCGCAACGGATTTGTCGTCGATTCCCGGCCGTGACTTTGGGCCGATCACCAAGGGATCGCAGGTTCCGGAAAGAACGAAGGTCCTATAGGCGGGCGGTGCGGAAATAACTGGGAAGAGAAATGGGGCAAACAGGCAAAGGGGGCAAAGGCGGCAAATCTCGAGGCGGCACAGCGGCACAGCGGCACAGCGGCACAGCGGATGATCAGGCCTTCACCGCCAAGTCAAGAAGTCAGTCGCGGAAGGAAATGAAGAAAAAGCCCCGCGGGTGCGAGGCTTGGAGAGTCGTCGTGAATTGGAATGCCGTGCGGTGGTGTTTACTTGTGCGTGCCCGGGGAGGGCGATGGGCGCTGCGTGGCATCGTGTTGCTGCCCAGCGGACGGTGCAGCGCCGGGCGACGCGCGACCGGCGGCTTTGGGATCGGCGTAGACCGATCGGGGCACGTTGCTGACCAGGCGGAGCTTGGCCCAGAGCAGAACGCCGGCGAGGGCGCCGATGCCGAGCATCAGTGCAAGACTGCGGGGGTAGGAACGCTTGGTGGCGCCGTGTTTCATCTGGACTCAACCTCCGCCTTCTCCGCCGCCACCTTCATCCTCACCGCCGCCACCAGCGACAACGCTCGAAACAACCACCCGTCCCGTGAACGCTTCCACGGTGATGCGGAAGGTTTGGCCCGAGCCGGTCACGTCCAGCGTGCCCGTCGCCGCGGGGTTGGTGCTCAGCGGAGCCTCGACCGGGGCGCCCATCTCGTCGAAGATGAGCACGGTATCCCCGTCGAAATCCGCGGCGACAATGCGGGAATCACCAAAATCCGGCCCGGTGATGACATTGGACCAGAGGGTGTCGGTCGAGGCGTCCAGCTCGGCGCCGTTGACCTCGACGATGGACCAGGAATTGGCCTCGAGGTTGAACGAGATGGCCCGGCCCTTCTGATAGGCCAGGGCCTCGGACTGGGCCTGCGTGACGTCGGAGACGATCGTTCGCACCGCCGCCTGCACGCGCAGCACGCCGACGGATCCCATGGAGGGAATGACCATCGCCGTGGCGATGCCCAGCACCGTGATGACGATCAGCAGTTCAACGAGGGTGAACGCGCGGGCCGTTGCGGGCCTTGGCATGCTTAGTTTCCATTCGGTGCGGCGGGAGTGACCTGGGCGCCCTTGGGCAGCTTCATCTCGGGCATTTCGGTGACCTTGACGCTCAGGCCCTTGGCCATCAGGGCGTCGAGGTGGTCGAGGCGCTGCCCCAGGGAACGAAGCTCGGCGATCATCTGCTTGCGCTGCTCCGCGGCGCTGGTGCGCGAGTCCCCGGGCTCATCTTCCACCGCGGCCGCGGGGGCGCCGGAACTCGACCTCACCGAGCGCACCTGGGCGGAAGCCTGCGAGGGACCCAGCGCGGTGCCCGTGGGCGCCGCGATGCGATCGATGACGAGGAATCCCAGCAGGACCGCGATCACGGTGAGGGGGCCGTTGTGGGGGGTCCTGGGTGCCGCGCGAGAGGTATCCATGCATCCTCCATCGGTTCGCCGGGCGTTCATCATCAGGCCGGCCGGGCACAATGATCGGACCCGGGGGGTTTTTGCCGGATCACACGGGGTCGTAGGGCTGGTCGGTCGCGTCAAACCCCGCCGCCCAGACGTTGAAATCCGCGGAGGGGCCCGACGGGGGGCTGTAGATCCACCCGTGGTCGGTGGAAAACTCCGAGTCGGCCGAGTCCCCCACCACGATCAGCGTCGCGTTCTCCCCGCCCGTCCAGTGATTGACAGGTGAGCGCCGCAAATAACCCAGTGTGGAGAGCTCTCCCCACGTGCCGTCACCCTCGATGATCGACGGGAACTGGTTGGAGTGCTGCAGCCCGTACACGTCCAGCGCGTTGCGCAGGTGGTGGAGCTGCTCGAGGGTCGCGCGGAGCTTGGAATCCTCGGTCGCGCCGGCGAACTGCGGGACGGCGATGGCCGAGAGGATCCCCAGGATCACCACGACGATCAGTATCTCGATCAGCGTGAATGCCCTGCGGAAACTGCTCGAATTCATCGTACCTCCGACATCAAGCCGGCCGCTCCCGTCACGGGAGCGGCCGGTGAAGAGTCCTTGCTCATCCCACGGGCGGCTTAGACCGTGCCGGGGGTGATTTCGCCGGTCGCCTCGTCGAAGTTGGTGGCGCCCAGCGTGTCCCACTGGCCGTCGGCGTTGGTGTCAACCAGGTGCCAGCCGTTGGCGGCGGCGTCGTCGCCCACGCTCGACTGACCGTTGAAGGGGTTGACGGGCAGGGCCTTGATGTAGCCGTCACCGATCATCGTGCCGGCGGTGGCCGAGTCACCCCAGCCGTCCGAGCCGCCCAGGTCGGGGTAGCCGTTGGTGCGGGCGCGGAACAGCTCGATCTGGTTGTTCAGCGTGTCCAGCTGGGCCTTGATGTTGCCGGCCTGCGCGTCCTGCGTCGCGTTGGTGAACTGGGGGACGACGATGGCGGCGAGAATACCCAGGATGACCACGACGATCAGAATTTCGACCAGCGTGAATCCCTTGCGAATCGTACGGCGGATGCTCATTGCGGCGGCTCCTTGCACTCAAACCCAAAGGCCCGGACCCTGATCGATGACCGGGCCGGCACAGTTCAACGGGGGGCGCCGCGACACTCGCGGGCCGATTCCCCAAACGCGACGCCGGAAATCCCTCGATCCGGCCGTCACACTCCGCCGACCCCTTCACTCCACAGCGTGAGGCCGGCGAGCCGAGCAATTGCCCGGCACCTCCAACATCGGATACACGCGGGACGACGTTGACTGTGCGGAACGGAACTTCTGCACGCCGCGCGCGGCTGTAACGGCTGCGCACGCGATGCCGGGCTCGTTCGAGCAGGGCGCGACGCAACTGGCTGCACTGGGACAGCCCTATAACCGCCGGTTTTCTCAGATAAATGCCGCGGGAATCGGCCAAGGCCCTTCGATGAAGCAGATCCGCGCGGAAGCGGGGCAGCTCGCCGCGACCGAAGAACTTCCGCGTGGCCCCTCGCGAAGCGTGCTGCCACGGCAGAAAGGGTGAATTCCCCACCTCCGCGCCCACGCGCAAAGGAGTGGCGTGTCCTTGGGGAAGCGTGAGCCACGAGCTGGCTCATCTACGGCGTTCGATTGAACAGAACGGACAACGAGCTCCATGAACTTATGCGGAACACGCCCTCCGCTGCCGCTCTCCCGAACATGAATCCCCCCTCATGTTCGGGGTTCTTCTCATCCTGACCCCGGACCGTTCTCACGGTCCGCCGGGGAGTGGGATCGTTCGCGGATCTGGAGCGAGGCAAAGCCATGAAGCATGGGGCGAGGGTGTTGCAGGTATTGGGTGCGCTGGTCTTGGGGCCGGTCACCGCGGCGTCGGGGCAATCGTTCAACGTGGACATCGGCCCCCAAGGCAGTTCCGTGCCCTCATCGGCGTATGGCGGCGCCGCTTCCCAGCCGGGCGTCTGGAACTTGGGCTCCGGCCTGCTCGTGTACGCCCAGGACATCAGCGGCATCATGACCGGGGTCACCATCGGCATCGGCGGGGTCAAGAACACCTACGCGATGGAGGAGGGTACCGCCCAGGAAGAACTGCTCATGGAGGATTCCGCGAGGGCGGAATACTCCTTCGCCGCCGTCCAGATCTCCGGGCTCGCCCCAGGCGATTACCACATGTTCGTCTACGGCTGGAACGGCTGCGTCTCCCCTCGCGGCCAGAGCGTGCTGGATTTCTACAACCCCCAGAGCGGCGTCCCCACGCGCCGCGAAATCAACTACAGCTCCATGTGGCCCGGACGGCAGGTTGAAGGAGAAACCTACACGGTGTACGACTTCCAGATCACCGACCCCGACCAGACCATGATGTTCACGTACAACGGCCAGTCCGCGGGCCAGCACCTGGGCGGGACGGCGGTCAACGGACTCCAGATCGTGCAGGTCCCCTCCCCGGGCGCGTGGGCGATGCTGATGATGCTCGCGGGCCCCCGCGTGCGAGGACGCCGGCGTGAAGTCACCGCATACGTGTGACAATCGCCGCGCTTCTCCCCTTGAACGCCGCCTCCCGCGAGGTTCGCTCGTTCACGGAGCTTCCGGCAGCGGATACCTCAGCACCAGCGCCGTCGGGCACGCCGGATACGCGACCTTCATCCGCACCCCGAAAAACTCGGCTGCATTCCACCCCGTCCGCTCAAAGACCGCTCGCACCATGTGGTTGTACTGTGGAACTTCCGGCGTCACCACCGGCAGCGGAGCATTCCCCAGGTCGATCAGCGGCTCGCTCAGCGGCAACCGGTGACGCTCCCGGCCCCTGCCCGGGTACGGCACCGACGCCCCCATCTCGCTGTACAAAAACGGCTCCGCCCGACGGGCAAACTCAAAGCTCTGGTGGAAGAACACATCGAGGATCAGCAGCTCCGCGGGGATGTTGCACGCCGCTGAATGCTCCCCGATCTCGTTGGTCGGCGTGCGAACGTACGGGATGTTCCGCTGGATCGCCCCGATCACGCACGTCAGCGCACCGGTGTTCCCCACCGGCCCCTCCACCAGCTCAAAGCTCGTGCACGCACGGTCGACGTATCGCCGAAGCTGCGGAAGCGGGGAGGAGCAGTAGTCTCCCATCAGCGGCGCCTGGTCACGCCCCCCATACCGCGGATCGATCGGCTCTGATGCCGACGTCGCCATCTCCGTGCCGTCGTCATTGGTCGAATGCCGCGTCGCCATCACCCAGCTCGCGTCCTGTCGGAAACGGCGAAAATCCACCAGCCCGTTCACCGACGCAAAGTCCAGCATCCCCGGGCCAGAACCGGGCCCCACGATGCCCAGCTTCAGGTTCACCCGCGTCTGCACCCCCCACACGTAGCTCGCCCCCTGAAAAAGCAGCTTGCGATGCTGCTCGTCGCGCTGCTGGCGACCAGCGGGGCTGAGCTCATTGCCCATCATCTCAAGCGTCGCCCGGTCCCCCGAGTGCACCTCGATGAGCCGCTCGTACTGCGCGATCGCCTCCCGCGCGGCGGCCAGCAATTGCTCGCTCACGCCCGATCGCTGCGCCCGCTCCAGGAAGATCTTGATCCCCGGCCCGCCAGGCATCTGCTCCAGCACCATCGACGGATCATCGATCTGGATGATCTTGGAGATCTTCCACGCCAGGTTCTTCGCCAGTCCCAGCCGCAGGCTGATCGACAGATGGTCGCTGGAATCTGCCCCCACCGAACTCAGCAATTCGGCGAACGCGCCTCGCAGCGCGCGGGCGACCGCGCGGGCTTGGGCGGGGAACGGGATGGGTGGCGCGGGGGTGGGAACTGGTAGGACCATGGTGTGCATCCCCTACAGGTTGGGGTCCTGAGGCGATTCTAGCACGAACGTGTCGGTATTAGATCGTGCGGGCCGCCCTGTGTCCACGGATATTCGCACGAATTTTCCTAAATACGGTTGTGCGAATATTCGTCGCCATGTATCGTGCTCCTCGCTCGCCGCCCGAGGCGGAATCCCGGAGGCCGAGCGATCCAACACGGAGGTCCGAGCGATGCGTAACTGGAATGTGGCGGTCGGGGCGATGGGTGTGGTGGCGGCGGCCGGAATGGCCCTTGCCGGTGTTTCACCCACGGCGGAATTCAACGGCACGGCGTCGGACGGCTTTGAGGCGATCGCGCCCCCGGGGGGCTACTCGGGCCCGCTGCCGATCTTCTCGGGCGCCGCGACCATGAACGACACGATCACCAACTTCAACGTGATCGCCCTGAGCTGGTCGGGCCCCGCGGGCCAGGTCCTTCCCTTCAACGGCAACCTGATGGGCGGGACGATCGTCGGCTCGTCGATGTTCACCTTTTCCACGCCGGTGACGGCGTTCGGCGGCTACATGACGACCGTGGGAACGCTCAGCGGCGGGTCGGTGGTCTTCCGTGACGTGGGCGGCGGCGTGATCGACACCCTCTCCCTGAGCGTGACGCCCCTGGAATGGAACTGGCAGGGCTGGACGAGCACCACGCCCGTCGGCAGCATCGAGGTGATCGGGGCGAACGTGCCCGGCATCTCCCTCCAGTTTGACGACCTCCAGGCCAACTTCGTCCCCGCCCCCGGCGCGGCCGCGGTGATGGTCCTTGGCGGGCTGGCACTCTCGCGTCGGCGTCGCTGAGCGGTCGATTGAGCCACACGTGAACACAACACAGATCTGAACCATGCCCTCGCGCACGCACGCCCAGGGCGCGAGAGGGAAGGAGTGAGCACTATGCGAGCACCGATGTTTCGTGCTTCGATGAGGATGATGGCGGCGGGGATGATGGTGGTGACGGGCTTCGCCGGCGCGGCGAGCGCCGCGACGGTGTATGCGATCAACGGCCTGGCGCGGCCGCTGGACGGGATGGACACGCTGATCCGGTTCGATTCTTCGAACCCGGCGGGGTACACGACGATCGGCTCGACCACCGTCTCGAACATCGGGTTCGGGGGGCTGGACTTCGACGAGTCGGGCAACCTGTGGGCGTACGCCTCGTACATCAAGAGCACGGGCGGCGCGGCGTCGGGCCTGTACAAGATCAATCCCGCGACGGGCGCGGCGACGCTGCAGGGCAACGCCGGCCTCCAGAGCCTCCAGGACATGGCCTGGAACCCCGTCAACAACACGATGTACGGGATCAACTCCCAGAACAACGTCTCCCGGCTCTACCGCATCAACCTCGCCAGCGGTGTGGTCACCCCCGTCGGCATCCTGAGCGGGTTGCCCACCGACCAGCACGTGATGAGCTTCGCCATCGATTCGGGCGGCAACTTCTACGTGCACGAGCTCAACAGCGACAAGATCTTCAAGGGGTCGGGGCTGGCGATGACCGAGCTCTACCAGCTCCCCGCCGACACGAATTTCAGCCAGGGCATGACCATCGACTGGTCGCGGGACAACAAGGGCTACCACGCCGCCGTCGGGTACGGCGTCTACCCCCACTATTTCAGCCGCCTGAACACCTTCAACGCCGACGGCTCCAGCTACGTCGAAGGCGCTGACTTCGGCCCCGAACTGGGGGACGGCCTCCCGCCCGTCGAATGCGGGGACCTGGCGATCGCGCCGGTGCCGGCGCCGGGCGCGGCGATGCTCATGGGCCTTGCCGGGATGGGGATGCTGCGTCGCCGGCGATGAAAGTCGGCGACATCTGATGTGCAACGCAGACCGCCGGGCAAAGAACCCGGCGGTTTTTCTTCTTTAACAAACTCGCCGTCAGCGCATCGGCCCACGAGCATGCGCCCAGGTTGCGATCAAGCCCCGGACCTGGCATACGCCCTTGTGCAGCGTTCTGCGGCCACGTCCCACGTCAGCCGGTGGAGCTCGAAATTGCCGTGCTCCCGCAGCGTCTGGCTCAGCGGGGGGTGGCGCAGGACCGCGACGATCTTGTTCGCCATCTCGTCGATGTCCCAGAAATCCACCTTGAGGACGTGCTGGAGCACTTCCGAGACGCCGCTGGTCTTGCTCACAATCACCGGCACGTCGTGATGGATCGCCTCCAGCGCCGCGAGCCCGAACGGCTCGGAGACGCTGGGCATCACGTAGCAGTCGGCCATCTGGAACACACGCTCCACGTCATTGCCGCGCAGGAACCCGGTGAAGAGCACCTTGTGGCCGATGCCCATGCTTGCTGCGAGCTCCACCATGCGCAGGGCCATGTCCCCCGAGCCGGCGACGACGAACTTGACGTTCTCGATCTTCTCCAGCACGCGCTTCGCCGCGGCGATGAAGTACTCCGGGCCCTTCTGCATGGTGATGCGGCCCAGGAAGAGAACAAGTTTGTCCTTGGAATCGATCTGGGAGCCTTCCTGCGGCTGCTGGCTCTCGCGCTCGATGCCGTTGTAGACCACGTCGATCTTGCTGGGCGTCACGCCGTAGCGGCGAACACAGATCGACTTGGTGAACATGGAGACGGCGAGCACGCGGTCGGCCCCCTGCATGCCGGCGCGCTCGATGTCATAGATCCGCTGGTTGACGTTGGTGCCCGAGCGGTCAAACTCGGTGGAGTGAACGTGCACGACCAAGGGCTTGCGCATCACGCGGGCGAGGGCAAGCCCGGCGGGATACGTGAGCCAGTCGTGGGCGTGGATGACGTCGAACTGCTCCCCGCGGGCCAGGGCGACGACCAGGCGGGCGTACCGCTCAGAGTCCCCGATCAGGTCCGAGCCGTACCCATGCCCCGCCATGCTCTGCCCAGATCCGATCGCCATCGCGACCTGGTGGATCTCCGCGGGAGAAAGGGCCGGGTGGGAGGGATCGGAAGGATCCGAGGCGGCGAGCCACTGCGGCAGGATCGTGCCATCCGACAGGCGAACAAAGTTCGGGGGGGCAAACGCCGGGTACGGGCTGGAAAACGAGGCGGGCACGCCGACAAAGCGGGTGTGCTCAAAGCCGGCCTGCGTGGAGAGCGCGTGCGGTCCATGGCTCGCCGCCCCCGGCGCGTTGGTCGAGCCCGGAGAAGTCGATGCTCCAGGAAGGCCCGCTGCCGCCGCGGCCGCGAGGGCCTGCTGCGTCAGGGAATGCGGGGAGAGCAGCTTGACGTGGGAGGACTGGGTTCCATCGACCTGCTTTGGCAGGACGAACGTGACCTGATGCCCGAGTTTGTCGAGAGCCTTGGTGAGTCCGTAGCAGGCAACGCCCAGCCCACCGGCGATGAACGGAGGAAACTCCCAGCCCAGCATGAGGATCCGCATCGATCGTTCCACCGTCACATTGCCCCGTTCGTGCTAGAGGAACCCAGGAATCGCTCGACAGGCCCCGCGGGGCGTGTGGAGGGGAAGATGGGCCGGCGGGCCGTTCTCCGCCAGGACCCGACGGCTCGTGCTGAGCGAGCGTGAGACAAACGCGTTATTCGTCGTCCCCGGCCTGCATGTCTCCCAGGTTTCGGAAACACGCCTCGTAGGCGAGGAGGCAGGTAAGCACGGCGTCGACCGACGCCGGATCGGAGGCCGCGGAGACCGCAATGTTCGTGCATGAGCGGAAGGTGAAGAGCTTCTCGTCGGAGCGGAAGTGCTGAAACCCCAGGGAGGGGCCCGTGTAGCCGAGTTCGACAAGCTCCTCGTCGATGAGCTCGTCGAGCTTGTCCCCGGTGTGGATCAGGTCGAGTTCGATCGATCCGCTCAGCCAGCGGTCGGCCGTCACAAGAGAAACCCAGAATTTGTCCCCGTCCACTTCCACGCGGTACTGCGCGGGGGCGGCGGAGCCCTTGGCCTCGCACACAAGCCGGTCAGGGGCGGCCACAACCGACTCAAAGACGCCCGCGGCCAGGGCCTTGGCGGAGATCGCTTGCAGGAACGCGTGGAGTGTGGGGGCGGGCGCGGTCATCATGTCGGTTGGAACGAGGATTGTCGGTCAAGCGGTGCGCCCGGCGGAGGCTTGAGGCATCCGTGGAACGCGGCGTGTTCGGGGATCGATCGGTGATCGATGGAAGGCGTTCGAGGCGTGGGCGGAACCAACAACAACCGCGGGCACGCGACGGGGCGAACCATAGGCGCGCCCGGGGCTGGTTCGGGCACGGCGCGGCGCTGGGAGGGGGCGGAAAAGGGTCGCCGGTGCACCTCGTGTGCAGATGACAATCGCGCCGGGGTCGACGAGGGAGGGGTCAGGCGGGTATTGTTTGTCCTTGTCCCGGCCGCGGGGCAGGCACCGCCCAGGTGGCGAAATTGGCAGACGCACTACCTTGAGGTGGTAGCGCCGCAAGGCATGCAGGTTCGACTCCTGTCCTGGGCATTTGGTTTGACGTCTGGTTTGCTCATCCGGCGGGGCCGGGCTTGAGGTGGTAACGCCGCAAGGCATGCAGGTTCGACTCCTGTCCTGGGCATTTGGTTTGACGTCAGGTTCGCTCATCCGGCGGGGCCGGGCTTGAGGTGGTAACGCCCCAAGTCATGCAGGTTCGACTCCTGTCCTGGGCATTGTGGGAAGCAGGCATCGAGGCAAAAGGCATCGAGGCATCAAGTAGGGGCGTCCGGATCCGGGCGCTGGTGATGGGCGACGGCCCGTTTACACACTGAAATTCCCCGCGCTCAATTCTCAATCGTCACGCTGCAACCGGCCCGGCGCGGGCTGGTAGTTCCATCTACGGACCGTTCCCCGGGCGCTGGATGCCCGCCGGGAGCGGCCACGGAGTCATCTTCCGATGAAACGTCCACTGGTCCTCTCGATCGTCGCCGGCGTCGCCTTCGGGATGGTCCCCGCCGCTTCCGGACGGGAAACTCCCGCCAACAGCCCCGTCGTCCCCACCACCGCCCTCTCCGCCGACGTGCCACTCATCCCCCGCAAGGTCCTCTTCGGCAACCCCGAGCGCGGCGGAGCCCAGATCAGCCACGACGGCAAGAAAATTGCCTACCTCGCCCCGGTTGACGGCGTCATGAACGTCTGGGTCGGCCCCGCCGACGACTTCACCAAGGCCAAGCCCATCACCGCCGACAAGAACCGCGGGATCCGCCAGTACTCCTGGGCCTACACCAACGACCACATCCTCTACATGCAGGACGACGGGGGTGACGAGAACTGGCGCGTCTACAGCGTCGATGTGAACTCCGCCCAGGCCAAGGACCTCACGCCCTTTGATTCGATCACCGGGCCCGACGGCAAGCCGATCATGCTGCCCAGCGGCAAGCCGATGCGCCCGGCGGCCGTGATGGAAGGCGTCAGCGAGAAATTCCCCGACGAGATCCTGATCGGGCTCAACAACCGCAACCCGCAGTTCCACGACATCTACCGCTGCAACATCCGCACGGGCGTGCTGACCAAGATGTACGAGAACAACGAGTGGGCGAGCATCACGGCCGATGACAATTACGATCTCCGCCTGGCGAGCCGCTTCTCTCCCGACGGCGGGATGGAGTACGTGAAGTTCGGCGAGCATTATGCGACCGAGCCGTTCGAGAAGGTGGGGATGGAAGACTCCCTGACCACCGCGTTCAGCGGGTTCGACAAGTCAGGCAACGTGCTGTACTTCACCGACAGCCGCGGCCGGGACACCGGCGCCTTCTTCTCCCGGGACATGAACTCGGGGAAGGACACGCTGCTCGCCGAAGACCCCCGCTGCGACGCGGGCGGCGTCCTCGCCGATCCCAAGACCGGCCTCGTGCAGGCCGTCTCGTTCAACTACCTGCGCAACGAGTGGACGATCCTCGACAAGACCCTCCAGCCCGACTTTGACTATCTCAAGACCGTGCGCAAGGGCGAGTTCGTCATCGTCTCTCGCAGCAGCGACGACACGCGCTGGATCGTCATCTACGCGATGGACAACGCGCCGTCATACGTGTACCTGTACGATCGCCGCAACGACGGCAAGCCCGGCGCGGCCAAGTTCCTCTACTCCAACCGGCCCGAGCTCGAGAAGCAGCCGCTCTCCCCGATGCACCCGCTGGAGATCAAGAGCCGCGACGGCCTCACGCTGGTGAGCTATCTCACGCTCCCCGCCGCGAGCGACAAGGACGGGGACGCCCGCCCCGACAAGCCCCTCCCCATGGTGCTGTTCGTGCACGGCGGGCCGTGGGCCCGGGATTCCTGGGGCTACAACCCCTACGCCCAGTGGCTCAGCAACCGCGGCTACGCCGTGCTGCAGGTCAACTTCCGCGGCTCCACGGGCTTTGGAAAGAAGTTCATCAACGCCGGCAACCTTGAGTGGGCCGGCAAGATGCACAACGACCTGCTCGACGCGGTCAAGTGGTCGGTGAACGAGAAGATCGCCGACAAGTCCAAGGTGGCGATCATGGGCGGCAGCTACGGAGGGTACGCGACGCTGGTCGGCCTGACCTTCACGCCCGACGAGTTCGCCTGCGGCGTCGATATCGTCGGCCCCTCCAACATCGTGACGCTGCTCAACACCATCCCGCCCTACTGGGCCCCGGCGCTGGAGCTCTTCAAGAAGCGCGTCGGCGACCACACCAGCGAGGACGGCCGCAAGTTCCTGGAGTCAAAGTCTCCGCTCTCGCGGGTGGACCAGATCAAGAAGCCGCTGCTCATCGGCCAGGGGGCCAACGACCCCCGCGTGAAGCAGTCCGAGGCCGATCAGATCGTGTCCGCAATGCAGCAGCGACAGATCCCGGTGACCTACGTGCTGTTCCCCGACGAGGGGCACGGGTTCGCACGGCCCGAGAACAACACGGCCTTCAACGCCCTGACCGAGGGGTTCCTCTCCAAGCACCTGGGAGGCCGATTCGAGCCCGCCGGTGACAGCGTGGAGAAGTCCACCGCCCAGATCAAGGCGGGCAAGGAACACCTGCCGGCATCAAAGTAATCCCGCCTCCGCGGGATTCTGCAACCTGAAGATCCAAGGCCCGGCGGGAACGCCGGGCCTTTTTCATGGTGCGTGAGGCCCGCCAAGGCCTTCGCCGGCCGAAATCAGAGAGAAACCGGATGAATCCCGGCGATCCCGGGGGGCGGTGTGGACAACGGGAACGATTTCGGAGAAGATAGGCCCACGCATGCGCACGGTTCCGTGGCACCACGCCGCCATCCTGGCCGCGGCGTTCACGGCCGGCCTGCCGACCATCTCATCTGCCGACACGCTGCGGGCAACCCTTTCGCTCGCGTGCATGTGCTGGCAGCCCGAGAAAGACGGCGAGCCGCCGACGCCTTCACCGGGGGATTCAACCACCCCGGCCGGAAGCCCCGCGCCCGCGTCGGCCGATGGCCCGCCCGTGGGTGATCAGCCCCCCTCGCTCTCTCCCGGGGACCAGCGCGAAGCCCGCATCCTGATGACCAACGGCAATTCCTTCACGGGATTGCTGGTGGAGCACAACAAGGAACTCGTGGTCCTCAAGATCAGCGGCATTCCCACGCCCTTCTTTGTAAAAGACATCGCGCGGGTCGAGACGCTGCTCCCCAACCGCGAGCGTTACGAGCAGCTCAAGGGCGCTCTCGATCCCAAGGACGTGCGCAGCCGTCTGAACCTCGCCCAGTGGCTCTTCTCGGTCGAGATGTTCCCCGAGGCCCTGGACGAAGTCACGCAGGCCCTCAAGCTCGACCCGCAGGAACAAAAGGCCGCCGACCTCAAGCTCATCATCGAGCAGCAGATCCGCCTGCGCGAACGCGGGCGCAAGCCCAAGGACGCCGATCCCGCCAAGCCCGCCGAGCCCAAGGTCAAGCTCCCCCCCTTCCCCACGCTCAATCCCGACCAGATCAACACGATCCGCGTCTACGAGGTGAACCTCGCCGATCCCCCTCGCATGAGCGTCGCCCGGGACGTCGTGACCAAGCTCATGGAGCAGTACGCCGGGGACCCCCTGGTGCCCGTGAGCCGCGAGGGCCGTGACGCCCTGTACCGCAAGCGGCCCGAGCAGATCCTGGAGCTCATGTTCAAGCTGCGGGCAAGGGACTTTTACACTCAGGTCAAGGTGCTCCAGGATCCCGAGTCGATGCGCAAGTTCCGGGACGAAGTGCACCGCGGCTGGCTGATGAACTCCTGCGCTACTTCTGACTGCCACGGCGGCAGCGAGGCGGGCCGGCTGATGCTCAGCAACCGGCTCCCCAATTCCGACGCGACCGTCTACACCAATTTCCTGATCCTCGACCGCTTCCGCATCCGCACGGTCAAGGGGGACCGCAAGGGAGACCTGGTGCCGCTGATCGACTACGCCAATCCCAAGAACTCCCCCCTGCTGCAGCTTGGCCTGCCCCCCGAAGAGTCGCTCTACCCCCACCCCACACCCAACCGGCCCGGCAAGGCGACGTTCCGCCCCATGTTCCGCTCGGAGGAGGATGGGCGCTATCAGCGGGCGGTGGAGTGGATCCAGTCCATGTACCTTCCCCGCCCTGACTACAGGATCGACTACACCCCTCCCGTCCCGCCCAAGCCCGTCGCCCAGCAGCCGGCCGGAGAGAAGCCTGCCGAGGCGCCCGACGAGCCCAAACCGGGACGTTGAGCGGCCCGCCCAGCCGTGCAGGAGCCCGGTGAACCTGCTAAAGTCTGTCCGTGGTCTGTTCGCGGACCGGGACGGACGGTGTTCGGCCCAGTTGTGACGACCCGTTCCATCGTCCCGTATCGCGAGGAATCGACGCGGAGTTGAGGGACCCACGGTCCTTCGCCCCCACGCCAGAGGATTACCGACTTGAAGACTCGCTCCCATACCACGGTCCGCGCCGGACAGCTCTTCGTCATGGCGGGTGTTGCCGCCGCGCTGGCGATGTCGGCGGGGTGTGATCGCCGGACGGCCAGCGGCAAGGCCGTCTCGTCCTCCTCCAAGAACCTCCAGACGGTGCTCAGCCCGTCCTCTTCCACGGGAGAGAGCGGCGAGACCTGGGCCTCCAAGCAGTACGACCAGGTCATCAAGGACGTGCAGGCCTCCGGCGGATCCGGACTCGCCGGCGAAAACGCCGCCGCCAAGCTCCTCCAGGCCGAAAGCCAGCTCGGCCTTGCCGAGCAGCCCTTCACCACCGCCACCCGCCTGGAGGCCGATGTCGACAACCGTGTCACCGTCCTCCGCAGCATTCTGGCCTCGTGGATCGCCGAGAACGCGCACGCCTCCGCCGCCGCCCTCTACGACCCCACCGCCACCATCGCCCAGTCAGAAGCCAGCGCCAAAGAATTTGACGACAAGGCGGGCGAGGCCTCCAAGCGTCGCGACACCCTCGCCGGGCAGATCAAGGACCTCGAAAACCAGGCCGGCGCCAAGCTCTCCCAGGTGCAGGCCGAAGAGGCCGCGATCGCACAGATGCGCGACCACGCCGCCA
Source organism: Phycisphaerales bacterium (assembly GCA_044226385.1). GTDB lineage: Bacteria > Planctomycetota > Phycisphaerae > Phycisphaerales > UBA1924 > JAEUJB01. Next base: position 246,774 of record JBGAHA010000006.1, read on the forward strand.
CTGTCAAGGCGACCGAGGCCGCCAAGATCATCGAGGAGATCTCCCAGAAGCGCAAGGCCGCCGACGGCGTGCGGACCGAAGGCTCCATGCTCCAGGCCCGCGCCGATCAGATGCAGCCGCAGTTCCGAGAATCGGAACTGCTCGTCCAGCAGTTCCAGGCCCAGGCCAAGACTTACCGCGACCTCATCGAGGACATGCGCAAGCGCGAGGCCGTGAAGAAGGAAGAGGCGACCAAAGCCCGCGGCGCCGCGGCGGCCGCCGGCCAGGAAATTGATCGCCAGCTCGAAGAGCTTTCTCAGGTCCGCTCCGGCAAGCTTGAGAAGGCGTACGGCGCGGCAATCGAGGCCTACCAGACCGCGCTGACCAGCGTGAAGGCCGCCCGCCAGGACGACAACGCCTTCAGCGCCGCGAAGATCACCGAAGGCAATATCCAGCAGGGACTGGGGGACGCCCACTGGGCCAAGGCCCAGGGCCTGCTGCGGTTTGAAGCCATCATCGGCCGCCTCGCCCAGGTCAAGCCCGCCCTGCCCAAGGCCGCGGCGTACGCCCAGGAAGCGACCAAGGCCAAGGAAGCCGCTGCGGAACAGTTGACCGCCGCGAAGGATGCCTACGAAGCCGCCGCCAACGCCTACAAGGGCGCCAAGCTCAAGGGCGAGGCCCAGAAGAGCCTCGAACTCCTCGGCAGCAAGCTCGAGGCGATCTCCAAGATCACCGGCGGCCAGGGGATGGACGCCCTCGCCTCCCTCGCGATGGGAACGTTCAAGCCCAAGGAAGAGCCCGAAGCGGAGGCCGCCCCCGCGCCGGCCGAAGGGGACACGTCTCCCGCCGCAAACGCCCCAGTCGAAGCCGATCCCAACGCCCAGCTCACCGCGCTGGTCGAGTCCATGCTGGGGGCGATCCGCTCCGGAGATCAGGCCGCCCTCGCCGCCATGGTTCAGACCCCCACTCCCGAGCTTTCGTCCCTGATGGTCGCCCAGCTCCAGGGCGTGGGCGTGCTGCTCAAGCTCGATGCGGCCTGCATGGAGAAGTTCCAGGCCCGCTTCAGCGAGAAGCTCATCGGCATGATGCAGGGCATGGGCCAGCAGCCCTCGTTCGATCCCGCGGAGCTCGCCAAGCTCGCCGACCTCAAGGCGGCCGACGTGGCGACCACCGTGGACGGAGATAACGGCACCATCACCCTCTCCGGCGTGCGTGAAAAGCTCAACGTCCGCAAGGTGGACGGGGCCTGGAAGCTCATGGCCCCCGACGCCGCGGCGGCGATCCCCGTCAAGCAGCTTGAATTCACCGCCAAGATCACCGACGTGACCAACGAGGTCATGACGGCGATCACCTCCCAGATCCAGGCCGGCAGCTTCGAGTCCCTCGACGCGGCCTTCCAGGCGTTCAGCACCCAGGTCGCCGCCAAGGCCATGCCCCTGATGCAGCAGATGCAGCAGAACCAGGGCGGCGGTGGCGGCGGCTGATCGGCACGCGGGCGCGGGCACCACCCGTCCGCGCCTCGCCCCTCGGCCCGGCCGATGCGCCCCCGGACCCTCCGCCGGTCTCTCCAGCCTCCACCGTTCGCGCCGGCCCCCCTGCGTTCCGGGCCGACATCTTTGGAAATCCACGTCCCACCATGACCCCCGAATCCGCATCCGATCCCGCCGTCAAGCCCCTGGCCCTCACCGGCCCCGCGCTTCCGGAGGCCCGGATGCACCTGCACACCCCCGCCGACGCCGGCACCGGCGTCGTCGTCTCCTCCGAATCATGCCTCCGCGGCAAATCCGCGAGTTTCGTCCGCCACGTGGTGATCGACGTCTCCCAGACCCGCCTGGCCGGCAACTTCCTCGCCGGCCAGTCCTTCGGCGTCCTGGCTCCGGGAACGGATGACAAGGGCAGGCCGCACCAGGTTCGCCTCTACTCCATCGCCTCACCGTCCTTCGGGGACGATGGCCGCGGCCAGCACGTCTCCACCACCGTCAAGCGCACCATCGACGAACACTGGGAAACGCACAAGCTCTTCCTCGGCGTGGCGAGCAACTACCTGTGCGATCTCCAGCCCGGAGACCCCGTGCGCGTCACCGGCCCCAGCGGAAAACGCTTCGTCCTCCCCGTCGACCGCTCCGCCCACGACTACCTCTTCATCGCCACCGGCACCGGCATCGCCCCCTTCCGCGGCATGCTCTTGGACCTTCTCCGCCCCCCATCGGGCCCCCCCTGCACCAGCCGCATCACCCTGGTGATGGGCGTGCCCTACGAGACCGACCTCATCTACGACGGCCTCTTCCAGGAGCTTGCCGGCCAGCACCCCAATTTCCGCTACCTCACCGCCCTCTCCCGCCAGGGTCAGGACGACACGCCCCGCAAGCTGTACGTTCAGCAGCGGCTGGAAACCCACAGGGACGAGATGGTCGAGATGCTCTCCTCCCCCCGCACGCTGGTCTACATCTGCGGGCTGGCGGGGATGGAGCTGGGCATTTTCCGGGAACTGGCGAGGATCTTGCCCCCCGGCGCCGTCGAACAGTACCTGACCATCGCGCCCGAGGTCCGCGAAGACATCGATTCCTGGACCCGGACGCTCATCAACCGCCAGATCAAGGCCTCACGGCGAGTCTTTACGGAGGTATACAGCTAGACTTTGGGCCCCGTGGAGACCCGGCCTCCGTCCGGCCGACCACCCACGGGACCCGATCGACGACTCTGAAGGTTTTTTCATACGATCACTCGCGTGGGCCATCGTGCCACCGCACCTGTTTTCGCAAGTGACCACGGTTTCCCGCAGTTGCGGTCTCCCGCCGCGGCGTTTCAAGGAGCGAGAGTTCCCCGGAACGGCGTTTCGCGGAGATTAACAAGGTTGGGCGGCGCTCCGGAGCACCGGTGACCGTTTGACCCCGTCCGGGCGGCGCTGATACCGTGCCGGAACACGAACCTCTACCAGGACACCCTCCGCTCGGCAGCATCCACCCGGCACACGCCACACGTTCACGCCGGTTTGCCGAGACAGCGACGACGAGCCCCCCGCATGGTCGTAGATCACCCCCACCGCGCTCTTCCCTCCTTCCCCCGCCACGCCCCGCGAGCCGCTCGCATGGGCGCCGCCGCACTCCGGCGCGGAGCCCGCGCGCTCATCGTCTCCCTCGCCTGCCTCACGGCGATGGTGAGCACCGCCCGCGCGCAAGTCGACCAGCTCCCCAAGGACGTCACCGACGCCCCCGCCGCACTCAGTGCCGCACAGGTCACCGCCCTCAAGACGTACGCCGACAAGTACCTCAAGATGCTTGCCGACAGCGCCGACAAGCCCGCCAGCGACCCCGCCGGTGAGACCGCCCGCCGCTCCCTCATCGAGCCCCTCACCCGCTCCTCCGTCACCCCCTCCTTCCGCCTCGAGTACTCCAAGGCCATCGCCGAGCAGGTCCGCACCCTCAGCAAGAGCCCCACCCAGGGCACCGCCATCAACGCCCTGGTCATCGCCGGAGACCTGGCGACCGAGGCCGCCGTCGATATCGCCGAGTCCCAGCTCTCCGCGAAAGACGACGGCATCCGCTTCATCGCCGTCGCCGCCCTGCGCAGAACCTTTGAGGCCGTCGCGCTCACCGCACCCGCCGTCAATCCCCAGCGGCTGGAATCCACCATCACCAAGCTCGCCGACGCCCTCGCCAAGGAAACCAACCCCGAGGTCGTCCTCGCCCTCACCAAAACCATCATCGCAGCCCTCAAGGTCGACCGCGCCGGCCACGAAGCCCTCCGCTCCAAGGCCGCCATCGCCCTCTCCGATTCCCTGGGCGCCCGCCTCCGGGAACTCAGCGGCGCCATCCCCGAAAAGCAGACCCACAGCTCACTCGTCCTCGCCGCCACCGAACTCCGCGACGCCCTGGGCATCGCCGGACGCATCGACGCCTCCGCCGCCAAGGCCGCCGCCGGCTTCGCCGGTGACCTCCTGGTCAACCTCTCCAAGGTCGTCAACAAGGGCGGCCTGGAAGCCACCCCCGCCGACGAGAAGAACCCCCAGCGCTCCATCGCCGTCCAGATCGCGCAGCTCGCCGAGCAGATCGTCACCCTCGCCCAGACCAAGCTCGGCGGCGCTCCCGTCGAGACCCAGCTCGCCAACCGCCTCCGCGCCGGCAGCGTGAACGACGACGCCTCCTTCACCATCGACGCCGCCAAGGTCACCGAACGCCTCGCCAAGCCGCCCTTCGACCTCAAGGCCGACCGGTTCAAGTAAGCCGCCCCCGCTCCCCGTCACGGGATCGGATACGCTCCCGCCATGCTCAAACTCGTCGCGCCGCTGGTGCTGATCGCCCTGGCGATCATGGCGACCGCGCTGCTGGACCACACCCCGCCCGCGGCGGACTTTGTCTTCATCAACCGCGGGGATGTCACCACCCTCGACCTTGCCAAGGTCTCCTGGCAGCAGGACATCCGCGTCGCCCGCATCGTGCACGAGGGACTGGTCAAGAACGACGTCTTCACGCAGGACTTCGCCATCCAGCCCGCCGTCGCCGAGTCCTGGGACATCTCCCCCGACGCCCGCACCTACACCTTCCACATCCGCCCCGCCGCCAGGTGGTCCAACGGCGACCAGGTCAGGGCCTCCGACTTCGTTTACTCCTGGCGCCGGGTCATGCTCCCCGACAGCGTGGCCGACTACGCGGGCTTCTTTTTCCACATCAAGGGCGTGCGAGAGCTCTTCGAATGGCGCACCGCGCAGCTCAAGGAACTGGCCGACCAGATGGCCGGCAAGAGCGACACCCAGCGCCTCGAGTTGGCCCGCGCCCTGTGGGACCGCACGCTCGAGCGCTTCGACGCCTCCGTCGGCGTGCACGCACCCGACGACCGCACGCTGGTCGTCGAGCTCGCACGCCCCGTCCCCTACTTCCTGCACCTGCTCTGCTTCCCCACCACGTTCCCGGTTTATCCACCGCTGGTCAAACGCTACGAGCGCCTCAACCCCGCCTCTGGGATGATGGAGACCGAGCAGGGTTGGACGCTGCCCCCCGAGTGCGTGAACAACGGCGCCTTCAAGGTGGCAAGCTGGACGTTCAAGCGCGAAATGCGCCTCGAAAAAAACCCCTACCACTGGGAGGCCGCGAGCGTCGCCATCGATTCGATCTCCATGCCCACCATCGACGACCCCAACGCCCAGGTCCTGGCCTTCCGCACGGGCTCGGTCATGTGGATCACCGATGCCGTCGCCCGCTATCTGCCCGAAATGCTCGAGCAGAAGCTCGCCTTCTACCGGGAGCACCAGGACGAGTACAACTCCCTCAAGTCACAGGGCCTCGACGACCTGGAAATCGATCGCCGCCTCCCCGTCGACCCGCGCTCCTGCCTACACGTGCTCCCCGCCTTTGGAACCTACTTCCTCAACTTCAACTGCCGGGAAAAACTCCGCGACGGCCGGGACAACCCCTTCGCCGACGTCCGCATCCGGCGCGCGCTGACCATGGCCGTCGACCGACAGTCCATCACCGCGCAGGTCCGCCGCCTGAGAGAACCCGCTTCCCCCACACTCATTCCCCCCGGCTCCATCGCCGGGTACGAATCACCGGCCGGACTTCTCACCGACATCCAGGCCGCCCGCCAGCTCCTCGCCGACGCCGGCTACCCCGACGCGCGCGGCCTTCCTTCCATCGACTATCTCTTCACCCGCGACGGCGGACACGACCTCATCGCCCAGGCCGTCGCCAAGCAGTGGGAACAGTCTCTGGGCGTCCGCGTCAACCTCATCCCTAAAGAGATCAAGGCCTTCCGGGAGGACCTCAAGAGCAAGAACTACATGGTCTCGCGCGGGAGCTGGTTCGGAGATTACGGGGACCCGACCTCGTTCCTGGAACTCAACCGCACCGGGGACGGCAACAACGACCGGGATTACAGCAGCCCGCGGTACGACGCGCTGCTCGACCAGGCCGCCAACGAGCTCGACCCCGTCGCCCGCATGCGGATCCTCTCCCAGGCCGAAGGGCTCATGCTCCAGGAAGCCCCGCTGCTCACGCTGTTCCAATACAACAGCGTGTACCTCTTCGACACGCACCGCTTCACGGGCCTCACGGCCCACCCCCGCTCCGAGCAGGACCTCTCCAAGATCGACATCTTCGGGGATGGCAAGGGAACCGACACCCCCCGCATGCTCCCCCCCAGGCCTTGACGCTCGCACCCAGCCGCTCACTCATCAGTTCGCAGACGCCGCCGTCGCCATGATGAGCACGCGGAGCGTCTCCGCCACCGACCACGCCTGCGCGGGACACCCATCGGGCCTCCGCGGAAAATCAGGCGAGTCTTCGGCGTCGTAGACCTCCGACAGCTGCCCGATCGCTCGCCCCGGCCGTGGGATCGACAGTTCGTCGATGAGCGGCTGGAGCAAACGTCTTGCCTCCTCGCGGCTCGCATCCGAAAACTGTCCTACCCGCATGACGGCCTCGGCGAATGGCCCCATCAGCCAAGGCCAGACCGTCCCGTTGTGGTACGCCCGGTCTCTGTGGAAGAGCGAGCCTTCGTAGCGGGGCACAAAGTCCCGGTCGGCGGCGCTGAGTGTCCTCAGGCCCACCGGTGTGAGCAGGGATTGCCTCACCGACCGCACCACCGCCTGCTGCTGCTCGGCGTTCAGAGGCGAGTGCGGGACGCTGACGGCAAATATCTGGTTGGGCCGCACCTGGTAGGCAGGATCCACCCCGCCGTGCGCCCCCTGCACCGCGGAGCTTCCCGGCGCCAGGTCGAAACACATCTGCCGGTAGGCGTCAAAGAACGTCGCCTGGAACGAGGTCCGAACCCGCTCGGCAACTTGGCGGAGGTCGCGCGTGGTGCGCGGCCGAGAGGCTTCGAACATGTCCGCCGCGCTGTGCAGCGCGTTGTACCACAGAGCGTTGATCTCGACGGCCTTGCCCGCCCGGGGCGTGAAGACCACGCCGTCTCGCCGCGCGTCCATCCACGTCAGCTGCGTCGAGGCGTCCCCCGCCGCGACCAGCCCGTCGCTGGGATCCACTCGAATTCCGTGCGATGTGCCCCGCTGATACGCCTCGATGATCTGGGAGCACGCCTGCCCCAGGAACGCGTCCACCGCCTGCTGGTCCCGCGTCACGTGGACATACCGCGCCGCGGCATGGATGAACCACAGCGACGCGTCCACCGTGTTGTACTCGGCGTGCCCCGTGCCGTTGTCGAAGCAGTTGGGAATGAGCCCGTCGCGCATGAGCGATGCGAAGCCCTGCAGCAGGCTGCGGGCCTCGGCGTATCGCCCCGTGGAGAGCAGCAGCCCCGGCATCGAGATCGCGCTGTCGCGCCCCCAGTCGCTGAACCACGGATATCCGGCGATGACCGTCGCCGATTCCTTCATCCCCGCGTCGTCGGACCTCCACCCCGCCGGACGGCGGCGGACCACGAACTGGTCCGCGGCCGAAACCAGCGCCGCGACGGCGCGATGATCCAGCGGGTGACGCAGGCCTGCCGTCGCGTGCCTCGCCGCCCGGTCGATCCGCTCGTGGTGCACCCTCGCCGATTCTTCCAGCGAAGGGCCCGGCTCGTCACCCGTCCATGCGCGCCATTCCGCTGTCGCGTGTGTCTGGCCGGGGGAAACCGTGCACTGCGTGCTGAACTCTCCGGGAGAGAACAGGTCCTCACGAAAATCCTGGCCGCGGTCCCGGTCCCGCACGTACTCAAAGTCGTACCACCACTGTGAGGGACCCGAGAACACGCAGCCGCCCCGGTCCGCCCGCAGGTCCATCTGCACCGTCGGGATCTCCAGCCCGCTCGCCTCCGGCCCGCCCGCGCCGCGAACACTCACCACGCCCGGCGCGGTCGAGACCGTCATGGAGGATCCGCCCCCGCGCCGCGCACTGGTCAGCTGGTGAAAATCCCGCATGGCGAGCATCGGCCGCACCGAGAGCCGCAGCGACTGCATCGCCCCCGTCGCCTTCACCTCGTACCGCACCACCATCGCCCCCGGTCGCACCAGCGCCAGCTCTCGCCGCACCAGCACCGGGCCCGACGCCGCGGGAAGCCGGTAATGCCACACCGCCGTGTGCCCAACCTCAAACTCCGTCAGGTAACTGATCCCGCGCGGGTGCACAACGTCTCCGGGAAACCGGAAGCTCGAGTACTCGAACGTCTCCGTCCCGGCCTCTCCGGTCACCTCGATCGCCTCGATCGCCGAATGCACCAGCACGGCGCGGCCCACCGGCGGCGTCAGCGCCGAAATCAGCCACGCGTGATACCGCCGCGTCGCCACCCCGCTGGCCGTTCCCATCGCCATCCCACCCTGACCGTCGGAAAGCAGCCATTCCATGGCCGTCAGGTCATCAACCCCCAGCCCTTCCCCAAGCCGCACGCTCGACGAGACGTGCGCGTGCGGCGAAGCGATCGCCGCCGCGGCGACGGCGGCGGAAAGCGGGTCAACCTTGCCCGCGGCCTGCCCGGGGGCCGCGGCGGATGCCGGATTGCCCGCGGCGGCACGGGACGAACTGGCGGGCGTGGCGTTCATGCGGGACCATGCTAAGCGGAAACCGCCGCGCCGGGGGCAACATGATCCCGATTTCACCCGGCGCCGCCGCACCCCACGCCGGGGCGAACGCCTCGCCACTCACCGCCCCTCAAAATCTTGACATCCGCCCCCACCACCGCCACACTATCCCATGGGAACCATGTTCACCCGTCCGCCTGCGGGTTCTCCCGCGGCTCCCTCCCCCGCAAGCCCCATTTCCGCCGCCGGCGCCGCCCCGGACGCCCCCCAGCCCACCCTTTCACCCGCCGAAGCCTCCCAGAGCACCCTCTCCGTGCTGGAGCGCAAGTTCGCCATGGACGGGATCACGTTCGATGACGTGCTCCTGCTCCCCCGCCGCTCGGCGATCATGCCCGGGGACGCCGACACCTCCACCCGCCTCACCACCGCGATTCGTCTCAACATCCCGCTGGTCTCCGCCCCCATGGACACCGTGACCGAGTCGGCGCTGGCGATCAGCCTCGCCCTCGAGGGCGGCCTGGGGATCATCCACAAGAATCTCAGCGTCGAGGCCCAGGCGCGCGAAGTCCTCAAGGTCAAACGCTCCGCCAACGGCGTCATCACCGACCCCCTCACCCTCCGCCCCGACGAAACCGTCGCACGGGCCAAGGAGCTGATGGCCAAGCACAACGTCTCGGGCTTCCCCGTGACCGAGCGCGGCGGCACCGGCCCCGACAAGGGCAAACTGCTGGGGATCCTGACCCGCCGCGACCTCAAGTTCGTCGAGGACTCGTCCATCCCGATCAAGGAGGTCATGACCTCCCGCGGGCTCATCACCGCCCCCGCCGGAACCACCCTCCAGCAGGCCGAGGTCATCCTCAGCAAGAACAAGGTCGAGAAGCTCCTGCTCATCGACGGTGACTTCCACCTCGCCGGCCTCATCACCATGCGCGACATCGAGCGTGCCGAACGCTTCCCCCGCGCCTGCCTCGACAGCCGCGGCCGCCTCCGCTGCGGCGCCGCCTGCGGCGTCGACCACTACGACCGCGTCGAGGCCCTCCTCGCCGCCGAGGTTGACGTCCTGGTCGTCGACACCGCCCACGGACACTCCGAAAACGTCCTCCGCACCGTCCGCACCATCAAGCAGCGGTACGACGTCCAGGTCATCGCCGGCAACATCGCCACCGAGCAGGCCGCCATCGACCTCATCGAGGCCGGCGCCGACGGCATCAAGGTCGGCATCGGCCCTGGATCCATCTGCACCACCCGCGTCGTCACCGGCGTCGGCGTCCCCCAGATTACCGCCGTCATGAGCGCCGCCCGCGGCGCCGCCATCGCCCTCGCCCGCACCGGACGCGACGTCCCCGTCATCGCCGACGGCGGCGTCCGCCACTCCGGGGACATCCCCAAGGCCCTCGCCGCCGGCGCCAGCTCCGTCATGATGGGCTCACTCTTCGCCGGCCTCGACGAATCTCCCGGCGAACTGGTCATCTCACAGGGCCGACGGTATAAGAGTTATCGGGGTATGGGCTCCGAAGGCGCCATGAACGCCGGCTCCGCCGACCGCTACCGCCAGGCCGAAAAAGTCGGTCCCGACGGCCGGCCCATGGTCAAGTTCGTCCCCGAAGGCGTGGAAGGCCTGGTCCCCTACCGCGGCCCACTCGCCGACTTTGCATACCAGCTTGTGGGTGGCATCCGCAGTTCCATGGGCTACTGCGGATGTAGAACAATCTCCGAACTGCAGCGGGAGACCCAGTTCTGCCGCGTCACGGGCGCCACGGTGGTTGAGAATCATCCGCACGACATCCGCATCACCAAGGAATCGTCGAACTACATGATAGGAAAACTGGGCGAGTGATCGCGCCGATATGTTCGCGCACGCAATCCCCGTGCGTGCACGTGCGTACCGCACTTACCCTAATATGAAATCTTCCCTCCTCTCTTGACACCCCACCGGCTAACATGCTTCGTCCCGGCTTTGTCCGGGATGCCGGGGGGATCTCGCGTTGGCGAATGGTATTTTTGGCAGCACCACGTCAGGAACGCTCGCGATCGGTCGCAGTTCGCTTGACGTTGCCTTGCGGTTTATCGACGACATTCTCAATTCCCCCGCGGTCATGATCGACGCGGCGGGGTATTACCACTGGAGTTCCTCGGCGTTCAACCTCGCCGTTGGTAGGCCCTGCGTCTCCGGCCATCACGTGACGGAGTTTGGTTCTCGTAACTGGGCTCAGGAACGTATTGACGCCACCCGCGAACTGATCGAGCGCCGCGCCTCCACGCGCTTCATCGAGATCTTCGACGGCCGCTTCGTCGAGAGCATCGGCGTTCCTGCCGAGATTCACGCCGATCAGTGGAACCTGCTCGTCTTTGTCGTGGGCAAAGGCACCCACCGGCCCGAGGCCGTCAACGCCCTTCCCCTGCGCGCCCTGGTCTGCGGGCACTGGGGTCCATTGGACGTTCTGACCCGTCGGCAGCTCGAGGTCCTCCGGCTCATCGCCCAGGGCCGGTCCAACCCCGAGATCGCCGAGGCATTGGGCCACACCCGCCGCGCCATCGAATGGCACGTGCACGAACTCCTCCGCATCACCGGCGCCCGCGACCGCATCGCCCTTCACAAACTCGGGTTCGAGGCCGGATTCCTGCACGTGGAGGATTCGATCTGGCCGCAGTTTGTCCTGGCCCACCGCGCCCGCCGGCCGGGAACGAGTGTCCCCATCGATCACGAGGAGGGCGAGATGGACGGGGCCGAGGCCGATGGCCAACCCGACCCCCTCGCGCCTCACCTCAACCCGGACGAGATCAAGATCCCACCGAACTTCACCTCGCCTCCCACCTCCTCGATGCCATCGAAGTGATGGCCGGATTCACCACAGCATCCGCACCCGGATGGTCTCCGGGATCGCCTTGATGCTCTCCATCACTTTCTGGCCGTCGGTGGGATCCACGTCCAGCACGACGAACCCGATGTCCTTGTTGGTCTGAAGGTGCTCGGCCGCGATGTTCGCGCCCAGCTTGGCGATCACCCCGTGCATCGCGCTGAGAACGCCCGGCACATTGCGATGGAAGTGCAAGATGCGGTGGCGACGCCGGCCCGCCTCACCTTCGCGGTCCAGCTGCGGCGGGAGCTCCACTTCGGGCACATTGACGGCCCCGGTGGTCGTTCCCACGTTCACGAACTTGGCGAACTTGGTCGCGACATCCTGGGAGATCGAGTCCTGCGCCTCCTCCGTGCTCCCGCCCACGTGCGGGGTCAGGATCACGTTGGGCAGCCCGCGGATCTCGCTGCGGAATGCCTCACCCTTGCCCACCGGCTCCTCGGGGAATACGTCCAGGGCCGCGCCCCCGATCTGCCCCGACTGGATCGCCGCCGCCAGGGCCGGGATATCCACCACGTTGCCCCGCGCGTTGTTGATGAGCATCGCCCCCTTCTTCATGCGGCGAAGCTCGGCCTTGGAGATCATGTTGTCGGTCTGCGCCGTCGCCGGCACGTGCAGCGTGACCACGTCCGACTGCTCCAGAACCTCGGCGAGGTTCCGGCACGAGCGCGCGTTGCCCATCGCCAGCCGCGGGGCGATGTCGAAGAAGACCACCCGCATCCCCATCGCCTCGGCGAGGACCGAGACCTGGGAGCCGATCCGGCCGTACCCGACGATCCCCAGCGTAAGCCCGCGGACCTCGTGAGCCCCGTCGGCCGACTTGTCCCACTCCCCCGCGTGCATCTTGCGTGATTTTTCCGTGAGCTGGCGGAAGAGGGCGACGACCTCGGCGATGGTCAGCTCGGCGACGCTGCGCGTGTTGCTGAATGGAGAATTGAAGACGGGGATGCCCCCAGCGCACGCCGCTTTCAGGTCCACCTGGTTGGTGCCGATGCAAAAGCACCCGACCGCGAGCAGCTTGGGAGCCTGGGCGAGCACCTCCGCTGTGACCTGCGTCTTGGAGCGGATGCCCAGGAGATGCACCCCCGACATCGCCTTGATGAGGGCGGGGCCTTCCAGGGCCTTGGGCAGGAGTTCAACCTGGAAGCCATCCTGCTTGAGCATCTGGGCCCCGGCGGGGTGGATCCCCTCCAGCAGGAGGACCTTGATCTTGCCTTTGGGGAAACTGGTGGAGCCGGGCTTCATGCGTTGGGAAACTCCAGGTACGTTCAATGGAGAAGCGTGCAATCGGGAGGGAGCACTGTCGGGGCGATGTTCATCGATCCGGGGAGGGCTGGGCTTTGGAGGCGGCGGTGTTCTCGGACGCGGGATGGCCCACCTGCACCATGCCCCCGGCGAGCAGCCCGACCAGCACGACAAACAGGGCGACGCGATACCAGCCAAAGGGGGTGAGGCCGCGGCGGCCCAGGAACTCAACGAGCCACTTCACGGCGAACGCGGCAGAGAGCGCCGCGACGATGATGCCGATGGCGACCGACGGGCCCCCAAGGGTCTGGAACAGGTTGGGCGTGCCGTCCTTGTGCGCACGATACAGGTTCTTCAAAAGGCTGTAGCAGCAGGCCGCGGTGAGGGTGGGAAGGCCCAGCAGGAAGCTGAACTTGGCGGCATCACGGGGGCGAAGGCCCACAAAATACCCTCCCACGATGCACATCATGGACCGGCTCATCCCGGGCCAGAGCGCGGCGCACTGCAGCACGCCGATGAGCAGGGCGTCGAGGGGCCGCACCTGCTCGATGGTGCGGTAGGACATCGAGGCCCGCGGCGGGGCGATCCTGCCCTGGAACCACGCCTCCACCACCATCATGAAGAGCCCGCCGATCAGAACCGCGCCCAGCACCGGCCCGGCGTAGAACAGTTTCTCTTCGATCGTGTCCTTGAAGATCAGGCCGAGAATTGCCGCCGGGATGAACGCGATGCACAGGTTCACCAGCATCGCGAACCCCGCGTTGTCCTTGCCCATCAGCCCGCGGACCATCTTGACGACGCTGGGCCAGTACAGGCCGACGACGGCGAGGATCGCCCCGCCCTGCACCACGATGTTGAAATCGTCCACGGCCCGCTTGGTCTCCGGGCTGTCCAGCCGCAGCAGGGACGAGGCGAGGATCAGGTGCCCCGTCGAGCTGACGGGCAAGTACTCGGTGATCCCCTCCACCAGGCCCAGAACAATCGCTTTCCAGATCTCCACGCCGCGGTACTCCGGTTGGATGGCTCGTGCCCGGTCGCGGCGCGGCGAAACAACGCCGGGACGCGCTCAAATGTAGCCGTACCATCGGCCGTGCCGACCCGCCCGCTCCACACGGTGACCATCGACGATCTTTCCGATCCGCGCGTCGCCCCATACGCCAATCTCAAGGACGCGGCGCTCGCCCAGCGCGACGGCCTGTTCATTGCCGAAGGCCCCCTGGTCGTCCGGGAGCTCCTCCGCTCACGCTTCCCCACCCGCTCGGTCCTGGTGGAAGAAGGCAAGCTTGGCGTACTCGCCCCCGACCTTGCCTCCCTCCCAGATCCCATTCCTATCTATACCGCCGCCCAGCCCGTGCTCGACGCCATCGCCGGACTCCACCTCCATCGCGGCATCCTGGCCTGCGGACAGCGACTGACAGAATCATCCGCCCAATCGCTTATCGAACAATCCCAGGTCCTGGTCATCCTCGAAGATCTCTCCAACCACGACAACGTCGGCGGCATCTTCCGCGTCGCCGCCGCCCTCGGCGGTAGCCGCTGCGGCGTCATCCTCAGCCCACGCTGCTGCGACCCCCTCTATCGCAAGGCGCTGCGCGTTTCCATCGGCCATGCCCTGCGGGTCCCCTTCGCTCGCCATGAACTGACCGAGGCGTTCTTCGCGGGCCTCGCCCGCGCGGGATACACCCCCATCGCCACCGAGCCTGCACACTCCCCCACCCCCGTCCACCAGATCCCCCGCCCCACTCGCCTCGCCCTCGTGCTGGGCGCTGAAGGCCCGGGCCTCCTGCCACAGACCACGCGCAGCATCCTCGCCGCGGGCGGGCGAAACGCCCGGATCTCCATGACCCCTGCGGTGGACTCCCTCAACGTGGTCGTCGCCGCCGGAATTCTCCTCTCCCATCTGGTCGATCCGACCGCGTAGACCACGCCGCCACGCCTTGGAATACCCCGAATTGGCCCCCCTCCCGACGGACTTGGTAAGATGGGACGCGAACCGATCCATAAGCTTGGGCGTCTGATCGAGTGTCCGCGCCCCGCCTCGCCGCGGTGATTGCCACCCGCCGGGCTGGTCCGGTTTGCCCGCCTTCCGCCGCCTCTGGGCCGGGCCGTCTGCTGTCTTCAAAAAGCCCTCTTCCGCGAAGTTGGAGTTATGCACCCCATGTCCAGCCGATCGACGCTCACCATGATCTCCCTGTGCGGCCTGGCCCTGCTCGCTTCCCCCGCCGCCGCGCAGCCCGCCAAGAAGCAGCCCGTGAGCCCCGAAGTCATCCGGGAGGGCTCGGGCGCCCGCCGCGACTCCCTCACCGCCAAGGAACTCGAGCCCTTCGACGCGACGGCGTGGTCCAAGGTCACCAAGTGGGCCGGGGCCGCCCCCGCCGCCGCCGACATGTCCGGCCAGGTCGTTCTGATCTGCACCTGGAAGTACTACCACCCGGTCTCCAAGCGCGCCATGGAGCTCGCCCGCAAGCTCTCCGAGCAGTACGCCGGCAAGGGTCTGGTCGTCGTCGCCGTGCACGATTCACAGAACTGGGACGAAGCCCAGAAGGCCGCCGGCCCCGCGCCCGCAAACAAGGACGCCAAGTTCTTCGTCGGCTACGACGAGAAGGGTGACTTCCGCAAGGCGATCGAGTCCGATGGAGATCCCGATTTCTACCTGATCGACCGCGCCGGCCAGCTCCGCTACGCCGACATCGGCACCGAATCGGTCGAGCCCACCGTCGGCAAGCTCCTCGCCGAGACCGCCGAGTTCGCCTCGGGCATCAAGGCCGCCTTCGCCAAGAGCGCCGAGCAACTCGCGCGCGAGGCCGCCAAGTCCACCGACGCCCGCGGGGCCATGGATATGTCCTCGATCCCGGCGATCCCACCCGGATTCACCGCCCCGGGCGCCGACGTCTTCCAGGCGATCCACTGGCCGGCGACGATCTACCAGACCTTCGGAGAAAACTCCTCCTCCTCGTCCGACAAGGAAAAGGTTGCCCCGGTCATCCAGCTCCCCGACGGAGAAGGCTGGATCGGCGGCAAGCCCGAGCTCCAGGGCCGCGTCTGGGTCGTGTACTTCTGGTCCCTCGACTGGTACGAGAGCTACCAGATCATGCAGCAGATGGACCAGCTCCAGAAAGCCCGCGGCCGGGATGTCGCCGTTGTCGGGGTGCTGACCCAGCTCAAGAAGGACACCAGCAGCAGCGAGCAGAAGCCCGAGGATCCCGCCAAGCTTCTCAAGAAGGTCGCCGACTTCACCCGCGGCAAGTCCCTCCAGCACTCCACCCTGGTGGAGCCCACGGGCCAGCTCGTGGAGGCGACTCGCGGCGGAGAAACCAGCAACGTCATCCCCGTGCCTTACGCGGTCGTCTGCTCCAGCGACGGCACCGTCCGCTTCGCCGGCTGGGCCAAGCACCCATCCTTCGATTCCACCCTCGAGAACACCCTCGCCATGGATCCCGGCGTGCGGGCTCGCCGCGCGGCCGACGCGGCCTATCTCAAGTCCAAGTCCAAGTGAGCCCCGAGGCCCCCGCGATCGACGTTTCGCCGCTGAATCCCGGCCCGGCCTACGCAGCGTCCTCTGCCCCCCGCGCGGAGGACGCCTTGTTCCATGTCGTCCTGCACGAGCCGGAGATCCCCAACAACACGGGCAACATCGGCCGCACATGCGTCGCCGCCGGCTGCGCCCTGCACCTCATCCATCCCCTGGGGTTCGATACCAGCGAGAAAGCATGCCGCAGGGCCGGGCTGGACTACTGGCCGCGTCTGAGCGTGCGGGAACATGCGAACTTCGGGGAGTTCCAGGCTTCCAGGCCCGGGGCGCGGATGTGGTATTTCACAACCAAGGCCCGCCGCACACTCTTTGATGTGAACCTGGAGCTGGGTGACTGCCTGGTGTTCGGGAAGGAGTCGGCAGGCCTGCCCGCCGGAATTCTCGGACAGGCGGGCGAACGGACGGTCATGTTCCCGATGTTCCCCGGAGAGCGGTCCCTGAACCTCGCGACCGCGGTGTGCGCGGCGGTGTACGAGGGCGTTCGGCAGTTAGTTGCACAGCACAAGGTCTTTGTTCGGTCGGACGGGCGTCTGGACCGGCGTTCGGATCCCGAAGTATGAATTCTGAATAACCGTGGACGCCCCGAAGAACAGGCGAGAACCCGCGAGCCGCAGGAGCCGTATGAAGTTGTGGAAAAGCTTTCATTCTCCCGGCCCGTTCGAGCCGGTTATGACGCAAGACTCTCTCTCTCCTCCGGTGTGCCGCACAGCTCCTGCTGTGCGGTACACTGCGCGCATGACTTCGACGAGCTCCACCGATGTTGAGGCTGATCCCGGCGCTGGCCGGGTGCGGGCGCTGGCCCTGTGCGCCGTGGTCGCCGCGCTGATGGGCGCGGGGTGCCAGAAGGCTTTGTTTTCTCCCGAAGATGAACGCAGCCCGTACGACCGCTACGACGCGATCCGCGCCCAGCGCGCGCCGCCGTCGATTGAAAACGAATACGGGCAAAAAAAGCCCAACTTGCGGGGGCGTTTGCTCGATAACGACTAATGGTGGTGGTCCGAGAAGGACCACTACGCAGGGTGGGGTCACCGCCCGGTCTTGCAGGTTGCGTGACCCTTGCGATTGTCATTGTGCTCGCAGGGGTTACACTGATTGAACAAATCCGCGCGCGCTCGTCGATAAGAGAGATCTCCTCCGGACCATTGGTCGCATTAGAGTGAAGTCCCTCATCGAGCGTGGTGCGACGTCCGAGTTGGGAGTGGTGCAGGGCAGTCGAAGATGGCAAAGCGTTCAACCAATCGCCGCTCGCAGTCAACGCCCGCCCAGGTGACGCGCACCCAGGCCGTCTGGGGTCTCCTGGTGATGGCGATGACCGCCGTCGGCGGCGGCCTCTGGCTGCTGGACCGCTCGGGCGCTGCCCCGCGGCTGGACGGCCTTGCCCTCGCCTCGATCGTGACGACCGACGAGCCCCCGTCCATCGACCAGGTCTTCCGGACCACCCGCAACCCCATCGAGCGCTCCCGGTGGAAGGCGATCGTGATCCATCACAGCGGCTCACCCTCGGGCAGCCCCGAGACTCTCGCCGCGCGGTCGGCCGATTCAAGCTACCACTTCATCATCGGCAACGGCCACGGGATGGAGGACGGCGGGCTGTACGTCGACTATCGCTGGCTCCAGCAGGTGCCCGCCCATCACGTGCGGGGCGCCAACGCCGCCTGGTACGACCAGAACGCCATCTCCATCTGCGTCGTCGGGGACGGCCAGCACGGAGAGTTCTCCCATCAGCAGATCGACCGCCTGGTCGATCTCGTGCACGCCCTCTCCCGCCGCCTGGACATCCGCACCGAGAACGTGCTGCTCAGCAGCGACGTCTCGGGGGAACGCAGCCCCGGACAGTTCTTCCCGGGCGCGGAGTTCCATGAGCGCCTCGCCTCCATGGGCCGCTGAGCCCGGCATCGGCGCCGTCCCGGTTGTAGCTCCCTGAGAACCACCGCAACAAAAACAACCGCCCCACGTGAGACGTGGGGCGGTTTCTTGCACCGTGGATTGCCTTTTCCGGTTGAATCTCCGATACTCCGGGGCGAGCGAATTCGTGCCGGGGTTCCTGCCTCCCCTGCTCGGGATGCGTACCGTCTGGCCCGGGATCATGAGGCCTTCCTCCCGGGCGTGGTGTATTGTCAGAAGGCTTCCGAGACGAGGGTGCTTCTTTCCACCTTCGGAGCGTCAACAGGGTGTGCCGGGCGCGTGCCGAGAGGCCGTTTCCGGGAGCCTGCCGGAGGGCGCCAGAGGCCCGTTCTGGCGTGTCAAAGGGTGTGAATCGCGGCGATGCCTCCCGAGCAGAACGAGTTCAAGCCAGGAAAGATCGTCGAGGGTTTCCGCGTGATGGCGGAACTGGGACGGGGCGCGCGGTCGATCGTGTACCTGGTCCAGGACCCCGAGACCAAGCAGATCTGGGCGCTCAAGCACGTCGAGAAGCTCGGCCCCAAGGACGACCGCTTCCTCGAGCAGGCCGAGATGGAGTGCAAGATCTCCGGGGAGCTTGACCACCCCACCATCCGCAAGATCCACCGGATCATCAAGAAGAAGTCGGGGCTCATGACCGTCAAGGAGCTCTACCTGGTCATGGAACTGGTGGACGGGGTGTCGATCGACATCCAGCCGCCCAAGACCTTCGAGCAGGCGGTGCACATCTTCCACCAGACCGCGTCGGCGATGGCGCACATGCACGCCCGCGGCTACGCCCACGCCGACATGAAGCCCAACAACGTCGTGGTCGACGACGTGGGGACGGTGAAGATCATCGACCTGGGCCAGGCGTGCAAGATCGGGACAGTCAAGCCCCGCATCCAGGGCACCCCCGACTACATCGCCCCCGAGCAGGTCCACCTCAAGCCCATCACCGCCAAGACCGACATCTACAACCTGGGCGCGATGATGTACTGGGTCCTCACCCGCAAGTACATCCCCACCGCCCTCGCCAAAGGCGATTCGCTGGTGGGATCCCTCGACCCGCACCTCATGACCAAGCCGGTGCCGGCGATCGAGATCAATAAGAAGATCCCGCCCAAGCTGAACGATCTCATCATGCAGTGCGTCGAGATCGACCCCGAGAACCGTCCCCGGGACATGGACGTGGTCTCGGACACGCTCAACCTCATCCACGGCATCCTGCTCGCCCGCGGCACCTCGGGCGACTCGAAGTTCAACGTCGACCCGCCGACGGATGCCTGATCGGGCGATTCGCTATCGCGCGACGCATCCGCCGCGCGATGCACCACGGCGCGCCACACCGCATGCATCGAAAGTTCTTCATTGACACGGTGTGACCGGCAGGATAATTTGACTTTTTGCAAAGGCTTTTCCTGCAATCGCGGGCAACGTGGCGGTGATATTTCTTCGGCACATACGCACGTGGAGGTCGTCGTGGGTGATAGGCGCGAACACTATGAATCGGCACCCCGCGTGATTCTGCATCGCTCGCGGGCAACAGCAGCGGGGCTTGTGCTTGCATGCACCGCCGCGGGAGCCGGGGCCCGGCAGACGTACCGCTACATCGAGATCCCCGTTCCCGCGGGGGCGCTCTCCTCGCAGGCGCTGGGCGTGAACAACGCGGGGGATGTGGTGGGCGTGTTCGTCATGCCCGGCAATCAGAAGACCGGGTTCCTCTACGAGCACGATACCGGCGTGCTCAACACGATCCCCTCCCTAGGAACCAGCGCGGCGGGCCGGGAGATCGGGGCGTACTCGGTGAACGACCACCGGGAGGTGGTGGGCATTTACGCGCCGTCGGGGCTGCCTCGGGCGTTTTACTGGAGCCCCACGGACGGCCTGCGGAACATCACGTATGCCCCGCCCGTGAACAACAACATCCTCGCCGAGGCCTGGGGCATCGGCAACAACGGGGACATCGCCGGCGTCAACACCGCCCAGTGCGCCAGCTCCCCGACCTTCGGCGTGGACGCGGCGGCGATCTGGACCTCGCTGGACGATCCGCCGCAGGCGCCGATCAGCACGCCCTTTCCGTGCGCGGTGGGCGGCATGCTGATGAACATCAACGACCGGGGTGATGCGGCGGGGATCTATGCGTACAGCGACGGCTCGGCGATCTGGCAGCGTCCGCTGGTGGTCGGGCCGCTGGGCCGGCGAGACCTGCCGACGTTTTCTGGCCTGTCCGAGTACGGCACCGCGTTCAGCGTGAACAATCTCGGGTACGCCTGCGGCTCGGCGGAGAATCGCTCGTCGAGCGGCCCGCCGACCGGCCCGTGCTTCTGGGATGCGGGATCGGCGATCCACAGGCTCCAGAGCATTCCGGCGGCAAACATCTTTGGGGAGGCGAGGTCGATCAACGACGCCCTGGACGTCGTCGGCTGGGCCGGAACGAATCGCGTTGCGGTGATCTGGCCACAGGCGACGTCGGGGCCGCCGATCGATCTCAACACGGTGAGCGTCGGGATACCTGCCGGCCGCTCGCTGACGTCGGCGATGGAGATCAGCCAGACCGGGTACATCGTCGGCAAGTGCAACGAAACTTCGAGCCCGAGGGCCTTCCTGCTGGAGCCCTGCACGCCCGTCATCGCACGCCCGCCCCAGGACGACGAGATCGACTCGGGCGATTCGACGGAGTTTGAGGTCGTCGCCGGCGGTTCGGGGGTGCTGACATATCAGTGGAGGCACGACGGCCAGCCGCTGAGCGATGGGGTGACCGTGGGCGGATCGATCATCACCGGCTCGCACACGGCGACGCTGGAGATCGATTCGGCGGTTCCCGCCGATGAGGGCGCCTACGACGTGGTGATCGTGTCGTCGTGCGGCCAGGTCACGTCGGCGGCGGGGATGCTCACCGTCATCGCGTGCCCGGCGGACTTCGACCGCTCGGGCTTCGTCGATACCGACGACTACACCGCCTTCGTGGCCGCTTTCGAGGCGGGGGGCGACGACGCGGACTTTGACGGGTCGGGATTCGTCGACACCGACGATTTCACGGAGTTCGTACTGGCGTTCATCGATGGATGCTGAGGAAGGAAGAGCCGGAACGAACAAGAGACGCCGAAGCGAAGTGGAATGGCAACGGGGAACCTTGCGAAGGGCTTGTCCAGTGTGCCGCTCCGGTCATTGGGTGTAAACTCACAGAGTGGCCACGCTCGACCTGCAATCTTCGGACGCCGTGATCCAGACCCTGCGCCGCGGGGCGGAGGCGAACCGTACGGCCGCGTGCCGGGTGGGCTCCATCGACCGCATCACCTCCCCCGGCCGCCTCATCGCCACCGGTGACCTGCACGACAACCCCGTGCACTTCGCGAGGCTGGTGGGGATTGCAGGAATGGCGGAAAAGCAGAGTCACGAAGTCACGGAGCCACGAAGTCACGCTCCGGACCTGCGTGACTCCGTGACTGGTGACTCCGTGACTTCCCCCTCCCACCTCACCCTGCACGAGCTGATCCACGGGGACCGGCTCATCAACCAGATGGATTTCAGCTACCGGGTGCTGACGCGGGCGGCGGAGCTCAAGGCGAGGTTCCCGGAGTTTGTGCACGTGCTGCTGGGGAACCACGAGCTTTCGCAGATCGCCGGGGCGGGGATCGTGAAGGACGGGGTGCGGGTGGTCGAGGCGTTCAACGAGGGCGTGGAGTACGTGTTCGGGGGCGACGCTCCGGCGGTGCACGAGGCGATCGCCGAGTTTGTGCGCTCGATGCCCCTCGCCCTGCGGTGCGTCTGCCCGCGAGGGGACATCCTGTGCGCCCACAGCGTTCCGCCGGCGGCGATCATGCAGCGGTTTGATCCCGGCGTGCTCTCGCGCGACCTGGTGCCGGCGGACTATGAGCCGCGAAGAGGCTCAGCGCACCTGATGGTGTGGGGCCGGGCCTACGACGCGGAGCTGCTGGAAGACCTGACCGAGCGCTGGGGGGTGTACCTGTTCATCCTCGGCCACGAGAAGGCCGACGAGGGCGCCAAGTTCGTGCCTCCCAACGCCGTGGTGCTCAACAGCGACCACCAGAAGGGCGTGTATCTGCCGATCGACCTGTCGAATCCGCCCCGTCCCGAAGAGGCAATGGGGATGGTGCTGCCGCTGGCCGAGTGAGTTCAACGCGCACAAACCGACGTGGGCGCCGGCTTCCGCGTGCTCAATGCGGTCGCCAAGCTGTCCCGGACGGTCATATTCGGTATTTGTCTCTATGTCGTTTTGTTTGCCCGAACCGCCTTGGCGGGCACACGCTTGTACGTGCGGGAACTGGACGGGATATGACGCGGATTTGCGGGAGAGTCGTGGAATAACGGGCGCGGATCGCACGTTCTAGATGTGCCACCACGGCGTTTCGCCCAAACGCCGTGCTCTGAGGCTCCCTTGAGGCAACTCGAGGTCGCCAAACTGGTCTTACGCATCTGTTTCGAGTGCCGGGCTTCGGCCCGGCGCGAGGCTGTGCGAGGGAAGGGACCACTGCAAAAAGGGGGCCTCTCCCCGGCTAACAATCGCCGGGGAGAGGCTGTGGAGGGAGGGACTTGGGGAGAGTGACCGGTCGGCAGGGGCCGGTTGTGGAGCTCGCGTGCCGAATCGCTGAACGATCCGGCGGCGGCGACCGTGGTCGGCCCTGGCGGTCTGCTGGAGCAGGCTCGTGCTACCCCTGAGAGGGTCATGCACCGACGGCGCTGATACAGCGAAACCTGAAAATGTCGTCGGCGAATGGTTCGCCAACCCTGCCAAACGCTCGTGACCCTTCGGTCGCGGTCACTTCGTATCCAAAGCAGCGTGGGCCGCCTCGACTCTGATTCAACGGATCGCGGTTCCACCGCCCATGTTCCCGATGCCGCACACGCCGTGCCATCTGGAGGAGTCCATCGAGGCCTGTCGTATAGGCACACCTCGATGATTCGCCACTATGAGCCTGCGTTAACCCCTGCTCCGGTGTCTGTCAGGCAAGGCGTTTCATCGCTGCCCGGGTTCGCTGGGCAGCCCTAAGCCTCAAGCCTGACGACGTTTATCAGACTAAGCGGACTTACCCAGTTTCGCAAGACGATTCATGGACAATTTGCAACTTTCTTTCCCCACCCCTGCCCGGGGGGACAGAAATCCGGCTTTTTGACGCAAAAACGCGAATCGCCCGGGATCTCCTCCAGCGAACCTGCCCTTGGCGGGGGAATGGCTTCCGCTCATCCCGCCCGATCGGGTACATTGGGCCTCCCAGGAGCTTTCTGTTTTCCCGAGCGATGTTCATCGCTTGCCTGCCGATGGAGCACATCATGAGCCGTTTGCCGCGATCCCTGTCGTTCCGGTCCTGCGCCGCGCTCCTGGCCGCCGGCGTCGCCGCCGCCGCGGGGACCGCCCGGGCCACGTGGTCGATCGTCATCTGCAACACCCGGACCGGAGAGGTCGCCGTCGCGTCGGCGACGTGCCTGACCAACTTTGATCTCCAGGCCAATACGCCGGTGCTGATCGTGGGCGTGGGCGGGGGCACCGCGCAATCTTCGGTCGATTCCAACGCGACCAACCGGACATTTATGCGCGACCGGCTCTACGCGGGGATGGCCCCGGCGGACATCGTGACGGCGCTGTCGTCGTTCGACGGGGCGCACCAGAGCCGGCAGTACGGGATCGCCGACGTGCTGGGGCGGACGGCGACGTTCTCGGGATCGGGCGCGGGGATGTGGAAGGGCGGTACGACGGGGGTCTCGGGCGACCTGGTGTACGCGGTGCAGGGGAATGTGCTGTGGGGCCCGCTGGTGGTGGACGACGCCGTCGCGGCGATCGTGAACACGCCGGGGGACGTTCCGGCCAAGCTGATGGCGGCGATGAAGGCGGCGAGGGTCGAGGGCGGGGATGGCCGCTGCTCCTGCTCCAACGCCAACCCCGATGGATGCACGACGCTGCCGACCTCGTTCAAGTCGGCGCATATCGCCTACATGCTGAT
The DNA here is from genome assembly GCA_044226385.1 of Phycisphaerales bacterium. GTDB lineage: Bacteria > Planctomycetota > Phycisphaerae > Phycisphaerales > UBA1924 > JAEUJB01. The sequence continues at coordinate 270,684 of JBGAHA010000006.1, forward strand.
CGGCCGAGCCGGTGACCGGGACGGCAGCAACGGAAACTACAAGTTCACCGGGTACGCCAACGCGGCGGAGCCGGGAGACTTCAACGGGGATGGCAAGCCCGATGTCGTCGCCTGCGGCACCGCGGGCGTGGGAGTCTTCCCGAACGTGACGTTCCCGGGGCAGGCGCCGATGCTGGGGACGGCGATCAACACCGCCGTGGGGTATACCCCGCGCGACATGGTCGCGGCGGATTTCAATGCCGACGGGAAGATGGACGTCGCCATCACCAACAACGCGGCGGACACGATCAACGTGCTGATGGGCAACGGCAACGGCACGTTCGCGGCCCCGGCGACGTATGCGGCGGGGGATGCGCCCGTCGGGCTGGCCGCGGGTGATCTCAATGGGGATGTAAAGGCGGACCTGGTCGTCGCCAACGCCAACAGCGACTCGTGCTCGGTGTACCTGAACAACGGCTCGGGCGGATTGACCGGGCCGGTCACGGTGCTCACGGGCGACGGCTCGCAGACCGTGGTGCTGGGGGATGTCGACGCCGACGGGGACCTTGACATGCTGGTGGGAAATCTGACCGCCAAGACGCTGTCGATCTTCAAGAACGACGGGGCGGGATCGTTTACGGCGGGCACGGTGATCACCTACTCGCAGTACCCGATCGGCATGGACGTGGGCGATCTCAACGGGGACGGCCGGCCGGACTTGCTGGTGACCAACAACGGTGATTCGCTGGTGAAGATCCACCTGCAGAACGCGGATGGCACGTTCGCGCAGGCGACGTATTCGACGGCGGGCGCGGCGGGGAACGGCTACCTGCGGGACTTGGACGCCGACGGCAAGCTCGACATGCTGGTGCTGCAGAAGCCCAACTCGCGCATGTACGTCTTCAAGGGCGCCGGGGATGGCACGTTCGCCGCGGGGAAGGTGTACCCGATCGGCTTCTCCCCCACTTCCATGCGCCTTGCGGACCTGGACGGGGACGGGGATGTGGATCCGGTGATCCGCATCGCGGGGGGCATCGGCTGCCTGATGCTCAACGCGGGCGGCGGAACGTTCGACGCGGTCTCCGGGCTGGCAGGCGGTGACTACTTCATGCAGTTCAACGTCGCGAACCAGTCGGCGTCGAACCGGGACCCGGTGGACCAGTGCGAGGACCTGTTCGCCGCCTGGCGCGCGAGCCTGGTGGGGAAGGTGGACGCGGTGCAGTCGATCGCGTCGTTTGATCCCACGGTGATCCACGCCGACGGCGTGTCCGGGACCACGCTGAAGGTGCGGGCGAAGGACTGGCAGCTCGCCGACGTTTCCCTCGCGGGGGCGAACGTCTCGGTCACGGTGGAAGGTGACTCGCTGGTCACAACCGGCTCGAGCGTGCTGAACGCCGACGGCACGGTGGACATTCCGGTGACGGGGAAGACTTCGTGCGGCACCGCGGTGTTCGAAGTGACCGTGACGGGCCTGGGCCGGAAGGTGGTGCTGATGCCCAAGGTCGCGCTGACGGTCTCGGACCCGGCGGACTTTGACAACAGCGGGTTCGTGGACACCAACGACTACGACGCGTTCGTCGGCGCGTTCGAGGCCGGGACGCAGGACGCGGACTTTGACCGCTCGGGATTCGTTGATACCGACGACTTCACGGCGTTCGTGCTGCGGTTCGAAAACCCCTGCTGAGCCAGCGCCGGGAGCGGCGGAGTCCTCTAGCGAGTGCTAACATCCACGCAGAAGTGGAGTACATCGCATGGGACAGGCAATCGGCAAGCGGGTCGCGATCGTGACGGGGGCGAGCCGGGGGATCGGCAAGAGCATCGCGGAACGGCTGGCGAAGGACGGCCGGCACGTGGTGCTGATGGCCCGCAGCGAGGGCCCACTGACGGCGCTCAAGGCTTCGATCGAGGCCGCGGCGGGCGCGGCCTCGGTGAAGGCGGTGGACGTATCGGACCGGGCGGCGATGGCGGCGGCGATCGAGGCCGTTGCGGACGAGCTGGGACGGATCGACATTCTGGTGAACAACGCGGGGATCACCAAGGACGGGCTGGCGCTGCGGATGTCCGACGAGGACTGGGACGGGGTGCTGCAGACGAACCTGACGTCGGCGTTCGTGGCGATCCGGGCGGCGGCGAGGTCGATGCTGCGGGGCAAGTTCGGGCGGATTGTGAACATCGGCAGCACGTCGGGGATCGTCGGCAACGCCGGCCAGGCGAACTACGCGGCGGCGAAGGCGGGGCTGATCGGCCTCACCAAGACGATCGCGCGGGAGCTTGGGAGCAAGAACATCACGGCGAACGTGGTGGCGCCGGGGTACATCCAGACGGACATGACCGAGAACCTGCCGCAGGAGGTCAAGGACCACCTGATGGGCCTGCTCGCCGTCAAGCGCCTGGGAGTCACCGAGGACATCGCCTCGGCGGTGGCCTACGTCACCAGCGACGAGGCGGGATACCTGACCGGCCAGACGATTTGCGTGGACGGCGGGATGACGATGTGCTAAGGCTGTAGGCACTCGGCATCAGGCACTGGGAACTGGGCACTGGGCACTGGGGGAAAGACACGGTCCGCAGCGGATATGGCCTCGCAACGTGACTTATGCTGTGGGCATGACACAGCACACGTTTGATTCGACGATGAAAGACCGCATCGCCGTGGTGACGGGGGCGACGGCGGGGATCGGGTACGAGGTCGTGCGGGAGCTGATCGCCCACGCCTGCCCGGTCGTCGCCAACGGCCGGCGAGCCGAGCGGCTCAAGGAACTCACGCTCGAGTTCAATTCCCAGAACGTGCAGACGGTGCAGGGGGACACGGGTGACGACGCGGTCATCACCGCCATGTTCGACCGCGCCCGCAAGGTCTTCGGGGACGGAAGCCGGGAGGCCGACCTGGTGGTCGTGAACGCCGGACGCGGGCTCAAGGGGAGCGTTGTCGATTCCGACACGGCGCAGTGGGAAGAACTGCTGCGCACCAACCTGCTGGGGGCGGCGAAGATGATCCGCCATGCCGCCAAGCGCATGCTGGCCGACCTTGAGGCCGAGAAGGCGCGCGGCAAGACGTGGGAAGAGCATCCCCGGGACATCGTGGTGCTGGGCTCGACGGTCGGGCGGCACGTTTCGCCCTTTTCTTCGATGTACGGGGCGACGAAGTTCGGCGTGCACGGACTGGTGGAAGGGGCGCGGCGCGAGCTGGGGCCCAAGGGCATCCGGGTGACGCTCATCGAGCCGGGATTTGTGGTGAGCGAGTTCCAGGGCGTCGCCGGGTACGACCCGGCGTGGTTCCAGGGGGTGATGGAGAAGTTCGGGCCCGCGCTCAAGCCGCAGGATGTGGCGAGGGCGATCCACGCGTGCGTCTCTCAGCCGCCGTGGGTGCACTTCAACAACCTGGCGCTGCGTCCGACTCGTCAGGATTATCCGTAAGAGAAGGCACCGGGTATCGGGCATCAGGCACTCGGTGAAGACAAAGACACAGCTGTCCGGAAAGAACGGGCCGGGGTATACTCCGGGCGTTCAAGGGTCATGACATCCACCGCGCGTGTTCTGCGTCGCGGGTTCCACACCTGGGAGATGTGCTATGGGTTTCGTCAAGGAATTCCGGGAATTCGCGCTCAAGGGCAACGTGCTCGACCTCGCCGTGGGCGTGATCATCGGCGGGGCGTTCGGCAAGATCATCAACTCGGCGATCGCCGACGTGATCATGCCGATCGTGAGCATCCCCGGGAAGGCGGACTTCTCGAACCTGTACCTCCCGCTGACCACCAAGGGTCGTGAGGCCGTGGACGCGATGGTGAAGGCAACGGGATCGATCCCGTCCCTCGAAGAGGCCCGCAAGGCGGGGGCGATCTTCGCCTACGGCAGCTTCATCACCGAGGTGATCAACTTCATCATCCTGGCGATGTGCGTGTTCATTATCGTGAAGATGTTCAACACGGCCCGCAAGCGCTTCGAGGCCGAGAAGCCCGCGCCGGCGCCTGCAGGGCCGAGCGGGGAAGAGAAGCTGCTGATGGAAATCCGGGATTTGCTGAGGAAGTAAGAAAGGCACTGGGCACCAGGCACCAGGCACTCGGGGAGCCAGAGCACAGCGGCACAGCGGCACAGCGGCACAGCGGCACAGCGGCACAGCGGCACAGGATTGTGGCGGGTGTGTGAGAAGGCGCGAGGGCGCTGGGGAATAATGCGCGCATGGTGAATCAGAACACGGATTCGGCGGGGAAGTCCATGGACGCGGAAGTGCCGGCGTTTGAGGCGATGACGGTGCGGGGGTTTTTGGATGTGCTTGCGGCAAAGACGCCCACGCCGGGGGGCGGGGCGGCGGCGTCTGTGATCGGCGCGGTCGCGGCGAGCCTCGCGGGCATGGTGGTAAGCTATTCGGTTGGAAAGAAGTCCCTCTCCGAGCATCAGACCGCATTGATCGAGGCCGCCGCAAGGCTGCGGCGAGGATCGGAGCTGATGATCCGCCTCGCCGACGAGGATGCGGCGGCGTACGGGGCGGTGAACGAGCTTTCCAGGCTGCCCGAGGGAGATCCGCGGCGTGCGGAACTGCCCGCGGCGCAGGACGCGTCGGTGCAGGTGCCGCTGGCGGTCATGGCGGCGTGCGTCGACCTATTGATGCTCATGAAGGAACTCGCGGGGATCACCAACCGCCAGCTCCGCTCTGACCTGGGCATCGCGGCGGTCGCCGCGGAGTCGGCGGGTAGATCCTCGTGGTGGAACGTCTTCATCAACGCGAGCTTTGTGCCCGATCAGGCCCGCAGCGCGGCCTGGCTCGCCGAAGCGGGACACATGCGAGAGCAGTGCGTCACCCTCGCCCGCGAGGTCGAGGGGAACTGCCAGCTCCCGTGATCGCGGGAACGAAAAACAATGTGAACGCAAAGGGCGCGGGGAGTCGCGGAGAAAGACGCGGAGTCAGTATTGGAAAGGAAGGGCGAGGCAGCGTCCACACGCATTCCTGACTGGCGTGTTCTTCCTCTCCGTGACTCCGCGACTTTCTGACTCCGTGACTTCTCCTCAACACCCCGCTTCGAAGGCCTGCACGAAGGCGTCGAAGTCTTCGATGTCGACGAAGCCCGAGCCGTCGTAATCGGTGGATTCATCCCCGGCTTCGAAGGCCTGCACGAACGCGTTGAAATCGTCGATGTCGAGGAAGCCCGAGCCGTCAAAGTCGGCGTGGCAGACCGCGTCGCGTGAGAACATCGAGGCGGGAATGGGCGCCTTGGCAAGTCCGCCGCCGGAGATGGAGGCGACGACGCCAGCGCTTCCGGTGTGCTCGAAGAACTCGACGCGGATGCGGTGCACGCCGGCCTTGAGCTTGATCTTGCCGGACTTCTCGACCATGCTGAAATACATGGCGACGGGGCTCTTGAGGCCGTCGTTGTTCACCACGAGGGTGTCACCGATGTAGAGCTTGGAACCGTCGTCGGAGTTGGCGTAGAGCGTGTACTCCGCGGGCTGGGAGATTGTGATGTATCCCTCGTAGAGCGCGCCGAAATCGGTGTCACGCTCGCTGGTGTAGAACGTGGTGTTGGTGGAGCGGAAATTCACGTCGTTCACGACGTCGGTCTTGTAGGGGGTGAGCGAGGAGAAGTTGGGCAGCACGGAGGGATTCACCAGGTCGTAGAACGAGACGTTCACGCCGGGCTGGGTTGACTGCGGATTGGCGGGATCCTGGTAGCCCGACGCCGCGTCGACGGTGATGGACACGGTGGCGGTCGAGGGTCCGCCGGAGGTGCCCTGGATGGTGTACGTGAAGGAATCGGCGCCGGCGCTGGGCGGCGCGGTGTAGATCAACTGGTCCCGCCCGCCGGGGCCCGTGCCCACGGAGCGCGTGATCGTGCCGCCGCGGGCGCTGAGCGCGGCGTGGGAAGTCATGTTGAACGAGCCGCCGTCGAGGGCGACGTCGTTGCCCAGCACGTCGATGACCTGCGGAACGGCGGTGAGGGCGAAGACGCTGTCACCGATGGCGACGGCGGGCGCGGGGCCGACGGCCCACTGCACGGCGCGGCCGACATTGATGCGGCCCCAGCCGTAGGTTTCATCCTCCCCCGCGGGTCCGAGGTCGTCGCACGAATAGAACAGGATGTCCTGCACCTGCTTGGCGGTAAGGGAAGGCTTGGCGGACCAGATGAGGGAAAGGGCGCCGTTGCAGACGGGCGTCGCCATGCTCGTGCCGCTCCAGGCCTGGTAACCACCCCCCACCACCGTGGAAAGGATGTTCACGCCCGGGGAAAAGACGTCCAGCCCACGGCCGTAGGCGCTGAAGCCGGCGCGGTTGTCCCCCGAATCCGAGGCGCCGACGACGATGACGTCGGGGTAATCGAAGCTCGCCAGGTTGGCGCTGTCGTTTCCCGCGGCGTAGCAGTACAGGGCGCCCTTGCCCTTGATGTACGCCCCGGTGGTCTGGATGGAACTCGACGACACGCCCGAGTAGCTCGAGCTGACGACGCTCGCCCCGTGGTCTGCGGCCCAACGGGCGCCCTCCAGGATCTCCGACGAGTTTGCGCTGCCGTTGGAGGCGTCGGTGATGCGGCACATCATGAGCCGCGCGTTCTGGTTGACCCCGCTCACGCCGACGGCGTTGTTGCCGATCGCGCCGGCGCACCCGGCCACGTGCGTGCCGTGGCCGTTGACATCGACCACGCTGCCGCCGTCAACCTCGGCAAGGTTCGCCGTCGCGTTGTAGCCGGGGATGCGGTGGCCGGCGAGGTCGGGGTGGCCGACGTCGATGCCCGTGTCGGTGAAGGCGCAGACGATCGAGCTGCTGCCCGTGGTGAAGTTCCATGCGGCGGGGGAGCCGATGACGGGGTGATGCCACTGCCCGCCGTAGAGCGGATCGTTGGGCGTGGCGAAGGGGAAGCAGGTCCAGTCGGGGACCACGTACTCGTAGTCCCCGGTAGAGAGCAGGTCGGCGGCAAGAAGGCTCTCCCCCGCGCCGCGCGGCATGCCCGAGGGCACACGGACGATGAACTCGTCCACCTCGGGGTAGTATTTCGCCGTGATGCCGGCCAGTCGGGCGCGGGCGGCGTGGTCGCGCGCGGCGAGAACTTCGGAGCGGGCGACGCGGTTCTGTTGCAGGGGGCGGACCACCAGGAAGCCCGAGAATTCCATGTCGCCAGGCTTTTCAACAAACAACGCCTGCGGGGGAAGCGCGGCCGGCACACCCCCTTGGGCGGCGTGGGCGAGCCCGCAGGCGCCGGAGATCATGGCGGCCGTGATGAAGCACGAATGAACGCGACGCTGCATGGGGATTCCCTCGCTCGCCCGGAACGGAGCCTGATCGCCGAGAGCCGCGAAACCCTGGAGCGGGAACGCGTGAACCGTGCGACCCGCACGGTTCCGGCGAGCAACACCCTATCAGATCCTCCCGCCCGTGCAAGCCCTGGCGATCGGGAAGCCCCGCGTGAAGATGGGGGTTTGCGGGATTTGGAGCCGGGCGTGCCTGAGGGAATGAGGCTCGTGCGGAAAAGAAGCGGGACCCCGTTTCCGGAGCCCCGCTGGGAAAGCGAACTGAACTGCATGGGCGAACCGTTTCACCAGGATTCTCTGCGGTCTTCGTCACCCCCGCAAGACCCGTGCGGACATCCAGGGCATCAGCATCCCTGCTCGAACGCACGGACGAAGTACGTGAAATCGTCGGTGTCCACGAAGCCGGAGAAGTCGACGTCCGACCTCAGCACGCCCGCCTCGAAGTCCAGGACGAAGGCGGTGAAATCGTCGGTATCGACGAACCCCGATCCGTCGTAATCGCCCACGCAGTCGATGACCTCTTCCGGGGCCTCGGCCGGGGGCTGCACATCGGGCTCCCGGACGCCCCGCCAGGCCTGCGGGGTGTTGTCACGGCTCTGGCCCAGGCGGAGCAGGCCCGTGAACTTCTCACCAGCGAACGCAGAATCCCGGGCCGCCTGCGGAGTGCCTTCCTTGTCGAGACGGAACTGGCGCACCGAACCGTCGCACAGGACGGTAAAGGCGCCGTCGGGAAGGAACTGAAGGCTCTCGCACTTGTCGACGCCCGGAAGCACCATCTTGCGGGCGGTGGGATTGCCTTCCCGGGGGCGAGTGATCTCGAAGACCGAGCCGTCGCCCATCGAGATCCACAGCTCGCGGGTGAGCGGGTGGATGGCGATGGACGCCGCGGACGTGGGATTCACGCCGTCGGGGAGGGGCCGGTCCCCGACGATCTTGAGCTCCCGGTCGAACTGCTCGAGGCGGCGAGCACCCGGCTCGATGCCCACGAGCTCGTCCCGTCCATCGTCGTAGACCATGTGCGTGAGCGGCTTGCCGACGTTCACGGCGATGATCGCCTTGCCGGTGGCGGGGTCGATGCCCTGCAGCACGGAGCCGTCGCAGTAGAAGATGTCCCCGAAGCGCCCCAGCGCCAGCGGGCCGGGCTTGCTCGGCTCAAAGAACGGCTTGTGCTCCCCGCGCGCCAGGTCGAGCATCCAGACGCGGGGCTTGTCACCGCCGGTAAGGGCGAGGGCCGAGGTCATGTCCGCGGTGAGCTGGAGGTCCAGGACCTTGTCGTCCCCCACGTTGATCGTGACGGGCGCCATCGCCTCCTCGCGCAGGAAGTTGTACGGATGCACGATGGTGATCTGGTTGGTCGTGGTGTGGATCCCCACGCCGAAGTTGAGCATCACGGTGCGCAGGCCGGTGAAAAAGCCCTTGGTGTTGCCCGTGTAGCCCTCAAACTGCCAGACCATCGCGTAGTAGTTGGTCGAATCGTCCGCCCAGCTGAAGACGTCAAAGACGGGCTTCATCGTGCTGGAACTGGTGGTGAAGGTGCTCTGGGACGACAGGGAATCGTTGGAACCAGGGTCGCGCCACTTGAGGATCGGCAAGCCGCCGCAGAGGTTCGTCGCCCCGTTCATGGAGACCGAGTGCCCGCCGTGGCGCTCGAAGTGGTTGCCCTCGCGCTTGAACCAGCTGATGTGGTAGTTCACCATGCCGCCCAGCAGCAGGTGGGCGACGGCCTGCTGGGGAGTGGGACCGATCATGTCCGAACCGGGATAGACCGAGATGCCCAGCGTGATCATGTAGGGATTGGGGGAGGTATGGTCGTTGATGTAATCGGTCACGTCGCCAATATCGAGAGACGTGCCGTCGAAAGGATCGGTGTCCATCCGGTTTCCCATCTCCAGGATCCGCGCGGAGACGGTGGAGTAGTGCGACTGGCTCTGCCAGTTCTGCGTGCCGAAGATCGGGGAGAGAAGGCCGTCGTACCCGTTGTTCTGGAGGAACCCCATCCAGTTGATCCACGACGCAGGGACGCAGTACATCTTGCCGTCGTTGGGAAGGGAGCTGCGCTTCTGGTCAAAGTCCGGCACGCCGGGGCGGTAGACCGAGCAGAGGTCTCCGCGGGCCGCGGCACTGCCGGCCATCCCGGCGGTCACGGCGAGGGCGAGCGCCGCCGCACGCATGGATGGACGGACGCTTCGTTCACGAGTCTTCATCTCAACACTCCTTGAAAAGGCACTTCCGGGGGAATTACCGGACCCCCGTCCGCATCCCCGCCCCGGTTCGCATGCGGAATTTCCCTGGAGCATGGATAAGGAATCGAGAAAGTTCCGATCGACAGGGTGAGTCGGAGGTCGTTAGGATTGGTCGGAGCAGACGATGGACCCTCAATCCCCACAGAACGTGACTCGCCTCATCAACGCCGCCCAGGAGGGTGATTCGGGCGCGTGCGAGGAACTGCTCCCGCTGGTGTACGACGAGCTGCGCCGACTTGCCTCCTCTCACCTGGCGCGAGAGCCCTCCGGAATGACCCTCCAGCCCACCGCGCTCGTGCACGAGGCGTACCTGCGCCTGCTGGGGTCACGGGAGGTCGAGTGGCAGGGCAAGGGACATTTCTTCGGGGCCGCGGCGCAGGCGATGCGGCGCATCCTGGTCGACCGGGCCCGGGCACGGGCGGCGATCAAGCGCGGCGGGGATCGCCGGCGCGAGCATTCTGACGAAGGCCTCGACGGGATCGCCGACCCGCTGGCAACCCCCGGCGGCGTGGGGGAACAGATCGACCTTCTCAAGCTCAACACGGTGCTGGAGCGCCTGGAAGCCAAGGACAAGCGTCAGGCCGACGTGGTGATGCTGCGGTACTTCGCCGGGCTGACGATCGAGCAGACGGCCCAGGCGCTGGGGCTCTCGGCGGGCACGGTGAAGAACGAATGGACGTTCGCGAGGGCATGGCTGCGGCGAGAACTCGACACCGCGGGCGTGGGCGACACGGAAGAATGAACGCCGACTTCGTCAAGGAGCTGTTCCTCAAGGCGCTCGATGTGGACCCGTCGATGCGCACGCGGTTTTTGATGGAGCAGTGCGGGCCGGGCGCCGACTCAGGCGTCGTTGAGGAAGTCCTTTCCCTGCTGCGGGCCCACGATACCAGCGACACATTTCTGCAGTCCAACGCGATGTCCGACGCGGGCCTGTCGCCGGGGCTTTCGGCGTCGTGGACGTCTCCGGGATCCCGGCTGGGTCCGTTCGTGCTGGAATCGATCATCGGCAGCGGCGGCATGGGCGTGGTCTTTCGCGCGCGGCAGGAGTCCCCGCCGCGCCCGGTGGCGCTCAAGATCATGCGGGCGGCGAGCTCCTCGGGCACGCTTACCAAGCGGTTCACCCGGGAGGCGGCGGCGCTCGCTCGGCTGCACCATCCGTGCATCGCGCAGGTGTACGCCGCGGGGGTGGAGCACCGCGACGGCCAGCCCGTGCCGTACCTGGCGATGGAACTAGTCGATGGCACGCCGCTGGACCAGTACGTGCGCACGCGCGAGCCCAGCATCCGTGAACGGACCGAGCTGCTCGCCCTCGTGTGCGAGGGCGTCGCCCACGCGCACCAGCGTGGCGTGGTGCACCGGGATCTCAAGCCGGCAAACATCGTGGTGGAGGCCGGCGGGGCACCCAAGATCCTGGACTTTGGCATCGCGCGCCTGGTCGACCCCGACGGCACCGATCCTTCCCACCACGTCACCGCCCACACGCAGCGAGGAGAGATCCTGGGCACCCTCGCCTACATGAGCCCCGAGCAGTTTGACGCCGACCCGGGAAGGATCGACGTGCGGTCGGACGTCTATTCCTTGGGCGTGATCCTGTACGAGATCCTCGCCCAGCGGCCGGCGATCAGCATGGACAAGCTCTCCATCGCGCAGGCCGCGATGGCGGTGAGCACGCGCGAGCCCACGCCGCTGGGAGCGATCAACCCGCACCTGCGCGGGGACCTGGAGACCATCGCCGCCAAGGCCCTGGAGAAGGACCCGCTGCGGCGGTACCAGTCGGCCGCGGAGATGTCCGAAGACCTTCGCCGCCACCTGCGCGACGAGCCGATCCTCGCCCGCCCGGCGACGGCGCTCTACCGCACGCGCAAATTCGTGCGGCGGAACCGAGCGGTGGTCTTCCTGGGGCTGTGCGTTTTCTCCGCCCTCACCGCCGGTCTGGTGGGGACGCTGTGGCAATCCCGCAAGACCCGGGAGCAGAGCGAACTCGCCGCCGCCGAGTTCAAGGCGACCAACGAGGTCAACGAGTTCCTCGCCCAGATCCTGCTCTCTGCGGAGCCCGAGAAGGCCCGCGGCAAAGCTGTCACCATGCGCATGGCGCTGGATGACGCCGCGGCGAGGCTGGAGCGCGGGGAGATCACCAGCCCCCGCGTGCTCGCCAGCCTCTGCGGCACGCTCGGACGGGCCTACTGGGCCTCGGGTGAGATGGCCCTGGGGGGGAGATACGCGCGGCGTGCCCTGGAGCTTCGTAAGCAGGTCTTCGGGCCGGTTTCCGAGCAGGTCTTTGATTCGATCGCCGACCTGGCCGTGCTGCTGCACGACGTGTCGCGTGACGAGGAAGCGGTCGCGCTCACCCGGCCTGCGCTGGAGCAGAGCCGCGCCACCATGGGCAACGAGTCCCGCGTCACGGCCCGGCTCATTACGTCCCTGGCGATCTGCCTGCCCAACAGCGCGTACACGCGCGAGCTTTACCAGGAAGCGGTGACGCTCAACACGCGCCTCCTGGGCCCCGAGCACGAGGTCACGCTCACGTCGATGAGCAACCTGTGCACGTGGTACATGGAAAACAACATGCTCGCGGAGGCGGAGAAGCTCAACCGCTCCCTCCTGGATATCCGCCGGCGCATCTTCGGGGACGACCATCCCGACACGATCATCTCCCTGCGCAACCTGGCGACGACGCTGCGGGCGCAGGGCCGCTTCGACGAGGCGCTCCCCTACATCCGCAGCGCGGTGGAGTTCGGGGATCGCGTGCGCGGGCCCTCCCATCCCAACCAGCTGTTCACCAAGTTCGAGTACGGCCTGTGCCTGGGGCTGATGGGCAAGGCCAAGGAGGCCGACGAGGTGCTGCGCGGCGCGGCGAAGCTCTCCCGCACGGCCGAAGGTGCCCCCACCGCCCCCACCGCGCAGCTGCTGGGGGCGCTGGGAGAAGTCCTCGTGCTGGAAGGAAAGCCCGAGGAAGCGGTGGAGATCGCCCGGCAGTCCCTCGACGCCGCCACCACGTTCTACGGGGAAGATCACGAAGAGGTCAAGCGCGCGATGTCCGTGTTCGTCTCCGCGTACGAGGCGATGCAGCGCTGGGCGGACGTTCGGGAGTGGAACCAGAAGCTGCTGGGCAGCAACTGGTACCAGAAGAAGTACGAGCTACGGCCGGGCCAGGACCCCGCCTCTCCGCCCGAGCCCGCGGCGGCGGCGCCAACGCCCGCCGGCGGTGGCGGCTGACATACGCTTGTGCCCCGCGATGAAATGGGCTGCGCCTCGGCGCGGGGGAACAGTCTCTGGAGGATGCACGCATGGCTTCGCACGACGGACTCCCGCGTCACGGATTCGGCACCGACTGCATCCACGCCGGTCAGCGCCCCGACCCCTCCACGGGCGCGATCATGACGCCCATCTACATGACCAGCACGTACGTGCAGCCCTCCCCGGGCGTGTTCAAGGACGGCTACGACTACGCCCGCTCCAAGAACCCCACGCGCACGGCGCTGGAGGACAACCTCGCGGCCCTGGAGCGCGGCACGCACGGGATGGTCTTCTCCAGCGGCCTGGCGGCGATGGACTGCGTCGCCCACCAGCTCCGCGCGGGTGACCACGTGGTCCTTTCCGACGATGTTTATGGTGGTTCGTTCCGCCAGCTCGACAAGGTCTTCCGGCACCTGGGGATCGAGACCACGCGCGTGGACATGACCGACGCCGCGGCCCTGGAAAAAGCGATGCGTCCCGCGACGCGCGTCGTATGGCTCGAAACGCCCAGCAACCCGATGCTGAAGGTCATCGATATCCCCGCCGCCCGCGCCGTGACCGACCGCTGGGCCTCCAAAGCCTCCCCCTCCTCGGGAGTTACCGACACCACGCTGGGGCCGCTGGGCACGCCCCTGGCCCGCCCCATCCTGCTGGTGGACAACACCTTCGCCTCCCCCGCCCTCCAGAACCCTCTGACCCACGGCGCCCACGTCGTCATGCACTCGTGCACCAAGTACATCGGCGGGCACTCCGACCTGGTCGCCGGCGCGCTCATCACCGCCGACGCCGACCTCGCCGCACGCCTCAAGTACGTCCAGAATGCCGTCGGGGCCGTCCCCAGCGCCATGGACTGCTTCCTCATGCTCCGCTCCACCAAGACACTGCACGTCCGCATGCAGCGCCACTGCGAGAACGCCCTCGCCATCGCCCGCTGGCTCGAGAAGCACCCACGTATCGAAAAGGTGATCTATCCCGGCCTGGAAAGCCATCCCCAGCACGCCCTCGCCGCGCGGCAGATGAAGGGCTCGTGGGGACCTGGCTTTGGCGGCATGATTTCCTGCGTCGTGAAGGGCGGGCTCGACGCCTCGCGCCGCATGCTCGAGCGCGTCACCCTCTTCAGCCTCGCCGAGTCCCTCGGCGGTGTGGAATCGCTCATCGAGCATCCGGCGATCATGACCCACGCGAGCATCCCCGCTGAGGCCCGCGCCAAGCTCGGCATCGCCGACGGCCTGGTCCGCCTCAGCGTCGGCATCGAGGACGTCTCCGACCTCATCGCCGACCTCGAGCGCTCGCTGGTGTAAACGCCCCCCCCGGCACATCCCCCGTCGATCGCACGCGAGAGAAGACCGATCGTGGTAGGAATTTCTCCCGTGAAATACCGTGCGCAAGGCCTGCCGTGAAAGAAATCCGGTGGTCCGCGGCTAGTATTTTCATCCATGCGGATCCTGCGCCCAAACAGCTGCGCCAGGGCCATCGCGGTTGCCGCGGTGCTGATGGCGTACTGCATGGCGTCCCTGGGATTGGCGCCCAGCCCATCATCTGTCATTTCCTGGCTGGGTGTGGCAATCAGTACTGACCGCTATCCCTGCGAAGGATGTGCGTGCGGGTGCGCGTCCGCACGGGAGTGCTGGACCAGGTGCTGCTGCCACAGCGAACATGAACGGCTCGTGTGGGCGATCCTCGCGGGCGTGATGCCGCCCGACGACGTGGTATTCAGCGATGAGCAGTGGATCGCGGCGATCAACGACATCACTCCGGGCCGGGCGCACTGCGCTTTGTGCGTCACGCAGGTCAAGGACGAACTGCGCCACGGAATCGCGGCGCCCGAGCCGCGCCAGGTGGCGGCGACGTGCGATCGCGGGTGCTCCAAGGCCCAGGCGTCCACCCCCGCCGCGCCGGCGGCGAGAACGGTCTCGCCCGGCCGCGGGTCGATGTCGGCCCTGTCCTGCAAATCGATCTCCTCGCTCCTCCCGCTGCTGACGCCGCTCGCGTCCACGTCGGGGCTCGACTCGTTCCTCCTGCCCGCGCCGCCCCGGGCCGCGGGTCCGGCGATCCCTTCGCGTGAGATCTGGACTTCCCGCTCCCTGGAAGTTCCCGCGCCCCCGCCCCGCAACGGCTGATTCCACTCCAACCGTGCCTTCCCTGCCTGGAACCGTGGCCCATCGAGATGCCACGCGCGCTGTCCGTTTGCGCCGTGCGCGCCCGGAGTCAACCGATGCTCTTCCTGGACCGGCCCCGCGTCCTTGCTCCACGCCCCGCGGCGTTCTCACTCGTCGAACTGCTGGTCGTCATCGCTGTCATCGCCCTGCTGGTCTCGCTCCTCCTGCCCTCGCTGGCACGAGCGCGGGATGCGGCCAAGGGCGTGCGCTGCCTCGGCAACCTGCATTCGATCGGACACGCCGTGATGCTCTACTGCGGAGATAACAAGGAGCACTACCCGCTCTCCAGCCACACGGCCGAATCCCTCGTCGATCCCGCGTCATGGCTGCAGTCGCTCGAACCCTACGGCGTCATCCCGCAGGATCGCACCTGCCCGATGGACCCCGCCAGGCTTGCGCGGCTCACGTCGTACGCGACCAACGAGCACTTCGAACCGCTCACTCCCGGCATCGACTACAACCCCGTCACCCACCAGCCGCTCCCGGGCGGACGCACCCGCGTCTACGACCGCCTCGGGCTTGTGCCGCGGCCCTTCAGCGTGATCTACATCTACGAACCGCTGGGAGAAGGGACGATCGATCATCTCAGCACGCACGAGTTCCAGACGGCGCGCGATGTCGAACTCGCGATCGCCGTGCGGCGGCATCTCGCCGCGGGCAACTACCTCTTCGCCGACGGTCACGCCAAGGCCTGGCCCTGGCACGACCTTCGGGACGGTTTCAGCCCCGGCACCAGCCCGTTCGACCCGCAGACGGCCCGGTAGGCCGTCGATCTGCTCGCCTTTCCTGTTCCGTTTCCAACCCGCGGCGCCACGCGCCGCGCTTACCGAGAGATGCACGATGAACATTGTTGATGCACGCATGGCCCTCACCCTCGCCGCGGCCCTCGCCGCTCCCGCCCTCGCCCACGAGCACAACCACCTCACCGTCGACACCGCCTCCGGTCACGCCGGAGATGCCATCGAGATCAAGGCAGGCTTCTACGTCGATGAATCCGCCTACACCATCAACGCCGGACGCCTGGAAGAAGACGGGACCATCGCCGAGTATCTCGTCCAAGAACCCCTCGGTCAGCCAGGCCCTTTGAATGGATGGCTCGGCGGGGATGAACTCCTGCTCACCAGCGATTTCTTCTTCGCGACCGGCCGCCTCAACGGCGGGAGTTTCCAGTGGGAACTCTCCTCCGTTCAATCCCTCGCCGGTGGACCGGGAGAGATCGCCTGGGGAACGTTCGATACAAACGGCGCCTTCACCCCCCTCGCCGCCAGCACCGGCCTTACCAGACTGGATCGTTCGTTCAGCACCCCCGCCGGAGACCACAACGAGGACCAGGGGTTCGCCTTCAACCTCCCCGGACTCTACGACGTGACGCTGATTGCATGGGATGGCAACGGTATCTACACGGACTCGCAGCCCGTGACGGTGCGATTCAACGTCGTTCCCGCGCCAGGGACCGCACTGCTGATCCTTCTGCCCACGATGGCTCGGCGTCGCCGCCTCGCCACCGTGTAAACCACATCCTACGCACCGGTCGGTGAGATCCCACGCCCCGGAGGCTTCACCCCCCGGGGCCTGCATCCCGCCGATCTGTCGTGGTGCCCACGTTCCTATCCCTTTTCCCCGCCCACCTTCCCCGACTCCCGTCGGGATTCCAGGAAATCACACATGCTGACCTTCTCGCGCCTCATCGCCTGCGCCGCGCTCACCGCATCCGTCAGCTCCGCGTTCGCGCACAACCACATCACCGTGGACACCGCCTCCGGCACGCCCGGCGACCAGATCGTCATCCGCGCCGGATACCTCCCGGCCGAAAGCTCTTACTCCATCGCGGACGGACGCCTGCTTCTCGACGGCACGCTCGCCGTGTACGAGGTCCCCGATCCACTTACCCAGTCCGGACCACTCAACGGCTGGTACGCCGGGGATGACATCCTGCTCACCAGCGATTTTTACTATTCCACCGGCAGGCTCGCCGGCGGCAACTTCCGCTGGGAGATTGTCGCGGTCACACCCATCGCCGGCGACCCCACGGTCCTGGACTGGGGCGATTTCAAGGCCTCGGGCTTTGTTCCCTCTGCCTCCAGCTCCGCCACCGACCGGCTCGGCAGGTCCTTCGACACCAAGATCGCCGGCCACAACCACGCCCAGGGCTACGCCTTTGCATCCGCTGGCACCTTCGATGTGACCCTGATCGCATGGGACAGCAACGGGATCTATCTCGACTCGGATCCCGTCACCATCCGTTTCCACGCGGGCGTGAACTGCCCCGCCGATTTCGACGGCTCGAGGTTTGTCGACACCGACGACTTCGACGCCTTCGTCTTCGCGTTCATCGCCGGGGACCTCTCCGCCGACTTTGATGGCTCGGGGTTCGTCGATACCGACGATTTCGACGCGTTCGTCCGGGCGTTTGAAGCCGGGTGCTGAGCCCGGAATTCGCGCCAGACCCGCGGCCGATGCCCCGGCGACGCCAGTCCCGGGGAGTCGCCGCACGCGCCAGCGGGGAGAAAAGGCGGAAATACGCTGGCGGGTGGTTCACCAAATCCTTATATTGTCCGAATAAACCAAGACGCCTGGCACGGCGTTCTGCCGTGCCGGCTCGCCCGCCTCGGGCCACGCTCACTCGTTCGAGAAGGAGTCGCGGATATGGATTCGAAGGGTCGCTGGACGCGCGGCGTTGCCGCATTCTTCACCGCGATGCTCGCCCTGGTGCTGCACGCGCCCCGTGCCGGCGCCCAGCAAGGGCCGCTTACCCCCTGGACAGGGGAAAAGGGCATCACCGAGACCGTCGCCCAGATCATGGCCCGGGATGCGATTACCCCCAAGCTCCCCCCCGGCACGATCATCATGGCCGATGAGCACGACGAGGAATCGGGAGAGCCCAAGCGCGGTGGCCTGCCGCAGGATCCCAACTCTCCCAATGTTCCCTGGTGGCCCTATGTCCCCGGGCTGGACAAGCACGACCGCACGCAGGTCGGCGGCGGCGGGATCAGCCCGCTCACGCTGGGCACCGAGTTCAACGGCCCCACCCTGGGCACCTCGGGCTTCATCCCTCCCGATACCCAGGGCGCCGTCGGACCCACCCAGGTCCTGATGTTCGGCAACGGCCGCATCACCGTCTACAGCAAGACCGGCACCGTCGGCGCGCTGAACACCACCGCCAACACCTTCTTCAACTCCGTCCGCAACGCCTCCACCGTTTCCGATCCCCAGGTGAAGTACGACCGCACCAGCGGACGCTGGATCGTCATCGCCATCAACACCACGTCCTCCAACAACCGCGTCCTGCTCGCCGTCAGCAGCACCTCCACCATCACCAACACCGCCAGCTTCACCTTCTACCAGTTCCAGCAGGACCTGGTCGCCCCCGCGGGCAACACCGGTGAATTTGCTGACTATCCCAAGGCCGGCGTGGACGCCAACGCGATCTACATCGGCTGCAACATGTTCAACAGCACCTTCCACACCACCGCGTGGGTGATCCGCAAGTCCTCCGTGCTCTCGGGCGGGCCGATCGTCGCCACCGCCTTCCGCAACCTCGTGGTCGGCACCGGCAACGGTCCCTACGCCCCCATGGGTGTTGACAACGACGACCCCGCGGCAACCGAAGGCTACATCGTGGGCGTGGACAACACCGCCGCCGGCCGCCTGGTCCTCCGCCGCGTCACCGACCCCGCGGGCACCCCCTCGATTTCCGGAAACCTGAACGTCACCGTCCCCACCACCAACAACGGCCAGACCCAGCCCGCCCTGGGCTCCACGGGCCCGCTCGACAACATCGACGATCGCCTCTCCTACGCCATGATGAAGAAGCAGCGCGACACCGGCGTCGCCACGCTCTGGACCGCCCACCACATCGAGGTCAATACCGCCGGCACCGCGAGCACCACGGGTAACCGCCTGGGCTCGCGCTGGTACGAGGTGCAGAGCCTCACCGGCACGCCCTCCCTCCGCCAGTCGGGCACGCTCTTTGACCCCGCCGCGACCAACCCCCGCGGGTTCTGGTTCCCCGGCATCGCTATGTCCGGCCAGGGCCATATGGCGATCAGCACCTCCTACGCCGGCGCCGCAGACCGCGCCGGCTGCGCCGTCGCCGGACGCTTCTACAACGACACCCTGGGCGCGACCCAGGCCGTTACCCTCGCCGAGGTCAGTTCCACGTCGTACAACGTCCAGACCGGCACCCAGCGCTGGGGAGACTACTCCAACCTCTGGGTTGATCCCAACGACGACATGACCATGTGGGCGTTCATCGAGTACTGCAACGCCAACGACTCATGGGCCTGCCGGGCCATCAAGCTCGTCGCCCCGCCCCCCGCGACGCCCGTTTCCTGCTCCCCCTCCAGCGTCGCCCAGGGCGCGACCAACGTCAACGTCGTCGTCACCGGCAGCTCCATCAGCGGCTCGGGCTTCTTCGATCCCTTCGCGTACTACACCAACCACATCTCCGCCGTGGTCGCGGGAACCGGCGTCACCGTCAACAGCATCACCTACAACAGTCCCACCCAGGTCACGCTCAATGTCACCGTCAGCGGCTCGGCCGCGACCGGCGCTCGCGTCGTCACCGTCAACAATCCCGACGGACAGTCCGCCGCCTCCGCGGGCGGAATCCTTACCGTGACCTCCGGCGGCCAGTGCCCCACCATCACCATCAATCCCACCAGCCAGACGGTCTGCTCGGGCTCACCGGTGACCTTCATCATCGGCGCCTCGGGCTCACCCACGCCCACCTACCAGTGGCGCAAGAACACCACCAACATCCCCGGCGCCACCGGCATCTCCTACACCATCCCCTCCACCGTCCCCGGTGACGCGGGCAGCTACGACTGCGTCGCCACCAACTCCTGCGGCAGTGCCACCAGCACCGCCGCGACGCTCACCATCAACACCGCCGCCACCATCACGCTCCAGCCCACGAGCCAGACGATCTGCTCGGGCTCGGGCGTGACCTTCACCGTCGCCGCCTCGGGCACACCCTCCCCCACCTTCCAGTGGCGCAAGAACACCACCAACATCTCCGGGGCTACCTCCAGCACCTTCAGCATCCCCTCCGTCTCCGGCGCCGACGCCGCCACCTACGACTGCGTCGCCACCAACTCCTGCGGCACTTCCACCTCCACCGGCGCGATCCTCACCGTCAACACCGCCCCGCAGGTGACCGGGCAGCCTTCCAACGTCACCACGTGCGAGGGCACCTCCGCCAGCTTCACGGTCACCGCCTCGGGCACGCCCTCCCCCACCTTCCAGTGGCGCAAGAACACCATCAACATCTCCGGCGCGACCAACGCGACCCTCAACCTTTCGGGCGTCACCGGGAGTGACGTCGCCTCCTACGACTGCGTCGTCACCAACTCCTGCGGCAGCGCCACCTCGACGGCGGCCTCCCTGACCGTGGAAACCGGTCCTTCGATCGACACGCAGCCGGCCAGCCAGGCCGTCTGCGAGGGCGCGTCCGCGGTCTTCACCGTCCTGGCCTCGGGCACATCTCCGATCAGCTACCAGTGGCAGAAGGATCTCTCCGACCTGCCGGGGGAAACGTCGGACACCCTCACGCTTGCCTCCGTCGCCGGCTCCGACACGGGCTCGTACACCTGCGTCATCACCAACGGCTGCGGAACCGTCACCACCAGCTCGGCGACGCTCACCGTGAACACCGCGGTGGTCTTCACCGACGGCCCGGTCTCCCAGTCGATCTGCGAGGGCGGCACCGTGGTCTTCACCGCGGCGGCGACGGGCTCTCCCGCGCCGACCTTCCAGTGGACCCGTAACGGCGTGGATATCCCCGGTGAAACCGGGTCGACCCTGACCCTCACGGGCGTCACGGGCACCGACGCGGCGGACTACCAGTGCATCGCCACCAACGCCTGCGGCAGCATCGGCAGCACGACGGCGACGCTGACGGTGCTCTCACCGGTCTCGATCACCTCCAATCCCTCGAGCCAGGTCGTGCCCGAGGGCGGGACGGCGACGTTCACCGTGGGAGCGAGCGGTTCGGGCTCACTGGGATTCCAGTGGCGCAAGGACGGGGTGGACATCCCCGGAGCGACGTCGTTCACGCTGGTGATCTTCCCGGTCACCCTGGACGACGCGGGCGAGTACGACTGCGTGGTCACCAACACGTGCGGCTCCCAGGCCAGCGGGGTGGCGACGCTGACGGTGCACTGCCCGGCCGACTTCGATGAATCCGGGTTCGTGGATATCGAGGACTACGACGCCTTCGTGCAGGCCTTTGAGGCGGGTACGGAGAACGCCGACTTCGACGGCTCGGGCTTCGTGGACATCGAGGACTTCGACGCCTTCGTGCAGGCCTTCGAATCCGGCTGCTGATAGCGCTACGCAAATGCAATTCATAGTGTCAGCCCCCCACCCCCGCGGGTGGGGGGCTTTTTTTCGTCCAAAGCATCCGATTTCCGGCGGAGAGCGTCCTACCCGGAGTTATTCTGCGCGAACTGGGACTCTTCCCCGGAACCACCCGGGTGTGCCAGACGAAATCCATCCCAGCGACCCCATCTTCACGTGGGCCGCTGATCTCATCCACATGCACGGCTCGTGCGGGATCAGACACAGGGGAGAATTCGATGCGCAGGCTTGGCAAAGCAGCGGTGACTCTGGCCCTTCTGGCCGGGGCGGGTACGGCCTCCAGCGTCCTCGCCGAGGACTGGCCCCCGGCGGGCCCGGTGGCCTGGTCCACCATCGACGGCGTGATCACCAACGACGGCAACGAAGGCCCGTGGGTCCAGCCCACCACCTACCAGGGCGTCATCGTCAACCTTGAGAACATGCGCAGCGTCCTCGCCGGCGCTCCCATGGAAGACACCGAGGAAGCCCGCACCAACCCCATCATCGTCTCTCTCCCACGCCCCGACGGCTCGATCGCCACCTTCTCGGTGGTCGAATCCCCCGTCATGCACCCCGACCTCGCCGCGCAGTTCCCGGACGTCAAGACCTACATGGGCCAGGGAATCGACGAGCCCGAGGCGACCATCCGCTTCGACGTCACGCCCCTGGGCTTCCATTCCCAGGTCCTGAGCCCCACCGGCGCGTGGTACATCGATCCGTTCTTCGAACACAACACCGTTGTCTACTCGAGCTATTACAAGCGCGACCTGGTCAACATCCACCAGTTCACCTGCGCCGTCCCCGACGCGCAGGAAATGGTCCGCAGCGAGCTCGGCGGCGGCGGGTCCACCCGCGCCGTGGTCACCCGCAAGAAGTACCGCCTCGCCAACGCCTGCACGGGTGAATACGCCGCCAAGTTCGGCGGCACCGTCGCCGGCGCGCAGGCCGCCATCGTCACGGCCATCAACCGCGTCACCGGCGTCTACGAGACCGAGATCGGCATCCGCCTCGAGCTCGTCGCCAACAACACCAACGTGGTGTACACCGCCGCCGGCAGCGACCCCTACACCAACAACGACGGCGGGGCGATGCTCAGCCAGAACGTCACCGCCTGCAACGCCCAGATCGGCAGCGCCAACTACGACATCGGCCACGTCTTCTCCACCGGCGGCGGCGGCGTCGCCGGCCTGGGCGTGGTCTGCGGAAGCAGCAAGGCTTGGGGCGTCACCGGCCTGGGCACCCCGACCGGGGACGCCTTCTACATCGACTACGTCGCCCACGAGATGGGCCACCAGTTCGGCGCCAACCACAACTTCAACAGCTCCACCGGCTCGTGCAACGGCAACCGCAACGCTTCCACGGCCTACGAGATCGGTTCGGCAACGACGATCATGGGCTACGCCGGCATCTGCGGCGCCGACGACATCCAGGCCCACAGCGATCCCTACTTCGGCTTCGGCTCCCTGACGGAGATCGGCAACTTCATCAACACCGGCGGCGGCAACAACTGCGACGCCCCCACCGCGACCACCAACAACCCCCCCGTCGTGAACGCCGGCGCGACCACCTTCACCATCCCCCAGCAGACGCCCTTCTTCCTTACCCCCACGAGCTACAGCGATCCCGACGGGGATGCCCTGACCTTCTCCTGGGAAGAGCGCGACCTGGGCGCCAGCCAGACCGCCCTCGCCGCCGACAACGGCGCCTCCCCGCTCTTCCGGGCCTTCCCCCCCAAGACCTCCGACACCCGCCTGGTTCCCCAGCTCGCCAACATCCTCTCCGGCACGCTCACCAAGGGTGAGAAGTTCGCGACCACCAACCGCAACGTCAAGTGGCGTTTGACCGTCCGGGATAACAAGGCCGGCGGCGGCGGAACCGGCATCAGCGACCGCACGGTCACCGTCACGACGACCTCGGGCCCCTTCGCCATCACCGCCCCCAACACGGCGACGAGCTGGAACGGCGGCACGGCCCAGACCGTCACCTGGAGTGTGGCGAACACCACGGCCGCTCCCGTCAGCTGCGCGAACGTGAACATCCTGTTCTCCAGCGACAACGGCGTGACGTTCCCCACGGTTCTTGCGGCAAACACGCCCAACGACGGGACCGAGTCCATCACGGTTCCCAACATCACCACGGCCAACGGCCGCATCAAGGTCGAGGCCGTCGGCAACATCTTCTTCGACATCAACAACGCCAAGGTGACGGTGACGGCGAGCAGCGCCCCGCCCGATCCCACCAACGTGACGGCGACTCCCTCGAGCGTCTGCAACGGCTCCACGACCTCCCTCAGCGCCACCGTGGGCTCGGGAATAGTGGTCGACTGGTACAACACCTCGTGCGGCGTCGGCCTGGTCGGCACCGGCAACCCACTGGTCGTGACCCCCACGGGCAACACCACCTACTACGCCAAGGCCCGCCGCACCAGCGACGGCCAGGTCAGCACCGGCTGCGGCAGCACCACGGTCACGATCCTGCCCCTGCCCACCGACCCCACCAGTGCCGCGACCGATAACACCAACATCTGCGCTTCGGCCGTTCCGACCATCACCCTGACGGCGACGGGAGGCTCGGGCTCCACCCTGCGGTGGTACTCGGGTTCCTGCGGCGGTTCCCTGGTGGGCACCGGCTCCCCACTGGCGATCGCGACCCCCACCTCCACCACCACCTACTTCGCCCGCTGGGAGAACTCCTGCGGCGTCTCCAACTGCGCCAGCGTGGTCGTGACGATCATCTCCGCTGACTTTGACCACACCGGGTTCGTGGACATCGAGGACTACACCGCCTTCGTGATCGCCTTCGAGAACGGCGACCTCTCCGCCGACTTCGATAACAGCGGGTTCGTCGATATCGAAGACTTCTCCGCCTACGTCGCGGCCTTCGAGCAGGGCTGCTAAGTCCCCTGGATCCATCGCACGACGGCTACCAAGGCCCCGGTCATCTGACCGGGGCCTTTTTATTGCAACTCCGGACGTATCCGGATGCAATACCCACGCAACGCGCTCGAGCGATGGGTTTCCCGCGGACCACGTTCTCGGACGTCACGCAGGCCGCAAAACGTCCGATTATCACATGAATTGAGGAAATTCCCTGCGGTTCGATGCAACCGCGTTGACGCATAAACCCTTGCGGATTAGTCTCTCCCTGCACCCGGCGGAACGTCACCACGTTCCAGGCCGGTGCGAGATTCAGCGTCGATATGTACGAGCGTTCCCGAAAGGGGTCGCGGCGTTTTCGTCGTCCTATAGGAGGGATGGCGCGCGTTTGTTTCCGCAGCGAGGACTTTTAAGAGGGACAAGACATGCAGCACATTCGTTGTTTCACGGCCGTTCTGGCCGCCGGCTTTACCTGCGCCCTGGCTTCGGCCTCGACGGTTACGGCCACCTTCAACGGCGTGGCCCCCGGCTCCGACGGCCAGTTCAGCCTCGACGGCGGCGCCAACTGGGGCAACACCGGAGCCGCCGGCCTGTTCAACTGGACCCGTACGGGCGGTGACCACACCGGCCTGCAGGGCAACTTCCTGGCCTTCTGCACCGAGCTGACCGAGCACGTGAACAACGGCGGAAGCTTCACCTATACCGTCGACACCATCGAGAACGCCCCCACCGTCCTGGGCGGCATGGGCCCGGCCAAGGCGGACCAGATGCGCGAGCTCTTCGGCCGGTACTACACCCCCGCCTTCGCCGCCAGCCTCCCCGGCACCCAGGCCACGGCGATGCAGATCTGTGTGTGGGAAATCTCCCACGAGCAGACCGCCGCCCTCGACGTCACCGACGGCTCCGCCCGCTTCGTCAATAACGACGCCGCCGCGGTCGCCCTCGCCCAGGTCTACCTGAGCACGATCGACGGCACGGGCCCCCGTGACAACTCCATCTACTCCCTCGTCTCCCAGGGCGTCCAGGACATGATCGTCCCCGCCCCCGCCTCCCTCGCCCTGCTGGGCATGGGCGGCCTGGCGATCGGCCGCCGTCGCCGCTGAACCCGGCTCCCGCGGTGACCTGCATCACCGCGAACATACGAGCACACACGACGGGCGGAGCCGCAAGGCTTCGCCCGTTTTTCATTGAAATGCGTCCTTCCCAGCATGGCCAGGCCCTCGGCCGGACATTCCCCGGGCATGCACGTGGGCTTCCCCTGGACACTCCGCGGGGCTGAGAACCTGTGATGGCCCCAGGGGAAGTGGTTGGGGAGGGGGCTTAACCGCCCATCGGGGGCTGCCCCGGCGATTCGAGGGCTTTTTTTGGCTTGGTGGTTCCAGAAAACGCATTGAACTGGTAGCATCCCCGGGCACGGACTTTGAAGCGCCTTCGCCCCAGGGACATTGAAAGGAACGGATCATGTCTCGACTCATGCCTGGAATCGCGGTTGCCGCCGTCGGCCTCGCGTCTTCGGTCTCTCTTGCCCAGTCCAACGTGGAAGCCGCGCACAAGTACACCTGGAGCGAGAACATCGGCTTCATGAACTGGCGCGACGCCAACTCGGCGAACTCCGGCGTCGCCGTGAACGATTCTCTGGGTTACCTCGCCGGTTCAATCTGGTGCGAGAACGTGGGCTGGATCAGCCTGGGCGGGGGCAACGGCCCCTACCTCAACACCAACGGAACGAACTACGGCGTGAATGTGGATACCGCCACCGGCAAGCTCAAGGGCTATGGCTGGGGCGAGAACATCGGCTGGGTGAATTTCGAGGGCGGCGCCAAGGCGACGCCCGCGCAGCCCGCCCGCTTCGACCTGACCGAGCGTCGCTTTTACGGCTACGCCTGGGGCGAAAACGTCGGCTGGGTCAACCTGAACAACAACCAGGTCTTCGTCTCGGCGACATGCCGGTCGGACTTCGACGGCACCGGCTTTGTCGATACCGACGACTTCACCGCCTTCGTCCTGGCCTTTGAGGCCGGTGATGAACGCTGCGATGTGGACGGCACGGGCTTCGTCGACACCGACGACTTCACCGCCTTCGTCCTGGCCTTCGAATACGGCTGCTGAATTCCTCGGGGCTCGCCGCCTGGCTCGCCCCGCACTCACGAGCTCTGAATGGACGATCGGCCGGGCCTGGGCGCCCGGCCGATTGCTTTTTGAAGCCCGCCGACCCCGGAGCACCGCCATTTTCCGGCCCGATTGATTCCCGCAAGATGACATCGGCGGGCCCGGCGAGCCGATAGACTTATCACAATGCCGGCTGGAAGACCTAACCGCCCGCTCTTTGATCTCATCGCCGAGGAAACCGCCGACGGGCGCAAGCGCGCCGCTACGACGCCCGTCTCGGAGTCTCCCGCCGTCGAGATCAAGCCCCCGCAGCGAATCCCAGACCCCGAGGACGAGCCACGCTCCTCCACGCCGGTCCGGGGCCTTCCGCACATGCCGCCCTCCTCGGTGGGTTCTCGGACCAACCCCAAGGGGTTGCTTGGTTCCCTGCTCTCCTCGGGACGCGCCATGGTGGAATTGACCACCCCGTGGGTCGCCGCGAGCGTCGCAATCGGGCTGGCGATCCTGCTGGGAATCTGGATCATCGCGTACAAGATGGGGGAGACCGAGGCGACCCAGCGGCTCGCCGGGGGTCCCAGCGCGGCCCCGCCCAAGTCAGGAACCTCCAATGTTGGGACCTCGGGGTCCAAGCCGACGGGCAATTCGACGGGCGCCGTCACCGGGAACCAGCCCTCGACGGGCACGTCGACCCCTGGAGTCACCGGTCAGCCTCCCGCGACGGACGATGAAACCGACGGGGCGGCCCCCAGTCCCGCCCTTGCCGACGAGACGCCCGCGACGCTCCCCCGTCCCAACGCGACGGAGGCCGGCCCGGTGGTCGCCTTCAACGGCAGCTACGACGCCGATCCCCGGGTGCCGGGCAATAACTACCTGGTGCTGGCCTCGAGCATGAGCCGCCAGGACGTCAAGGACGCGGTCGACTTCCTCGGCCGCAGCGGGTTTACGGCCCTGGGTGTTCCGTACGGGGCGGTTGATCGGACGGGTCGGGACGACAAGAATGATCCCCTCTACAAGCTCGTCTACGCCCAGGGTTTCAACGGCAGCGATATGAAGGAAACTCAGTCGCGCCGGGACAAGATCCTGGAGGAAGCCCGTAGGCTTGGATTGATCTACCAGCGCCAGCATCGGGGCAAGTACAACTTCGCCAAGCCGAACTGGGAAAAATACGTGCGGTAGCCTTCGCGGAACGGTCCTGACCTTCCTCGCCGGCCCCGCAAGACCGGCAGACCACGACCCGCCCGAGAGAAGACCGAAGGAAGGTATTTCGATGAGCCTCGACCGATCCCTGCGAGTGTCCGCCCAGACTGCCGGCAAGCGTTCCGTGATGACCCGCGCCGAGCGCATCGCCAAGATGGTGTCGGACAAGAAGTTCGACATGAAGTCGGGCAAGGCTCTGGGCATTCCCAAGACGCTCGCGCCCAAGGGCTAAGAACCAAGTCACTGGGCATCAGGCGCTCGGCACGGGGCGCTGGGGCCGGACCTTGAAAACAGATGTCGGGGTATGATCCGATCTTCGGGGGCGGGGGATGTCGCATGGACTTTGCGTCGCTCATCAGCCACAGGTCGGTCGCCGTCAACGGGTCGGGCATCCGGCGGGTGTTTGAGATCGGGGCGAAGATCCCCGACAAGGTGGACCTGTCGATCGGCCAGCCCGATTTTCCGGTCCCCGAGCCCATGCGGGCCGCGGCGATCCGGGCTATCGAAAATGGAAAGAACGGCTACCCGCTGACGCGAGGGATTGTCGAACTGCGACAGAAGCTCGCGGGCGCCTTGGCGCGCGACCTGGGCTGGAAAACCAACGAGCTTCCCGGGCACCCCGATTCATCCAGCGGGCTGTTTGTGACCTCCGGGACGACGGGCGCCCTGATGCTCGCGAGCCTGGCGCTGCTGGATCCGGGGGATGAACTGATCATCCCCGACCCGTGGTTCGTGCTGTACCCGTATATGGCGACGTTCACGGGCGCCAAGGCGGTGAAGTGCTCGACGTACCCGGACTTCCGGATGACCGCCGAGCGCGTGGAGCCGCTGATCACCCCCCGCACCAAGATGGTGGTGCTGAACTCCCCCAGCAATCCCGCGGGTGTGGTCTCGACCGAGCAGGAATGCAAGGACCTCCTGGACCTGTGCCGCCGGCGCAACATCGTGCTGCTGTCGGACGAGATCTACGACGAGTTCACGTATGAGCAGTTCCGCACGCACCCGATGGTGGGCGAGGCGTCGGTAAAGCGGTGCCCGAGCCCCGCGCGCTTCCCCGGGGCGGAGGAAACGGTGCTGCTGGTGCGCGGGTTCGGCAAGACGTACGGCGTGACGGGGTGGCGGCTGGGGTACGCGGCGGGCCCGCGCAAGCTGATCGAGGAGATGGTCAAGCTCCAGCAGTACATCTACGTCAACGCGCCCCACCCACTGCAGTGGGGCGTGATGGAAGCGCTGGACGTGGACATGTCGCACTACGTCGCCGAGTACGAACGCCGGCGAAGCCTGGTGGTGGAGCGGCTTTCGCCGTACACCGAAGTTTCGACGCCCGGCGGGGCGTTCTACGCCTTCCCGAGGGTGCCCGAGCGACTGGGATTTGCGCCGGAGGAAGCTGGAGAGAAGTTCTTCCAGCGGTGCGTGCAGGAGCGGGTGCTGATCGTGCCGGGCAAGACGTTCTCCCAGCGAGACACTCATTTCCGGCTGAGCTATGCGACGCCGATCGAAAAGCTGGAGCGCGGGCTGGAGGCGATCGTGAAGGTGATGAAGGGGTGATTGCAAGGTCCCTTCCTCGGCCAAGCATGGGCAACGCAACAGAATAAACGCCGTCCCGCGCAGCGATGCGCCGGGGCGGCTTGTTTCATTGCAGAAGAAGCGTGAGGGCACAGGCCGATCCTGTGCCGCAAGTTCAAGGAAAGAGATACACTTTCCGCCGTCCGGCCGGTCCGCTCACGTGGGGTGCGCGGAGGGCCGGCACGCATCTCGCACGCAAAGTGCCTCTGGGGGTCTCACATGAAGTTGCCGCCGCCGGTCATCGTGGTTCCGGGCATCACCGCCACGTACCTCACCGACGAGTATCCGATCCCGCCCGAAACGCTGTGGACGGTGCTGACGAACCGTTTCGACCGGATCCGCCTCCACCCCGACCAGCTCCGCTTCGAGGCCGCGCAGCCCGCCCGCGTGGTGCCCGGGCAGATCTACGAGATCTCCTACCAGGAGCTCATCGCCGAGCTTCGCCACAATCTCTCGGCACAGGACGATGCGCCCGTTCCCGTCTATCCCTTCGGGTACGACTGGCGACACCCGCTGGACGCGATCCAGCAGACGTTCGCGGCCTTCGTGGAAGAAGTCGTGGAGCGGACCAAGCTCCTGCGGCACTATGCCGAGGATGGGTACGAAGATTCTCCCAAGGTCAACCTGGTGGGCCACTCGATGGGCGGGCTCATCATCGCCGGGTATCTCGCCGACCAGAAGGGCAGCGCGCCGGTTTCGAAGGTGGCGACGCTCGCCTCTCCCTTCCGCGGCTCGTTCGAGGCGATCGTCAAGGTGCTCACCGGCACGGCGGACCTTGGCACGTCCGCCCCGTCGTCGCGCGAGCGCGAGGCGGCGCGGGTCATGCCGGCGCTCTACCACCTGATGCCCACGGTGGCGAAGGGGCTGGTGATCTCCGGCGACCTTCCCGCGTCGATCTTCGATCCCTCCGTATGGCAGCCCAGCATCGTGGACACGATCAAGGAGTACGTGCGGCTCTACGCGGTGAGCCCGGGGAAGAAATCACAGCGCGACGAGCAGGCGACGCAGCTGTTCAAGGAACTCCTGACGACGGCCGCGAAGCATCGTAAGAAACTGGAAGGGATCGACTTGCAGGCGCTGGGGATGAAGCCATCGGACTGGCTCGCGGTCGTCGGGGTGGGGTCGGAAACGCGAGTCAAGATGGAGATCCAGTCCAAGGGGGGCAAGCCGGAGTTCGTGGTCAACTCCAAGCACCGGCTCAACCTCTACGGGCCGGGCAACTCCGCCGAGGACCAGTACCTGACCGGGGACGGCACGGTGCCCTTCGAAGGGGCGGTGCCGGGATTCCTGAAACGCGAAAACCTCGTGTGCGTCACCCCCGACGACTACGGGTACTGGGAGCTTCAGGACCGCATGACCACCAAGGTCGGCGGATTCCACGGCATCCTGCCCAACATGGACATGCTCCACCGGCTGATCGTCCGGCACTTCAAGGGAACGCCCGACAAGTACAAGAACACCTGGGGTCGTCCGGCGCCGGGGGTCTTGGTCGAGAACTGGGATCCCCCGCTGGAACTCGCCGCCGCGGATTGACCCCTGCGGGATTCGGGGGGGCCCGGGGTCTGTCCGTGAAGGCGGGAGTGGCCCGAGAACGGCAGAGCGGGGATGACCGACCACTTTGAGCACGCGCCCCTTGGGCCGCGCGGTATGCTTTGGCGGGAAGGAAACGCGCCCGTGGCCACCGCCGGCAAGCTCACCTCGCTGCTCTCCGCCGCCCGGCAGGATGCGGACCCTGCCGCCCGCGAACGTGCCTTCGAGGAACTGCTGAGGCTGCTCACCATTTTTGTGCGGGCCGGGATGGGGGATGCGCTGCGGCGGCACCGGGAGTCGGTGGACATCTGCCAGTCCGTCGCCAAGTCGTTCGTCATGGACCTTCGGGACGGGAGGCTGGATTTTCCCAGCGAGGCGGCGCTGGTCGCGTATCTCCAGCAAGTCGTAAGGACCAAGCTGGCGCAGTCTGCTCGGGGAGATCGGGCGCTCAAGCGCGGGGCCGGGCAGCGTCCGGCGGATCTTCACGGCGGCGCGGCGGGGTCCGGGGAGACGGGGGAGCCGGCGGGGTTTGACCCGACCGCGAGCATGGTGGCCCAGGGGCAGGAGACGGCCCGGCGCGTGATCTCGGCGCTCTCCCCTGACGAGCAAGAGCTGATCCGGCTGCGGCAGGCGGGGCTGGGGTGGGACCAGATCGCCGAGCGGCTGGGGAAGAACTCCGCGGCGGTGCGGCAGATCTGGAGCAGGCTTCAGCGGCGAGCGGAAGAGAACACGGGATAACGCAAGGTCGGCGCTGGGCTACTGGTCCCGCTGGGCCTCGGTGGCGCGGCGGAGGGCGTCTTTCTCCCCCTCGGTGAGGCTGGCGAGTCCGCCGGCTCGCAGCTTGTCGAGGATCCGATCGATTTCCTGCTGCGTGGGTGGCGCCTTGGTCGTCAGGCGGGTGAAGAGGCTTGGTTTGGCGTCGGTTTTGCCACCGGGGGCGCCCGCCGCGCCGGCGATGGTGCGGAATCTGCCGGCTCCCCCACCACCGCTCACCGCGCCGGGCTTGCGGACGGCGGCCTGGGCCTTGCGGCGAGAGTCGGTGAAGATGTCGAAGAAATCGGTGAGCATGTGTGAGCGGCGGATGAAGAAGTAGCCGGCGAGAGCGCCGCCGACGTGGGCGGCCTGCCCGCCGGCGTTCTGGGTGCCGATGAGCAGGGAAGCGACGGCGAGGGCGACGTAGCCGTAGGCGAAGGTGCGGAGCTTGAGGGGGATGGGCGGGATGAGAAGGTTGACGATGGAGTTGGGGGCGATGTAGGCGGCGGCGACGATGACGCCGAAGACGCCCGCGGAGGCGCCGATGAGCTTGGTGGTGGAGAAGAAGGTGGAGCTGTCGTTGGGGTAGAGCAGGCCGGGGATGTGGTAAACGCCCATGAGCCCGGCGAGGGAGCCCAGGAGGTTGAGGGTCATGTACATGAGGGCGCCGAAGATGCCGCAGATGAGGTAGAAGGCGGCGTAGATCTTGAAGCCCAGGGCGCGCTCGACGAGCTCTCCGAACATGTAGAGGCCGAGCATGTTGAAGACCAGGTGCATGATGTCGGCGTGGAGGAACTGGAAGGTGACGACCCGCCAGAACTCCAGGTGGTGGGGATCGATCGCGTAGTAGGTGGAGAAGTTGCCGTACTCACCGATCCACTTGCCGATCGAGCTGGCGCCGAACTGCTGGACAACGAAGATCAGGGAATTGATGATGATCAGCCATGTATTGAACGAGACCAGGCGCAGCCCGTGCACCATGCGGTGCGAAGGGTCGTAGTCGTTGTAGCGGCGATCGGCGATTCCCATGTCTTGATTCTCGGGCGGTGGACTGTAATCCCCGGATGTCTATCGGAGCGTGGGGAACCGTGGCATCGGTAATCAGGGTGCGGGTTTGATGCCCGGGAGCAGCCCGCGGCGGAGCGCGAGCAGGACCGTAAGCATGGATTTGGCGTCGGCGAGGGCCCCGCGATCGATCATGGAGAGGACTTCCTGGACCGGGACGGGATGCACGGTGATGCGTTCGTCGTCCTCGAGGGCCTGCGGGACCGGGGTCAGGTCGGTGGCGGCGTAAGCCCACATCTGTTCGTCGGAGAGGCCCGGGGATGTGTAGAAGACGCCCATGGGGGTGAGATTCGCGGCCCGGTACCCGGTTTCCTCGATCAGTTCCCTCCCGGCGGTCAGTTCCGGGGCCTCTCCGGGCTCCCGGGTGCCGGCGGGGAGCTCCCACAGGTGCGTCCCGGCGGGGATCCGCTGGTTCCTGATCAGAACGATGTGCGGGCCCGGAAGGTTCGCCGAGACCAGGATCGGGAGGATCACGACCGCGCCGGGGTGACGGATGATCTGGCGTTTGAGGGGGCTGCCGTCCGCCCCCGGATACTCCACCTCGACGAAATCGAACTTGGCGCCGTGATAGAGAACGGTTCGCCGCTGGGCCGGGGGCGGCGGTGGAGTACGATTGCCAGCCTCGTTCATCGTCCCCAAGGGTATTCACGCGATGCAGACATCGGGTCAACCAGGGTCCCCCGCCGGCGCGACGTCTGTCAGCGGGCCGTCCGTCGGCGACCCGCCCGCACGCGGCGCTGCGGCGGCCGGGGCGCCGGGCGCCGGCCCGCTGATCCGCCTGGTGGACGTGCACAAGTCGTTTGGCCCGCAGCGGGTGCTGGACGGGTTCAACCTGGACATCTATCCCTCCCAGACGACGGTGGTGCTGGGCCCCTCGGGGACCGGCAAGTCGGTGATGCTCAAGCACATCGTGGGTCTGCTGCGTCCCGACAGCGGGGAAGTGATCTTCGACGGCCAGCGGGTGGACCAGCTCAACGAGCGGGAGCTCAAGCCGGTGCGGCTGCAGATCGGGCTGCTCTTCCAGATGGGCGCGCTCTTTGACTCGATGACGGTCGAGGAGAACCTTGAGTTCCCGATGATCGAGCACACCGACTGGTCGGAATCGGTTCGCCGGGACCGCGCGGCGATGGCGCTGGACATGGTGGACCTCGCCGGCGTGCAGGACAAGCTCCCCTCCCAGCTTTCGGGGGGGCAGAAGAAGCGGGTGGCGCTGGCGAGGGCGATCGTGCTGCAGCCGCGGGTGGTGCTGTACGACGAGCCGACGACGGGGCTGGACCCGATCCGGGCCGACGGCATCAACGAGCTGATCATCAAGCTCAAGAACAAGCTTCAGGTGACGAGCATCGTCGTGACGCACGACCTGGTCTCGGCGCGGAAGGTCGCCGACCGCGTGGTCATGCTCCTGAACGGGAAGGTGTCGGCGGACGGGACCTACTCGGAGCTTGAGCGCAGCAGCGATCCGCACGTGAAACACTTCCTGCTGGGGCAATACGATCGGGAGGAAGACACGGCGACCGAATCGATGTCGGTCGGCCAGCGGCAGGCACTGTCGGAAGTGGTGTGACGGGTTCGGGGACTGCATCGTGCCCCCTCGCCAGGACGCGGGGTTCACAGGGAAGGGATCGATGAAGGGCGCAACGAGGGATTTTCTGACCGGGATGGTGGCGCTGGCCGGGCTCGCGGGGCTCGCGGCCCTGCTGTTCATCTTCGGGGAGGTCCGCAACCTCTTCGCCAAGACCTACGAGTTCCAGATCCGCGTCGATCAGGCCGGCGGGCTGCGGCCGACCTCGGACGTGGCGCTGCAGGGCGTGCGCATCGGCACGGTGGTCTCGATCACCAACGCCCTCGACGACCCGCAGCACGGCGTGGACGTAAAGCTCAAGGTGCAGGGTGACGCCAAGATCCCGCGGGAGTTCAGCCTGTACCTGGACAAGGGCTTCGTGGGGGACGCGGTGCTGGATTTTCAGATCCCGCCGGGCGTGAAGATCTCCGACGCGACGATCATCCACAAGGATGAGATCCTGCCGGGAACCCGGAGCGTGGACAGCCTCTTCCGCCGTGTCGAGACGGCGATGGCCGCGCCCCTGGAGAAGATCGGCACGGCCGCGGAGCGGGTGGCGAAGATCGGTGAGAAGGCCGACGAGTTCTTCGAGCCGCGGACGATCAAGGACGTGGAAGCGGGCAAGTCCCCCAACCTGTGGAGCACGGTGCAGCGGGTGGATCTCGCCCTGGCGGGCGCGAACCGCTGGCTGGGGGATGAGGGGATGCACACCGACGCCAAGGAGCTGATCTCCAAGGCGAAGCTGGCGATCGATGATGTGCAGAAGACGGCGATCTCCCTGAAGGAGACGGCCGAATCGATCAAGGCGACGTCGGAGGCGGCGCAGACGCAGATCCAGACGCAGGGAGAACGCATCGGCAAGGCGACGGACCAGCTGGCGCAGGCGATGACCCAGACGCTGGGCCGCGTGGACCAGACGGCCGGAGAGATCCAGAAGATTGCGCTGCGGATCAACGAGGGTGAGGGGACGCTGGGCCAGCTCTCCAAGAACCCCGACATGTACAACTCGATCCGTGACGCGGCGGTGCGGCTGGACAAGGCGCTGATGGAGCTGCAGCTGCTGATGCAGAAGCTCAAGGACGAGGGGATCCCGATCAAGCTGTAAGCGGCGGCGTGAGCTCTTCACGCGAGGCCTACACGTGGACACATGCCCGAGCGCACGCGCCGGGTGTCATTCAAGGAGTTCCTGGTTATGAAGATGAGCGTTCGAGCCGTTGCCCTGACCTCCGCGTGTGCCCTGTCCCTGTTCGCGGGCGGGTGCTCCTCGACGTCGGGGAGTTCGACGGCCAATACCACGGCGTCGGAGACCAACACGATCACCGGGGCGGTGTCGGCGACGGCGTCGGTGGACCTGGACACGGCCTACAACGCGGCGAAGGACGCGGTGAAGCGGCTGCAGTTCAACCTGGTCAGCGACGCGAAGGACGCGCTGACGGGCGTTCTCAAGGCCAAGACGGCGGACAACAAGAGCGTCGAGATCAAGGTGACCAAGAAGAGCGAGAAGATCACCGACATCGTGGTGGACGCGGGCCTGATCGACCGCTCCCTCGCCCAGACGACGATGGACTCGATCCGCCGCAACATCGGCAACTGAGTTGGCGATTCCCCTACGCTGGACGTCGCTCCAGCGCAGGTCATTTTCACTTCAAGCCCTGGGGGCCGGACCGCACGTCCGGCCCTTTTTCATGCGCGCCGGTCCGGGCGGGGGTGGACCTGAAGCTCCAAAAAAGCAACCACCGGGCCCAGGGGACCCGGTGGCGGTTGGAGCGTATGGAAGTGCCAGGCGCCCGCCCGGCACGGAGGGCTTAGCTGTACTTCTTGTCGGCGACGTTGAGCGAGCGGCCAACGCGACGCTTGCGGTTGATCATCTTGCGACCGTTGGTGGTCTTCATGCGCTTGCGGAACCCGATGTTGCGCTTGCGCTTACGACGGCTGATGCGGTGTGGATAATGCATGAGTGACTGCCCAAAACCAATCGCCGGACGGGCTCAAATCGAACCAGAACACCAGCTTGAACCGACCAGGACCCGTCCGGTCTCTCTGGCGTCCAAGGTCAAGATTCTAGCCCGGTCCTTCGCCCGTGTCTTTCGGTGTCAAAAAACGCTTGGAGGGGGCTGAGGGTGGAGGTAGAATTGGGGCATAAGGCCTTTTCTGGCCTGTGGTTGCGGATCGACTTGCTGATCGTTGTTCACGAACTGTTCTGCCCGCCATCCGCGAATTGATCTGTTTGGGTCGGGTCACGGGGTGATTCCGGCCGACATGTGGGTATGTCTCCCGGTGCGGTGCGCACTGGCTCGCCGTTCGTCGTCTCCGGTCCTTTTCGGGGAGAAGACGGGCATCGAGCCTCCGCGTCCTTCACCGGATCCACGCCTCGCCTTTTGCCCAACGGGTCTTCCGCGGGCGAGCGAAGGCAGGGGTGAACGTTGACGCCGGAGGTATCCATGGACGAAGCGATCCGTGTCCGAGCCGAAACCGCGCTGGGGTACCGGTTCAAGAACACCGAGTTATTGGCCATTGCCCTCACCCACGCCTCGTTCGTGGAGGCCCGCATCGATTCCAACGAGCGCCTGGAGTTCCTCGGGGATGCCGTCCTGGGCATGGTCGTCTGCCAGCGGATCTTTGAGCGTTATCCGACCCTGCTCGAGGGGGAGATGACCAAGATCAAGTCCACCGCGGTCTCCCGGGCGACGTGCACCCAGATCGCCCGGCAGCTGGGGCTGGGGGAGTTCCTGATCATCGGCAAGGGAATGCTCAACGGGGAAGGCATGCCCGCCTCCCTGCTCGCCGCGGTCCTGGAATCGCTGATCGGGGCGGTCTATCTCGACGGCGGGATCGACGCGGCGAAGGCGTTCATCGAGCCCCTGATCGACCCCCTGATCGAGCAGGCGGCGGTGAGCGGGCACCAGCAGAACTTCAAGTCGGTCCTGCAGCAGCACGCCCAGCAGGTGCTGGGGCAGACGCCCGCCTACCGGGTGCTGGATGAGAAGGGGCCCGACCACGCCAAGTGCTTCAAGATCTGCGTTGAGCTCGCCGGGGAACGGTACGAGCCGTCGTGGGGCCAATCCAAGAAGCGGGCCGAGCAGATGGCGGCGCTCAACGCGCTGCGGACGCTGAAGGTTGTTGAGGATTGCTCGGACGGGAACGTTCGGGTGACCGCGCCCGTGCCCGCGTCCCAGGAATCGGATGCGGAATAGGCGAGCGCGGCGGGGCGCGACCTCCTCTCGTTAGCCCAGCATCGATTTTCCGGCCCAGTACAGCAACGGATACGCGAAGAGCGCCGCGATGCTGGTCAAAGTGCACGCGCCGATCGAGAGCGCGAGCCTGGTCCGCAGATAATCTTCCCGCGTCTCCTGCGGCAGGTCCCGGGTGATGGCGATCCCGTGCCACAGCACCCCGCACGCCCAAAGACACCAGACCGCGAGTCCAGGTGGGGTGAGGGCGGATCCAAAGGGCGTCATTGGCAGCAGGCACCACGCGACGCAGAGCACCAGACCCCAGGCGACATGCGCCCTCCAAAGCCGGGTCAGGATCCCTGGGTCCGCGGATTCCATGAGTCCTTTCCTCACTTACACACGGCGATACCCGACGGGCTGCTCCGCGAGGCTGTAGACCTCGCGCAGAAGGGTCATGCCGATATATCCCAGGAGAGCGGCGACGGCGAGAATGATGGATTCGCTGATCTGCATGACCCCCACCATCCAGACCCAGGCGTAGAGGCTCATCCAGAGGGCGCCGTAGCGGGTGACCTTTTCCGCGCCGCGGACACCGTCCCGGGCGGTCTGCACTTTCCGCAGGCAGAGCAGGACGAAGAGGACGGCCATGATCGCCGGACCGATCGCTGCGGCAGGGACGACCCACGCGGGCCAGAAGAATGACGCATCTGGGAGCCGGGAGCCGGCGACCCAGACGAAGACGGCGGTCCAGAAGCCGGCGCCCAGCCCGGCGGCGACCCAGGCGCGGGTGGTGACGGGGGGACTTTTTCGGGCGAGGCGATGCGTCACGGCGGCGACGATGGCGCCATGGATGAAGACCAGCCAGACGGGCCAGACGAAGGCGAGGCTGGGGTTGGGCATGAGCATGGCGCCCGCGTAAATTAGGCCATAGGCGACGAACCCCAGCGCGGGAACAAATCTCGCGGCGCCGTTGAAGAGGAGGATGCCGCCGGCGAGCAGGAGGGTGAGCAGCACGCTCGCCGTGCCGAAAGGGACCGAGCCCAGGACGGCGATGAGAAGGGTGGAAGCGGCGACGCCTACAGCGCTCTCGGGCCGGATCTGTCCGGCGGGGATAGGGCGCTCGGGGCGGAGCCAACGGTCGCGGTTCTGGTCGACCAGGTCGTTGAGACAGGTGCCGAAGGCAAAGAGCCCGAGGCTGCTGAAGGCCGAGCAGAAGAGCAGCAGGGCAAGGGGCCGGGCGGAGAGGGCTTCGTGGGCGGGTTCCTGCTCGAAGGCGCGGGTCCAGAGGATCACCAGCCAGACATTGCTGACGACGGCGAAGGCTGTGGTGACGCGTGTGAGCCGCAGGACCGGCGCGACGCGATCAAGGATGAACCGCATTGCTGGATGGTAGAAAGGGGGGAGCGGGGGCGCGGGGCGGGAGCCTTCCGATTGGGCCGCGCGGCGGGGCGATGTGAACCCGCGGATGGCCGGCGCGATCCCGCTACATGTAGATCCGATGGACGAAGAGGCCCTGGCGCTCGTACACCTCCCGGCGATCCCAGATCGCGTCCTGGTTCATCCAGCTGCTGATGACCACGTCGGAGGCGCCCGTGCGGGCGGCACTCGCCGGCGCGATGATCGGCCAGTTCCAGAGCGTCTGGCCGTGGCGGGAGGGATCGTCATCGCTGAAGGCCGTGATGCGGGCGGGGGACTGGGCGAGTGTGCTGGCAAGCTCGATCGTGTGTCGCCCCGTGCCGTGGATGACGATGGATTTGCCCGCGAGCCGGGCGAGGAGGTTGCGCAGCCGCGTCGCCCCATCGGCGGGCACAGCGCCGGATCCGGTGGTCGCCGCGGCGGTGGTAAAGGCGCAGGGCCGGTCGGTGGGCCAGCGGCGGGGCGGCGCGGCGACGGCGGCTTCAAAGGCGTGGTCGAGATGGTCGGCGTAGACGGTGAGAGAGAATCGCTCGGCCGCCTTGCGGTGCGCCGCGGCGGAAAGAGCGGGAATGCCCAGCGTCCCGGCCCTGCTGATGGCATCGCCGAACGCCCGCGCAATGATGGCGTTGTCGGCCGTCGCCGGCAGATCGACAAGGATCCCTGATTGCTCGTGATCGACGAGCGTTCCCGAGCCCGAGGGGGTGCGGGTGATGATGGGAACGCAGCCCGCGGCCATTGCCTCCATCACGGAGAGGCTCAGGCCCTCCACGCGAGAGGGGAGCAGGAACAGGTCGTGCTCGGTAAGAAGCCGCAGCACGCCCTCGGGAGGAACCGGGCGGAGCCGGCGAATGCGGGCGGCGCGGCCTTGCTCTCCGATCCGGGTGTCGATCTCTCCGGCGGCGGGGCCGTCGCCGACCAGCGTGAGCCGGTGGTTGACGCCGCGCGCGTGGAGCTCGTCGGAGAGATCGATCAGGGAGGAGGCCCGCTTGAGATCGTTCTCCATGCGGCCTGCGTAGATCATGGTGAGAGGACGGTTCTCGACCGGGGGGCGCGGCGGGATGGAGACAGGGGTGTGCACGCCGTGCAGGATCGTCTTGATGTCGGCGTTGCGGAACGGGTGCGCGGCGCGGAGCGCGGCGGTGATCTCGTCGCTGACGCCCACGAAGAGCGAGATCAGGGGCTCGTAGCGGGCGAGGACGGCGGCGTCGTAGGGAATCGGTGAGTGCTGCCAGGCGGCGACTCGCATGAGCTCGGGATCGGCGAGGGAGAGGGCTGCGGCGATGCCGAAGGTGTCCCCCAGCAGCGTGGGAGCGACGATGACGGGAAGCCGCGTCGCGGCGACCAGGGATCGCAGGGCGTCCCGGTACGCGGGGATGTAGTGAGACAAGTCGCCGCTGCATGTATCGACGGGGGGCAGGTGGGCGAGGTCCACCAGCCGAACCTGCGGGGGGAGGCTGATGTTGAGGCGATCGGTGCCGGGGTCTTCCCGGTGCACCATGAGGCAGACCTGTCGATCTCGCTGGGCGAGGACGATCGCGGTGCGAATCGCCCACGAGGAAACACCGCCGGCGGAGAGGCCGCGTGGAAGGGAGATGAGCAGAGGTGAAGGCATGGGGCGGATGGCCAAACAATGCTCGCGGACGCCGTGAATCAGGGGCACAGGCTATGGAACGCTAGGGGTTGGATCGGCGAGCGGGGGTGGGAACGGTGAAAGAAGAGTGGATGGGGCGGCATTGGTGGGCAGACGGGGCTGAGATCTCGATGGGTTCTCCCCGGGGCGAACGCGCGAGCGGTGATACAGTTCTCCCATGGCGCTGACCGACTGGACGATCATTCGGCGTTCCCTGACGTCACGGCTGTTCTCGACGGTGACCACGTCGATCACGGTGGCGGTCGCCGTGGGGCTTCTGCTGGTTCTGCTGATGATGCGGGACTCCGGGAAGAAAGCGTTTGCCCGCGGCTCGGGTGACATGCATCTTCTCATCAGCGCCGACGCTTCCCCGCTGGTGAGCGTGCTCAACGGCGTCTTCTACGCGAACGCGCCGCGCCGGCCGATCCTGTGGGGCAAGTACGAGCAGATCTCCCGCTCGGCGCCGTGGCAGTACCTGGTGCCCACGCAGCAGGGGGACAGCTACAAGGGGTCGGTGCCGGTGCTGGCGACGACGCCCGAGTTCTTTACCAAGTTCCGGCCCAATCCCGACGAACCGTGGGTGCTCACCGACGGCCGGTTCTTTGAGAACGACTTTGAGGTCGTTGTCGGCGCGGGGGCGGCGTCGGCGACGGGCCTGAAGGTTGGAGAGAAGATTCACCTGACGCACGGCATGACGCAAAGCGCCGCGAGCGGGGACGCGGGAGCTCCCGTGCACGAGCACGCGGAATTCGTGTACACCGTGGTCGGCGTGCTGCGGCCGACGGGGGGAAGCCATGATCGGGCGCTGTTCACGAGCCTGCAGAGCACGTGGCTCATCCATGCCCACGACCGCCGTGAACGCGAGGAAGCGGCCGCCGGCGCCGGTGAGCCGCACGATCACGACGCCCACGAGCATGATCACGACCACGTGCACGAGACCCCGATCACCGTCGCCGATCTGAAGGACGAAGACCGCAAGATCACCGGGATGTACGCCCGGCTCATCACGCGCGATGGCTCCGACACGCCCGCGAACCTGCCGCAGGTGTTTGACCAGCTTCGCCGGGATACGGCGATCACGGTGGCGTCCCCGCGGCAGGAGATCGACAAGCTGTTCACGATCGTGGGGAACATCGACCGGATCTTCCTGGCGATGGGGGCGGCGGTGATGGTCTCCAGCGGCATCGGGATCATGCTGGCGCTGTACAACTCGATGGAGCAGCGGCGGAGGCAGATCGCGGTGCTGCGAGTGCTGGGGTGCAGCCAGGGGCGGGTGTTCGGGCTGGTGCTGACGGAGTCCGCGGTGTTGGGAATGGCGGGGGCGGCGCTGGGGATTCTGCTGAGCCTTGCGGGGGCCCAGGCCGCGGCGGCGGCGATGAAGGAGCGGGTGGGGCTGGCGATCGATCCGGCGCTGCCGATGGACGCGGCGTTGCTGGTGGCGGCGAGCGCTGTGGTGCTTGCGGCCGCGGCGGGGCTTGTGCCTGCGGTGATGGCGTACCGGACGGCGGTGGCGAAGAATCTCAAACCGATCGGATAGTCGTGCGCGACAGAAGCGGGCCGGTTTTTTCGCCGAAACGCTTGCTCCCCGAGATTTCTGGCGACTGCGGATGCTCGTAACGGGTGTTCAGGAGGCTTGTGATGCGTGTGTTCTGGATCATCGTGGTGCTGCTGGTGGCGGGCGCCGGCGCGGCCTCCTGGTATTCATCGGCGGGGCGAGGAAAGACCGCCGAGAGCACGCGGCCGACGATGGCGGAGGAGCCGCGGCGAAGCGGCGAGCCCACTCGCCAGCGGGACGGCGCCGGCACGACCGCGACCAAGAGTCTGGCGACGGCGGGAAGCGACGCGTCCAAATCGCCGTCGGCTTTGGAGAAGCCAGCCTCGAATCCGCAATCGCGGGAAACGACTCCCACCGCCGAGGATCATTCGACGGGGAACACGCCAGCCTCCGGTAGCGCGGAATCACCGGCGGCACGCGCGGGAGCCTCGGCTCCCGTCGCTCCCCCCACTGCCCCCGCTCCATCGGCTCCCGCGAGCCCGGTGACGCCTCCCAAATCTCCCGAAGCGCGCGATGTCGCCCCGGGTGATGGCTCATCCGCCCAGGCTCCGCCAGCTCCACGTGAAGTTCCCGCGCCGGCCACCACGCCAGTTCCTGAAGCGGTCAAACAAGCACAGGACGATGTGGCGAAGGCTGTCGAGCAAGCGGTTGCGGAGGCCGCGGGCTCGCCCGCGAAGGACGCGGCGGCGTTGGCGGCCGATGAGAAGACCGCGCCCGTAGACGCGGATGCGAAGAAGAGTTCCCCCACTGATGCGGGCAAGCCGGCGGAAGCCCCCGCGGTCGCCCCCGCGGCACCCGTTGCGGCGCCTCCTGCGGCCCCGGCGGCGGGCGGAGGATCGGGATCGACCGCCAAACCGGAAGCCAAGGCCGGGGAAGCGCCCGCGCCGGACCTGGGGCCGATCCCCGCCACGTTTGAGAACCTGGAGAATGGCTCGATCAAGGTTGATGGGCGATTCATCGTGAAGGGGGAGGGCACGCAGCAGAAGCCCTACGAGGTGACGTGGGACCAGCTCGTGTCGGTGAGCGAGATCTACAACCCGCGCGACGGAAAGAAGCGTCTGCCCGAGCGCGTGACGATGCTGGACGGCAAGTATGTGAAGATCTCGGGGTACGTCGCGTTCCCGCTCTACGTCGACAAGCCCAAGGAACTGCTTTCGATGTTGAACCAGTGGGACGGGTGCTGCATCGGCGTTCCTCCGACGCCGTTCGACGCGGTGGAAGTGCGCATGAAGGCTGCGATCGAGGGCGGGGACCGCTACGCGACGCAGGGCGAGGTGTCGGGGAAATTCGGCGTCAAGCCGTACCTTGCCGGTGATTGGCTGGTGGGCCTGTACGTGATGGACGATGCGGTGCTTTCGACCAAGTCCACGGCGGGATCGAGCAAGAACTAGAAGGCACTGGGGATCGGGCACTGGGCACCGGGGCGGGAGCCAAGAAGGCATCGAGGCATCAAGGCATCGAGTAGGGCAAGGATCCGGCGGGGAGCGTGAGTTGATGGTGGATTCGGGCGGGGAGCTTGCGGGTGGGCGGCGCGGTATAGTGCGGCTCGCGGGCGGCTGGCGTTGCTTCTCGCGGGTCGTTCGATGGACTTCCCCCTCCGCGTGCTCGCGGCGGGACGTGGAGCCGAGCCAGTGAAAGTGCTGATCGCCGACAAGTTTGAAAAATCGGGCATCGAGGCCATCAAGGCGATGGGATGTGAGGTTGTAAGCGAGCCCGAGGCGGGGGCGAGCGGCCTGGCGGCCGTGATGGAACGCGTCGACCCCGCGGTGCTGATCGTGCGATCCAGCAAGGTGAAGCCCGACGCGATCCGCGCGGGCAAGGGCTTGAAGCTGATCATCCGGGCCGGCGCCGGGTACGACAACATCGACGTGCCCACCGCTTCCGCGGCAGGGATCCCCGTCTGCAATTGCCCGGGCATGAACGCCGTCGCCGTCGCCGAGCTGACGATGGGCCTGCTCATCTCCCTGGACCGACGCATCTGCGACCAGACGGCGGCGCTGCTGAACGGTCAGTGGGATAAGAAGGAATTCTCCAAGGCCCGCGGGCTCAAGGGGATGACCCTGGGGGTGGTCGGGGCGGGCGCGATCGGCCGGGCGGTGATGAAGCGGGCGCTGGCGTTCGAAATGAAACTGCTCGCCTGGTCGCGCTCCATCACGAAGGAGCACGCGCGGGACCTGGGCGCTGAATGGGCCGGAACCGATACGCCCTCCCTGTGGGCGATGGCGGGAAAGTGCGACGCGGTGACGATCCACCTGCCCGCAGCGCCCGACACGCGGCAGCTGATCGGCCGGGAGTTTCTCTCCCACATGAAGCCCGGCGCGTACCTGATCAATACCTCGCGCGGCAGCGTGATTGATGAAGATGCGCTGATGGACGTCGCCCTGGCCAAGGGCGTGCGGTACGGCGTGGACGTCTACGAGGGCGCTCCGGCCGAAGCGCAG
Source organism: Phycisphaerales bacterium (assembly GCA_044226385.1). Lineage (GTDB taxonomy): Bacteria > Planctomycetota > Phycisphaerae > Phycisphaerales > UBA1924 > JAEUJB01. The sequence continues at coordinate 314,752 of JBGAHA010000006.1, forward strand.
GGTCCGTGGAAGGCGAAGCTGGCGCAGGGTGACAAGGGCCTTGTGAGGGTTCTGACGCACCACGTGGGGGCGAGCACCGACCAGGCGCAGGCGGCGGTGGGAGAGGAGACGGTGCGGATCGTGCGGATCTTCCGGGAGACGGGCAAGGCGGAGAACTGCGTGAACGCGGCGGCGATCGGCTGAGGCAAAGCGGCAAAGCGGCAAAGCGGCAAAGCGGCAAAGCGGCAAAGCGGCAAAGCGGCAAAGCGGCAAAGCGGCAAAGCGGCAAAGCGAGATCGTACAGATTCGCGCGGATGCAAAGCGGCGCTTTTGCGGACGTTTAGCGATCGGCAATCGCTTCGCGGGTTGACGGCCGGACGCGCCGAAGCGGGGCGATCATGCGGCAGTCCCGCGGGGTTGCCCGGTGGCGGAAGATTCCTATGCTTCTGGTATGAGTACCGCAGCACCTGCTCAGGCGAGCAAATCGGGAGCGTCGGCCGTCCACCGGTCGGCGTCGGGACGGATCTTCAACTTCTCCGCCGGGCCGGGGTGCCTCCCCGAAGAAGTGCTCAAGCAGGTTCAGCAGGATGTGTTCGACATCGCCGGCACCGGCATCGGCATCCTCGAGCACAGCCACCGCGCCAAGACGTTCGACAAGGTCCTCGCCGACGCCTTCGCCGACTTCCGCAAGATCTCCAACCTGCCCAGCAACTATCACGTGCTGTTCCTCACGGGCGGTGCGACGACGCAGAACTTCATGGTTCCCGCGAACCTCAAACCGCAGGACCAGGTGGCGGATTACATCACCACCGGCTACTGGGCGGAGAAGGCGCTCGAGCACGCCAAGATCTACGGCGCCCTGCACGAGGCCGGCACGAGCAAGGACAAGAGCCACTCCTACATCCCCGCCGAATCGCAGATCAAGTACTCCCCCAACGCGGCGTACGTGCACTTCTGCTCCAACAACACGATCTACGGCACCGAGTGGCACGAGATCGACGCGAGCGGAAAGAACACCTGGCGCCAGCGCGATCCCAAGGCGCCCGCGGGCGTGCCGCTGGTGTGCGACATGTCCAGCGACATCTACTCGCGCCCCGTGGACTTCACCAAGTACGGCATGGTCTATGCCGGGGCTCAGAAGAACCTGGGCGCCGCGGGCACGACCGTGGTGGTGATCCGGGACGACCTCGCCAAGCGCAAGGCCCGGGAACTCCCCTGGATGCTCCAGTACGAGACCTTCGCCAAGGACGAGAGCCGCCCCAACACGCCCCCGGTGTTCGCCATCTACGTCTGCGGCCTGGTCTTCAAGTGGATCCTCGCGCAGGGCCACAGCGGTCGCCACTGCCTCGACGTGATCCACGAACGCAACATCCGCAAGGCCGGCTACATCTACGAGGTGCTGGACTCCAGCTCCTTCTACAAGGGCCATGCGGAGAAGAACTCCCGCAGCCTGATGAACCTGACCTTCAAGTGCCCCACGCCCGAGCTCGACGACAAGTTCTGCAAGGAATCCGCCGCGGCGGGCCTTGACGGCATGAAGGGCCACCGCTCCACCGGCGGCATGCGGGCAAGCATGTACAACGCGATGCCCGAAGAGGGCTGCAAGGTCCTCGCAGAGTTCATGCGCGAGTTTGAACGCCGCAACGGGTGAGAAAGCCCCCCCACCGCCGCGGGATTCGCCCGCACCGGTCCCATCCCTCGCCAGATTCACGCGGCCGACCGGACATCCGGCGGCCGCATTTCATTTGGGGAGGTTCCGAAGAACCAGTGCGTGCGACACGCCTTTCGCGTCATCCTTCGCCGCTAGCACCCGGCGACAAACGCCTCCAGGAACGCGCTCATGTCGTCGGTATCGACCGAGCCCGATCGGTCAAAGTCCGCCGACGCGTCCCCCGCTTCGAAGGCGGCGATGAACGTCGTGTAGTCATCGGTGTCGACGTAGCCAGAGTGGTCCAGGTCCGACGGGCAGGGCAGCGACAGCCATGCGCCCGGGGCCGTGATGGTCGCGCACGGCGAAGTGACCTCGCACACGTACTCACCCAAGTCCGACTCCTGCACCCCGTCGATGTACAGGTTGTCCTTGGTCGCGCCGAAGACCTCACCCCCGCCGGGAGATGCCCCCCCGGGTCCGTCGGCCACCGGCTCGCCGTTGTGGAGCCAGCGGTAGGCGACGGTCTGGAGTGATTCGTACCCCGGCGTGATCGCCGCGCGGAAGTGTGCGTATCCGCCGATCCTCGTCTGGGTGGAGAGGGGCAGGTCGGTGAACT
>JBGAHA010000007.1:0-317313 GCA_044226385.1 Phycisphaerales bacterium
GGCCGCGGGGGGGGGCTGGCCGTCGCTGGTGGCCCGGACGACCTCCTCGACGCTGGTGATGCCGTCGATGGCGTGCCGCAGGGCGGCGGTCTGGAGGGTGGGGAACTGCTTCTTCTTGAGCTCGGCGCGGAAGGCGTTCCAGTCACCGCCCTTGAGGATGGCCCGGAGGCCTTCGTCGATGGGGAAGACCTCGAAGAAGCCGATCTGGCCGACGTAGCCGACGCCCGAGCACATGCCGCAGACCTGCTCCTTGTCCTTGACCATGACCACGCCGCCCTTCTTGTAGAGCTGTTTGACGCGGTCGGCCGGGAGGCCGAACTTCTTGAGCATGTCGGGGGCGGGGACGTAGGCCTGGCGGCACTGGGTGCAGAGCTTGCGCATCACGCGGCCGGCGACGACGCCGTGCACGGGCGGGACGGCGGTCTCGAGGTCTCCGACGACCTTGGTCCAGGACTGCAGGCCCATGAGGGCGTTGTCGGCCTTGAGGGAGACGTAGATGCGGGAGCGTTCCTGGTCGGCGCGGCAGACTTCCTTGGCGGTGTTCTGGTCGGGGACCTCGGCGAGGCCGACGACGTCGGGGTCGCGGCGGAGGATGGAGCGGACGAGGGTGTGGAACTCGGGGCCTTCGGCGAAGGGATCCCAGCGGCTCTGCTTGATGCCCTCGAGGTCGTCCTGCTGGTCGATCTCGATGCTCTGCACGTTGTTGGTGTAGGCGTCGTGCATCTTGAGCAGGGTGTAGAAGAGGGTGGTGCGTCCGCCGTCGGGCGGGGAGCAGATGATGACGGTGCCCTTCTTCTCGTCGATGAGCGCCTTGATGTCGTCGAGCTGGCGGTCGATGAAGCCCATCTCCTCGGGCTTGCGGCGGACGGCCTTTTCGGGGTCGAAGAGGAGGGTGAGCTTCATGCCGCCCTGCACGCCGGCGGCGATGACGCGGACCTTCTTGCGGAGCTCTCCCTTCTCGATGTTGACGTCGGCGGTGAGCTTCTTGCGGCGATCGCTGACGTCGAGCTTTCCGGCGGACTTCCAGAAGTCGACGATGCGGACGCCGTCGGCGGCGGCGTGGGTCTGGCCGGCCTGCTTGACGCCGTCGACCATGAGGACTTCCCCGTACATGTTGTCCTTGCCGGTGGGGGCGAGTTCAACCTGGGAGGCGCGACCTGCGACGCTGCGGAGCACGAGGCCCTCGGCGGTGACGCGGCTGGCAAGCTCGGGGGTCTCGGCGGCGGGGACGGGCATGGCGACCTTGTCGGGTCCCTTGATGGTGAGTTCGGACTTGCCGGCGTTTTTGTCGTCCTTCTTCTTCTTGGCCCCGGCGGTGACGCGACCGAAGATCTCCTTGCCCAGGTTGAGGCGGAGGGTTTCGGGGACCTTGTCGCTCTTGTTGACGGTGGTGACGAAGTAGACGACGTCGATGGCGAGGATCACGAGCATCGCCGCGAGTCCGACCCAGAAGGCGGCTTCTCCGCGGATGGGCATGAGCAGGGCAACGCCCAGGGCGACGATGCCGAAGGCCAGGTGGACGAGGTTCCACTGCTCGCGTTTGAAGTAGAAGCGGGCGGCGAACTTGTCGAAGGTGGAGGAGACCAGCCACGCCCAGAAGGTGAGCGGGATCAGCAGGACGACGGGCTTCCAGAACGAGACGAGGAAAAAGCCGTCGGCGAGCGTCGAGATCGGTCCCATCACCCCCGTCTGGGAGGACGTGAATCCGGTCATGGGCAGGATCTGCTGAGGGTCGAGCACGCGGTTCTCCAATTCACTTCCCGGCGGCCGTGGGCGGGCGCCTTGAACGGTTCCGATGGCAGGTACCCGTCAGGCACCCCCGGGCAGGCGGGCGGGAAGGGGATGTTAGCATATATGGCGGGTGCCTTGCTTGGTTGGCGCGGCCTGTCGAGGTCCCGCAGACCGGAAAATCGGGTCACTTCAGTCCCCTCGGGGGCCGTGGGCGGGGGTTGGCGGCGGCGCGGGGGTTCACCGCGCGGGCGGCGCTGCGGGCGGTGGCATGTCCGGGCGCCGCGGGGTCAACAAAAGACCGCGCCGGGAGCCGGCGCGGTCGGTGTGGTTTGCTTGATTTCGGACTTTGCTCACCGGTCGCCGGGCGGACTCGGCAGGCCTTACCCCAGCTTCTTGAGCTTCATCATGAGCTCGTCGACGTTGGGGGAAGACTCGATCGCCGTCCGCATGTGGATGTACTCGGTCTCCACCAGCTGGACGAGGCTCTCGTTGAAGTCCACCATGCCCGACTGGCGGGCTTCGATGCTCTTGAGATACTCGCGCAGGTCGCCTTCCTTGCCTTCAAGGATGTGCTTGCGCACGACCGTGTTGTTGATGAGGATTTCCAGGGCGGGGATGCGGGCGATGTTGGCGTGCAGCGTGGGCAGCAGCTTCTGGTAGACGAAGCCTCGCATCTGGTAGGCGAGGATTCGGCGGACCTGCTCGACTTCCTCCGCCTCGAACAGGCCGTAGATTCGGGAGAAGGTCTGGGTGGTGGAGGAGGCGTGGATGGTTCCGTAGACAAGGTGGCCCGTCTCGGCGGCGTGGAGCGCGGCCTCGAAGGTTTCCTTGTCGCGCATTTCACCGACGAGCACGACGTCGGGGTTCTCTCGCACCAGGGCGCGGAGGGCAATCTTGAAGTCCAGGCAGTCGATGCCGATCTCGCGCTGGTTGATCGTCGCCTTCTTGTCCTTGAACAGGTATTCGATCGGGTCCTCGATGGTGACGATGTGGACGGGCTTGCGCTCGTTCACGTAGTCGAGCATCGCGGCGATCGTGGTGGACTTGCCCGAGCCCGTCACACCGCAGAGCAGCACGATGCCCTGGGGCTGCATGGCGATCTCCGCCATGCTGGGGGGCAGGTAGAGCTCTTCGAAGCGGCGGATCTTGGAGGAGATGAGTCGTGCGGCGACCGAGAGCTTGCCCTTGGCCATGAAGAGGTTCACGCGGAAGCGCGTGTTGTCGTCGAAGTCGTAGGCGAAGTCCACCGAGCCGAACTTGTGCAGGTCTTCGAGCTGCTCCTCGGAGAGGATGGCGCGGGCGATGCCCCAGAACTCGTCACCCGTGACGGGTTCGCAGTCCAGCGGCTTGAGGGCGCCCCGCAGACGCAGCTTGGGCTGGGTCTCGGACTTCATGATGAGATCCGAGCCGTCGAGCTTCATACACGCCTGGAGGAACTTACCCCAGCGCGTCTCGAAGGGGTCGCCCTTGCGCTTGGTCGGCAGGGCGACGTGCCCTACGTGCTTGGCGTCTGATGAGACATCGGTGTCAACGCTCATGAGCTTTTTGCCCTCCGCGGCGGGGCTGGAAGAGACCGGACCCCCTTCGGAAGGGGCGCCCGGCGAGGCCTGGGACTTGGGTGTTTCGGTCGCTGGAGTCACAGAATAACCTCCGCGTGGAGCTTTGGCGAGCGGGATGGGGCCTGTTTGCGACATGCCACGCCCGGGCGTGCTCGGACGCCCGGTGGGACGGATCGCAGGCAGGAAGATCGCAGGGCCCGTGGCCCAGCGTCTGAACAATTATACGGTCCAATCAACTTCGGCGTCTGATCCTCTCTGGACGCACGAGGGTGTTCCTCGTGGCCCTCATCGGCCCCCGCGTGCGGGTGCACACGGGCGTGATATGCCTCGCCGGCAGCGCCTGGGCGGGCCCGCGGTACATCGGCCGGCATCCTTTGGATGCCGAAATCCGGGACCGGTAACTCATCGTGTGCTCGGGCGGGACCGATCGGCGCTTCCCGTCGTCGCCTTCCTTCGCGGGGAGGCGACGACATCCGGGGCCTGGGACCGGTTTGTCCCGTCCTCTATACGGTGCGGGCGGGGCGCGTGTTCCTGCCGCGCGGCTTCAGGTCAGGGGGGAGGGGCGTTTAGCGCCGAGATCCAGTTCGTCGCGAAGGATGCCAAAGAGGACGTCGTCCTGAAACTCGCCCCATTTCAGCAGGTGGCGACGGAGCAGGCCCTCCCGGGTCATGCCGACCTTCTCGAGCACCCGGCAGCTCGCCGGATTGGAGGCGAACGCGCAGGCGGTGACCCGCTCGAGATTCAGGTCTTCAAAGGCAAATCGCAGGACCCGCGCGGCGGCCTCGCTCGCGTAGCCGTTTCCCCAGTAAGGCACCCCGATCCAGTAGCCCATCTCGGCGCGGCGATGCTCGGGGGTCAGGACCAGTCCCACGGCGCCGGTGAAGCGATTGGACATTCGTTCCACGATGGCAAAGACCATCGCGGAGTCATTTTCCCACATGCCCCGCACGCGGGTGATGTAGTCCCTCGCGGCGGGCTCTTCGTAGGGGTGCGGGATGCGCAGCGTCGTGCGGGCCACTTCCTTGGCCCCTGCGAGGCGGGCCAGGTCGGGCGCATCGGACTCCACCATGGGCCGCAGCACCAGCCTCGCCGATTCGATTGTCGGTTGGGGATACGCCGGCATCTGCCTGTACCTCGCAGTCTTGTCTTGTCCTTTGCCTTTCCACCAGTGCCCAGAGCCCAGTGCCTGATGCCCGGTGCCTTCCCTTACTGCTTCCTTTGCCCCAGCAGCCACGCGGCAAATTCCGGATCCCCGTACGCATCGTCCCACGAGTTGTGATTCGCCTCGGGGAACTCGGTGAGCTTGACATCGCGCGTGGGACCGGCGGCCTTGACGGCGTCGATGACTTCGCGCGTCTGGGCGGGCGGGACCACGTTGTCCTTGAGGCCGTGGAAGGCCCAGATGGGAAGGTCTTTGACCTTTGCCGCGATGTCGGCGGCGGGGATCTGGCGGTGGAAGCCGCAGACGGGGGCGATCGCCGACCAGACGTCGGGATACTTCGCCGCGAACATCCATGTGCCGTTGCCGCCCTGAGAGAGCCCGGTGAGGGCGATTCGGCTGGTATCGATGGGAACGATCTGCTTGACCTGTTCAATCTCGGCCATCACCACGTCGTACTGCGTGGGCCAGAGCGGGTCAAACTCTGGTTTCTGCGGGATGAGGACCGCGCAGGGCCAGCGCTGGGGATTCTTGACCACGGCGGGGAGCAGGCCGACCGAGGTGGGCTTCACACCGTCCTTGCCGCACTCGCCGTAGCCGTGCAGGAACACCACCAGCGGATAGGGAGCGGCGGCAACATTCTCGGGGGGCAGGTACAGGGCGTACTTGTGCTCTCCCGCGGCATCGGACCAGGTCTTGAAGTAGACGCGCGGGGCAGAGGCGAGGGTGGTGGGGGAGGCGTCGTTCATGCCGCGGTCCTTCGTGTTCGCAGCGCCGCCGCTGGAGCAGCCGCCGGCGAGGGCGGCGGCAAGGAGAAGGAGCGACGCGGCCGCGCGGGGAAGGGTGTGGGAGCTCATGGCGGGAGCGTATGCGAAATGCATCGAGGCGTCCGCGTGTTCACCGCCCCGGGCACCTTGTCTATCCTCCTGCCATGCCATCGGAAGATTCGCCGCCCCGCGCCAACTCCGCCGGACTCACCTACGCCTCCGCCGGGGTGGATATCGACAAAAAGGACGCCTTCACCGAGTCGCTGGGCTCGATCATGCGGCGAACCTTCACCACGCGCGTGATCGAGAACCCCGGCGGATTCGCGGGACTTTTCCGGCTGGATTTCAAGCAGAAGCTGTTCGCCCGCAACTACCGGGAGCCGGTGCTGGTCTCCTGCTGCGACGGCGTGGGCACCAAGGTGAAGCTCGCCAGCGAGCTTGGCATCTACGACACTGTCGGCATCGACCTGGTGGCGATGAACGTCAACGACCTGATCGTCCAGGGGGCCGAACCGCTCTTCTTCCTGGACTACATCGCCGTTCCCAAGGTCGATCCGGGGATGCTGACCGACCTGGTGCGCGGGATCGCCGAGGGGTGCAAAATGTCGGGCTCGGCGCTGCTGGGCGGGGAAACGGCAAACATGCCGGACATCTACGCCCCGGGTGAATTCGACCTCGCCGGCTTCAGCGTGGGCGTGGTGGAACTCAAGCGCGTGATCAAGGCCGAGCGGGTCAAGCCCGGGGACGTGATCCTGGGCCTGGCCTCCAGCGGCGTGCACAGCAACGGGTACTCCCTGGTCCGCAAGGTGGTGAAGGAGGCGGGGCTGGATTTGGGGAGGGTGTACGAGGAATTGGGGGGGAATGGGAAAGGGCCAAAGGGCCACAGCGCCAAAGCGCCAAAGAAGGCGGCGGGGAAGGCCACGAAGCCCGGCAATGGAAAAACGGCCAACGGCAAAGCCAGAAACGGCGCCCCTCGCACGCTGGGAGAGGTTCTGCTGACGCCCACCCGCATCTACGCCGAGTCGATCGTGAAGCTCCAGCGGACCTACCGGGTCAAGAACATCATCTCCGGCATGGCGCACATCACCGGCAGCGGACTCGCCGACAACCTTGTCCGGTCGATCCCCGGCAACTGCGACGCCGTCATCGACCGTTCCACTTGGCCGGTGCTCCCGGTCTTCAAGTTCCTCCAGCAGCACGGCCGGATCGAGGACGAGGAGATGAAGCGGGTCTTCAACCTGGGCATCGGCTACTGCGTGATCGTCAAGCCCGCCTTCGCCGACGCCGTGAAGGATCGCCTCAAGCGGCTGGGCGAAACGGTCTACGTGATCGGGGAAGTGGTCAAGGGCAAGGGCCGCGTTCGGGAGAAGTAGCAGCCCAGTTCCTCCACGCCGAGAGTCCTCCGCAGTGATTCATAAAATCTGTTCTGTGGCCCTGTGGCCCTGTGGCCCTGTGGCCCTGTGGCCCTGTGGCCCTGTGGCCCTGTGGCCCTGTGGCCCTGTGGCCCTGTGGCCCTGTGGCCCTGTGGCCCTGTGGCCCTGTGGCCCTGTGGCCCTGTGGCCCCGATTTCCTACCCTCCCCCGTGCCCCTCACCACCGTCTACATCGACATGAACTCCTACTTCGCGTCGGTGGAGCAGCAGGCCCACCCCGAGCTTCGCGGCCGCCCCGTCGCCGTGGTGCCGGTAGCGAGCGATGCCACCTCGTGCATCGCCGCGAGCAAGGAGGCCAAGCTCTACGGGGTCAAGACGGGGGTCAACGTGGGCCTCGCCAAGCGGATGTGCCCGGGGCTCATCTGCGTGACCGGGAATTTCGAGCTGTACGTCAAGACTCACCACGCGATCATCGCGGCGATCGACACGCAGATCCCCGTGCAGGGCGTGCACTCCATCGACGAGGTCTCCGCCCGGCTCATGGGTGACGAGAAGCAGCCCGAGAAAGCCCTCGCCATCGCCCGCGGGATCAAGAAGGCGATTCGCCAGCGCGTCGGGGAATACACCACATGCTCCATCGGCATTGCCCCCAACCGCTTTCTCGCCAAGATCGCGGCGGACATGCACAAACCCGACGGCCTCACCATGCTCGAGCAGCATGAACTGCCCCAGAAGCTGTTCACGCTCGAGCTGATCGACCTTCCCGGCATCGGGGCGAAGATGAAGGCGAGGCTCGATCGCTGCGGCATCCGCACGGTGGAAGACCTGTGCTCGCGGGACGAGAACGCCCTCGCCGAGGCGTGGGGGAGTGTGGTGGGCCGCGAGTGGTACATGCGGCTGCGCGGCTACGACACCAAAGACGCCAAGATCCCGCAGCGGACCATCGGGCATTCCCACGTGCTGGGCCCGGACAAGCGCGGCTACGACGCGGCGAGGGCCGTGGGGATTCGCCTGGCGAACAAGGTTGCGGCGCGGGCCCGGCACCTGGGATACCTCGCCGGCCATCTCACGCTGCACATCCGCTACCGGCCCGATGAATCGTCCCGGGATCGCAAGTCGGATCTGCGGTGGGAGGCCCGCGCGGGGCTGGGGGGCGTGAACGACACGCCGACGATCGTGGGTGTGTTTACCGAGCTGTGGGGGCAGTGCGCGGCGATCGTGCCAGCGCCGGAGGGCTCGCACGCGCCGACGACCTACCAGCGGGCACGGCCGCGGACGTGCTCCCCCGTGCAGATTGGCGTAACGCTGACCGACCTGACGCCGGCGGGCCACTCGGTGGGTCCGCTGTTTGGATCTCAGAACAAGCTCGCCGACCTGTCCAAGGCGATGGACGCGATCAGCCGCAAGTACGGGGCCGACGCGCTGTACCAGGCGTCGATGCAGTCGGCAAAGAAGTCGGCGCCGCGGCGGATCGCGTTCGGGAACATCCCGGACCTGGACCTGCCGGACATCGAGGCGTGAGATCAGTTCTCCGGGAACTTACAGCGGCGAATACGAGGATTCGTCTCCGTGAGCCGCATCCTCGTCCCCCAATCGCCCGAAACCATCTTTGGATGACCCCCGGCCCTTTCACCATCCTCATCGACGGCAAGTGCCATCTCTGCTCCCGGGAAGCTCGCCTGCTCGCGCGGCTCGACGGCGGACGCGGTGGGCTCATCATCCAGGACATCACCGCCCCCGACTTCGACCCGGTCCGCTTTGGTTATACGGAAGACCGCCTCATGGGACAGATCCACGGCGTGCTCCCCGACGGGAAGGTCATCACGGGGGTTGAGGTGTTTCGCAGGGCGTACGCGGCCGTCGGCAAGGGATGGCTCCTTGCCTGGACGGGCTGGCCGGTCTTTCGCTGGGCGGTGGACCGGATGTACGTCTGGTTTGCCCGCCACCGCCTCGCCCTGTCGGCGGCGACGGCGTGGATCCCCGGCTCCCGGCCGCTCCAGGCCTGCGAGGGCGACCGCTGCCGTATCGGGTGATTCCCAGCCCCGGGAATGAAAGGGCTTCCACCAGCCCGCCTTCCGAACCGCCCTTACAGGCCGGGCGAACCCTTTATCCCATTGCAGTCGGGCCTCGCCGGGCCCGATCCTCTTGCCTCGGCGCAACCCGCGGTTTACCGTGGTAACGGTCCTGAGCCCCGGGCCCGCCCGCCCGGACGCCCGTAGCAGGCAAGCCGCTTGCCCCGTCGTGGAGTCTGCCGATGTCGCACCGTTACCAGACCATCCTGCTGTTCGGCGCCCCCGGCGCCGGTAAAGGCACCCAGGGCAAGATCCTGGGCCAGATCCCCGGCTTTTACCACCTCTCGTGCGGAGAGGTTTTCCGCACGCTGGATGTCAGCTCCAAGCTCGGACGGGTCTTCCAGGAATATTCGTCGCGCGGGGAGCTGGTTCCCGACGATGCGACGGTGGAGATGTGGAGCGAGAACATGCGGGCCCGCACGATCCTGAGCGACTACAAGCCGCATGTGGATCTGCTGGTGCTCGACGGCATCCCGCGCAACGTCTCCCAGGCCAAGCACCTGGAGAAGCACATCCAGGTCTTGCAGGTGGTGCACCTGATCTGCCCCGACAAGGAGGCGATGATCCAGCGCCTGCGTCGCCGCGCCCTGAAGGAAAACCGCGTGGACGATGCGAAGGAAGACGTGATTCGCCGGCGCTGGGCGGTGTACGAGAAAGAAACGTACCCCGTGCTGGAGTACTACAACCCGTCGATCGTGCAGTCGGTGGACGCGATGGGCTCCCCCGCGTCGGTGCTGCAGCACATTCTCGAAGTCGTGGTGCCGATCCAGGAATCGCATTTCCGCAACCCGCTGAGCCCGACCAATGTCGCCAACGCGGCGGAACAGGCGGAAAAGGCGGGCAAGGCGGCGAAGGCGAAGGCGGACGCCAGGTCCGAGCCCCGCGCCGATGCGAAGGCGGATACTCGCGCCAACGGCAAATCAAGCATCCCCTCTCGCGCGGGCAAGCCGAAGGTGGCGGGCAAGCGGTAAATGGTGATGGGCGTCGCCGGTGGTGGTCTCGGTACACTCCCGTCGATGAGCGAGCCTTCATCCCCGTCGCTTCAACGCGCATCACCGCCACGCTCTCGGTTCGCCACTGGGCGAGCGCGGTGGAGTTCTATAAATCCGCTTTCGGAGCGAAGGAAGTCTTTCGCATCGATGGTGGGGGCGTGGCGCAGCTCTCAGTCGACGGGGTGGAGTTCTGGGTCTCCGAGGAATCGCCGCGGCACCTGAATTTCAGCCCCGAATCTCTGGGCGGCTGCTCGGCGCGGATGCTGCTGATTGTGCCCGACCCGGCGAGGGTCTTCGCCAGGGCTCTGTCAGTGGGCGCCGCGGAAATCGCGCCGGTCGCCGATTCGCACGGATGGCGAGTGGGGCGGCTGGTCGATCCCAGCGGGCATCACTGGGAAATCGGTAGACCGCTGGAGTGAATGGGCGGCAGAGCGTCGTCCCTGCCAGTTTTACAATCACCCGCCTTCATAGATCGATGCGGCAATCTGTGCGAGTCGATTCGTGAACGTCTCGACCGTGACACGCACGGTCGAGAGCGTTCTCCACGGCGCTGGGGGCTCAACTTGGATGGCGAACGCGAGGTTGATCTTGTGCCCTTCGATCTCCGAGGCGACCGCGCTCAGCACAACGTCACGATCCGCATGCCGTTCGACCCGCAGCCATATCGACCCCTGATCGAAGACGAGCAGGGGCATCCACATGGCGGTTTCACGCCCTTCATTTGTCGCGTCGATGAGTGGGCCCATCGCCGAGGCCAGGATCCTTCTCGCCGTGAGTTGATCACCTTTGGGATGAGCTGCGCACGTTGCGGGCCAGTATGAATCTCCGACTTCCCGCCACTCGCCGAGTGTCACGATGATGTCGTCGTGCAGCGTATCAACGGGAAGAAATTGAATGTCGAAGGGTGGCGCCGGTCTGAGCTGGTTCCCAGGCTGGCCTTCGTGTCTTACCACTCCGGCCCGCCCGTGTACCGACCATAAATATCCGCCATCGCCTGCACCATCTCTCCCAGCGTGCAGTTCGCCAGCGAGCCCTCGACCAGGGCGGGCATCACGTTGGTCGGGTGCAGGCCCCAGGTCTTGGGATCCGAGCCCGTCATCGATCCGCCGGTGGTCTGGATGCTCACCAGCCCCAGCGCGTGCCGCGGGGCCTTGCCCTGGCAGACGTCCCGGATGTTGTCCAGCGCCCGGGCGACCTGCGCCGGGTCGCGCCGCTTCTTGAACGACGCGAGGCGCTCGCACTGGTCGGTCTCGACCTTGTGGGAAATCTGCAGGATCTCGATCGGCCGTCCCTCGTCGGAATCCGTGTACGCGTTCACGCCCACGATGATCCGGTCGCCCGCCTCGCACTCCTCGCTGAAGCGGTAGCTTGCCTCGGCGATCTGCCGGCGGAAATACCCGCGGTTGATCCCGTTGATCACCGACTTGCCGAACGTCTTCTTCTCCCCATACACCGCGTGGGCGCTCAGATCCACGCCCGCATCCGTCGTATTCCTTTGGCCCTTTGGCCCTGTGGCTCTCTGGCCATTTCCATATTCCCCCATCCGATCGATCTCGTCCATGAACGCCAGCGCCTCGCGTTCCATCGTGTCGGTGAGCTGCTCGATGAACCACGAGCCGCCCAGCGGGTCGGTCACGCGGGTGACGCCCGTCTCGTGGGCGAGGATCTGCTGCGTCCGCAGCGCCACCGTCACCGCCTGCTCGGTGGGGAGGCCCAGGGTCTCATCCATGGAATCCGTGTGCAGGCTCTGGCACCCGCCCAGCACCGCCGCCATCGCCTGGTAGGCGACGCGCACGATGTTGTTCAGCGGCTGCTGCTCGGTGAGGGAGCACCCCGCCGTCTGCACGTGCGTCTTCATGAACCACGAGCGCTCGCTCCTGGCCCCGTAGCGACCCTTCATCACCCGCGCCCAGATGCGCCTGGCCGCCCGCAGCTTGCACAGCTCTTCGAAGAACTCGTTGTGGCTGTTGAAGAAGAAGCTCAGACGCGGGGCGAAGGCGTCGATGTCCATCCCCCGCTCGATGCACGCCTCGACGTACTCCATGCCGTCGCGCAGCGTGAAGGCGAGTTCCTGCGTCGCCGTGCTCCCCGCCTCCCGGATGTGGTAGCCCGAGATCGAGACGCTGTTCCACTTGGGAACGAACTTGCTCTGGAACTCGATCGTGTCCACCACCAGCTTCACCGAAGGCTCGGGCGGGTAGATGAACTCGTTCTGGGAATGGAATTCCTTGAGGATGTCGTTCTGAAGCGTGCCGCCGAGCTGGTCCCAGGCGATGCCGCGCTGCAGCGCGTGCGCCATGTACATCGCCCAGATCACCGCCGCCGGGCCGTTGATGGTCTGGGAGACGGTCACCTGCCCGACCGGAATGTCGGCGTACAGCCGGTGCATGTCCTCGATCGTGTCGATCGCCACCCCGCAGCGGCCCACCTCACCGATTGAAAGCTCGTCGTCCGAATCACGCCCCATCAGCGTCGGAAGGTCAAAGGCCGTCGAGAGCCCGGTGTTCGCCTTGGTTCCCTTCGCCGCGTCCAAGAGGTACTTGAACCGCCGGTTCGTGTCGTCGGCCGACCCGAAGCCCGCGAACTGCCGCATCGTCCATAGTCGCGTCCGGTACCCCTCCGGAAACAGCCCGCGGGTGTACGGATACTGCCCGGGGGGCGGCACGTCCCGATCCAGATTGCTCGCCAGCAGAGATTCGGGCGCCGCGTACCCCGGTCCGGTCATCGTCGGCTTCTGCGTCGGAGGCCCATACGACGAATTGAGCACCAGCCCCGAGATCGTCACCGCGTTGGGATCGACCACCGCGGGCGTGGGAACGTGGTGCAGGGACGTCGTCACCGCCGGTTCCGTGGACGACGGGCGGCTGGAAGTGGTGGACATGCGAGGCCTCCGGGGAAGAAAGCGAGCCAGGGTCGCCGCATGCCGAGGATCAAGTCCGCGGGAAACGGCCATATGGAGTTTATTCGCCTCGGCCCCCCGGCGTGACAGCCATCCCGCACGCCCCCGCCCCGTCCCTCTCCCGGGCCCGGTCGCCCCGGCCACACCCTTGAAAGGCGGTGGTCAGGCGCCGGCCGTCATTTCCTGGATCACTTCCCACGCCCCTCGCACATGCTCCTCGCGCGTCCGCGCCGCCCCGATTGCCATCCGCAGCACTAACCGCGTTGACCCGGGCACGCGCTTGCCCCCCGTCCACACCGGCAACGCGGTGTGCGTCAGGTAGACCTTGCCCGAGGCGTTGATTCGCTCCATGAGCGAGCGGTTTCGCTGGTCGGTCTCCGCGGGGAGATCCGTGTCCTCTGGTCTAAGCCGGAAGCACACCAGGTTCATCGTGCGCGGAGCGCAGAGCTCAAAGCGGTCGTCGCCGAGCACCAGGCTTTCAAACAGTTCGCCCAGCCGCACGTGCTCCCGGATGTACGCTTGAAGGCCCTGCGTGCCGTAGTGGCGCATCACCAGCCACAGCTTCATCGCCCGCAGCCGACGACCCAGCGGCACCTGCCAGTCGCGGAAATCCACCACCCGTCCGGATTCGCTCGCCGCGTTGCGCAGGTACTCGGGCGTCACCGACATTGCTTCTACGATCGCCCGGTGATCTCGCGTCCAGAAGCAGTTGCAGTCAAAGTTGGTCAAGAGCCACTTATGGGGGTTGAAGCAGAACGAATCGGCCTGCTCCACGCCCTCAAGCATCCAGCGAAACTCCGGGCACACGCAGGCCGCCCCGGCGTGCGCGGCGTCGACGTGCAGCCACGGCCGGGCCGCGCCCAGGGAGGCGCACACCTTGGAGATCGTGGCGGCGATGCCCCGAAGAGGATCGATCGCAGTCGACCCCGTGGTGCCCACCGAGGCGCACACGAAGAATGGGCGATCTCCCGCGAGAATGTCCATTGTCATCACCCGTTCCAGATCCGCCAGGTCCATCGCGTGGTCGGGGCCCGTCCCCACCAGGCGCAGGGCCCGCTTGTCGGAGGCATCCTGGCACAGACCGCAGATCAGCGCCGCCTTCAGGATCGACGAGTGCGCCTGCTCGCTCGCATACGCGACCAGTTTTCCGTCGGCCTGCGCCCCGCCCGCCGCTCCCCGCGCCCGGCTGCGCGCGGCGACCATCGCCACCAGCGCCGCCTCGCTCGCCGTGCCCTGGATCACGCCCCCGCCTACGGAACGAGACTTCCACAGGAACGACTCGGGAAGGCCGATCGCCTCCCCCAGCCAGTCCAGCATCTTCATCTCGAGTTCCGTGCACGCCGGGCTGGTCTGCCACAGCATCCCCTGCACACCCAGGCCCGCGCTGAGCAGTTCACCCAGCACCGCGGGCCCCGAGACATTCGCGGGGAAGTAGGCAAAGAAGTTGGGGGACTGCCAGTGCGTGATCCCCGGCATGATCAGCCGGTCGATGTCGCCAAGCACCGAGTCCCACCCCGTCGCGTCCAACCCCTGCTCTGGCGCATGTGCCGGCAGAGAGTCGAACACCTCTCCTGGCCGCGACTGGGAGAGGACCGGCATCGACTCCGCACGCTCCCAGTAGCCGGCGATCCAGTCGATGAACTGGTGTCCGATCCGGCGGAATTCTTCCGGAGACATGTGCGCGCCCTGCGCCCCGCCCCGGTCCGCGTCAGATTCCCCTCTCGACGGCGATGTGGTATTCACGCCGGAGTTTACGGCGGCTTGGCGATCATGCGTCCGCCCGCGACGGCCCTCCTCGCGGTTCTACGCTTGATGCTCTCATGCCAAGCCCGCTCACCCCCATCTGGTGGTCCTTCTTCATCCTCGCCGCCTACCTGTGCGGCTCCATTCCCTGGGGCCTGCTCATCGCCCGCTCCCAAGGCGTGGATATCCGCAAGGTCGGCTCGGGCAACATCGGCGCCACCAATGTCGGACGCGTCCTGGGGCGCAAGTTCGGCCTGATCTGCTTCTTCCTCGACATGATCAAGGGCGCCGGCCCCGTCATCGCCGGCGGGTATTTTGCCGGACTGCTCGGCCAGACCGTGATCGCTCCCGACCAGACCGCCTGGTGGCTCGCCGTCATGATCGCCCCGGTCCTGGGCCACGTCCTCAACCCCTGGCTTGCATTTAAGGGCGGCAAGGGCGTCGCCACCTCCCTGGGGGCGCTCCTTGGCGTTTATCCCGTGCTCACCATCCCGGGCCTGCTCGCTTTCGCCGTCTGGGTCGCTTTCGCGGCGAAGTGGAAATACGTCAGCCTCGCCTCCCTCGCCGCCGCCGCCGTGCTCCCGCTCTGCATCGCCGGCTATTTCGCCGCCGCGCTCCCACGCCCCGAGGGAAGCCTTCCCCCCGCCGAACTCTACTTCCGCCACGCCGGCCCCTTCATCGCCGTCGGCGTTGTCCTCGCCGCCCTGGTCTTCATCACCCACCGGGCCAACATCCGCCGCCTGCTCTCGGGCACGGAAAACCGCATCGGCCACAGCAAGCATCGGGCCGGATCCGCCGCCCCAACACAGGCCCGATAACGACGCGACATCTCCGATCGCCTTGCGTCAAGCCTTCCAATCCCACCACCCCTCCGCGTGGATCCTCGCCTTGGGCTGATTCATGCCCTCAGCGTGTCCGATGCTTAGGCAGGGCCCGCGTCCACGGGCCACACGCGAAGGGACTCGCATGAGCTTCAGCATCACGTCGTACACGCCCCACCGGGAAGACTCCGCCGCCGTCGATTCCCACCCCTTCATGCGCGAGCAGATCCCGTTCCCGACCCAGGCCTGGCGACGCATGCTCACCCAGGTCCCCCAGAACGGTCCGGCGGCGAGTGATCGCAAGCTCCACCCCGCGGAGCTCGCCCTCGCGGAGGTCGAGAGCCGCTTCGACCGCGCCGTGATCTCCATCAACGAGGCGATGGAAGCCGAGATGAAGGAGCACGAAGGCTCCGACGACTGGCATCCCCGCGCCGCGTGAGGGTTCACCCCGCTGCGTTCACGTTCCGGCAAGACTGCGCTTGGACGATCGACGCGCACGATCCCGAACTTTCGCCGCAACCCTTACTCATGACGTCACTTGCGCCCGGGGTTCACGCAATCCTGACACGGCTCGCGCCGTCAATGTGATCCCGTGGATGCAACCGCGTCGATCGATCCGCTGAATCTCCCCCCGTGTGCCGCAAGTGTGCGCGGCCGCTTGTTGTTCAGTCACGGGTAGGAGTTTCCAAGACATGAATCGCATCTCCGCAGCCGCCACCAGCGCGGCCATCGTTGCCACCTGCGCCGGCCTCGCTCATGCGCAGTTCCGCGGTCCCAGCAGCGCCCAGACGGCGTACGTCGTCCCCGCCGCGCCGGGCGTCAACACCTACTCGATCTTCACCGTCGGTGATCAGGTCGGCGGGTACAAGATGGTCGGCATTCCCGACGGCCTGGGCGCCCTCGACAACGGGGACGGCACCTTCACCACGTTCATGAATCATGAGCTGGGGGGCACCTCGGGCGTCACCCGCGCCCACGGCAGCAAGGGCGCGTTCGTGAGCGAGTGGCGGATCGACAAGGCCACGGGCGCGGTCCTGTCGGGCAACGACCTGATCCAGAGCGTCAACACCTGGAACGGCGGCGGCTACACCAACGGGACCGCGACGTTCAACCGATTCTGCTCGGCGAACCTCGCCGACCAGTCCGCCTTCTACAACCCCGCCACCGGCCTTGGAACCACCGAGCGGCTGTTCATGAACGGTGAAGAAGCCGGCAACGAAGGCCGGGCCTGGGCCCACGTCGCCTCGGGCGCCAACAAGGGCCAGAGCTGGGAGCTTCCCAGCCTCGGCAAGCTCTCCTGGGAAAACGCCGTCGCCGCGCCCAAGTCCGGCAACCGCACCGTCGTGATCGGCACGGACGACAGCACTCCCGGCCAGGTGTACGTCTACGCGGGCAACAAGACCGCCGCCGGCACCGAGGTGCAGCGCGCCGGCCTGACCAACGGCCAGGTCTTCGGCATCAAGGTCAGCGGCGTCACCGCCGAGAGCCGCACCAGCGGGCTGGGCTCGAACTCGGCAACCTTCTCCCTCGCCGCCCTGGGAGACGCCACCAACAAGACCGGTGCGCAGCTTGACACCGAGAGCACCGCCGCCGGCGTGACCCAGTTCCTGCGTCCCGAAGACGGGGCGTTTGATCCCAACAACCCCAACAACTTCTACTTCGTCACCACCGACCGCTTCGACTCGGTCAAGACCGGGGAAGGCTCCCAGGTCGGCCGCAGCCGCCTGTGGCGCATGTCGTTCACCGACATCACCCAGCCCGAACTGGGCGGCAACATCGACATGCTCCTGGACGGCTCGGAATCTCAGCAGATGATGGACAACATCTGCCTGGACAAGTGGGGCAACATCCTGATCCAGGAAGATCCCGGCAACCAGGCCATCTCCGCCCGCGTCTGGAACTACAACATCGCTTCAGACTCCCTGACACTCCTCGCCAAGCACGACACCGCCCGCTTCGGGGACCTGGGCATCGGCGCGACGGCTCCCTTCACGACGGATGAAGAGTCCTCGGGCATTATCGATGCGTCGGACATCCTCGGCCCGGGCTGGTTCCTGCTGGACGTGCAGGCCCACTACGGCATCACCGGGGAGCTCGTCGAAGGCGGACAGCTCGTTGCCCTGTTCAACCCCGCCAGCGTGCCGGCCCCCGGCGCGATGGGCCTGGCGATGATCGCCGCCGCCGTGGCCGGCCGTCGCCGCCGCTGATCGTTCACTCCCTTGCTGGAAACCAGCAATCCGGCGTGGGGCGGCCAAAGCCGCCCCACGTGCCTTCCCACTGAAGCCGCGAGCGGCGGCTCCCCACGGTTGACCTGGTTGCACTCCACGCGTTCGTTCCGCGAGGGCACGCAACCCTGCGCCGCGCTGCGGCCTCGGAGAAACACCATGAACCACGCCATCGCCGCCATCGTTGGCGCCGTGGGGATCTTCAATGCCGCCGCCCACGTCGCGGTGACAGACATCGAGATCAAGGGGTTTGCCTTCAACCCGGTCGAGGTGACAGTCACGGTTGGAACGACCGTGCGCTGGACCAACCGGGACAGCATGGGCCACACCGCAACCAGCCAGACGGGGCCGGGGACGCTGATCCAGAGCGGTATGTTCGACTCGGGGCTGCTGGAACTGGGCGACTCGTTCGAATTCACGTTCCAGGCGCCGGGACGGTATGACTACTACTGCGTGCCGCACGGCAGCAGCATGCAGGGCGTCATCCACGTGTTCTGCACCGCGGACTTTGACCGCTCGCGCTTTGTCGACCTCGACGACTTCACAAATTTCGTCGCGGCCTTCCTCGCCGGAACCGACAACGCCGACGTGGATGCAAGCGGGTACGTCGATACCGACGATTACGACTTCTTCGTCCACGCGTTCGAGAACGGCTGCTGAATCGGCGTTCAGGCCGCGTCCCTCGTATCGGTGGAAGATTCCGGCGGGACCTTGCCGGCGGGCCGGGATGCCGCACGCCATGTCTTGAACACGCGCCACGAGACCAGCAGCACGGGCGTGAAGGCCGCGGAGGAGACCGGCCACACGATCCACGCGGGGATCGGGTCGTAGCGAAGGATGATGGCGACGGCGGCCCAGTAGCTGATCCACACCAGCGGCAGCATCCACAGCGCGGTTTTGGAGGCGAGGCGATCCACGTGCGTCTGCACGCCCGAGGAACGCTCGTTGATCCGCTTGAGCAGGATGCGGGCCCAGGCGAACTCGGTGGCGATGAGGGCCAGCCCGATGGGCCCCAGCAGGACGAACCCCGGCCCGGGCAGGGGGGCGATGAGCACGCCGACGAGGATGATGGTGGAACCGGCCAGGAGGATCCAGATTCGCCGCAGATTCTTGCGTACCAGCGCGGTGAGCTGCGCGGGCTGGACGATCACCGGCCAGCGCCGGATGCTCCACACCCCGCCGATGGCAAGGACCATGGCGATGATCAGGGAAACAATCGGGATCCACAGCATGCCGCCGATCGTAGGGCACGGCCCTGCGATGCTTGGCGGGCCGCCGAGCCTCCGCGGATGGTGGCGGCGCGAGCGTCCATATACTTCACTCCGCGTGAGCACATCCCACCCATCGCCGCGTCCCGTCTCGAGTCCTTCCAACCCGGGCCCTCCGGCCGCGGGCACAGTGGGGGGGCTGGGAGGCGTTCCGGGTGTGGGCGCTGCGGCGCCGGTCACGATCAGAACCATCCAGCGCATGGCCGCCTCGGGGGAGGCCTTCGCTTGCCTGACCTGCTACGACGCCACCACCGCCCGCCTGCTCGAGCGCGCGGGAGTTCCCGTGCTGCTGGTGGGAGACACCGCCGCCGAAGTCATCCTGGGCTTTGAGCGAACTATCGACATGCCGCTGGACGTGCTTCTCGCCCTCACCGCCGGGGTGAAGCGCGGAGCGCCGCGGACCATGGTGATGGGCGACATGCCGTTCATGAGCTACCAGGCCGACGATGCCGAGGGCGTCCGCAACGCGGGGCGCTTCATGACGCAGGGCATGGCCGATATCGTCAAGGTCGAAGCCGACGTCACCATGGCGCCCCTGGTCGCCAAGATGGCCCGCGCCGGAATCCCGATCTGCGGGCACGTGGGCAGCAGACCCCAGCGAGCCGCCCTCGCCGGCGGCTACGGCTCCGCGGGGCGCACCGCCTCCGAAGCGGCCGCGATCGTCGCCGACGCCGTCGCCCTCGAAGCCGCAGGCTGCGTCATGCTCCTGGTCGAAGCCGTGCCCGACGAGGTGACTCAGGCGATCCTCGATGCTACCAAGGTCCCGCTCATCGGCATCGGCGCCGGAACCGCCTGCCACGGCCAGGTCCTGGTCCTTCAGGACGCCCTGGGACTTTCCCAGCACGCCCCCCGGTTCGTGGATCCCGTCGCCCAGCTCGCCGACCACGTGGTGGAGGCGGGCCGGGAATGGGTCCGGCGCGTCAAGTCCCGTGAACTGGGGGGGCGGCGATACACGATGAAGAAGGACGAAACGCCGCTCGTGAGCCCCGCGGGGCAATCCCCCGTCGCGCCGGTCGTTTCACCCGCGGCCGCCCGCCGCGCGGGGAACTGACCCCGCGAGAGAGTTTCGGCCCCGCGTGCATCGTCAGGTCTGTCTTGTTCGAATGCATGTGACCCCCACGCCCCGCCCCAACCGCCCAGCGACAGGATGTTCGCGATGAGACGATTCGAATCGTTCGGCCCGGCCCTGGTGGTGCTGCTCGCGACGGCGGTGGGGGTCTTCGCCGTTCCAGAAGCCGTCCGCAGGCTCGGCGCCGCCAACACCGCCGTCCAGATCGAGCTCGCCCGCCAGACCCTCGAGACCGACGACATCCTCGACCGCATCAACCGCGCCACCCGGGCCATCGCCGATGCCGTCGAGCCCAGCGTCGTCCACATCGAGGTGATCGCCCCCAACGAAGAAGGCCGCCCCGTCCCCTCCAATGGCTCGGGTTGGATCTACGACACCGAGGGGCACATCGTCACCAACGCCCACGTCGTCCGCAACGCCGCGAACGTCAACGCCCACTTCTACGACGGACGCGTCGCCACCGCCAAGATCGTCGGCACCGACCCCTTCACCGACATCGCCGTCATCCAGGTCAGCGACGTCGGGGAGGTCTTTCCCGCCAAGCGAGCCACCGGGGACCGTCCCCAGCGCGGGGACCGCGTCTACGCCTTTGGCTCTCCCTTCGGCTTCAAGTTCTCCATGTCCGAGGGCATCGTCTCCGCCCTGGGGCGCAGCCCGCAGACCGCGATGGAGTTCGGCGGGTTCACCAACTTCATCCAGACCGACGCCGCCGTGAACCCCGGAAACTCCGGCGGGCCCCTGGTCGATTACCGCGGCTTGCTCATCGGCATGAATGTCGCCATCGCCAACGCCCGCACTACCCGCGGTGAGAACGAAGGCCAGTCCGCCGGCATCAGCTTCGCCATTCCTCTGGCGATGATCGAATCCGTCGCCGACCAGCTCATCAAGACCGGGGAAGTCACCCGCGGCTTCCTGGGCGTCGCCTTTGCCGAAGGCCAGCAGTGGATCGACGTCAAGGGCCGCTTCTCCGGCGTCGGCCTGCGCGTCCGCACCGTCAATACCGACGGTCCCGCCGACAAGGCAGGCATCCGCGCCAGCGACGTGGTGGTCGCCATCGCCGGCGAGGAAGTCACCGAGATGGCCCGCCTCAAGTCCATCATCAGCAGCTACAAGCCCGGGGACAAGGTCAAGCTCAAGGTCTGGCGCGACGGTGATTTCAAGGACATCGAGGTCGTCCTGGGACGCATGCCCTTCCAGGTCCTCACCGGCATGCAGCCCGCGGCGTTTCTCCGCGGCGTCCTCGGCCTGGGCATCACGGATACCGACGGCCGGCTGCGAATCCGGTTCGTCGCCGAAAACTCTCCCGCCTCCGAGAGCAAGCTGATGGAGAGCGATGAAATCACCGCCGTCGACGGACGCGGACTTACCACCATCGACGGCTTTGCCGAAGCGCTGGTCCGGGAGGGCCTCCTCACCGGCGGCGCGGTGAAGATCACCGTGAAGTCCGATGCCGACCCGCAGCCGCGTGACGTGACGATCCGCATCGCGCCTTCCCGACCCGAAGACGCCTTCGAACCACCCGCCCCCTGAGACCTACCGCATCCCCGGAGCTGCTTCAAGCTCGGCGTCCACGTCGTCCTGCGTCACGGGGTCCTTGCCGATCTGCTCCCGGGCCGCGTGCACCGCCGCCTCGAATTCGTCCGCGAGGGGCGCCATGTCGGCGAGGATTGTCGTCTCGTCGTAGATCCGCAGCAGCGTGGAGTTGCTGACAAGCTCCTGCAGGCTGGGCGCATCGACGCCGGTGTCGGTGAAGAAGTGCGTCAGGTCCACATCCCCGCTCGCCATACTCGCCGCCGTGTTATAACTCCGCAGCGCCCGCACCCTCTTCATCGCCTCGCTCGCGAGAAGGAACCGCATGGCGTAGGCGTCGCGCGAGATCGCCGCGAAGGCCTCGGCGACGGCGAGGATTCGCGCCTGGGCGATCGGGTTGCTCGCCGCCGCGCCGCGGCCCACGCGTGTCGCTTGCAGCGATTCGGCAATGTCGTTGACGATTTCTGACACCGGCTCCCGGCGGCGGACATAGCGATCGGTGGGCTGTGCGGGCTGCTTCGCCGTCTTCAGCCGTTCCCGGGCCACGGGCTGAAGCGCCAGCAGCACCCACATAAGCCCAAGGACCAGGGCGAGACCTTCCAGAAAGCCCAACACGCCGCCGGCGAAGGCGTTGCGGCGGCGCCACGCGGAATCGGACGGAGTGACGGCTTTGAGGATCGCTCCGCCCGCGAACCCTCCGATGACGATAATCCCCCCGCCCACCACGCCGATGCTGAGGGCCCGGTTCATCAGTCCCTTGGTACCGATGAGCGCTCCAATCCCCGGCTCGATCATCCGCCCCAGCGGTCCCGCGAGAAGGAGAGCCAACCCCGTGCCCAGGACCACCCCGCCGACCTGTGCTGCCCCCAGCCGGACTCCCTGCGCCGTGCTGGCGGTGATGAGCAGCAGACCGGCGGCGGTCGTCCAACCATCCAGGGGCCAGGCGAGCAGTGCGAGCACGCCGCCCGCCCCCAGAATCATGAGCCACGCGGATGAGCGCGGACCTGTGTTGCTATGAGAAGATGTAATACTGCTCACGCGAGCCCCCCGGTTGTTTGCTATCAAGCCTATCAAGCATGCCCCGGCGCTGGCAAGCGCGTCCACCCCAGGGGTGGGTCGATTCGTGTGAGATCCGGAGGTCTTCCGCCCGCGACCGGCACGCGCGATCGAGTCAGGAAAGGCCCGTGGCAGGCTGAATCCAGCCCGATGTAATTGCTTTGCGGCCGCTGTGCAGAGCGGGTAGACTGCGCTTGCAGCGCGGGGCTCGCCCGCCTGGACGAGCCCGCGACCACCATGGGAGACTGCCGTGAAGAATTTGACGCGTCCCGCCTTCGCCGTCCCCGTCCGCCGCGGCAATGGGGCGTTCATCCTTGTCATCCTGATAGCCTTGGCGATCGGGCTCTACCTCATGTTCGGCAACATGGGCGGCAACAAGAGCTACATGGACCACGTCAAGCAGACCAAGGCCGACGGTGAGAAGCTGGCGAGGGACATCAGCACCAGCCAGATGTCGATGCTGATCTCCATGTACCGGGAGGCGAACAAGAAGTTGCCCAAGACCGCGGCGGACATGGAATCCCCCGGCGCGTTCAACGATCCCTGGGGCAAGGAGATGACCTTCACTTTCGAGGAGAAGGCCAACCGCACCATCGTGACGTACCACTCCGCCGGTTCCGACGGGGAGTTCAAGAACGCCGACGACAAGACGTACACCGATACGCTGCCGTACTGAAGTACTGAAAGCAGTCTCGATGACGCGTGGCGCGAAAGCCTGGGATGTCTTTCATCGTCGGCGCCGGCCGAGGCATCTTCCCTTGATGGTGCTTGGTCTTTTGTTCACAGCCCTCGCTCTCGCCCCAGGTCCGTACGGCCGAGGTCCGGGCGCCGGAAGGCCTGCGAGCGATCTGCAACGTCAATCCAAGGCACATCCAGGCTCGAAGTGGAGCGTGCTGCTTCGCGGGGAAACAGTGATAGCCTATGAATGGACCGGCACGCCGCAGTCCGGAGAGCTTGCGAGCGGTCCTCCTGTCGCGATCTACGGTGTGGCCGGACAACTGATCGACTCGACGCCCGACAGTGGTGACAATCCCCGCTTCTTGCGAGCGTGGCGATCGTTCGATCGCAAGCCGATTTCCGTTTCACAATTGCCCGCACAGATTCGTCCGACTTCGTCGAGCGAGCAAGGGCGTCCGCAACGACATCGTTGAGGAGCCTCCAATTCCGCATCGATCCTTACCGCACGCAGTTTTTCCTCCGGAGTTGCAATGCTCACCGCACTTCTCAGTCTCTGGCTCCCCATCCTTGTCTCCGCCGTCGTGGTCTGGATCGCCTCGGCGATCATCTGGATGGCCATGCCGCACCACAAGCGTGATCGGATCAACCTTCCCGATCAGGAGGCGATGATCCAGTTCGTCCGCTCCCACAACATCCCGCCCGGCAATTACGTCTTCCCGTACTGCGGAGATGCCGCCCAGCGCAATTCTCCGGCGATGAAAGAGGCGATCGAACGCGGACCCATCGGCACCCTGAGCCTCTGGCCCACCCCGATGAAGATGGGACCCAAGATGCTCGCCACCTTCCTGGTCTACCTCGCCGTCTCCATCTTCCTCGCGTACCTCGCCTCCATCACCATCGAACCGCACGCCAACCACATGCGAGTCTTCCGCATCGTCGGCACCGGCGGCATCCTCGCCTACTGCTTCGCCTTCATTCCCAACGCCGTCTGGTTCGGGGGCTACCTGCGAACCATCGTCGCGTGCATCATCGACGGCATCTTCTACGGATTGATCACCGCCGCGATCTTCGCGTGGCTCTGGCCGCGATGAGTTGACGCCTGCCATTCCAAACCAGTTCAGCCGTGACGAATCAGCACTGGGCCGTGAGCGGCCGGTCCCCGAGCCGGAGCTACTTCTTCCCCATCGCCGTCGTCCCCTTCTGGTCGAACGGCAGTGAGATCGGCCCGAACCGCGTCCCCAGTTCCGTCAACCCCGAGATCGAGTACGACGCGTCACGCCTGCGCACCATCTCCAGCAGCGCCAGCCCCGCCTTTGCCGCTGAGGCCTTCACCGGGATCAGGATCTGCGTCTGCTCACCCGGCGCGAGCGACTTGGACTGCGCCACGTTCCCCGTGAACACGGTGTTCCCCTCAAGGCCCAGGGCGTACCCCAGCTTTTGAAGTTCCAAGGGGAAGCGGTTGGTGTTGGTGATGTTCACCTTCAGCGTTGCCTCCGCCGATTGCAGGGAGACCTCGCCCCACTGCACACCCGCCAGTTCCACCTTCGGCACGCTGGGGACCGGGAGTTCTCCCGAGTGCTCGATGGGCAGCCGCAGCGCCCCTCCGCCGGGCGTGTTGAACGAAAGCCCAAGGCTCGCTGTGTACGGCACGACGTCGCCGAGTGAAACACCGGACGCCTCGGCGAGCACGTCCTTGAACACCACGCCCGCGGGGATGGTGATCACTCTTGACCCGTGCGCGGGGATCGCCCCCGCCGTCATCGGGGCCCTGCCCGTGACGAACGACGCCCCCTTCGCGGCGAGGGAGTAGTCAATGTCCGCGAGCGGGAGATCCACGCCGTACGGGTTGGCGACCTGCACGTCAAAGTTCAGCACCGCTCGGTCGGCCGACCAGTTTCCTAGTTTGACGCCCTGCAGCGTCGCCGTGGGCTTCTCCAGCCCCGCGATCATCGTGTTGATTGACGCACACCCATGCAGAACGCTCCCCGCGCCCGTGATTCCCAGCGCCAGGGTCAGGGCCGCGGCGAAAGTACGTGCAGTCATGGTGATCTCCTGTTGAGCAGCGTAGCAACGGCAGGGACTGCCGCCGTCCCACACTGCTCATCGGTCACATGCCGATGCTGGGCATCCACGCCCCGACCGGCGGCCGGTACTCACCGGTGCTCATGTAGTTGAAGAGCTTGATGCTGCGGCAGCCGCGGGCGAGCAGTTCCCGGTGCAGCCCGTTCTCGCTCAGCGGAACCAGCGTCTTGAGAAAGTGCGGCGGCGTGTGCCTCGCGGCGTGGGTCACCAGTGATGCCAGGTCCGCATCACTCTCCGCAAAGCCGTGCCCGATCAGGCTCGGGAAGTAGTAGCCGCTGAGCTTGCCCCCGGCGTGGAACCCGAAACCCGCGATCCCCATGCTCAGCAGCGCCTCCACCTCCACCCGCCGCGTCGTGTGGTAGTGACGCGTGGAGATCTCGTCGATCGCCGGCAGGTCATGTGGCGTGAGCGGACGGATGCGAGGATCATCCTGCGCCGCCGGCGCGGCCCGCATGAGCGAGCACGCCACCCGCCAGTCGAATCCCAGCTTGGTGTAGAGGGAGAGCGAGGTCGTGTTGATCGCCTCCTGCTGGAGTCGAACGCGTGAAATCCCGCGACGCCTGGCCTCGTCCATCACGGCGAGCATGAGCAGCCGCCCGACGCCCGTGGACTGCACATCGGGATCGACCGTGATGGGCCCGACGCCGGCGACCGCGTCGGAGAACTGAAGGAAATTGGACCCCAGCACGCGTCCGGTGGTCGCATCGACCGCGGTGAAGCCGGCGATGTCGGGGCGCGAGGAGAACATGCCGACAAATCCGCGGCCGGTCTCGGCGCTGTCAAAGTCTCGCTCCACGGCGTGGCGATCCTGGAGCGTGGAGAACGCCCGGAAGCAGATATCTCCCAGCAGCGGGACGTGATCGGGCTTGACGGGAATGATCGAGATGGTCATGGCCAACAGTAGAAGCGGACCGGCGGAACGGTCACCTGGCGCTCGATCGCCCCGCTCCGGTCACGCCTCGCGCGAACCCTTCGCGGGCGCCCGCCACGGCCAAGCGAAGCGACCGGGAGCGGAGAAGTTCGACGCCTTCCGCAGATCGAGCACAAGTGCCCGATCCCGCTCCCTGCCCCGCCCTCACCCGCCTTCGCAGGCCCGCCGCCCGTCTTTTCGCGGTTCGTCGGCGCGTGGCGCGGAGGGCCGCCGGCCGCCCGGTGGCTTGCTTTCCGACCGCCGGCCTTGATCCAAGTACCCTACGGGGGTATGGTGCACTACCTCCGGGGGGTATAAGACCTCCCGGGGCCAACGACCGCAACCGAAAGGACTTCCTATGGAAACCGCAACGAAGACTACCCGTACTCTCGAGATCGACGGCATGTCCGGCGACGCCTGCGTGACCAAGGTCACCGACGCCCTCAAGGGCGTGCACGACGTCAAGACCGACGCCGTCAAGGTCGGCCGCGCGACCATCAACGCCGACCAGGCCGGCTGCACGGCGGCATGCACCGCGGTGAACGCCGCGGGATTCAAGGCCCGTGAAGGCGCTTCCTCCGGCGCAGATGGGCAGAAGCCCTCCGGCTCCGCGAACGGCTCCCAGGCCGCGCCGCAGACGACCGGCCAGCAGGCCAATTCCCAGCCGCATTCGCAGGCGAATCCCTCGGGCACCCTCGGGGCCAATCAGCCCGGCGCCCCGACCTCCGTTCCCGGCAGGTCCGCGGAGCCCAAGCTTGGCGTCGCCGCCGGCGCCCCGGTCGCAAACGCCGCCCAGAATGGCGGGTACGGCCTCGCCGATTCCTCCGACGCCGCGCCTGCCAACGCCGCTCCCGGCGAAGCCCCCAAGGCGCCCGCCACGTCCGGCGCCGGAAAGCCCGCCGGCCACTGATCGCATCCACCACCGCGCCGTGTGGCAAGGCGCCGCAACTCCAAGGAGGGCTTTGATCATGGCTCGCAAGGCTGTGAGTACAAAGGGCAACGGGAACGACGAGATCCGAAGTGCTGATCGCCTCGCCGCCGGGATCGACCCGGCGGCGAGGGCGGCCAATATCCGCCAGCTCCGCCGCGCCCGCGGACAGGTCGACGGCATCGAACGCATGATCGAAGAAGACCGTTACTGCGCCGACATCATCGTGCAGATCACCGCCGCCCGCGCCTCCCTCCAGGTCGTCGCCAAGTCACTCCTGGAATCCCACCTCAAGGCCTGCCACGCCCAGGCCGTGGGCAACGGCGGCGCCGTCACCGACCGGATGTACCAGGAACTCGTTGACCTGGTCGCCAAGATGTCCAAGTAATCCCGCAGGTCCGCGTCCTCCCCCCCTCCATCCCTCCCCTGCGTTCGTGTCCGTTTCACTCGGCTCCTTTGCGCATGGTGTGCTGCACGCGCGTCCGCAGCCGACAAACTCCCCGCCTTCACTCTTCCGAAAGGATCTCCATGGGCCTCATTCTGCTGATCGTCCTCGTGCTTCTGGTTGTCGGCGGCCTGCCCACCTGGCGCCACAGCAAGAGCTGGGGCTACGCCCCCAGCGGCGGCCTGGGCCTGCTGCTGGTCATCATCCTGGTGCTGGTGCTCATGGGATACATCCCCCGCGGGTTCTAAGCACTCCTGCGAAGACGCAAGTGATTGAATCCAGCCGCCTGTACTCGAACACGAGCCGGGTGGCTGTTTCGCGAGCTCGAACGCCGCTCGGCCCGCATGCGAATGCCTTCAGTTCGGCGTGGCTTAAGTGTGAACGCGGCGGTTCCATGATTCGTGAGCGCCAAGGAGCGCAGCGCAGGGCGTGATCTTGGCGAGCCTGTCGCGGACGTACTGCGTTGCGTTCACCGCGGTCGTGCGCGTGACGAACTCGTCGAGGGCGAGCTGGTAGCAGCGTCGGACGTAGGCGAGAAACGCTTCGCGGTCGGCGGGGGAAGTGCTCTCGTCCTTAATGGAGGCGTGGAGGAGGCTCACGAGCGAGCGGATGTTGGCGGAGCGGTCGGGCAGTGCTTCGCAGATGAGAGACAGCGAATATTCGAAGGGTGTGCGGCCCTCGGTATCGAGAACGAGTGGGTCTGCGTTGGCGGCGAGGAGGGCCTCGAGCTTGAGAAGGCCCTCATAGGTGCTGGGAGATGTGGCCAGAAAGATCAGGGCACGCTCGCCTGGAGCCTGGGGGAGCGTGCCGGGAGCCCGCCGGGCGCGAGATGGATCGGGGTCGGCGCCGAGTTCGCACATGACACGGACCAGGCGCGCGTCGCCCTCCCGGATCGCAAGTTCCAGAGGGCGTACATCGGTTGATGGGTTGATGTCGAGCCCGAGTTCCTGCAGGCAGCGCAGCGATTCACGGACCTGCTCTTCGCTCTCGGTTTCGATGGAGACGGCGGCGGCGGCGTGGAAGGCGTTCCAGCCGCGGTTGGTCGTTGCGAGAGGGTCAAGTCCAAGCTGGGCGAGCCGGCGAAGCAAGGCGGCGTCACGCCCTTGGCTCGCCGCGAACATGAAGAGGGTAAAGTCGCGCGAGTCTCTGGCGTTGATATCTGCTCCTTCCTCGATCAGCGCCTGGATGCGGGGGCGAGCGTGCGAGCCCTGGGAAATGGCGTTGCGAAGAGGCGAATACTGGATTTCGTCTACGTCTTCCACTGGCACGCCCGCCTCCCGAAGCACTCGGACGACGGGACGCGAGTTGGCGTAATACAGGGCGGTTCGGCCGGAGTTGTCGCGGGCGAGCGGATCGGCCCCGGCCTTCAGCAGAAGAGAGACGCGCAGGGCATCCCCCGATTCGGCGGCGCAGAAAAGCGGGATGTCATGTGCCCATGGCGCGGAATACCGCCGTTCGAATCGGCGCTGCTCGTCTTCCGCGCTTGCGCGAACTGCCTCTGGGGAGGGGCCGCCGATGACGTACGTGAACGGGTCCTTCCCGGGGGGGTCGGTCGACGTGGCCCTTTCGGTGGACGCGCCGGGCCGTGCCTTCGCGGCATCAAAATGTCCGTGAGGATCAAGACCCAGCGAGAGAAGGATCTGCAGGCGCGCTGCATCCCCGTCGCCGGCGGTGCGGCAGAGGATCCTGTTGAGCAGGTTCGGTTCGGTGGGGAGCGAACTCTCGACGTCGAGCAGGAGCCGGACGCGAGCGGCGTCCCCGCCGGGGGTGTAACCCCATCCCAGCCCGTGGCATGCGAGGGCAACCGGTGATTCGGCTCCTGGCGTGCGAAGGGGACTGGCCCCGAGTTCGAGCAGGAGCTTGAGGGTTTCGACGGAAGCGCCATCGCCCGAACCTGCGGCGTACATGAGCGGGGAGAGAGGGCGCGGCGGATGGTGGGGGGCTTCACGAGCGTCGTGGAACTGGTGAATGTCGTCGCCGGCGAGAACTCGTGCGCGGATGGAGTCGTGATCACCCAGGCGAGCGGCGCGGTGCAGCGGGGGCTCAGGGATGATGCATGGGGCGGGCGGCGGGGGAGACATGAGTGAAACGCAGCATACATCGGGGGGACGCGATGTGATCGCCGAAGGCATGAAAAAAGGCCCGCCTTTGATGGGGCGGGCCGATCGGCGCTGGTTGGCGGCGTGAGTTGTTTGAGGGCTGATCGCGGCGTGGGCGATTCAACGTGGACGCTTCAAGGTTCTTGATGTGCCGACGGATGATCCTGTTGTTTCTCGATTGGCGCCGGCGTTCCTCAGGCCGCTTCCTGCCCGCGGATCGTCTCGGTCCCCGCGACCCCGTCCCGGGTCACAAGGAACAGTTCCGAGCTGATCGGATACGGCAGGCGCTTGTAGTCCTGCATCACGCGCTCCCGAAGGCGGTCCAGGAACGGGTCCGGACCCGCCGTCATCGCCACGAACATGTCCCGCGCCGGCGTCGCCACGTAGAAGTTGTTCCCCAGCCGCGGGGAGAGCTTGCGGTGCAGGTCGCTCAGCAGCAGCCGCGCCGCGTCGTACCCATCGTGCTCGCAGACGATCGCCGCCCGCCCGCCTTCCTTGCTCTCTACGAACTGGATCTCAAGCTCCGGGGCGTACTGGTCCAGGTTTTCCCGGGCGATCAGGTCCAGTTCCTCGGGGCAGAGCTTCCACTGCAGGCACTGCTCGGTGGTGATGCTGACGGTCATCTGGGGCAGGTCGGTGACGAAGACGATCACCGTGTCGTTGACGAACGGCACGTGGGCGACCATCTCCCGGGAGAGGTGCTCGAAGATCCGCTGGGGCTGGATGCGGGGCATGATGCGGGGCTTGGCGAAGTCCAGGGAGGCGCACAGGCCCTGGAAGGCATCCCCGGCAAAGAGCTGGTCGAGGTAATTGCCGACGATCTCCTCCCCGCGAGCGGGCTCGTGGCTGACCATGCGGTAGAGGTTCTCAAGGTCAAGCCGCCGGCCGTTCACCAGCAGCTCACGCGGACCCACCAGGTGCACGGCGTAGGAAGGCTGCACCTTCTTGAGCATTTGGGAGACGGCTTCGGCAAAGGCTTCGGGTTCGCGGGGCATGCCGGCCATGGCGGGGGTCCCTTCTTCGGTTCGGGCGGCCCGCCGTCTGGCTCAGCGACGCTTCCTGCGCCGCGGTCCCAGCAGAGGCGAACGAATGGCCACCCGCTGACCTATCGACAACCCGATACGCGGCGATGAGGTGGTCGGTTGACTCAGGGATTCCACTCCCCGCTACAACCGGAACGACCTGCTAAGGAAGATCGTCTTGGCGCGATTGTCGGACGTTCGCCCTCGCACTGGTCTTCCGCGAGTCTCCGGGGCCTTCCCTGGGCGCGGGGGGAAGCCGGCGGGCGCCTCGCCAAGAAGGCCAGTGAAATCCATGGTCAGGGGTGAAAGGGATTGCGCCCCGTGCTGGGCGTGGGGCGTGGATCGGGTATAATCGCTCCCACCCGTTCGTCCGGTGTTTATTCGACCGGGCCCCGTGCGTGTTCCAGGGCCGAGAACGAGGGGGGCGTCTGGAAGTCCCTCGGGGCTGCCAGGCGGGGTTTGTGAGTAGTCGGGGAACCAAGGCGGGGGGAGCCCGCCGTACTGAATGTGACGGAGGTACACCGTGACCGAGCAGGAAATCGAGGCGAAAGTCATCGAGATCGTGGCCGAGCAGATGAACGCCGACAAGGCCAAGATCACTCGGAGCACGAGCTTCCAGGAAGATCTGAACGCCGACAGCCTCGACACCGTCGAGCTGGTCATGGAATTCGAGGACGAGTTCGATACCTCGATCCCCGACGAGGCGGCCGAGAAGATCAAGACCGTCGGCGAGGCCATCGAGTACATCAAGCAAGCCACCGGCGCCGAGTAAACCGGACCTTCCGCGGTGCTGGTCCTCCACGGATCGTCTCGCGGAAAATTAGGACTTTGGAAGGGTTCTCCGGCCTGAGGTATGTTTCCTCCGCCGGAATGAAGCATCCAAAGAGGGCTGAACCGGGTTCGCCGGTGTGGGCGGGCTCGATGGTCGTGCCGACCGCACCGACGCGCCCGGGGTTCACCCCTCAAGGAACCGGATCCGCATGAGTTCGCCAGCCGGCAAGTCCAATCAGACCCGTGTCGTCATTACAGGCATGGGTGCGCTGACCAATCTTGGCCACAATGCGCAGGACACATGGTCCGCCATGCGCGAAGGCCGCTCGGGGATCACCCCCCTGGAAGGCGAGGAATTTACTCGCCACGCCGGTCACTGGGACGTCAAGATCGGCGGCCAGATCCGCGGCTGGGATCCCGTCGCCTCCGGTGTCTGCGACTCCCGTGAGGCTCGCCGGACCGACCGGTTCTCCCTGCTGGGCCTGGGTGCCGCCGACGAGGCTGTTCGCCACTCCGGTCTGGACCTGACCAAGGAAGACACCGAGCGCTGCGGCGTGATCATCGGCTCGGGCATCGGCGGCATCAAGACTATCGAAGACGGCATGTGGGTGCTGATCGAGCGCGGCCCCGAGCGCATCAGCCCCTTCACCGTCCCCCGCCTGATGGCCAACGCCGCCGCGGGCAACATCTCGATCAAGTACAACCTCCGCGGCCCGGCGAGCACCCACGCGACGGCCTGTGCCAGCTCCGGCCACGCCATCGGTGATGCGATGAACGTGATGCGTCGCGGGGAGGCGGACGTGATGATCGTCGGCGGCGCCGAGGCGGCGTGCAGCGCCCTGTGCATCGGCTCGTTCATGACGATGCGTGCGCTGAGCACCCGCAACGACGACCCCACCAAGGCCAGCCGCCCCTTCGACCGCAACCGGGACGGCTTCGTTCTCTCTGAGGGTGCGGCGATGTTCGTGCTGGAGACCGAGGCCCACGCCAAGGCCCGCGGCGCAACGATCTACGCCGAGCTCGTCGGCACCGCCAACAGCTCCGACGCCTCCCACATCACAGCCCCCGACCCCGAAGGTTCGGGCGCGGCCCGCTCGATGCGTTGGGCCCTGCGCGACGCCGGCCTGAACGCCGACCAGATTGAGTACGTCAATGCCCACGGCACCTCGACGCCCCTGGGAGACAAGGCCGAAGTCGCCGCAGTTACCCGCGTCTTTGGCGAGCACGCCCTCGCCGGCGCCAAGAACCGTCTCATGATGAGCTCGACCAAGTCGATGCACGGGCATTGCCTGGGCGCCTCGGGCGCGATCGAGCTGATCGCCTGCATCCACGCCGTGCGGGACGGCATCATCGCCCCCACGATCAACCTCGAAAACCCCGACCCGGGCTTTGAGAACCTCGACCTGGTTCCGCACCACGCCCGGGAACGCCGCGTCCGCTACGCGATGAACAACACGTTCGGCTTCGGCGGCCACAACGTCACGCTCGTGGTCGGTCGCTACGAGGGCTAAACCAGTTGTATTGAGAAGCTCCGCGGGCCCCGGGGATCAGGCCGGGAACTTGTCCTTGCGCTGCGGCAGGTTCCACTTGCGCACATCCAGCGTGTTGTCCACCGTCGCCGAGCCCTCGAACGCGGCCTTGGCGTTGGCCAGCCGCCTCCAGATGAGCGCCGACAGACCAAAGCTCAGCACGACCGATCCCGCCCACACGCCGGCGGCGATCATCCGGTAGTCGGTGTCCAGCCGCTCGCTGCCGGCCGTGGAGGGCTGGCGGATCTCCGTCACCGCCCCGTCCACGCGGCGCTCCCGTGCCGCGTTGGCCTGGCTCGCAAACGTGGTCACGAAGGTGTCCAGCACGCGCTGGGTGCGCTCGGCGCCTTCCCCGCGCCATTCCAGCAGCAGTTCTCCCGCGGTGCCCGACTGCGTGATCAGGTGCTCCTTGCACGCGGCGGCGAGGTCCCCGGCCTTGCCAAGATCCACGATGCCGCGCCGCTCCATGCGTTCGGCGGCGACTTCCATCAGCCGCGGGTCGGCGACCAGGGATTCATGGAACGTCTGCCATTCCGCGTATTCCCCGGGGCCCAGCGTGCGGCCGCGAGCGTCGGCGGCGACGATTGCCCGCGCGGCATAAATGCCCGGGATCGCCGCCCGCGTTCCAAACCAGCTCAGCACGCCCAGCAGCGCCACCGCCGCCGTGCCGTAGAAGGCCAGGGCCGCGGTCTTCCCGCTCGCCCGCTGGCGCTCGGTCTTGCGCTGCGCCGCGGTGATCAGCTCCCGCGCTTCGGCGAGCTCCTGGCGCATCCCCAAGATCCGCTCGCACTGCTCGAACCGCGTCGCCAGCGCATCCTCGGCCCGCTTGATCTTCTTGGATCGTTCCCTCGCCAGGGCCCGCGTCGCCAGCAGCCGCTCCCGCCGCCGCTTGAGGGCGATGGGGTGCGCCGAGCGACCGGTTGGCTCCCCTGACCGGGCCTGCTTGACCGATTCCCGCGCCCGCTCCAGCTCCGACTCCAGGGAGCCGATCCGCGCTGTCAGGTCGTTGCGCTCGTCGCGCAGTTGCACCAAGGCCTCGCACGCCTTGCGCAGACGGTCGGTCAGGGCCTCGGTCGCCGCATCGTCGGTGAGGGAGCCCGGGGCGGCGGCGGGCGCGGCCGCCAGCTTCCCCTGCGCTTCCGAAAGCTCGAGCCTGGTGCGCAGGTGCTCGGCGACCTCGTGCTTCCACAGCGATTCGTATTCCTCGAAGACGTCGGTGCAGCAGGTCAGGGCCGCCTGCAACTGCCCGGCCCGCTCCTCGCCCGCCTTTTCGGCGGCGGCAAGCGCCGCCTGGGCCGTGGAAAGCTGCTGCTTCACTTGGTCGAGCTGACGCTGGGCGTCCTGCACGGCCGCGGAGGAACCGTTCTGACCCTGCCGCGCCTCGGCGAGCCGTGCCTCCACGTTCGCCGCCTGCTGGCGGAGATCGGCGACGACTTGTTCGTGCTCGACCCGCTGATTCTCGAGCTGGGACGCCTGGGCGACGAGCTTCCGGTCCGCCTCGGCGAGCCGGCCGCGGAGCTGGTCGCACGCGGACTTGAGCTGGTCCGACGTCGTTGCGCTCGCCTCGGCCTCGCGCTTCTGCTGTTCAAGCTGGCGGGTCGCCGCTTCAAGCCCCGCGCGATCCTTCTCAAGCTGCGCCCGCGCCGCGTCCAGGTCCCGCTGCTGGTTCTGTGCCGCCGCGCACAGCGCTTCCACCTGCGCGGCCCGCTGGTCCACCTGCCCCTTGGCGATGGTCAGCGCGTCACGGTCCACCTTGATCTGAACGAGGGAGCGTTCCAGCGCCTCGGCCCGGGCCGAGAGTTCCTGCTCCCGCTCCGCCGCCGACCTGTGCCGTGTGTCGAGTTCGTTGCCGCGCTGCTGCAGGTCGGCATCCCGGGCCTCCAGCTCGGCAACCAGCTGCTCGGCCTGGCGAGCGGCCTCCGCGGCCCGCGCGTCGCGCTCCAGCGCCGCGGCCTCGCGGGCCTTAAGCGCCGCGGACTTTTCTTCAATCCCCTGGAGTTCCCGCAGGATCTCCTCTTCACGGGTCTCCAGCTGCTTCCAGCGATCCCCCAGGCTCGCCGACGCCTGCGCGATCTCCCGCTCCCGACCCGCAAGCTCCTCGCGGCGCGTCCGCAGTTCGGCCTCGGCCGTCGCCATCTGCTCGCTCTTGCGCTTGAGATCCTCGGCGAGGGCCTGGCGCTGCACGTAGAGCTGCTTCAGGCTGTCGAGCCCCGCTTCAAACTCCTCCAGCACCGAGAGCACGTCGTCACTGGTGGGCGCGGGCGTCCCGGCCCCCGGCGCGTGCGGCGTGGCCTGTCCCACGGCGGGCGGAGACTTGCCTGGGCTGGGTGACGAATCGGTCATGGAAGGTGACAACCTCGGCGGCGCAGGGGTGCGGCGTGGGAACGGCTCGACATCGGGCGGCGCGGGTCGCGGCCCCATATCCATGATCGGTCCCCCGCCGGGCGGTCTGAACGCCACGTGCAGGCGCGAGGATTCTTCCTTCAATGGCCGGGTCCAATAACAACCCTTGACCTCGCCCAGCGGGAGGACCACCATCCCTCCGCGGAGCCATTTCCGGTTATCTCGGACCTTCCCTGCCGCTCCGCGATGCTCGACAAGGAATTCTCGCCCGATGAACCCGCCCACCACACGCTGCCTGCTGGAGAACGACCTGCTCAGGCTGGAACTGGACCAGGACGTGGGCGCGAGCATCGCCGATCTGGCGATCAAGGGCCCCCGCGACCACTGGTGGCCCCTGCTGCGGCGTTCCCCGGCGATCGTCCCCGGCGGCGAACAGACCGCAAGCTACCTCCTTGCCCCTTGGAGCAACAGGATCCGGGACGGCAAGTTCCGCTTCCAGGGCCGTGACTACCAAGTCCGCGTCAACTGGCCCGACGGCACGGCCATCCACGGAGACGTCCGCGACCGCCCCTGGACCATCCTCGACCGCTCCCCCATCTCCGCTCGCCTCGAATTCGACAGCCGCTCCCAGCAGGACGTGAACTGGCCGTGGTACTTCCGCGCCCGCGTCCGCTACGAGCTCACCGACGCCGGCCTGGAAGCCGAACTCCGCATCACCAATACCGATGACTCACCCATGCCCGTCGGCGGCGGATTCCACCCGTTCTTCAACCGGATCCTGTGGGATGTCCGTGACGACCCGCGCGTGACCGCCGCCGTCACCGGGCGTTACCCCTGCGAGCGTGTGATGGTCATCGCCCCCGCCCAGATGGACGATGTCTCCCGCGCCCTGGTCCGCGGCACACCCCTGCACGAGCCGCTCGACGACATTTTCGACTGTCCTTCCGGCGCCGCCTCCATCTACTGGCCCGCCAGCGGCGTCACCGTCGATTTCGAGTCATCAGCACTCTTCATGCACCTGGTGATCTTTTGCCCCATCCGGGAGAACGGCTCACCCTACCCCTTCTTCTGCGTTGAGCCCGTGAGCATGATCAACGACGGCTTCAACCTCTCCGCCGCTGGAACGGTCCCCAGTCATGGCGTGCAGGTGCTCTCGCCGGGCGAAGAGATTGTCCTAGGCTGGAAGATGCGAATTCGAAAAGACTGACCAGCTCGCGTTCTCGGCGCGTGCCTTCAAGATGCGTGCGATCCCGATGTGCGGTTATGTCCGGATCGTCGACGCGAACGCGATCGCCACCGGCGTCAGGATCAGCACCGGCAACAGCACGCCCAGCTGCGGCGGAATCCCCGGGATCTCCGCCGTCGCCCCCAGCACGCCTCCCATCAGCGTCACGATCGCCAGCGGGGCGCACTTGAGCGCCTGCAGCAGCATGTTCGTCGGCTCACGCCGCAGGAAAAAGTGCATGCTCACCACCAGCGCCATGAGGTTGGCGATCATGATCGCAAACCGGCCCCAGCGGAAACGCTCCAGCCGGTCGCGCCCCGCCGTGTCGGTGGGGGAGGTCTGGTCGAGCAGCTGCGTGATCTGGGAAAAGCTCAGGCTCTGGCTGAATCCCGCGTAGCGACGCATCTTGATCGTCAGCGGATCCAGGTCGGTCGTGATGCGATCCACCTTCGCCGTCGTCCCCGCCGTCACATCCGCCCCTTCTGTCAGGTCCCATCCGCCCCCACGCCACTGCGCGGTCTTGGCGGTGATCCGCCGGGTCGCCCGCCCCGTGTTGTCCCGCTCGATCACCAGCAGGTCGGAGATGCTCCCCCGGTCGGCGTCGAAGACCTTCGCGTAGAAAAGCCGCCCCTGGGAGTCCGCCATCAAGGGAAGATCCGACGTTCCCAGGTCGTGCTTGAGAGCGTCCCCGTGATCCCGCGTCAGCAACTCGGCGACCTGCGGGATGACCTTCTCCTGGTTGAAGGCCTGCACCCCCGTGAGCAGCAACGCGCACACAAAGACCGGACGCCCCGCGCGGTGCAGGCTGATCCCGCTGGCGAGCATCGCCACAAACTCCCTCCCGCGCACCAGCTGGGAGAACGTGAACCCCATCGCCCCCACCAGCACCAGCCCCAGGGTGAAATTGAAAAGCTGCAGCAGCCGCGGCCACCACAGGTCGGCGACCAGCAGCACCGTCGTCGCGCCCCGGCGGATCATGGAGGGATCGTCGGCCCCGTGCTCTCGCAGCAGCTCGTCGGCACGCCCCACCAGGCGGTTGAAGTTCACCGACATGTCGATGGTCACGACGAACGAGCACAGGATCGCCAGCAGAACCACGACGTTCACCAGGTACAGGCGGGCGATGTATCGATCAAGGAGCGTCACGCCGTTAGCCTAGTCGCGCCCGGGCGATCGCGCCGCCGGTCGGGGTCTGGAACGCACACCCGGGCCGCGAGCATGCCCAGCCACGCGGCGACGTACACGTCAGAAGTGAAATGGTCCCCCATGAACAGCCGTGTGAGCCCGCACCCCACCGCCAGGGGGAACAGCACCCACCCCGTGCCCGGAAAAAGCCGCCGGGCGGCGAACGCCGCCCCGAAGGCGACGGCGGCGTGGCTGCTGGGCATCCCCAGGTTGGATCCGTCCGCAAAGCCTGTAAACAGGCCGCGATAGTGGTGCAGGCCGTCGGCGCTGGGCCGGTCCCGGGAGACGACCAGCTTGAGAATCTCCGCCGCAAGGCCGGCCAGGCCCGCGGAGAGTCCCAGTCGCCACCAGCCGCGGGCATGAGCAACTCCCAGGGCCGAGCCGCCGATGACCAGCGCCGCGGACGCCAGAAGCCACGTGGGAAAGTACCCGGCGCTGCGGAGCATCAGGTACCAGTCCTTGGAGCTTGGCTGCTTGTCCCATTTGAGCCACGCCCACAGCGTGTGGTCGGCAAGGGTGAGCGCGGCCAGGCCGGCGAGGAACAACCCAAGGCACACCGCGGTGCGTGCGAGTCGTCGGCGATGATCGTGGGGAGTGAGGTACACGCGAAGGGTCGGTTCGACGAGCAGTGGGGGAGTGGGAGAGCTCGCGATTCGGAACGGAAAGTCTACTTGACGGGCGGTGTGGGTGCCGGCGCGAAACCCTTGTATTCAAAGCCCAGGAACGACTGGCGGTCTTTCTTGGTTTCTCCGCGAAGCTGCCCGATGGGCTCGACGGTCTTGAAGGCCGCCTGCCACTGGCCGATCTCTCCGCCCACGATGATCCCGGGCTTGCCGATCAGGTCGGGGCGGGAAAGGTCGGTATCGGGCCAGTAATCAAACTGCGTCTTTCGCCCGCCCGTGTAGCTGCTGGCGCACAGCACCACCGGACGTCCCGGCAGGTAGAACGCCAGCCGGCTCGCCTGCCCGTAGTGCTGCACCAGCACCATCGGCTCCTGCCCCGTGCGCTGGCGAAGTGTGCCCATGATCTCGTCCACATGGCGGGCCTGTTCCCGGGCCCCGATGAGCCGGCCGATGGGGACGACCGCTCCAAGCCCGGGAACGCGGGCAAGCAGGTCTACCCGGAGCATCAGCACGCCGACGATGAGCCCGGCAATGACCGAGGCTCGCCAGACCGATTCAACGAAGGGCCGCGCGCGACGGGCGCCGCCGGCATCCCCTGAGTCGAGCGTTGGCCGCCGGGAGATCGCCGCGACCTCCCGTCCCATCCATCCGCCGGCCAGGGCCAGCAGGGAAACAAAGCCGGCAACGGGCCAGTTTCCCTCGGCGCGGGCGAAGAACGTGACGGCGAGGTAGAAGAGCAGGATCGGGACCGCGCAGGCGACGAGGTAGATCGAGCCGCTGCGGGCGGGGTCGGTGGGGGCAAGCCGGCGTCGCCACACAAGGCCCGCGATAATCGCCGCGGTGGTGGCCCCCATCATCACGCCCTGCACGGCGACGAGCTCGAGCGTCCAGACCGGGTTGTAATGGCCGCCCTGGGAATCGGCGGCCTTGACGACGACATCCCCACCGCTGACGCCCAGGTGACCCAGGAGGTGCCGCACGGTCGGCCAGCCGTTGTGGATGTTCCAGATGAGCACGGGGGACGCGCAGATCGCAAAGGCGGCGAGGGCGATGAGCGCGCCGGGGAACACGCGCTGCTCCTGGCGAGCAGTGCTGCGGCGGCGGACCAGCCACCAGCCGGCAAGAATGCCCGGGAGCAGCAGCAGGATCGTGTACTTGTACAGAAAACCGGCGCCCAGGGCCAGCCCCAGCAGAGCCCACCATCCCGCGCGGGAGCCCGTGCGGGATTCTTCCCTCGGCCCCGCCGCACGCCACCCCGCGTGGCAGGCGACGGTCCAGCAGGCGACGTATGGACTATCGATCGTCATCACCAGGCTGGCGAACTGAAAGACCGGCGCAAGGTTGAAAAGGCTCGCCGCATACAACCCCGCGGCGCGGTCCCGGAAGATGTCTCGGGCCAGCGCTGCCAGAGACCAGGATGAGACCCCCGCCGCGAGCACCGAGGGCAGCCGGATCGCCGCCTCGGTTGTTCCCAGCAGCCAGGTGCTCGCCGCGATCGACCACGCGACCCCCGGCCCCTTGCTGTAGTACGACAGCCCCAGCCGCCGGCTCCACTCCCAGTAATGAGCCTCA
This sequence comes from Phycisphaerales bacterium, assembly GCA_044226385.1. Classification (GTDB taxonomy): domain Bacteria; phylum Planctomycetota; class Phycisphaerae; order Phycisphaerales; family UBA1924; genus JAEUJB01. The sequence goes on from JBGAHA010000007.1 coordinate 39,676, forward strand.
TCTTCCACAAGCTCGTACGGGCAAAGCCAGAAGAGATACACGATCCGCGCGAGGGTGACGCCGACGATCAGCCAGACCACCGGATCCCTCCCGAGGCGGGCGAGCAGCCCGGGCGCGGGCTCGGCGTCTGTCGCACCCCCGGCAACACGCTCGGCCGCGTGAGGATCGGGTGAAGTTGAAGCCGGATGGTTCATCGTGAATTGGCGCGCCGCCGGAAGGCTCCCAGGCCGTCAGTGCCGCGCAAGCCGCACATATCCCATCGCCCCGTACAGCCCCAGCAGCCCTACGCCTCCCCACAGGATCAGCAGCCCCCACATCCCCTTGTCATGGGTCACCTGCTGCCCCGTCGAGATCGTGATGAGCGCCGCCAGCGCTGGGAAGAAGCTCCACAGGTACACCGTCAGCGGAAGGCTCTGGCTCAGCTGCACCGCCGTGATCGCCCCCGTCACCACCATCACCAGGCATGCCGCCGCCATCGCCATCCGCTCGTGCTGCTTGCTCAGGATCTCCCGCTCCAGCTTGTCAACCTTTGTCAGCAGCTCGTCCTTCTTGTCGGTCAGGAATGGATCGGGGCCGTAGTCCTTGACCCGCTGGTCCACCATCTCGACCAGGGCCGCCATCGATGTCTGGCGCTTGTCCGTGAGCGCCGCGTGCTCTCCGGGCGGATACGTCAGGTCGCTGTACGAACGCTCCGCGACCGTCGCCGCCGCCGCGTCACGGGATCCCGTCGCCGCGTCCAGCCCCCGCACCACCGCGTTCTTGGCCCCCAGCGTAAAGACCAGCCGCTGGTCCGGCCGCGCCGAGCGATAGCTGGGGATCAGCACCACGTCCCTCGCCGAGAGCCGAGTCGTGCTCCCCGGGCCCGTTTTGTCGTCCCCCTCCCGGCGAATCTCGATGTCGATCGTGGCGTTGGTGCGGACGGGCTGCAGTTCCCACCGCTGCTTGGTCTGGTTCCACGTCATCGCGCCCGCCTTCACGATCATCTGGCGGTCCTGCGAATCACGCATCACGATCTGCCGGTCCTTGACCAGCCGCTCCTGCATCTCTTCGGTCACGTACTTGGTCATCAGACGGGTCGCCAGGTCGGCGCGGAGGCTGTCGATCCAGTTCATGCGGTCCGGCTCGGCGCTCAGCCGCCGCAGGTCGGAATAGGTGAGGAATTTGGGATCGTCCTTGAACGCCTTGCCCGCGTCCACCGCGAAGACCTGCCCCTCACCCTGGAAGAAGTACCGGCCCGCCTCGTTCATCACCGGGTCTTCGATCTGGAAGATGATGGTGCTGGAATCGCTGTCGTCCCCCGCGCTGGGCATGGATCCGGGGGCCATCACCCACACGTGCGCCCGGGATGCGGTGAAATCCTGCCGCACGCTGTTCTTGGGGTCCACGCGCACGACGCCCACGTGGGAGAGGATGAACTCGTCGGTCGCGCCGCTGCCGGGGAGGGGCTCTACGCGCACCACGTTGTCGGCGTAGACCCGCATATCTCCCAGCGCGACCGACTGGCCCCGCTGGATCGAGTTTACCAGGATCTTGGCGATGTCCTGCGTGATCATCTGCTCCATCGACCGCAGGAAGGCGGGGATGATCTGCTGGGAGAGAACGACCAGCATGACGGCGAGGATGCCCCCCGAGATCAGGGCGGGGGCGAGGATGGAGCGGTGGCTGACGCCGCTCGCGTGCGCGGCGACGATCTCGTTGTCGGCGCTGAGACGGTGGTACGCGAGCGTCGCCCCGAAACCCGCGGCGAACGGGAGGGAGTACTGGAGCATCGGCACCACGGCCAGGGACATGAATCGCAGGGCCTCCAGCGGCCCGATCTTGCCGTCGGCGAGGGGCTTGATCGCCACCGCGAAGGCGAGCACCAGCACCAGGACCCCCAGCGTCAGCAAAATGAGCCGCCAGAGTTCGATGAGGATGTAGAGCCAGAGCTGGAGAGGTTGGCGTCGGCGCATGCGGTGTGGGTCGTCCTTGCTCGCGGGCTCATAGTAGAACTCCCCCGCCCCCGTGCCATCCTCGATCGCCGCGAGGCTTGCGGGATTCGTTTGGTGCACGCCCGCGCGGGCGGCACTTGCGTCGCCCCGCGTTTGATCCCCTGGGCCCGCCCGGAGATCATCCATCCATGCACTGGCTCAACGAACCCCCGCATTGGCGCGTCGACGGCTCACGGCTCTCGATGACCACCGGCCTCCAGACCGATTTCTGGCGAACAACCCACTACGGGTTCATCCGGGACAACGGGCACTTTTACGGCGAGCCCCGCGTGGGTGATTTCACTGCCCGCGTCGTGGTCCACGGGAAGTACGAAGCCCTGTACGACCAGGCCGGCCTGATGCTCCGCGCTGGCGATCTTTACTGGATCAAAGCAGGGGTCGAAATGACCGACGGAGTCCCCCATCTCAGCGTGGTGGTGACGCGCGAATGCTCCGATTGGTCGGTCATCCCGCTGCCGGACCTGCGTGGGCCGATCGAGCTGCGTCTCAGCCGTCACGGCGCCGCGATCCGCGTGGAGTACAGGCCGGCGGGCGATGCGGGTTCCATCCGCTGGAACATGGCCCGCCTCGCGCACTTCCCGCACCCTTCAGGAGAATCCGCACCCTTCGACGTGGGCGTGATGGCCTGCTCACCGCAGCGCACAGAAGGACCAGGGTTTGAGGCGGAATTTGAGGGCCTCGGGATCGGTGAGGCGATCTCGCCCCAGCTTCACCAGGGGTGAGGGAAGTCACGCAGCCACGAAGTCGAAAAGTCACGCCCCCGCGAAGCGACCTTCAACGGATGATGAGCCACAACACGATGATCGCCGGGATCGCCCAGCCAGAACACGTGTAGACCCACAGCATGTCTCGCCGCTGCGCCCGGACGCGGCGAAAGTAGTATTCCCACAGTGACAACTGCACGATCGCCGCCGTCAGGAACAGCAGCGAAAGAACGATCGCCCCCGCTCCATGCCGAACGCTCAGCAGCGCCGCAACAAGGGAGGCCATGATCCCGACCACCACCCCCAGCATGCCCGTCGCCGAGCTCCCCGAGGCGACGTTCCGCGGATGGACGTGGATCGCCAGCGCCACCCCGCACTCCGGGCAAATCCCCGTGACGACGTTCCGCAGGTTGTACCGGCAGACGGGACACGAAACGTTGCGCTCCCGCAGAAACTCGGTCACGATCTGCGCCACCGGCGTGGGCGCGTGCGGCTCGCCGGTCGCCGCGACCCCGCCTCGCGCGCTCGTCTGCGGCGGATCCGGTTCCGCGAGCGGAATCGGGGAGCTTTCGGTGGGAAGTGACACGCGGCAGGATCGTACAGCGCTCGTCCTCGTCCCACGCGGCCACCAGCACTCCGGCCCACGCATCCGCCGCGCCGGCCGTCCCGAACTCTCTACCATCCCGCCATGTCCCTCCCCGCCTCTCCAGATCCCGCCGCCCAGCCCGTCTGGACCGATCCCGAGCTCGCCCGCAACCCGCACGAATCCGCCGACAAGCACGGCAAGGTTCGTTCGATGTTCGCCGCGATCGCGGGCAGCTACGACCTCAACAACCGCGTGCACTCCCTCTGGCAGGATCAGGCTTGGCGTCGCCACGCCGTCCGAGCCGCGAACGTCCAGCCCGGAGAGTCGGTCCTCGACGTCGCCTGCGGCACCGGCGACCTGACCCAGGCCTTCGCCGCCTCCGCCGCCGCCCGCGTCGTCGGCCTGGATTTCACCCGGGAAATGCTCGACATCGCCCGCCAGAAAAAACAAAGGCTCCCCGCCCCCGCCGTCGGCAAGATCGAGTACATCGAGGGCGACGCGCAAAACCTGCCCTTTCCCGACGCTTCCTTTAACGTGGTCTCCATCGCCTTCGGCATCCGCAACGTCGCCGACCCCGCCAGGGCCATCCGCGAGTTCGCTCGCGTCCTCAAGCCCGGCGGACGGCTGGTGGTCCTGGAGTTTGGCCGCCCCTCCTTCGCCCCCGCCCGCTGGTTCAACGACTTTTACTGCGGCTGGGTCATGCCCCGCACGGCGACGCTCATCAGCGGCGACCGCAGCGGCGCGTACAAGTACCTACCCAAGTCCGTCGCATCCTTTATGTCACCCGCCCGCATGAAAGAGTTGATGAACGCAGCCGGCCTGTCCGAGGCGCGGGTGCAATCGCTGACCCTGGGGATTTGCCTGTGCTACGTCGCCCAGAAGCCCTCTGGAGCGTCCTGAACGCGGTTTGTGTTATCGGGCCTCAAAAACACCCCTGGTCCGAAGACTCTCAGGCCCCCCTCAATTTCAGTGTGATGGACCCCGCGGCTCGATAGAACGGGTGCACGCGTCGCGGACCGAGCGAAACGATCGCCGGGCCGCACGGCTTGTCAGGTGGACACCGCCGGTAGGTGGAACTGGCGCGTGACGTTCTCTTTCGGGATGGTGGTCCCGGCTGGAGAGCGGTTTGCGGATGAGCAGCCCCGTGGGGTTTGGTGGGCGGCTCGTCCGGGTGGATCAACAGGGTGGTGCCAGGCGGAGCCTGGAACCTACAACGCAACGGAGTGCGACCAGGTCACGGTGGAACCGCGTCCGGTCCCGATTGTTCTGTCGGGAGGTTGGCTGTGGATAACCGTGAAGTCCTGATCGAGCGTTTCTTTGGCATCCTTGTCAGCGGGGATCGTCCCGCGGCCCGTCGCCTGATCAGCGACCAATTCGAGGCCGGCGTGCCCGCGACGCGCGTGCTCAGCGACCTGCTGTGGCCCACGCACGAGCTGATCGAGCGGATGTACCGCAGCGATCATCTCAGCAAGCTCAGCTACCACTTTTCGACGCGCCTGCTGCGCATGCTCGTCGATCAGTCCAGCGCCAAGCTGCAGTTCGGGCCCTCCAACGGCCAGCGCGTCTTCGTCTCCTGCGGCCAGGCCGAGGGGGACGAGCTGGGCGCCCAGATGGCCGTCGATCTCCTGGAGACCGCCGGCTACAGCGTCACCTTCGCCGGCGGCGGACTGCCCTCCGACGAGATCCGTGAACTGGTGCACGAGCGCCAGCCCGACATCCTCCTGATGTTCGCCTCCAGCCCCGCCGATCTCCCCGGCATCCGGGAGATCATCGATTCGATGACCGAGATCGGCGCCTGCCGCAAGGTGCGCATCGCCGTCGGCGGCGGCGTCTTCAACCGCGCCGAAGGCCTCGCCGAAGAGATCGGCGCCCACATCTGGGCGACGTCTCCCATGGAGATGGTCGAAATCCTCCTGACCGGTGAAGTCCTGCAGGAAGGCCGCACCCCGCAGCCCAAAGTCGCCGCCCCCGCCCCGCGCCAGGCTCGCCGGCCGGTCAAGGCCCGCGAAGCGGCATGATCATGATCGCGTGATGTCCCTCCCCGCGGCGTGACCGGACGCTCGCCGCGGGCGAGCTCACGAGCTCTTTCTCTCTTTCCCTCCGAGAAGCCCGTTCCAGACGGAACGGGCTTTCTCTTGCGCAGGTCCTGTAGAATCTGCCCGACCTGGGGCCCGTGGGATGGCGAATACCCGCAGGAGATTGATTCCCCCTTTCTCATACAATGAATGGCATGTCCAACTCCTTAATGTCCGCTTTGGACTACACACGCATCGCGAATCACTACGAGGAGAGAGTCGACACTCATCGCCGAGTTCTGCGTGCCTTCAAGGGTAATAGGGCAGACGAATTCGCGAACCTAGCTCTCGGTGTCTCATCCCCGCTGGGAAACTACAGCGCTTCGGAACACAGTCTTGGACCCAAGGTGCTTTCACGTGCGAAGCCAGAACGTATCCTCGCCTTAGCGCAGCAACTTGTGGCGGGTGAACCGATGGCAGTGCCTCGTGTAGTCTGGGGCGCTGATATTTGGCAGTTGAAAATCAGTGTGGGTTCAGAAATCGCGGCCATGGTTGAACCGCGACGGTTTTGGATCACGAATACTCGCACCGTTTGGGCTCATCTGGTGGTCAAGCACAACGACAATGTCCGGAAGGCAAACGATGAACTCAAGGCCTATCGCGACGATGATCAGCAGTACACGTCCGAAATGCAATACTCAATCTGGTCAGATATTCATCTGAAGCTCGATACAGCACTGACGCGACTCGCTGAAGCGGGGGCGGAGCACGCCCGGAAGCAGCGCATCAAAGCAGGTGACATGTCCTTTCTGTGGGCCGACGCCGTGGCCAACGCCCTTTACGAGTTACGTGACGATTTGCGTTAGAGCATTCTCAGTGCTGACACAGCGAGTATGCACAATGAATGAAGCAGTTGGCGCCGTCGGAGGCAGTAACCGCGTCGAGGGGACGATTTATAGAGTCTGACGCTACCATGAACGCCGCAAAGGGCCCGTGGCGGAACGGCAGACGCAGCGGACTTAAAATCCGCTGCCGCGCAAGCGGCGTGTGGGTTCGATTCCCACCGGGCCCATTCACGGCGATTCGCTCGCCCATAGCCGGGGATGCGTAGTTCGGGGATGGCCCGTTCGGCGATGCCCGGTGCAGTTCTACTTCTCGACCCCATCCACCAGCAGCCGCGAGATCTCCTTTGCCAGCGGCATCGCCCCCACGCCTTCTTTGTTGCACATGACCGAAACGGCCAGCATTTCCGAGGGGAACAGCACCAGCGCCGTGGAGGTGCCGGGCTGGCCGCCCGAGTGCTCGACGCGGCGCCGGCCGTTCTCACGGGCGATCGCCCAGCCCAGGCCGTAGGTCGTTTCCACGCCGTCACGGGTTTTCGCCGGCGTCCACATCATCTCCATGCTTTCATGGCTCAGCAGTTCTCCGCGGGCCAAGGCGAGGGCGAATCGCACAAGGTCCTGTGCACGGGAGCACATGCCGCCGCCGGGGATCTTGTTGCTGGTGTCGGCGAGGTCGCAGTTGCGCAGGGAGCCGTCGGGAGATGCGGCATATCCGCGAGCGCGGTGGGGGATGATCGCCCGCGCGTCGTCGGCGCGGAGGCCATCGGCGCCGCTGGGAACGGCGACGACCTCGTGGACATAGTCCATGAACGGTCGCCCCACGGCGCGCTCGACCGCGGCGCCGGCGAGGACGTATCCGTAGGTGGAATAGAAGAACCTGGTGCCAGGCTCGGCGATCAAATCGTCGTTCTTGAACCGCTCGATCGCCGACACAACATCAGTGTAATGACGGGTGCTGTCGATCTCTCCCAACTTGTAGTGGCGGATGCCGCCTTGGTGGCAGAGCAACTGGCCAAGCGTGACGGGGAAGGGCTTTTCAGGGAACTCCGGCACATAGGTGCGGATCGAGGCGTCCAGGTCGAGCGTTCCCTGCTCCACCAGCCGCAGCGCCGCGACCGCCGTGATCGGCTTGGAGATCGATGCGAGGCGGTACACCGTCTCGGCGCTCGCCGGCACCGCGTTCTCCAGGTCGGCGAGGCCGAACCCCTCGGTCCACGCGATTTCACCGTTCATGCCCACGGCGACGCTAAGGCCGGGGATGTTCTGCTCCGCCATCGCCTTGGTGACGAGCGAACGGATGGCCTCCAGCCGCTCGGGGGGAATCGAAGGTTGCGTCGAGACACGGATCATCGCCGGCGCGGGCGTGGTCATCACCGCGGAGCTTTGCGGGCAGTCTAGGGGAGCCTGGCACCCGCACGCCGCGGCCAACGCGACCAGCGTCGCCGTCCACTTCAACCCGCCGCGAAGCCTGGGGTACATGTGCATGGAAGATCCTTGGCGCCGAGCGCGCACGAAGTCGCCGCGAGCATCCGCCGCATTGTGTTTATTTCGACCGCTCGGGCTCATGAGTGCATTCACGCGACGGGTGAGGGGTTGCCCGCCGGACTCGTTCCAGTCGCGCTTCGGCTGTCGCCGCCGCGCCGCTTCACCAGCACCGAGAGCAGTGTGAGATCCGCGGGCGTCATGCCCTCGAGCCTTGAGGCCTGGCCGAACGTGCGGGGGCGGAATTTGGAGAGCGCATCCCGCGCTTCGGTGCGGAGCCCGTCCATCCCGGAAAAATCCACATCGGCGGGGATGCGGCGATCTTCCATTTCGGCGTGGCGACGGATCTCCGCTCGCTGGCGCACGATGTACGCCTCGTACCTGCGGTCGGCGTACACGGTCTCCCACACGGCGGGATCGATGGAGGAGATCTCGGGGGCCGCGGGCGCGGCGGAGAGCACGCGGCGAAGGTCGTCAAGCTCGAAGTTCTGGGAGCGGATGAGGTGCGCGGCCGGGACGCCGCCTTCTCGCGTTCCATCGATCGCGGCGTTCAGAGCGGCGATCTGCGATACGCGGCGTTCATACGTGGCGCGGCGGCGATGGCCCAGCGAGGTGGAGTTGAGGAGCCCCAGCTCTCTCGCCGCGGGCGTCAGTCGGTCGGGCGCGTTGTCCGCCCGCAGCAGCAGGCGATGTTCGGCGCGGCTGGTGAACATGCGGTAGGGCTCGACGGGCGTCTTGGTCACCAGGTCGTCCATCAGCACGCCGATGTACGCCTGGTCTCGCCCAAGAATGAACTCACCTTCCCCACGGGCGGCGCGGGCGGCGTTAATGCCCGCAACCAGGCCCTGCGCCGCGGCTTCTTCGTACCCGCTGGTGCCGTTGATCTGCCCGGCGAGGTACAGGCCGGCGATCAGGCGAGTCTGCCCCGTCGCCAGGATCTGGTGCGGCCGCACCATGTCATACTCCACGGCGTACCCGTAGCGATAAATCTCCGCGGCCTCGCACCCGGGCATGGAGCGCACGATCTGGTCCTGCACATCGGTGGGGAGCGAGGTGGAGATGCCGTTGCAGTAGATCCAGTCGTCTCGCAGGGATTCAGGCTCCAGGAACACGCCGTGCGTCTCGCGCTGGGCGAAGCGAACGACCTTGTCCTCGATGCTGGGGCAGTAGCGAGGTCCCATCGATTCGATCTGGCCGGAATACATGGGCGCGCGGTGCAGGTTGGCGCGGATGAGCTCGTGGGAGGCCGCGTTGGTCGACGTCTGCCGGCATTCGACCTGCGGCAGCAGAGGAAATGCGTCGAAGACAAAGTCCCGCCGGCTCCAAGCGAAGAGCGGCGCGTCGGCATCCGGGGAATCACCGCTTCTATGGGCGTTCATTTCCTCGCCCATCGGACCGTTTGCCGGCGCCGCCTCGCGCGACGTCAGATCACTGAACGGCGTCGGCCTCGCATCCCCATACTGCGGCGCAAGCTCTTCCCAGCGGATCGTCGAACGCTTGAGCCGCGGCGGCGTGCCCGTCTTGAGCCGTCCAAGCTCGAACCCCAGATCCCGCAGCGCCGCGGAGATCCCCACGGCCGGTGCCTCACCGAAGCGCCCGCCCTGGGTCTTGGACTCCCCGGTGTGCATCAGGCCGCGCATGAACGTCCCGGTCGTGAGCACCACGGCGCCGGCGAGGAGCGTTTCATCTGGTCCCTTCCCGGGCCGCACGACCACGCCGCGGACTTTTCCGTTCTCGACCAGCAGCCGCTCCACCGCGCCGGCGACGACCTGAATCTCCTCCCGCGAGCCAATCAGCAGCTGCACCGCCTTCGCGTACGCGTGCTTGTCACACTGCGCCCGCGGCCCGTGCACCGCCTGGCCCTTGGACGTATTGAGGACGCGGAACTGGATCCCCGTCGCGTCGCTCGCCAGGCCCATCAGCCCGCCCATCGCGTCGATCTCTCGAACCAGCTGACCCTTCGCCAGCCCGCCGATCGCCGGATTGCACGACATCACCCCGATCTTGGACGGATCGATCGTGACCAGCGCCACCGAACCGCGCGCGGGCAGCAGGTTGGCCGCCGCCCACGCGGCTTCCACCCCGGCGTGCCCCCCGCCGATGACGATGACTTCAAACGTGCGTGCGTTCACAGGTGATCATAAGAACCACCCCGCACCAGCGGAAGGCCTTCCCGTTCCCATCCGCCTCGCTAAACCGTCACCGCACTTCGACCCGCACGTTCCCCATGGACGTGCGGATGGTCAGCGGCGACTTTCCGCCCCCGATCGTCGCCTCCGCACGGTCGATCTCGACCCGGGACGTGCTCACGCGGGTGCCGCCGGAGATGAACTTGACGTTCCCACCCGTCGCCTGGGCTTCCATCACCAGGTCGCTGGTCGAAGGGATGGTCAGGGTGATGTCCCCGCCGGAAGTGACGAGGGAGACCGGCTGGTTGAGGGCCCGCGTGGTGGTCACGCGGATGCCCCCGGCCGCCGCGGGCACGTGGTCGGCGAGAATGTCGATCGAACCACCTACGCCCCCGGCGATAACCCCGCCTTCCGAGGTGCGGACCCGCAGCCCGTCGCAGGTGGGGACGCGGATGCGCAGCAGCATCGCCGGCGCCGGGCCGCTCGCGGTGTCGGCGCTGACGACTCGCAGTACCGACCCGAAATCCCCGGGGACGATCTGGCTGGCGACGTATGCGGCGGGATTCGTGCCCCGCGCACCTGTCGGGGTAATGTCCGAGCCGTCCACGTTCAGGACGCAGACGTCGGCGCGGGTGATCTTGGGGTCGGCGATGATCTCGACCGCGCCGCGAACGTTCTGGACGTCCACGGCCAGCGCACCGGTGGGAGAGGCTTCCATGCCCGTGATCGGAATGCGTCCCGCGGGCGGCAGTGAACATCCGCCGACGGCGAAGGTGAGAGCAATCGCGGCTGCGAACATCGTCCGAACTGTGATATTCATGGTGAATCGTCCCAATGCGAACTGTACCCGTACATATCCGGCTCGCGGAGTCCCGATTCGACCCTTCCGCTGCGGAAAGATCGGCCGCCGGAGCGAAGCGGCATGACGAACACCTCCAAAACGAACCGGGCGGGGATCCTCCGGGATAAACAGTGGCGCGAGTTTGGTGTAGAATCCGTGAAGGCCGGTCGTCATGGGGCGCTCGGCGGGAATTTTCACTCTCCGCGTGTCGCGCGGTCACAAGACTTGGATTGAATGCCTGACGCCCGTTCGAGGGAACGGGGCACTGATGGGTGCGGTTCGGAAAAGTGTACAGCTGGCCGATTGAAACGGCGGATCATTGCAGCCCGGGATTTCCCCGCCGCCCGGGACGGCCAGGTGCCACGTCTTTTCCGTTGAGGGGTGTTGCGAGGGAGCGGCTCGGGTCGTCGCGTGAGGGTTTGCCGGGCTCGCTTCAGATGTTGCCGGGGAGATTTCTCCCGGCCAGACGCTGCATACCCGCCGAGACCGGTCCGGGCATATTCCAGATCCTGCGGCGCTCCACGCGGTCAACAGGGCCGTGCCGAGATCGCTCGCGCACGGGGGGAAGGATCGCCACCGATGCCATCGGACATTGTCCTTCTGGGGGCTGTCGGCGCCGCCGAATTCGGCTGGCTCGCCGGCGGGCTGATCGCCGGAATCGTCGCTGCGCTGCTGGTCTCCAAGGCCCTGGGCCTGGCCAGCATTTCGCAGGCCAAGAACGACGCGCGCCGCATCAAGGACCAGGCGCAGGCCGAGGCCCGCACCGAGGCCGAAAAGTCGCGCCTCGAGGGGGAACGCGCCGTCCTGGAACGCAAGGAAAAGGCCGAGAAGGAACTCGAGCAGGCCCGGGGAGAGATCCGGGAGAACGAGCGCCGCCTCGCCAAGCGTGAAGACCTGGTCGACCGCAAGGAGGAAACGCTCACCCTCAAGGAGCAGACCCTCTCCCGCCAGGCCGAGACCTTCCGCCAGCGTGAAGAGCGCGCCGCCCAGCGCGAGGCCGAGAGCCTCCGCGTCCTCGAAGAACAGAAAGACAAGCTCTACAAGATCGCCGACCTGACTCCCGGCGCGGCGAAGGACATGCTGCTGGAACGCGTCGAGAACGAGTCACGCCAGGAAGTCGCCAAGGTCGTTCGCCGCATCGTCGAGGACGCGGAGCACGAGGCCAAGAACAAGGCCCGCGAAATCACCCTCATGGCCGTCCAGCGGTACGCGGGGGAGCATTCGTCGGAATCGACCGTCCGCACGGTCGACATCCCCTCCGACGACATGAAGGGCCGGATCATCGGACGCGAAGGTCGCAATATTCGCGCGATCGAGAAGGCCACCGGCGTCGACATCATCGTCGACGACACCCCCGGCGTCATCGTCGTCTCGTGCTTCGACAAGATCCGCCAGGCCGTCGCGGTGGAGTCCCTCAACCGCCTGATCGCCGACGGCCGCATGCACCCCAGCCGCATCGAGGAAGTCGTCGACAAGGTCCGCTCCGAGATCGGGGAAAAGGTTCTCAAGGCCGGCAAGGACGCCGTGCTGGAAGTGAACCTCCGCGGCCTGCACCCCAAGATCGTCGAGGCGATGGGCAAGCTCCACTACCGCACCAGCTTCGGTCAGAACGTGCTGCGGCACTCGGTCGAAGTCGCGTACCTCTGCCAGATCATCGCCGACCAGCTCGGGCTCGATGGCACGATCGCCCGCCGCTGCGGGTTCCTGCACGACATCGGCAAGGCGATGGACCAGGAGATGGAGGGCGGCCATCCGAAGATCGGAATGGACTTCGCCAAGCAGTACGGGGAGCGCGAGCCGGTGCTCAACGCGATCGGCGGACACCACGCCGACATCCCGGCGATCAGTTTCTACACGCCCATCGTGATGGCGGCCGACGCCGTTTCTTCCGCCCGCCCCGGGGCGCGGCGCGAGAGCATGGAGAAGTACGTCCAGCGGCTCAACGAACTCCAGGACATCGCCACCAGCTTCAAGGGCGTCACGGAGGCGTATGCGATCCAGGCCGGCCGCGAGGTCCGCGTGATGATCGACGCGGCGAAGGTGGGGGACGACGAGGCCTTCCTGATCGCCCACCAGATCGCCAAGCGCGTGAGCGAGGAGATGACGTTCCCGGGTGAGATCAAGGTGACGGTGCTGCGCGAGACGCGGGCGATTGAGTACGCGAGGTAGTCGAGGAGCAGGAGTGTTCCGGGGAAGCCGAAATGCCATTTGATATCGAGTCGTTCGCGCGGCTGCGGCCTCGTCTATACCATCTGACCGCGAGGACAAACGCCCAGCGCATCCTGCGGGACAAGGTCATTCATCCCGCAAGTGATCTGTTCTTGCAGTCTCATCGCCGAGACTTGCTTGCACAACGCCGTAAGTCCTCGATAAACGTGGAAGTCGGCAATGAGCAGGTGCACGTGCGAGATCAGGCGCCACTCCACGAAGGCAATACCGCGCTGCAGGATGGTTGGAGTTTTTCGGACCTTGTTTCATACCTCAACCAACATGTATTCTTCTGGCCCGGCGATCAAGACGGACCAATTACCTATGGACGAAATCACTTCGCACGATACGCGAGTGAAGACGCGGTCGTCCTCGTGTTCGACTCAATGGAATTGCTGACGGTCAACGGCTTTGATGCCGCGGCGTTCAGCAAGTGCAATTCCGGAAGCCCGCGTTACAACAAGGGACGGCCAGGAAGCCGGGGCAGAGACACATTTCTTCCAGCTGCTTCGTATGCGGGTACTCCCGGCACTGTCGCGGAGGTCGTGTTTCGCCGGAACGTCAGTCTGAAGGGGCTGGAGATACACAGCGGTCCAGTTGCTCGATTTGTCTCCGAAGCATCCTGAATCGGGTTTCTTCTACGGTATATTCCAAACCCGTCGGAACTCCCGGAGACTCACCCTGCGTACAGACTTCTACCCCTCGCCATGTCTGGCCCCGGGGTAGTTGAGCGACTTTCTCGTTCGGGGGACAGGGAGAGAGCATCATGCAGATCCGTACGACCGGTTCGTTCGTTGCCCTCGCGCTCGCCGCGGGGGCCATTCTTGTCGCCGCGTCCCAGGCTCGGGCCGATTTCTCCGGCCAGACCATCCTGGGTCCGCTCACGCTCAACAGCTCCGTGAACGGGAACAACACCGGATCCAGCAACGACAACGACGGCTGGTTCAGCGGCGACCACATCTTCGACCTGTGGGACGGCGGGGATGATGTCTACCAGCTCGACTGGGCCGGCGGGGACCTCATGCTGACGATGACCTACGACAACTCCGGCCGCGTCGATCCCGATCTCTTCCTCTACGTCCCCGGCAGCCTCAACGAGTCGACGTACGACAGCTACACCAATACGGGGCTCGAGAAGATCATCGTCCCCGGCGCGGCCGCGGGCACGTACTACGTGCTGGTCGACAGCGCCGCCGGCACCGAGGGCGCGTACACGCTCAACGTCGTCCCCGCGCCCGCCGCCGGCATGCTCGCCGGCCTTGGGATGTGCATGGCCGCCCGCCGCCGCCGCCACTGATTCGCCCGCCGGTGGCTCCTTTGAATGGGTTCCTCGCCCAACAACCGGCGGATCCATCGACTACACGCAAGCCACATCCGCGCGAGCCGACTCGCGCGGATGTTCTTTTTGAGATCAGCGAGCCGCGTCTATCGGGACGCGGACGGGAGGTGACGATGCGAGCGTGAGACAAGCCAATTACTTCGAACTGATCGGCTGGTACTTCACGCCCAGCTGGTCGAAGAGGAAGGAGAAGATGTCCACGTTCTGCTCGATGCGCTCCGAGAGCGAGCTGCCGATGCCGTGGCCCGCGTTGGCGCTGGTCCGCAGCAGGAACGTGCCGCCCGGCTGCGCCGCCTGGAGCCTCGCCGTCATCTTCCGCGAATGCATCGGGTCCACGCGCGGATCGTTGGCGCCCGTGAGCATCAGCACCGCCGGGTACGTCTCCCCGTCACGCACATGGTGGAACGGGGAGTAGGCGTACAGGGCCTTGAACTGCTGGGGATCCTTGACGCTGCCGAACTCGGTGATGTTGAACGCGCCGTTGGGGGAGAGCTCGACGCGGAGCATGTCGTAGATGCCCACGGAGGAGACGACGGCCTTGGCGAGCTCGGGGTCCTGCGTGAGCGTGGCGCCCATGAGCAGCCCCCCGTTGGAGCCGCCCATGAGGGCCAGGTGCTCGTGGTCGGTGTAGCCGCGCTCGATCATGTATTCACCGGCGGCCTGGAAGTCGTCGAAGACGTTCTGCTTGCGGGTGAGGTTGCCGGCGAGGTGCCATTCCTCCCCGTATTCACCGCCCCCGCGGATGTTGGCGACGGCGTAGATGCCGCCCTGCTCGACGAAGACCGCGCGGCGTGCGGAGAACGTGGGCGTCTGGTTCACGCCGTACCCGCCGTAGCCCCACACGATCGTCGGCGCGGGCAGCTGCCAGCCCGGCCGCCCGTCCTTGCCCGGCATGCGAGACCTGATCGCCCGCCCCTTGTCCTTGGTCGCGCGCGGCCCCGAGATCCCCTGGTCCACCACCGCGCCGATCCCCTGCTTGCGGATGATGCTGATGGGCACCTTGGTGCCGTCCTTGCTCACCGCGAACTCCCGGACGACTTCGCAGTCGGAGAAATCGGCGGGAGAGGTCTGCACGAACTGCGTCTTGCCCAGCGCGGCGCTGCCGGGACTGAACGTGAACCATGCCGGGGGCGTGATGAAAGATTCGGAGGCGAGCAGCACGTCGTCACCGCTGGTGTGCACGATCTCATCGACCGACGACACCGGCGGGAGCGGGACCTGGCCCGCCGGCTTGCCGGAGGAATCGAACATGTGCACCTCGTTGGGTCCGCCCGCCTGGTAGAGGACGTAGATCTTCGAAGCGCCGGCGACGATGCCGGCGTTGTTGAAGAAGTCGGTGGCGATCGAGCCCTCGGCCTGCGGAATGATCTCTACCGCGTCCTTGGCCGTGTACGTCCCGTCGTCGGCCTTGAGGGCAAGACGCAGGACCTTGCCGCGCGGAGCCTCATGGCGAGAGACCAGCAGCAGCTGGCCGTCCCCGAAGTTGCCCTCGACAATCTGGTCCTTGAAGCCATCCAGCTTCGACCACGTGCCCTTGGGATTGCGCAGGTGGTGTTCAAACTCTCCGCCGTCCCCGTTTTGCACGCTCACCAGCAGCCAGCGACCGCTGGGGTCGGTCTCCAGCACCACCTCGGCGATGCGGACGAAGTCCTTGCCGATGATGTACTGGTCCTTGGCGACGTCCGAGCCCAGGGCGTGGTAATAGACCTGGACGTAGAAGTCCATGTCCGCCGCGGGGCGTTCTCCTTCACGCGGATATCGGGTGTAATAGAACCCCGAGCCATCGGCGGCCCAGGCCAGGCTCCCGCCCGCCGTCCCGCCGTGGGCGCGGGGGATCACGTCGTTCCCGCCCTTCTCTTTGCCCGTCGCCGTGTCGTAGACATGCACCGTGCCCGACTCGCTCCCGCCCTTGGACATCGAAACGGCGACCAGCGTCCCGTCCGGGCTGGGATGGAACCAGTCGATCGCCGTCGAGCCCGTGGGATCGATGACATTGGGATCGACGACCACGCGGGTCGATGATTCCTCGGTCGCCGACGTGGCCCATACCAGCATCGGCTGCTGCTTGGGCGGCTGGTTCTTCAGGGCGAGAAGCCCGCCCTTGATGGGCTGAATCCCGTAGTACTTGGCCGACGCCCCGCTCTCCAGCTGGGTGATCCGGGCGCGGATCGCCTCCACGCTGGGGAGCTTGTCGAGCACCGAACGCGCGTAGGCGTTCTGCGCATCGCTCCAGGCCTTGACCTCGGGGCTGGACCAATCTTCCAGCCAGCGGTAGTTGTCTGTGACGCTGACGCCGTGGTAGGTGTCGGTGGTGGCGGAGGTTCTCGTCGCCGGCGGGGCGGCGAGCAGGGTGGAACCGGAGGCGAGCACCAGCAACGCGGCGGCATGGACTTGGATCATGGAAGGCCTCAATGCGGCCCGTGTCGCACACGTCCCAACGCGTGGTTCTCGGGCGAGTTCGCTCGGAGAGCATAGCGGAACGGTCGCTGGATCATGACGCGGCCCTTCCGCGGCGTTCCTCACGATCCCAAGGTGCGCTCCGGGTTGGCATATACCGTGGGCTTCCCGTTGAAATTCTCGCGCCGGACCTCATTCGGGTCGTTGCTCCCGCCCAGGGCGCGGGGAAACTCCTTGCCAGTGATCGGCGCGACATGCCCATCCCCGAAGGCGGTGTTCGCAGCGCCCAGCTTGCCGGAATGGCGAAAGCCGATGCGGCTGTTGGTCATGCCGACCTGATTGTCTCGCTGTCGCCCCGCGTACAGGCCGTCGGCAACGGCGATGAGCTGGGTCGGGCGCACGAACGCCTTGAGCATGGTCAGACGCATGGTCTTTCCGTTGGAGCCCGGCCCGTAGCCGACGCTGGAGGTGTAGTAGATGTCCGGGGTGACGATCGTCGGGCTGCCGATGGGGTTGTCGGCGTTGATCCAGTAGGAAACACGGATGATCTTGTCGAAGCCGCGTTCTGGGATGAGTTGGGAGACATTGGCGTTGCCTGTGCGGGCGAAGGGCCAGTCCAGCCAGCCCTTGGGATTGTCGGGATCGGTCCCCGTCTGGCCGGAGGCGACGCCGGCGACATCCACGGTGTCTGGGCAGTAGAAGGGATTGCCGTTCTTGCTGCCGGCGCCGGACATGTACCCGTCCCGGTCGAGGATCGGCCCCCACCCGTCGAGGGGGACGTCGGGACCGCCGTCGGTGCCTGTCATGTTGTACGAAGGGATGACAGCTTCCTTGTTGTCGTGGTTGTAGAGGACCAGTCCCTGGCCGATCCCGCGGAGGTTGCCCTGGCACGCGATCGATTTGGACGCCTTGCGGGCCTTGCCCAGCGCCGGCAGCAGGAGGCCGATGAGCAGGGCGATGATGGCGATGACGATCAGGAGTTCAACGAGCGTGAAGGCTGGGCGCGGCGGATGAGCGCGTTGGATCATGTTCGCATGATACAACGATGGCGAGGTTATGGGGCGTTGAGGTGCTTCGCTGGAATCTGGCTGCGTGGCCGATTGGAAATGCAACACGCGTGGCCGCTTATGCCACGCGTGTCACTCTCCCAGACTTGGGGCAGCCGCTTGTGTACCCGGTCTTTCGACGCGGGGTCTCTCTGGGTGCGCGGCTGCCAGTGCAGGGTTGATCATGACGGCGGGCTTTCGCCCGGCCGCTGGGTTGCTTATTCGGCGTCGTCGGGGTTCTGGTCGCTCGCCGGCCGGCCCTGCTGCTCCAGGAGCTTGCGCAGGTACTGGTTCTCCCGGCGCGTCGCCTCGAGATCGAAGACCAGGTACTTGATGCTCAGACGCAGGTAGTCCAGGGACTCCTGTAGATCCGCGATCGTCTTCTTGACCTTGTCGTGCCGGGCCGCCGTTTCGCTGGCGAGCTGCTCAAGGGGCTGGCGCTGGCCCTCGGGGAGCTTCTGGATCTGGTTGATCAGGTCCCCTAGGCGCGTCTGGAATTCCTGCTCGTTCATGGGCGCGATCCTCTCTTTGCGTTGTGGAGACCCGACCGCTCCGCGGCGTGGGCTTGGGTCGCGGCGGCGCGGCCCCGGTCAATCAGCCCCAGTCGTCCAACTCTCCGGCCGGACGAAAGGAAGAGAAACAACTCCCACGCCGGAGGAGGGCGAGGATCGCGCGTGGGCGTGCCAATGCCGCCGCGTCCCATAAAAACGGGTGCGGGGGCGCCCTGGCGGGATTTGGATGCGAGGGAAGGGGGCCGGCCCGGGGAGGGGCCAGGTTCAGCCGCGCGGGATGATGCCCAGGATCAACGTCCGTCGTCGATCCGACGCAGCGCCTGCTTCGCCAGAGGACGGGCGGAGGCGAGGGCTTCGGGGATCAGGGCGGGTTCGGCGCGGCGGGCGTCCTTGAGGAGCCGGCGCAGGTGCTGATCGACGTTGGCGACGAACCGCTGGTGGATCTGCTCGAGCTCGTGGCGGCTGAATCGGGAGAGCGGATCCTTGAGGCCGGTCTGGCGGGCGGCCCAGTCCAGGAGACCGGCGGCGGATTCACCGTACTTGTAGAGGTCGAGCGTGGCCTGGAGGCGCTTGCGGAGGGTGGTGAAGGGGTCGGTCGCCGGTTCTGGGACCTTGGCGAGGGCTTCCTTGACCGTGGCCTCGTCGTGGGCGGCGAGCATGGGGTCATCGGGGACGTGGTCGGGGGCGGTGAAGAACTCGTCGGCGTCGCGGATGTCGGCAAAGGCGGTGGACAGGGTCTTGCTGCCGGCGCGTTCGAAGCGGACGGTGAGGCGCTGGCAGCGGCTGCCATCCTGGAGGGCGCCGTCGGCGGCGACGACGCTGCCGATGCCCCACTCGGGCTTGCCCGCGTGCCGTACTTTGTCCCCTGTTTTCCATTCACGAATCATCATGTGTGAAGTCCCACTGTGAGCGTGCGCGCAGGCAGCCGAGGCCGGCGACGGCGCGAGCCCCACGAAGGGATCGCCCGGCGCTGGTGGAAACCGGCGTACCGGCCCGCTCTTTCATGCCAAAGACACAACCCCTCCCGTTCCTGGAGCGGAACGGGCATCCGTGGCCGGCGGAGGAGACATACCCCAACCTCGACGCGGGAACACGAAGAACCGGATCGCCAGGGGAAATACCTGGTGATGCCGACGTCCCTTGCGTTCGTTCCTGCACGAAGTCGCGGCCCGAGACCCGAGCCGGTTGCCCCGATTTCTGAACGAAGTCGGAGCAGATGACCGGAAGAGCCTATCATGTCCCGATTCCGGACGCAAGCGTCGGGCGAGGCGATTCGGACCATCTCGGGGGGATTCCCGGGGTGCGACAGGTCATTTTTCAGCCAGATTCGCCCCAGGCCCCGACAGGCCGGGCCAACGGACACCGACACCATGATCGAAGCCCTCAAGAGTGATCACATCGTGGACAAGGTTGGCGGACGCTTCAAGCTCTGCTCCCTGGTCCAGCGCCGGCTGATCCAGCTGATGGAAGGCGCTCGCCCCCTGGTCGACCGCAACGGCCGGTCCGACCTTGAAGTGGCGATCGAAGAGATCCTCCAGGAGAAGATCACGCTCGACTTCGATCCCTCCACTCTCAAGATCAAGAACGACGTCGCTTCCGTCGGCAGCATCGACGATTGATGCCGGTCCGGCCGCCCTCGTCCCGGCCCCTCGCAGCCTGATTGGTACGACGAAGGCAGGGATTTCAGCCTCACGGAGATGCCCATGTCCAGAGCCGCAGAGCCGCACGCTCCGCCCAACGGCTCGGGGGATCCCATGGCCGCACCCAGCTCGGCGACCACGTCGATGCATGCCGTGCGCGGCAAGCACGTGCTTGTGGGTATCTGCGGCGGCATCGCCGCGTACAAGGTGGCAACGGTGGTCAGCCGGCTGACCCAGGCCGGGGCCTCGGTGACGGTGGCGATGACGCCCGCCGCGACGCACTTCGTGACACCTCTGACGTTCCAGGCGCTCTCGGGCAAGCCCGTGTACACCTCGGCGTGGGAGCACATCGAGTCGCAGGACCCCCAGCACATCGCGCTGGCGACGCGGACGGATGTGGCGATCGTCGCCCCGTGCACAATGGACTGCCTTGCCCGCCTGGCGACGGGCCGGGCCGATGACGTGGTCACCCTCATTCTCAGCGCCGTCGACCGGACTCGCACGCCGGTGCTGCTCGCCCCATCCATGAACTCCGCGATGTGGGCGCAGCCCAGCACCCAGCGCAACCTGCGGACGCTCGCCGACGACGGATTCGGGTTCATCGCCCCCGGTGAAGGCTGGCAGGCCTGCCGCACCGTCGGGGTGGGCCGCATGGCCGAGCCGGAACAGATCCTGGAGCATGTCGCGGCGGCGTGTCTCACGCGAAGCGGCTGATAGAGACGCGCTTACCACAGCGTGTGCGCAACCTATCACCCGCGAGCAGGTGTTCCAATCAAATCCCGCGTGCAACGTAGAATCTCCACGCCGCGGACGCTGCGGAGCATGGAATAAGGGCCTGTCCGCATGTTCAGGTTGGCGCTGGCAGGAGATTGCCGGTAGTCTCTCCCCACCGGGTTCCATGCCGACGCCTCCCACCGGAAGCGAGCAACACGACCCGGACGTGAGGAGGGGCCATGCCCACCACCGATCCGCCCGTGGCCGCTCGCGGCTTCCTGAACTTCATCGAACGGGTCGGCAACAAGCTCCCCGATCCCGTCTTCCTCTTCCTTGGGGCGCTGATGGTCGTGGTGGTGCTCTCCGCCGCGGGGTCGTGGCTGGATTGGCGCGTGCAGCCGCTCCGGCCGCACGTGGTGATGGAGAACGTGACCGACGCGGCAGGGGTGACGTCCGCTCGCCCCGTGCTTGACGGAAGCGGCCGCCCGGTGATCAAGCTCGAGGAAGTCGGAGATCCGGTCAAGCCTCGCAGCCTGCTGAGCTCGCAGGGGTTCTACTGGCTGGTGTCCAACATGATCCGCAACTTCCTGAACTTCCCGCCGCTGGGCGTGGTGGTCGTGAGCATGTTCGGCATCGGGGTCGCGGAGCGCGTCGGGCTTTTCGGGGCCGCGATGAAATGGGTGGCGAGCAAGGTGCCCTCGAGGCTGCTGACGCCCACGGTCATTTTCCTGGGCGTCATGTCCCACGTCGCCGGTGACGCGGGGTACATCGTGCTCCCGCCGCTGGCCGCGGGGTTGTTTGTGGTCTTCGGACGGCCGCCGCTGGCGGGCATCGCCGCCGCCTTCGCGGGGATCGGCGGGGGGTTCTCGGCGAACCTATTGGTGGGGTCCACCGACGCGCTGGTCGGAGGCATCACCGAGGCGGGGGCGAGGACGCTCGACGCCGGGTACACCGTCCTGCCCACCTGCAACTGGTACTTCATGGCCGCCTCCACCGTGCTGCTGACCTTCGCCGGCTGGGCGGTCACATCGTGGATCGTCGAGCCCCGCCAGCGACTCGCCGGGGGCTCGATGGCCGCGGCGCCGGTCGCGGCAGAGAATGGCCTGACGGCGGTGGAAGCCCGCGGGCTGCGGATCGCCGGCATCTGGCTCCTCGCGGCGATCGCGGCGGTGGTTGCGATGCTTCTCGTCCCCGGCGCTCCGCTCGCCGGCACCATGCCCGCGCCAGCGCCCACCTACGGCCCCATCCCTGACAGCCTGCCCGCCGCGCCCGGCGCCTTCGCCCCCGCCGCGGTGGATCCCAGCGCTCCCCGCGCCCCGTGGCCCGTCCAGGGATCGGTCACCGTCGCCCCGGGCTTCACCGTCGACGCTTCGGGCGTCAACGCCGCGGGCGAGCCGGTGCGAGGCCGGTTTGTCCTCGCCGAGCCGGCGCAGGCCGCGGGCAAGCTCGAGCGGCCCGCCGCCCCCCAGCCTCGGTGGTCCACGGCGATCGTGCCCATCATCATCCTGGTCTTCCTGACTCCTGGCCTGGCCTACGGGATCTCCACCGGCTCCCTGCGCACGCAGAAGGATGTCAGCCGCGCGTTCATCTACGCGATGGAGACGATGGCCCCGGTCATCGCCCTTGCCTTCTTTGCCGCGCAGTTCATAGAGAGCTTCCGGTACTCCCGCCTCGACCAGATGCTCGCGTTCGTCGGCGGAGACCTGCTCGCCGCGTCGGGCCTGGGCCCGCTGCCCCTCCTGCTGGGCATCATCGTCGTCACCATGATCGTCAACATGCTCATGTCGTCGATGAGCGCCAAGTGGACCATGCTCGCCCCCATCATCGTCCCCATGACCATGATGGTCGGCGTCAGCCCCGAACTCACCCAGTGCGCCTACCGCGTGGGGGACAGCGTCACCAACGTCGTCACCCCCCTCAACACCTACATGATCGTCATCCTCGCCGTCATGACCCGCTACCGCAAGGAGTCGGGCATGGGAGAACTGCTGGCGATGATGGTGCCGTACACCATGGTCTTTGCCGTGGTCTGGCCCATGCTGCTGGTCCTCTTTGTGTGGCTGGAACTGCCGATGGGACCGGGTTCCCCGATGTGGTACGTCCCCGGGCGGTAAGGCGGCGAACGGGGGGAACCGGGAACGCGTCCGGGAAAACGGCACGAGGAGGTGTCCTGCCCTGGGGCCGGGCTGGGGGGGCGCGGGGGCATGATTCGTATAGTTGATTTACAAAGGACCGTCCTGTACACATGATGGGGTCAAGGGCCCGTTCTGGGCCGCCAGGACGGCCCAGGGGCCCAGGGAAGGTCACTCCATGCTGCGCGAACTTTCGGGATCACATGTCACGGCCGGGCGGCGCGGGTTCACGCTGATCGAGGTGCTGGTGGTCATCGCCGTCATCGCCCTGCTGCTGGGCCTACTGCTGCCGACAATGTCCAAGGCGAGGGAGTCGGGCCGGATCACTGTCTGCACCAACAACCTCAAGCAGCTGATCACGGCCTCGATGATGTACGTGAACGACAACAAGGACGTGCTGCCCGACCCCGCGTGGGAGTCGCTGATGCCCACCAAGTACCGGGCGTGGCTGTACGGGGGGAAGGTCGTCAACGTCATCAAGAACAAGCAGGGCGCCTCGACGGGGTCTTTGTGGCCGTATCTCAGCGGTGAGCCCGACCAGGCCAACGACGGATTGCAGAAGTCGTTCCGCTGCCCGTCCCACAAGCCGCCGTGGAAGAACGCGACGTCCACGACCGACAACCTCACCAGCTACCTGCTCAACGGGGCGGTGCGGGGATTCGGGAACAACAAGGCCAAGCTGGGCGCGTACCGCCAGGACCGTTTCCGGCCCGACGCGTGGATGTTCTGGGAGACCGACGAGTGGGGGGGCGGCTGGAACGATGGCTCGAGCTTCCCCAGCGAGGGGCTGAGCAAGCGGCACGGCCAGTCCAACCGTGACACGGCGCGGTACGACAATTCGGGCGCAACGGTGGCGACGTTTGGCGGCGGCTGCCAATGGGTGAGCCGCATCATCTACGACCAGGAGCTTGCGAAGCATCCCGGCAAGCTGTGGTGCAGCCCGGCGACCGTGACGGGGGACTGAGCCCGCGCGCGGCGTCGCATCAAGTGTTTGGGTGAGACGCGGGCGGAAGCGTCCGCGTTTTTTACATCAGGCCGTCGATCATGCGATCAAGGGCGATGTCGAGCTTTTCGGGGGTGTCGTAGGTTCCCGAGGCGATTTCCCGGCGGACGCGGTCGACCAGCCCGGTGCGGACGGGGGGGCTGGAGATCCGGTCGCCGCCTTCGGACGACTTGCTGAGCAGTGAAGCCATGGACGAGACCTCCAGAGTGTCCTCGCCGCGCCTGGCGGGGGCGGCTTCCTGACCTTGGCATTCGGAGCGCGCGCGGACCGAGACCGAAGCGGTGCTGGCCACCGCCACCGACGAACCCGTTGCCGAAACGTTCATTTTCCGACCTCCGCGCGCAAACGCCCGCCCTCGGATGTCAGATGCGGCCCACATTCCCGCTCAACGGTTTCCACGCCGCCTTGCGGGCACCCAAAGTCACCTGCCGCCGTCTGCACCTTCGATGGAGGCGAGCATTCACTCGCGTGGGTTGTATCGGTGACGCGGAGGGGTCGTCTTCAAAGAAGGTCGTGATTTGGCCTTTTTCTAAACCGATGTCACTGAAGGCTTTATGGTGTGTAACTTTCGGGAGGTTTCGAACATCGCGGGCTTTGGCTTAGGAATACGCTCAGTGGCGATGGCAAGAAAAAAAGCGGACGTTGCCCCCGGGAAGCCCATCGGGCTCTGTAAGGCGTTGTCCTCAATCCAATCCGCGTTTTTGAGAGAGATATCGGCCCTTGCGGTGCTCCAGCGCGGCTCGCGCGCCGCGGCCGGCCGCTGGGTCGCCGGCCTTGCGGGAATCTGCTTGATGATTGCAGGGTGCGGGTCGGGAGAAACTTCCGCGGCGAACGACCCCGCGCCGCAGCGGGATGTCTTTGGGCGGCTGGTGACGCCGGGGGCCAACGGGGCGACGGAGCCGGCGGCCCCGGAGGGCTGGTCGATCGTGCTGGGGGCGTTCAGCCCGGACAGGGACCAGGTCGATGTCGGCGCGGGGCTGGGGAACGGGTCGGGGGGAGCCTCGGGGCAGTCTTTCGAGGCGGCGGCGCACACGGCGCTCTTCCGGGCACAGGCGATGGCGGGGCTGAGCGGTGTGACGCTGGAGAAGCGCGGCAACGGGCTGGTGCTGCTGTACGGGTCGTTCCCGTCGGGCACGTCGACCGACGCGCAGCGAGAGCTTGCGTATGTGCGATCGATCGAGGTGGGCGGGTCCAAGCCGTACGAAGCGGCGTTTCTTGCCCCGCCGGGCGCCTCTGCGGGAACGATGCCCGATTACGACCTGGCGACGGTGAAGGCCCGGCGCGGCACCAAGAAGCCGCTGTACACGCTTCAGATCGCCGTGTATGGACGCACCGACAACACCGACGCGAGCAAGGACGACCTGGTGCAGTTCCGCAAGGCGGCGGAGGAAGCGGTGACGCGGCTGCGTCATGATGGGGAGCAGGCATACTACTACCACGGGCCCAACCGCAGCATGGTGACGATCGGCGTCTTTACCGAGCAGGACGCAGGGTTCGGGGGCCGGCTGCGCGGGGAGGGGGCGCCGTTGATGGCGGCGCGGCAGAAGTTCCCCAATAACCTGCTCAACGGAGAAGCGGTGCGGGAGCGGACGCCCGGGCGTCAGGGGAGCGGGGCGTCGGACTTTCGGTTGCAGCCCTCGCGGCTGGTGGAAGTGCCGGATTAGCGCGGCGACGTAGTGGTCGGCCTGGGGTTGTTGACCAGCGCCGGGCCGTGTGCGGTCCACGCGACACCGACATGACCGCGCCGCGCGGTGCTGATCACAGAAGAAGGGATCGCATCCGAGCCCGAGGGGGCGTCGGAGGGATCGGCGCTGGTGACATAGAGGGAAGCGTGGGTCTCGCGCAGGAGTTGAGCGACGCCGGTGGGGGAGGCCGCGGCGCCGGCGGCGATCACGCACTGGGCGTGGGTCGGGTTGGCGGGGGCGTCTTCGGTGATGAGGATGGCGGGCGCGGCATCAGGATGCTGCGCCGCCGTGATCGCCAGGCGCAGGCCGGACTGGCCGCGCAGCGCCGTGACGGTGTAGGTGTGCGCAAGCTGCATGGAAGCGCCCGCCTCGATGGGGATGACCTGTACGCCGACGTTCTCCAGAGACGTGAGCAGGGCGGCCTGGATGCTGGATGGATCCTGCCGCGCCAGCTCAATCAGCGTGTGGGGGAGCAGCGCTCGCTCGACGCCGGCGGCGCGGGCGAGGTCGGGGAGCATGGAAAAGTGCCGGGGCTGGTCGCCCAAGATGATTGCCGTGCGGACTCGCCACGCGCCAAGTTCACGCAGGGCCGCGGGGATCGCGCGCAGGCCCAGGCTGGTCTGGGCGGATCCGGCGCCGACGAGCAGGGCTTCGGCGGCGGAGTCGTCCCGGGCGCGGAGGGCAACGCACAGGCCGTCACCGACGGCAAGGACGTCCGCCCGCAGCGATTGCTCGCCCTTCAACCCGAGCGTGGGCCACTGCCACGCGGCGCTGACGCAGAGCCACAGAAGCAGCGCGGCGGAGGCGGCCCACGCGCCCTTGTGCGAGCGGTGGCCTCGCAGGAACCAGAACAGCCCGGCGCAGGTTGCCGCGAGGGCCCAGGCAAGTGAGAGCGGTGGCAGGCGCAGGCTCCCCAGCGGAAGAGAATCCAGCGCGTCCACGGCGTGGAGCGTGAGCCCTGCCGCGGCGTCGAGGGTCGCGGACCCGGCGGTGCTGAAGGCGTCGCTGAGCGCGGCGGAGAGGGGCCGCAGCACCAAGCCCCCGAGCATGACGAAGAAGCCCGCCCCCAGGAGCAGGGAGACGAAGGGGACGATGGCAATGGAGGCAAGCAGCGCGACGGGTGAGAGCCATCCGGTCCACCAGGCGATGATGGGTGCGGAGACGCACCAGCAGAGGAGGGTGGCGGTGGTGAAGCGGCCGGCGCTGCGCAGGGCGGAGCGGGCGAGGGATTTGCGCTGGGGCGTAAGACCACGCAGCGTGGGCCCTGCGAGGCGGGCGTGGACGCGATCACCGGCGGCGATGAGCAGGATGCACAGGCCGATGCTCAGGACGTAGCCCAGTGAGAAGGCTTCGACGGGTTTCCAGAGCGCCAGGACCAGGGCGGTCCAGATGAGAACGCAGACGTTGTCGTAGCGGCGGCCCAGGGCCATGGAGAGCATCACGGCGATGACACAGACGCACGCGCGCAGCACCGGAGCGGAGGCGGGGACGATCAGGGCGTAGGCAAGGATCGCCGCCGCGACGGCGAGGGGCTCGAGCCGGCCATGATCTCCTGTGAGCCGGATCAAACCGCCGACGAGGAAGGTGAGCACGGCGACGTGGTAGCCGGAGATCGCCATGACGTGCACGACTCCCAGCCGGGTGAAGCGCTGCTGCACCTGGTCTTCGCGGAGTTCATCCAGGCCCAGCACGAGGGAGAGCATCAGGGCGCGGGCTTCCTGTTCCCGGGCGACGCCGGGATCGGCGCCGGGGAACTGGGAGCGCGTGGGGTGCGGGGCGAGGGCGTGCTGGGCGGCGTGGGCGAGATCGGCGCGGGCGCGGAGGAAGTGACCGTACAGCCGGCCGGGCAGGGAGTCCGATTCGCTCGCGGGAGAGACGAGCGCGGGATCGTGCAGAGAGATGGACCCGGCGAGTCCCTGCTGCGCGGCCCATTCCAGCGGATCGGGCTGGCCGGGATTGGCGCTGGGGGCGAGCCCCATCGCCGTACCCGTGAGCGTGACAAGATCGCCCGCGCGAGGAGAATCGGGCTCGCGGCCGATGCGTTCCCGGTCCACGCCATCCACGCCGGAGACGCGCACCCGGAGCGTGCCCGCGGCGTCGATCCATCCGGCTTCGGTGAGGATGCGGTGGACTTCGAGGTCAAAGCGCGCGGCGGGTGTGTAGGGGATGAAAGGGGCGAGGGCGCCGCGGGCGTGGTGGGAGGCATCGGGGCGCGAGAGGATGCGGCCCTGAACGGTGATGATGGTGGGGGAGGTCTGGGCGCGGGCGAGGGTGTCCGCGAGGGAGCCGGGGGTGATGGTGGTGCGGGTGATCCACCAGGCGGCGCCGAGGATCATGAGGCTGAGGATGAGCAGCGCAGCGCGGGGGATGCGCGGGCGGAAGACCAGCGCCAGCAGCGCGAGCAAGGCCGCGAAGCCGAAGAGCGCGGGCGCTGCGAGCGGGGGGAGAGAAACGTTGAGCGCGTGGGGGAGTGACCGGGCCATCGCCATGCCGATGAGCAGCGCGGCAAGGGCCGCGGCGGCGCGCATGCGAGCGGCGTGGATGATGAGTCTGCGTCCCCGTCCCCCCATCGGCGGGAGTCTACCGGCGACGAATCGGGGCGGGGAGTGTTGGCGCGTGTGCGCAGAAAAAAGACCGTGCTGCGGAGCACGGCCTTAGGGTTGATACGAGGGTTTTGCGGTGAAATTACGAGCCGCCGGCGACGATCTGGTCGTCGAAGCTTCCGGCGACATCGACGATCTCGGGCTTGCCGGCGGAGTCGGTGCGGAGCTTGCTGGAGCCGGGGTCGATGAAGTTGTAGCCGTAGAGCATCGCGTTAGACGTGAACTGTCCGCGACCACGTTTGTCGGACTTGCTCAAGAAGACGCCATCGGGTCCGGCGGACTGGATGAGGATCTTGCCGCGGGAAGCGGTGGGCAGGATCTGGTTCACGTCGGTTGCGGCGGTGGTTGAGCCGAGCGTACTGGGAGCGGCCAGGCTGCCGAGCAGGCCAGTAAGGGTCCCCGGCCGATCGGCGGGGAAGGCGTTCACGCCCAGGAGACTTTCAACGTCCACCGCCGTGACCATCTTCCCGAATTTGGGGCTGCTCAGGAAGCCGGCGTTGGAATTCCAGTAGTGGCGGGCCGGAGAAGTTGCTCCGGTGGACGAGATCTTCGCGAAGTTATTGTCGGTTGCCGTACCGGTGATCTTGCCGACCACCGATTCATCCTCGATCCACATCAGCAGGGGCTGGCCAAACGCGTCCACGAGATCGGGGTACGTCTGGCCGTCCTGAAGTTCGCCGCCCTTGCCCACCTGAGCCTCTCCAAGCTGCTGGACGAAGTACTTCTTGTCTGGGACGAAATAGCCCTTGCCGGACTTGGAGGGCTGGCCGATCAGGCCGGTATCGACCCAGCAGCCTTCCTGGACCGCGCGGGTGCTGTTGAAGGGGTGCACCTGGATGCCGCCGTTGGCAGGCTTGGCGCCGCCGACCTGAACCACGCCGCCGGCGAGGTCGAGCATGGCGTTCTCGGTCATCGTCATGCCTTGGGCGACGTTGTCGTCGCTGCCCATGTCTCGGCCGGAGTAGCGGCCGGGGAGGCGACGCTCGTCCTGCTGGAAGGTCGCCGCGGAGGTGAGCAGGTTGCTCATGAGGTTGCTGGTCGCGGTGACCTTGGTCGCCTGGCGAGCCTTGGCGAGCGTGGGGACCACGATCGAGATCACCAGGACGATGATGAACATCACCACCAGGAGCTCGATGAGGCTGAAGCCGGCCCTGGCGGCCCTGGCGGCGCGAGAGGCCTGGGAGGTGGATTTCCGGGTGAGAATCTCGCGGGACTGCAAGGCGGGGGCGTGGGTCATGACATGACTCCTCTGTGCGTGAACCCGGACAAACCTTGGCGTGTTCGGATCGGATGAATATACCGGCGTCGCGTACAAAACTGTTCGGATTTTGGACGCGACCCGGCGCATGCTATCTCTCGGGCCCCCAGCAAGGCCGCACCTGACTGTTCGCGGCGTGGAGGGAAAAAGTTCCATCCAACCCCGCCGCGACGCCAATCCGTTCCATCTTTCGGAAGGGGCTGGCCTCCGTATCATAACGGAAAGGCTTTTGGTTGGTTGCTCAGCGAGGGAATTGGACCGATAGATTCACCTGTCGATCGGCCGCGGGGACAGGGATTTGGTATTGTCTGTGTCCGCGCACCAAGGCCCATGATGGACATGAAGACCGCCCGCCCCATCCTGTCGCAAATGTCGCCCCGCCAGAGGGTTGAGCACATCCGCTCGGTCGGGAAAGCCCTGCGCGAAGGCCATCTGGTAGTCATGCCGACCGAGACCGTCTACGGCGTCGCCGGGTCGGCGGCTTCGGGGAGCGCCCTGGAGCAGATGTCCAGCCTGATCGAGTCCGCGGAGCAACAGACAGGCCTTCCTACACCCACCCTGGGCCGCCAGACGCTGCACGCCCCCGACGCGGATGTCCTGGAGCAGGCCTTGGAGATCTCCCACCCGATCCATCGCCGGCTCTTCCATCGCCTCGCCCCCGGGCCTGTGCGTTTTGCCGTCGAGCGGTCGGCGGAGGATCTCGCGCGGATCGTCGCCCGTCTTGGCGCGCTGCCGGGCGTGGTCGACGATGGCAAGACCATTTACGTGCGCATCCCCAGCCACCCCGTGGCGCAGGAGATCCTGCGGGCCGCGGAGGTGCCGGTGGTGGTGCGTCGGCTCTCGCTCTTTGGGTGGGGCTCGGGAAGAGATATCGGACTTCTCTCCGAGGACGGCGTCGCCGAAAAGGCGGGCATCGCCTGGGTGGTCGACGACGGGAATTCGCCCAGCGGCAAGCTCTCGACGACGGTCCACCTCAAGCGCGAGGGCGGGTACTCGGTCGAGGCCGGCGGCTCGCTCAGCGAGGCGGAGATCACGCGGCAGGTGGAGCGATCGGTGCTGTTTGTGTGCACCGGGAACACGTGCCGGAGCCCGATGGCCGAGGCGGTGGCGATGTCGATCCTGTCGGAGGTTCCGGCGCTGGCGGTGACGACGCGGGTGCAGTCGGCGGGCGTTGCGGCGAGCGTGGGACAGACGGCGACGCAGGAGGCGGCGCAGGCGCTGGTGGAGACGGGGATCCGTGGTCAGTCGGGGCGTCCGCCCCTCGCCGGTTTCCGCTCACGCCAGCTCAGCCGGGCGATGGTTGATCAGGCCGACGTGGTGTACACCATGACCCGCGGTCACGCGCAGGCGGTGATCGCGAAGTATCCCTTCGCGGCCGACCGCGTGGTGGTGCTGGACCCGGGCGGGATGGACATCCAGGACCCCATCGGCGGGCCCTTGGAGCTGTACATGCAGACGGCCCGGCGGCTGGCGGACGTGGTCCGGCGGCGGCTGGTGGAGATGGACCGCTGAGGCATGGTCGGGCGCGGCGTGTGCTGTCCGCGGGTGCATGAAACAGGCAAAGTCGGTGAGCAGCGGGGTATTTCCCCGGCGGGGGCGGCGTTGGCTTTTGGGAACGCGTTGCTACTGTTGAGGCGTGCGCGGAGGGGGATTTCCATCCCTGCGGACGCACGCGGAGACGTGGACCATGCGCATCGCCCTGGGAGCCGACCATCGAGGTTCGTCCGCCATTCACCAGGTGGCCGACATGCTCCAGCGCGAGGGGCATGAGGTCTCGATCCTGGGTGAGCAGAGCGGCCAGGCAACGGATTATCCCGAGCCGGCGTTCGCGGTGGGGCAGGCGATCGCGGGGCACAAGGCCGATCTGGGCGTCCTGGTGTGCGGGACGGGCATCGGGATGAGCATCGCGGCGAACAAGGTCAAGGGCGTGCGGGCGGCGGTGGCGCACGACGAACTGACGGCGCAGCTTTCCCGCAGCCACAACGACGCGAACGTGCTGTGCCTGTCGGCGGATCTGCTGGGCCAGCGGCTGATCGAGAAGATCGTGTCGACGTGGCTGGCGACGGAGTTCAGCGGGGGCCGGCACGCGCGGCGGATCCACAAGATCGAGGCGATCGAGCAGGGGAAGAATCCGTCGTCGGTGGCTGAATAACCCGGGATTTTCGGGCTTCTTGACTTTGGGGTCCGGGGGCCGCACAATCTACGTGTGATGATGCCCGGGCTGGGCGTCATCCGTTTCGTGATGAGCGGCCGAATTTCGCCGCATCTGCCAAGAGTCTTGTTGGAAACGGGCCCCCCGCCGATGGATGGCGACCGCGTGATCGGTCTGCCGGATCGTCGCGACCGGGCCGTCCGACCGCATTGAAGCGAGATCATGCACTGCCGCACGGTCCACGGGACGTGGTCGTCGTGCGGCGAGGGGACCAAAGACCGTTCGGTGCGCTGTGCTATTGACCGTCCGCAGCGGTGGAGGGCACGAGCGTGGCACAATCTTGACCATGGCGTGCGGCTTGAACGGGGGACGGTCACTCAGTGACGTTCTTCCAGCGACTGGCGCGCGAACGTATGCATGCACGGCGGCCGCAACCCGGGGCGCCGTGAGCGAGGCATGCCGGAACAGGGCTCCCGCCTGTCGTGGGGCGTGGAACAGGGTGATTGAAACCCGGATCCGGCGTGCGAGCGGGAGCTTTACCGGGGGCACGAGAGAGCAGAGACGCGTTTTGCAGGCGGAGACCCGCCACGGCCGGGAATTGAGATCCTCGGCCGGATTTTGGAGGTTCGATCGATCGTGGCACAAAGACGTTCACGGGGTCGGGGCGGTCCCAACCGGGGCCAGTCCGGCGGTCAGCATTCCAGCGGCCAAGGCCAGGGGTATGGCTACGGACCGGGGGGCGGGAACGGCCAAGGAGGCGGAGGCCACTCGGGCGGCGGCTCCGGGCATCATCCGCGCCCATCGGGCGGCGGAGGTGGCGGCGGCGGGGGTGGCGGAGGACATCGCAACTTTCGCGGCGGCGGGGGTGGTGGGGCCCGGCCCTATGCCAACGGCCGCGGGTATGACCAGAATCGCGGGGGCGGGCGAGGCGGCGGTGGAGGGGGCGGGCACGGCCAGCAGACCAGGCTGGTGGAGCTCGACACGCTGTCGACCAGCGGGCTTTCAGTCATCAAGCCGTTTGAGGACCTCACCAGCATCGATCCGCAGCCGCGGTTGACGCTGGAGTATCCCGGGTGCCCGGTCTCGTGCCGGCTCATCGACCTGTTCTGCCCGATCGGGCGGGGCCAGCGAGGACTGATCGTCAGCCCTCCCAAGGCAGGCAAGACGACGCTGCTCAAGGACATCGCCGGCGCCATTCTGCGCAACCACCCCGAGATGGAGGTGGTGGTGCTGCTGGTGGACGAGCGGCCCGAGGAAGTGACGGACTTCCGGCGATCGTTTGCGCCGCGGCCGGCGCGGGCGATGGCGGCGGGGGAAAGTGCGCTCAACGCGCTGATGGAGGCGGCGTCGGACCCGGCGCAGCAGATGCCGTTTAATCCCGCGCGGGTGCGGGTAGTCGCCAGCAGCAACGACCACGACGTGGACATGCACGTGCAGGTGGCGATGCAGACCATCGAACGCTGCAAGCGGATGGTGGAGTGCGGCAAGCACGTGCTGGTGGTGCTGGACTCCCTGACGCGGCTGGGCCGCGCGTTCAACAACAGTCGCCGCTTCGCCAGCAGCGGGCGGACGCTGACGGGCGGGCTTGATTCGCGCGCCCTGGAAGTTCCCAAGCAGCTCTTCGGCAGCGCCCGCAACAGCGAAGAGGCGGGTTCCCTGACGATCATCGCCTCGTGCCTGGTCGATACCGGCAGCGCGGGTGACCAGGTGATTTTCGAGGAGTTCAAGGGCACGGGTAACATGGAGCTGATCCTGGACCGCAAGATCAGCGAGCAGCGGCTGTTCCCGGCGATCAACCTCGCCGCGAGCGGGACGCGCAAAGAGAACCTGCTGATGGGGGAGGCGGAGCTGAAGACGATGACGGCGCTGCGCCGGCGTCTGCTGACCATGCATCCTCCGCAGCAGGTGGAGCAGCTGCTGGCGGCGATGAAACGTTTCCCGACGAATGCGGCGCTGGTCGGCAGCGCGAGCTAGTGGGGGAAGAGACGAAGAGACGAAGAGACGAAGAGACGAAGAGACGAAGAGACGAAGAGACGAAGAGACGAAGAGAAGCAGAGACGCAGAGACGGAGTGGGGGACAAGATCGCCGGTGAGTGGGAGGGTCCTGCGGGCTGTGCGGGCGACAAGCGCGGCGCGGACTGGGAGATTGCAAGAATTGCTGGAGTTTGGGGTAAACCCGGGCGATGGGAGGGGTGGAGCTTCCGCGCGCGTGGGGAGCCGTAGGATGTGAAGGCTCGGCGCGGCACGTCGCGCGTATGAATCCCGATGGAACCGCTGCCCTTCCCATCCTCCCAGCTTCCCGCGAGGCCCACGACGGGTGATGCTGCAGCGAGCGGCGCGGGCCCGGGACCGCTCTCCCCCCAGCACCTTCAGGCCCTTGCTGACGCCCGCGTGCGGTCCAAGAAACTTCGAAGGGCGGTCAGCGTCGCCACGATGAGCGGGTGGTCGATGGCGGTGTTCGCCGTGATCACGGGGATGGGCGGGCTGCTGGGGGACGTCTCGTCCCTGGTGATGGCGGCCGGCCTCGGGGCGCTGGGGTGGAACGAACTTCGCGGGGCGAAGTTGCTGGGCCGGTTTGAAGCCCAGGGCGCCCGCGTGCTGGGGTACAACCAGCTCATGCTGGGCGTGGTGATCATCGCCTACGCGGCGTGGTCGATGTTCGCGGCGTTGCACGTCAAACCCGAATCCTCGGGGAGCGCCGAGGTGGACGAGATGATGCGGGAATATACCGGCGTGGTGACGTACGCGCTGTACGGCACGATGGCGCTGGTGGGTGTGGTGGTGCCGGGGTTTACGGCGCTGTACTACTTCTCGCGCGCGAAGCTGGTGCGGAACCTGCACGCAACGACGCCGGCGTGGGTGATCGATGCGCTGCGGGCGGCGGCATGATGGGGCGCTGGTGCCGCGGTCAGAGACGCATGACGCCGTCGAGATAGAACGCAACCCAGGCGAATCCCAGCAGCGTGAGACCCGCGGCGGCGAGGGTGCAGAACCCGGCGCGGCGGGAGAAGAGGAAGCCCAGTGCGCCGGTGGCGCCGACGAGGATGAGGCTGCCGGCGAGCATGCTGACGGTGACGACGCGTCCGAGTGTGATGAATCCGGGGAGCTGTGCCGAGAGTTCGAGGGCGACGGCGCGGCCGATGCCGGGGAGGATGACGGCATCGAGCGCGGTGGCGAAGATGAAGATGAGCGTGGAGGCGATGAAGGCGATGAGGAGGCCCGCGCGCAGGCGGCCGCGTTCGGCGCTGGAGAGGATGATCGCCGCGGAGCCCATCGCCAGGCCGGCGAGGAGGGGTCCGACGATGAGAAGCTGGTTCATCGCCTCCCGGCGGAACTGGAGAAGCTCGACGAGTTGGTCCGCCATGGACGAACGCTCCTGGGTGGCACGGTGGGAATGCGGGTTCAGCGGCTGAGGGGACGCTCCAGCGAGAGATGGGCTTCTCCGGTGATGAGCCGTGCATCCCGGGAAAAGAAGAGCCAGTTCCACATCCAGCTGAGCATGACCACCAGGCGGTTGCGGAAGGTGATGAGGTAGGCGATGTGGATGCCGCCCCAGAGAAGCCAGGCGAGGAAGCCGCCGAAGTTGAATCCGGCGATCGCGGCGACGGCGCGGGCGCGGCCGATGGTCGCCATGGTGCCTTTGTCGATGTAGCGAAATGGGGGGCGAACCGGGGGCGGGGAGCCGGGGTGAGCGCCGCGCGACTGGAGCTCGCGTGCGAGCGTGCGGCCGACATAGTGGCCCATCTGGATCGCCGCGGGCGCGACCCCGGGGACGGGCTTTCCGGTGGTGGTGGACGTGACGGCGGCCATGTCACCGGCGATGAAGACTTCGGGGTGACCGGGGACGGAGAGGTCGGGATTGACGACGACGCGTCCGGCGTGGTCGAGCGGAACGCCCAGCGTGCGGGCGAGGGGGCTTGCCTGCACGCCCGCCGCCCAGAAGACGTTGCGGACGGGAAGGAACTCTTCACCGATGTGGACGCCGGCGGGTGTGATCTGGGTCACGCGGGCCTTGACGCGGACCTCGACCCCCATCTGCTGAAGATCGCGCAGGGCCCGCGCCGAGAGAGGCGGGGGGAAGGCGTTGAGGAGCCGGTCGGAGCCTTCGAGCAGGACCACACGGGTGGTTTTCGTGTCGATGTTGCGGAAATCGCGCGGAATGGACTGGGCGGCGATCTCCTTGATCGCCCCGGCGAGTTCGACGCCGGTGGGACCTCCGCCGACGATGGCGAAGGTGAGGGCGGCGCGCCTGGCGGGCTCGTCGCCCTCGTATTCGGCGCTCTCGAAGGCCAGGAGGATGCGGCGGCGGAGCTCGGTGGCGTCCTCGATGGTCTTGAGGCCGGGGGCGAGGGATGACCAGTCATCGTGGCCGAAGTAGGAATGGGTGGCGCCGGCGGCGAGGACGAGGTAGTCGTACGGAATGGGTGTGTGCTGGATGAGGATGCAGCGGCGATCAAGGTCGATGGAGGTGGGCTCGGCGAGAACGACGCTCGCGTTGGCGACCCTGCGCAGGACGCGGCGAATAGGTGAAGCGATGTCGGCGGGAGAGAGGGCGGCGGTGGCGACCTGGTAGAGCAGGGGCTGGAAGACGTGGTGGTTGCGGCGGTCGATGAGCACGATGCGCGCCGGCGCGTGGGCGAGGGCCTTGGCCGCGGCGAGGCCGGCAAAGCCACCGCCGATGATGATCACGCGGGGCGGGTCGTGGCCGGTGGCGTTCATGGCGGAACTTTATTCCGCGCTGGAGGAAGGGGGAGCGGGATTACTCAGGAACGCCGCGGCCGGGAGGCTGGGGCATGCCGGGCGAGGGGGCGCCGGGCGGCAGGTTCGGCAGGGGCGTATCGATCACCGGGAGCTTGAGTTCGCTCTGGCCGATGAGGTAGCTGGTGCCGCCCTCCACGACGATCTGCTCGTCCAGGAGGCGGGCGCGGGCAAAGACGGGCGTGAACAGGTCTTCGCAGGCCGTCAGCGGCTCCCAGACGTGGACGTTGGGGGCGGGCTGGGGACGGATGTCGATGCGGTAGCGGAAGACGCTGTACATCTCCGTGCCGTGGTTCTCGGGGAGGTCGTCGACCGTGGGCAGCGCGGTCGCGGGGCGCGTGTAGTGGCCGATGTTGCCGGAGGCGAGGGCCGTCCAGGCCGTACCGCTGGTGGCTTCAGCGCCGATGCGTCCGCGGTTGACGGTGGTGCCGTCGGGCTTGCGTTCCTCGAAATACCACTGGTACTTGACGAGACCGGTGAGGCCCAGGTTGCGGACCTGGCCGTTCCACATGCGCTGGACCATCTTGGGGATCCAGAGATCGAAGGACGCGTTCTTGCCGGAGACGGTCGCGGTGTGGCCGAAGACGGCGAGGCGGTGGTACTGCCAGTAGCGGGTGTTTTCCGCGGCGTTGGTGAGCCGGCAGCGGATGCGCATCTGGCGGTTGGGCTCCTTGTCGGGCTCCTGCTTGATGGACCACCAGGGCACCTCGCACTGGAGCAGGCCGCCGTAGATGGCACGCTGCGCCGTGGACTGCATGTGCAGCGGCTCGGTGGTTTCCGGCGGCGTCGTCGTGGAGCCCGGCACGGGCGGCTGGAGCACCGGGTTCTCGTGATCGTCGGGGATCGCCGCGTCGCTGACGGCATCACGCTTGTTCTGCTTGTTGAGGAACGTGTTGGGACGGCCGCCGTCCATCGGCGGACCCCAGAGCGTGTTGTTGCTGTCGACGGGTGCGGCGCCGTTCCAGTGACCAACGCTGGCCTTGATGTTCAGCACGTCCCCGACGCGGGCGGCGGGGTCGGCCTCGGTCTTGGCGCTGAGATCCTTGAACGTGCTGCACCCCACCGAGGCGTTGTGGATGAGGAAGTTGGTGCCGCCGGAGGTAAAGCTCTGGTGGCAGTGCACGCCGTCCTTGTACGCGCCGACGGGAGGACCGGCGTAGGGATTGATCGGCGGGGGCATGCCCGCGGCCTGGATCAGCGTGATCTTGTAGTAGGTCTGCGGGGTGACGTTCTCGTCGGCGAGTTCGCAGAGGTTGAACTCGATGCCGCCGTGAGTGCCCTTGCGGATATAGACGCGGTGGTCCCGGTCGTGCGGGGTGGCGACGGCGCCGCCGCTCGCGGTGGTCACCTCGGTGGCCTCGACGGCGCCGTGGCCGAGGAAGACGATGTGGCCGTCGTCACCGGGGGCGGCGACGCCGCGGTAGATCTTGATCCAGCAGTCGGTCGCCATCCTGGCGCCGTCGGTGCCCAGCCAACGTCCGCCGCAGCGGCCGGTCATCTCGCTCTCGAGCTCCGAATCGTTCTTGGGGACGGAGATGGAGAAGACGTGGTACGGCTCCCCGCGGGCGCGGATGATCGCTACCTCGTTGGGCGCGGTGGCGATCGCGATGCCATCCTTGTTCTTGACCTGCACGCGCGACCAGTAGGGCATGTCGGTCGGGACGAAGTTCATGCGGCCGTTGGCGTTCTTGGTGCGGCCGTCCCAGTGCCAGGCGTACTTCCCCGCGGCGAGCTTGGCCTTGGCGTTCTTGGAATCGAAGTTGGCCTTGGTGAAATCCTCGTGCTCCCGGATCACGGTGCCGTTCATGTCCTCGATCCACCAGCGCAGGTAGAGCTCCTGGCCCGCGGGGACGTCGGCCTCGATCGTCGCCATCGCCCATTCGCAGAAGCCCATGTTGATGAACTGCTTGGGGACCAGGGCGTCGTCGTCGTTCGTGATCTCGGCGACCTTCTTGTCGTCGTCGGCGTGACCCTTGTAGACGTTGGTCGGCGCTTTCCAGTGGTACTCCTGCCACATGTGCATGGAAATGACGTTGGAGGAGTTGAGCGTGTTGACCTGCGTCAGGGCGACGGGCGCGGGGACCGGCGGCGGCGGAGGCGTGCTCGCGGGGGGCGGGGTAGTGGCGGGAGGTGTGGTCATGGTGAAAATGTGTCCCCAGCGAAGGGGTTGTCGGTCCCCTCAGCAGCCCTTTCAGCCGTTGGCCTCAGCAACCATAAACCTCTTTGAGTTTGCCGCGCGTCTGCGGGCCCACGATCCCGTCCACGTCGAGCGGCGGGTAGTCGGCCTGGAACGCCTTGATCGCCGCCGTCGTGATCGGCCCCTGGATGCCGTCCACCTCTCCCGAGTCGTAGCCCAGGTTGTTCAGCCTCGCCTGCACGCCGCTGATGGTCTCCAGGGGGTCAAGCTCGCGCAGCAGCAGCGTGTACTCGGGCCCCTGGTCAATCTGCAGCAGGCCGTCCCCGCAGCCGGGGTGCACGCGCACCTCCAGGTTGCCCTCCCCATCGGTGGTGCCGTCCTGCCAGGCCCCGTCGATACGGCATTTCCACTTGCGGTTCTCGAAGGGCTCCCCGTTGTTGAGCACGCGGATGCGCAGCTTGGCCGGAACGCCCTTGAGCACGAACCGGTGCCGGGCCTCGACGGCCTTGGTCTCCTGCTTCTCGGTCAGGTCGGGGATGAATACTTCGTCCCCGGGGTAGATGAGGTTGGGATCGGGGCGCAGGGAGCGGAGCTGGCTGTTCTGGGAGAGGTTCCAGACGGTTTCCCACGCAAACCCGTAGCGGGCGGAAATGCTCGACAGGCACTCACCTTGTACAACGGTGTGGATGGGCATGCGGAAAGGTTCCTGCGGCGGGCATCGGAGCGGGCGAGGAAGAGTTTAGTCCGCGTGTACAGGGTTCAATGTAGTTGAAACCGCCCGAAACTCAAAGAGGACTTTAAGCGGCGGGAGACGCGGAGACGCTGCAGAGATCCGCCCGATTCAGGAGTTCGGCGGGGAGGGGTGGGGCTCGTGCGGGGGTGAAGCCGGAGGTACGGCCGAGGAAGGGCCGGGCGCCGCGGCGGCACGTTCTTCCCTTACAGCGCGGCTTACGCGGCGGATCAGGTCGAACGAGAACAGCAGCAGCAGGAACGCGGCCTGTCCGATGCCGGCGATGCTCCACGTTGAGGCGGGGGCGGGCTGTGACAGGAGTCCGGAGCCGATCGCCCAGGCCGGCCCGATGGTGCAAAGCGTGAGCAGCACGTTGATGTTCTGCCGCTGCTGAAGGTACATCTTGATTCGGACTGATTCCCACGCGGCGGTGCGTCGCTCCAGATGCTCCAGCACGCGGAGGAGTGAGAAGAAATATGACCAGATCAGGATGGTGATCACCAGCCGCGGCGCCGACTGCCACGGAGACGGGATCGGGGGGATGATGCGATCCCCGAAGATGCACAGGGCGGGCAAGGCGAGGCCGAGCCACCGCACGACAAAGCGGTCGCGCGCCGGGGGAGCGAGCCCGCCGGGAGGGGCCGAGGAGATGAGCCAGCAGGCGGGGAGATAGAGCAGGGACGCGATGGCGAGGATGGCGGTGATGGCGACGACCGTGCCCGCGGTGATTCCATCGAGCGCCACCGTTTTGAACACGAGGCCGATGCCGGCAAGGA
This sequence comes from Phycisphaerales bacterium, assembly GCA_044226385.1. Lineage (GTDB taxonomy): Bacteria > Planctomycetota > Phycisphaerae > Phycisphaerales > UBA1924 > JAEUJB01. The sequence continues at coordinate 79,356 of JBGAHA010000007.1, forward strand.
CGATGAGGAAGATGAGCCCGCCAATCAGGGCCAGGGCCCATCCACCGCTCGAACCTCCCAGCATCTCGGTACCGCGGCTGATTTTCACAAGCCAATCGCGCGGTGCGTTCCGCAGGAGCTTGGCCTGGTCGAACGACCGGTCGATCGGTGTGCCGCACTCGGGACAGGGCTTCTTGAGGTCAAGGCCGCAAAGGTCGTAGCCGCAGGTGATGCACGTGAACTGCTGCGACGGCTCGCGCAGCTCGTTGGGCGGTGCAAATGGTCCGCTGATGAGTTCCATCTCTAAATCCGCTGTGCCGCGTTCTGTCCTTATGTGGCCCTTTGGCAATGTGGCCCTGTGGCCCTTTCTATTCCGCCGTGAACATCCTCGCCGCGAATCGCTCTTTTTCCCGTGCAAAGTCGACCGGCGGCGCGGGCAACTCGATCCACCGCGGCCGCGTGCCGAATCCCTTCTCGATGTCGCGCTCCAGGCGTCCGGGCAGGCACATCTCACGGGTGTTGGTGGAGGCGAAGATCGCCCCGCCGGGGGCGAGCACGCCCCGGGCTTCCTGGATGAGCTTGGCGAAGTGCTCGGTCGAGCTCCACGCGGGAATCTTCTTGCGTTTGTTCGCCGTCGAGAAGCTGGGCGGGTCGAGGATGATGAGGTCGTAGCTCAGGGCCTTGCGCTTGGCGTAGGTGAAGAACTCGAAGGCGTCCATCTTGGCGAAGCGGTGCTGGGCGTGGTCGAGGCCGTTGTGCTCGAAGTTTCGCTTCGCCCAGTCAAGGTACTTGCCGGAGATGTCGACGCTGGTGGTCTGGGCGCCCGCGGCGGCGCAGGCGATGGAGAACGCGCCCGTGTAGGCGAACATGTTGAGTACGCGGGTGCTGGGCGCGGCGGCGCCGCCTCCGGCTTCTTCGAGCTTTTTGCGCGAGGGCCGGCGCGTCCGGATCGCCTGGGCGAGGAAGCGGCGGTTCTCACGCTGGTCGATGAACAGGCCGGTGGAGAAGCCGTCGTAGAGGCGGACCTCGAACTTGTTGGAATACTCGTGCACGAGGATCGCCTCGTCGAGCGGTTCCCCGGCCGTGGGGGATGGGTCCGTCAGCACCGGCGGCGCCTGCCCGCCCAGGCGAGAACGGTCGCGGGCGAAAGGCTTGAGGTAGACGGCCCGCACGCCCAGGTGGGCGGTGGCTTCGAGCACTTGGTGGGCGGCGACGGTGGCGTCGAGGTCTTCGGGGACGCGGCCCTCGTAGAGGATCAGCACGCAGCCGGGTCCCAGGCAATCGACGTAGACCCCGTCCATGCCGTCGGCGGCGCCGCCGAAGAGCCGAGCGGCGTCGGTATTGCCGGCCTTGAGGAGCGACTCGCGCCGCTCCAGCGCGGAGGCGAGCAGCCGAGGGAATTCCTCCGCCCGCGCCGGGGGTTTGCGGTAGGCGGCCGATCCGGTGGGCAGTGGGGGGCGGGAGGCGGGGCCGCGTCGCTGGGTCATGAAGGTGCAATCCTGGAGAGCAAAGCCGGCTCGCCGAGCGCCGACGTGGAGATCGTGCGCGTGCACGATTCGTGGGAACGATGGTGCGAACGTTACTTCGACGGCTCGTTCGCTGCCGCGCCGAATTCCGCGCGCTCTCCCGCGAACTTCCAGCTTGTTTCGCTCTGGGTCGTCAGGGGCGTGCCCAGCACGGCGGCGCGGACGAGCTCGATCGGGATCGAGCCCTCGCGAAGGATGCGGTCGTTGAATTGCTTCTCGGTCATGCCGGCCTTGAGCGCCTCATCGTGCATCGCACGGATCTGGAGGCCGCCGATCATGTACCCGACCTGATAGAGCGGGGAGTAGTCCCCGCCGATGTAGCGGCGGACCTCGCTGGTGGCGTTGTTGCGCTCGTGGCCGACGCGGTCGACCAGGAAATCAACCATCTCCTGGGGGTTCATCTGCCCCAGGTGGAACTTGAGGCTGACGATGATGCGGGCGGCGCGGTGCATGCGCCAGAAGAGCATGCCGATGCGGTCTTCGGGTCCGCGGGCCCAGTTCATGTCCCAGAGCTTCATTTCCCAGTACAGCGCCCACCCTTCGACGAAGAACGGCGTGCTGAACAGCCCGCGGTACGGGCGGTAGCGCTGGGACATGTACGACTGGAGGTGGTGGCCGGGAATCAGCTCGTGCGGCACGACGATGTGAGTGAAGTGCTTGTTGTTGCCGCGCATCACCTGCATGCGGTCTTCCATCGACTGCTGGTCGGAGGCGTACCCTACTCCGATGTGCAGTCCGCCGTAATACTGGAACGGCCAGAACTTCTGCTTGTCGGGTGTGATCATCTCAAGCCGCCAGAGCTCGGTCGCCAGCTCCGGCAGCGTCAGCAGGTCGTTCTTCTTCAGGAACTCGATCTGCTCCTTCACCACCTGCGTGCAGTAGTACGTCTGCTCTCCCGGATCGACGTAGCTGTTCTTGACCTTCTCAAGGGCCTTCTTCCAGTCGTCACCCAGGCCCATCTCCGCGGAAGCCTTCTTCATCTCCGCCTCGCACCAGGCGAACTGCTCCTGCGCGATCTGGATGAGCTGGCCGGGGGAGTACGAGATGCTCTCGTTGCGAAGGTCGGCCGTCAGCGTCGCCTCCCCGATGGGGTCGCCCAGCAGGGGGTCGGCGTCCTCCCCCTTGAGGCCCGCGACCTCGCGCTTCAGGTAGCTGCCGTACTCGTCCAGCGCCTTGTCGGCTTCCTGGAAGGGCTTCTCAACCCACCAGGAAAAGCCCGGTTCAAACTGACTGTGGTAGTCGTACCACCACCGCAGGGAGTACCGCAGGGCGCCCACGGCAGAGGCGGTTCGCTGGGCGAGGACGGGGGAGACTTTCACGGGTCCCTGGTCGGCGGGAGTTCCTTCGGCGGGCTTCTCATCCTTGCGGCCCTGCTCGACGCGAGCCCGCAGGGCCTTGATCTGGGCGGGGATGCGGGAGATCTGCTCCGCGGCGGACTTGGGGTCCACGCGTTCCATTTTCCAGCGCTGCTCTTCGAGGTCGCAGATGCCGCGGCGGAAGGGGAGCAGGCCGTCCATCTCTTGGAGACGGGCGCGGTCGAGTTCGTTGTAGGCGAGGTTGTTGCGGATCTTGTTGCGCAGGAGGATGTAGTCGACCTTTCCGCTCTGGTCGAGGTCATCGAAATCGAGCTTCTTGAGGCTCGTCTGGCTGTCGGCGTAGAGCTTGGCGAGGCGGTCGAGTCGGGTTTCTGACCAGTACGTGTTGTAAAACCGGCTGACGTCGGAGGCATCCTCGGCGTAGCGCTGGATGACCTCCTCCATGCTGGGTATTTCAGCCGGCGGGTTGGCGGCGGCGCCCGCCGCGGCGGTGTGCTCGGGTCCCTTGGGAGCCTGGGCGCAGGCGGAAGCCCCCAGGAGAAGGCAGATCCCCAGGGAAGCGGTGAGCAGCGTCGGCGTGTGTCGCATAGGCAGCATGGTATTTCCTCGGTGCGGGCCGTGTTCGCGTGGCCCGGGGATTCTTGTACCATACCCGCCCCCCGCACGCTCCCAACGACGCCATCGGCCGCGCCTTGTGACGCGGCCCCCCTTGCCGGAGATGACCGTGACGATCCTGTACGACTGGCTTGTTGTCACCGCCGCGAGCGCCGCGCAGGCCGCCGGCTACGGGGAACAGCTCGCCGCCCGCCGCCGCTCGGGGGCCCTGGAGGCCTACGGGAACGTCCTGGTCGTTCCCGACCCGCACGATCGCCGCGCCGGCTCGGGGGGATCCACGCTGGTCGCCCTCACCGAAATCCTCCGCCGCCGCGCGGCCTCGTCCAGGCGCTCCGGGCGACGCTCTGCCCGAGCCACGGTGCACGATCTGCTCGCCGGCCAGCGAATCATGATCATCCACAGCGGTGGGGACAGCCGCCGCCTGCCCGCGTACGCCGCGCAAGGCAAAGTTTTCGCGCCCCTGCCCTGCGACACCGCCAAGGGGCGTCAGGCCGACCTTTTCGACCTCGTGCTCGACGACGCGGCGTCGATCTCTCCGCCGGCCGAGGGGGGAATTCTCATCACCGCCGGGGACGTGCTGCTGGGCCTGCGCGGGCAGCGGCACGGGATCCAGCGGGCGATCGCCGCGGGCTCCCCGGGGGTCGTGGGCGTCGCGTTCCGTGCCCGGGCCTCGACGGGCGCGCGGCATGGCGTGTACGTGCTGGATGCACAGGGGGGCGTCAAAGAATTTCTGCAGAAGCCCACGGTGGACCAGCAGACGCGAGCGGGTGCACTTGATTCCAAGGGCCGCGCCCTGGTCGATACCGGCGTGGTGCACATCGATCCGTCCACCGCCGCCGCGTGGCTCACCGCCTGCGGCCTGGAGCTCGGCGCCGCGGGGCCCGAGACGTCCGGATTTCTTGCAGAGATTCTCTCACCCGACGGCACGCTCCCGGGGATCGACCTCTACCACCACGTGCTGGGAGCTCTGGCGGCTTCGGTCACGCCCGAGAGTTACGCTCGCTCGCTCAACGCCGCCCCGGGAGAGGAAGCGTTCTACGCATCCCTCTTCCACGCGTTCCACGGCCCGCGGTTCAGCGCGGCGGTGATGGATCACTGCGACTTCCTCCACATCGGCACCACGCGAGAGCTCATCGAGCTGGTCACCACCGATGCTCGGCTCCGCCGGCCCGTCTTGGCCGGCGTCCTTCCTGCTGCTGCAGCCAAGAAGCCGCGCCCCGCGAAGGGCGCTCAGGCGAAAACGCCCGCCGCTCCCGCCCCGGGCATCGCTGTCTACAACAGCCCCGCCCTCGCCTTCACCGCCCAGCCATACGACGATGCGAACATCCCCCGTGCCCGCGCCGTCATCGAAGCCTCCGATATCCGCCGGATTTCCCTGGGGGGAGAGAACCTGGTGGTCGGGCTTCCGCGTGAGCTCGACGGCGTGGTGCACCTTCCCAAGGGATGGGGCATCTCCGCGCTGCCCGTGGGCCGAAGCGGCTGGGCCTGCGTTCTCTTCGCCGACGGGGATGACTGCAAGACCTCCATCGACGCGGGCGGAACGCTCGGAAACCAGCCGCTCACCGAACTCGTGGCTCGCGGGTGCTCGATGGGCGAGCTCTGGCCCGAGCCCGCCTCCGAGCGATCGCTGTGGACGGCAAGGCTCTGGCACGTCGCCTCCCCGCGCCGCTCCCTCGACGCCGTCTCGTGGATCATGGATCCGCGCCGGCTCGCCCCTTCCTCATGGGGCAGCGTTGCCCGGCTTTCCCTCGCCCAGCTCATCCGCCAGGTCAACCACGCCCGCCTGATCGAGCACCGTGCCGCGCTCCAGCAGTCCGATCGTCTCGCGAGGCTCTCGTCCCGAGTCATCGCCGACCCGTGGCTCCCCGCGGCCGACATCGCCGCTGACTGCAACACCCCCGCGCGGCGAACCCGCGCCATCTCGGACCTCCAGGCCCTCGCGGAGAAAGCGACGCCCATCGAGCAGGCGCGGCTGAAGAGGGTGATCAGCGAACTGGCGTCGGGCGCCGTGTCGGCTCGGGCGTTGCAGGGATCGTTCGAGGCTGTCGCGCGGGCTGTGCGTACTGACTTCGATCTGCCCTCATCTCCTCCCAGCGCGGCGATCCTTCCCGATCAGGTGGTGTGGGTCACCACGCCGGTGCGCATCGATCTCGCCGGCGGCTGGTCGGACACACCGCCGGTGTGCAACGAGCTGGGCGGCACGGTGGTGAACATGGCGATCACGCTGAACGGGCAGTTTCCTGTCCAGGTGGTCGCGCGGCGGATTGATCGGCCCATGGTGCGGCTCAGCAGCGTGGACCTGGGCCGATCGATCGAGTTCACCAGCTCCCGCGCGGTGGGAGATTACCGGGATCCCCAGGATTGGGCGGCGCTTCCCAAGGCTGCGCTGGTGCTCGCCGGGATCGTTCCCGCCGCGGCCTCCACCAGTCTCTCCGCATGGCTGCGTCGATTCGGCGGAGGGCTGGACCTGACGGTCTTTTCCGCGTTGCCCAAGGGTTCGGGGCTGGGCACAAGCTCGGTGCTGGGGGCGGGGATCCTCGCGTGCCTTGACCGCGTGGTGGGGCGCGAGATCGATCATCAGTCCATCATCCGCCGCACCAGCGTGCTGGAGCAGATGATGTCCACCGCGGGCGGATGGCAGGACCAGGTGGGGGGCATCACGCCGGGGATCAAGATCAACCGCACACGCCCCGGGGCCGAACAGACGCCCGTGGTCACGCCCGTTCCGCTCTCGAAAGACATGCAGGCGGAACTGGCGAGCCGTTCACTGCTGTACTACACCGGCTACCGCCGGCTCGCCCGCAACATCCTGCAGAAAGTGGTGGGGAGGTACCTTTCCCGCGATCGGGAGGCGGTGGGGATCATCCACGAGCTCAAGGACCTGGCCGAGCGACAGAGCGTGGCCCTCGCCGCGGGAGACGTGGACGAATACGCGCGATGCGTCGGACAGAATTGGGCCTTCAAGAAGCGGCTCGACCCGGGATCGACCAACGACGCGATCGAGGGCATCGTGCGCCCGCTGGAGAAGTACCTCACGGGCTACGAAATGCCCGGGGCGGGCGGCGGAGGGTTCCTGTACATGATCGCCAAGGACGCGCCCGCGGCCCGCCGCGTGCGGGCGATGCTGGAACGCACGCCGCCCAACGACCTTGCCCGGTTTTTCAGCTTCGAGATCGACCAGCGCGCGCTGGGTGTTTCGGTGCTGTAGCAACGCGAGCTGGATCGAATGCACACGCCGGAAGATTGTGTCGGCGTCCGCCCCTTGGGGGGCGTCCCTTACTCTACGTCGTCGCTGCATTCTCGCCGCACCTGGGCGATGAGCTCGCCCACGTGTTCAAAGCCCTTGATCGCCGCCCGCACCCGGGGCTCGATGGGTTCGATGAGTTGGCGCTGAAAATCCTGAGCCGCCTTGTCGTCCCACAGGGCCTTGGCGCGGTCCCACCGCTCGTGCAGCATCTTGAGGGCGTCGTTGAGGTTGGCTTTGGCGACCTGCACGCTCATGGATCATGCTTCCTGAGTTAGAACGACGCCCGAGCCGCCCGCGCCCCAGAGGTCGTGGTTGTCCCCGTTGAGCAGAGCCTTGATGATCCCCCGGTGCAGCACAACGAGCGAGCCCGGGGAGAGTGTGAGCAGGGGCGCCAGGCCGGGGACCCGCGCCAGCAGTTCGGCGAGCGTGCACACGCGCGTTCCGCCGGTGGTGTGCGGGTGCTCGAGCGGGCCTATGTACCAGCCAGAGTCCTTCACGCCCCCTTCGTCGGCGGAAGGATTTCGGACCAGGAATACGGCATCGGCCTTGAACGCGCGATAGGCGACGGTGATGAGTTGACCGGGTCCGGGGGTGGAAGAGCCCAGGGCCAGGCGGGCGATCGCTTCCGTATCGGCCGTGGTCGGCACGCCCGCCTGCCACTGCACGAGGGGCATCTCAAACTCGGGGACCGCGAGACGCTCGGCAGGTGGCGGAATGTGGGCGCGCAGCGGGCCGTATTTGTCCCCGGGGTGGGCGAGCACGGCGTCGAGCGGTCGCGCCATGGCGCCTGCGGCGCCGACGCCCTGGTCCCCGGGCGCAGCGCTGGTCTCCGGCGGCGGGGACGTTTCGGGCGCCTGGAGCCGGAAGTACTCCTCCAGGGAGTCCATCATCTTGTCGAGCCGCGCGATCGCCTGCGGGATGTCCCGGTGAAGCACCTCGTTCAACGGAGCGCACCCGCCCTTGAACAGCATGCTCTCCCGCTCCCACACCGGGGCCCACTTGCGCACGCGATCACGCTTTTCCATCGCCCGCTCGAGCCGGGCCTTGGCACGGCTGAGCGCCTTGCGCTCCAGCACGACGTCGGCGGGGTTGGGCATCGCCGCAAGCTCCTTGCGGCGGATCTCGGCCTTGGCGGCCTCGACCGCTTCCTCTCTTCGCCGAACCTCGTGCTTCCAGTAGTTGGGCCGGTCCATCGTGACCCACTGGCCGGTGCGCTGCACTTCGGCATCCACCGACGTGATGCACAGGCCCGCCTCCTTGGCGAACTCCAGCAGCGCCGCCTTCACTTCCCGCAGCACGTCGATCGACTGGATCCTGGCCGCATCAGACATCCCCACATTCTACGAGAAGTCCCGGCCCGGCAGGATCTCCCCCGGCCCGATACGCTGTTTTCCCCATGACACAGCGGCACGCCATCATCGTCGGCGCCGGGCTCGCCGGCTCACTGCTCGCGGTCTCGCTTTCCAGGGACGGCTGGCGGGTCTCGGTCTACGAACGCCGTCCCGATCCGCGCCGCAAGGGCGTCATCGGCGGCCGATCCATCAACCTCGCCGTCTCCGCCCGCGGCATCGCCGGGCTTGCCTCGGTCGGACTCGACAAGGAAATCCTCGCCGGCCACGCGATCCCCATGCCCGGACGCATGATCCATCCCAAGGAAGGCCCCGGCGTCTACCAGCCCTACAGCAAGAATCCGGGGGACGCGATCAACTCGTTCAGCCGCGGCGGGCTCAACCTCGCCCTCATCAACGCCGCCGCGCGCGAGCCCAACGTCTCCCTCTTCTTCGACCATCCGTGCGTGGACGTGGATTTCGAGGCCCCCGCCGCGTTGTTCGCCGCTTCTACAGGCGCCGCGACGCGCGTGGCCGCGGATCTCATTATCGCCGCCGACGGCGCCTACTCCGCCGTCCGCATGGCCATGCAGAAGACCGACCGCTTCGAATTCTCCCAGTCGTACCTCGGCCACGGCTACAAAGAGCTCTCGATCCCTCCGTCATCGGGGCATCCCGGTGGATTTGCCCTGCAAGCGGGCGCCCTGCACATCTGGCCCCGCGGAGGGGCGATGATGATCGCCCTGCCCAATACCGACGGCAGCTTCACCAACACGCTCTTCTGGCCGTGGGAGGGAGAGCATTCGTTCGCGAACCTTGAAGGGCCCTGGCGTGAAGCCCGCAGGAAGAACCCTGCGGCAAGCCCCACCCCAGAGGATCGCCGCCGCGTACGGGAGTTCTTCGAGCAGCAGTATCCCGACGCGACGCCGATCATGCCCACGCTGGTGGACGATTTCTTCAGCAACCCCACCAGTTCCCTGGTGACGATCCGATGCTGGCCGTGGCAGCGCGGGGGACGCGTCGCCCTGCTCGGGGACGCCGCGCACGCGATCGTGCCCTTCTACGGCCAGGGCATGAACGCCGCTTTCGAAGATGTCGTCTGCCTCGCCGACATGCTCCGCCGTTACGGCGAGATCCCCGAGGCGCTCAGCGCCTACCAGGCCCAGCGCAAGCCCAGCGCCGACGCGATCGCCGACATGGCACTCTCGAATTTCGTGGAGATGCGAGATAAGGTCGGCTCCGCCGCGTTCCGCTACCGCAAGAAGGTCGAGCAGGCGATCCACGAGATGTTTGAGGACCGCGTGACACCGCAGTACAACCTCGTCAGCTTCACCACTGTTTCATACGTGGAAGCCCGTCGCCGAGGCGCCGAGCTCGATGCCGTCCTCGACCGCGTGGTGCGAACGATCCCGCCGGACAACGCCCTGCCCGACGCGGCGTGGCGAGAGCGCGTGCGGGTGGAAGCGGGCAAGGCGCTGGACGCGGCGGACGTGTCCCAGGCGTCCTCCCATCCCGGGGCGTTGATCGATCTCTCCCCGCTGGTTTCCGGCCGCCTCAAGGTGTGGCCCGGGGACACCCCGCCCTCGCGCGAGGTCATCTGTGACATGCACAAGGGGGCGAACATCACGCTCAGTACCTTGCACGCGACCGTGCACCTGGGCTCCCACGCCGACGGAGCCAACCACTACGGCCTCGACGCCCCGTCGATCGACCGGATGCCGCTGGAGCGATACATCGGACCCTGCCAGGTGCTGCGCGTCGCCGCCGTCCGCGGCACGCGCATCACGCCGGCGCAAGTCGAGGGCCTTGATGACATCCGCACGCCCATCGTCCTGCTCAAGAGCGGCACGTTCCCCGACCCCGAGTCCTGGAACGAAGACTTCGCCGCGCTGTCGATCGATCTCGTCGACGCGCTGGCGAGCCGGGGCGTGACCACCATCGGCGTTGATACGCCCAGCGTCGATCTGTTCTCATCCAAGGATCTCGAGGCCCACCACGCGATCCTGCGGCACGGCATCGCGATCCTGGAGGGCCTCAATCTCTCCGCGGTGGAGGCAGGGCCGCAGATCATCTACGAATTGATCGCGCCGCCGCTGCGGCTGGAGGGCTTCGACGGCAGTCCCGTTCGCGCCGTGCTGCGGCGAATGCATCCCTGACGCCCTGCGGCGCGTCCGATGGTCTATGTTGGTCGGTTGAGGCCCGGTGATAATCACGCGGAGCGGCTCAGTCGCTGCCGAGGGAGTCGGATTCGGGCTTGGGCTCTTCGACCGCCGGCTTGGCGGGCTGGCCGCCCTCTCCACGGTTGATTTCCTTCGTGTACGGGTCGGCGGCGACGACGTCCTTGGTCAGGATCACCTCGACGCGCTGGTTCTGGCGTTCCTGGTCCCGGTCGTAGGTGCGGGCGACCATGCGCTCGGAGTCTCCACAGGCGACCACGCGCATCTGTCTCCACGACACGCCCTGGACCGCCAGCGCCTGCGCCACCGCCATCGCCCGCTCGTAGCTGAGCTGGCGGGATCGCGTCTCGTTGCGCATCGATTCCGACGGCGTCGTGTGCCCGCGAACCTCCACGGTGTACCGCAGCTGCGCCACCTTCGCCGCGATGTCGGCGATCCGCTGCCGTGCCGTGGAACTGAGCACTGCTGAGCCGTCGTCGAAGGGGATCTTTCCTCCGATCGCCGAGTACTCGGTGGGGCGAGGGGATTCGCTCTCGGGCCCCTTCTTGGTCGGCCCCTCGTCCAGCGTGCGGCCCGTCTGCTTTTCTTTGAGGCGGCGGACCAGCGGCTGCTCGTGCGGATCGGTCGAGTTGGGGTCGACGGGGTTGTTGAACGCCTCCCGGATCCCGATGGCGAAGTCCAGCATCTCCGCCGACGAGGGGCTGGGCTTGTCCGCCGGCGCCCCCTCGGCCGCCTTGGTCGCCTTGGGGCCCATGTTGAGGGCGAGCAGAATCACGAACAGCCCCATCATCAGGGCGGTGTTATCGGCGAACGAGATCATCCATTCGGGGCATCCACCCTCTTCATGCTCACCGCCGCCGTGGCCGCCACCGTGACCCCCGCCACCGTGGCCGCCGCCACTCTTGTGCTCTTCACCATGTTCCGCTTCGTGGTCAGACATATGGGTACCGGAAGTCACGGAGTCAGGAAGTCACGGAGTCAGGAAGTCACGGAGTCAGGAAGTCACGGAGTCACGAAGTCACGGAGTCACACGCGGTCAGTATCGTCGCGGGCCCTTTGGCCCTTTGGCCCTTTGGCCCTTTGGCCTTCTTACGCCGCGACCTTCACCTTCGCACGGCCCGACGGGGGCACGAAGGCCATCATGCGGTCCAGCGTCACGCGGGGGTTATCACCCGCCTGGATCGACAGGATGCCCTGCAGCATCATTTCCTTGGTGATGATCTCTTCCGCCGAACGCAGGCCCAGCTTGTCGCCGATGGGGCCGGCGATCGCGTTGGCGAGCACCGTTCCGTACATCGTCGCCACCACGGCCAGCGCGAGCATCTTTCCCATGGCGCCCACGTCACCGCTGCCCAGCTGACCGAACATACCCACCTGGCCGATCAGCGTTCCCACCAGGCCCCAGCCCGGTCCGTACACCTTCACCAGGTCGAAGAACTTCTTGCCCGCCTTGTGCCGGTCCTGCATCGCCAGCACTTCCATCCGCAGCGTCGATTCGATCGCCCCCGGGTCCACGCCGTCCACCGCCATCTTCAGCCCCGACGACAGGAACTTGTCGTCGATCTTGGCGATCTCGGCTTCCAGCGCCAGGATGCCGTCGCGCCGGGCCTTCTCGCTGAACATGTTGACGATCTGGATCACTTCCGCCGGGCTCTTGCCCTTGTGGAACATGAACCGCTTGATATACCCGGGCAGGCCCAGCACCTTGTCCAGCGGCAGTGACATGAACACGACGCTGATCGAACCGCCGATAACCGTGAACACGCCTTCCTGCGAGTAGAACATCTCCAGGTGGCCATGCGAGCCGTGGTACGCCACGAAGCTGATGCAGAACAGCCCGATCAACACGCCGATGAGACTGGATTTGTCCACGCTACCTTGGCCTCTCGTCAGGTGGACGATTTCGCCGGGGGCGCACGCCCTCCGGTCCTGCTCCCGATATCGGCACTCCGGCCGCGCCGCTTGTCCGGGATCCGCCCCCGTCCGCGCGGTCTATGCGGGTCGCGCGGGTCGTGCCGCGCAGGCAACTCCCCCTCCCCGCCCACGCCCGAGAACACGCCTATGGCAAGAGACCCGCGTGACGGCACGCGGGTCCTGGAGTTCAACATCGAATAACGTCCGGGGGACGAACCCCACGGGGCTCAAGTCCCCTTGGCGGCGGGCTTGAGCGTGTAGGCGTCCGCGGGGAGCTTCACGCGGGTCTTGACCGTGTCGAGCAAGAACTCGGTGCTCCCGTTCGCATCGTTGTGGATGGTCACCTTCGTCGGGAACATCACGCCCTCGACGTCCCGATAATCTTCGTACGTGATCGTCATGGGCATGGAACCAAGCCCGGGGATCGTCACGGATGTATTTTCCTTCAGGGGCAGCCCCGTCGCCGCGTCGAGGTACTGCTTGGAAGCCTTCTCCGGCTTGGCGGTGTGCCCGCGGATCACCACCACGTCCTTGCCGTTGAGCGTGGACTTCTCCACCACCTCCACGGTGTCGAAAAGCTTCCGCAGGTCACCGATCACAAACTGAGAGCCCGCCTTGCGCACCTCTTCCAGGCGGTCCCCGGTCATCTCGGTGAACGGTTCTCCCACCGACTCGGTCCAGGCCTGCTTTCCGTCGTACGACGCACGGATGAACCCGAAGTCGCCGAAATCGATGTCCTGCAGGGACCGACCGTCGGCGTTGGCGTATGCACGCACCGTCCCCACCACACCCTGGTTGATCGCGCGGACCTTGCCCGAGACTTCCATGTCCCCCATCGCCTTCATCCTTTCGGGATCGGCGTTCTTCATGCGCAGGGCCGAGATCTGGTCGATGGTGGGCAGGTCGCTCCCCGGGCCATCACCCGTGCGGGGCAGCTTGAGCTCCCCGCCCTGGTACCAGGTCATCGATTCAATCTTCCCGCTCGCCCCGCGCTCAAACGAGCACGCCATGGTCTTGGGCGCGATGGCAACCTTCCACTTGCCGCTCTCGTCGGGCCAGACCAGCTCGAACGCCATCTGCTTGGGCACGTCCACGGCGAGCTTGCCGTTCTTGATGATGACCTTCCAGTCCATGTCGGTCGGCGTGAAGTGGTAGGTGCCGGTGAACTCGCGCAGTTGCTCGAGCGTGTACGGCCCCGGCTTGTCGTCGGCCTTCGTCAGCGGCTTGCCGTCGGGGCCGAGCTTGGGGAGCACCATCTCGAGCCCACCCTGGAACGAGGTGAGCGACTCGATCTCCCCCTTGTCGTTGCGGTTGAACTTCAGCTGGATCGCCGCGGGCATCATCGCAAACGCCCACTTGCCGTCGGCGTCGGGCGCCTTGAGCTCGTAGTTGGTCTGGCCGGGCACATCAAAGTACAGCTTGCCGTCCTTGACGTTGATCTTGGTGTCGGCGTTGAGCATCTCCGCGTGGTACGTGCCCACGTACGCCTGGAGCTGCGAGTCCGACATGGAAGATTCGCTCGGCGCCGGGGGGAAGAACGCCTCCCACACCATCGGCAGGCACTCCCCCTGGAGCGGGGCGTACGTCAGGCTTCCCATCAGCACGAACCCCAGGTGCTCGTCGGGCAGCATGGCGCACGACGTGAAGAACCCGTCGATGTTGCCGCCGTGGTCGACGCTGCGGTGGCCGTTCCAATCCCCCAGCATCCAGCCCAGCCCGTAGCTGTTGCCGTTGCCCATGGGGATCTCGGGCTTCCACATTTCGGCGATCATCTGGGAGCTGACCATCCGCGCGCCGTTGAACTCACCCTTGGCCAGCAGCATCTTGAGCCAGTTCGACATGTCCGTCGCGCTGGAATTGATCGCCCCCGCCCCGTCGCAGGTCACCTCGCGCATCGGCAGCACCTTGTAGGTGCTGGCATCCTTGTCCCAGGCGTACCCCTTCGCCGCGTGCGGATTCTTCTGCATCACCGAGATGTGCGTGCTGCTGGAGGTCATGCCCAGCGGCTTGAAGATGCGGGCGGCGATCAGCTCGGGCCAGGTGGAATGCCCCGCGCTCTCCGCGGCCATGCCGGCGACCATGAGCATGGTGTTGTTGTACTGCCACTGCTGGCGGAACTTGGCGCTGGGCTCGGCGAAGGCCAGGCGCTCCATCATCTGCTGCTTGCTCGCCTTGCCGCTGGCCCACAGAAGGTCCGTCCGCGGAAGACCCGTGCGGTGGGAGCAAAGATCGCGCAGCGTCACCTTCTCGTTGGCCTCCTTGTCAAAGAGTTTAAAACCCGGCACGTGCTTGGAGACGGGGTCGTCCCAGGTCATCTTCCCCTCGTCGGCGAGCATGGAGACGAGCATGCACGTGAACGCCTTGGTCTGTGAGCCGATGGCGAAGACGGTGTTCTCGTCGGCGTCCTGCGCGGGGGAGCCGTCCAGGCCCATGTCGCGCTGGCCAAAGCCGCGGGCGAGGACGACCTGCCCGTCCTTGACGACGGCGATCGCCATCCCGGGGATGTGCTGCTCGACGCGCTTCTTTTCCAGCTTCTCGCACAGCTCGGCGAGCCGCTTGGCCAGCTCAGCATCGGAGGCCTTGACGCCCTGTGTGCCGACGAAGGGAGCCGCCGTCGCGGGCGGAGCCCACGCCGAGGCGCTCGCCGCCGGAACCGCCAGCCCCGCACACGCCACCAGTACCGCCGCGACGATCCCACGCCCGGACCACTGCTTCTTCATGGAGACCTCCACTGGGTTCGATTTCCCGCGAGGCAAGGGTATCACCGCGTGCGCACGGAGAGAGTCAAACCGCCCAAGACTTCCCAGCGGTGGGTGGTACTCGGAAACGATCGAATTGTTCCGAGTCGCGCGGGCGAACTTCCCTGCCAGTGGCCGATTTCCACGCGGCGCTGGCCGGTGCAGCCTCAGCGGACGCCTCGCGGCGAGGGGGCGTGCATCATCTCCGCGATCGCCTGCGCGGCGTGGCGGAGGCCGCGAGCGTGGCCATCACGAACACCGCACTCGCTGGTGCCGGCACCGGGATTTGGATGGGTGTATTTGGAGTTGTCTCGTACGCCCAGGCGACTGGATCGGACCAGTTCTCAAAAAGAATCCATCCGTAGTTATACGTGTTGGCCGCACTCTTTATCCGAACGCCCAAATACGTCAGGGGAGCAATGAGCGGAGTACCACCTTCAAACCCGAAGTTGAACGGCAGCGACCAGTAATGCGGAACCGACAATCTCCACGTATCGTCTCCATCGACCGTTTCATTTGGACCATATTCCCTCGCCGCTTTGAACAGGAATAATTCATCTTTCCATTCGTACAGTTTGGGAACATCGCTCTGGGCCATCTCGGTTGTCGCATCGCCCACGATATCAAATGAACCCGGTTCGGATGTCGAGCTATTCAGCCGAAACCAACTGCCAAAGGTCCCCGGCAGACGTTCACCGCTCTGGGTGGGCGGTTTTCGAATATCTAGGTAGGTTCCGTAAAGGGGATCGCCGCCGAGCAGCTTGATCGTCCGGGTCCACTGGAACGTGCCATCGTGGTTGTCGTAAGTGACGACCGCCGCGCTCGCTCCGCCCGCCATCAGCCCGAGCGAAACGGCGAACGCGAGGGACAGCGGGGCGCGGTGGTCGCGCCAAGCCCCCGAGTGACCGAGTGTGGTCAAAGCCATGAATCCCTCCGGAAAGAAGCCCCCGTGAGCGTGGCTCAGCAGCGCCAACGGCCGCACACTCATAGACTGCCCGCCGAAGTCCCCGGTTGCAAGAGAAAGTGATGAGTTTTTCCGGACGCTCTCGCACGTTTCCACGCTCTTCACAATACGTTGGCGTGTGGAATGAACCGTGATGTTGCGAGGGCACGCGACGTCCTCGCCAATCCCGCAGTCGCCCTCGCCCGCCTCGGTGCTCACACCCGCCAATCGCTCGCACGCGGCCAGCGCCCGCCCAAACCCGCCCCTCACCCCGCAAACTCAAACGACATGCAGTACCCCGCTCGCCAGATCGGGTACGCCGTCTCGCACCGGAACCCCACGAACTCCTCCGCGCTCCACCCCAGCCGCTCGAAGAAGTATCGCGTCAGTTCCGCGTGCCTCGCATACGACTCGCACCCCGCCTGGGCGAGCCCGCTTCCCAGGAGCTGCAACGCCGGCCGCGGTGAAAGCCGCGTCGCCCACTTCTGCTCCTCGGGCACCGTCAGCCCCGGGTTCCACAGCTGCGCATCCATCGAGGGCCGGTACGAGCGCTCGATCCCCCGGTGCAGGTACACATCCAGCACCAGCCGCCTCGCCGGCATGTTCACCAGCGACCACACCTCGTGCAGCGACGGACGCCCCGTCACCGGGTCCAGCATCGGAGATGTCGCCCGCACCGCCGTCACCACATCAAACGGGTCTCGCGTCGATTCCCCGGGATCGATCACCTGCATCAGGCTGCCCTTGCCCCCGCGCGTCGTGACGGTCGGCATCGGCTGGGATGTAAACGGCGTCAGGATCGCCTCGGGCGTTCGCCCGCGAGCCTTGGATTGGTCCAGCGTGCTCACGCCCCCCAGCGCCCCGTCATCCTCGGCGAGGGTGTCCCCGGAACTCAGTTGCAGCGGCAGCCCGCCCTCGGCGATCTGCACCCCGATCACGCCCTTGGCGAGTGCTCGCTCCAGCACATCGGGCCCACCGAGGCCTTCCCGGAACGCGTAAATGCTGAGCGATGTCTCGCAGCGCCGCCCCGTCACCCGCCACGCCGCATCGTTGAGCACCCGCCTTGCCGCGCTCGAATCCTCCACCGTCCCCGGCCCCGCCATCTCCTGCCCCGCCGCGAGCCGCTCGGCGAGCCTCGCCTGACCCCCGCCCAGTTGCCCCAGCAGCCGCTCGAACTCGTCCACCGCCGCCTGCGCGGTGGCGATGTCCTCCTTCGCCGCCCCCGCCGAGGCCATCCCCTCCAGGAACTGCCGCAGCCCTTCAACCCCCGGCAGCCGCACCAGCATCTTCGCGCCCGCCGGCTCTTCGGCCATCGCCGAGATCACCCGCTGGCACGTCACCCGCAGCACACCGGTAAACCGTGACAGCGAGCTCGCCCCCCGCACCGCCTCCGGCACCCCTCGCAGCAGCCGGTTGAGCTCGGCGAACATGCGGCTGGCGACCTGCTCCGCATGCGCGGCCTCCCCCGCGGTAAGCGGGGTCACGATGCCCGAACGGGCCTTGGGGCGCACGGTGGTCACGACCGGCACGATACCGACCGGCCTGCGGACGTGCGAGGCGAGGGAGCCGGGCCGGCGAGCGGGTTGGCGGGGAGGCAGGGCCATTCAGAAAGGCCATACGACGGCCGGCCCACAAAAAGACTTGATCTGAGAACAGTTCTGAGTATATTTCTTGGAACACCCTCGCCTCACACCGCGAACAGAGGGGTACGCATCCCGGAGCGGACCAGAGGTCGGGGGATGTTGGGGGTGGGACGAAGGCTGAGCCGACTCGAACGGCTCGCCGGAACCACGAGGCCCCGCGCGGGCTTCAGAACAGGAGATCTCGATGAGCGTTGGACGAGTGGTCACGGTGTTGCTCTGCACGGGCATTCTCGCCGCGGCGGCGGGGCTGGCGCGGGCGGCGGATATCACCCGCATCGGCACCCTGGGCGGCAGCGAGAGCGTCGGGCTGGACATCAATAACGCCGGGCAGGTGGTGGGGCAGGCCAACCTCGCCGGAGACAAGAACGCGCACGCTTACATCTGGCAGAACGGCGTCATCACCGACCTGGGCGCCCTTGGTTCGGAAGCGAACTCGTCGGCGGAAGGGATTAACAACCTGGGCGAGGTGGTGGGCTGGAGCGAAGCGCCCGCCGGTGGCCGCAACGCGATGTACTGGCACGGTGATCAGACGATCAACATCAACACGCAGCTTGGCGCCAGCAACTCCGTCGCGTGGGACATCAACGACCACGGTGTGGTGGTCGGTCAGGGCAACATCCTTCCCGGCTTCGCCAAGGGCTGGATCTGGAGCAAGGACACCGGCGGCGGACCCGCCGGCACGCTGCCGGGATACATGGGCGGGGCGAACCGCGCCATCAACAACGACGGCGTGGTGGTGGGGCACAGCTATTTCTTCGGGGACCCCGACCACGCGCACCGCGCCGTGCAGGATTCCAAGGGCAACTGGCAGAGCGAGGAGATCGGGCCCGCGGGCTATGGCCTGAGCATCGCCACCGATGTGAACTCCGCCGGCACGATGGTCGGGTACGCCTCGGTGGAGAAGAACGCGCCCTGGAGCGCCGTGATCTTCACCGGCGACGGCAAGGACCCGGTCATCAACCTGGGCAACCTGAAGGGATTCGCCGAGACCGAGGCGAACGCGATCAACGACTCGGGCGTCATCGTCGGTCTCGCCTACCCCGTTGATTTCAACGATTACGCCCACGCCTGGGTGTACTTCGGCGGACAGATGCACGACCTCAACGATCTGGTGGACCTGGGGAACCAGTGGCAGGTGCTGCTCAACGCGACGGGCATCAACGCCCAGGGCGACATCGTCGGCACGGGCATCACCGCCGACGGCGTGCTCGCCGGCTTCGTGGTCTCGGGCATCGTCCCCGCGCCCGGCGCGGCGATGACCATGAGCCTGGGCGTGCTCGCCCTCGCCCGCCGCCGCCGCTGAACCCCGCCCCATTCGCACGACTCTCTCTTTGAACCGCGAAGCCGCCCGACCTAGGTGAAGCCAAGACCCTGAGGCCGGGACCCCCCGGCTCCGCGATCACAGTCCGCTCGCCCGATGGCGAGCGGACTGCATTTTTGGGTGGTGGACGATCGTGGGAGTGGAGGAGTGGGATTGCTGAGATGTGCGTGATCACAGTGCGGGCACGAGCCGCGGCGACGTCCTGCATTCTCGCTCAATAGCTGAAATTGGCGTTGGGATCGGTCGAGCCCAGCGAGCCGGCGTAGGTGCTGCCCGAGATGGCGGCACCGTTGGTGCTCGCGTTCACGATTGGGGCGACGGCGTTGCCGATGGCGATTGTCCAGTTGATGGTGTTGCCGGTGCAGGTGTTCTTGATCACGATGTTGCCGGAGGAATCGACGTCGATTCCGCGGTCGGCGCTGCCGCAGCGGTTGCCTTCGATCACGTTGTCGCTGTTGACGGCGTGGATCCCCGCGCCGTCCCCGCTGGCGCCGCCGCCGTTGGATGAACAGTTGTTGCCGCGGATGACGCAGAATCCGCCGCACTGAATGCCGTCGGCGTCATTGCTGTCGGCGACGCAGTTGATGATGGAAGTCGCCGCCGTGACGCTGAGGGCGCGGAACCCGCTGAGCGTGTTGCTGCTCCCCGTGCATCCCGTGATGGTGCAGGAGGAACTGACCTCGAAGCCCACGCCGCCATTGGACATCGCCGTGCAGTTGGTGACTGTGTTGTAATTGCCGACGTCAAAGCCGTCAGAGCCGTTGGAATAGCCGCTGCAGTCGGAAATCGTGCACGAGTTGGCGGTCAGGATGCCCTTGCTGGCGTTGTGGGACGCCGAGCAGTTGGTCAGCGTGCTGCCCGCGCTGGTGGAGATGCCCGTCCCCCCGTTGGTGGAGGCGGAGCAGTTGATGTAGGTGCAATCGGCGGAACTGGCAAAGCCGTTGCCCGAGTTGCTGTACGACAGGTTCCCCGAAAATTTGCAGGCGGTGCTGCCGCGGATCCCGACGAATCCGTTCTGAGAGACCGAGCAATTGGTCACCGCGCTGGCGGGACCGACGCGAATTCCATCCCCGGCGTTGGAGAAGGCGACCACCCGCTCGACGCGGCAGTTGGAAGTGGGGAAGGTGGAGAGATCCACCCCCTCATCCCCCCAGTTGCGGACCGAGCCGTTGAAGACGGCGATATTGACAAGGTTGGCCACCGACGCGGTGACGCCGTCGAACGCGCCCATTTCTCTCAGGCCCACAAGGTCAAATCCGTTCAGATCGATCGTCACTCCGTCGGCGGCGATCTCGATGCCGTGCTTGCCGATGACGCCCTCGATGTTCCCCGTCAGGTAATACGAGCCGGGCTTGGTGATCTTGAACAGGCTGTCGGCGTCGCCGGGCGTGTTGGCGAGGGTGATGGCCGTCCTGGGCTCAACCTCGGTGAGCGTCTTGTAGGTGGGGGCAACAGGACCCGCCGGCGGATCCAGAGGACCGGCATGGGAGATCAGCGCTGCGGCGAGGGCGGCGGCGGAAACGGTCAGGCACAGGCGGGGTGACGGCGTGGACATGGCGGAACTCCCAGATCACCATCCGCACGCGAGGATATCTGTGTGCGGAAACGTACCGCAGGCGCGTGGGGATGGCCGCAGGAAGCTATCAGACAGGCATGTCAAGTCCAAGCACTTCTGAGATGTGCCACGGGAGAGGCCACGCTTCCGGGGAGCGGTGGGGGCCATGCGACCGCCCATCGCGGAAGTTGCTCTCGCCGAGTTGCCGCGCCCACGCGGATCAAGATCCCGCCTCCCGGAGCCTCCGGGGGGCGGCCCTGACACGGGGCGAACTCGCCTCCTTTTCCTCTTCCGCTTTGCGCCCGATCCTCCCGATCCCGCGCCTATCCTTGCTCCCTTATGGCCAAGACCCGCGAGATCAAGAAGCGCATCAAGGCGGTCGGCAACATCCGTCGCATCACCAAGACGATGCAGATGATCGCCACCAGCAAGTTCGCCCGGGCCCAGCACGCGGCGACGGCGAGCAAGCCGTACACGTCCACGCTGTTCGCCCTGGTCAGCGAGCTTTCGGCAGGTGTTGGGGATGTCTCCCACCCCCTGGTGACCGGCGCCGGCAAGGCGGCGGAGAACGCCAAGGACCTGACGCTGGTCATCACCAGCGATCGCGGCCTGTGCGGCCCCTATAACGGCTCGATCCTGCGGGCGACGATGGCCTTCCTCCGCAACAACCCCCAGATCCGGTCGGGAGATATCGAGCTGGTCGGCAAGAAGGGCGCCGGCTTCCTGAAGTTCAACCAGGTGCCCGTCTCCCGGGCCCACCAGCAGTTCGGTGACAAGCCCACCTACGAGAAGGTGGAAGCCCTCGCCCAGGAATACATCGACCGCTTCAGCCGCGGGGAAATCAAGTCGGTCCGCGTGATCTATATGAAGTACCTCTCCGCGGCCCGCCAGGCCCCGGAGATCCTCCAGCTCCTGCCCTTCAAGCCCGAGACCAAAGTCCAGACCAAGGGCGCGGCCGACGCCAAGGGCATCGTCCCGATCTACGAGTTCAGCCCCGATGCCGAGCAGCTGCTCAACGCCCTGCTCCCGGCGGCGGTGAAGGCGACGCTCTTCCAGAGCTTCAACGACGCGATCGTCTCCGAGCACGTCGCCCGCATGGTGGCGATGAAGTCCGCGACCGACAACGCCGGAAAGGCCGGCAAGAAGTACACGCGGATCTACAACCGTGCCCGTCAGGCCCAGATCACCACCGAGCTCACCGAGATCATCTCGGGCGCTGCGGCCCTGGCCTGAAAGACGCTCGGCATATCCAGAATTCTTTGCGGCGACCAGTTCGCCCCGCGCGCCCCGGCTCCCGCACGAAAATCGTGCCTGTCGGTTGGTGTTCGTTGGGCACGCCCGCGCAAGAATCGCTATGCTTTCATCCGTCGGCGGGCCGGGCATGTGCCCGGCGTGCTGGACAGGGTCATTCTCACTCCGGAGTCACACCCATGGCGGGAAGTTTCAACAAGGTCATTCTGCTGGGCAACCTGACGCGCGATCCCGAGCTGCGGCACACGTCGGGGAGCCAGGCCGTCGCGAATATCGGACTTGCGGTCAATCGCCGCTGGCGTTCCCCCGAGGGCGAGCAGCGCGAAGAGACCACGTTCATCGACTGCGAGGCCTGGGGCAAGACGGCGGAGGTGATGTGCCAGTACCTCGCCAAAGGCCGGCCGGTCTTCATCGAGGGCCGTCTGAAGCTCGACCAGTGGGAAAAGGAAGGCCAGAAGTTCTCCAAGCTGCGCGTCGTGGTTGAGAACTTCCAGTTTGTCGACAGCGGCCAGGGCCGCGAGGGCGGCGGTGGAGGCGGCGGAGAAGGCGGGGAGCGGAGCTACGCCCCTCGCCAGAGCTCCGGCGGGCGTGGAGGTTCGGGGGGCGGCTCGGGAGGTGGTTCGGGCGGACGCCAGTCGGCGCCGGCGAGCATGCCTTCGGAAGGTTCCCCGATGGGCGAGGACGACATCCCGTTCTAAATCCGTCCCGCGCGGCGATGTCGCGCGGAATATGAGGAATCTTCGCCCGACCCGCCGCGGTTCACGCATGGAAGCTGCCCTCGCTCTTCCACACGTGCATTTCCGCAGCGCCCGGCGCGGTGGTGCGCAATGCACGCGGCTCCGTGATGGAGCAAAGTTGATCGATTGAGGCGTATTCCCGCTTGGCGCGGGGGGACGTCTCACGTAATCTCCGTCGGGTTCGAAGGGGGCCCTGTGGAAGGGTGCTTACTCCAAGGAACAGGCCGCTAGGGACGGCGTGCTCCATCGCTTGAATGCCCCGACGTGCAAGGCACGCGGGCGTCCAACGGAGTCACCTTTTTGCAGATTGCCCAAGTTCTCATCGCCGCCAGCCTCGGTGCCGTTTCCGTGGCCGCGCGCGGGGCGATTGTCTACCAGGACACGGCGGCCGCGCTCATCACCACCCGGACCGCCGACTGCCAGGTCGATTTCGACCTCGACGGCAGCCCCGACGTCTTCTTCCGCTATTACGAGGATTGTGACTTTGGGCCCTTCCACCAGTACACGGATGTGTACGTCGGCACCGCCGTCGATCGCGCGATGATCGCGACGCATGCGGACCGCTTTGCGCTGGGGATGTCCGCTGGCGAGATTATCGGGCCTTCGCTCACCTTCAAGGCCACGGCGAGTCTTCAGTGGGGAGAGGACTTCGCGTGCGATTCGTCCTTCGCGTATCAGAAGGGGGACTGGCTCGGATCGTGTGTCCGCTACATGGGAATCAAAGTGCTCGCCGCCGACGGCGTGCACTATGGATGGGCGCGGGTGGAGAACCAGGTCGGCTCCCACACCGGGTTTCGCGTGCTGGACGCGGCGATGGAATCTCGCCCGGGCGTTCCCATCGTCGCGGGTGACCGGGGCGGGTGCGTCTCGTTCATGTCAGAGCCCACGGGCGTATCAACGGTGGTGGGGCAGACGCTGACGCTCTCGTCGGTGGTGACGGGCAACGCGACGTCGTACCAGTGGTACCGGGACGGGGCGCCGATCCGCGATGACGCGCGGCTCTCGGGGTGCACTCGCCGGTGCCTGAACATCCGTGATGCGAAGCTTGATGACACCGCGGCGTACAGCGTGGTGGTGACGGGGCCGTGCGGCGCGATCGCCAGCCAGGAGGCGAGCGTGCGGGTGGACGGTGACTGCCGAGCGATGCCGGGGGGCGAGATCGTGCTGGACGGGGTGGACGACTTTGCGGTGGTGGGTGATTCCCCGGACTTTGCGTTCACGACCAGGGCGACGGTGGAACTGTGGGTTCGGCCCTCGAAGCTCAACGGCAGCGTGAAGCTCCTGAACAAGGGTGACGTGTCGTGGTGCGGGGCGCACTCGTGGTCGATCGAGTACGGCGGGCAGGCGCTCTACGCGATCCCGACGTGCACGATGCAGGTGTCGTTCACGCCCTCCCCGGGCTGCCGGTACGCGACGCTGACGATCCCCTGCGGCGGGGCGGAGCGCTGGACGCACCTGGCGATGACGATCGACACCTCCGCGGGCGTGCTGCGCGGGTACGTGAACGGGGTGGAGGCGGCGTCGACAACGACGTGCACCGACGGCTCCCCGATCGCGGGGCGCACGATCGCGCTCTCCGCGGGGCCGGTGGGCATCGGGTGCGCGACGCTGGGGCTCCTGCCCCTCTCGACGCCGCTGCGCGGGGAGATCGACGAGGTGCGGCTGTGGAACATTGCCCGCAGCGCGTCGCAGATCGGCGCGGCCTTCGCGGGAGAGGTGTCGGCCTCATCCCCCGGGCTCGCGGCGTGCTACCGCTTTGAATCCGACGCCCTTTCGGGCGTGGATTCTTCCGGCGGCGGTCATGCGCTGACGCGGCGCGGCGGCGCGACGGTCGGAAGCAGCGCCGTGTGCTGCGGCGCAGACTTTGACGGCAGCGGGTACGCGGACACGGAAGATTTCGATGCGTTTGTTCGTGCGTTCGAAGCGGGGACCCTTCGCGCGGATGTTGACAGGTCAGGATTCCTTGATTTGGAGGATTTCCAGGAATTCGTGAGGAGCTTTGAATCAGGATGCTGACACGCGGGCCTTATCATTCCGCAGTGAGAGACCACTGCTGAGTTCAAGAGTTCGCATGTGTCCTGCTTCTCGGCAGATTGGAAAGGGGTTTTTTCGAATGCGATATGTAATTCGTTCGGCGGCGCTGAGCGCTCTCATGCTCTCCGGCGCTGCTCGCGGGGACATTCTCTACCAGGATCTCCACGGCCTGCCCGTCACGATGAACTACAACGACGTGTCCCTGGACATGGATCTCGACGGCATCAACGAGGTCTTCGCACGCTACTACGCCGAGTGCGACATCTTCCCCATCCACGAGTACGCGGCGGTGTACTTCGGCACGGCGGTCGACCGCGCGTTCATCGCCGATTACTCCAACGGCTACGCCCGCGGCCTGGGGCCGGCGGAATCGATCGGAACCAATTTCATTTACAAGCCCACCGGGAGCCTCCTGTACGGCCAGGATGAACAGTGCGACGCCAAGTACACCTACAGCAACGGGGACTGGCGCGGCATTACCAGCAAGTACCTTCCCATCCGCGTCGTGTCTACCGACGGCATTCATTACGGCTGGGTGCGCGTGGAGAACCAGACGGGCAGCCACGACAGCTTCCGCGTGATGGAATGCGCGATGGAGACGCAAAAGGGCGTGCCGATCTTCAGCGGGGATACCGGCGGGTGCCCGGCGATCCGCACGCAGCCCGTGGAATCGCACGTGGTCGAGGACCACACGCTGGAATTCTCGGTTGTCGCGACGGGGTTCGTGAAGACCTACCAGTGGTACAAGGACGGCGTGCCGCTCAGCGACGATTCGCGCGTCAGCGGTTCCCAGACCCGCAAGCTCTCCATCCGCTCGGCCTCCGCGGCGGACGTGGGGCGGTACAGCGTGGACGCGAGCGGGCCGTGCGGAACGGCGAGCAGTGATGAGGTTTCCGCGTGGGTGGATCCCGACTGCCGGCCGGTGCCGGGGTGGGAGATGGGGGTCAACGGCGGCGTCGCGGTTGTTCCCGACAGCCCTGACTTGCGGCCCACCACGGCGCTGACGGTCGAGCTGTGGTTCAATCCGGCGAAGAACAACACCAACCCCGTGCTGGCGAGCAAGGGCGGCCGCGACTGGTGCAGCAACCACTCGTGGTCGATCGAGTACGACGGCGCGGCGATCTTCCCGCTGCCGTTCTGCCTCCCGCAGGTAACGTTCATCACGGGACCGGGGTGCCGCTACGCGTACCTGGTGACGGCGACGGGCGCGCCCAACCAGTGGACGCACATCGCCATGACGGTCGACACCGTCGCCGGCGTGATGCGTTCGTTCGTCAACGGTCAGGAAGCCAACAGCACGACGGTGACCTCCGACGGCAAGCCTTTCAAGGGCCTGACGATCGCCCCGACCAACTGGCCAATGTCGGTGGGACGCGTGACGCAGAACGGGCTTCCCGTCGCCGAGCCCTTCTTCGGGCGCGTCGATGAGGTCCGGGTCTGGAACGTGGTCCGCACGCCGGCGCAGATTGCGGCGAGCTATGCGGCCACG
Organism: Phycisphaerales bacterium; assembly: GCA_044226385.1. Lineage (GTDB taxonomy): Bacteria > Planctomycetota > Phycisphaerae > Phycisphaerales > UBA1924 > JAEUJB01. Next base: position 105,169 of record JBGAHA010000007.1, read on the forward strand.
CTCTCGGGCAGCGAACTGGGGCTCGCGGCCACGTACAGCTTCGATGATCCGGGCGCGCCCGGGATCGACGGCACCGGGCGCGGCAACAACGCCTCGCTGTTGCCGGGCACGTTCATCTCCGAGACGCTCACCTGCTGCCCCGCGGACTTTGACCGCTCGGGGTTCGCCGACACCGACGACTTCACGGCCTTCGTGACCGCCTTCAACGCCGGAGACCCGACCTCTGACTTTGACCGCTCGGGGTACGTCGATACCGACGACTTCACGGCCTACGTGAACGCCTTCAACGCTGGCTGCTAAGCCCGGTCCGGACTTCACACGCCCACTCCTCCGCCCGCGGCCCGACGCCTCCGTCGGGCCGCGAGCGTTGGTGCATCCGGGGGACGGGCGGAACGGGCGCCGGGACGTGGCCCGGGCGGGCCAGAAGACGGCCGGTGGCGGGGTGGGAGGGGTCGGCATATCATCCTCCCCCTTACCCCGGAGCCAGTCCGGCCATGGGATGGGGATTCACATCAGTTGGGGCGGGCGGGCCGTGTTGGCCAATCGCCGGCTCCTAACTCTCCAGCCCTTCGCCGAGAGCGACATGGGCGGAAAGGACAGCGTTCATATGGCCCGCAACGTCAAACTGCTGCTCACCGAGAACGTCGAAGCCCTGGGAATTGTCGGGGACGTGGTCAACGTCCGCACCGGCTACGCCCGCAACTTCCTTCTCCCGCGCGAGCTGGCGACGGCGCCCAGCGAGGACAAGATCAAGGCCCTCTCCGCCAAGCGTGCGGAGGCGGAGCGCATGGTCGCCGAGCAGCGCAAGCAGCGTGAAGAGCTGAGCAAGAAGCTGGTGGGCGTGGAAGTCCACCTGACCCGTTCCTGCAACGACCAGGGCATCCTGTACGGGGCGATCACCCAGCAGGACGTCTCCGAGGCGCTGCTGGCGATGGGCTACATCGTCAAGCCCCGCGATGTCCGCCTGGCGCAGGTGATCAAGCGCGTCGACACCTACGACATCCACATCAAGCTCGACAGCGACCTGGATTCGACGATCAAGCTGTGGGTCGTCGCCGACCGCAAGCTCGACCTGGCCCGCGGCCATGAGCCCGCCCCCGAGGAGCAGGCGCCCGCCGCCGGCGCCGAGGGCGCGGCCCCCGCCGAGAAGACCGATGCCAAGGCCGAGCCCAAGGCCAAGGCCCCCAAGACCGACGTCAAGCCCGCGGAGAAGGCCGACAAGGGCGGGGAACCCAAGCCCGAGAAGAAGAAGGCCGAGAAGAAGGAAAAGAAGGCCGCTGGGGAAGGCAAGTCCGACGACGCGAAGGGCGGCGATCGCGGCGCCAGCAAGTGGGCCCGCCCCGCGGAGCAGTCCGTGGACTTTGGCTTCCGGCCCGCCCGGGAAAAGGGCGACCGCAAGCGCTGAATCCGGTGTGAAGCCCGTGCGGAGCTCTGCACCGCACTTCGACCTGAACACGTTGCAAATTGAAAGGCCCCGCCAGCTCGGCGGGGCCTTTTTCTTGCGCGCGTGGCGAGAGGCTTCCCGGTTCAGCGAGGCGGCTGCGGCGTGCCGGGATTGGGCTTGGCGAGTTGCTCGGTCGTGGTGAAAGGAGCCTGACCCGACGTGGGGACCCGCGGATTGGTCTTGGCAGGCGGCGCCATCGTCTGGTCGAGGAGTCTTTGAACCGTCTTCTGGCGGTACGCCTCATCCCCAAAGACCGAGGGACGCGGCGGGGAGGTGCGTGGGCCAGAGCTCAGGATTGCCTCGACGGGCCGATCGTCCGGTCCGGTGGGTCCGCCAGGCTGTGGCGAGGCGGTGGCGGCGGAGCGGGCGATGACGCGAGGATCGAGCTGACGGACGCTGGTGGAAATCGAGTTGTCGGCGCGGGGTTCGCGGGCGGAGCGGTCCACGAAGTTTGCGGGCGCCTGGCGAAGGGACGAATTGCGCGAACTCGGCGCGTCACCGCCGGTGACGGAATCGGGAAGTGAGCCGAGGTAGAAGGTGGTGCCCGGAGGGACGGACGGGATGGGCCCCTCGGGCGATTCGGTGTACTGGGAGCGCGGGAAGACGGCGGTGACGCCTCCGCTGCGGCGGGCGAACATTTCAACGGGCGAGCGGCCGCCGCCGCGAGCCTGGAAGCGGTAGACGCGATCAAAGCCCAGTGGCATGCGCAGGTCGGCGGGGAGCACGCGATTGCTCGCGGCAAGCGGGCCGGTATCGGTGCGTCCGGGCTCGACGGGCTTGAGCTGGGGCTGCCCGGGGACGCTCTGGGCGAGCGTCACGGCGGGGAATGCCGCGAGGAGGAGCAGGAGTCGACACGCGAACACCGATACGCGGGCGCGGCGCTGCATGGAGCAGGACGTGAACGGAAGCTGGAGAGACGGCTGCGTCATTCGACTTTCTGGCTCGCCGCGCGGTTGCCGGGCCCTACAGCCCTCGCAGCGTAATCCGCATGAAGATCGTAACCCCGGCATCGGGCGTCGCGGGAAGCTTCTTGATCGCCTCGCCTTCGGCCTGCCATTCGTGGATCGCGTCCAGCAGCGGGCCATCCACATCGGGAGAACCGGCATTCTGACCCTTGACGAACCCGGCCTTGATGACCTTCCCCGACTTGCCGAAGGTGATGGCGACGACGGGATTTCGGGCGGCTCGCAGCAGCGTGGTCGTCACGCCCCACTGCGGGGGCGTGGTCTTGATCTTCAGCCCTTTCGCCGCCGCGGGACGTCCGGGGACCACGTCGATCACGTCACGCATCGTCGAGGTCGCGTCGGCGTACTGGTCCGTGCGTTCCCCTGGCCGGCCCGACGCGCCGGGGCGAGTGCCGCTGGTGCGCGGCGCCTGACCGGGAGAGCCGGGCAGAGGCTGGGACGGTGATTGCCGCGCGCTGGGAGTGGTGGGGGGCTGCTGAGACCTGGAGGCGAGCGCCTGTGCCGATTCGGCCGCGGGGGGAGCCTGCGGCTGGGGCTGAGCCTGTGTCTCGGACTGTGCCGGCGTTTGTGAAGGGGCGGGCGGAGACGTGCGTTCCTTCGCGTCGTCCTTCCCCGCGGTCTGGCTCGACTCGGCGTCGATGGCGCGATCGTCAGTCGTGGGCGCGTCCTTCGGAGGGAGATCGCGCGGGGGAAGCTCGTCGGCCTTGGAGGGCGCATCAGCCGGCGTCGCGTCCGGCAACGCGGGGTCGGCGGGGGAGGGTTCGACAGGTTTGTCCGGGAGCGGCTCGTCGCGGGGCCCTGGCTTGGTGGTCGCCGGGTCCGCGGGAGAGTCCGGCGCGGGCTTGTCGGTCACCGGCGTCTGAAGCTCGGACGGCTGGCTCTGATCGTCGGGCGTCTGGGTGGGTGCGGGTGGTGGGGGCTGCACCGCAGGCAATGGGGGTGCGAGAGGGACGGGAGGCGTAGGCGGGGTTGGGATTGGAGGTGGCGCGGCCGGCGCGGGCGTGTTGGTCACGGCCGTGTCGGGCGTGGGCGGCTGGGGCTTCTCCGGCGGATCAATCAGTTCCGTGGGCGGAGTGGTTGACGCGGCGACGGGGGCCGACGCGGCGGTGGGAGCGGCGTCGGGTGGAATCTCGTTCTGCGGGGCGATCGCCGGTGACGACGCGGAGGCCTGCACGGCGTTCTGCGGCTGTGCATCCTCACCACCGACCTTCGCCTCCGACATGGGGCCCGAGGCGATGGTGAACGAGGCCTGATCGATCGTCGCCGGGAGCGCCGAATGCGGGGTCGGGTCCTTGTAACCCAGCCACGTTTCGGTCTGCGTGACGCCGTCCTCAATGCCGAGCTTGAGCTTGCTTTCCTCTTCCTCGTCGGGCGTGGGCCGGGGCTTCTTTTCTTCGGGAGCCTTCTGGGGGTCTTTGGGCTTTTCGGGGGAAATGGGTGCCGCGTCGAGGGGGAGGAGCACGCCATGCTCGGCGGCGCCTTCACCGGACTTGCCGATCGCGTCCCCAAACACGGCGAGCCCGCCCGCCAATCCCGCGTGAATCAGCAGGCTTGTCAGGATGCCAGCGCCAATCGAGGTTGATGAACGGTCGTTGTCCAAGCCCGGTGTTTGCCTCGGAGAATCCCCTCCAAGGCATTGTTGGCGGGTCGATGGGCGGGAGGAGAGTTTCTGAGGGTTGTTACCGAACGGGGCGGGCGTAGGCACGGCCGCCCCAGACGGTGGGGGTGCCCGTTTCCAGGTCCTTCGCCGCCTCGACGAGGATGTCGGCGACGATCCAGGAGCCGATGGGGTTGGCGAGGATGCTCCACCAGGGCGTGTGGCCGGTGCGGTAGACGCGCAGCAGGGCGGTGAGCCAGACCAGCAGCGCCAAGCCGCCCACGTATGCCGGCCAGATGTCGACGGCGCGGGGCAGCGGGAGGCTGGTGAAGGCCCAGGCGATCAGCAGCGCGATCGTCGCCAGCGGCGCGACCGAGCACGTGAGCCTGACGAGGCGGGCGGCCTTGCGAAGGCGCACCACGCGGCGATGGAAGCCTTCGGTGAAGATCCGCTTCCAGCCGCGGCGGAAGCCTTTCCAGTCGGGGTACATGCGGCAGTGCATGACGCCGTCGGCGAGGAATACGCCGGTGAGGACCTTCTTTTCCGCGGCGAGGCGTGCGATCGCCAGGTCCTCGAGGAGCTCATCCTTCACGGCCTCGTGTCCCCCGATAGCGCGGTAGGCGTCCGCGGTCATCATCAGGAACTGGCCGTTGGCGAAGGGGCGGCGGGGCTCCTTGCGGTTGGCCTGCACGAGTGGGTACTGGTGGATGAGTTCGAAGGCGGCGGAAGGCTGGACGACGAGCTCGTACCACGTCGAGTGGGAGAGCGTGCTGAGCAGGCTGAGCAGGCCCAGGCCGCGTTCGCGCATGAGGGCGACGGTCGCCGTCACGCACTGGGGAGAGAATGAGGTGTCGGCGTCGGCGAAGAGCAGGATTTCCGCGTTCCTTGCCGGCTCGCACTCACGCACGCCGCTCCACAGGGCGTGGACCTTTCCCGCCCAGTCCGCGGGGCAACTGGTGATCTCGTGGATATGGAATCGGGGATCCCCGGCCGCGTGTTCCTCGATCACCGCGCGGGTCTGGTCGGTGCAGCGGTCGAGGGTGAAGACAAAGTGCAGGCGAGCATAATCCTGAGCCCGCAGCGAGGTCACCAGGTGGGAGATGATCTTCGCTTCGTTGTGGGCGGGGATGACCACGCAGACGCTGGGGAGCGTTTGGGGCGGACTATTCGCGGCGTGCTTGGCCGCGAGGGCGATGCCGGCCTTGGCGGTGGGGACGCGGCGATTGGTTCGGAACAATTGATAATGCACCGCCCCCCAGAAACCCATGAGTGCGGTGGAGGCGATGGCCAGAAGAACCGTGACGAGGTATGCCACCGTCGAGTGCATCGCGACAGAAAGTAGGCGGGGCGGGACTTACTCGGTGTGGGGCTTGGCGGAGGGGGGAGGCGTGGGGACGCTGTCGACGGGATCGACGCGGCTGACGCGGACGTCCTGACCGCTGGAAGCGAGCGGCGGGCGATAGACCGGCTCGTCGCGCCGCTCCACGCGGCCGCTGGACTGGGTCTCGACCTCGTCCTCGATGCCCTTGAGGCCCTTCTTGAACTCGACGATGCCCTTGCCCAGGCTCTTGCCCACCTCGGGCAGGCGCTTGCCAAAGAGCAGCAGCGCGACGACGAGAATGACCAGAAGCTCCCACATGCTGAGGTTCTGGAGGAAAGCAAGCGTGTTCATGAGGCTCCGTTCGCCCGGGGGGCTTGAAACTCTTTCGCCGCACGTGCTGCGGGCCCTCAATTCAAGCGGGCCGGACCCGGAGAGTCAATGAGGATGTTCGGTACGCACGGACTCCAAACAACCCCGATTTTCTGCTTTGAAGCCTGATCAGCTCCCCACCCGCCGCTCCGCCGCCTGCACCACGTTCAGCAGCAGCATCGCCACCGTCATCGGCCCCACGCCTCCGGGCACGGGGCTGATCCAGCCGCAGACCGGGGCGACTTCGTCGTAGGCGACGTCCCCGACGGTCCGCGTCTTGCCATCCTCCCCCTTGATGCGGTTCACGCCCACGTCGATGACGACCGCGCCGGGCTTGACCATCGAGGCCCTGATCAGGTTGGGCACGCCGGCGGCGGCGACCAGCACGTCGGCTTGGCGGGTGAGCTGCTCGAGCGCCTGCGTCCACTTGTTGCACGACACGACGGTGCAGTCCTGCCGCATGAGCAGCACGGCGATGGGCTTGCCGACGACGTCGCTCGCCCCCACGACCACGGCGTTGCGGCCGCGCATGGGGAGCTTGGTTTCTTCGACCATCTTGATCACGGCCAGGGCCGTGCAGGGCGCGAGAGAGGAACGCCCGTACACGACGTTGCCGATGTTCGCCGGGTTGACGCCCTCCACATCCTTTTCGGGGGCGATGAGGCGCTGGACGCGGTAGGGCTCCACGCCCTCGGGCAGGGGCATGTGGAGCATGATGGCGCTGACCTTGTCCTCGGTGTTGAGGAGCAGGACGCGGCCGGCGATGTCGTCGTAGACCGCGGTGGCGGGGAGAATGTGGAGGTGGTACTCGATCCCCAGTTCCCGGCAGGTCTTGCCCTGATTTTCGGCGTAGACGCGCGAGCCGTTGTCCCCGGATTCGACCAGGACGGCGTCGAGACGCACGGAGCCCCCGCGTTCCCGCACGGCGGTGACGCGGGCGCGGATCTGCTCCTTGTAGGACTTGGCGAGGGCGTTTCCGTCGATGATCTGTGCGGGCATCGGGGGATGATACCGGGCTGGACGGGGGCCGCGGCGGACCGGGGCATGATGCGGCGATGACGCGGCGGGCCGATACCATGCCAGCCGTGAAAAAGCCCGCGTCATCACCCGTCGCCCAACGAGTTCTCGCCCTGCGGGCGCAGCTCGACCGCGCCAACCGCGCGTACTACGTCGAGGCCCGGCCGACGATGCCCGACGCGGAGTTCGACCGGCTCCTCGCCGAGCTTTCGGCGCTGGAACGCGACCACCCCGAACTTGACGATCCTTCCAGCCCCACCCACCGCGTGGGCGGAGAGCCGATCGAGGGCTTCCGCACCATCACGCACACGTTCCCGATGCTCAGCATCGACAACAGCTACGACCCCGCGGCGGTGCAGGAGTGGTACGACCGCTGCCGGCGTGGGCTGGGCATGGTGCCCGCGAAGGGCGCGTCGGCCGAGGACGCTCCGCTGTTCGGCGCCGCACCCCCGGCCGCGGCCGGGGACGGCGAACTCCGCACGGTGTGCGATCCCAAGATCGACGGGCTGGCGATCTCCCTGCGCTACGAGCGCGGGGTGCTGGTGCACGCGGTGACGCGCGGGGACGGCGTCAAGGGTGACGACGTGACCCACGCGGCTCGGGTGATCCGGGCGATCCCGCTCACGCTTGCCGCGGAGAATGGATCGGCGGCAACGGGGATCCCCGATGTGCTGGAGGTACGGGGAGAGGTCTTCTTTCCGCTCTCGGAGTTTGAGCGTGTGAACGCGGAGCGTGAGAAGGCGGGGGAAGAGCTTTTTCGCAACCCGCGTAACGCGGCCGCGGGAACGATCAAGCAGCTCGATCCCAAGTCGATCAGCTCTCGCAAGCTCGCGTTTTTCGCGCACGGGCGAGGGGAGATTGTCGAGGGTCGTGGCGGCGGGGATGGTCCCTTCGCCGAGTCCTACTCCCAGTTTGTCGAGCAGATCCGGCGCCTGGGTATCCCCACCAGCCCGCACGCGCGGGTGTGCACGACGATCGAGCAGGTTCAGGCGGCGATCCGGGATTTCGCGGCCCTGCGAAGCACGCTCGACTACGCGACCGACGGCATGGTCGTTCGCGTGGACTCGTTTGAGGCCCAGCAGCGCCTGGGCGTGACCTCCAAGAGCCCGCGCTGGATCATCGCGTACAAGTATCCCGCGGAGCGCAAGACCACCACGCTGATCCGCGTCGAGCACCAGGTCGGCAAGACGGGCAAGATCACTCCCCGCGCGGTCATGGAGCCTGTTCCCCTCGCCGGGTCCGTGGTGCAGCACGCGACGCTGCACAATTACGGCTGGCTGCGCAAGGTGCGAACACTGCCGGACATGGACGATCCGTCGAACCCCACGACGCACCTGTGCACGGGAGACACGGTGGAGATCGAGAAGGCGGGGGAGGTCATCCCGTATGTGGTGCGGGTGCTGCTGGAGAAGCGAGCCAAGGGGGCGCGGCCGGTGGAAGCGCCGGCGGCGTGTCCTGTGTGCGCCGGGCCGGTCGAGATCGATCCGCCCGAGGCGGCGGAGGATCCGGCGCAGGAGACCGAGCGTCGCTGCCTCAACCCCGAGTGCCCGGCGCAGCTGCGAGAGAAGCTGGTGTGGTTTGTCGGCCGCAAGCAGATGGATATTGATGGCCTGGGTGAACGAACCATCGACCTGATCCTGGCGACGCAGCTCCCGGTGGACGATCCGCGGAGGGTGGAGGCGAGCATCGGACCCGAGGTGCCGGCCATCCCGCTGGGCGGGTTTGCGGATATCTTCAGGCTCGGGGAGCACCGGGATGTGCTGCTCACGCTCGAAGGCATGGGTGAGAAGAAAGTCTCGAGCATCCTCGCGGGCATCGAAGAGGCCAAGGGACGCGGGCTGGGCAAGGTGCTCGCCGGCATGGGCATCATGCACGTGGGAGACACCAACGCCAAGCTCCTCGCCCGCGCGTTTCCCGACATCGAGGCGCTGCGGGCGGCGAAGGTCTGGCAGCTTATGCCCATGGCCGTCAACCGCATGAGCGACAAGGCGCGGCTGGAGGCATACGGGCTGGCGCACAAGATCGACTCCCCGCAGGAGACGGGCCTGGGAGAGGACACCGCGCCTGCGGTGTACGCGTACCTGCATTCACCCTCGGCGATCCGGACGTTTGAGGAACTCAAGGCGGTGGGAGTAGACCTTACGTCCCGCGATTATCGTTCCCCGCAGGCCGCGGGCGCCGTCGCCGCGCTGCCGCTGGCGGGCAAGACCTTCGTCATCACCGGCACGCTCGAATCGTTCGGGCGAGAGGAGCTTGGGGAAAAGCTCGAGGCCCTGGGCGGACGCGTGAGCGGGTCGGTTTCCAAGAAAACGTCGGTGGTGATCGCGGGGGAGAGCCCGGGATCGAAGTTGGACAAGGCCCGGGAACTCGGCGTTGAGGTCTGGGACGAGGCCCGGCTGCTGCGGGAGCTGGGCGGGCTGAAGTAGTCCGGCGGCCCTGCCGATGGTCAGACGGCGGGTGGATGGAACCGGTCCGCCGAAAGGTTCTCGGAACACGCGTGAGGATTGCATGCACAACGTCGAATTCAAGGTGGAACTCCGCGACGTCCAGCTCGCCCGTTCGATCGCGCGGGCGCACGGCGCGGCGTTCATCGACGCCGTTGAGCAGGTGGACACGTATTACCGCGTGCCCACGGGGCGGCTGAAGAAGCGCGAGACCACGGGGGAGCCCGTGGAATTCATCTTCTACGACCGCGACGACCGCAGCCGGCCCAAGCTGAGCCACTTCACGATCTATACCGAGGCGCAGGCGACGGCGCGGTTCGGCGCGGCCCCGCTGCCGGTGTGGCTGACGGTGAAGAAGGTGCGGGAGATCTACCTCCTGGGCAATATCCGGATCCACATCGACACCGTGGACCGGCTTGGCACGTTCCTGGAGTTTGAGGCCCTGGTGGGGACCAACCACCCGGTGGCGACGTGTCACAAGGCGATCGCCGACCTGCGCGAGGTCTTCTCCCCGGTCATGGGTGAACCAATCTCGTGCGGTTATTCCGACCTTCTTGACCAGGTCAAGGAAGCCGACGCAACGATCCAGTGACGCCGTCATGATTCTGAATGTGGCCCTGTGGCCCTGTGGCCCTGTGGCCCTGTGGCCCTGTGGCCCTGTGGCCCTGTGGCCCTGTGGCCCTTTTCAGATCGCCGGGGATCTGAAGATCGCCGCGCACGCTGTCTGCCCGTGCAGGTAGCTTTCGTTGCCGAGCGGGCCGATCTCGCCGGCGGCGAAGAAGCCTGCGATGGGCACGGTCGAGGGCTTGGAATCGATTGGCGTTCCGCCCTTGGACTTGCTTTCCCCTGAGACAGGGCCGTCGAAGGCTTTCATCAGGGCCGCGGCGTCGTGGTGGGGGCGGCTAAAGAGGCGTGAGCCGCGTCCGTTGCAGGTTACAAGCAGGGCGCCGTGGGGCGGGTCGTATAGTTTTTGCGCGTCCAGCAGCAGGGCAAGGTCTTCGTCGGCGGTGGTCGCGTCACGAACGTGGAGCTGGATGGTCTGGCCGACCCGGATCATGTCGCTGACGGCGATGGCGTTGGAGTTCTGGTCCGCGCCCATGACGTGGCGGATGAGGAAGTCGTCGCGGCCGAAGCGGTCCTTGTATTCGCTGACGGCCCGGCCGACGTACAGGCCCTGCTCGAGCAGGGGCTTGTGCTCGTCTTCGAGTGACTCGATCGCCTCCTGCACGGCCTGCAGCGCGGGCTTTCCTCCCAGGTGGAAGATGATGTTGCCGCGGGCCTTGGTGACGACCATGGTGGGGCCGAAGGGCCGGCAGCCCTGGCTGACGACGGTGTCGACGCGGATCGGCCCGCGCAGGGAGACGCCCACCGCGCCCGAACGGACCAGGCGGCCGTCGAGCATCATGATGTTGCCCCCCGCGGCGCGGCCGGCGGAGGCCATGCCCCCGATGATGGGCGTGCGCGGGAAGGACTGGGAAAGCCCGTGACCGCGCGCCAGGGCCCGGTTCATCGCCGGGAGGAGCTTGATCATGGGCGTGGTGTACGGATCGGCGAACATGAACACCGAGCGGAGCGGCCCGATGCCGTCGGGGACGCCCATGGTGGCGCCCAGGCGGTCCAGGCCGTCGTCGGAGTCGTCCACGGGCATGAACTGCTCGGAGGCGAAGGGCGTGAGGGCGACGCCCGGCAAACGCATCGCCAGCGCGGAGATGCCCGGGGAGTCCTCCAGCTCGATCGCGCCGCCGAGAATTCCGGTGGCGGTGACGCCCAGCAGCACGCCCACGCCCAGCTCCGTGCGCACGGCGTCGGCGATCGCCGAGGCGTGCTCCGCGTGATGGGGTGAGATGAACAGCAGGGCGAGGTCGGCGTCCTGCCCGCACAGGCCGTCCGCACAGGCCGCGCACACGGCCTTGACGGCGTGCATCGACTTGGGCTCGGCGGAGAGGCCGGCGCCAACGCGGATGCGGTGGCGGTCGGTGGTTCCCTGCCGCGGGCCCTTGGAGTCGCGGTTGCCGTCGGGGGCTGGGCGCGTGGAGTCTGGCACGCGGGCAGTGTAGGTCGAGTCCCGCGCGTGGCGGCTGTGCGGCGTGACCCTGCGTCAGGCGATGGCGACGAAGGTGTCCTGCTCGCAGGGGACGGGATCCTCCGCGCCGGCGGCGACGGGGACCAGGTCCATTTCGGGCCGGATGATGATGCACGGGGGGGGCGCCGGGGGCGTCATGGTTCGCCGTGCGTGCTTCCAGAGCCTGTCCGAGGCGGCGTCCAGCGCCAGGGCCGAGTCGGTGGTGGGTGTACGAAGGAATGCCCGTGCCGCGGCCAGCTCCTTGCGATGGCGCGACGGCATATCTGCCACTGGACGGTAGCGTGAATCCTGCATGATGATGTCCTCTCTTAGTGCCCCGCTCTCACTTCAACTTTCGCAGCGGTCAGTTCCCTCCATGGGACATGCTCCCTGCGTCCCCAACATCGACGGCGCAGGCAGGGGTGATAAGCCCAATCACATTGATTTGATCAAAATTCTGTCAGACCGTGAAAGTCTCTTCATGGAGGGTGTGGGTCCGAGAACACATCAGAATGCGTGCGTGGCGCAATTTCATCGCGTCGGGCGCGCGCGGCGTCCGTGGGGCAGGGGATACGCGGGGGGCGGCAGGTCCGAAAACGCGCGTTATCGAGACGCGGCCGCGGGCGGGATCCGCTGGAGCGTGTAAAAGGCCTTGGAGTGCAGCAGCGGCTTCAAGTCGTCCTTCGTGCGCACGCCGGCGGCGGTGAGCTCGTGGACGAACCCCATTCCGCCGTCGCGGAGGCCGTCCACGCGCAGCCGGAGGGTGCGGGGATTCACCATCAGGGCCCCCGTCACGGCGGGGCGCTGGGTCTGCATCTGCTTGGAGCCGTATTCGGGGTGATATTCGTAGGTGTAGCTCTCGAGCTGGTATGAATCCGCTCGCGTCGCTGAAGCTTCGTCCAGGTCCTTGGTGAAGACCAGTTCGAAGCCGTCGGGGAGGGCGGTCATGCTCTGGATTTCGAAGGGGACCTTGCCGGTCCACTTGATGCGTTCCAGGCCGTAGCGCTGGCGGCCGATCGAGCCCCAGCCGCGGTCGGTCTGGCCGACGAACATGGAGCCGTCCTTGCCCCAGGCGAGGCGGTTCACGCCGCACTGCAGGCCCTGCTTGAAGGGGAAGACAGCGCCCTGGTAGATGACTTCACCGGGGGCGGTGTCGGGCACCTTTTCGAGGCAGACGCGATTGACCAGGCAGAGGGTCTGGTCGCCGACGAACACCTGGCCTTCAAAGGGTCCGAAGGCCTTGCCGTCGGCGTGGCCGGCAGATGGAAGGGTCGAGTACAGAAGAAAGTCCGCGGCGGACTGGCCGGTCTGGGGGTAGGGGAACCAGACGGCGGCGGGCTGGACCGTGGGGAGGGGATCTCCATCCTTATATCCCTCGGGGCGCCAGCGCAGGCCGGAAGGGTGGCCGAGGAAAGCGCCGGGGACGAGCGGGGACATGCGGTTGGTGCCGACATAGTCCCCCTGGTTATCGAGATAAAACATCTGGCCGTCGCTGAAGGCGCCGATGCCGTTGGGGGAGCGGAGGCCGCCGCAGATCGGCGTGACCAGGCCTTCTTGATCGATCTTGAGGGCCCAGCCGCGGTAGGGGACTACGGCCTTGCCCATGGATCCGCAGAAGCCGACGTTGAGGGTGACCCAGAAGTTGCCGTCGTGATCGAGCTTGGGCCCGAAGGCGAATTCGTGGTAGTTGCCGCTGACGCCCCAGCCGTCGGAGAAGGTGCGGTACTCGTCGGCGATGTCGTCCCCGTTGGATTCGACCAGGCGCGTCAGTTCTCCGCGCTGGACGCAGTAGACGGCGCTGATGTCCTTGCCCCCGGAATCTTTCTCGGCGCGGACGGTGAGGCCCAGGGGTTCATGCAGACCTTGGGCGAAGCGAGTGAACTTGCATGCGAAAGGAGGCTCTTCGTAAGCGCCGTCGACGATGTAAATGTCCCCGCGGCGGGTGCTGACGATGGGGCGGCCGTCGGGGAGGGTGGCGAGGCCGCCAACCTCCATGACGATGTCGCTGGGAAGGAGGATGGTGTAGGTCTTGTAGTACTCGGCTTCCTCGGTGCTGGGGAAATCGATCTCGAGCGCGTAGTCGAGCAGGCCCTGGGAGTAGGGGTCGAGCGGCTCGCGGGTGTTGATCTGGAATTCGAAGTCGTACCCGCCCTGGCCGACCTTGGCGAGAAGGTGGTTGACGCCCTTTTTGAAGTCGATCTTGACAACGTTGTCTTCGGGGTTGAGGCTGCGCTGCTCATCGGCGTCGACCAGGAGCCGGCCGTTGGCCCAGAAGCGCAACGCGTCGTCGGAGCCCATGGAAACGGTGACGGTGACATCGCTCTCGGCGATGACGGTGGTGTAGAGGTAGCTGGCGAGCCACGTGCTGGTGTTGCCGGGCTGGAACTGGTTGAGATCGACCTTGACGTCGGCGATCTTGCCGATGTTCTGCCACGACACGGGGATGCCGCCGTTTCCGGTGAGGGGCTTGGTGAGGTCGGGGCCCGGACCGTTGGCGGTCATGCGGGAGAGGCTGTCCTCGGGCTCGCCTTTCAGGGCGAGTTCGCCGGACTTGCCGTAGCGAAAGGGCGTGACGGTGTACCAGTCGCCCCAGGTGACCTTGGCGGGGAAGGCCTTGCGGAGGATGGCGTCCTGCGTGGCCTCGCGGGTGGCGAGCTTTTCGTAGGGGACACCCTTGATGACGATCTTGCCGTCGCGGGCGTAAGACGCGGGGGCGGCGGAGCCGTGCTGGGCGTGCGCTGCGGCGGGGAGGGAGGCCGCGAACGTGAGGCTCCAGAGGGCGGCGAGGATGGTCGAACGCATGATCAAGGGTCCTTTCGCCGGCGGCGAGCGAGGGGGAGTGCTGCGAGGGTTCAATTCCGAGGGATCTGGTGAAGGGTGTAGTAGGCTTCGGCATGGACCAGCTTGGAGCGTGCTGCGTCCGCGCCGGGCGCTGAGGAGAGGCCGTCGATGTGGAGTTCGTGGACGTAGCCCATTCCGCCTTCGCGCAGGCCCTCGACGGTGAGGGTGACGGTCATGGCATCGGATGAGAGCGCGGCGGACGTCACGCTCAGCGTCCTGGTTTCCATCTCCCGGGAGCCGTAGTCGGGGTGGTACTCGTAGGTGTAGCTGGAGAGGTGGTACTTGGCGGCATCGCTTGCATCCGCCGCGAGGGGCCGGGTGAACTCCAGTGTGAATCCGTGCGGGGTGGGCGCCATGCGACGGAGCTCCAGCGGGGTCTTTCCCGTGGAAACGATTCGCTGGAGCCCGAAGCGTTTGGGGCCGGTGGACCCCCAGCCGCGATCGGTCATGCCGGCGTAGAGAGAACCATCGGGCGCGAAGGCGACGCGGTGGACGCCGGAGTAGAGCCCTCGGCGGAAGGGATAGCAGGCGCCTTGGTAGGCCGGGGCGCCGCCGCTGAGCGTGATCCTGTCGAGCGTGACACGGTTGATGGTGCAGTGCGTCTGGTCGCCCACGAAGACCTGGTCATCGAAAGGACCGAACCTGCCCGACTGCATGCACGAGGCAAATCCGCACGAGCTTTGCCCCATCTTCTGGTACGGGAACCACACGGCGGGCCAGGTGATCGTCGGGACAGGCTTGCCATCCTTTCGCCAGGTCTGGCCGTACCCACCGCGGAACGGGAGGCTTGCCTGATGACCCTGGAATGAGCCTTCGAACAGGGGGCTGAGCTTGTTGGTGGCGACGTAGTCCCCCTGGTTGTCGGTGTAGAAGAGCTGGCCGTCGGGAGCGAAGCCGATGCCGTCGGGAGAGCGCAGGCCATCGGCGTAGCGGGTCATGGTTCCGTCGGGGGCGATGCGGACCGTGCAGCCGCGTGTGGGAACGGTGGCGCCCATCACGGTTTCGCCGCCGGTGTGCGCGAGGTTGAGATTGACGTAGGCGTTGCCGGCGGGGTCGTAGACAGGTCCGAAGGCGTACTCGTGGTAGTTGCCCGAGATCTGCCAGCGGTCGCAGAGGGTGACGAATGTATCGGCGACGCCGTCGGAATCGGTGTCGGTGAGGCGCGTCAGCTCCCCGCGCTGGGCGATGACCATGCTGAGCTTGCCGGGGGCGGCGGGGTCTTCGCGGCAGACGACGCCGAGGGGTTCCTGAAGGCCGGAGGCGAAGAGCCGCCATGAAGCGTCCACGGGGGGGACCTCGGCGGCGCCGGACACGATGTAGACATCTCCGCGGCGAGTGCAGAGGACGACGCGGCCGTCGGGCAGGATGTCGAGGCCCCCGACCTCGGCGACGACGCCCCGGGGAACGGGGATGGTGAGGAGGCGGTATCCCTCGTCCTCGTCGGAAGGAAAGTCCTGGGCG
Source organism: Phycisphaerales bacterium (assembly GCA_044226385.1). Lineage (GTDB taxonomy): Bacteria > Planctomycetota > Phycisphaerae > Phycisphaerales > UBA1924 > JAEUJB01. Next base: position 120,690 of record JBGAHA010000007.1, read on the forward strand.
AGTCGCCACTCCAGCGCGGCGTCGATGCGCGGATCGGGATCGAAGGCGGGGCGGAATGACGTCGCCCATTCCCCCGCGCCCTGGCTGACCTTCATCAGGATGTGGTTGACGCCCTTGCTGAGGGAGAGCGTGATTTCCTCGGCGTCGGGGTCGAGAGGGCGCTCGGCGTTGACGTCGCTGATGAGTTTGCCGTTGAGCCAGAGCCGCATGCCGTCGTCGGAGCCGCAGTGAACCTTGACCTCGCAGGCGGACCCGGCGACGACCTGGCGGTAGAGGTAGCCGACGCTGTTGCGGATGGAGCGGTTGTTGACGCACTCGGCGAGGTCGACGACGTTGGCGGGCGCGGAGGTCTTGTCTCCGACCTCCTTCCAGGTCACGGGCTGTTCACCGGGAGCGGTGGGAAAGGACTTCTTGAGATCGGGGCCTTTGCCGCCAGGGATCATGCTGCCCAGTTCGTGCTCGGGCTCGTAGATGGTGGCGATATCCTTGCCTCCTTTGGGGTGAGGCAGCGGGGCGAGGATCCACCAGCGTCCCCACTCGATGGTGTTGCCGCCCCGGGAGTGGAGGAAGGCATCGCGGGTTGCCTGCTCGGTGTCGAGCTTCGTGTAACCCTTCAGGAGAGCTTCGGCGGAGGCCTGCTGGGCGTGGACCGTGCCGCACCAGAAGAGCAGGGCACAGGAGATCAGCGCTGGTTGCAGTGTGCGGTTGCGTGGCATGGTGAAGTCCGTGCAATTGCCGCGTGGGAGGCTGGGTGGCGCGGTGTGGAGGATCGGGAAGCCTCACGGAGGCGTGATCTGGACGCTGAATTCCACGCTGGTGGAGTCCGGCTTTGGCGTGATGGCCATGGGTCCGCCGGGCGAGGCGGGCGCGGCATCTTCCGCGGCGCCCGCGCCCATGCGGATGTCGAGGCCGCCGGGTCCGGGCAGGAAAAAGACCTTCGAGCCCGAGGGCACGCCGGAGACCTTGAAGGCCCGGCGGATCCCCGCGCCCGCGGGGGTAAAGGTCTCCTCAACCTCTGCGGATCCGATGGAGTACAGGAACGTGGGAACTCCCGCGGGGTCGAGGCGGTAGCCGTGGAACTTGACGGGATCGCCTGGGCTGTCGGCCGCGGGCCATGGGGAGGGCGCCGAGGCCGCGATGACCAGTGCTCGCCCCGCCGGAGCTTTCCAGAAGACGGGTCCCTGGCCGGTGGCTTCCGCGCCGCCGCGATTGGCCCAGGCGCCCGAGGCGTCGATGAAATCGCCCTTCCAGGCGTCGACGAGGCGAGCGGTGGAGGCGTCGAAGCCAAAATGGGTGCCGACTGGGAAGCCCACGGCGATGCCGCGGCTGCCGGCGTCCTTCATGAAGGTGCGGAAGATGCGGGGTTTGTCCCCGACGGCGAGAGAGAGACCCTTGCCGGTCTGGACGCCCGAGGGTGGCGGCGCGAAGCCGGTGAGGTTGAAGTAGGTCCACATCGCGTTGATCTGCTTGTCGGGATCTCCGCCGAGGATGTCGGTCTTGGTGCTCTTGCCGGTGGCGAAGAAGGCAGGCATGCGCGTGCCGGGCTTCTGGCGGGCCGGGCCAAGGGCGTAGCTTTGCCACCAGTCATAGCGGAGGCGTGACGCGAACTGTGCGATGTTGGGGCCGGGGGCGCCGGCGGGGGGGAGCTTGCCGAAGGCGTGGCAGGAGATGCAGTTGAGCCCGCCATCGCCGACAAGCTGGCGGCCGGCGACGACCGTGTCGTCGGAAGACTTGGGCTCGGTGGAATCGGTGTCGGGCCAGACGCCGGCGACACACCCCAGGGCGGGGGCAAGCCATCCGACGTTGGCCTCGCCGAACTGCGGCATGCGCGTCGCCATGTAGGGGCGGGCGCGACCGGCCTGCGTCAGGACTTCCCGCAGCCAGGGCGTGTTGAGTTTCCAGCCGGTGAGGTTGAGATGGGGCGGGATGCGGCCCTCGTCTCCCAGGTCGATCTCGATGACGGTGCGCAGGTACGGGCGGAGGGAGGAGGGAACGCCGCCCTGACCGTCCTTGGCGTGGCAGGCGCGGCAGTTCATCGCGGCAACGGCGCGGGCCTCCGCGTCGAGGGGCGCGGGGACCCCGGTGGAGCGGTTGGCGGCCTCGATGCCGGCCTTGATGAGGGCGCGGGCGGTGTCGTCGAGTGTGAAGCGTGGCGTGTTAGTGCTTGCGGGGTCCATGCACCCGCGCGAGGCGGCGGCGCCGGTGAGGGCGGCGAGGGCGGGGGCCTTGAGGGTGGAGGGGGTATTGGGAACATTGGCGCCCATGTCGTGGCAGTTCGCACAGCCGCGGGCGGCGAAGGCGGCCTTGCCGACCTCGACGAGGGCGGGATCGACTTTGAATGCGGTGGCGAGGGTTTCAGGCTTGGGCCAGGCGCTGATGAGGTAGGTGGCGAGGAGGTCCGCCTCCTCGTCGGTCAGCACCAGGGAGGGCATGCGGCCGGAGGGGCGTGTTTTCAGGGGGTCCTTGAGGAAGGCCGAGAGCTCGGTGGGGTTCCACTTGCCGCCGATCTTGCCGTGGGGGATGGGGACCTTGGGGCTGGGGACGGCGGCGGAGAGCCCTGGGTCGCCGAAGACGGCCTGGGGAGACTCGAGAGCGCCGTGGCACTGGAGGCAGCCGACGGAGTGGTAGAGCTCACGGCCGCGGGCGAGGACGGAGGATTCGGTGGCGACGGCCTGGGACCAGGAGGCGGCGTCGTGGTACGGGGCGACGAGGAAGTGGGTGATGGCGAGGGCGTCGGCCTTGTCCTTGTCGGTGTCCCCGATGACATCGGGCATGGTGGAGTTGGGGCGGACGTCGTGCGGGCTCATGATCCACTGCGTGAGCCACTGGGGATTGGCGCGGCGGCCGATTTCACCCAGCGTGGGTCCGGTGTGGGCGAGCAGGGCGGTGGAGGCCTGGGCGGGGGCGGTGTGGCACTGGGCGCATCCGAGTTCTCCGATGAGCACGCGGCCCTGCTGCGCGGCGTACCCGGCGGCGGCGAAGGAGGCGCCGAACTTAGGCGCGGAGACGCGCGTGGTGGGGATGGGCTCGGGATAGAAGCCGGTGCCCATGCTGCCGCGTTCCATTTCCCAGAGGGTGCGCAGGCGAGCGCCGCGGGGGCCGGTTCCCGCGCCGGCACTGGCGCTTCCGGCGCCCTGGTTGAAGCGGATGGTGAGCTGGACCTTGCCGGCGGGGAGCTTGATCCACTCGGTAATGGACTTGCCGGGGACGGTGGTTTTTCCCTTGGCGATCTCGGCGGCGGATTGATCGAAGACCGTGAGGGTGGTTTGGCCGCCCTCGGATTCGACGGCGAAGCGGTACTGGCCGGGTTCTTCGATGTCGATGAGGCCGGAGTAGGCGGCGGTCCAGCCGGTGGACTTGAGAGAGGGCTCGATGGTCTGGTCCGGTGCGACGGCGAACGAGGCGTAAGGGGAGTAGGTGCGGATCTCGGTGTTGCCGGCGGCGCCGGGGCCGGTGAAGACGGCATACCAGCCGGCGGGAAGCGTGACGCCGGCGGGGGGTGGGGAGTTGGGGGGAGCGGCGGCTGGGGTGGGCGCGGGTGCGAGCGCGGGAGAGGGAGACGGCGCGGAGGAGCCGGGCGCGGGAGCGGTGGAGGGCGATGGCGCGGCCGGCGTCGATGGCGTGGATGGCGTGCCCGGGGCCGGGGTGGGGTTGGCGGTGGTCGCGCCCGGACCGGCGGGGGCGGGGGGCTTGGTCTTCGGAGTTTCGGATTTGCCGCAGGCGACCAGGAGCGTGGCGCACAGGAGCACTGTGGAGATCAGCCGCGCGGGGGTGGGCCGGGGCGAGGATTCGTGCGGGGGGCGGGTCGAAGGGATGATCACGGGAACGGCTCCGAGGGTGAGATGCGGCCGGCGCTGGAGAGACGCTGGGGCGCTGGGCAGGTGAGAGCGGGCAGGAGAAGCGATGATACCGGATCACGGGGCGGGCTCGCGGGGCGATGGAGCGCGCATGGCCATGAAAAAGGCCCGGCGGGAGCGCCGCCGGGCCTGAGGGATCAACGTGGGATGCGGAACACCGCCGGGAGGACGGGCTTAGAGGGCCTTCTTGAGGGCCTCGGCCTTGTCGGTGCGTTCCCAGGTGAACGACTCGTACTTCTTGCCGGCGTAGGTGACGGGGCCGGGGCTGCGGCCGAAGTGGCCGTGGCGGGCGGTCGCGGAGAAGATGGGCTTGCGCAGGTCGAGGGTCTCGATGATCTTGCGGGGCGTGAGGCCGAAGGTGGCGCGGACGGCCTTGGAGATCTTGTCCTCATCAACCTTGTGGGTGCCGAAGCAGTCGACGTAGATGCTCGTGGGCTCGGCGACGCCGATGGCGTAGGAGAGCTGGATCTCGCAGCGGTCGGCGAGGCCGGCGGCGACGATGTTCTTGGCGATGTAGCGGGCCATGTAGGCGGCGGAGCGGTCGACCTTGGTGGGATCCTTGCCGGAGAAGGCGCCGCCGCCGTGGCGGCCCATGCCGCCGTAGGTGTCGACGATGATCTTGCGACCGGTGAGGCCGGTGTCCCCGTGGGGCCCGCCGATCTCGAAGCGGCCGGTGGGGTTCACGTGGACGGTGATGCCGGGGTTCCACCACTCCTTGAGGACGGGCTTGAGGACGTGCTCGGTGATCTGCTTGTGCAGGTCGGGCTGGCGATCGTTCCAGCTTGCGTCGTGCTGGGTGGAGAGGACGACGGTGTCGACGCGGACGGGCTTGCCATCCTGGTATTCGACGGTGACCTGGCTCTTGGCGTCGGGGCGGAGGCCGGCGACCTTGCTCTCCCGGCGGATGTGGGCCTGCTGCTCGACAAGCTGGTGGGCGAGCTGGATGGGCAGGGGCATGAGCTCGGGGGTGTCCCGGCAGGCGTAGCCGAACATCATGCCCTGGTCCCCGGCGCCTTCGCGGTCGACGCCCATGGCGATGTCGGCGGACTGCTTGTTGAGGGCGACCAGCACGGCGCAGCTGTCGGAGTCGAACCGCATGTCCCCGGAGGTGTAGCCGATCTCCCGGACGGTGCGGCGGACGAGCTCGGGGATGTCAACGTAGGTCTTGGTGGTGACTTCACCGGCAACGACGACCAGGCCGGTGGCGCAGAGGGTCTCGCAGGCGACGCGGCTGTAGGGATCGTCGACGAGCATGGCGTCGAGGACGGCGTCGGAGATCTGATCGGCGACCTTGTCGGGGTGGCCCATCGAAACGGATTCGGACGTGAAGAGCTGCGAACGAGCCATGGACGGGTTCCTTGCGGGTGCGAAGGGAATGGATGACAGGGGAGGAGTTTAGGGGGAGGAGGGGGAGGCGACGGGCATGGGGGCGGGCGGGGAGCGGAGGGGCGTGGGCAGCGTCGTCAGGACTTTTCGGTGAATCCCGCGGCGCGGCGCCACTGGCGAAGCTGGCCAAGGTGGTGGGGCGGGTGGGCGATCAGCAGGGTGACGGCGAGGTGGCCGATGGTGGGCGAATAGGGCTGGTATTTCGGGGGGGCGGGCCTGGGGAAGTAGTCGTCGTGTTTCTGGGCGACGACCGCGGCCAGGCGGGAGCCGCGCTCGCTGAAACGGCCGATGAGCTCGGGCTTGGATGCATAGAGGGAAGGATCGGGTTGCGGCACCGTGCCGTACCCGAAGCGCTCCATTTCAGCGTCGGCGGGCGGGGCGCCGGGTTCGTCCAGAATCTCGAGCAGCAGCGCGGAGTACGCGTTGAGATGGGAGAGCGTCCAGGCGGGGTGGTTGGCGATGGGGCCGGGCTGCTCGGTCATGCGAGACTCGGGGATGTCTTCCACGGCCTCGATGATGAAGCGGTTGATCATCGCGTGGATGTCGATGATCGTGCGGATGGTGTCGGAGGTGGGGTGGGTGGGCATAAGGGGGGAAGCTGCGGGACGTTGGGGGTGGTGGTGCGGGGTGGCCGTCACACGAGTGAACGTGCCGGCCGCCGTGCCCCGGTTCACTGCGAGCCGGGGATCTGGTCAATGTTCGAATATACGGGCTTACCGGCGGCGCGGAATCGATCCACCTCTTCATCGGCCCCGAGCGAAGGCCCCCCGACGCGCACGATGGCGTCGCACCGTTCGCACAGCGCGAGGGACATGGGCATCATGATGGCGGAGAAGTGCTCGGGCCCTGCGGCATCGATCATGGGGAGGGCCATATTGACGCCGATGATGGGTAGGTGGCCGCGGCGAAAGAGCTCGAGGGCGGCGGAATTCATGACGCGAAGGTTGTGCAGTCGAGCCTCCGGCGTGGCGGCACCAGAGGTGTACGGGCCGGAGACCATGATCCACATGTGCGACTTTAGGGTGGCAAGACGCGGAGCCATCCGTGCTGGCGATCGGAGGGTTGGGATCGCTGCGCCGCAGGCGGGGCCTTGGTCAGTAGCAGGCAGCATACTGCCGAGACGCCTCCCAGAGCGTCAGGCCACCATTCCACTTGGCATGACAATACAAACGCCCGCAAGCCGTTGCTTGCGGGCGTTTTTTGCTTCAAGCCAGGTGAGAAGTGTTGAACCCCCGGTTTGATCGCTTCAGGCCCAGGCCTGCGCCCACTGGGTGCCCAGGCTGGGTTCCCAGTAGGTGAAGCCGACGCGTCCGTTGTCATCTGCGCCGTAGATCGACATGCGGGTGAAGAACTGGCCGACGTTGGTCGCGTGGAAGCTGGTGCTGTCGGCGCTGAGGCGGGTGCCGGCGCTGAAGGTGGGGGAGGCGAGGGCCTCGAACTTCCAGCCCGCGGGGTTTTGCTCGGTGATGTTGCCGGGGACCCACCAGTACACCTGCACCTGGCCGTTCTGGTCGACGCCGGCGACATTGAGCGCGCCCCAGGACGTGACCCAGCCGGTGAGGGAGTCTCCGCCCAGTGGGACGCCGTTGAACTGCTGGGTGAAGTCGACGAACTGCCAATTGCCCGCGCCGAGCTGCGGGGCCCACCACGAGGCGACGGCGTGGCCGGCCTCGCTGGTGCCCACGATGTTGATCGCGTTCCAGCCGGTGGAGAAGACCGAGAGCGAGCCGACCAGGCGGGGCGCGCCGGTGATCTCGCTCAGGTTGGAGACGTTCCACTCACTCTCATCGATGTTGTTATATCCCGAGTTGCCGGGGAGGTAGAACTCCCCGGTCCAGATGCCGATGACCGCGCCCGCGCCGTCGAGGCCGACGATGTTGTACCCGCCCCAGCTCTGTGCGTACGCAACGAAGCCGTTGGGAAGCTCGGGCATGGTGAGCCCGCGCGACTCGACGGCGGCAGTGACGTTGAAGACGAAGACGTCGTCACCGGGGAGGTAGAGCGGATCGGCCTCCCACATCAGCACCATGTCCCCGTTGGCGGCGCGGCCGGCAACGCCGTAGAACAGCAGACCGGCCGAGTCGTTGAGGATGCCCGCGGGCGGGGAGAGGATGGCGAGTTCGCTGACGGGGGCGAGGGTGTTGATCGCCGAGAGATTGCGGAGCCAGACCGGGGCCATCGGATCCCAGTCGCCCGAATCGTGGCGGGACTCCAGGCCGATCGAGAGCAGGCCCTGCGCCGTGGGGAGGTAAATCTCGACTCCCATGTTGCCCGCGACCACAGGATCGCCCGTGAGCGCGGGGAGGCCCAGCTCGGTGGAGAGATTGCGTGTGAAGCGGGTGGGGGCGGCGCCGGAGGAAGACTGGAGGTCCTCGAACGAGACGATGAGCTGGCCCGCCGCGTTGCGCCAGGCGGCGAGGTGCGTGCTGAAGGGGAATATTGCCGTGGCGGAGACGATCCGGGCGCCGCTGGCAAGGGCGGTGTCTCCCACCACGCCGCCGGTATCGAAATCTGCTGCGGAGTAGGAGAATGTGGTGCTTGTGGTGCCCCACGTGTCGCTGAACTGCAGGACGAATCCGGTGCGGCCGGTGGAGAGCCCGGCGGCGGTGAAGCCAATGGTGTCGCCGGGGTTGATCAGCGTCGTGCGGGTCAGCTTCTGACCGTTGACCCTGAGTTCGCCGACATCGAGCAGGTTTGAGAGCGTAATGGTGATCGGGTCGCCGTCGGCGTCGGAAACATGAGCGAGGGCGAGCAGGTCGTTGTACGTCCAGCTGCCGTGCCGGGCCGTGGAGAGCGATCCCAGGTCGACGGTGAGGTCGGCGGTGGGGAGCGCGTTGGTCGAAGATTTCGCGTGGACGGAGAGGGCCGAGGCGGTGCCGCTGAGGCCGTCCCACAAAGACACCCCGAAGACGGTGCCATCGAAGCTGCGGGTGTTGGTGAACGTCACCGACTCGCCCTGCGTGAGCACGAAGGGCAAGTCGGGGGTGAGCAGACGATCGGGGAAATACTGCACACCGGGGAAGTTGGTGCTGAGGTACTGGCCAATGTCGACTCCGCCCACGGTCAGCGTGCCGGACTGCGTCGCCCAGCGCTCTCCGTAGTCGTCGTTGCCCACGTAGATGACAAGCTTGGGCGTAGCGTTCTCGGGATCGATGATCGTGCCGCGGGAGGTGATCGCGGCGAGGAGCTGGTCGTAGCTCAGCGTGAACGAACCCGTGTGACCGAGTTCGAAGGTGCCCAGGGGGTCTGAAGAGTCGGTACGGTGATACGACATCGCCCGGTTGCCGGAGACCGAGATGTAGCTGACGGGGATGGTGTTCTCATCCCGGATCGTGTCGGTCACGCGGACCAACAGGCCGAAATCACCCGCACCTCCCGAGGGCGGGCCAAGGTCCCGGCCTGTGAAGGGTGCGTTTCCCGGTCCTCGCCAGTGCCAGGTTTCTCCCGGCTCCAGCACGTAATCACCATTTGGAACGCCGTCGTTGTTGGGATCGAAGACGGACATGTCCCCGACGCCCGTACGGGGCGGGAGGAACTGTCCGGCTCCATCGACCAGGCCGAAGGGGATCTGGGCGTCGAATCCGTTTGGGAGCAGCGCGGGATGTGTCCCGCCGAAGCAGAGGAAGTAGACGGTGTCGCCGTCGGGGTCGGAGGCCTGGGAGAGGGCGAGCATCTCGTCGTAGGTGATGTCGATGGTGGGAACCTGGCCGTCGTAGATCGCGGCATGGTTCAGGCGGGGCCACGGGCCGTTTCCAAGGCCGGGAAAGGGATCGTCGACCGGAAAGCCGGGAGCGACGGGCGCGGCGTTCAAGAACGTGCGCGCTTCGAGCCCTTCGATCGGGGCGTTCCATGCGGCGCGCGAACGTGCGGTGGCCATTGGGCTTTCTCCATGTCACGGAGCGGATACAGGCACCTGCCCAGGGGTTGGGCGGTGGGCGAGGGGCTCGCCGGATCGCAGCTCACACCGGGAGTTTACCTAGGTATGGGGGAGGGCGTCAATGCGAAGATGATCGCCCGGGAAGTGTCTTAATAAGCACACGGCGGCTGCACCCGGGTCTTATGAATGCGAGCCGTACGTCGGCAGTTGAAGGCGTGGACACGGTCGGGGGGCAGGAAAGATCCGTGGGTCAGGTAACGCGTGCACCGTTGCGTCATCGCCGGGAGAACAGGGGATTGGCGAAGAGCTCACGGAACTCACTGTCCCCTGCGGCCGCCGGGTCGCTCGCGCAGGAGTGAGGTTGCTGAGGGATCCATGGGGTACATCCCCGCAAGTGAATTCACCCCGAAAACCGCGACGGCGGGGGGGATTCTCTTGGTGTAAGCGACGGGACCGGCAAGGAAGCCAGGTTTCACGGGCGGAGCGGGCAGGGAGCGCCCGCTCGCCGGATGTGTTGGGAGCAGAGAGTACCCGACTCATCTCTCTCCTCGGGGCCGGACGGCTGGAACGGTCGGTCGGCCCATTGTTTGAGCAGCTTCGCCAGGACGGCGCGGCGAAACGTATGCGGCGGGGTGCACGTGCTGTGGAGTGCACCGGCCAGTCGAGTGATCCCGCGGTGGATGCGGCTTGCAGGACGCGAGCCGTGTCGATCGTGGGCCCCTCAAAAGAGACACCGCCGAGAGCAGTCTGTGCGCTCTCGGCGGTGTTTGTGTCTTTTTGAGATGGAGGCCCGGCGTCCGCGGAAGGCGGAGCGATCGTCGGGGGAGAACCGAACTTACTGGGCGAGGCGGGGGCTGCCGGGCGTGCCGCCGGGGCCGGTCTGGCCGCGGTTGAGCTGGATCTCGCCATTGCGCTCCTCGTACTGGCGGACGACCTGGCCGAGGTTGATGGCGAGGCGCTTGACGCCGGCCCAATTCATGACCACGCGGCTGCCGACGGAGAAGAGCATGGACTGCTGGCCGTCCTGGGCGGGCATGGGCATGTTGATGCCGAAGTCCAGGACGACTTCCTCGGGGGTGGTGGAGGTGCGGATGGTGTTCGCATAGGTCGAGTGCATCTTGGACTCGTCGATGCGGAGCTGGACCTGCTGCTGCTGCGGCGTGTTTTCGGCCATTGGTGTACCACCCTCTTGCGGATGCAAACGTCGTTCAACCGCGTCGGCCGCGGCGTGCCGCCGGCAATCACTCTGATGTCCGGCTCATTCCCGCCCCTTGGCGGGCCCGACTCCCAGGCTGCCTGAGCTGCAGGCGCCTTCCGACCGGGGGGTCGTTCTCGGGCCCTATGGGCGGGGAAGGAGTGTAGACAAACCGCCCCAGGAAACCAAACCCCCCTCGGCCGCGCCCCGGCGGGGCGGGGAGATCGCGGAAAAACACCCGGTGCGAGGCACGGGCAGCAAAACGGCGGCGGAGTTCACCCGTCGGGGCGTTACCATGAAAGTCCCGGGCGGTTATTCCCAACACGCCGGGAGTGTGTGTGGTGAGCGGTCCTGCTCTCCCGCACATGGCTCTCCACGGGCGGTCATTCCCGGCCGCACGATTTTCGCGAAGCGACGATTCACGAGGTGCGACATGCGAATCAGCAAGGCCGGATCCCTGTGGCGTGCGTTCGGCGTTTCCGCAGTCGTGCTGGGGAGCCTCGCCGGGCTCTCTCAGGGCGCGTGGGCGATCCCCGCGGAGCACACCCCCGCATCCCTGGTCGCCCGAGCTGGTGAGAAGGACGCCGCCCGCTGGGCTCCGGCCCACCCCCTGGCCGTCCTTCGGCTCGTGGAGCCCGATCGCCATACGACCCAGTTCCGGGGGTACCTGAACCACATCGGGTTCTACGAGTCGCCCGCGTACCAGCTCATCGCCACCAACCCGGGCCTGATGCAGGCCCAGATCGGGCTCCTGGGGCTCGCCGCGACGGCGGGAATGGATGGATGGACGGCCGCGGGGCATGTGCTGGGGCAGGACGCGGTGCTTGCGGTCTATCCGGGGAGCGGCGCGGGAGCCAAGCCCGGCCTGCTCATCGTCGCCGTCGCACGGGACGCGGCGGCGCGGACCAAGTTCATCGACGGGGCCGCGACAGCGCTGGGGCTCATGAAGGGTGGCAAGGCCGACCCGCAGAAATCGACGGTGGTGGGGGATCACACGATCTACACCCTGGGGGATCTGCGGTACTGCACCGACGGGGATGCCCTGCTGATCTCCGGTGACGCCGCGCTTATCTCCGCCGCGATCGCCGCGCGGGCGGGCGGGGACAGCCTCGCGACATCGGGAGAACTGGACAAGGTTGAGGACGCCGCCCCCGGGGGGGCGATGGCGCTGGCGTCGATGGACGTAAAGAAGCTGGTGCAGGCCGCGGCCGCCGACGGCAAGCCGACCGACGGGCTGATCGAGAATCCTCTGGGCGGATTTCTCTTTGGCGGGTGGGTGAAGTCCCTCGTGCAGGCCGACAGCGCCATCGCGTGGATGAGCGACCTGACCGATGGGCTTTCGATCACGGCACGCGTCGAAAATTCCAAGGCGCTGCCGGAGTCGTACCGCGGATTCCTCGCCTCCTTCGGGGATATGGCCGTCGACCTGGGGGCGGTAAAGCTCCCCAATGAACTGATGTCCATCGCGGTGGCCCGCGACTGGGCGAGCCTCTTCTCCGATCGGGAATCGATTCTCACGCTGCCCGGCGCGACGCAGGCGGCGACGTTCGCGGCGACGATGACGACGCTGATGGGGAACTTCGATTTCCTCGAGGACTTCCTTCCGCGTGTGAACGGACCGGTGCACTTCTACATGGAACGGCAGGACTTCTCCAAGGCCGGCTACCAGCCGACGCCGACGCTCCCGGCGTTCGCGATGGTCGCGCCGCTCAAGGGGGGCGGGGAAGAGATGCTCAAGCAGCGGCTGATGTCGGGGAGCCAGATGGCGATCTCGTTCATCAACTTCGACCAAGCGCAGAAGAAGCAGCCCGGGTTCCTGATGGGGATGGCCGAGCACCGGGGCGTTTCAATCCTCAAGGCCTCGTACCCGCCGCCGGGGACGGGCGGGGAAGGGTCGATGATGAAGAAGGACGGGGCTGCGAAGACCGGTGAGAAGGAACCGATGCAGGAGCAGGCGGCCAAGGGGCCTGCGAGCGGTGAAGTGAACGTGCGGTACAACTTCGAGCCGGTCGTCGCCATCGCGCGGGACCACTACATCGTCGCAACGTCGATCCCGACGATGAACGCCCTGATCGATGCCGTGCTCGACGCCAAGCCCGTCGCCGCCGGCGCCAAGAGCATTTCTTCCGACGTGATGACGATCACCGGGGACCAGGTCGCCCGCATCCTGGGGGACAACCGTGAGGAACTCGTCGTCCAGCGCATGCTGGAGCAGGACGAGGACCGCGCCCAGGCCGAGCGCACGATCGACGCTCTGCTCTCCCTGACCGGCAAGGTGGATGTGCTGCGGGTGGTCTCGACGCCTGGAGCGCAGGGTCACGAGGCGACGCTGACGCTGGGCATGAAGCCGGTCGTGATGCAGGGGGCGGGCAAATGAGATTCCGGCGGGCCGACATGTTCGCGCCTCTGTCCGGCAACGAGGGCTGGGATACCGCCGCGGCGTGCCACCTGCTGCGACGGGCCGGGTTCCAGCCCAGCCGCGCCGAGATCGAAGCCGCCCTTGCCCGGGGCGCGAAAGCGACGGTTGACATTCTGGTGGATGGCGGCGCGGAGAGCACCCGGGCGCGGGAGCTGGACGACATCAGCGGCTCGGTCCAGCGTGGAGAGAACATCGACTCGGCGCGGGGGTGGTGGCTCAAGCGGATGGTGCGCACGTCAAGGCCTCTGCACGCGCGGATGTCGGTCTTCTGGCACAACCACTTCGCCACCAGCAACGAGAAGGTCATGTCGGCCCCGCTGATGATGCGGCAGCTGGAAACGCTGGAGCGGCTGGGGCTGGGCAGGTTTGAAGAACTGCTGCTGGCGATGAGCCGGGACCCGGCGATGATCATCTGGCTCGACGGTGATTCGAACATCAAGGGCCGTCCCAACGAGAACTACGCGAGGGAGCTTTTCGAGCTCTTTTCCCTGGGCGTCGGCCACTACAGCGAGACGGACATCAAGGAGGCCGCCCGGGCGTTTACGGGCTGGCACCAGCGCGAGGGAGAGTTCCGATTCTTCGAGCGAGACCACGATTCCTCCGAGAAGAACGTGCTGGGCACGCGCGGCCCGCTGCGCGGTGAGGATGTGGTCAAGCTCGCCGTGGACCATCCCGCCTGCTCCAGCTTTCTTTCTACCAAGCTGCTGCGGGAGTTCCTCTGCCCGGACCCTTCCCAGGACATCGTTGAAGCCTTCGCCCAGGTCCTGCGTAACAACCGTCTCGATATCGGTGAATCCCTGCGGATGTTGCTCTCCAGCCGGCTGATGTTTGACCCCAAGTTTCGCCGCGCCCGAATCAAGTCCCCTGTGGAGTTCGTCATCGGCGCGTGCCGGTCCCTGGAAACCAAGGCCCCCGTGCGTTCGCTCATCGATTCGGTCAACCAGATGGGCCAGCGCCTGCTCGAGCCGCCGTCGGTCAAGGGCTGGAATGGGCACCGGGCGTGGATCAACTCCTCCACGATGCTGCTGCGCCTCAGCGGCGTGCAGCGGCTCACCGAGCCCGATGGCGGTGGGATGCTCTCGGCCGCGGACCTTCGCGCCAGGCACGGGCTCGACACCCGCGAGAAAGTCCTGGAATTCTGCCGCACCGTCGCGCTCGACGGCGTGGTGAGCGCGGATATCGCCCAGCAGTTCGACGGCCTCACCGGGGATCTGGATACGCTCCTCCGCGGAGCCCTTCGCGTCATGATGAGCACGCCCGAGTACCAACTGGCGTAGGAGCGTTTCCCATGGCCTCGATCCATCCTTCACGCCGTGAGTTCCTCAGCAGCGGCCTCGCCGCGACGACGCTCCTGGCCTCGGGCATCACGCTCCCGGGGTTCCTTGCCCGCACCGCCCGCGCGGCGACGGCGGGCGTGGATGAACGCATCCTCGTCGTGGTGCAGCTCACCGGCGGCAACGACGGCCTCAACACCGTGGTCCCGTATGGTGACGACCGTTACCACGCGGCCCGCCCCACGCTCCGCGTCGCTCCCGGCAGCGCCCTCAAGCTCGACGGGGCGGGAGGCATCGATGGCCACGGCCTGCACCCCTCCATGACGGGGATGAAGGATCTCTACGACCGCGGACTGCTCTCGGTCATCACCAACGTCGGGTATCCCAACCCCGACCGTTCCCACTTCCGCTCGATGGACATCTGGCACACGGCGAGCATGAAGCCCGAGGACCGTGAGGACGGCTGGCTGGGCCGCGTAGTCGATCTCACGGCGCGCGAAGGGGACGCGCCGCCGGCCCTGGTGCTCGACGACACGCCGCTGCCGCTGGCCCTCAAGGCCCGCACGCAGTCGGTGCCGACGGTCTCGAGCATGGACGCGCTGCGGCTGGGCGAACTCTCCCCGCAGGTGACCGCGGCGATGGGCGCCGCGCGGCGGGCGGCGAGCGATGACCTGCTCTTTGTGCAGCGCACGCTGGTGGAGAGCGTGCGCAACGCCAAGCGCATCGAGGCCGTCGCCAAGGAGAACCGCGCGACGGCGAAGTACCCCAACTACGGCCTGGCCACTCGCCTCCGGCAGATCGAGCAGCTCATCGGCGCGGGCTTCGGGGCGAGGATCTACTACACGTCCCTGGGCGGGTTCGACACACACTCCAAGCAGGCACTGACGCACGAGCCGCTGCTGCGAGAGCTCTCCGATTCGGTCGCCGCCTTCGTCGCCGGCCTTGAGGCCCGCGGCCTCAAGGACCGCGTGCTGGTCCTCACCTACAGCGAATTCGGTCGCCGCGTTAAGGAGAACGGCAGCCAGGGCACCGACCACGGCGCCGCCGCCCCCATGTTCCTCGCCGGCGGCTCCTGCAAGCCCGGCGTCTTCGGCGGCGCCATCGACCTCGCCAACCTCGACGAAGGGGACATCAAGCACCGCATCGATTTCCGCCAGGTGTATTCGTCGGTCCTGCGAAAGTGGCTAAACGTGGATCCCGCCCCGATCCTGGATGGCAGCTTCTCACCGGTGGACCTGCTGCGGGTGTGATCGCCGGCGAGTCCTCAGGGTCGGGGCAGGGCCGAGAACCCGCACGGGGCCGGATGTCTTTGCCGCGAGCAGGCCGACGTGACCGCCCGCCGCAACTTCGCCGGACCTCCTTCCGGCGGGCCGCGGCCGGAACGGACCTTGGCCGGGAAAAACCTTCACCCGCGCGGAATGTCGGGGCAGAAATGCGGCCGACCTGCCGCCGCAAGCACCCTTCCAGACACGGGCCTCCCCGGGCAAGGCCGTCCTCACAGACCCTGCGAGCACGGATTGGACAATTGGGGGCGACAGGCCGATACTTGTGGTCCCGCCGGGTGGTCCTCCCAGGGCCCTCCAGTGGCAAGGTTTGCCACCTTAGCTCAGTGGTAGAGCGATGCTTTCGTAAAGCATAGGTCTGGGGTTCAAATCCCCAAGGTGGCTTTGATCTCGCAGGCCGGAGCGACGACGAGGGGCTGATTTCCCCGGAATTCTCCGCTCGGTCACTTGCCCGGTCTTCCCTCACAACACCATTTGCCGCTGTGCCGCTGTGCCGCTGTGCCGCTGTGCCGCTGTGCCGCTGTGCCGCTGTGCCGCTGTGCCGCTGTGCCGCTGTGCCGCTGTGCCGCTGTGCCGCTGTGCCGCTGTAAAAACAACGCCGCGCTCTTCCGAGCGCGGCGTCGCAAGTGTGTTTCCTATCGAAGAGTGCAACGAAGCTCGATCAGCGCCGCCGACGCGCCACCAGACCGGCGATCGCCGTCAAGGCAATGGACGCGGGGGCGGGGACGAAGACGCCGGGAGAGCCGATATCGCCCGCGGCCGACGTGCGAGAATTCTGGGCGTCGCCCACCGCCGAGAGCAGCCACGCGCTGGTGACGTTGCCCCAGGGGGCGTCGCCGACGGGCGTGTTCCAGCCGGACTTGGCGTTGGTGCGGACGGTGCCGGAGAAGGTCTGGTCGCCGAAGGTCAGGCGATCAACCAGGTTCGAGCTTCCGTCGAAGATGTTGATCTCGTCGTTGCGGCCGAGGTTGGTGGTGTTGCCGCCCAGGATCTTTGCCGACGCGCTCATCGACCACGCGGCGCGGAAGACCGCGGCGTCGGCCTCGGTGATGATCGCCGTCTCGTAGGGGGCGAGGGTGCCCAGCGCGGAGAGGTCGAACGTGCCGGGAAGACGGCTGTCGTCGTCGAAGCTCCAGCCGACGAGGCTGACGGGAGCGTTCGACAGATTCACCAGCTCAACGAACTCACCGTTGCCGCCCTGGTACATCCACTCGCTGATGCGGATGCCCGCGGGGGCCGCGGCAGAGAGAAGGGCGAGCACGGAGAACGCGGCGAGGGACTGGGCGTGAGAGCGATTCATCATTCTCTTCTCCTCCTGAACACAGGATCTGGGCGATCTCTCCCGAGAGCACCCGCCAGGAGCGGAATTCCTGGGGAGTGAACGAACTCGCGGGGGAGCTGGAAATAACACGAAGGCAACGGGTGTCGTGACATGGTGAATGCTCGCGGCAAACGCGGCGTGCACAACCATGGCGTGACGGGAACACTCTAGCGGCGGGTCACCACAAGGCGCGCCGGAAACAGGGCGTTTCGGCCCTAAAACAGGCATCTTTGCGCTGCCTGAACACACTCTTGACACAAACCGTTCCACTCGACGCCCCGTTGTGTAAAGGTCGTGTGTAGGCTCTTCTCCTTCATGCTTCGAGCTGTCCCGCGCGGGGCACGATGCTTCTGTTCAGCGCATTCTCGGGGCGAACGTGTTGTCAGCCGCTTCCACGTCAACCTGGGCCATCACCGCATGACACGACATCCCCCGCGTCGCGCCTTCACGCTGATCGAGCTGCTGGTCGTCATCGCCATCATCGCGCTGCTCATCGGCCTGCTGGTTCCAAGCCTTGCATCGGCGCGCGACGTGGCCAAACAGACCAAGTGCGCCGCGTACCAGAAGCAGATCGTGACGGCGGCGAGCGCGTACGCGGCGGAGAACCGGCAGATCTACTGCTCGGGCCCGATGGACAACCGCAAGCGATCCGGGTACGGAGACCTGGAGACCGCCGGCTGGACGGCCGACATGGTCAACGGCGGCTATGGCAAGCCCGGAGACATGCTCTGCCCCACCAACCCCGGCGGGCTGAACCAGAACCTCGATCCCAAGCGGGCCAACGACAAGGGGTACAAGACGTACACCGAGGCCGAGCTCGGGGAGCTGGTTCGCCGCGGGTTCAACAGCAATTACACGCAGGCGTGGTACATGGCGTACTGCGAGATGCGCAATGTGCGCGACATGGGCCTGGATCCCAAGCGGACCACGGGCGTGGTGGGTCCGCTGCGGGACAAGTACCTCTCCGCCGTCGCGCCGTCGTACGTGCCCATGATCGCCGACTCACGCACCGATGAATCCGAGGTCGTCACGCTCATGGGCACACGCTACCGCGCGGTCAAGAGCGTCACCGACGGACCCGCTGTGCTGGGCGCCATGTGGGGCCGCCAGAGCTACGCCGATTTCGGCCCCGCGCACGGCAAGAGCAGCCTCATCGGCGGGGACAAGAAGCACGACAAGCTCTACGGCAACTTCGGCTTCGCCGACGGGCACGTCGCCCCTTTCGCCGACACCGACCGCAATGGTGAGTTCGGCTGGAACCTCACGCAGGACGGGTACGCCTACCCCGACCTGGAGGGCAAGGTTTTCGGCGGGCACCTGTCGTCGGGACGGCTGTGGAGCCTCAGCGAGTGATGCAACCGGCGGCGGGCGCGCGCCCGGCCGATCCGAACATGACGCGGGGCGAACGAACCCGCGGTGAACGCAGTGGTCGACCCTGAGTACTGACGGTCGAAAGAAGGAGTGATGAGATGCAGATCCGTAGGAATGCGGCCTTTGCGGCCGCGGCGTTGTCGGCGATCGCGGGCCTTGCCCACGGCCAGGTGTACATCAACGAGGTCATGATCAACCCGCCCGGCAGCGCCAACGACGACATCCGTGAATTCATCGAGCTCCAGGGCACGCCCTTCCGCAAGCTCGACGGCTACGCCGTCGCCGTCATCAGCGGGGCGCTCACCAAGTACTACCCGCTCAACTCCCTCGCCGGCGGCCCGCCCCTCGCGCAGGAGATCGACGAGTTCTTCAGCCTCGACGGCCTCTCCCTGGGCGCCAACGGCCTCTTGGTCATCGGCATCGGCGCGTCGTCCCAGTATCCCTCTCTGCTGTCCGACACCAGTTTCCAGCGGTGGAACACGATCTGGAACGGTCTGCTGGACACCCCCGGCAAGATCAACAACGACGGCTCCAACACCTTCATGCTCATCCGTCGCCGCCCGGGAGCCACACAGGCCGACCCGAACAACTCGCTGGGGCTGCGGTGGGGCAAGGACATCGACATGGACGCGGAGTACATCACGCCCGTCCTCTCCACGGTCTGCAACGGCGGCTCGGCGTCGGGCAATCCCTGCGGAAGCACTCCCGATTGCCTGGGCAGCCCCTGCGACCCAGGGTTCGTGGACCAGTTCGGGGACGGCCAGCTCGACCGGCTGAACCTTGACGGCTACGGCGGCTTCACGCTCGACGTGATCGGCTATTCGACGCCCACGGATACCAGCGACGACCTGGAAGTGGTCGACGAGGTGAGCTACGAGCACGAGCGCGGGCACGAGTACGACACCGACGACCGCAAGGTCGACCTGGGCAGCACCAGCAACGCGCTCCCCGAGCGCAAGGTGCACGCGATCGATGACCCCCAGGGACTCAACCCCGACGCGCTGACCCGCGTTGATTACCGCACCAAGGGCGCGGGCTGGGCTCCCGTCCTCGGCGCGACCGGTACGGGTCCCGGCGGCCGCAACTGGCAGGACACGGCGACCGAGCAGTGGATCCGGGGGGAGACGCTCTCGAACAACACCCCGCCCTTCGTCTATGACAACGGGGCGAACGCGGATCCCAACGCCGTCCAGCCCTATCTCACGCAGGTTCCCGCGTGGCTCAACGACGGCCTGGGCGCCGAGTACAACTTCTCGGCGAGCACCTATGAGATCAACGCGGGACGCATCAACGCCCTCGCCGTGCCGTTCATTCCCGGTGACGCCAACCGGGACGGCGTGTGCGACCAGCAGGACATCGAGAAGATCGCCGCGGTCTTCGGGGATGCCGACTGGATCTTCTCCAACTCGTGGGGAACCAGCGAGCAGACCAATGATGCCGATCCGGCGACGCAGATCCGCCCGTGGGATGTGGACGGCACGGGCAGCAACGGCATCGAGCCCAGCGACCTGCAGTGGGCGCTGAACTTCCAGGGCAACACCAACGGACGCGTGGTGGGCGTGCGGTACGACTCGACCACGGCCTCGACGACGGGAGTGACGCTGAACAACGCTGCCAGCGTGGGCGTCACGGTCTCCGCAGCGCTCGACCTTCCCTGCGGCATCACCGCGAGCAACCTGTACGTCGGCGATACGTTCACGCTGATCGTCTCCGCGCAGGTCACCGGCGGGGCGAACAACACCGCGGGCCAGCAGAACGGCGTGATGCAGTTCGTGCAGGATGTCACGGTGAGCACCGGCGGCGTCGTCAAGGCGGTCTCGGTGGCCCCCCTCAGCAGCTTTGTCACCACCCGAGATTCCCTGCAGGTCCTTGCCGGCGTGAGCGGAGATCTTGGCATCGGCAGCGTCAACGGTTACAGCACGTCCTTCACCGAGGGGCTGGGCGGCGTGTCGGAGCTGTACGCCGTGACGTTCCAGGCGACGGGCCTGGGCTCGGCGACGATCAACGTGCGGGCCGACGACAAGGCCAGCTTCACGGCGAGCACCCCCCGGGGCGTGAAGGTGGGCCACACCGCGAGCTTCGGAAATCCCGGCGCGACGTCGTATCCGTCGGGGATCCTGGTGCAGGTGACGGGCGAATGCCGCTCGGACTTTGACCGCACCGGTTTCACCGACACCGACGATTTCGACGCCTTCGTGCGGGCCTTCGAGAACGGTGAGCAGTGCGCCGACTTTGATCTGACCGGCTTCGTGGACACCGACGACTTCGACGCCTTCGTCCGCGCGTTCGAGGCGGGATGCTGAGGTATCAGGTCTCAGGTCTCAGGTCTCAGGCATCGGGCAATCGGCACTCGCGTAAAGACAGCGGGCCCCGATCAGGTGACCGGGGCCCGTTTTGCGTTGAGGGATACGTGCGGTGGAACGTCACGGAGCGGGTCGGCGGGCGAGGTTCAGCAGTTCGTCCAGCCGGATCGCCAGCGCGTCGGCGGTCCCATCGTCCCGCGGCGCCGAGATGGATCCAGAAAGCTCCGACGACCCCAGGCGGTCGTTGAAGCCGGCCGTCCTGTAGATGAACCGCAGCGTCGCCTGGGAGATGAAGCCGTCAAAGTCCGCGGAGCCGGGGTCGGAGTCGGGCTGGAGAAACCCTCCGCCGCCGTACACGCCGACTTGGCCGCGAGAGACGACAACCAAGCGAACCGTGACCGAACACGCCGTGCTGTCGATCGGCGTCGAACCCGCTTCGGGGGATATGAACAGGTGTAGGTGCAGAATCTGGCCCGAAACCTCTCCCAGCGGCGCTCCTTGGCGGCAGGCCTCCTTGGGAAGGTCCGTCAGGTACACATCGGCGGTGTTCTTGTCGATCGCCCGGTAGGCCCGGATCGTCGGGACGAGCTCGAGCATGTCACCCGACTGCACCGACCGCGCGTTAATAGTGGTCTCTGTGAAGGTCGAGCAGCCGGCCAGGCTCAACGTGGGGATGAGACAGGCCAGGAGGACTCGCAGTGGGATTCCGCGTCGGCGGAGGTTGGGCATCGTGGTTCTCTCTGAAATTACCGCTTGCGAAGGGTAACAGGCCAGGGCCGGGTCCGGGACAGCGCGGGGTTGCGGCGTCGGCCCAAGGAAATCGTGTGTTCGCAGAATGATAGGATGAGGTCCGGATAACGCTGCGGGAACGTTGGGCGAAGATTCGCGTACCATATCTGAGACCTTCGAGGGGTTCGCCGGTATACATCGTGTCCAGGGCTGAAACACGCCGGACGCGAGGAGGCGTTTGTGATGAACACGGAACGTTCCAACCCCGTTCGCCCCGCGGCGAAGGCGTCCACATGGCGTTTGGCGATCGTGGTGGCTCTCTGCGGGTGCGCCGCGACGGCGTGGGGTCAGTCTGCCGACAACTCCAAGAACGTAGTTCCGCCGCCACCGGCGCCGGCACCTGCGCCGCCGTCGGCCCCCAAGCCGCCCCCGGTGGTGACCAAGCCGCAGCCGCGTCTGATCGTTCAGCCCGGCAAGCCCATGATTTACACGACGGTGCCTCAGCCCCTGGGTCAGGTGCCGGTGGCGATCACGCGTGGCCAGGCCAAGCCCAACAATCCGGCGAACCCGCCGAGCCCGTCCGTGCCGGACGGCTTTGAGCGTCCGATCCGTCGGGGGGGCGGCCTGGGCGGCGTCAAGGTTCAGTTCCCCAATGTTCTCAGCCGTTCCCCGTCGTTTGTTCCCGAGACGTACGGCCCCGTGTCTGCTCGCAGGCCGATAAACCCGCGAGCCCCGTGGCCGTGCCCCGCGGAGCCTGGTCCTCGCTGGTCTCGCAGTGGATCTACCCGTTCGTTCATCGGACCTTCGGGCGCGGTCTATTCCACCGGCACATCCCTGACGGTTGGGTCGGGCTCCAGCTCGACAAGCGGATTCTCCGCCGATGTAGACCTTGGCAGCGTGCAGGTGCACGTGGGTTCGCAGCCTCCGCTGTATCCCTCGATCTACGGCACGTACTCGATGGAAGGGTGGAACGGCGGCGGCACGACCGGCTGCGATGTCCCCGTGTGGTGCGGCACGCGGCCCTCCTGGCGCCACTGCGGAACGCCGTCCGGCGGCTGGGATCGCGGTTGGTGGTCGTGGTACGACCGCAACGCGTATTACGGCCCGGTGTACGGCTCGGGGTGGTATCAGTACGACCCCACCGTGTTCTATCCCCCGTCGGTGACGGAACCGGTTCCGGACGCGAGCGCGGCCGCCGCGCCCGACGCTGATGACAATCCCAACGACGCACTGGTGACGGCCGCAACGACCCTGATGATCGATGGACGCTTCAGCGACGCTTCCAAGGTGCTGCGCGAGTACACGCGCCGGGAGCCCAAGGACGCCGGCGCGTGGCGATGGCTCGCCGTCTCTCTGCTCGCCGAGCGCCAGAGCAAGGAAGCGGTCTACGCCTTCCTGCGCGCCTACGAGATCAATGAATCACTCTCCGACCTCCCGCTCGAATACGAGGCGATGGGGCTGGAGAAGTCGGACCTGGGGCGGATGATCGTGCCGCTGCTGACGTATGCCAAGGTGACCAAGTCCGCCAGCGCGTACCTCATGGCGGCGGTGATCATGGATGCTCGCGGCCTGGACGACCAGGCGACGCGCCTCCTGAACGAAGCCAAGGCCGCGGGGCTCGACCCGATGCTCGTGCAGCGCGTCGCGGCGGGCTTTGCCTCGTGACCGCCCGCTTCGAGCAGTGGCAGGGCTGATCTTCCTGACGCACGCCCGGGATCTGGTACCCTCGCGGGATCATGGCGAGCCCGATTGATCAATCCCTCTCCGCCCGCATCGCCGAGAGCTTCGCACGCCAGAAATTCATGCAGACCCTCGGTGCGACGCTCGCCGAAGTTGCGCCCGGTGTGGTGCGCATTGCGCTTCCCTTTTCTCCCGCCCTCACCCAGCAGCACGGCTCGCTCCACGCCGCCGCGGTGACGGCGATCGCCGACAGCGCCTGCGGGTACGCCGCCCTCACCCTCATGCCCCCCGGTTCCGCGGTGGTGAGCGTGGAGTTCAAGGTCAACCTTCTGGCCCCAGCGGTGGGGGACCGCTTCCTCGCCGTCGGCACCGTGGTGCGGGCGGGACGCACGCTGGTGGTCACCCAGGGCGAAGTCCATGCCGAGGCCCAGGGGCGATCAACCCCGGTCCTGCTCATGCAGGCGACGATGATGCGGCTGGAGGCCACGCCGGACCGCCAGGGGTGAATTTGGTGAAGCCTCAGATCAGTTACCCGGACGTGTGCCGGGGTTGATCCCATGCGTCATCGACTATCGGCAATTGTGTAGGGGAAACCCTCGCACGCAATCTCATTGCAAGCGACTCGGACATGGAAAAGCGGTTGGTGAGATGCTCCGCTCAACTGGAATCTGGTCATGCGATGATGATGCAGATCACCCGAGATTTGTGGGCGAAGAAGCATTTCTCTTGACGCGCCGGAGTCCTGAGTGATAGTCTCCCGATTCGCCCGGCGCGATTCGCGAGGAGTTATCACGCCGGCCACGGGCAGCTGGTTGCTGCCCAATTTCAACGATGGGAATTTCATGAGCACGCACAGGAAGACGCATGTGGCACGGCTGTTGTTCGCCGCCGCCGGACTGTTGGTTTCGGCCCAGACCTGCCTTGCCGGCACCTGGACCAAGATTGTGAACAACCCCCCGGCGGGCATCAACCTGATGCTGCTGCTCTCCGACGGCACCGTGATGTGCGCCAACAACAACGGCTCCACCATCGGCAAGGCCTGGTACAAGCTCACCCCCAACGCCAGCGGCAGCTACGTCAACGGCACGTGGTCCACGCTCGCCTCGGCGATCAACACCCGCCTGTACTACCCGGCGCAGGTGATGACCGACGGCCGCGTCTTCGTCGCGGGCGGTGAGTATGGCACCGGCGGTCCTTTCGCCGAGGTCTATAACCCCCTGACCAACGCGTGGACGAATGTGACGCCCCCCGCCGCGGTGTGGAACACGGGGAGCGACAATTTCTACGACTGCAACAGCGAGATGCTGCCCGACGGCCGCGTGCTGTCGATGCCGGTCTTCCCGCACGCCTCGGCGATCCCGCTGATCTACAACCCCTCCGCCAACACGTGGGCGAACGCGGGCAAGCTCTTCCGCGGCACGTACCAGGACGAGGCAAGCTGGGTGAAGCTGCCCGACAACAGCATCCTGACGATCGACCCGTTCGGGACGCTCTCGGAGCGCTACATCCCGGCACAGAACAAGTGGGTGAACGACGGCACGGTGCCGGTCTCCCTGTACGACGCGTTCGGCTTTGAGCTTGGCGGGGCGCTGATGCTCCCCAACGGCAAGGCGTTCTTCCTGGGCTCGACGGGCCACACGGCGACGTACACGCCCACGGGCACGACCAGCCCGGGCACGTGGGCGGCCAGCGCCGACATCCCCTCGGCCAAGGGCACGCCCGACGCGCCCGCGGCGATGATGATCGACGGCAAGATCCTGTGCGCGGTGAGCCCTGTTCCCACCAGCGCCAACCACTTCCCCTCCCCCACGACGTTCTACGAGTACGACTACCTGACCAACTCGTTCACCTCGGTGAACGCCCCGGTGGGCGCGTCGGACAACATCTCGTCGTACCAGGCGGCGATGCTCCAGCTGCCCAACGGGCAGGTGATGTACTCCCACATGAACACGTCGGTGTACGTGTACACGCCCTCGGGCGCGCCCCTGGCGGCGGGCAAGCCGACGATCACGAGCATCTCGGCGAACCTCGACGGTTCGTTCCACATGGTGGGCACCAAGCTCAACGGCATCTCGACGGGCGCCACGTACGGTGACGACCTCCAGATGAACACCAATTACCCGATCGTGCGCATCAGCCACAGCAACGGGAACACCTACTACGCCCGCACCTTCAACTGGAGCAGCACGGGCGTGCAGACCGGCGCGGCCTCGGTTACCACCGAGTACACGCTCCCCGCGGGCTTCCCCGCCGGCGCGTACACGCTGGTCGTCACGGCCAACGGCATCGCCTCCGACCCCGCGTCCACGCCCAGCGTCACGGCCCCGGGCGACTTCACCGCGTGCAAGTCCGCAACGGCGACGCTCAGCGTCACGGCCTCGGGCACCGGCCCCTTCACCTACCAGTGGCGCAAGGGCGTGACCAACCTCACCAACGGCGGAAACATCAGCGGGGCGACGAGCCCGACGCTGTCGATCTTCCCCGTGACGGGCGCGGACACGGCCGCCAACTACAACTGCGTGGTCACCAACGCCCTGGGCAGCGCCACCAGCGCCAACGGCTCGGTGACCTTCTGCCCGGCCGACTTTGACTGCTCGGGCTTCGTGGACGTCGAGGACTACAACGCGTACGTGCAGGCCTTCGAGGCCGGCACCGACGACGCCGACTTCGACGGCACGGGCTTCGTCGATGTCGACGACTTCAACTCCTTCGTCGTCGCCTTCGAGAACGGCTGCTGATCGAACGGCACGCCTTCCGGGCGTGTGGGGCATAAGTCTCATACGCTCGGCACTATTGAAACGGCACGCACGGGCGGCCCCGGATCTCCGGGGCCGCCTTTTTTTGTTGGAAGAGAGTGTGAGCCGGTCGCCCTCGTCCACTTCCCGCAGTGTCCGAACCACTTCCGCCTTGTGGTTTGCCCGATTGCCGGTAGACTCCCCGCGTCGCGCGATTGTCACGGTCGCCGAACGCTTCTGGGGCTGGGAGGGTCGGCGATGAGTTGGAGAAGGCCTTGCGGGCTCGTTCCGTGCACGCTCATGCTCGCCGCCGCGCTGCACGCCGGCGCCGGCGCGGCCCGCGCGGATTTTTCCTATACCAATTTCACCAGCACCGCCGGCCTCACGCTCGTCGGCAACGCCGCCCGCGCCGGGGATGTCCTGCGCGTCAATCCATCCGCGGGAACGCAGGTCGGCGCCGCCTGGCACCAGACCAAGCAGGCAGTGGGAGACGGGTTCCGCACGTCGTTCGTGTTCCGCGTGTCCGCCCAGTCGGGCGGCGGGGCCGACGGCTTTGCGCTGGTGATCCAGAACTCCGCCGGCAACGCCCTGGGCGGCAACGGCTGCCGCAACGGGTACGACGGCATCGCCAACTCACTCGCCGTCGAGTTTGACACCTGGAACAGCGACACCTGCGAGATCGGCGTGGTGGGGGACCCCAGCGACAACCATGTCTCCATCCACACGCGCGGCACATTGGCCAACAGCGCCTCGGAGGTGTATTCCCTCGGCGCTTCCTCGGTGATCCCCAACATCTCCGACGGGGCCTCCCACGCCGCCGTGGTGGAGTACCGCGACGGACTGCTCAGTGTGTACATCGACAACGTCGCCGTGCCCGTGCTTACGGTCGCGGTTGACCTCTCCTCCACGCTCGCCCTTGACGGTCTGGGCGCGTGGGTCGGCTTCACGGGCGCGACCGGGGGCTCGTTCGAGAACCACGACATCCTCAACTGGTCCTTCACCGACGATGTCGGATCCAGCGGCCCGCCCTACCGCCCCAATCCGCCCGTCATCACCGAGCCTTCGGTCGACGGCAAGATCGTCAACTCCGCCGACGTGCACATGGAAACAGGCCCGTTCTTCGACAGGGACGGCAACGCCCACCTCTGCACCGACTGGCAGATCTGGTCGGTCACTCCGCCCGAAATGGTCTGGAGCGCCACCTGCATGACCGACACGGCCCTGAAGGTGCACATCCACCTTGCCGACGGGACCTTCTCCGGCAGCGCGGCCGCGTCGGGTGCACTTTCGCCCAGCACCGACTACCGCCTGCGGGTGCGGTTCAAGGACGACAGCAACGACGCGGGCACCGAGTACAGCCTCTGGTCCCAGCGCGTGTTCCGCACGGGGGATCCCAGCCAGATCTTCGGGCTGCTGCTGAGCGATATCGAGATCCCGCCGCAGATTTCGTGGACGACCAGTTTCGGCAGTCCGGTGACCCTGCCGGCGGGGACGACGCCTTCGGCGCTGACGCTGGGTTCGGCGGCCGGTGAGACCGTGCTGACGATCCGCGGGCTCGACGGGGCGAGCAACCAGGTGATCGATGCGCCGCCGCTCGCCGACCATGTCCTCATCCGGGTACGCGTCGACGGTGGATCGTCGGGTGTTACGCTCCCCGCCAGCACGCTCGCGGCGCTGACCGAGGACTGCGAGTTCATCAGCGTGTACCTCCCGGCGATCACCTGCACGCCCGGGCAGTCCAAGTACTACTGGGTTTCCAACAACGGCAGCACCTATGCGGGGACGGCCCAGCAGACGACGCCGGTCTTCGACACGCTCGCGCGCGGTTCGCTTGTTCCCTGGACCTCGGCGAGTCCCGATCTGGAGATCGAGCGATTCGCCACCGGGTT
Source organism: Phycisphaerales bacterium (assembly GCA_044226385.1). Taxonomy (GTDB): domain Bacteria; phylum Planctomycetota; class Phycisphaerae; order Phycisphaerales; family UBA1924; genus JAEUJB01. The sequence continues at coordinate 148,009 of JBGAHA010000007.1, forward strand.
CCAGCTTCCCGTCAGCATCGCCATGGCGGGTGGAGCCGTCACTCCGGGCCAGCCGCTCATGTACGTCGCCGAGCTCTACGGCCGCGTCCGCGTCGTCTATCCCGATGGCACGATGGGCACGTTCGCCTCGGGCCTGCTGAACTTCAACCCCACGGGGGACTTCCCCGGCTCGGGTGAAATGGGCCTCGCCTCCATCTGCAGGGATCCGGCAAGCAAGAACCTGTACGCGACGCTGCTGTACGCCAACAACGGCAACACGTCGCAGCTCTATCCGCGCGTCGTTCGGCTCGTGAGCAGCGACGGCGTGACGGCGACATCGGTGCAGACCGTGCTCGACATGAGCGGTGAATTGATGAGCGCCTCCCACCAGGTCTCGAGCATCACGATCGGGCCCGACGGGAAGCTGTACGTGCACGTGGGGGATGGGTTCAACTCGGGGACGGCGCAGAACCTGAACCTGTTCCGCGGCAAGATCCTTCGGATGGAGCTCACCGGGCAGCCCTGCACCGACAACCCGTTCTACAACGCGGCCGACGGCATCACGCCGCGCGATTACGTCTTCTCCTACGGCCACCGCAACCCCTTCGGCGGCGCATGGAGAGTTTCCGACAACCGCCACTTCGTCGTGGAGAACGGCCCGAGCGTCGACCGCTTCCTTGTCGCCGCCCGCGGCGTGAACTACAAGTGGGACGGCTCGGATGCGTCGATGGTCAACGGCGCGCTGTACAACTGGAACCCCGCCCACGCGCCGGTCACCCTCGCCGTGATCCAGCCCGAGACGTTCGGCGGCAGCGGGTTCCCGCAGGATTGGTTTGGCTCGATCATTGTCACCGAATCTGGCCCGACATGGGCCCAGGGCCCCCAAGCCCAGGGAAAGCGGCTCGTGAGGTTCGATGTGAACTCCGCCGGCGCGCTGGTGCGAGGCCCGACAACGCTGATTGAGTACAACGGCTCGGGCCGAGGCACCGCGGTGGCGATCGCCGCAGGTCCCGACGGCCTCTATTTCAGCGACCTGTACAAGGACGTGGATTACCAGACGCCCATCGACGCGGGCTCGACGATCTTCCGCGTGCGCTACCGCGGCCAGACCGATTGCAACGCCAACGGCGTCGACGACCGCTGCGATGTGCGCCGCGGCACGCTCCACGATGCCAACGACAACGGCGTGCCCGACGAGTGCGAGTGCCTCGCCGACTTCAACTCCAGCGGCTTTGTTGATACCGAGGACTTTGACGCGTTCGTCTTTGCCTTTATCGCGGGAGACAGCGCGGCGGACGTGGATTCCTCGGGCTTCGTTGACACGGAAGACTACGACACGTTCGTGCACGCCTTTGAAGCAGGTTGCTGAAGCTCGCGGGGACGCGTCGGGTGTTGGCAACGTACTTCAAGACGACCGGCATCCCACATCCATGCCTCCTCCGCATGCGGAAATCGGGTTTGAACTGCATTGGAATTTGACCTGATCTTGACGGTTGGGGAATACTGGATCTGGTATTCTGCCCTTTCCGCACCGCGCGCTGAGCCCGCGCCCGTGCCTATTCAGGGAGGTCAGCATCGATGCGTTCAACGAACCGTACCGTGGGCGTGCGCGCCCGGTCTGCGAAGTTGGTCTCTTGCGCAGCGATTGCGTTTGCGGTGGGGGGGATCGGCGTCCTGGCCATCGCCGAGCCGCCGCCCGCAAAGGCATGGCGGGCGTTCTACGCCGGGCCCGCCGGTTTCTATAACAACGCCAAGGCGATCACCACGGACGCGGCGGGCAATGTCTACGTGACAGGTGAGTCGGCGACGGGCACCGGCTCGGCGTTCGCGACGGTCAAGTACTCCCCGCAGGGCGTGGAACTCTGGACCGCGCGGTATCTGGGCAAGCCCACCGGCAGCGACAAGGCGTTTTCGGTGCTCGTGGGCCCTGATGGCAACATCATCGTCGCCGGCACCTCCGACAGCCCGGGGCCGGGCTTTTCCGATTACGTCGTCGTGAAGTACAACGCGGGGACGGGCGCCCAGATGTGGGCGACGCGGGTGGATGGGCCGGCGAGCAGCTCGGACTTCCTCCTCGCCGCTGGCCTCGACGCCGCGGGCAACGTCTTTGCGACGGGCCAGTCGTACTCGGGGACTGACTACGACTGGGTGACCATCCGCCTCAACGGCGTGACGGGCAACCTGGAGTGGATGTCGCCCTTCAATGGGGTGAGCGGCGGGCCCGACGGCATCAACGACGCGGCCGTCGATATCGCGGTCGATCCGGCCGGAAATTCCTACGTCGCCGGCTGGGTGCAGGTGGGGTACAACTTCGACGAGGAGTACAACATCTACGCCTACGGCGTGGCGAAGTACGACCCCGCGGGCGTACTCGCGTGGTCCACGGTGCTGGGCAATGAGACCGATCCCGGGCAGGCGAGCAAGATCGTCATCGATGCCGACGGCAACCCTGTGGTCACGGGCAACAAGCTCGGGCCGGCGACGTACAAGCTCAGCGCCGAGACGGGGGACACGATCTGGGGCACCGAGTACCTCGGGCCGGAGAACACCGGCGCGTTCCCGTACGACATGAAGGCCGCGCCCGGAGGCGGCGTGGTGGTCGCCGGCTCGGTGTGCGCGGGGAACGTCTTCTGCGACGAATCCCACGCGGTGTGGAAGATCGACGACACCGGCATGGTGCGGTGGACCAGCATCTATACATCCCTCCACCCCAACCGCGCGGGCGGCTCGTCCCGCGGCCTGGCGCTGGATGCCCAGGGCAACGCGTATACCACTGGCTTCTACATGTTCTTCAGCGGCCCGACCCTCGCCGTGACCCGCAGCGTGGACACGGTCGGCGCGGAGCGCTGGATCGATATCTACCACGCCGCCGCTCCGGGCGCGGCGGATTCCGCGGTCGGGCTTGGGGCGGCGATCGACCCCGCCGGGGCGCTGGTGACCGTCGGCAGCGACGGGCTCTCGTCCAAGTCGTTCTTCTCGACCATCAAGTACGAATCCTGCAAGGCCGACTTTGACGGCTCGGGGTTCGTGGATACCGATGACTTCGACGCCTTCGTCTTCGCCTTCGAGGCCGGCACCGACAACGCCGACTTCGACGGCTCGGGCTTTGTCGATACCGACGATTACGATGCCTTCGTGCACGCCTTCGAGGCGGGGTGCTGAGTAGAAAAGGCACTGGACACTGGGGATCAGGCACTCGGAAATGCAAAGACGGGCCCGGCGAAGTGCCGGGCCCGTTTCATTGTCATGGGCGCCAATCAAACGCTTCAGCGCCCGCGGCGGCGGGGGGCCGCCAGGCCCAGCAGCGCGGGGGCGAGCACGCAGGCGGTCATCGGCGCGGGGATACACCCGGCGGTGATGGTGCAGGTGTCGAGCGTCACTGCGCCGCCCATCGCCAGAGCCCGGCCTTCCACCAGCGTTGAGCCGGTGGTCATGGTGATGCTCGCCAGCGCGAGGATGTTCCCCTGAAAGGCTGTTCCCGTGCCCAGCGTCGCGGAACTTCCCACCTGCCAGTACAGGTTGCAGGCGTCGGCGCTGTTGATGGTGGTCACCGAGGCGTTGCTCCCCGTGATCAGCGTGCTGCCCATCTGAAAGACGAAGACCGCGTCGGGATCTCCCTGCGCGTCAAGTGTGAGAGCGCCGGTGAGGAAGGCTGACGTGGAGAAGAAGTACACGCCCGGCGTCAGCGTCAGGCCGCCCAGGTCCACGCCGGTCATGTTCTGGCTGAATGGAAGCGCGGCGAGGGTGTTGTAAGCGGTCGTCACATCGAGCTGGGCCTGCTGCGCCACGGCGTCGCTGTCGTGGATCGCCCCGATCACCAGGCCCGGCGGAAATCCCGTGATCGCCGTTCCCGGCCAGACGCCCAGATCACCGGTGATGAGGCTCGGGCCGGTGTTGGTCACCGTGGAGCCCGCGAGGACTGCGAAGTTCTGGGCGGTGCCCAGCAGTCCCGCCGACGCGGTGGAGGCGTGCGAAAACACTGCCCCGATCAGGCACGAAAGACGGAGTCCGGCTTCAAAGCGAGTGGTCACGTGGCGCTCCCAAAAATATGAGTTCAAGTCAACAAACATTGCGAATGCATCGAGACAGGCATGGACACGAATGGTGTCGAGCCCAAGACAAGACGCCATACGTGCGGGGAGCCGCTCAAACGCACAATAATGCATACTCTGATGAGATTGTGAGTTTGGGGCTCAATCAACGGCGGCTGTTCGGTCGTGCGCAGCATAATACCTCGTGCGTGCGCTAGTGGATCATGACGAGTCACACACGCCGTGCGAGAACCGAATGTGCGCAGCACATGGGAATCTTCCTGCATGCGTTGCACGCGCACAAAAAACCCGCGGGATGCACCCCGCGGGTCTGCCAATTGCAGAGAGCGAATGGAATTGGCCGGTCAGCCCTTCTTGCCGTGCGTCGCGTTTCCGTTGCCGGCGAGCGGGAAGACCGAGGCGGCGACGCTCTGGACGGATCGCGTCCCCTCGAAGACGGCCAGGTCACCGTCCATGCGGGCGAACTTGACCCCGCGGGAGGCCATGCGGCTCACGAAGACCGTCAGGGCGTCGGCCTCGGAGAGCTTGGAGACCTTGACCTTCCGGTCGGCGGAACGGCGTTCCACGTGAGAGCTGACCATCGCGGCCATCGCCTGCCGGGAAATCATGGAGACGGGCGTGTTCTGCAGGCACGTGACGGTGTAGTTGATGGTGTAATCAAAGTCGCTGTTGTTCGCCGTGAGCTGCCGCGTGCCGCCCACGCCGTAGTTGTCAGACGAGCCGTGCGTCCGCTGGGAAGACGGCAACGCGTCGTCCCCGATGAGGTCGTCCTCGAATCCCGAGGCCCGGATCGAGACCGTCGCGTTGTCGTTGGGGATCTCGATCGTGAAGTCGTAGCCGAGCTGATAATCCCGGCCGTCCTCCACGTCGTCATACGACCAGGTTCGCGACTGGTCGTTGACCGTAATCGTCAGCCGCCACTCCGCCGCGCCCCATTCGGCAAAGACGCCGAACGAGTCGGCCTTGGATACATGGATCGAATCGACCCGCACCAGCAGCCGCGAGCACCGCTGCACGGGCGGCGGATTCGTGGTGTTGCCGTTGCCGTTGTTCCCGTTATTGCCTCCGTTTCCATTGCTTCCATTGTTCCCGTTATTGCCGTTGTTCCCGCCGCCACCCGCCGTTCCCGCTCCGCACTGGATCACGGTCGGCGCCGATCCGCCACATGAACATCCACACATGAGAAAACCCCTTTCGAGAATGAGCGCGGACGGTATTGCCCGCGCGACGCTTGCACGCTACCGATGGGCGACGGCGCTCGCAAGCGGTGTCATGCGGCGGTGGAAGAAAGCGATGACGTGTGAGAAACTCGCCCGCGGACGCAGCGTTCCACCGGATATCCACACGTACGCGGTGCGAACAGGGTGAGCGGAACGTCGTTTTCACGCGATCCAGTTGAGATGCGTCGCCTGTCGCCAGGGATGAAGTTCTTCGTGTGCATATCCGCAGGGCCGAGGCGGATGCGGGGGATCACGGCCGAACGCCAATCGCGGGAAGTCTCATTTCCCTCCCTCCTGCGATGCTGCCCGCATCCCGTTTGAGTCTGCGACCGTGCAGCGCGGGCGGTATTCTGCTCTCGTGCGTGCTCCTCGCTCCCTGCCGCGAATCATCCTCTGCCTCTTCGCCGGCGCGGTGATCAACATCGCGCTCGCCCAAGCCGCCGGCTGGTGGTGCCGATTCGGCCACTCCATGTACTTTGATAAGCACTCCGCATGGGTTGACTTTGGTTCCCGAACGGCTCGAGTCTGCACAGCAAAGAAGTGGGGAAAGACCGTGCTGGAGTGGAGCACGATGGGGTCTGATGCCGCCGACTCGTGGCGGGAGTACGAGGCGTTGAGGGCCTCGAATGGCGATTCAATGACGGTCATGGCTGATCTACCTTCCACGCCTGTACCCAGCTGGTGTCGCGTATGGAGCGAGAAGTTCCGCGACATCACGGATTCGGCGCCGTTGGGCCATATGGCATGGCCCAGCGAGCGTGATGCGATCGACATCGCCATTGGCTGGCCGTTCTTGTCGTTCTCGATGTATACGACCAACGACCGTTGGCCGAATGCGGATACTCAAGACGAGTACACCGAAGCCGGATATCTGGGCAACGTCCAAGGTAGATCCTGCATCGCCGACCGGATCCTCGCTTGGCACCCGATCTTCCCCGGCATCCTCTTCGGATCCCTCGCGTGGGGCTTGGCCGTCTGGCTACCGGTGGCGGTCTTCAAATCGAGCCTCAGGGCATGGCGACGACGCAGAGGTCGCTGCAAGCGCTGCGGGTACGATCGCCGAGGCCTGGTCGGATGCCCCGAGTGTGGGGAGGCGGCCAACTTCGATCGTCGTGCCCCCGTCGTGAGCCGCGCGACGCCCGGTTGAGCCGTCTATAAGTAGTTTCGGCCGCATTCCCGCCCACTTGCCCTCGCTCCCGGCCCGCCTAGACTTCTCCCCTAACTTCCCGCTCCGGCGAAAGCCGGGGAGGGGTCACAAGTCAAACCGTCAGTACTACCGCTCCGCTCGCCCGCTGCCCGGGTGAGCCTTCCGGGTGATCTCCAGAATGTACTGGGGTTTTCCTGGGGATCGGTGGGAGGTGGAGAACCATGGGCAAACGCGAAGTCACCAATATCTTCAAGATCATGGCCACGGGCGGCCAGGCCACCCCGGCCCCGCCACTGGGTCCCGTGCTGGGCTCCAAGGGCGTCAACCCCGGCCAGTTCATCCAGAAGTTCAACGCCGCGACCCAGAACATCAAGGGCAAGGTCGTCGGCTGTATCGTGACGGTCTACAGCGACCGCACGTTCGACCTGGAAATCAAGAGCTCCCCGGCCTCCGTGATGATCAAGGACGCCGCCAAGATCGAGAAGGGCTCGGGCGTTCCCAACAAGAACAAGGTCGGCAAGATCACCAAGGCCCAGGTTCGGGCGATCGCCGAATCCAAGATGCAGGATCTCAACAGCGCGTCGGTTGAAGCGGCGATGCGGGTCATCGAAGGCACAGCCCGGTCCATGGGCGTTACGGTGGAGGGCTGATACCAATGCCAAAGCGCATGACCAAGCGGGCCAAGGCCAACGCGGCCGTCAAGGGCGACAGCATCCTGCCCCCGGCGGAAGCGGTGGCGACCCTGAAGAAGTTCAAGGGTCCCAAGTTTGACCAGACCGTCAACATCGTCATGCACCTGGGCCTTGACCCCGCCCTGGCCGATCAGTCGCTCCGCGGCTCGATCAGCCTCCCCAAGGGCATCGGCAAGTCCAAGCGCGTGGTGGCCTTCTGCCAGAGCGACGTCGCCCCCCAGGCCCTCGCCCAGGGCGCCGTCAAGGCGGGCGCCGAAGAGCTCGTCGCCGAGATCGAGAAGGGCTGGATGGATTTCGACGTCGCCGTCGCCTCCCCCGACATGATGCGAATCGTGTCGAAGCTCGGCAAGGTCCTGGGACCCAAGGGCCTGATGCCCTCCCCCAAGGCCGGCACGGTCACGACCAACGTCCCCCAGGCCGTGAAGGAATACTCGGCGGGCAAGGTTGAGTACCGCACGGACAAGGGCGGCAACGTCCACGCCGTGATCGGCAAGCTCAGCTTCCCCGACGCCGACCTGGTCTCCAACCTTGAGCACTTCGTCGCCGCGCTGGAGAAGTCCCGCCCGTCGACGGCCAAGGGTCAGTACGTCAAGAAGATCGTCGTCAGCGGGGCGATGACCCCGGGCGTCCAGGTGAAGTACACGTCCGTGGTGGAGGCAGAATAATGTCAAAGCCAGTCAAAGAACTGATCATCAAGCAGTACACCGCCAAGGTCGGGGATGCCAAGGACGCGGTCCTCATCTCCATCCGCGGCGTCAAGGCGATCGACAACAACAAGATCCGCCACGGCCTGAGCAAGAACGGCATCAAGATCACGATGGTGCGCAACGCCCTGGCCCGCAAGGCCTTCGGCGGCGGCGCCCTGTCGGCCCTCAACGACATCATGGTCGGCTCCAGCGCCCTGGTGTACGGTGGGGCGTCGGTGGTCGAGGTGGCCCGTGAACTGGTCGCGCTGGTCAAGAAGTACCCCGCCCTTGAGTTCAAGGGCGCCCTGCTGGACGGCATGCTCTTCTCCGGCAAGGCCGGGGTTGAGGAACTCTCCAAGTTCCCGACCAAGGCGGAGGCCATCGGCCAGAACGTGACCCTGATCCTGTCCCCCGCCCGCAAGCTCGCCGCCCAGATCGTGGGCCCGGGTTCGACGGTGGCGGGCCTGGTCAAGTCGATCGAGGGCAAGCTCGAGAAGGGCGAAGCGATCGCCAAGGTCGCCTGAGCCGGCTGTTTTCCTGTTTTCAAGACGGCGCCCGCGGGCCGCATCACGGTTTCCTGAGACACATGACATCCTGCTGGCCCCGCTCGCGGGGTTAAAGGCCGAGTGTTCGGCCCCTCCTGGATGAATGACACGCCAAGGCGGCTGAACCCGCGGCGGCGAGATTTGAAAGGCACTGACACATGTCCGACACGACCTTCGACTCCAAGATCAAAGACCTGGGCGACAAGCTTGCGGGCCTGACCCTCAAGGACGCGGTTGACCTGGGCAAGTACCTGAAGGAAGCCTACGGCATCGAGGCGGCCTCGGGCGGCGGCATGATGATGGCGGCCCCGGCGGCGGCGGCCCCCAAGGCCGAAGAGAAGACCAGCTTCGACGTGGTCCTCAAGGGCGTCGATCCCGCCAAGAAGATCCCGGTCATCAAGGTCGTCCGCGAGGCGACGGGCCTGGGCCTCGCCGAGGCGAAGGCGTTCGTCGATGCTCCGGGCAAGCCCGTGAAGCAGGGCCTGGACAAGGCCGAGGCCGAGAAGCTCAAGGCGGCCGGCCCTCTCATTTTGGCCTTGCTGGCGCATGAGGCGAATTCCCCCCTGGAACGGTGGGGATCGCTTCCGGACGTCAATGAGGTTTATTCCTCAATCGTGAGGACAGGTTCTTGATTGGCTCGTCCGGGGGTTTTACACTCCCGGGTTGCGGGCTGCGGTATCAATGCGGCGACGATTCAGCTAACACGACACGGTGCGAGACTTCGTGCACGCCGAGAGGTTTGCACGAGGACACTATCCATCGATCGCGAGGGAACCGGACACGATGTCAACGACCCCCACGACCACGGCGGCGGTGAAGGTGCGCGATTTTGCCAAGCGTGGCGACGCTATCCCGATCCCGGACCTTACACGGATCCAGAGCGAGGGATACGAGCGTTTCCTCCAGCTGGGCAAGAGCACCCATGAACGCGACTTGAATGTCGGCTTGGAAGCTCTTCTTCGTGAAGTCTTCCCGATCGTTTCCTACGACGAAACGACGAAACTGGAGTACCTCCACTACACCCTGGAGGAACCCCGGTACACCCCCGACGAGTGCCGTGAGCTGCGCCTCACCTACGGCCGGCCCTTCCGGGTCGCCGTTCGCCTCTCGCGCGTCAACCACCCCGACACCCCCGAAGAGGAAATCTACCTCGGGGAGTTCCCGGTGATGATGGGCGGCGGTGAATTCGTCGTCAACGGCGCCGAGCGCGTCATCGTCAGCCAGCTCCATCGCTCCCCGGGCGTGGACTTCTCCATCGTCTCCAGCGAGGGCGACCGCCCTCTGCACTCGGCCCGCGTCATCCCCGAGCGCGGCTCGTGGATCGAGCTGGAAGTGACCAAGAAGGACGTTCTGGCGATGCGGATCGACCAGAGCACCAAGCTCGCCGCCACCAGCTTCCTGCGCTGCCTCTACTACATCGAGGAGAAGGACAGGGTCCTGCGCGAGCAGAAGTTCGACACCGTCCCCGCCGAGGACAAGAAGAAGATCCAGGAGAAGGCCGAGATCGCCGGCGCCCGCGTCGCCTCGACCGACGCCATCATCGGCATCTTCTACGAGGTCACCGACATCCCCGTCGAGCAGGCCAAGCCCGAGCACTGGGCCGCCGAGTCGATCGTCGACAAGGAAACCGGTGAAGAGCTCGTCCACGTCGGCCGCCAGCTGGGGGACGCCGCCGCGGCGATCGTCGCCTCCAGCCTCAAGAAGATCCGGGTCGTCCAGAACCCCAGCGACGTGCTGATCCTCAACACCATCGCCGAAGAGAAGCTCGAGCAGTTCCCCGGGGACACCGAGGGCAAGCAGGCCCTCCTCAAGCTCTACAGCAAGCTCCGCCCCGGCAACCCGCCCCAGGTGGACAAGGCCGAGGCCCTCTTCCGTGAGAAGTTCTTCGACGAGAACCGCTATCGCCTCGGGCGCGTCGGCCGCTTCCGCATCAACCGCAAGTTCGAGATGGGCACGCCCGAAGACCTCATGTGCATCGTCTCGACCGACTTCCTCCAGGTCGTCAAGTACCTGCTGGACCTGCGGTCCAACCGCCTCGACCCCAAGACCAACCGTCCCGCCGCCCAGGTCGACGACATCGATCACCTGGGCAACCGCCGCCTGCGCACGCTTGACGAGCTCGCCGTCGAAGAGCTCCGCAAGGGCTTCCTCAAGCTCAAGCGCACCGTCCAGGAGCGCATGAGCGTCAAGGGCCCCGACGAGCTGACCAAGATCGCCGACCTGGTGAACAGCAAGTCCATCAGCTCCGCGATCGACTTCTTCTTCGGCCGCAGCGAGCTCTCCCAGGTGGTCGACCAGACCAACCCGCTCTCGTCCCTCGTGCACGAGCGTCGCCTCTCGGCCCTCGGGCCGGGCGGCCTCAACCGCAAGCGTGCCGGCTTCGAAGTGCGCGACGTGCACATCTCCCACTACGGCCGCATCTGTCCCATCGAGACGCCCGAAGGCACCAACATCGGCCTCATCGCCTCCCTGGGCATCTACTCCTCCATCGACGAGTACGGCTTCCTCCGCACCCCCTACCGGGAAGTGAAGAACGGCGCCATCACCGGCAAGGTCGTCCAGCTCCGCGCCGACGAAGAGATGAAGGCCGTCCTGGCCCCCACCGATTCGCTCGACGAGAGCGGCAAGCTCCGCAAGGGCGTCGTCCTCGCCCGCGTGGACGGTGAACTGGCCTCGGCCGGCTCCGACAACGTCGATTACGTCGACATCTCCCCCAAGCAGATCGTCGGCATCTCCGCCTCCCTCATCCCGTTCCTGGAGCACGACGACGCCAACCGCGCCCTCATGGGTTCGAACATGCAGCGCCAGGCCGTGCCCCTGATCAAGGTCGATCCGCCCTGCGTCGCCACCGGCGTCGAGAAGGCCGTCGGCCACAACTCGGGCATGGTGGTCAAGGCCCGCAACCCCGGCATCGTGACCGCGGTCGACGGCCAGCGCATCATCATCGACAATTCCGACGAGTACGTGCTCCGCAAGTTCGTCGGCCTCAACGAGCGCACCTGCCTCAACCAGCGCCCCATCGTCAAGCTGGGCCAGAAGGTCGAGAAGGGCCAGGTCATCGCCGACGGCGCCAGCACTCACCAGGGCGAGCTGGCCATCGGCAAGAACGTCCTGGTCGCCTTCAACACCTTCGACGGGTACAACTTCGAGGACGCCATCGTCATCAACGAACGCATGGTTCGTGACGACGTCTTCACCAGCATCCACATCGACACCTTCGACGTGGAAGTCCGGGAGACCAAGCTGGGGCGCGAGGAGTTCACCCGGGACATCCCCAACGTCTCGGAGAAGATGCTCCGCAACCTCGACGACCTTGGGATCATCCGGATCGGCGCCCGCGTCGGCCCCGGTGACATCCTGGTCGGCAAGGTCAGCCCCAAGAGCAAGACCGAGCTGACGCCCGAAGAGAAGCTGCTCCACGCGATCTTCGGCCGCGCCGGCGAGGACGTGAAGAACGACTCCCTCGAGGTCCCCGCGGGCGTCGAAGGCGTGGTGATCGGCGCCAAGAAGTTCAGCCGCCGGCTCCACATGAACGAGGAGCAGAAGAAGCAGCTCAAGAAGGACATCACGCTGTACGAGCAGGAGATGGACGACAAGGCCATCAACCTGTTCCGCCAGATGTGCAACGCCATCAACGAGGCGCTGGGCACCCCGATGGTCGACCCCAACACGCGTCAGCGCGTCGGTGCGTCGGACATCCGCGAAGTCATCCTCGAGCAGATCAAGACCTTCGACATCAAGTGGGCCAAGGGCTCCAAGGAGACCAAGCAGCAGGCCGAGCTGCTGTTCTCCCAGTTCTGGCCCCGCATCCGCGCCATCGAGACCGAGAAGCAGCGCAAGGTCGCGCACATGAAGCGCGGCGACGAGCTGCCCACCGGCGTGCTCGAGATGGTCAAGGTCTACCTCGCCACCAAGCGCCAGCTCTCGGTGGGTGACAAGATGGCCGGCCGCCACGGCAACAAGGGCGTCATCGCCCGCATCGTTCCCGAAGAGGAAATGCCCTTCATGGAAGACGGCACGCCGGTTGACGTGCTGCTCAACCCGCTGGGCGTGCCCTCCCGAATGAACGTCGGGCAGATCCTCGAGACGCACCTGGGCTGGGCCGCCCGCGTCCTTGGATTCCAGGCCGTCACCCCCGTCTTCGACGGCGCCCGCGAGGACCAGGTCCACGCCGCCGTGGAAGAGGCCAACAGGCACGTCGCCGACAAGCTCGCCCATCACGAGAAGACCGGCACGTGGCCCCACCCGCGCGAGCTGCTGGCCCGCATGCCCCGCGGGGGCAAGATCCAGCTGCACGACGGCCGCACGGGCGAGCCCTTCCACCAGAAGACGACCGTGGGCTTCATGTACCTGCTGAAGCTGCACCACCTGGTCGACGACAAGATCCACGCCCGCGCGACGGGCCCGTACTCCCTGATCACGCAGCAGCCCCTGGGCGGCAAGGCCCGGACCGGCGGCCAGCGCTTCGGCGAAATGGAAGTGTGGGCGCTGGAAGCCTACGGCGCGGCGTACATCCTGCAGGAACTGCTCACCGTCAAGTCCGACGACGTCGAAGGACGTACCAAGATTTACGAGAGCATGGTCAAGGGCAACAACCGCCTCGAGGCGGGGATGCCGGTGGCCTTCGACGTGCTCTGCAACGAGCTCAAGGGCCTAGGCATGAACATCACGCTGGAGAAGAAGAAGGCCGAGGGCGGCAGCCTGCTCTGAACGGAGGATGAGCCATCGCGGGCCTGGGCCGGTTCGTGCAGTGGATCGTCATCGTGTGCCTTCTGCTGCTGGGCTTCCTCAAGACCATCAGCACGGCTCTCGACGGGCGGCCACCGTGGATCGGGAAGACCCAGGGAGTCATGCTGATCGTGTGTGCAATGACCCTCATGCTGCGGATCGCCCTGATCGATGAGCGGGCGCAGCGATAACTGAAGTTGAAGAATCGCCAGTGACTGGGCCTCTTAACAGATCCGTCTCGCTTCACGGAGCCCTGGTGGTGATGGTGACCATCAGCGCCGCCGGGCTGGTGATCGGGAATCTGATCGGTTCGATGCTCGGCCGCCAGGCGAACTGGACCGGGGTTGCAGTGATGGTGTTCTTGGGCTCCCTGTTCGGCCTCTCGCCGCACAGCCGGGCAAGGTTCTGGAAGACGTCCGAAAGCACGCAGGCCGGGCACGCTCGCCGAGCCTGATTGAAGAGTTCGAACTGGAGTTCACAGACATGGCCGAAACTGTCTATGACCGCGTCAATGACTTCACCGCCGTCAAGGTCACCCTGGCGTCGCCCAACGACATCCGGGCGTGGTCCTACGGCGAGGTGAAGAAGCCCGAGACCATCAACTACCGCACCTACCGCCCCGAGAAGGACGGCCTCTTCTGCGAGCGCATCTTCGGGCCCGAGCGCGACTACGAGTGCGCCTGCGGCAAGTACCGCGGCACCAAGTACAAGGGCATCATCTGCGACCGCTGCGGCGTCAAGGTCACCCACTCGCGCGTCCGCCGCAAGCGCATGGGCCACATCAACCTCGCCTCCCCCATCGTCCACATCTGGTTCTTCAAGAGCATGCCCAGCCGCCTGGGAACGCTGCTCGCCATGAAGACCAGCGACCTCGAGAAGGTCATCTACTACCAGGACTACGTCGTCGTCGATCCGGGCGACACCGAGCTCAAGTTCAAGCAGATGCTCACCGAGGACGAGTTCCGCGCCGCCACCGAGAAGTACGGCAACGCCTTCCGCGCCCTCATGGGCGCCGACGCGGCCCGGGAGCTCATCGCCAAGACCGACCTGGGTGACGAGGCCAAGAAGATCCGCGAGGACCTGGCCGCCACCAAGAGCAAGCAGAAGATCAAGGATTTCTCCAAGCGCCTCAAGCTCATCGAGCAGATCCGCGGCAGCCAGAACGACCCCCAGTGGCTCGTGATGGACGTGATCCCCGTGATCCCGCCCGACCTGCGCCCCCTGGTGCTGCTGGAGTCGGGCAACTTCGCCACCAGCGATCTCAACGACCTCTACCGCCGCATCATCAACCGCAACAACCGCCTCAAGAAGCTGATGGACCTCAACGCCCCCGAGGTCATCATCCGCAACGAGAAGCGGATGCTCCAGCAGGCCGTCGACGCACTTTTCGACAACAACCGCTGCCGCCGCCCGGTTCTCGGGTCGTCCAACCGCCCTCTCAAGTCCCTCACGGACATGATCAAGGGCAAGCAGGGCCGCTTCCGCGAGAACCTGCTGGGCAAGCGCGTCGATTACTCCGCCCGCTCGGTCATCGTCGTCGGTCCCGAGCTCAAGCTCCACCAGTGCGGCCTTCCCAAGAAGATCGCCCTGGAGCTCTTCCAGCCCTTCATCATCCGCAAGCTCAAGGAGCACGGCCTCGCCGACACCATCAAGTCGGCCAAGCGCATGCTCGAGCGCCGCGACCCCGCCGTGTGGGACATCCTCGAGGAAGTCATCTACCAGCACCCCGTGCTGCTCAACCGCGCCCCCACCCTGCACCGAATGGGCATCCAGGCCTTCGAGCCCGTGCTGGTGGAAGGCAACGCCATCCGCCTGCACCCGCTGGTCTGTACCGGCTTCAACGCCGACTTCGACGGGGACCAGATGGCCGTGCACCTGCCCCTCTCGGTCGAGGCCCAGGCCGAGGCGCACGTGCTGATGATGTCCACGCACAACATCTTCTCCCCCGCCAACGGCAAGCCCATCATCTCCGCGTCCCAGGACATCGTCATGGGCGTGTACTTCATCACTACCATGGTCGGTGACGAGCGCCCGGACCACAAGCTCCCCTCGTTCCGCAGCCGCATCGAGGCGATCCTCGCCTACGACATGGGCGTGGTCGGCCCGCACGAGCGCATCGTCGTCCGCCTCAGCGAGTTCGACGAGTACGTCGACAACCAGGGCGCCGCCCCCAAGGAGATGCCCGCCAACAAGCGGCTCATCACCACCGCCGGCCGCTGCCTCTTCGCCGACATCATCGAGCGCGGCATGCCCTTCTACAACTGCTCCCTGGGCAAGAAGGGCTGCGCCCGCGTCATCGACGACGTCTACCTCTACAACGGTCGCGCCGCGACCATCGCCCTGCTGGACCGCATGAAGGAGATCGGCTTCAAGCAGTCGACCCTCGCCGGCCTCTCCTTCGGCATCACCGACCTGCGAATCCCCAAGGAGAAGCAGGCCCTGCTCGACGAGTCCCAGAAGCGCGTCGACCGCGTCGAGAAGAACTTCGACCGCGGCATCATCACCGCCCGCGAGCGGTACAACCAGCTGCTGGACATCTGGTCCCACTGCCGCGAGCAGGTCACCAAGGCCCTGCAGGCGACCCTCAAGACCGACCGCCGCGACCCCGACGGAAACGAGATGCCCGTCGAGGACAAGAAGTCCCCGCTCTACCTCAACCCCGTCTACCTGATGTCCGACTCGGGCGCCCGCGGCAACATCAGCCAGCTCCAGCAGCTCGCCGGGATGCGAGGCCTCATGGCCAAGCCCTCGGGCGAGATCATCGAAACCCCCATCCGCTCGAACTTCCGCGAAGGCCTGACGATCCTGGAGTACTTCTCCTCGACGCACGGCGCCCGCAAGGGTCTGGCCGACACCGCCCTCAAGACCGCCGACTCGGGCTACCTCACCCGCAAGCTGTGCGACGTCGCCCAGTCGGTCATCATCGGTGAGATCGACTGCGGTTCTCGCCGCGGCATCCGCAAGCGCGCCATCTACAAGGGCGAGCAGGTCGACGTCCCGCTGCGGGACCAGATCTTCGGCCGTGTCAGCGTCAACCGCATCGTGCACCCCAAGACCGGGGAGATCATCGTCGACGACAACCAGCTCATCTCGTCGGAGATCGCCATCCGCATCGAGGAGATGGGCATCGACGAGGTCCAGGTCCGCTCGGCCCTCACCAGCGAGTCCCGCACCGGCTGCTCGGTGCGCGATTACGGCATGGACATGTCCACCGGCAAGCTGGTCGAGCCGGGCATGGCCGTGGGCATCATCGCCGCCCAGTCGATCGGTGAACCCGGCACGCAGCTCACGATGCGTACCTTCCACACCGGCGGCATCGGTCAGCGAAGCGCCCAGGAAACCGAGTACCGCTCACAGGCGGCCGGCCGCGTGGACATCCGGGACTGCGCCCAGGTGGAGAGCCAGGACGACGAAGGCCACAAGATGTGGGTCTCCCTCAAGCGCAACGGCGAAATCGCCATCCTCGACGCCGCGGGCCGTGAGCTTGAGAAGTACAAGGTCCCCTACGGCGGGTACATCCTCGTCAAGCAGGACGACGAGGTGAAGCGCGGACAGCCCCTGATCAAGTGGGACCCACACCGCATCCCGATCCTCGCCGAGAAGGACGGTATCGTGAAGTTCGTCGACCTCGAGGCCGACGAGACCTACCGCGAGGAAGACGCCGGCGGCGGCGGCAAGGCCCTGGTCGTGGTCGAGCACAAGGGCGACCTGCACCCGCAGATCAACATCGTCGACGAGGCCGGCAACGTCCTGGACTTCCATTACCTGCCCGCCAAGGCGCGTCTGGAAGTCAAGCCCGGGCAGGTCATCAAGGCCGGCCAGATGCTCGCCCGCCAGCCGCGTGCCGCGGCCGGCAGCCAGGACATCGTCGGTGGTCTGCCCCGCGTCACCGAAATCTTCGAGGCCCGCAAGCCCAAGGACCCGGCCGTCATGGCCGAGATCTCCGGCCGCGTCGACATCCTCACGGAGAAGCGCCGCGGTTCCAAGATCACCATCAAGGTCTCGGGCGACTCGGGCATCGAGAAGGAACACCAGGTTCCCGCCGACAAGACCCTGCTGGTGCACACGGGCGACTTCGTCCAGGCCGGCGATCCCCTCACCGAAGGCCCCCTGGTCCCGCACGACATCCTGCGGATCAAGGGCGAGGAAGCCCTCTGGGAGTACATGCTCGACGAGGTGCAGAACGTCTACCGCGCCCAGGGCGTGGGTATCAACGACAAGCACATCGAGCTGATCCTCTCCCAGATGCTCCGCAAGGTGAAGATCGAGGACCCGGGCGACACCGACCTGCTCCCGCAGGAAGTCGTCGACAAGTTCACCTTCCGCCAGAAGAACAAGATGATCGAGACCATGGCCCGGATCACCGACGCGGGCGGGACCGACCTCCCCATCGCCGGCCTGGTCACCAAGCGCGAGATCAAGGACGCCAACGCACGGGCCGAGGCGCAGGGTCGCGACGGAGCCAAGGCCAAGCGGGCCCGCCCCGCTCGCGGTCGAACCCTCCTCCTGGGCATCACCAAGGCCGCGCTCTCCAGCGAGTCGTTCCTCTCGGGCGCCTCGTTCCAGGAATCCACCAAGGTGCTCACCGAAGCCGCCCTCCGCGGCGCCGAGGACACGCTGGTTGGTCTCAAGGAGAACGTCCTGCTGGGCCACCTGATCCCCGCCGGTACCGGCTTCCGCCCGTACCAGGACATCAAGGTCAAGGCCCTGGTCGAGCTGCCCCCCGATGAGCCCGACGAAGAGCTCATGCTCGCCGAAGCCGCCGAGGCCGCCGAGGTCGTCGGCGCCGAGCGCAACGATGTGCTGGGCGTCCCCCGCGTCGAAGTCCGCGACCTGGGCGGACAGGTCACCCCCTCCCAGGGCTGATCCGGCTCCCATCCAGTAACACCCTCAAGCACCCCGGCCCCTCGGCCGGGGTGCTTTTCTTTGGTCCCCGCCGCGTCCCATGACGCCCTCCGCACACCCGTCTCCTGTCATGTGCCGCTGACCTCAAAAACCGCCGGGTATACTCGCGTGAAACGACCTCCCTCGCCGGACAGACTCCGCCGCGGCTAAACTCGGTGCGAAGCCCGTCCTCGATCGTGGTGGGGGCGGGAGACGTCGGATTTGGTTCCGGCCGGACGCTTGAGATCGGCGGCGCGCGCCGCCCGGCGGGCACGGCGGTGGGGGTCCACAACTCGTTGTGTCTCGCGGGCCACGGTCCTGGCACCTCCCCCGCGCTATAGAGAGAGCGGCGCGGCTGAAACGGCCCGCCCGACGCCATGGAGGCGCGAACCTTGTCCACCTCATCGATCAAGCAGGCCGCACGCTCCGCACTCCTGGGCGGCGTGAACCGTTTCGCGCGCTGGTATTCGCCCGCCGACCGCCCGATCGACATCAACTCCCCCAAGCACCGCTTCTTCCAGTTCTGGGGACGCCTCTACGCCAAGACCGAGTTCCGCGGCGCCGTCAAGCTCCTCGAGGCCATGCAGGTCGCCAACGAGCCCCTCTGGCTCCGCGAAGGCTGGCGCGAATGCCGCGGCGTCTGGCACGGCTACCGCATGCGGCTCAACATCGCCGACTTCTACCAGCGCTGGGCCTACTTCCTCAGCCGCTACCACGAAGTCCCCCTCCAGGTGCTCATGCGCCACGCCCTGCGGCCCGGGGACGCCTTCATCGACGGCGGCGCCAACAACGGCCTGGTTACCATGGTCGGCGCGTGGCTCGTGGGCAAGTCCGGCGTCGTCCACGCCTTCGAGCCCAACGTCACCGTCCACGAGCAGCTCTCCTGGCACGCGACCACCAACGGGCTGACGCAGGTCACCGCCCACCGTGCGGGCCTCAGCGACGTCGAGGAAGAACTCGTTCTCCAGGTCCCAGGCTCGGGCAACTGGGGCGCGGGCACCTTCTCCGCCCTCCCCAACCGCTACGGCGGCGCCGTCGCCGAGAAGTGCGTCGCCCACACCGTCCTGGGCGATTCCCTGCTCCCCTCACTCCCCGATCCCTCGCGCAGCCAGGTCGTCATCAAGCTCGATGTCGAGGGCTTCGAGCTCCGCGCCCTGAAGGGCTTTGATCGCATGCTCCGCGAGCGGCTGCCGATGGTGATGATGGAGATGAACGCCGAGATGCTGGGGATGAACAAGGTCACCTTCCAGGACGTCTTCGATTTCATGGAAGGCCGCGGATACAAGTGCTTCGGCTTCGGAGAAGCCCCCTCCCTCATCCGCCGCCAGGCCCTTGTCCTGCGGCCGGTGCTGAAGGCCACCGACTGGATGCCCGCCGACGTCGCGTGGATCCATCCCAAGAGCGGCCTGTGGAAGCGCCTTGAGCGCAGCATGGTCTGAATCAAATTCGTTGACCCGTCGGGCACACGTCCGCGCTCTGCCGCGCGCACAGCGAGCCGGACGTTTCCGTCCGGCTCGCTGGAGAAGAGAGAGTTCGCCCTCACGCGGCGGGTCACGCCGCGTGCCGAAGGTGTGCCTTACCGCCGACGCCTCGCCGCCATCAGACCGCCCATCCCCACCAGGGCCAGCGAGCCCGGCGCCGGCACCCGCAGGGAGCCGATGTTCACGCCCACGCCGTCGCCCGCGGTCTGGTCAAAGTGCACTGTCAGCGACGTCACCGAATCGTTGATCAGCACCACCGCCAGGCCCGTATTCCACCACGGGTCGTTGCCGCCCGCGCCCGTCAGGGAGTTGATCATCGAGAACGTCCCGGCGCCCGAGGTGAACTGCGTCGGGCCCACGTTCATCGCGCCCGTGAAGTCGCCCAGGTGGGTGCCGTTCTGCTGCACCGTGCACAGCGTGGTGCACGCCGCGGGCACCTCACCGGGGTTGGGGTTGCGGCGACCCAGCCCCTGCACGCCCAGCACGAGCTGGTTTGCGGGGATCGCATTGGAGAAGGTGTACGTCACCGACCACGAGGTGTTGAGTGCGCCCGAGAAGGCCCAGTTGGTGCGGGCGAGGCATTCCTGGCTCGTCCAGGCGTAGGTATCGGAACCGGAAGTCACCGAACCCGTCGAGAGCTGCGGCACGCTGAGGCGGGCTTCGGCGAAGTCTGGGTCGGCGGTATAGGTCATCAGCACCGAGCCGATGCCGGGCAGGTTGTACGTCCCCGAGAAGGGCGGCGCGGAACCGAAGGCCGTGGGCGCCATCTGCATCCAGTTGACGCCGTAGTTGGTCGCCGAGGCGGCGCCGGCGAGGAGGGTGAGGGAAAGGCCGGTGAAAGCGATCTTCGTGCGTGCGTTCATGTCCAGTCTCCTTGTAAGAACGTGTGTTTCAGCCCGGAACGGCGTGTTCTGCGGGGCTCGGCGGCGGCTGGTGGCCGCCCATTCCGATTCCGACACCCAGACTTGCAGCCCGTCCCGTGAACCTTGCACGCATTGCAAAGTTTTTTTCGCGCGTCCCTCCAGCCCCCCCGTCCCCCTCCCCCCGCACACACCAATGCCCGGATGGGCCAAAAAAAGACGCGGCCCGCGTGGCGCGGGCCGAGTTCTGTAGCTGTCATCGGAATTCGCGGGGGACCTCTCCCGCTGATGCCCACCGATCAGGCGTGCCTCACCATCCGGTCAGTCGGGCTGCGGCAAGTGGCACGTGTTCTCCAGCCCGTGCTTGGCGAAGTACTGCTGGTGGTACTCCTCAGCCTTGTAGAACTTGGGCGCCGGCTCGATCGTGGTCACGATCGGCTTCTTGTACTTCCCGCTCGCCGAGAACTTCCCCTTCACCGCCTCCGCGACCTTCTGCTGCTCTTCGGAGTGGAAGAAGATCACCGAGCGGTACTGCGTGCCGTAGTCCGGCCCCTGGCGATTGAGCTGCGTGGGGTCGTGCATCTTGAAGAAGATCTCCACGATCTTCTCGTACGTCACCTTCGAAGGGTCGAACGTGATCTGCACCACCTCCGCGTGCCCGGTCTCGTCCGAGCAGACATCCTTGTACGTCGGGTTCTTGGTGTGCCCCCCGGCGTATCCCACCGCCGCGTCCACCACGCCCGGCAACTGCCGGAACGTCGCCTCAACCCCCCAGAAACATCCGGCCCCGAACGTCGCGATCTGATTCTCCACCAACGTGTTCTCCTTCCCGGCGTGGGATGTGCCCCCCGCCGTCTCCGTGCCCACCACCGCCGCGGGCGCGGTCGTGGGGTTGCTCGTATTCGTGGTACCCGAAGTGGAAGTGCCCGTCGTACCGCTGTTGGAAGTCGCGGATGAAGGTGCACTCACACCCGCGCCCCGTTCCCCTCCGCCGCCACCTGCCGCAGGGCGTGCCGCCGAACTCCCCGTCGCTGCGGGCGTACCGCTGGAGGCTCCGGCGCCGCTGGACCCGGCAGGAGTCGCGCCCGGGGAGCACCCCTGAACGAGGATCGCCATCGCACAGACGGACGCGAAGCACAGGATTTCGAAGATCTTCATGGGACGTGTCCTTCGTCGATTTGAGCGTCTTTCCTCTCGACATTCGATGCCGGACCGATGACAGTGTCACGCGGATCCAGATTTACCCGGTTCTCTCCCCGGCCCGGCGACTCCCACCAAAGGCCACCAGTGACGAACGGCAATTGTAAGGTCATTCGGATTCTCTCGGCCGCGTGCCTCCTTGCCGCCCTGGCCTTGGCCTCCGGCTGCGCTTCCCCCGCGCGCCCCGAGCTCGACCAGTTCTCCGAAGAGCCCGTCGCCCGCCCCCTCAACGGTGAATACATCGCCGCCTTCCACACCCACTGGTTCGGGCCCGTCTACGCCCGCCTCACCGCCGCACCGACCTCCACCGGCTTCAAGGCCAATTCCCAGCCCGGCGTCGCATGGACCCTCGTGGGCGGACTCGAGCAGATGCTCGGCCAGCTCCTCGCCCCGTTCATCTTCCCCAACGGCATGCTCCTGGTGTGGGATTCGACCTTCCCCGACCCCGCCACGGGCAAGCCGGGGGAAGGCTCCATCGGCCCCGGGACCATCGAGGCCTGGCGACTGCCCACTCGCATGGACTCGGTCGACGGCCCCGTCACCATCCGCTACCGCGACGGGCGCGCCCTGGCCGTCATGACCCTGGGCCGCGTCGGCGCGGTCTCCATGCCGACCACCGACTACGCCGCCCTCACCGACTCGCTCCAGACCTCCGTCCAGGCCCACTACTTCGACCCCGAGTCCGTCGCCTCTCCCGAGATGCTCGCCTTCTTCGACGACGTCCGAGGCGCGCTTCCCAAAGTCCAGGACGATCTCACCTACCTCGCCTCCCTCGCCCTCTCGTGGCGCAAGCGAGCCGATATCGCCCTTCCCCTCCCGTATCGCCGCCCCATCGATCTCTCCGAGCGGCTCCTGGGCGCCGCGGAGAACACCATCACCCCCCTGGCACTGACGTTCAACGACGACACCGGCCTGGCCACCTTCGAAGGCGTCGTCTTCCAGGACGCCGCGAACGTGGACGCCGCGATGGCCGAGGTGCTCTCTCGCTCCCCCAAGGGCGTCATCATCGATCTACGCAATTGCACGGGCATGGATCTCTCCGCCCTGCGAGTCCTCTCGTGGCTGGTGGATCAGCCCGTCGATGCGGGCGTCCTGGTCGGCGGTGCGGCTCGCCAGACGTTGACCCCGGACCAGCCCGACCAAGCGGCACGGCTCGCCGCGTCCCCGATCAACACACCCGCCGACCTTGGCGCCGTCGACGATCTCCTCAACACCGCGGGCCTCGCCCCGCTCACCGTCACCCCCGCGGCCCAGACCTACCGCGGACCCGTCACCGTGCTCACCTCGTCGCGCACGCGTTCCACCGGCGAAATGCTTGCCTCCCTGCTGCAATCCACCGGCCGCGCCAGGATCGTGGGGGAGCGCACCGCCGGCCGCCCTCGCGTTTCACGTGAGCATGAACTCGGCCAGGATTTCCTCGTGCGGATCGACGAATTCGAGTGGAGAGCCCCGGGCGCCAAGACCCCCGGCCTTCGCCGCGGCCTGACCCCCGACATCTCCACCACCCGCCAGCGCGCCCCCGCCCGCGCCGCCGCACTCATCACCGAATCACTGAAGGACTCCCCTCAGTGACCCCGCACGACTCCCTGATTTTCTCTTCTCTTCTCTTCTCTTTCTCTTCTCTTCGTGACTTCTTCCTGACTTCGTGACTCCGTGACTTCTTTCAGCACCCCGACTCGAACGCGACCACAAACGCGTCAAAGTCGTCCGTGTCCACGAAGCCTGACTGGTCAAAGTCCGCCGAATCCTGCCCGTCGATGAACGCGGTGACGAACGTGTCGAAGTCATCGGTATCCACGAAGCCCGAGCGATCAAAGTCCGAAGGGCACAGGATGTGCATCTTCCAGCCCATCCGCAGGTGCGTCTTGCACTGGTAGTACAGCAGGTCGGGCGCGTTGAACGGGACCGTGAACGTCAGCGTCGCGTTGCCCGTCACGCCGCCGGGCGGCACCACCCCCTGCGTCCACGCCCCCGTTCCCGCCCCCGAATCGTTCTGGCTGATGTAGAACGAGTGGATGATCGAGACGCTGTTGGCCTTGAACTCATACGCCCGGCCCCGCACCAGGAACAGCTCCATCGCCTCGTTGCCGTTGATGTACCACGACTGGTTGAAGCCGCCGGGGTTGGGATTGCTCCCCGTCTTGGCGCCCACCGTCACGCAGAAGCGGTTGGGGCCCGGGTTGCACTGGCCCATCGCCTGGGAAGCCGCGCCGGCGCAGAGTGACAGCGCCGTTGCCATGAACGTGCGAGAAAGCATGGTCGATTCCTTTATGTACGAGCGCGGGATTCCTGCGACGCTCCGCACCCACTGGCGGACCGTCCTCGCCGCCCGGTTTCCGGGCCCGGCATCCCTTGACGCCGCTGTCTATGTGGAAGTCCCGACGGTTTCTTGCATCCATGCCGCGGAGATGCGCATAATGGTCTGCGGGCCGGACGCACGTGGGGCGGGCCCGGTTCTACCATGGCCCACGCCAGGGGAATCATCCCTGTCGCGGGTCTGCAAGGTTCATGGCATCTCAAGACATTCAACCTCCGAACGCCTTGCCGTCCGGCCCCCTCGCCTCTCACGCGAAGCCCGGCCACGGCAGGCTGTCAAACGAAGAGTTCTCCCGCCACTACAAGGAAGCATGGCGGGTTCTTTGGTGCATCGCGGCCGGTGAAACAGGAGACCGGTCATCGGCGGACGATATTGTCCAGCAGGCGGCGCTCATCGCCCTGGAACGTCTTGATACCTTCGATCCGTCGACCAGCTTCCTCGCTTGGATGGCCCAGATCGTGCGTTACACCGCCAAGAACGAATCCCAGAAGACCCGGCGCCGGCGGACATCCTCCACCGACCCCGTCGTCATCGACGCCTCCGAGTCCGGAGCCGGCCGGACCGATAACACATCCGCCGGCGGCTCACCAATCTCCCGCTTCGGTCACCTCCTGGCCCACCAGAACGTCTTTGACGACAAGCTCCTGGCCGCCCTCCGCACCCTCGACACCGTCGCTCGCTCCTGCCTCCTCCTCCGCGTCGTGCTCGACTCCCCGTACAAGGAAATCTCTCTGGTGCTTGGAATCCCGCAGGGAACCGCGATGAGCCATGTCGACCGGGCTCGCCGGGCGCTGCGGGTCCAATTGACAGGCAAGGGCGTCGAGCCCCGGGGGGAATCCGCATGACGTTCTCCCGAGAGCAGCTCACCGAGATGCTCGACGCCTACCTCGACGGCCGTCTCAATGCCGAGCAGGCCCGCCAGTTTGAGGCCCTTGCCAAGGCCGATCCGCTCCTCGCCGCCGACTGGGAGGAGGCCCGCGCCGCCGAGGCCCGACTCAAGCGCCTCTTCGAGCCCCCCGCCGTGGGCGAATTGACCCCCCAGGCCCTCCAGCCGCCCGCCCCGCTCCGCTTCCCTGTGGAGCCCGAAACTGTCCGCTCGCCCGGCCTCCCCGCCGAGTCTGCGCCTCCCGCGGAGCATGCGAATCCCTCCGCTCCCTCTCCGACGCCTCGCCGCCCGTGGTATTACGCCGTTGCCGCCGCCGTGCTCCTTGCCGGCGGCGCGATCTACATGAACCTGAACAGCGGCGGGCCCACCACTCCCGCCGTCGCCAAGCAGGCCCTGACCCCCGCCCAGCTCTACGCCAACCTCATGAAGAAGCGGTTCAAGCCCGCCTTTGTGTGCGAGAACGACGAGCAGTTCGCCAAGTTCCTTGGAGATCGCTTCGGCGCCGGCGCGGTGCTTGCCCAGGCCGCCAACACGGAGGTGCTCGGCTGGGACTACGCCGACGGCATGCTGGGCGAGGCGACCGCCGTGATCATGGCCAAGGTGCAGGAACGAGAAGTAGTGCTGGTGGTTGACCAGCGCCGGTACGACCACCCGCTCCCCGAGCCCGGCGGAGAACTCCACCTCTTCCGCTCCATCTGCAACACGCTGGTCTTCTACGAGATCACGCCCTTCGCCGAGCCTCGCCTGCTCCCGCGGGTCCGCGCCGCCGACCCGCTCGTGCTCCAGACCGACTGATCCGCCCGGGCGAGCCCTTCCCGCGTCGCGCCAGCCCGTACCATGCTCCGCGGCCCATACCGGCCCGCAATTGGCCGAGCCTTGCGTCACCGCACGCCGGGCAAGCATGGAGCACCGCGTGAAAATCACATTCTGGGGCGCCTCGGGCGAAGTGACCGGCTCGTGCTACCTGGTGGAAACCCAGCGGGCCCGCATCATGGTCGATTGCGGCATCCACCAGGGCTATCCCGAAGCCGAAGCCATGAACCACCAGCTGCCGTGGGGGACCAATCTCCACCTGGACGCCGTGGTCCTCACACACGCCCACCTCGATCACTCCGGCCGCCTGCCGATGATCAACAACCTTCCGGGCGCCTGGAAGACGTTCGCCACCCCTTCGACGATCTCCCTCACCGACATCCTCCTGCAGGACTCCGCTCGCCTGCAGGAGCACGACGCGATGACCGAGAATCGCCGGCGCCAGCGCTCGGGCCGCCAGCTCATCAAACCCCTGTACAGCGTCCGCGACGCCTCCGAATGCGTCGGCAAGATGAATCCCGTCCCGTACAACACCGTCACCCAGATCGCCCCGGGGGTCTCGATCCGCTTTGTGGACGCCGGCCACATCCTGGGCTCGGCGAGCGTGGAGATGCGGGTCGAGGAGCACGGCGTCACCAAGACCATCGCCTTCTCCGGCGACATCGGCGTGCCCAACTCCGCCCTGCTCAACGATCCCACGCCCTTGGAAAGCCCCGACGTCATGCTCCTGGAATCAACCTACGGGGACCGTGACCATCGCCCGATCGAGGAGACCCTCGACGAGCTCACCGCGGTGCTCCTGGAGGCCGAGCGCGACCAGGAAAAGGTCCTGATCCCCGCCTTCGCCGTCGGCCGCACGCAGGCCCTCATCTACCACATCGCCATGCTCCACCGCCAGGGGCGCATCAACCATCTGCCCGTCTTCATCGACAGCCCCATGGCGATCGCCGCCACCGAGCTCTACCTCCGCCATGTCGACATCCTCGACGCAGAGGCACGCAAGCTCAGCGCCATGAAGGACGAACTCCTCAAGTTCCCCAGCCTCAAGTACACGCTCAGCGCCGACGAGTCCCGCGCTCTCAACGACCTCAAGGGCGCCGCCGTCATCATCGCCGGCTCTGGAATGTGCAACGGCGGCCGCATTATCCATCACCTCCGCCACAACCTTTGGCGACCAGGCGTGCATGTCGTCTTCGTCGGCTACCAGGGTGAAGGAACGCTCGGTCGCCGGCTGATCTCGCGACCCAAGAGCGTCAGGATTTTCGGTGAAGACATCGCCGTGAAAGCAAGCGTCCACACCCTGGGTGGTCTCTCCGCCCACGGCGGACAGTCCACGCTCCTGGACTGGGCCTCGCACTCCCGCCCGCAGCAGGGACGGCCCAAGACCCGCGTCTTCCTCACCCACGGGGAAGACGGTCCCCGCGCCGCCCTCGCCAGCGCCCTGCGCACCCGCCTGGGGATGGAGTCCGTCAAGCCGATGATGGGCGACAGCTTCGAGCTGTGACGTCCCTGGTCAGCACTCGCCGGGCGACACTCAGATGTCGTGCAGCAGCGCCTCGATCCGGCGCTCGGTGGGGGGGTGGCTCGCAAAGAGGTTCACCAGCCCGCCGCCGGCAAAGGGTTCGATGATGAACATGCTGTTCTGCGCCGGGTTGGGCTGCACGAGGGGGATCTGCCTCGCGTAGGCGTCCAGCTTCTGGAGCGCCGAGACCAGGCCGTGGGGGGAGCCCGCGATCTTGGCGCCGTCGGCGTCGGCAACGTATTCCCGCGAGCGGGAGATCATCGCCTTGATGAGCGCGGCGCCCACGGCGGCGACGAGGAACGTCACGAGCGAGACCAGGGCGTTGCCGCCCTCCCGGTTATTGCCCCCGCCCAGCAGCATGCCCCACTGGGCGATGTACGCGAGTACGCCCGCGATCGTCGCGGCGATGCAGCTGGTGAGCGTGTCCCGGTTCTTGACGTGGGCGAGTTCGTGGCCGATCACCCCGCGGAGTTCCTCTTCAGAGAGCAGCCGCAGGGCGCCCTGGGTCACCGCGACCGCGGCTTTCGACGGGGAGCGGCCGGTGGCGAAGGCGTTGGGGGCGTCGTGGGGGCAGATGAACACGCGCGGCATGGGAAGGCCTGCCCGCTGGCGAAGTTCGTCGACCATTCGGTAGAAATCACCGCCGGTTTCGGGCGTGACTTCTCGGCCCTGCATGGAGGCGATGGCGATCTTGTCGGAAAAGAACCATGCGACGAGGTTCATGACGCCGCCGCAGATGAGGGCGATCAGCATCCCGCCACGTCCGTATTGCGCGCCGACGAGCAGGAAGAGACCCATCATGCTGCCCATGAGGAGGGCGGTCTTCAGATTGTTGACCATTTTGACCATCGAAAATCTCCCGAACATTCTGCGGGCGTCGCCCGAACTTTCCGCGCGCCCGTGCCCGTTCTCAGTGCATACGACGGGCCAGCCGCGCGATGTTCGATTCCAGGGAAAACACCGGCTCTCGCGCCCCAGGTGCCTCCTGAGGCGTGGCAGGGGCCGTTGATTTCGGACCTGCGGCTGCCAGCGTCCCAAGCCACATGCCAAAGTGGCGAGGGTCTGGCAGCATTACATAAAGGATAAACAAGTCTTCTTATGCAACGGCGTGCACCGTGAAGCAGTTATAAGACGGTGCCGCCACCCAAAGCATCGGGTAGACTCAACCCGGTGGTTGGTGGGGTGCCGTGCGAGGCCCGCGAGCAACAAGGCGGGCAGGCCAGCGTCGTGGTGGACGCTGCATGATGGCGGCACCGGTGGAGCACATGGAATGCAGATGCCGGACCTCGCGCTTGACGTGATCAAGCGACAGCTGCGCCTTCGTCGCCTGGGTGTGGAGCTTGGCGGCTTCGCCCTCGCCGCCGTTCTGGTCGCCGCCTCGGCGATCTGGGCCAAGGAAGGCGGCATGGCGCCCCCGCTGGTCGCCGTCTCCCTCTCCACGCCCACGCATTCCGCGGGACCCAGCCTCCCCACGTCCGCACTCCCGAGCGTCTCCCCGTCCCCGGCTCCGACTTCGCCGGCTCCTGCCGTTCTTCCGCCGGCCCTCCCCCTGGCCCCCGAGCCGCAGGACGCCCCCGTCCCTCAAGCCCAGGCGGACAAAGACATCCGCTGGTTCAACGGCCGGCCCGTGCGGCCCGTCCGGACCATGTGGATGACCGTGACCGCCTATTCCCCCGACGCCCGCTCGTGCGGGGATTCGGCCGATGGCATCACCGCGACCCTGCACGATGTCTCCACCAATGCGTCACGGCTGGTCGCCGCGGACCCCCGCCTTCTGAAATATGGCAGCCTTTTGACGATCCCCGGCTACGACAGCTCCATGATCGTCCCGGTGCTGGACTGCGGCGGGGAGATCCGGGGGCACCGGCTCGACGTCCTGTTCCCCACCCACGAGCAGGCCCGCCGCTGGGGCGTCCGCAAACTCGCCGTGGTGGTCTGGGGATACGCCGACGGCAAGCCCGCCGACGACCCGCGCCGGCTTCGATAACAGCGACAGTGAGCAGAAATGCATGGCGCCGGAGCAGACCGGTCGGCCAAGGCTCCCCTCAGCAGCCCTGGAAGTGCTCCGTGCTTACGTGGTCTGGGGGCCCGCGGCCGTTCCTGGTTCGGCCGCCGAGCCGGTGGCCCTCGCAGCCCGGGGCACCCCGTGGTCGAAGGCCTTCACGGTGAAGTGGACACCCGCGCACGCCCCGACCAGCATGACCACGCCGGCCAGCAGCAATCCGACAATGCGGATCGCCTCCGCCGAACCTTCCGTGGAGGTCATCCACGGCGCACCGCGATACTTGTACAGCGCGGCCATGATGCCCAGCGCGGCGCCGCCCGTCGCGATCCCGATGCCAAAGGTCTTCCATCGGCCCGGGTCACCCCGCAGGCCGATATGGACCGCCGCGCCGGCGATCAGCAGGGCGCAGGCCACCCTGGCGATGAGCCACGGCTTCATATTGAGCAGGCCCACGGCCCCGCCCTGCACGCCGAGTTTGCCCTCGGGGATGCTGAGATATCCCAGGATGGATCCAAACAGGATCGTGCCGGCGATGCACGCCAGGCCCAGGCCGTAGACATCGTGCCAGCGCCCGCGGCCAAAGAGCAGCCCCAGCACGACCGGCACGGGCATGATGACTTCAAAGGCGAGTAGGAACCAGGCGGGCTTCGCGGTGGCGATGAAGATGAGTGGGATGGTCGCCAGGACCATCACACCGACCACCAGAGAGGCGGCGGCGACCACGTTCCTTAGGGATCTGTCAGGATTGTTCACGCGGAGGAGATCCTTGGACATGCCTGTGCAGAGTGGTCTACCGGCGCACGCCCGGGAAGGTTCGCTCGCCGGGGGGCGGACTGTACCGCAATGCGCGGGAGGGTGCCCGGTCTCCGCATGGCCGGTAGGGTGATCGGCCTGATGCGCCGCCCGGGTGACGGAGAACGACGGAATCCCGTGAGCAGGTCCGCAGAATTTGCGCGGGCGGTTCCCGGCATCCGGGTTGCGATTGGGGGTGTGGTTGGCCGATAGAGAGATGTCCGCGGGCGCGATGCGGCGCCGGGGGTGTCATGCTCCCGGGGCCGCCGGAGACTTGCCATGGGTGGAATCAGTTCGTCGATCGGTCCGTTCAGCGGGATCAACTCCGGGCAGCTCATCGAGCAGCTCCTGTCGATCGAAGCCAGGCCGA
The DNA here is from genome assembly GCA_044226385.1 of Phycisphaerales bacterium. Lineage (GTDB taxonomy): Bacteria > Planctomycetota > Phycisphaerae > Phycisphaerales > UBA1924 > JAEUJB01. The sequence continues at coordinate 178,188 of JBGAHA010000007.1, forward strand.
TCAAGATTGCGCAGGGCCGGCTGGCGCAGCTGCAACTCCAGCAGACGGCGATCCTGGATATCAATTCGCGCCTCTCGACGCTGCGCGACGCGGCCTCGGCGTTCCGCACCAACAAGACGTTCAACATGACCAAGGCCTCGTCGAGCGACGAGACGGTGCTCAAGGCGACGTCCTCGACGACGGCGCAGGCCGGGACGTACCAGTTCATCGTCGACCGCCTGGTCTCGACGCAGCAGCTCCTCAGCCGCGGGTTCGCCGACAAGAGCTCGACGGGCGTGGGGGCGACGGAGTTCTCGTTCGAGACCTCCGACGCGCGCCTCGACCGGGACGTCTCCCTGAGCGACCTCAACGGGGGTTCGGGGGTGGCGCGCGGCAAGATCGTGCTGACCGAAGGCAGCAAGTCGGTCACGGTGGACCTTTCCAAGGCCGCGACGGTCTCGGAGGTTCTCGACGCGATCAATGGCAACGGCGTGGTGGACGTCAAGGCGACGGTGAAGGACGGCAAGATCATCCTGAAGCAGGCCGCCGGCGCGGCGTTCAGCGTGTCCAACGCGAGCGGGTACACCACGGCCGAGAGCCTGGGGATCTCGGGAAGCTCGGGCGTGGGGGGCGTGCTGACCGGCACGTCGGTCTACGGCCTGGGGGAGGCGACGTCCCTCTCGGCGCTCAACGACGGCAACGGGGTGGGGATCACCAGCGTGACGGGCTCGGGCGCGTTCAACCTGAACGTGAAGGTGACGATCGCCGGGGTGACGTCGGACGTGAAGGTGAACCTGGGAGAGGTCTACGCGACCGAGGGCGGCAAGCAGGTGCTCAAGGAGACGACGGTCTCGACGGTGGGCGGGGTGATCAAGCGGATCAACGAGGCGATGAGCGCCGCGGGCAAGTCGTTCGTGACGGCGGGGATTTCCGCGGACGGCACGAAGCTGGAGATCTCGGATTCCTCGAACACGGTGACGGATCTGCAATTCAGCGACAACCCGACGCTGCACGACGGCACGGCGGCCGCGCTGGGGCTGACCAGCGGGGCGTTTGGTGGACACGCCTATACGTCGGGCCGCATCTTCGCGGGTCTCAATACGACGCTGGCGAGCAAGCTCAACGGCGGCAAGGGCATCTCGGGGGACGGGGTGATCGACATCACCGCGCGCGACGGCACCAGCTTCACCGCGAACATCGACCTCGACGGCACGCTCGCCCAGATCGCCGCGGATATCGAGGCGGCGTCGGGGACGGGGAGCAACGGCAAGCCGCGCATCAGCGTGGGCGTGAACGAGAAGGGCACGGGCCTGGTGGTGACCGACAACACCGGGTCGACCTCCTCCAAGCTGATCATCACGGGCACCACGGACGTGGACTCGGCGCTCTCCCTGGGGATCTCGACGGGCGCGGCGGGCGTCGCGTCGTCCACGGTCACATCAACCAACCTCCAGCACGCCTACGTCTCCCGCGCCACGCTCGTGGGGGACCTCAACGGCGGCAAGGGGCTGGGCACCGGTAAGTTCCGCCTCACCGACAGCTTCGGCGCGACGGTGGTGATCGACATCGCCGACGACACGAAGAACATCGGCCAGCTCATCGATGAGATGAACTCCCAGGCCTCGGGCCGCGGGCTCAAGCTCCAGGCCCGCATCAACGACAACGGGGACGGCATCGTGGTCGAGGAGCAGGTCGGCTCCGGGCCCAGCGGCACGCTCAAGATCAAGATCGCCGACGAGACGGGCTCGGTCGCGACCGCGCTGCACATCGCCGGCGAGGCGTCGGGCGTCAACGCCGACAACAAGATCAACGGTTCGCAGGAGCGGACGGTGAAGTTCTCCGCGAGCGACACGCTCGAGGCGATCGCCAAGAAGATCAACGAGGCCAACGCGGGGATGACGGCCAGCATCATCAAGGACGGCAGCGGCTCGTCCCCGTACCGCCTGGCGCTGAGCTCGACCGTCGCCGGCCGGGACGGACGCGTGCTCATCGACACGGGGGCCACCAGCCTGGGGCTGACGACGATGGAGAAGGGAGAAGACTCCCGCGTCTTCTTCGGCGCCAGCGATCCCGCCAAGGCGGTGCTGCTGACCAGCTCGACCAACTCCCTCGACGGCGTGGTGTCGGGCGTGACGATCGACCTCAAGGCGACCAGCACCGCGCCGGTCTCCCTCTCGGTGACGACCGACTCCTCGGGCATCGAGTCGGAGGTGCAGGATTTCGTCAAGGCCTTCAACGACATCATCGGCCGCATCGACCAGCAGCAGTCGTACAACGCCGACACGCGGGCCAAGGGTCCTCTGCTGGGTGACGGCAGCACCAACGCCCTGCGCGTCGCGCTCTACAACGCGATCCAGGCCCCGACCCAGAACGTCACCGGCCGCTACAAGCGCCTCGCCGAGGTGGGCGTGACGGTCGGGGCGGGCGGCAACCTGCAGCTCGACACCGACAAGTTCCGCAAGGCGCTGAGCGAAGACCCCAAGAGCGTCGAATCTCTCTTCACCGCCCGCGTGGTCGACGGTTCGGCCGGGACGATCGACCTGGGCAACGGGATTACCGCCGTCGACCCCAATGCTTCGGCGAAGTACAGCTCCCTGGGCGTGCTGGGGCAGGTGGAGGAACTTTCCAAGCGGTACATCGATGCGACGTCGGGGCTGTGGACGGCCAAGAAGAAGGCGACCGACACCCTGATCACCACCCAGAACTCGCGCATCACCGACATGAACGAGCGCCTGGATGCGCGCCGGGGGATTCTCCAGAGCCAGTTTCAGCGGATGGAGACGGCGATCGCCAAGCTCCAGCAGCAGCAGTCGGCCCTGGGCTCGCTGGGATAAGGGCCCCTGGGGACTGAAGAGGGCGTCCCGGATAACCGATACGTCGATTCGTTATGACAACCGCCGCCACCAACGCCAACGCCTATCTCCGCACCAAGGTCATGACCGCGTCCCCCGAGGAACTGCGGCTGATGCTGCTGGACGCCGCGGTGAAGTTCGCTCGCCAAGGGCGGGAAGGGCTGGCGAAGAAGGACTACGAGCAGATGTTCAACGGCCTCTCGCAGTGCCGGAACATCGTGACGGAACTGATCGTGTCGGTGCGGCCCGAGCCGGACGTCGAACTGGCCGAGAAAGTTCGTGCTCTGTACGGATTTATCTACAACCAGCTGCTCGAGGCGAGCCTCTCCAAGAGCCTGCCGCACTGCGACCAGGCGATCGAGCGTTTGGAATATGAGCGGGAGACTTGGGTGCTCCTCATGAAGAAGATCGCCGACGAGCGGAACGGGGCGCAGGCTCCGGAGCCCACCTCCTCGGTCGCGTACAGCGCCTGATTCTGGGCGAGCACGGGTCGCGTGGGGACGTCGCCGGTGTTTCAGAGCTCATTGCAATAGGTTGACGGGCGGGGCGTTGTTCCATCGCCGGGCGATGGCGTTTTTGCGCCGATCGTGGTTCGCCGGGCGGTACGCACGGGATTGTCCCCAAGGAGTTTGCGATGCATTCGGCACTGACAGGTTTGGCGGGTGTTCTGCGGAGTGGTCGAAGCGCGATGCTCCTGTCGGTCGGCCTGGCGATCAGCCTGACGGCGACGACGGTCTTCGCCCAGCCGGGCGGCGGCAGGGGCGGTCCGGGCGGCGGCGGGGGCGGCATGCGGGGGATGATGGGGGACATGTTCTCCGCGCCCGTGGCGCCCAAGGAGATCGACCTGTTCACGCAGGTCGCGGGCCTCACCACTGAGCAGAAGGAAGCGGCCAAGACGCTGCTGGAGGGGTACCAGGCCCAGTTCCGCGCCAAGTCGGAGAAGATCCAGAAGGAAATGGACAAGGTGCGGCAGAAGGCGCAGGAATCCCGTGACCCGGCCGCGTGGGAGGGCATGCGGGCCACGATGACGACCTTCCGCGCCGAGCGCAAGGAGATGGAGGACCAGTTCTTCAGCGACTTCAAGGCGCTGCTGACGCCCGAGCAGACCGAGCGCTGGCCGCTGATCGAGCGGGCGCACCGCCGGTCGCGCACGCTGGGCCGCGGGATGATCTCCGGGGAGCGGGTTGACCTGCTCCAGATCATGGAATCGTCCAAGTTCCCGGTCGAGGTGCAGGCGACGGTCATTCCGGTGCTGGGTGAATACGAAGAAGCCCTGGACCGGGAGCTGATCCTTCGCAACAAGGCGTACGACGAGGTCGCCGACGCGTTCTCGAAGGCGACGGGCGCGGACGGGTTCGCCAAGGCCCAGGAGTTCATCCAGAAGGGCCGTGAGGCGAGCATCAGGGTTCGTGAAGTGAACAAGCGGTACGCGCGGCAGGTCGCCGACATGCTGCCGGCGGATTCGCGTCCCGCATTCGAAGATGCTGTGAAGCGGGCGAGCTATCCGGAGGTCTACCGGCCCTCCCTGACAGCGCAGCAGATCGCGGCGGTGGAGCAGTTCACCGACCTGGACGCGGCGCAAAAGGACAGCCTGCAGGCGCTCAAGGACAACTACAAGCGTTCCCTCTCGACCGTGAACGAGAAGCTCGCCGCGGCGATCACCGAGCGCGAAGAGAAGTGGGATCCCCGCCAGATGGGCCGGGGCGGCCGTCCCGGCGGCGGCGGGAACAACGGCGGTGGCCGCGGTAACGGTGGTGGCAATGGCGGGAACAACGATGATCCGGCCGGGGCGCTTCGCCGTGAGCGGCGCGACCTGGATGACAGCACGGCCGCGAGCCTCAAGAAAATCCTCACGCCCGCCCAGGCCGAACGCCTGCCGCAGGAAGACGAGAACGCCCCTGACGATCGTCGCCGCGGCGGCAATGGCGGGGGACAGCGCCGCGGGAACACCGATCAGCAGATCTGATCGATGCAGGCCAAAGACTGATGCGGTTGACACGAACGCGAGGCACGGGCCTCGCGTTTTTCATTGAGACGTGGAGGCGCGAGCGTCGGAGTGCCCTGCCACGTGGCCTTCCCGGCTTCGCGGGATGACCGAGCAGGTCAGCACGCGGATGCCGTGGGCGTGGAGAGAGGCGTGGAGCTCGGTGATGTGGGCGGCGTCGCGTGTCTGCACGGTGCAGGAGACGCGGACGGTGGACATGTCGGCATCCCCGAAGGCGCGGTCGTGGTCGATGTGCTCGACGCTGGCGCCGGCGGAGGCGATGGCCGCGGCGAGGTCGGCGAGGCCGCCGGGCCGATCGGAGATGATGGCGGTGAACTGGGTGAGTCGGCCGTCGGCGACCATGCCGTGCTCGATGACGCGTCCCATGACGGTCATGTCGATGTTGCCGCCGGCCAGGACGAGGACGACGCGCTTGCCGCGGAGGTCGTCGAGCTTTCCGGCGAGGAATGCGGCGAGTGGGACGGCGCCAGCGCCCTCGACGATGCCTTTCTCGAGTTCGGCGAGGCGGAGGATGGACTGGGCGATGTGTTCTTCTTCGACGAGGACGACGCGGTCGACGTGGCGGCGGGCGATGTCGAAGGCGCGGGCGCCGACCTGCGGGACGGCGAGGCCGTCGGCGAGCGTGGGCTTGACGTCCACGCGGGTGGGCTGTCCGGCGGCGAGTGAGGCGGAGAAACTGCCGGTGCGGACGGCTTCGACGCCGATGACCTGGGTGGAGGGGCTGGCGGTCTTGACGGCGAGGGAAATGCCGGCGATGAGGCCTCCGCCGCCGATGGGAACGATGATGGCGTCGGGAAGCTCGACCTGGTCGAGGATTTCGAGGCCGATGGTGCCCTGGCCGGCGATGACCTCGGCGCCGTCGTAGCCGTGGACGTAGGTGAAACCTTCCTTGGCGGAGATGGTGTCGGCGAGGGCCTTGGCCTGGGCGATGTTCTCGCCTTCGAGGATGACCTGGGCCCCGAGCTGGGCGCAGCGCGAGCGCTTGATGAGCGGGGCAAAGCGTGGCATGACGACGGTGACGGGGATGCCCAGTTCGTGGCCGTGGTAGGCCAGCGCGAGGGCGTGGTTGCCGGCGGAGGCGGCGATGACGCCCAGGGATCGCTGCTGGGGCGTCAGGAGGAGCAGGGCGTTGCGGGCGCCGCGTTCCTTGAAGCTTCCGGTGGACTGGAGGAATTCGAGCTTGCTGAAGATCTCGCAGCCGCAGAGGGTGGAGAGGGCCAGGGAATGCACGCAGGGGCTGACGTACACGCCGGAGGCGATGCGGTGGCGGGCGGAGACGATGTGGTCGAACGTGACAGTCACGGGCGGATAGTAAACGGGTGGAGGGAGCGGGGCCGGAATGAAAAGCGGGCCTTGGAAGGCGTTGCCGCCGACCAAGGCCCGTGTGAGGCGAATGAAGATGGCGCGATCAGACGACTTCGGCGAGGGTCAGCAGGTCGGTGATCTGGATCGCGTTGGTCGCCGCGCCCTTGCGGAGCTGATCTCCGCAGGCGAGCAGGCACCACGAATCGGAGGCCTGCCCGGGGAGCGTGTCGGAGGCGGGGTCGGGGCGGATGCGTCCGACGAGCACATCGTCGCGCCCCGAGGCCTGGAGAGGCGTCGGGAATCGGTTGGACTGGCGCTCGTCGATGATGCTGACGCCCACCGCGCTCTCGTAGGCGGCGCGGACCTGGGCCTCGGTCGCCGGGCGGGAGAGCTTGACGGTAATCGCCTGCGTGTGGGCCCGCAGGACGGGGACACGGACGCAGGTGGGGGTGATGGAAAGCGTGGGATCGGCCCAGATCTTGCGGGCTTCGTCGATGATCTTGCGTTCCTCAACGTTCATGCCGGAATCCGAATCGACATCGGAATCGTGGCTGAAGACGTTGAAGGCGCAGGGTTCCTTGAAGAAGCTGGGCTGGGGCTGGTGGCCGTCGAGGACGCGGCGGGTCTGGTGGCGGAGTTCTTCCATCGCCGCGAGTCCCGCGCCGCTGACGGCCTGGTAGGTGGCAACGAAGATCGATTCGATGCCGAAGGTGCGGCGGAGAGGCTCCAGGGCGGTGAGCAGGATAACGGTGGAGCAGTTGGGATTGGCGATGAGCCTGGGGGGTGTCGCGGTGCGCGTGAGGCGCGAACCGTTGATCTCGGGGACGATGAGGGGGATGTGGGGATCGAGGCGGAAGGCTGAGGAGTTGTCGACGACGACCGCGCCGGCGGCGATGGCCGAGGGCGCGAAGCGGCGAGCAACGTCGGCGCTGGCGGCGAAGATCGCCAGATCGCTGGAGGCAAAGGACGTTTCGCCCAGGGCTTCGACCTCGACCTGGGTATCTCCGTAGGGGATGGACGTGCCGGCCGAATTCTCGGAGGCGAGGGCGACGATGCGGGAGGCGTGTACGCCGCGTGCGGAGAGGATCTGAAGGACTTCGCGCCCGACCGCGCCGGTCGCGCCGACGACGGCGTAGCGTGCGGACTTGCTGGTGGGACGGACTTCGAGTTCCACCGGGGGGAGGGAAGGAATTTCGCGGGATAGCGACGCCGGATCCGCGGGCGTGCGGGAGCTGCCGCTCCCGGACTCGCGTGCGGGGCGTGTGGCGCGGAGCTCGCGGCGCAGGTCGAGCAGATCGGCGATGACGCTCTGGGAGGTTGGCCAGCGGCCCGCGCCGGTGCCGCGAACGAAGGTCGTGGTCGCGTCGGCGAGGCGGATGAGCAGGCCGTTCTGCGCGCCCGGGAGATCGGCGAGAGGATGACGGGCATCGACGAGGCGTGGCTCGACGGTTCCGACGACTCCCTCGGGGGTGCGGCGTGCAGAGGCGACCAGCCGGATGACCTGACCTTCCCGGCGGCGCGAGAGCAGGTCGGCGATGACGGCGGAGGAGATGCCGGTGCGCGGGAAATCTTCCCACCGGACTTCGGCGTCGAAAGCGTGGTGGGCGAGGATGGCGAGTTTTTCGGCGGCGTCGATGCCGTCAAGATCGCGGGACGGATCGGCTTCGGCAAATCCCAGGCGCTGGGCGGTCTGGACGGCGGCGTCGAAGGTCGAGCCGGCGAGAACCTGGTCGAGGACGAAGTTGGTGGTGCCGTTGATGACGCCTTCGAAGCTCTCGATGCGGGCGCCCCGGCGGCGCAGGGCGGCGACGGATTCGATCAGGGGCGTTGCTCCGCCGACGGCGGCGGAATACCGGATGGATCCGCCGCAGCGGACGGCCAGGTCGCGGAGTTCGGCGCCGTGGGCGGCGATGAGGGCCTTGTTTGCGGTCACGACGTGCTTGCCCGCGGAGAGCGCGGAGCGCACGGCGTGGTACGCGGCGTCGGTCCCGCCCAGGAGCTCGATGACGACATCGTCGCCGGTCGCCGAGGCGGCCTTGACGAGGGAGGACGTCAGCAGGGAGGGAGAGATTCCCGCCGCCTGCGCCTTCGCGGTGTCGCGGACGGCGACGCGGGTGAGCTCGAAGTCGCTCGAGAGCTGGGTCACCAGGTCGTGCACGCCTCCGCCGACGGTGCCCGCTCCCAGGAGGGCGGCGCGGAGAGGCGGTGCGGGCGTCGCGGCGGCGTAGAACACGTCGGGATCGGAGCCGACGACGGAGACGTCGCTGCGGGTGAAGGAGCCGACCTCAAAGGAGAGGCCGCGGGCACGGGCGAGCAGGACGGCCTTGTGCTGGATGACGCCTCCGTCGAGCGTGAGGGCGGTTTCCCAGGAGACCGTGCGGAAGCGGCGAGCGGGGGGCCCGGGGAGGGCTGGATCCCGGTCGTACAGACCGTCGACGTCCTTGATGAGTCTGCATCGCGTGGCTCCGAGTTCGGCGGCGAGGAAGAGCGCGGTGAGGTCGGAACCTCCGCGGCCCAGGAGCGTGAACTGGTTATCCTGATCGACTCCGACAAAGCCCGGGATAATGACAACCGGACATTCTTCGAGGGATCGATCGATCAGCCTGCGATCGATGGAGGCGGGGTCGGCGTCGATGCCGGCGCCGCGGGTGCGCAGCTGGATCGCCTGCGGTCCCAGGACGCGGGCGGGAACGCCCGCGCGGGAGAAAGCGAGGGCCAGGAGTGAGGCGGTGGTGAATTCACCGGTCGCCAGGAGCAGGGCGCAGGCCTTGTCATCGGTGGAATCGGTGTAGGAGCGGGCCTGGTTGAGCAGACGGTCGGTCGTGCCTTCGAAGGCGGAAACCACGACGACGACGCGCGAGCCCGCGCGGACCCAGCGGTAGGCCTCGTGCACGCCGCGGCGGAGGTCTTCCTCTCCGCGGAGCACGGAACCGCCGAACTTCAGAACGGTCAGCGGGTGACGCACGCGACACCTCCGTTGCTGGCGGCCACAGTTGACGACTCTCCGGCGGCGGTGGTGGTCGCCTGGGAGGCGACGGCGATCGCCTGCTCGAGATCGGCGATGACGTCGGCGGTGTCTTCAAGGCCGACGGAGAGACGGATGAGGCCGTCGGTAAGGCCCACGCGGAGGCGCTGCTCGCGCGGGACATCCGCGTGGGTCATGCTCGCCGGATGGGTCAGGAGGGTCTCGACGCTGCCGACGTGCTCGACCAGTCGGCAGAGCTTGGCGGAATTGAGCAAAGCGATGCCGGCGGGGGTTCCGCCCTTGATTTCAAAGGAGATCACGCCGCCGTGGAAACCGCCGATGTGCTGGCGGTCGGCGAGGGCGCGCTGGGGGAAGTTTGCCAGGCCGGGGTAGTAGACGGTTTCGATCTGCGGATGGGCGTCGAGCCACTCGGCGATGACCTGGGCGTTGCGGGACTGCTCCCGGAGGCGGAGCGGCAGGGTCTTGATGCCCTGGGTGGTGAGGAAGGCGTTGAAGGGGGCCTGGATGTTGCCCGTGCACTTGCGGATCCAGCGGACGCGATCCAGCAGCGTGGTGTCACGGCTGGTGACGGCGCCGCCCAGGGAGGTGGAGTGGCCCTCGATGTGCTTGGTGGTGGAGTAGACGCAGACGTCGGCGCCCAGGTCGAGCGGACGCTGGAGGGCGGGCGTGAGGAACGTGTTGTCGACGATCAGGGTGACGCCCGCGGCCTTGGTGATACGGGAGATCGCCTCGATGTCGGTCAGCTTGAGCGTGGGGTTGGCGGGGGTCTCGATGAAGACCAGCTTGGTGCGGGTCGTGATTGCCGCGGCGACCTGGGAGGCCTCGCTGGCGTCCACGAACGTCGCGGAGATGCCCAGCTCGTTGAGCACCTGGCGGAAGAGACGCACAGTGCCGCCGTAGATGGCTTCTCCCACCACGGCGTGATCACCCGCGCGGAGCAGGGCGAGGAAGAGCGCGGTCTCCGCGGCCAGACCCGTGCCGAAGCAGACGGAGGGGGGCGCCTCTTCCAAGGAGCCCAAGACGGCTTCAAGGTGATCGACGGTGGGGTTGCCGACGCGGGAGTAGCTGGGGCCATCACACTCGCCCACGGCGCGCTGGGCAAAGGTGGTGGACTGGGTGATGGGGGTGACCAGCGGTCCGGTGTTGCGGCGCTTGTCGAGGGGGCCGTGCAGGGCGAGGGTGCTCGCCGAAAGCTGGGCCTTGCCGGTGCCGGGGGTGGCGGCGGTGGTGGAAGGGGTACAGGACGAGGGCTTGAAAGACGACATGCCGTGAATCCTCACGGCATCAAGCAGCGGCCTTGGAAAGCGGGGATGACACCGAACGTCGGTGCCCTTTTTGCAAACTCCGCAAGGAAGTTCGCCGCATCTTGCCCCGGGTAAACCCAGGACCCCCCGCATGGGGTTGGCCTCGGCACCGCGACCTGATCGTTGACGATCGGCTCGGTTGCCGCCCGGGTGTGAAGCCTCCCGGGTCTCTTGATGCTGGCCAAAGAGTAACGGCCTCCTCGCGTCGGTCAAGCGTGGACGGTCAAGAAGCGAGGCAGGTGTTTGCCCTGATGGCGGCTTGGGACGCTGTTTTTCGTGGCTTTCGGACGTTGCGGATGAGTTATCAGTCACCTGCCGGGGACGGGGAGGAGCCCGGCAAGGGTCAGGCACAGCAGGATGTGGAGCGAGGAAATGAGGCCGGTTAGGGCGAGGAAGGGGAGTTTGCGGTTCTTGTGACGGAGAAATGCGATGGCGAGGCAGGCGCCGGGCCAGCCGCCGAGGAGTTCGAGGAGGTGGAGCGTTTTCTCGGGAATGCGGCGGCGGTTGTGGATGGCGCGGGACTTGTCGATCGCAAAGGCAAGGAACGTGACGAGGCCCGCGAGGCCGTACCAGGCGAGGAGGAACTGGGAGGGGCTCATGCGGAGGCGTCCGAGGGTGTGGACGGTGACGCTAACCCGGCGCTGAACGTGCCGCTGAAGACTTCCGCGGCGGGGCCGGACTTGTAGACACCGACGGGACGATCCGCGGCGGGGCCGCGCTGCCACGACATGGAAAGTTCGCCGCCCGGGAGTCGGAGCGTTGCGGCGTCGTGGAGGCGGCCGGTCAGCACGGCCGCGACGAGCACGGCGCACGCGCCGGTGCCGCAGGCGAGGGTGATCCCCGCGCCGCGTTCCCAGGTTCGCATTTCGGCAAGGCTGGGGGAGAGCACGCGCACGAGGTGCACGTTGGTCCGCTGGGGGAAGAAGGGATGATGTTCGATCGCGGGGCCGAGCGTTTCGAGCGCGACGGAGGAGATGTCGTTGAGAAAGAAGACGGCGTGGGGGTTGCCCATGGAGACGCAGGAAAGCCGCACCGGAGAGGCCGCGAGGGGCGCGAGGGCTGCGGCGATGGAGTTCCACGCGGCGTCGGCGCCGGGGAGCTGATCGAGAGGGATATCGAGGATCTGCGGGAGGGTGGAATTGACGGGGATTGCCGCGGAATCCAGGCGCGGGGAACCCATGTTGACGGTGAAGAGGCCGGAGGAGAGATCGAGGGCGACGGGGAGCACGCCGGCGGGTGTCTGCACGCGAAGGGTGGAGGGTCTCCAGCCGCGGTGATCGGCCATGTAGCGGGCGATGCAGCGGATGCCGTTGCCGCACATATGTCCGTGGCTTCCGTCGGAGTTGATGATGGTCATGCGGACGTCGGCGAGGGCAGGATCGGGGGGCGCGGTGAGGATGAGGACGCCGTCGGCGCCGATGCCGGTGCGGCGATGGCAGGCCGGGACGGCGATGTCGTTCCACGCGAGGGAGGCGAGGGCGGGGCGGTCGATCGCGTCGACCAGGAGAAAGTCGTTGCCGAGTCCGTGGTACTTGAAGAAGGGGATGGTGGTCATGCGAGGGCGTCGCGCTTTCGCAGGAGGATGATGAGCAGGGGTCCGCCGATGAGGCTGGTGAGGACGCTGATGGGAAGGCGTCCGGAGGGAAGCTCGACGGCTTTGACGAGGGTGTCGGCCCAGACGACCAGGGCGGCGCCCGCGATGGACGACGCGAGCACGAGGTGGCGGTGGGAGGGTCCTGCGGAGAGCCTGACGAGGTGGGGGCAGATGAGTCCGATAAACGCGATCGGACCCGCGAGGACGACGCTCGCCGCGGCGAGGAGTCCGGAGGCGAGGAAGAGCCAGGCGCGGAGGGCGCGGAGGGGGACGCCGAGAGAGCGGGCTTCGTCGTCTCCGAGGGTGGCGGCGTCGAGGGCGGGGGCGAGGCGGAGGGTGACGATCAGGACGGCCACCACGATGGAGCCGACGAGGGCGATCTGCTTCCAGGAGACATCGTCGCTGATGGCGCCCAGGAGCCAGCGGGAGGCGGCGACGCCGCGGTCGGGGAGGAGGTACTGGATGAACTGGGTGGCGCTGGCGGCAAGGATGCCGACGATGACGCCAACAAGCAGGAGGGAGGGCGGGTCGATGAAACCGCGACGCTGACTGAAAAGGAAGGTGAGGCCCAGGGCTCCCAGGGCGCCGGCGAGGGCGGGGGGGCCGGTGGCCCCGATGCCGACCTCGGAAATGAGCCCGGCGGTCTTGAAGCTGAGATAGGCGGCGAGCATGACTCCCAGGCCCGCGCCGGAGGCCATTCCCAGGAGATCGGGGGAAGCGAGGGGGTTTCGGAAAAGGCACTGGAGCATGACGCCGGCCAGGGCGAGGGCTGCGCCGACGACGGCGGCGCCGGCGGCCCGCTGGGCGCGGAGCTCGACGATGGGGCTTTTGAAGAAGGGAAGTGTGAGGGGTTCGGTGGTCGCGGGGAGGGCGGACTGCGGGGCGGGGCCGCCGATGGACATGCGAGTGACCACCGCCGCCAGGAGGAGGATGAGGCAGACGGTCATGACCAGGAGGGCCCTGAGAGTCACGGGGAGAGGCTACGGGCCCCGGGGGGGTGCAGCCAGCACGGGGGCGGTGTTTTGTCGGTGCAGGACGTTGGGCGGCGGCGGGCGTAAACTTGCACCCTTCGAACGAAGGACGGAGACCCCCGCGTGGCCAAGAAGACTTTCCGCTGCCGACTCGTGACCCCCGCCGCCAGCCTGCTTGATGAGCAGGTGACGTATGCCTCGGTGCCTGCCTGGGACGGGCTGATCGGCTTCCTTCCGGGGCGTGCGCCCATCTTGGCGAAGCTGGGGTGCGGGGAGTTGGTGCTGCGGTTCCCCGATACGGACAAGGGGGCGGGCGGTGAGCGGTCGTACGTGGTGGACGGCGGCGTGGTGCAGATGCAGGGAGAGACGCTGACCATCCTCGCGGAGTACGCCGCGGCGGCGGAACAGATCAACCCGGCGGAGGCGGACGCGGAGCTCAAGACCTTGATGGCTCGGTCGGCGACGGGTGATGGGAGTGGCAAGGTCGCGGCGCAGGAGCGTCTGGACCGTGAGCGCGAGCGGGCTCGGGTGAAGGCCCGGATCGCCCGCGGCGCGGCGATGTCGATGTAAGCGGCCCGCGGCGGCCAAGTTCCTCCAATCGGCGTGGAAGCGTGGCCTGACGGGCGGCTGTCAGGGTGCTGTTTCGTGCGCCGATTCGGGCGGATACGCTCCGGCACGGTGGGAACCCTTGAACGCATTTTTCTGGGCTGGGAGAAGCCGCTGGTGGAGACCGCGGCGGGGTACTTGTCGCGCCGCTTCGCATCGGACCTGACGGGGGCGTGGGTGGTGGTCCCCGGTGGCAGGTTCGGGCGGCAGTTGCTCGCGAGGATGGCGCGTGAGCACGGATCGGTGCTGGGGGATGTGCTGACGATCGACGGATTCCTCGGGGCAAGGCTCGTGGATCCCGGGAGCCCCGTCGCCGGGTCGTGGGTGCGACGGCTGGCGTGGGCCCGGGCGGCAAAGGAGCTTGACGGGAGCGATCGTGAAGCCCTGTGGCCGCGGCGGGTGCAGGAATCAGAGCTTCAACTGCTCGCGATGGCGGAGACGGTGGATTCGGTCTCCCGGCGGCTGGCGGGGGATGGGATGACGTTCGCGGGTGTCGGCGCGGCGGTGGACCGCGACCGGCTGCCGGATGTGACGAGGTGGGGCGCGATGGAGCGGCTGCAGTGCGCGTACCGGGGCGTGCTGGACGAGCTTGGGTTGGTGGATGAGGCGATGCAGCGCGTCGCCGCGACTGACGCCGGGCGCGGGGACGGCAAGCCGATCGTGCTCGTGGGGCTGGTGGAGATTCCGGGGTTACTGCGCCGCGTGCTCTCGTGGGAAGGGACGCGGGCGACGGCGCTGATCGCCGCGCCCGAGGCGTGCGAGCAGTTGTTCGACGCGCATGGAGCGGTGAACCCCGCGGCGTGGCAGGACAGGGCGGTCGAGATCGATGAGTCGATGCTGCGGGTCGTGGAAGGGCCGCAGGAACAGGCGACGACGGCGCTGCTCGCCGCGGGATGGCCGGGGTGGTGGGGCGACGGCGCGGGGGCGATGGACGCGTCGTCGGTGGTGATCGCCGTGCCCGATGAAGAAGTGCGGCGAGGAATTGAGCGGACCGCGCCGTCGCTGGAAGCGCCCGTTGATGGGCGCGAACCGGTGCGGGTGCGGTCGGGCGCGGGCACGCCGGTGACGCGCAGCGGTGTGGGGCGGCTGCTGCGCCTGGTCGCCGATTTTCTTGCGGATCCGGAGTTCGTTCCATACGCGGCGCTGCTGCGGCACCGGGATGTCGAGCGGTTCGTGCGGGAACGGGGGATGGCAAGCGCGGCGCCGATCGTGACGACTGAAACGGAACTGCTCGCGGTGATCGACGACTACGGGACGCGGTATGTGCACGGGGTGGTGGATGGTCGGTGGCTGGGAGAGCGCTCCGCGGCGACGGCGGTGATGCATGGGGTTCTGGAGGCGGTGTTCCGGGGCGTCACGGAGATGCTGGGAGAGCTGTGGGCGGGGGATCGCCCGGCGGAATCGCGGCCGATCAGCGGGTGGGGCGCGGCGATCGGGCACATGGTGCGCCGTGTGATGCCCGAGCCGGTGGATGAGCGTGATCTCGGGGCCGCCGGGGTGGTGGACCGCGTGTGCCGGCTGATGAGGTCGGGCGCGGTGATGGGGGCGCACGAGCCACGGGTGAACCCGGGCGCGGCGATACGGCTGCTGCTGGCGGAGATGGGCCGGGAGAGCGTGCCGGACGTGGTGGACGCGGGAGCGATCGAGCTGCTGGGATGGCTGGAGGCGGTGCACGATCCTGCGCCGACGCTGATTTTGACCGGGATGAACGAGGGGTCCGCGCCGCGGGAATCGGCGGCAGATGCGATGGTTCCCGAGGGCTTGCGGAGATCGCTGGGGCTTTCGACGCGCGAGGTGCTTCTGGCGCGGGACAAGTGCCTGCTGACGCAGGCGATCAAGGGACACACGCGCGTGCTGATCGTCGCGGGGCGGCGATCGGGGGATGGAAGCCGGCTGTGGCCCAGCCGGCTGCTGATGGCGAGCGATGACGCGACGGTGGTGCGGCGGCTGGGGATGTTCCTGGAGAAGGGGAAGCCTGGGGACCGGGCTGCATTGAAGGTGACGCCGAAGCTGGCGGGGAGCCGCGCGGTGCACCCGGCGTTCGAATTGATGCCCGTGATCGAGACGCGGGAGATCACGCAGATCGGTGTGACGTCGTTCAAGCGGTACATGCAGAGCCCGTACGGGTTTTACCTCGACCGGGTGCTGCGGCTGCGGGAGGTGGAGGACGAAGCGCTGGAGATGGAGGCGAGCGTCTTTGGGAGCCTCGTGCACAAGGTGCTGGACCGATTTGCCAAGGGTCCCGGTCGCAACAGCGCCGATGCCGCGCTGGTCGAGGCGGAAGTGCAGCGATGCCTGGACGAGGTCGCCGCGGAGGATGCCGGAGATGCACCGCCCACGGCGGTCGCGGTGCAGATCCTGCAGGCGGCGCACCGGCTGCGGGGCTTTGCCCGGTGGCAGGCGGCGCGGGCCGGGGAAGGGTGGGAGATCCTGCACACGGAGTGGACGCCTTCTCGCAAGATCATGCTGGATGTCGAGGAGCGGGGGATTGAACTCAAGGGCCGGATCGACCGGATCGATTTACACCGGGGCAGCGGGGAATTGGCTCTGCTGGACTACAAGACGGGGGAAGGGGAGAAGGAGCGGATTCGCTCGATGTACAGCGAAAAGCGTGGGGAGTTGCCGTGGAACGACCTGCAGCTGCCGCTGTACCGGGTGCTGGCCAAGGACGTGATCGAGCAGACGCGGGCGAGGTCGGTGCGGCTGGGATTCATCACGCTTCCCAAGGATGGTGAGACGGAGCTGGCGCTGGGAGACTGGGGCCCGGAAGCACTGGACCTGGGTGTGGAGACGGCGCGGCGGCTGGCCAAGCAGATGATCGAGGGGGTGTGGCGGCTGCGCGGCGCTGATCCGCCCAGCGATGGGCCGGGTGGCGCGCTGTGCGGAGTGAGCGTGATTGTGCCCCGGACCACGGCGGGTGTGGACGGAGTGTCGACCGAAGATGTGCATGAACCGGGGAGCGCTGAGATGCCCGGGGCGCCGGCGGAGGATTGGGAATCATGAACGTGCAGGCGCAGGGCATCCTCGCCTCTGCCGGGACGGGCAAGACCTACGCGCTCACGACGCGGCTGCTGGAACTGCTGATCTCCGGGAGCGCCCCGCCCAGCCTGTTCGCGGCGACGTTCACGCGGACGGCGGCGGGGGAAATACTGGACCGCGTGCTGCGGCGCCTGTGCGAGGCGGCGGAGGATCCCGAGAAGCTGGAGCGGCTGCGAAAAGACCTGCAGCGGCCCGCGTTGACGCAGGAGTCGTGCCGGCACATCGCCGCGACGGTGGGGCGATCGCTGGACCGCCTGGCGGTCTCGACGCTGGACGCGTTCCTGGTGCGCGTGGCGACGGCGTTCGCGGTGGAGATCGGACTTCCGCCGGGTTGGAGGATCACCAGCGACGATGAGGACGCGAGGATCCGCCGCGCGGCCGTGGGGCGGGTGCTGCGGGAGGCCGGGACGCCCATCATCATGCCGCTGCTGCGGATGCTCAAGAAGTCCGAAGGGGAGCGCTCGGTGCGGGAATCGATCGCCTCGGTGGTGGACGCGGTGCACGATGTGCACGTGCAGTCCATGCCGGGGTCGTGGGGCGCGGTGGGTCCGATTCCCGGGGCGCTGGACAATGCAGGGCTGCGGACCGCCGCGGAGGTGATTCGGGGGGCGGCGTTGCCGGTGACCAAGGGCACGGGCAAGCCTCACGCGGCGTGGGCCAAGGCCCGGGAGAAGCTGCTGGCGCAGATGAGCGAGCAGGACTGGGATGGGTTGCTCGACGGCGGTCTTGGCGCGGCGGTGGTGGGGACGCGATCATATTCGAGGGTCGATTTTTCCCCGGAGCTCCTGGAGATTTTCGGTGTTCCCGCGAAGCACGCGCGGGCCGGTCTGGTTGAGCGCCTGAGGCAGCAGAACCAGGCCGCGGCGGAACTCGCGGAACGCTTTCACGCGGCGTACGAGCAGCTCAAGCAGGAGCAGGGCGGAATCCGGTTCGACGACGTGCCCCGGCTGCTGATGGCCGAAGACATGGCGACGATCCGGGACGAGCTGTATTACAGGCTCGACGCACGGATCGAGCACGTGCTGCTGGACGAGTTCCAGGACACCTCGGTCTCGCAGTTCCGCGTGATCGAGCCGCTGATCGCGGAGATCGTGTCGGACGAGACGCGGGGCAGGTCGTTCTTCTACGTGGGGGACGCGAAGCAGTCGCTCTTTGGCTGGCGGCACGCGGAGCCGGAACTCCTGCGCACGCTGGGCACGCGTTGGAGCCAGATCCAGGTGGTCGAGAAGGCGTCGAGCTACCGGTCGGCGCCGGAGATCATCAGCGCGGTGAACCGCGTGCTGGGAGGGATCGCCCAGAGCCCGGTGAGGGAGGGGGACGCGTGCGAGCGGGCGGCGGAGCAGTGGAATGACCTGTTCACCCTGCACACGTGGGATGAAAAACTCAAGGATGTGCCGGGCAAGGTCGTGCTTCGGGAGTTTCCGAAGATCGAAGAGGGTGATTCGGGGAAGGAGGGCCTCGCGGCGGCGCGGTGCGAGTACATCGCGCGGCGCGTGCGGGAGCTGCGAGTGCTCGCGCCGCGGGCCTCGATTGGCGTGCTGCTGAGGAACAAGACGATCATGCCGCGGCTGCTGATGGCGCTGGCCGACCTGGGAATCGACGCGACCGAGGAGGGTGGTAGCCCGCTGACGCAGTCACCGGCGGTGGCGGCGATCGCGTCACTGCTTCGCGTCGCGGAGCATCCCGGGGACACGCTCGCGGCGTTCCATGTGGGCACGACGGCGCTGGGAGACGCGGTGGGCCTCTCTCGCCGCGTGGACCCCGCGACGGTCTCCGCCGTGTCGGGGGAACTGCGGGAGCGGATCACGCGGGCGGGCGTGGGGCCGGTGATCGCGGAATGGGCGAGGTGGCTTTCACCGGTGTGCCAGGAGATGGACCGGGTGCGGCTGGGACAGATGGTGGAGTGCGCGGAGCAGTTCGACCAGCGCGGTGGGCTTGGAATCAGGGCATTCCTGGAGATGCTGGAGGTGACGCGGCGTCCGGCAGGGGTCGCGGCGTCGGTGCATGTGATGACGATTCACGCGGCCAAGGGACTCGAGTTTGACGCGGTGGTGGTGCCGGAACTGGATGGCCTGGTGCCAGCTCGCACGCCCGAGGTGCTGTACGAACGCGAGGACCTGATGGGGCCGATCACGGGGCTCTCGCTGTACGCGCCCAAGGTCGTGCAGGAGGCGAGCCCGGAACTGCGGCGGATGGCGGTGGATCGCGGGGCGCGGGACATCCGCGAATCGCTGTGCCTGCTGTACGTGGCGATGACGCGGGCGAGGCGGTACCTGGAGATGATCGTGATGCCGCAATCGGCGTCTGGATCGTCGTTCCGCCTTTCGCGCGTGGTGCGGGCGGCGCTCGCGGGGGATGTGGAAGGTCCCGACGAGTCGGGAGTGCTGTACGAGTCCGGGTCGGACCGGTGGCCGATCGATCCGCGAGCGGCGGTGGAAGCAGAAGAATCGGAGCGTGGGGAGGGGAAGGGCTCCGCCGACGCGGGTGCCGCGGGAGTATTTGTTGTGCTCGGCATGGCGCCGGTCGGTGTTTCATCGAAGGCCGTGACAGCGTCGGGGCTTGCCGACGGGGCCAAGGAGGTTGTGGGACACGGGGAGGAAGGTCCGGCTCGCTCGGCGGAACGGATCGCGAGCCGCCGCGCGGCGCGCGGGCTGGGGACGGGCGTGCACGCGTGCCTGGAGCAGATCGAATGGCTGGAGGATGGGCCGATCTCCGAGGCGAGGCTGCGTGGCGTGCTCGCCGGGATCGATCTGCCGTTCGATCTGGAGGAAGATAAAGTTCTCGCGGCGTTCCGGAAGGTGATCGCGCGGGAAGAGGTCGCGCGGATCCTGCGAAGGGATCGTTACCTGCGGGGGGCGGGCCGCGGCGAGAAGGTGGAACTGCACCGTGAGCTTGGAGGCGTGACGATCGATCGCCAGGGGCGCACGGTCCGCAACCGGATGGACCGCGTGGTGGTGGTGAGCAGGGGCGGCCGGGCGGTGGCGGCCGAAATCATCGATTGGAAGACCGACGGGATGGTGGGCGCCCGGGGTGAGGTCGAGGCGTGCGGGCCGAGTGAAGCCCAGCAAAGGGCGCGGGCGCGAGCCTACGGGCCGCAGATGGGGGCGTACCGGTCCGTCGTGTGCAAGGCCCTGGGGCTGAAGGAACGGGACGTTCGAACAACGGTGGTGTTCGTCGCGTGGGGAACGGTGATCACCCTGGATCCGGGGGAAGACTGACGCCCGGGCGGACTTGCGACGCGTACGCTGGTCGGACATGGCTCCAGAAACTCCCAAGACTCGGCTGGTGATCGGCTGCATGACGGGCACGAGCATCGACGGCATCGACGCGGCGCTGGTGGAAGTGGGGGGCGTGGGGCTGGAGATGACGGCGAGGCACGTGGGCGCGATCTCACGTTCGCTGGGGGTGCTCGCTGCAGATCTGCGCAAGCTCGCCGACCAGCAGCCGATGACGGCGCGGCGGGTGACGGAATTGATGTGGGAGCTGGGTGAACTGCACGCGAGCGTGGCGCAGGAATTGGGGACGAAATGGGCGGGGGGGCGACGGATCGATCTGGTGTGCGTGCACGGGCAGACGGTGTACCACGGCAAGGGGCGGACGTGGCAGCTGATGCAGCCGGCGCCCATCGCGGTGACGCTGGGGGCGCCGGTGGTGTTCGACCTTCGCGCGGCGGACATCGCCGCGGGTGGGCAGGGGGCGCCGATCACGCCCATCGCCGACTGGATCCTGTTTCGTGATGCCCGGACATCGAGGGCGCTGGTGAACCTGGGGGGATTCTGCAATGTCACGCGCGTGCCGGCAGGGCTGGAGGCCGCGCGGCTTGCGGGCGTGCGCGGGCAGGATGTGTGCGCGTGCAACCAGCTGCTGGACGGCCTGAGCCGGGTGCGGCTGGGACGGAAATTCGATGAGAACGGAGAAATCGCGGGGCGCGGAAAGGTGATTTCGGGGGCGCTGGAATCGCTGGAGCAGATCCTCAAGTCGCAGACGTCGGCGGGCAGGTCGCTGGGGACGGGTGATGAGCTGGCGGGGTGGATCAGCGCGACGGCGGCGCAGCCGGGGCCGGACGTGGTGCGGACGGCGTGCGAGGCGGTGGGGAGGGCGATCGCCGCGGCGGTGACGGCAAAATTGCCGGGGACTACGGGCGTGGACGAGATCGTGCTCGCCGGCGGGGGCGTCAAGAACGCGACGCTGGTGGCGGCGATAACCCGGGCCGCGGGGGAAATGAGCGAGGGGCGGGCGGTGGGCGTGAAGGCGACCGACGCGCTGGGTGTGCCCGCGGCGTACCGGGAGGCGATCGAGTTTGCGATCCTGGGGGCGCTGTGCCAGGACCGGGTGGGGATCACGCTCGCGGGCGTGACGGGAAGAAGAGAGCCCGCGCCGGTGTGCGGGGCGTGGGTGTACCCGTAAACTTGCGGGCGCGTAGAGAGCGTGCGAGCGTGATCGCGCGGGCGGTGTGCTTGCCGGTGAACCAGAACGACTATGCCAGAACGGAGTTCCATGACGACGCCACTGCCCCCCGACCGCTCGACGCTCCTGACCGAGCAGCGCAACGAGGCCTCGATGACGCTGCACGCGATGGATTCGCGGGAGATCGTTGATCTCATCCAGGAAGAGGACCGGGAAGTCTTCCGGGCGATGAAGCGGTCACGGCACATGGTGGCGAGGCTGATCGCCGCGGCGGAGCCGGGGTTTGTCGCCGGCGGGCGGCTCGTGTACTTGGGCGCGGGCACGAGCGGACGGCTGGGTGTGCTGGATGCGTCCGAGGCGCCGCCGACGTTCTGCGTGGGACCCGAGCGGATCATCGGGCTCATCGCGGGAGGGGATTCGGCGCTGCGGAAATCCAGCGAGGGGAAGGAAGATGATCGCCAGGGGGCGTGGGCGGAGCTTGAAGCGCTGCATCTCGGCGCGAACGACACGGTGATCGGCATCGCCGCCGGCGGAACGACGCCCTACGTGCTGGGCGCGCTGGAGTGGGTGAAGACGCGGCTGCCGGAGGGCGCGCGGCCGGTGACGGGGATGATCGTGTGCGTGAACATCGACGCGCCGCCGCACGTGGACCATTACATCGTGCTCAAGACAGGGCCGGAGGTGCTGACGGGCTCGACGCGCATGAAGGCGGGGACGGCGACGAAGATGACGCTGAACACCATCTCGACGACGCTGATGATCCGGTCGGGGAAGGTGCACGAGAACCTGATGGTCGACATGAAGGCGACCAACGACAAGCTCAAGGACCGCGCGGCGCGGATCATCGCGACGCTGACGGGGGTCTCGCGGGAGGAGAGTTTTTCGCTGCTGGAGCGTGCGGGCGGCGTGGTGAAGACGGCGGTGGTGATGGAGAAGCTGGGGGCGACGCGCGAGCGTGCGGAGACGCTGCTCGAAGAGGCCGGGGGGAAGCTGGGGAGCGTGCTGGGGTGAGCGGCTCCGCCGGAGGCGGGGCAGCGTTCGCCGAGCCGCGTTGATTTGATCTGGCGAGCGTTGAATTTACGAGCCTGCCGGCAACGCCTGCCCGCTCTGCTTCGGCGGGTCAAATGGTCCGGCGCCGGCTTCTTTCCTGATCCAGTTCAAAACACCCATGATCTTGGCGCGTTTCACGAGCCACTTTTCGAAGGTGTACTTCCCCGGAAAGTCGACCAGCAGAAGGCCGATGAAGGACATGACCAGGCCGGGGCCGGGAAGCACGAGCATCGCCAGGCCGGCGACGACCATGATCCACCCCGCGACGTTGCGCGCGATTTTCCAGGGGGAGGTGCCCTTGGACTGGTCGCCCGAGCCGCCGAAGAGGCTCGGCGGCTTGGTGTCGTGGGTGAAATAGTCCGCGGGCATCTTTCGCAGGATGAGCGGCGCGGCGAGGACGCACGCCCCGAAGATCACCACCGAGATGATGAGCATCCAGGTGAGGGACGCGGCATGGTCTTGGATCCAGTTGGTGATGTCGGTCACGGACGTGTGTGCCCGCGTGGAATGAAGCGGGTATGAAGCTCCGCTTGGTGATTTTCACGCTCGGGCCGGCGGCCAGCGTGGATCCGGCGCTGGACGGGGTCGAGAAGGTGGGCTGATGTCCGCTGAATCGCACCTCCGGCACGCCGTCCCCGCCTGCACTATGCTGGGTCAATGCACCGAATCCTTCACATCGGCATCGGACCCCTGGGCCACCGCATCCTCACCGAGATCGTCGAGCGAGGCGTGGGCCGCATCGCCGGGGTCGTGGATTCCTCCCCGCTGCTGGGGGGTGAGCCGATTTCCAAGGTGTGCCCGGCGATCAAGGAGAACATCACGATCGCCCACGCGATCGAGGACGTTCGCAACTGGAACGAGATCGACTGCGTCGTCGTGACGACCAGCTCCGACCTGCGGCTGTGCGAGCCGACCTTCCGGGTCGCCCTCGAGCACGGTAAGCCGGTGGTCAGCACGTGCGAGGAACTGATTTATCCGTGGCTGCGGCACCAGGTTCTTGCCGATCGCCTGCACCAGCTCGCCGTCAAGACCGGCGGGCGACTGCTGGGGACGGGTGTGAATCCGGGGTTCGTCATGGACGCCCTGCCCGTCTTTGCCTCCGGAGTCAGCCGGTCGGTGCGGAGCGTGCATGTGGAAAGGATCCAGGACGCCTCCTCGCGGCGGGTGCCGTTCCAGAAGAAGATCGGCGCAGGACTCGACCGGGAGCATTTCGACAAGCGGGTCGCCGACGGCAGTCTGCGGCATGTCGGGCTGGGCGAGAGCCTGCACTTCCTCTCCCATTATCTGGGACTTCCCAAGATCGAGACGTGGGACGAGAACATCGAGCCCGTCTTCGCCGACCGCGAGCTGGTGTGCGCCCTGGGGCCGATCCACAAGGGGATGGTCGCGGGCGTGCGGCAGGTGGCGAAGGGCTATGCGGACGAGCGCTGCACGGTCTCCCTGGAATTCCAGGCGGCGATCGGGCAGGCCGACCCGCGTGACCGGGTGGTGCTGGAGGGTGAACCCCCCATCGACCTGACGATCCGCGGGGGAATTCACGGGGATGTGGCGACGTCGGCGATCGTGGTGAACTCGATCCCGCGGCTGATCGAGGCGGCCCCTGGGCTGCACACGATGGCGACGATCGCGACGATCCGCTGCCGGTAACGATGGTGGGGATTTCTGCGATGTTGGGCGCGGCGGGCGGTCGATAGACGGACCAGCGTCCGTCGGGCACTATCATTCCAGCCAAGGTCCCGCCATGCCCCGCATTCCCATTGAGGCCAATACCGCATCGACCGTCACCGTCCAGGGACGCGAGCTTGTCGCGTTCGGTGGATGTAATTACCTCGGGCTGGGGCATCACCCCGACGTGAAGGCGGCGGTGGTGCGGGCGATGGGGTACCTGGGAATCACAACGTCGGCTTCCCGGGAGACCAGCGGCAACACGCTTGAGCACGAAAAGCTCGAAGCCGAGCTCGCCGCGTTCCTTGGGATGCAGGGCGCGATCCTCATGCCAGAGGGATACACGGCGAACCTGGCCCTCGCGCAGGCTCTGGGCTCCCCCGCGGCGGCGAGGAGCGACGACGTGGGCGTCGCGGTGATCGACGAGAAGTCGCACCGCAGCATCCGCAACGCGGTCGAGGCGGCGGGATTCACCGTCGCGGACTTTGAACATCTCAACGCGGCCGACGCGATGCGGGTCGTTCGGCGGCATCCGGGCCGGCGGATCTGCCTGTGGACCGATGGCATCTTCGCCGCCGATGGGGCGATCTCGCCCTTGCCCGAACTGCTTGCCGCGCTGCCGGCGAACAACTCGTCGATGGTCGTGGACGACTGCCACGGCTTCTGCGTGCTGGGGGCTCGTGGCCGGGGGACGCTGGAGCATTTCGGGCTCAAGGATCCGCGAATCATCTGGACCAGCACGCTCGCCAAGGGGCTGGGGTGCTACGGCGGCGCGATCGCGGGCTCACGGGAGCTGGTGGACCTGGTCCGCTTCGAGGCGGGCATCTACAAGGGCACCACGCCCGTGCCCCCCATCCTCGCCCACGCCGGACGGGAAGCCCTGCGGGTCATCGACCGGGAGCCGGGCCTGGTCAAGGCCCTGGAAGCCAACGTCCGTCGCGTTCGCCGCTCGCTGAACGCGATGGGGCTCGTGGTAGAGGATTCGGCTTCCCCCGTAATGACGTTTGTGCTCGATTCGGCGGAGCGGATGCGGGCCTTCTATGAGCGCCTGCTGGAGGGCGGGGTGTTCATCCCGCTGATCGACTACCCCAACGGCCCCGCTCCGCTGTATTTCCGCCTCTCGGTGTGTGCCATGCATACCCCCGAGCAGATCGACCACCTCTTCCGGACGCTCTCCACGGCCCTGTCGCAGACCGCCTCGCCCGCGTGCGCCCCGCGGGCGGCGGGCTGACGAGGGCGAGTAATTTCGGTCGGTTTACGGCCTGAGCGGTGGCAAATCCCGGCACTCCCTGAATCCAAGCAGCGGTAGCCGCCATACCTATGATTGTGGGGTGGTGGGCTGGTGCAAGTACGTCGGGGCGGTCGTCGCCGCCCGGGAACGCCCTTGCGCCGCCTCACAATTCCCTGCGGGGAGGACGATGGACGCGTTGATCCGAGTGCTTCGACGGGTCTTCCCGGTCGCCCTGATATTCGCCGTGGCGGCGGTGTTGCTGTCCCCGGTGGGCATGGCCCGAGCGCAGGCGCCCGCGGCCGCTTCTCAGCAACCGCTGGCGATTCCCGCCGCGCGGCAGGCGGGCAACGTCGCGATCATCACCATCCACGGTCCTATCACCAGCGTCACCGCCAAGAGCGTGGCGAGGCGGCTCAAGCTTGCCGAACGCTCGGGCGCCGACGCGGTGGTCATCGACCTGGACACACCCGGCGGTGAGATGGGCGCGGCGCTGGAGATCTGCAACTCCATCAAGCAGTGCCCGATCACCAACACCGTCGCGTGGATCAACCCCAACGCCTATTCCGCTGGATCGGTGATCGCGCTGGCCTGCCGAGAGATCGTCACCAACGACCCCGGGACGATGGGGGACGCACTTCCCATCGCCATCGGCCCCAAGGGCGTGATGCCCGTGCCCGAGCACGAGCGGCAGAAGTTCACGGCGCCGCTGCTCTCGGAAGTTGTCGATTCGGCCCGCCGCCGCGGGTACGACGAGTACCTCGTGCAGGGGATCGTCGCCCTGGGCGTAGAACTGTGGCTGGTCGAGAACGCCCAGACCGGCCAGCGAATGTGCATCAACCGGGCGGAGTATCTCGAACTCTTCGGATCCACGCCCCCGCCGCAGCGTCCGCGCCTTGTGTCGGCCCGCGCTGGGATCGGCGTTTCCCCGGATGTCACCGACTCGCGCGGTCCGCGGCATTCGGCAAGCGATCCTGCGGCGCCCGCTCCCGACGCCGCGCCCGGCTCCACGGGGTCTGATCCCGCCGCGCCCGCGGGTGAATCGCCCGCGGCGACGCCCGCGACGCCGCGGCCCGCCTTACCGGGCGATCCGCCGCCGCTGGATTTCAAGCCCGCCGCGCCGCGACTGGAAAAGGTCGGGGACACGGTGTCCCTGAACCTGGAAACGCAGAGCCAGCGGCCCCCGATCACGGCGGCCGACCGGGGCAAGTGGAAGCTGGTGGAGTACGTCAGCGACGGCAACGGGCCGTTCACCTTCAAGCCCGACGACCTGATCGCGATGCGTCTCGCGGTGGCGAAGATCCACAACGACGCGGAACTGGAGCAGTTTTTCGGCGCCCAGAACATGCAGCGGCTCGACCAGAACTGGTCGGAGACGCTCGTGCTCGTGTTGACCAACGACTACGTGCGCGGCCTGCTGATCGCGGTGTTCCTGGTGGCGATGGTGCTGGAGATGCTCCACCCCGGCGTCATCCTCCCCGGCGCGATCGCCACGGCGTCCCTGGTCCTGCTGCTGGGGCCGGCGCTGTTTATCGGGATGGCGAACTGGTGGGAGATCGCCGCGATCGGCGCGGGGATCGTGCTGCTTGGGGTTGAGGTGCTCATCCTGCCGGGCTTCGGCATTCCCGGCGTGGTGGGGATGATGCTGCTGTTCGTTGGGCTGATCGGAACGTTCGTGGGGCAGGGATCGGGGATCTTTCCCAGCAGCGCGGGGGGACGGTCGGAACTGCTGGGCGGGCTGGTGACGGTGCTGACGTCGTTCGTCTCCGCGGGGCTGGCGGTGTACTTCATCTCCCGCAATCTGTCGTCGATTCCCGTCTTCAACAAGATGGTGCTCAAGCCGGGGGTTGAGAGCGACGAGGAGGCGGGGGATTTCGACGTGTTTGTGCCCGCGCCCAGCGGCCCGGCGGTGGGGGACGTGGGCACGGCGATCACGCCGCTCCGCCCCTCGGGCAAGGGGCAGTTCGGGGACCGGGTGGTGGACGTCTCCAGCGCGCTTGGGTACGTGGACGCGGGCACGCCCGTGCGCGTGGTGACGGCCGACGCGTTCCAGGTGGTGGTGGAGCCGGTGGACGTGCTCCCGGGCGGCGCCGCGCTCTCCTAGGCTTTGCCTTCCTCTGGAGACCTGCAACGACCCATGGATAACACGCTCTTGATCTGGGGACTGGCGCTTCTGGGGGTTGCCGCCCTGCTGCTGGTCGTGGAGATCTTCATCCCGTCGGCGGGCCTGATCGCCACGCTTTCCATCGCCTCGGCCCTCGCGGGAATCGTCTTTCTCTGGAAGTACGACGCTCTGTGGGGCGCCATCGGCACGCTGGGTTCGATGGTCGCCGGGCCCCTGATCTTCTTCCAGGGTCTGAAGATCTGGCGGCACACGCCC
Source organism: Phycisphaerales bacterium (assembly GCA_044226385.1). Classification (GTDB taxonomy): domain Bacteria; phylum Planctomycetota; class Phycisphaerae; order Phycisphaerales; family UBA1924; genus JAEUJB01. Next base: position 205,559 of record JBGAHA010000007.1, read on the forward strand.
CTGGGCCGCAAAATGGTCGGGGAGCCATCGGAAGAAGAAATCGAGGCTCGCCGCGCCGAGGCCGACCGGGAAGCCAAAGAACTTCTCGCCCTGCTCGGCGCGGAGGGCGAAGCGGTCACCGATCTCCGCCCCGTCGGGGTGGTCCGCATCAAGGGCAAGCGGTTTGACGCCTTGTCCGAGACCGTGCTCATCCCTGCGGGCTCCAAGGTCCGTGTCACGGTCGCCGAGGCCAACCAGATCAAGGTCCGCCCGGTGGACGAGCGGCGAGCCTGATCGGCCCCCCGAATCGTGCGATCTGAACCCGACGCCCGTATACTGCGGCGTACGCAACGACCGTTCCCGCGAGTCCCCGAGGATCCTGCGCTATGGACAAGCTGATTATCGCCCTGATTGTGGTTGCCATCCTGATCGGCCTGGTCTTCTTCTTTGCGATATTCCAGTTCCTGAACCTGTGGATCCAGGCGTACTTCTCCAACGCGAGCGTGGGGCTGTTCGAGATCGTCGCGATGCGGCTGCGGAAGGTGGACGTGCGGCAGGTCGTGTTCGGACGAATCCGCGCGGTGCAGGCGGGGCTGGACATCACGACCAACCAGATCCAGACGCACTACCTTGCCGGCGGTGATATTCGACGGGTGATCTCGGCGATGATCGCGGCACGCGGCGCCAAGATCAATCTGCAGTGGGGCGTGGCGACGGCGATCGACCTTGCCGGGCGCGACATTTTCGAGGCGGTGCAGACGAGCGTGAATCCCCGCGTGATCGACTGCCCCAACCCCAACGGCCCGCGCCAGACGATCGACGCGGTCGCCCAGGACGGCATCCAGCTCAAGGCCAAGGCCCGCGTGACGGTGCGGACGGCGATCGAGCGGCTTGTCGGCGGCGCCACGGAGGAGACGATCATCGCCCGCGTGGGTGAGGGCATCGTGACGACCATCGGCTCGGCCGTGACGCACAAGGCGGTGCTGGAGAACCCCGACAAGATCTCCAAGACCGTGATGGCCAAGGGCCTGGACGCCGGGACGGCGTTCGAGATTCTTTCCATCGACATCGCCGACATCGATGTGGGTGACAACATCGGCGCCAAGCTCCAGGCCGACCAGGCCAACGCCGACAAGCAGCGATTCCAGGCCGAGGCCGAGAAGCGGCGTGCCCTGGCGCTGGCGACGGAAGCGGAAAACAAGGCGAAGATCGAGGAAAACAAGGCCCGGCTGGTGCTCGCCGAGGCCGAGGTTCCGCAGGCGATCGCCGAAGCCTTCCGCAAGGGGCACCTGGGGATCATGGATTACCAGCGTCTGCGGAACATCCAGGCGGACACGGCGATGCGTTCGACCATCGCCGGGGAGTCGGGTCCGCAGTCGGGCCGCGCGGGGTAAGCAGGCCAGGTCCGCACGCGATCAGTCCATTTCTTGATCCACACACGAATTGAGGCGGCCACGCAGGCCACGCCGGACTCGCGTTCGGACCAATCGCGCGTGCGCGGACGAACACCGCGAAAGACGGCGCGTCTTCCCGTGGGCAGGGGCCGTTCGCGTTGCCTGCCTCACACGACCTTGGGCGTCTTGTAGAACGGCATCGGCACCACCTTGCCGGCGAGCTCCAGGCGGCCGGTGTCGACCGTCAGGGCTGTGCCGGGGGTGGTGAGGTCGCGCTCGACGAAGCCCATGGCGATGACCTTGTCGAGCGTCGGGCTGAGGCACCCGCTGGTGATGGTCCCGACCTCCCGTCCGCCGCTCTTGATCGTGCCCTTGAAGGCCGGGCGGCGGCCTTCGATCTCCAGGCCGACCAGCTTGTGCTTGGGGCCGCCTTCGGAGACTGTCTTTTCCAGGGCATCCTGGCCAACGAACCGCTCCCCCTTGTCCAGCGTGTGCTTGTCCATCGCGATGGCGAAATCGACGCCGCAGGCCAGGGCGCTGATGCCCTCGCCCAGCTCGTGCCCGTACAGCGGCATCGCCGCTTCCATCCGCAGCGTGTCCCGGGCGCCAAGGCCAATCGGCTTGATCGCCGCATTCGGGTCCTTGGTATTGACGTCCTTGAGCAGCAGCTTCATCGCCATCTCAACCGCGCCGGCGGGCAGAATCACTTCCACGCCGTCCTCACCCGTGTACCCGGTGCGACTCACCACCAGCTTCATGATCAGCAGGTTCTTCACCGAGAAGCGGTACCGCTTGAGCGTCGGGATCTCCTTGGAGACCTTGGAGACCAGCTCCATGACCTTGGGACCCTGCAGGGCGACCATCGCCGTCGAAGCGGTCTGGTCGTCGATCTTCACCACCAGGTCGTTTGCGGAGCGGACCTGCTCGAAATGCTCCAGCAGCTTGGTGCGGTTGGAGGCGTTGACGACGACGGTGAACTCGTCTTCTTCCATGCGGTACACGATGACGTCGTCCCGCACGCCGCCGGCGGCGTTGCAGACCAGGGAATAGCGGCACTGGCCGGCCTGCATATCGCTGATGCGACGGGTGCAGAGGCGTTCGAGGAACTTGCGGGCGTGGCGGCCGTGGATCTTCACCCGGCCCATGTGGGAGACGTCAAAGAGCCCGCCGCTGGCCCGGACCTGCTTGTGCTCTTCGATGATCCCCGAGTAGCGGATGGGCATCTCCCAGCCCGCGAAATCGACCATCTGGGCGCCGGCGTCGACGTGGAACTTGTACAGCGGGGTGCGTTGCACGAAGAGAGCTCCTTGAAGGGCAAAAGCGGTGCTCGGGAGCGGCGTGGACCTGTCCCCGCCGTCCGGTAAGCCTGCAAGGGTATCCCCACCGCACCCGAACGGAAGCATGGCCGGGTCCGGCCCCGCCGAACTTTGTGGATTGATGCGTGAGTGCTCAGAGGAGGCGGCGTTCAGAGGGTGCGGGGATCTGGAAGACGGCAAAAACCACCGCAACCCAGGCCCCGCGGCTCACCGCAAACACACAAGACCAACCCCTGGAAGGAGAGATTCGTGAAGACCACCCTCAGCCACCGCAGCCTCCCCCTCGTGCTCGCTTTCGCCGCCCTCTCGGGATCGACCGCCCTCGCCGGGACCGTGTCGTACTCCCTGGACATTACCAAGTTCGGCAAGCTCGACAACAGCGGGAACCAGTGCGGCAACACCACCTCGACCAATGCCTTCATGTTCCTCCAGAACACCTATACCGACGTGTACAAGGGCGACAATCGGATCATCCGGGACAAGGACGGGGCGATCACCGCCGACCTCGCCAAGACCCGTGACGCGCTGGGCGGCGGCTGGGGAAACAAGGCCGGCGGCCGAGCGGGGATGGGAACCAACGGGACCACAGTCGAGAAGTGGTGGGCGTCCAACGTGTCGTGGCTTGAAGACTGGGCCCCCGGCAAGACGCGATACGACGGCCAGATGTTCGGTGAGACGGATGCGACGAGCTGGTCCAAGGGCGCGGACGTCGAGGCGATCTATCCCACCTTCCAGTTCATGTGGGATTCGCTGAACCACAAGGCGGGGATCGAGCTGAACATCATCGATGTGCCCTTCAAGAAGGCCCACGCGATGACGCTGGTGGGGATGGCCTTCGACGACAAGAACGATGACAAGAAGTGGACCAAGGACGAGAAGCTCACCATGACGGTGGTCGACCCCAACGACCCCACGCAGCTCGACAAGAAGAACATCCAGCCCATCGAGCTGAGCGTCGGCACGGACGGCCGCTTCGAGTTCAAGTGGTGGCAGGACCAGGGCCAGTGGTACATCGACAGCGCCATGACGCAGGTCGCGGTGCCCGGCCCGGCGACGTGGGTCCTCGCCGCGGGTTCGATGGGGCTGTGCATGCCGCGTCGGCGCCGGTGAAAGCGAAAAGCAGCCGCGGATTTCGCGGATGGGACGCGAATCTGAATTGAGAAGCGAAAAGAAAGTGCCGCAGGGAGGCGGCGAGATCGGACTCGGGGCAGGGAAGCCCCTCAAAAGGCTGGGGAGGATGGGACACCAGGCGTCCGCCGGGGGCTCGAGGAGAGCGTCCGGTGGACGCCTTGGGTTTTGGTTTGGTGCTGCAACAAGTAGACGCCTCGCAGCCTTACTTCGTCGCCGGGAGGGGCGCACCCGCCTTCATGGCAAGGAACGCGGGCAGCTTCCACACCCCGAGCTTGAACGTGACATTCGCGGGTCCGCCGCTCACGCCGCCGGACTGCATGACGGCGGCGAGGGTGAGACCGTCCTGGGAAAACGAGAACGAGCGCGGGGCGTATTCGGTGGGGGAGTAAGTGAGCATCAACACCCACTTCTTCGCGCCGACATCACGGATCATGATCCCGTTTTCACCCGGGACGGCCATGATCCCGTCGGGACGCAGCGCCACGGACCTGGCGCCGGCGAACGTTCCGCCGCTGAAGGTCGCGGTTTCCGCGAGGGATGGAAGTGAGAAGCCGCAGACGCCGAACCCGCCCTTGCCAAGCGCAAAGAGTGTGGACCCGTCGGACGTGATCGCGGGAATGGCGTCCTCGTTCAGGTCACGAAGCTTCGTTTCCGACAGCGGCCCTCTCTGCTCGCCCAGGAGGACCACGCTCAAACCCGCACTGATCATCCCAGGTTCCTGGAACTTTCCATAGTGCAGAAATCCCCGAGGTGCGGCAGGAATGGACGCAAAATGACGATCGCCATGGATGCGGGTGCCGGGCGGACGCGCGACCGCGGCGAGCTGCGTGCGGGCGCCGTCCGACCAATTCCACTCCACCAGCTGGGCCTCTCCCGTCGGCGCCGACACAAGGTCGAGGTACACGCGTGACGGCTCGGCCGCGTGCCCGATCGCCAGCGGAAATCCGGGCGTGCCGTCCGCGTCGGGCAGGTGGGCGATGACACGTCCATCCTCCACGGCGACCAGATCCACGCCATCCCCCGACTTGAGATACACCCCCTTCGCCAGCGGGTTGTATGTCAGATCCCAGAAAGTGCGGCTGGGCCGCTGCGCGATCGACCGGGAGGTAGCGCCGGTGGAGGCATCAATTTCCAGCAGCAGGTCGCCGTCGGCTTCGACGCGCGGAGGCCACGCGACGCCGTGGGCCGTGCCATATTCGTACAACGCGGTGGACGCCCAGCGACCCTCGGGAATGGGCCTGGGATACCAGTGGCTTCCCTTCCATACGTACCAGCCGTACGCCGACATGACCAGCGCCAGCAGCACGACCAGCCCCAGCGTGCGGCGTATCAGGCGCTGGCCCGCAACCGGCCGGCGCTGGGAAAGGTCGGCGCCGCATTCGGGGCAGTGGGTGGGCGGCCGGTCGTGGTGGAGGAGGGTCGTGAGGTCGTAGTCGCAGCGCACGCAGTACCGCGAATTGACATTTACTCGCCGGCGAGCGGCCCGCCAGATCAAAACCAGGAGGATCAGCGTGAGAATTGCCGCCGCGATGTCGGCGACGGGCCGCACATACTCGTTGCCCAAGGCCCCGACATCGATCGTCGGGGAGTTAACCAGCGCGTAGACGCGACTCCCGTCGGGGGAGACGACCACGCCGCTCAGGTTGGGGGATTCGGGGAGCTGCTTGACGTACTCGGGCAGAATGTTCGAGACTTTCTCAGCCTGCCCGGGGATGGTGAGCCCCGCGCCAGACGTGGCGGCGGACGCTGCGGGCGCTGAGGAAGCGGGGGGTGGTTCGGTCAGTGGCTGCATGGTGGGGCGGGGCGCGGCGATTCACAACGCGAAGGCATCGGGCGCGAATCGAATGAGGTGCGAAAAGACCACCGGAGCGTATCGCCGGCGCGGCCGCAGGGCGTCCCACGTGCGATAGGACGCACGGCAAGGCGTGGATGTTCCCGCTCGCCGCACTTTCAAAGCGGTGCGCAACGACCTGCGACCGCCTTCGCAGCGGATAGAGAACCGATGCGAGCCGATTCACGCCGTCGCCGGGAGTACCGCCGTCACGTGCCCGTTGCCGTGCGTGCTCGCCGGCTTCTCCCCGCGTGCCGCCTTCTTCGCCGCGATCTTCGTGTGATCCCGGGCGATCAGCGCGTATACCGAGGGCACCACGAACAGCGTGAAGACCGTGCTGATCGCCATCCCCGACACCAGCACGATACCGATGCTGTTGCGGGCCTGAGCCCCCGCGCCCGTCACCAGCACCAGCGGGAAGTGCCCGAACACCGTTGCCGCCGAGGTCATCAGGATCGGGCGCAGACGCGTCACCGCCGCCTCCCTCGCCGCCGCAACCTTCGACAGGCCGCCTTCCTGGAGCTTGTTGGCGAACTCCACGATCAGGATGCCGTTCTTGGCCACCAGCCCCACCAGCGTGATGAGACCGACCTGCGAATAGATATTGATGGTGGTGAGGTTGAGGAACGTGAAGACCAGCGCCCCCGAAATCGCCAGCGGCACCGAGCCCAGGAGCACAATCAGCGGGTCACGGAAGCTCGCGAACTGCGCGGCGAGCACGAGGTAGATAAGCCCCAGCGCAAAGCCCAGCGTGACGGCGAGGGATGAGCCTTCAGTCCGGAGCTGGCGGCTTTCCCCAGCGTAATCGATCGAGTAATCGGGTGGAAGGATCTTGCGTGCCTCGGCCTCGATCCAGTCAAGTGCTTCACCCTTGGTGACGCCCGGCAGCGTGACGCCCTGGATCTTGACGCTGTTGCGCTGCTGGAAACGGTTGAGCGATCGCGGGGCGCTGATGGTCTCAAGAGAGACAAACGACGACACGCTGACCAGCCCGCCCCCTCCGGAACGGACCTTGAGCTGAAGAATCTGCTCGGGAGAGACGCGATCCACCTCGGCGATCTGCGGGATCACCTTGTAGCTGCGGCCGTCGTAGTTGAAGCGGTTGACGTAGTTGCCCGAGAGCAGGACGGAAAGGTCCCGTCCCACCGACGCAAGGTCCAGGCCCAGGTCGGCGACCTTCTGCTTGTCGATGATGATGCGGGTCTGGGGAAGGTCGATCTTGAGGTCGGTGTCGGCGTAGAGGAACTTTCCGCTCCCGAAGCACGCGCCCACGAGCTGATCTGCGATCGCCGCCATCTTCTCCGGGTCATCGTTCGAAGCGAGGACCAGTTCGACGCCGAAATTGCCCGCCCCCGGTAGCGGCGGCGGAAGGAACGGGACGACGCGCAGGCCGGGCATCTGCGAAACAGCCATGAATGCCGGTCCCTGGAGCTCCTTGGTGGTCTTCTTGCGGTCCTGCCACTCGACGGTCTGCATGCCGCCGAAGCCGTTGTTCACAAAGAGCACCTGCCAGACGTTCTTGGTCTCGGGGAACTCCTTGAGTGCTTCGTTGAGGCCCGCGGCGGAGCGCTTGGTGTAATCCAGCGTCGCGTCGGGCGCCGAGAGAAGCACGAAGAAGAGGCCCCCCTCGTCTTCGGTGGGGGCAAGTTCACGGGCCGACATCGTGTAGAGCGGTGCCGCCGCGACGGCGATGAGCACGGCGGCGATCGCCATCGTCCAGCGCAGCTCGAGCGTGAGGTCCAGGATCCGACCGTACACGGCGCGGATGCCGTCGAAGACCTTGTTGACGACGCGGGTGAGGAACCCCTCGTGCCCGTGGGAAGGCACCAGCCCCGCGCTCATCACGGGTGAGAGCGTGATGGCGACGATGCCCGAGACCACCACCGCGGCGGCGAGGGTGAAGGCGAATTCCTTGAAGAGCACGCCCGTCAGACCGCCCTGGAAGCCGATGGGGGCGTACACGGCGGCGAGGGTAATCGTCATGGCGATGACGGGGCTGAACAGCTCCCGGGCGCCCAAGAGGGCCGCGTCGATGCGGGTCTTGCCTTCCCGCACGTGCCTCTCGACATTCTCGACCATGACGATCGCGTCGTCCACCACCAGCCCCACCGAGAGCACGATCGCCAGGATCGTCAGCAAATTGAGGCTGAAGCCAAACAGAAGCATGGCGACGCACGCGCCCACCAGGGAGATCGGCATCGCAATCAGCGGCACCAGCACCGTCCGCAGGGAGCCCATGAAGATGAAGACGATGAACCCGACGATCGCCACCGTCTCGGCGAGGGTCTTGCCGATCTCGCGAAGCGCGTGGTCCATGTAGAACGTGCCGTCGTACGCCAGGCGCATGTCCACGCCCGCCGCGAGGGAGGGCTTGATGCGGTCCATCGTCTCGCGCAGCTTCGCCGCGACGTCCAGCTCGTTGGCGGTGGGCAGCGGCCACACGGAGAGGTAGACGGCCTGCTTGCCGTTGAACCCGCATTCGGTCGCCGGCTCCTCGCTCCCCAGCTTGACGGTCGCGATATCCCCCAGCCGCACCATCGATCCGCTCATCTCACGCACCACGAGCTGCTCAAACTCCGCCGACGTGTGCAGATCGGTGTTGGTGAGCAGGTCCATCTGCACGTCACGGCCCTTGGCTTGGCCAACCGAGGCCAGGAAGTTGTTGCGGCGCAGGGCCTGCTCAACCTCCTGGGGCGTGATGTCCAGGGACGTCATCCGCTCGGCGTCGAGCCAGATGCGCATCGCCATCTGGCTCCCGCCCAGGATCTCCACCCGCTGCACGCCCTCGACGGTGGTGAGCTGCGGCTGGATCTCCCGCGAGAGGTATTCGGTCAGCTGCGTCAGGTCGAGCATCGAGCTCGTGCAGCTGATGTAGAAGGTGGCGAAGGGCTTGTCGGTCCTGGTGATCTGGATCGAGGGCGACTCGCTCTCGGGCGGCAGCTCGCTGCGGACCTGGTTGAGCCTGGCGCTGATCTCGGCGAGCGCGTCGGTGCTGCTGTGGTTGAGCCGCAGCCGCACCGTGATCGTGCTGACGCCCGCCGTGCTGGTGCTCTCGATGTAATCCACCCCGTCGATCGCGGAGACCACGCGCTCGATAGGGGTGGTGATGAACCCGCGCACCGTCTGCGCGCTGGCCCCGATGTACGCCGTGGTGATCACGATCGAGCTGGACTCGATCCGGGGATACTGCCGGATCGGCAGGCTCCCGATCGATCGCCAGCCGACCGCGAGGATGATGAGATTGACCACGACCGCCAGCACGGGCCGGCGGATGAAGATGTCGGTGAAGGAAAAACTGGGCATCTGGAGCGGCTTTCCGAAATCCGTCGTCAACCAGGCATGAACGTGGCCACGGGTCTGCAGGAGCGGCCACTCGCGGGAGCGGCTTGGCGGTCTTTAGTGGTTCTTGTCCTTGGACGTTTGAGCACTGGCGTGCTCGGCCGCCGGCGCGGCCGTGGTCCCGGGGACAGCCTCGTGAGTTTCGGGGCCGCCGGCAGGGCCAGCCTTCGCGGGCGCCTCGGGCGCGGGCATCACCTGCACGCCCTCCCGAAGCTTGAAGGAGCCCACGGCGGCGAGGCGGTCCCCGGCCTTCACCCCGTCGGTCACAATCACGTTCTGGCCCATGGTGGGTCCAAGCTTCACGAACCGCTGGCTCGCCCGCATCTCCCCGGGCTTGCTCTCGTTGATCACGAAAACGTGATCTCCATACGAAGCCCGCCGCACCGCGGTGAGCGGGATCGACGTGTACTCGCTCGCCGTTCCCACCGGCACCGAGATATCCACGAACATGCCCGGGCGGAGCTTCTGGTCCTTGTTATCAACCACCGAGCGCACACGGACGTTGCGCGTCGTGGAATCGGCGACCGCGTCGAGGGCGACGACCTCGATGCGGATCGGCTCGTCGCTGAGCATCGGAGACGTTGCCATGACGACCTGCCCCGGCTTGACCCGCAGGGCCTGGTCCTGGGGGAGGGCGAAGTCGATGAAGATCCTGTCCGAGACTTCCTGGAGCCCGACGATGTCGGTACCTTCCTTGAGGTACTGGCCGGGATGGATGTTGCGAAGGCCGACCCAACCCTTGAACGGGGCCTTGAGCGTCTTCTTGGCGATCAGAGTCTTGACCTGGTCCGCGCGTGCCCTGGCCTGCTCGAGCTCGGCCTGGGCCTTGTCAACCTTGGCCTTGTTGCCTTCGAGGTCGGTGCGAGACTTATCAAGGTCGGCGATGGGCGCGACCTTCGCGTCGCTGGCCTGCACCATTCGCTTGTAATTGGCCTCGGCCCAGTTCAGGTCGGCGCCGGCGGTGCGGACGGCGGCGTCGGCGACGCGGCTGGCGGCCTCGGCGGCGGCGAGGTCGGCCTGCTCGGTGGTGGTGTCGAGGGTGACGAGCACCTGCCCGGCCTCGACGGTGGCGCCGGACTCAAACAGGACTTCCTTCACCGTTCCGGCGACCTCGTTGCTGATGACCACCGATTGCATGGCGATCACGGTGCCCGAAAGCTGGGCCGTGGGCTGCCAGGAGACGGTCTTGGCCTCGAGGATCTGCACGGTCTCGGGCATCTCGGGCATGGGGGGCTGCGCCGCGGCAGCCTTGATTTCCCGGATCTTCCACCAGGCCAGCCCGCCCCCGACCGCCAGCAGCCCGCCGAGCACCAGCGCGGCTGTGATAATCGTCTTGATCTTCATCGGTTCTTTTCTGCTGTGAGCCAGGCCCGTTCAGTCCGACGGCGCCCTCGGCCAAATCGTGCGCTGCGTGCCGCTCGCCGCGGGAGTGGTTCCCGGGCGTGCACGGATGCAAGGGTATGTCCGCCGCACGCCCCAAGACGACATCCGGCGCGACGTCAAACGCGCGTCAGCTCCCGCGCCAACGCTGCGCGATGGGGAATCTCCGCCCCGCCCCGAAGGCGACCGTGGTCACTTTGAGGCCCACGGCGGCCTGTTTTCGCTTGTATTCGGCCAGATCGATCATCCGGGTGATCTTTCGGACCAGCGCCTCGTCGATCCCCGTCTCCCGGGCGATGCCCGCGGAAGATTGATGGTTTTCGATGAACCCCTCGATGATCCGGTCTAGGATTTCATACGGCGGAAGGGTGTCCTGGTCCGTCTGGTCGGGCCGCAGCTCCGCCGACGGCGGCTTGTCGATCGTGGATTCGGGGATCGGGGCCATCCCCAGCCCCGCCTCCACCGGGTGGGCGTTGATCCACCGCGACAGCGCGTACACGCGCTGCTTGGTCACGTCGCTCAGCACGGCCAGACCGCCGTTCATGTCCCCGTACAGCGTCGCGTACCCAACCGCCATCTCGCTCTTGTTCCCCGTCGTCAGAACGATCGCCCCCGTGCGGTTGGACTCGGCCATCAGGATCGTGCCGCGGATGCGCGATTGCAGGTTTTCTTCCGTCAGGTCCGGCAGGCTCCCCCCCAGCCGGGAGCACCCTTGGGATTCAAATGCCGTGTCCAGCGAGGTGCGGAACCCCGTCATCGCGGGCGCGATGGGGATCGTCAGCATGGTCATGCCCAGGTTCCCCGCGAGGGTCCTCGCGTCGGTCCTGGAATGCTCCGACGAGTACGGCCCGGGCATGCTGATGCCCAGCACGTTCCGCGGACCCAGAGCGCAGACGGCGAGCACGGCGGTGAGCGCCGAATCAACGCCCCCCGAGAGCCCCAGCAGGGCGGACGTAAAGCCAGTCTTGCGGCAATAGTCCCTGATTCCCAGCACGAGCGCTTCGAACAGCAGCTTTTCCGGCGCGGCGGCCGAGAGCGGATCGGGAATCTCCCGGGACGTCCCCGCATCGTCGCCGACCGTGATGTCGGTCGTCAGCACATCCGACCGGAAGCCCGGCCCCGCGGCGAGCAGCGTGCCTCGCGGAGAATACACCGCGGCGTGGCCGTCGAAGATCAGATCATCGTTGCCGCCCACCTGATTGACCGACGCGACAAACACGCGGTGACGGGTTGCGTGTGCACGTAGGATCTCCCGATGCCGCTCCCCCTTGTGCAGGACGAACGGACTGGCGCTGGGCACCACGATCACCTTCGCCCCGGCCTTGACAGCGTCCTCCACCGGATCGGCGGCGTCCGCATAGCGTGAGGAAAACCCCGCGTCCCGGCCCTTCCACAGATCCTCGCAGATCGCCAGCCCGACCCGGACGCTCGCCCCTCCCCGTGCCGGGACGTCGATCACGCAGGGACGTTGTCCTGGCTCGAAGTATCGGTCCTCGTCGAACACGTCATACGTCGGCAAGAGCCGCTTGTCGTACCGGCCCACCTGCGCGCCGTCGCGCCATGCCACCAGGGAGTTGGTGATACGGCCCGCGCGAGCCCCTTCTCCGCCGCTCGTCGCAAACAGGGGAACGCCGATGACCACCGTGATGCCCCGCGGGGCGCTCCCCCCGGCCCGGCTCGCGGCGTCGGCGCACGCGTCGACAAAGCCCTCGCGCAGCAGCAGGTCCTTGGGGGGGTACCCGCAGATGCACAGTTCCGGCAGGACCACAAGGTCGGCGCCCGCCGTTGCCGCGGCGCGGATCGCCTCTTCCACCAGCACGGCATTGGCGGCCACATCACCGACCGTTGGATTGATCTGGGCGAGGGAAAGTCTCACGGCCGATCGTAGAGGAGCCGCGAGGCTCCGTGGCGAACGAGCCCCTCTCTTCTATCATCCCGCCATGGCTTCCAACGAGACCCTCGCCCGCCTGCTCCAGGAGATGTCCGTCATCATGGACATCCTGGGGATCGACTCGTTCCGCGCCTCCGCCCATGCCCGGGCCTCGCGGGCGATCGAATCGCTTACCCAGGACATCGCCGCCCTCGCCAAGGACCGCCCGCAACTCCTCGCCATCGACGGTGTCGGCGCCAAGATGGCCGACAAGATCCAGGAGTTCGTCTCCACCGGGAAGATCTCCGAGCACGCCGAGCTTGTCTCCCAGGTCCCCCCCGGCCTGCTGGCACTGACCGAAATCTCCGGCCTTGGCCCCAAAACCATCCGCTCACTCTGGCAGAACGCCCAGGTTACCGATATCCCCTCCCTCGAAAAAGCCATCGCCGACGGCTCACTCCTCTCCCTGCCGCGCATGGGCGCCAAGAGCGTGGACAAGATCCGCCAGGCGCTGGAGTTCTACAAATCTCAGCAGGGATCGGGACAGGCCGGAGGCCCGCCCCGCCGGCTTCTCCTGGGCCTGGCGATTCCCGTCGCCCAGCGCGTGATCGATCTGCTTACCCGCGTCGCCGCGCCCGGGCTGAAAGTCGCCTACGCCGGCTCCCTGCGCCGCGGACGGGACACCATCGGTGACATCGACATCCTCGCCGCCCCTCGGGACGCGGCGGAAGCGACGCTGCTCACCGAGACGTTCCGCTCCATGCCGGGCGTGCTGGGCGTGATCTCCTCGGGAGAGACCAAGACTTCTGTTCGAGTCGGGCTCGGTGACAGCCTCGGTCGGTGGGGCAGGGACGAAGCACTGACCGGCGGCGGTGTGCAGATGGACCTCAAGCTCGTGCCCCCGCAGTCGTGGGGCGCGGCGATGATGTACTTCACCGGCTCCAAGGAGCACAACGTCGCCCTGCGGGGCCGCGCGGGCAAGCGGGGCCTCACGCTCAACGAGTACGGCCTTTTCCCCGAGGACGATCCCAAGCGCCAGCTCGATCCCCCGCAGCGCCGCGGTGTGAAACCCGTATGCCCAGGTGATACTGAAGAGGCGATTTACAAAGCACTGGATCTTCCGTACATCCCGCCCGAATGCCGGGAGGACATCGGCGAATTCGAGCACCGGTTAACGCCCTCCCTGATCGAGCTCAAGGACATCCGGGCCGAGCTCCACGCGCACACCACCGCCAGCGATGGACGCATGTCGATCGCCGAGCTTGCCCGCGCCGCGAAGGCACGCGGTTTTCACACCATCGCCGTCACCGACCATTCTCGCTCATCTGCGATCGCCGGCGGGCTGACGGTCGAGCGTTTGCTCGAGCATATCGACGCCGTGCATGCCGCCGCGTCCCAGGTCCCCGGCATCCAGATCCTCGCCGGCTCCGAGGTCGACATTCTCGCCGACGGCCGGCTTGACTACCCCGACGAGATCCTCGCCCGCCTCGACATCGTCGTCGCCAGCCCCCACGCCGCGCTCTCCCAGGACACGGATACGGCGACCCGGCGCCTGGTGCGGGCGATCGAAAACCCCTTCGTCCACATCCTGGGCCATCCCACGGGTCGCCAGATCGGACGCCGGCCTGGGCTTTCTCCCGACATGGCCGCGATCTACGCCGCGGCGACGAAGCACAACGTCGCCCTGGAGATCAACACCCACTGGGTGCGTCTGGACCTGCGCGACACGCACGTTCGCGGGGCGATGGAATCGGGCTGCCTCCTGGCGATCGACAGCGACGTGCACGAGATGGCCGACTTTGACAACCTGCCGTACGGGGTGCTGACCGCTCGCCGCGGCGGTGTCACGCCCGACCGCTGCATCAACACCTGGGAGCAGGGCCGGCTCCTGGACTGGCTCCGCTCCAAGCGCCGCGCCGCGACCCCACAGGACTGATGAACCGCCAGCATCAACGCGGCCCAAAAACGACCCCACCCCTGTCGCCTCTCAACACGAGAAACTCATTACAGGGGCGGGGCGCACAGGAGCCTGGTGAACTGCCGGGCCCGTGCCCCGCAGCGCGTTGTTCAATCAGTGTTCTTGCACAATCCTGTTTCCCGCTTCGCCGGCACGCACGTGATCACAGAATCCGCTGGCCCTGTGGCCCTGTGGCCCTGTGGCCCTGTGGCCCTGTGGCCCTGTGGCCCTGTGGCCTCAGCACCCCGCCTCGAACGCGTGGACGAACGCATCAAAATCGTCGGTGTCCACAAACCCCGTCCCGTCAAAGTCCGCCGACTCATCCCCCGCCTCGAACGCGTGGATGAACGCGTCGAAGTCGTCGGTGTCCACAAAGCCCGTGTGATCGAAATCAGCCTTGCACGGCGTGAAATCCACGACGATCATCGGCCGCACGGAAGCGATCGCGGCCTCCCGCGAGTCGTACCGCCTGGCCGTCGTCACGTCCGTCTCGTCCCCGATGACGATCCAACCGAAATTCGACGACGGGTCGGCGAGCCAGTCGGTCACGTCCTGCGCCAGGCCCGCCCCGCTCCACGACTTGGGCCCGACATCCCCCGTGTGGGAGGCGGTTGCGCTCGCCGCCGGGACAAAGTCTCCCCCCGGCGTCCCCCACGAGGCCGAATTGAAGAAGCGGTACAGCCACGTCGCATCCCCCGCCGTCGGCGTGGTCCCCTGCCCGCCGGGCGTGCCGGCGTTGGAGGTTCCTTCGCCCCAGTCGGCGAGCACCCGGTGAACCTTCACCGTCTGCGTGCTCGACAGGGTCTGGTCCAGGGTCAGCGTGAAGGTCACGCTGTTGATGGTCGAACCCGCGGGAACTGCCGAGGCAAGGTCAAAGTGCACCAGCCCGCGCCGCTGGAACATGGAGCTGTTGTTGCCCGCGTAGAACGAAGGTCCCGCCCCGTTACTCTTCTGGGCGAGGGGATCGGTCGAAAAATACAGCGTGTTGTCACGGTCCGCGGTGATCGTCACCACGTCCGCCCTCGCCGCGCCGGCGAACACCAGCGCCGCAACACCCGCCGCACACACACAATCGATCCGCATTCCTGACTCTCCTGCCCCGGGCCGCCGTTATCCGGCGGTGGGGGAGCAACCGCTCTCAAAGTTCCGAACAAACGCATCGAAGTCGTCGGTGTCCACAAAGCCCGAGCCGTCGGTGTCGGCGCCGGCCCCGCCGTCCACGAACGAATCAACGAAGTCGCTGTAGTCCGAGTCGTCCACCACGCCGTCCCCGTTGAAGTCCGCCTTGCAGCGGGCGAGCTTGAGCACCTGACCGCTCGTGCCCGTCGGTCCCAGCACCTTGGAGACGCAGATGTACAGCTCCCCGTCCTCGTCGCGGCCCACGCCCTTGACGTACTGCGCCAGCGGCGCCGTCGTCCCACGCAGGAGGGGCCGCTGCATCGTCCAGTTGGCCTGATTGGTGTCGATGTAGAACAGGTGCCCGTCGGCCGCGGTGAAGCTCGTGCTGAAATCGCCGAACACGTACACGCCGCGCAGGCCCGGGAACTCCGCCCCGCGGTACACGTACCCGCCGACCACGGCGATGCCCCCCTCGCTGTGGGCGTAATCGACGATCGGATCGGTCATGCCCGTGGAGTCGCAGCTCGTCGGTGGGACCGTGGGGTGAAACGGATCAAAGCAGTGGAAGCCTTCCCGGATGACCCACCCGTAGTTCTTACCCTTCTCGACGATATCGATCTCTTCGAACAGATCCTGGCCCACCTCTCCCAGCCACAGGGAACCGGTGCCGCCGGGACCGTCGTCGAAGCTGAACATGAAGGGATTGCGCATCCCGTAGGCGAAGATCTCGTCCGCGCCGTCGCTGGAGGCGAAGGGATTGTCCGATGGGATGCCGTAGGGGTCCCCATGGTCCACGTCGAGGCGGAGCATCTTGCCCATCAGCACGTTGATGTTCTGGGCATTGCCGAACGGGCCGTGAGAAGGGGGCGTGTCGGCGAGGCCGTCGTTGGCCCCGCCTCCGTCGCCCATCCCCATGTACAGGTACCCGTCGGGTCCGAACGCGATCGCCCCCGAATTGTGGTTGAACTGCGGCTTGCTGATCCGCAGCAGGTACTTCGCCGTCGCGGGATTCACCTTGTCGGGATTGTCCACAAAGACGCGGTATTCGACCAGCACCTCTTCATGGCATCCGCGACCGGTCCCGACGCAGGGCTCCCCCGCCGAGCCCGTGCGCGGCTTGCTGTACCGCGCAAAGACGCGGCCGTTGCTCGCAAAGTCGGGGTGGAACGCCAAGCCCAGCAGCCCGCGCTCGTCGTACCCCGGGTTGACGTTCACCAGCTCCGGGGGCAGGATCTCCAGGAACGGCGTGGGAAGCACCGCGCCGTTCTTCATGATCCACACCTTGCCCGTCTGGTCCACGATGAACAGGCGTCCCGATCCGTCACCCGCGTTGGTCACCAGCACGGGGGCCTTGAGCCCCGTGACCACCGGCACAAGATCGAACGTCAATGAGCCCTGCGTGATGGGGCGAGCCTCCGCGGACCCGGCCAGGATCCCGATGGCCGCCGAAGCGGTGAACGCGAACGCGGGCGCGGTGACAGCGCGGAGCATGGCATGTATACGGCTCATCTCAGACTCCCGACCGGCGGTGGTGGGCCGCGGCGGTCATGCTCCTGCGCTTGACAACGCAACTTTGACCGCCGCCCCGGAGCGAAATTGAGAGGGGGGAGAGAGGACGGGCGGCGGTCAAAGTCGCGGGTCGCGGGCGAATGTGATCACCACGCGGCGTTCTTGCGATTTCCGCCGCCGCCGGCCCAAATTGGTTGTCTCAACAGATGTTCCGCCCGGCCCCACGCCGCCCGCCGGGGTTTCACCGGGACCGCGGGCCTGGGGCTCGGCAGAGTGTCCACTCCCCGGAGGCGGCAGTGCTGCTTCCCGCCCCGGGGGCACACGGAGGGCTCTCAAGACCCGTGGATCAGGCGAGCATCTTTGTAAAGAGCTCCCCGTGGACGTCGGTCAGCCGGAAATCGCGGCCCTGGAACCTGTAGGTCAGCTTTTTGTGGTCCAGCCCCATCAGGTGCAGCAGCGTCGCCTGCAGATCATGCACGTGCAGGGCGTCCTCGGTCGCAAAGTACCCAAGATCATCCGTTTTCCCGATCGTGGTGCCTTTGCGGATCCCCGCCCCCGCGAACCACATCGTGTACGCGTGCGGGTGATGGTCACGGCCCAGGAACGTGGAACCGTTCCTCGCCTCGTTCACCGGGGTCCGCCCGAACTCCCCGCCCCACACCACCACGGTCGAGTCCAGCATCCCACGATCCTTCAGGTCCTTCACCAGCGCCGCGCACGCCTGGTCGGTCTCCCGGCACCGGTTGGGCAGGGACGTCATGATGTCGTCACCCGGGCTGGTCCCGTGGGAATCCCACCCGCGGTGATAAAGCTGCACGAACCGCACGCCACGCTCCACCAGGCGCCGGGCCAGCAGGCAGTTCGCCGCGAACGATTCCTTGCCCGGCTCCACCCCGTAGCTCGCCAGTGTCTCGGGCTTCTCTCCCGAGATGTCGAGCAGGTCCGGCACGCTCGACTGCATGCTGTACGCGAGTTCGAAGGCATTGATGCGGGTGGCGATCTCCGGATCCCCCATCGCCTCCAGCCGCATCTGGTTCAGATCGCGCAGCGCATCGAGCGACTCCCGCCGCGTCTTGCCGGTCATTCCCTTGGGATTGCTGGTGAACAGCACCGCATCACCCTTGGAGCGGAACTGCACGCCCTGGTACGCCGTCGGCAAAAACCCGCTGGACCAGCACGAGCACCCGCCCGACGGCTGGCCGCCGCCCGAGAGCAGCACCACGAACCCCGGCAATTCCTGGCTCTCCGATCCCAGCCCGTACGTCAGCCACGATCCCATGCTCGGCCGGCCCACGCGCGCCAGGCCGGTGTTCAGGAACAGTTCCGCCGGGGCGTGGTTGAAGGCGTCGGTCTTGCACGAACGCACGAAGCAGAGCTCGTCGGCAATCGACGCCGTATGCGGGAGCAGTTCCGAGAGCTCCGCCCCGCTCTGGCCGTGCCTGGCGAACTTGTAGGGAGAGGCGAGGATCTTGGGCGTGCCCCGCACAAAGGCGAAGCGTTCCCCCTTGGTGTATTCGTCGGGGATGGGCTGGCGATCAAACTTCGTGAGCATCGGCTTGCTCTCGAAGAGGTCCAGCTGGGAGGGCGCCCCGTTCATGAACAGGTAGATGATGCTCTTGGCCTTGGGCGCAAAGTGGGGGGCCTTGGGCAGCAGGGGATTCGCCGAGCCGCGCCCGCCCACACCCGTGCCGTCGGCCCCACCCGACGCCATCGCCATCGGGTTGAGCAATCCCGCAAGCCCGATCGCCCCCAGCTTGATCCCGCAGTCCTGGAAGAACTGCCGGCGAGTCTGGGCGACCAGCGGATGGATCGGATGTTCGTGCATGGTGTCGTTCTCTCTTCCGCCGATCGAGCGTGTCAAAGCCCCGCCCGGGTGTCACTGCCGTGTAATGGTCTCGTCCAGGTTCAGCATCACGTTCGCCACCACCGTCCACGCGGACACTTCCGCCGGGTCGTACTCCCCGCCCGCGCCGGCGACGCCGAACCCCGCCATGTCCTTCGCCGATCCTGCATCCTGGCTGTACGCCGCGACCTGCTGCTCGTACAGCGCCACCAGCCGTGAGACCTCCGCCGCCGTCGGTTCACGCGTGACGCACAGCCGCATCCCATACGCGGCCCGGGCCGCGGGAGTCGTTCCGCCATCGTTCATCATCCGCCTTGCCAGCGCGGCCGCAGCCTCCACGAACGCCGGATCGTTCAGCGTGGTCAGCGCCTGCAGCGGCGTGTTGGTCTTGGGCCGCCGGGCGCACGAGATCTCCCGGCTGGGAGAATCAAACGTCACGAACGACGGATACGGGGAAGTTCGCCGCCAGAACGTGTACAGCCCCCGCCGATACCGGTCGGCGCCCGTCGCCGTCATCCACTGCGCCCCGCTGTAGATCTGCGTCCACGTCCCATCGGGCTGCGGCGGAAACACGCTGGGCCCGCCGATTGTCGGCGTCAGCAGCCCGCTGGTCGCCAGGGCCACGTCCCGGATCGTCTCCGCGTCCACCCGGAAGCGCGGCGCCCTCGCGTAGAGCTTGTTGTACGGGTCCTTGGCGAGCAGCTCGGGCGTGACGCGCGAGCTCTGCCGGTACGTGGAACTTGTCACGATCTCGCGCAGCGTCTGCTTGATGCTCCACTGGTTGCGCACCAGCTCGGTGGCGAGCCAGTCCAGCAGCTCGGGATGCGTGGGCGCATCACCCTGGGGCCCGAAATCCTCACTGGTCTCCACCAGCCCTTTGCCCATCACCCCTTCCCACAGCCGGTTCACCGTGACCCGCGCTGTGAGCGGATTCTGCGGGCTTACGAGCCACCGCGCGAAAGTCAGGCGGTTCGCCGGTTCATCCTTGGGCAACGGCGGCAGGTAGCTGGGCGTGCCAGGCTCGACCTTTTCTCCCGGGGAGAGGAAGCTCCCCCGCTGGAACAGATGCGTCTCCCGCGGCTCGGCGCTTCGCTGCATGACCAGCGCCTGCGCGACGATCAGTCCCGATCGCTTCTCATGAGCCGCTGCGAGCTCGCGCCGCGTGGGTTCCAGGGAAGGCGCCACCGCCCGGAACTGCTCCCACATCACCGCCTTCTGCTCCGCCGTGCGCTGCGCGGCCGGAATCATCACCACCTCGCCCACCGCCGCGGGAACCCCCGCGACGGCAAGGGCGTCCTCGGCCGGGAGCGAGGAGACCGACAGCCGCGGCCGGCCGATGCAGTGCGCCTCGCCGTATTCCTGCCGCAGCACGACGCGAACACGCGTCGCCTGGGCGACGGGTTCGGTCAGCACCAGCACCGCGGCGTGCGACTGCTGGTTCTGCCCGCCCACGGCCCAGCCGGTGCGAGGGTTGTCGTCCAGCGCATCGGCGATCACGAAGTCACGGCCGTTGCCCCCCTCGTGCTGGTGGAAATCGGCCCGGGAAGTCGAGATCGCCAGCGGGCGTTCGACAGTCCCCTGCGCATCCAGCGCCCCGGCCGAAAAGCCCGTCAGCACAAAGTTGGAGTTGACCGACCGTCCTGGTCCCGCCTTCGGCTGGGATGGGTCGGTGAGCGTCTCGAGCCGCAGCGCCCGCGTTCCCGCGGGTACGTCGATGTCGATCGTGTATACATCCTTGTCGGCCGCGGCGCCGCCAGCGAGCAGCGAGCCGTCGTCCTGCGGCGTCAAGGTGGCGCCCGATTCGGCGCTCGCCTTCACCGCGCGGGCGATGCTCCAGCCTCCCACGACCTGGGCCTGCCGCGCTTCCCAAGCCGCCTGCTCGGATTCCAGTGCCGGCGTGGGCGTCGCCATCACGCGTTCAAGCTCCCCAATGCGGGCGTTTGCCGTGGCAAGCTCGTCGAACGCCCCGTCACGCGGGTAATCGGTCATCGCCCCCGCCGCGTACTTCTCCGACGAGTTGATCACGCGCACGTCCAGCGCGTCCTGGTTGAAGATCGCCAGGAGCTGGTAGTACTCCTTCTGCGTCAGCGGATCGTTCTTGTGGTTGTGGCACTGGGCGCACCCCACGGTCGATCCGAGCCACACCGAACCCGTCGTATTGGTCCGGTCGATCACCGCGTCAACGCGGAATTCCTCGATGTCCGTCCCGCCCTCTTCGTTGGTCTGCGTGTTGCGATGGAACCCCGTCGCCACCATCTGCGGCCCCGTCGGGTTGGGCAGCAGGTCCCCGGCGAGCTGGTCGATCGTGAACTCGTCGAAGGGCATGTCGGCGTTGAACGCGTTGATGACCCAGTCCCGGTAGGGCCACATCACGCGCAGCCCGTCCTTCTCGTACCCGTGGCTGTCGGCGTAGCGTGCCAGGTCCAGCCACGGCCTCGCCCAGCGCTCCCCAAAGTGCGGGGAGGCGAGTTGACGATCGACCGCGCGCTCATACGCCCCCGCGCGGCGGTCGGCGAGGAATGCATCGAGTTCTTCAGGGGACGGTGGGAGCCCGGTCAGGTCGAGGCTCAGCCGGCGCAGCAGCGTGGCGCGATCCGCCTCCGGTGAAGGTTTGAGACCTTCGGATTCAATCCTGACGAGGATGAACTGGTCGATGGGGTTCCGCGCCCACGAGGTGTCCTGCACCGCCGGCGGATTGCTCCGCACCGGCGCCCGGTACGCCCAGTGCCAGTGCTCCCCCGGTGCGTGGGTGCCCGTCCATGTCGCCCCGTGATCGATCCACGACTTGATCGCCGCGATCTGCTCATCAGGCAAGACCCCACCCTTGGGAGGCATGCGCCGCTTGGGATCCGCGCCCGAGACAAGCTGGTAGAGCAGGCTCTTGCCCGCGTCACCGGGAACAACCGAAGCGTGGCCGGACTTCCCGCCCTTGAGCGCCAGGTCCCTCGAGCTGAGATTGAGCCCGCCCTCGGGCTTCTCCCCGCTGTGGCACTGGAGGCATCGCTTGACGAGAATTGGTTCGATGTCCCGGGCGAATTCCGCCGCGGCGCCCGTTCCGCCCCCGCCCGCGAGCGTCACGCCGCCGCCCCCGGGCGTCGCCGGCTCCCTCCCAAGAGCCTGCGCGACCGCGTCCTGGATCAGCGTTTCGCCGTGCACCAGCGAGCCGCCAAAGTGTCCGGCGACGCTGACCGAGATCATCGCGAAGACCATGGCAATCCGGTAGCCGTTGAGCAGCCGCGGGTCGTTGCCCAGCTTCGCCGCTCCCGCCGCGCCGCACGCAAAGACCGCCAGCACCGCCGTCGTCACGCCCGCCCAGCGGTGCGTCGTCAGGATCCACGCCGTCGAGCCGCCGTACCCCGATGATTCCGCGCTGCTCCACCCCAGCGCCGCCGCCGCGACCGCTCCCATCGCCCCCAGCACCAGGCACACCACCGACCCCGTCGAAGGCGTGTTCACCCCTCTCCGCAGCCGCACAAACTCGAACACCCCCGCAACCACCAGCAACGCGATCGGAAAGTGCACCACCAGCGGATGCAGCTTCCCCGCCGCGAGCCATACCCGCCGTCCGGCGTCCGCCGCCGCGGGCGATTCCACCGCGCGAGCCTCTCCAGCCGCGCTCGCCGTCCCTGCCACCGCCGGCTCTTTCCCCTGTGGCGCCGACGCAGCCCCGCTCGCCGCCGGCCCGCGCCCCGGTCCCTCCGCCGCTCGTGCCAGAGGCGCTGCCGCGCTCACCAGCACGCATAACAGCATGCCAAGGACCGCCCGCACCCCGCGCGCGCCGCGACGGGCCCTCAGGAATGTCCAAAGACCGACCAGACTGCCGCTCGCGGAGGGGTGTGCGCTCACCCCCACAGCCTAACGAAAAAGCGGGGTCGATTCCAACCCCGCCTTCGCCTTCTCTTGACTGAGAATTCCCGTCAATCCCGACGGATATTCAGCATCGAGTGCCGGATGCCCCACAGGGAGATCTTCGCCCCGTCGTTGAAGTCCCGCATCGGCTCTGGATCGATCCCAAACCCGTTATGGGCCGTCTGGAGCATGTTGTTGGTGCCCCCCGCATCCCACCGGTACGAATAGATCGCCCCCTGCGGCCCATTTGCAAACGCCACCGGCACCCGCGACCGCGTCCACACGTCGTACAGCATGCACGTCAGCCACCCTTCATCCAAGGCTTGGTTGCCGACCTTGCTGGTGCGGTAGGCGATCATCTGCCCCGAGCCGTCCGACCCTCCCTGGTGGAAAATGTTCAGTTGCCCCGCGGCGGAGAACGCGACGATCGGCCGCGTGCAGCACCCGTTGCCCGAACCCTCCCCCCTGGTCCACTTCATCTCCTGCTCCCACAGCCGGTCCCCCTGCACCGCCGCCCACGTCACCCGCATGCAGAACGGAGACCCGCGGGAATTGGTCATCGACGTCACGAGCACCACCTTCCCCGTCGTCGGGTCCACGGCGAGGCCCGGCGTCACCTGCGAACGCGTCTCGAGCTTGACCGCCTCGCCCACCACCGGCTTGGAGAAATCGTTGTCCTTGAACGTCAGCCACCGGTAATCGAGCGTGTCGTCGTCATGCCGGGAGACGAGCAGCACCCGCTCCCCGACCCGGCAGGCGTTCATGTCGATCGTGGGAAGCCCCGGGATCTTCACCGGCGTCCCTACCGCCTTGTCGTCAAACTTCGTCACGTGCCATCCATACACGTGGTGATGGAACACCAGCCCGTAGTCCTTCCCGCCCACGATCACCGGGTCCTTCTCACTTGCCGACGCCGGGATATCCCGCTTCTCCGACCACTTCTCCGCCCCCTGATACGACTTGATCCACAGGTGGTCCTTGTTGATGTCAGCCGCGACCAGGTAGCACACGTCACCGACATACGCGAGCCCCGGCCCCGACCCCGAGACCTCGTGGTTGAGCCGCGTGCCGCAGTACGTGGAGCCCCCGTAGTTCACGTCCGCCTCGACCGTGCCCTCGTCGAACGTCCCGCTGTGGTTCCAGTCGATCAGCGTCGTCCCGTCCCCGTTGTCCTTGAGCGTGAACCGGAACGGCCAGTTCGCCAGGTACTTCATGTGCTCGTACGGGTACGGCAGCTTCTCCACGAGCTTGTGCTCGTCGAGCACCGTCTCCCGGAATTCACCGTTGGAGAAGTGGATCTTGTTCCCATCCCCGTCAAACCCGTAGCTGAACGCGTAATTCATCAGCGAGGGGAACAGCGGGCACCACGCCGCGGCCGAGTCTCCTTCGTGGGACAGTGAAAGCTGGTGGCCAAACTCGTGGGCGATCACCGCCCAGCCGTTTCCCGCCCCGCCCATCTCCGCCGTCTGTCCCGACTGCCCGCCGCCCCAGGGCGTGATCTGCAGCCAGTGCATGAACCCGCGTTCCTTCGCCGCGAAGTACTTGTTCCCCACGTCCCACCACGCCAGCGCCTGATCAGCCTTGGCGACGAACGTGGGCTCCACGCGGAAATGCACCCACACGCCCGTGCTGCCATCGGGATTCTTGTTGTTGAGCTGCTTGTACAACGCCTGCACCCGCGGCAGTTCCCCGTCCATCTGCTTGGGGTCGATCCCCTCGAAATACGACAGCACGCAGATCACATCCTGGCGGATCGGGCTCAGCGCCCCGTCGGCCTTGGGGTTCGCCGGGTCAAACAGGGTGATGCGGTCCCCCAGCGCGATCTCCCGAGGAAAACCGTGCACTTCCCATCCGTCCAGCAGTCCGTCCATGTCCGTGTCCCGGTCCAGCGGGTTGCTGCCGATCTTCGCCTCTTCCTCGTCGCTCAGCCCGTCCATGTCCCGGTCCCCGCCGTCGGGATTGGGCGTAAAGGCCAGGCGAACGATGTGGTGGTCATACGGGAGCGTGGTCTTGTACACGCCCGCCCAGTCGGGCCGGCCATCCCCGCTGAAGTCCCCGCTGAACCGGCACAGCAGCTGCGCCGCGGGGTCATATGGCGGCGGATCGATGATCCCCGGCTCCTGGGCCGAGCTCGCGCCCGTCGCATCGGTGGTCCGAAGCCCGTCGCCCTCCACGCGCCATAGCTTCCCCGCCGAGTCGGTCAGCACGATCCCTTCCCGGGCGGTGACATCGGCGAACTTCACCCCCTCAGGCGCCGGGATCTTCTTCAGGTCCTGGAACTTGTCCTGTTCAAACCGGGAGAGCACCAGCAGCTCACCGGGCGTGAGCACCAGCACCTCCGCGCCGGGAACCTTGGGGTCGATGTCGGCCGCGATGAGCCGGATCGCGTCGGTCGGCATTTCTCCCCGCACGCCGAACCACGCCGCCGACTTCCACGCGTGCACGCTCAGGGCCACGCACAAGTCGCGCCCGCTGTTGATGGTCAGCACGTCCGCCAGGCCGTCCCCGTTCACGTCACCGGCGGCGTACAGGGAGCAATCCGTCCCCGTCAGGCACCAGTCGCTTGCAATCGGGCGATCCGGATACGGACCCGGCCGAGCGAGCGCTGCGTTCGCCGCGCCCTGCACCACCAGCGCCGCCGCGACCACCCACCACGCCCACCGCATCCCGCACCGATGTTCCATGCGTCGCTCCTTCCCCAGAACCCGCCAGACTACACAAAACCGCCTGGCAAGTCCCGCAATGTCTTTCATGCGGCGGGAGCATTCCCGGCCGGGGTTCCCCCCGCGGGCGATTGTGTCGTCTCCAGCGCCACGGGGCAGAGGGAGACCAGCATCCGGAAGAACAGGAACCCGCCGAGCATGATCCCGATCGCCAGCCCCGAGCTCTGGTACGGCGGCGACTGTCCCGGTTCCGCCGCGTCGGCCATGTGATACGCGACCACGTCCCACGTCACATGCAGGCTCACCGCGGCGACGAAGCACGCGATCGCGGTCGTGATATACCGCCACGAGAGCGTCGCCATCAATCCGACCCCGAACCCGCCGATCCCGCCCATCACCAGGTGCCCCAGCAGCCGCACCGGCTCCTCCCGCGGCAGCATGGTGAACTGCGTCGGCGCGCCCAGCGAGTGGATTGATTCGGTGAGCGCCGCGCCCAGGCCCACCAGGGAGCCGTACACCAGCCCGTCCAGCGGCTCGTCAAAGTCCCGGCACCCCAGCGCCATGGCCACGACCACCATGAACTTGGTCGCCTCTTCGCTCACCCCGGCCAGCACGGCCCACCGCCACACCACCGTCACGTCCAGCGAGTCCAGGTGGGCGCGGATATACGCCTCCTGCCCCCACATGCACAGGTACATTCCCACCGCGCCCGCAAGGATGCCCACGGCCATCGCCTGCCACGATTCCCGGCGGTGCAGGTCGTATTGCATCACCAGCGCCACCGCCAGGATCGCGCACCCCCCGAGGCCGACATAGAGAAGCGCCGTCGCCGCGAACATGGCGGCCAGTGTACCGCTCGCGCCATCTTCGCACCATCCCCGGGCCGCCCTCCCGGCGCCCCCCAATGAAAAACGGGAGCCTGGGGCTCCCGTTCAATCGAACGTCGATGGTCGGGGAAGGCTCAGCCCGCGGCGGCGCGGGGGTGGGCCTTGTTGTACGCGTCCTGCATGCGCTGCGTGGTCAGGTGCGTGTATACCTGCGTCGTGCTCAGGGACTGGTGCCCCAGCAGCTCCTGCACACTGCGTAGGTCCGCCCCGTTGTCGAGCAGGTGCGTCGCGAAGCTGTGCCGCAGGGTGTGGGGGCTGATCGTGGGATCAAGCCCGACCTGCTTGAGGTACTTGTCCAGCTTGCGGCGCACCGAGCGCGAGCTCAGCCTGCCGCCGTGCTTGTTCAGGAAGAGCGGCTTGATCTTCGAGCCCTCCGCCCAGTACGCGCTGTACCGCGCGTCGGCCTGCACCAGCTCCATGTACCGGCGGATCGCCTCGATCGCGTGGCTTCCCAGCGGCACCACGCGCTCCTTCTTGCCCTTGCCCCGGACGCGCAGGCACTCGTTGGCGATGTCCAGCTCGTCGTAGTTCAGCCCGATCAGCTCGCTCACGCGGATGCCCGTGGAGTACAGCGTCTCGAGCATGGCCCGGTCGCGCCGGCCCAGCACGTCGCTCTCCGACGGGGCGGCCAGGAGCTGCTCGACCTGCTCAATCGTGATCGCCTTCGGCAGCCGCTTGCCCTGGCGGGGCGTGCGGATCAGCGTCATCGGGTTGCCGTTGGCGATGCCGCGGCGGTCGGCCCACTTGAAGAACGACCGCAGCGTCGCGATCTTGCGGGCCATCGTCGCGGCCGAGTAGTGCTGCTCGCTCAGGTGCGACAGGAATCCGCGCACCACGTCGGCCCCGGCGGTGCAGATGATCGCCGTGATCGAGCCGGAATCTCCGGGGTTGATCGTGGCGACCACGCCGTTGGACTCGGCGACGGGCCCGCTGGTGCCCGGGGCGTGAGCGGGATGGTCGGTGCGGTCGCGCAGGAAGGCGGCCTCTTTGCCCTCGTCCACGGAGACGTTGAAGCCCTGGGCGAGGTACTCGACGAACTGGCGGAGATCGGCGCCGTAGCACCGCGCGGTGTACGGGCTGAAGTGCCGTTCATCGGCGAGGTACTTCTGGAATGCGGCGGTGATCGGCAAAATGGACATCAGCGTGCTCCTACGCGGCCTGACGGGCGCGGTCCTGGCGTGGCGCCAGGGCCGCGGCGATGTGCTCGGAAATCGAACGGAACTTGGCCTGTGCGGTGTCGAGGATCTGGGCGGCCAGCATGGTCGCCTCGAAGTCGTCCAGGGCGAACCGGCCGCCCGCCCGGGCGTTGTCCATCACGGCCAGCGCCGCCGTGAACTCGTGGCCTTCCTCGAACTCAACCCGCCACGTCGTGCCCCCGCGCATCATCCACGCCACGCGCAGACGCGGCTGCTTCGCCCCGGCCAGGGTCGGCCCGCGGGAGGCCGGGCAGGCGTTGATGATGATGGGCTGTGCTCGACGCGGCATAAATCCTTCCAATGCTCCCCGGCGGCCGCTCGCCGAGACATCGGCGGCGGCCTACTTCTGTACCTCACCCGGCGGCGTACGCCCGACCCGCACCCACTCCTCACGGAGCAGCCGGCCCAGCGCGTGGTGCGCCGCAAATTCCGTGTACAAGTCCATGCTCGCCACATACCGCTTCCAGCCCAGCGACGACGTCGGATCGCTCCGCCCCGTCGCATACGACTGCACGTCCAGCAGCACCTGGTGGTTCTTCCCGTCCAGATGCTCCGACACCACCGACAACGGCCGCTGACCGAAATTGCTCCCCCCCGTGGGGGCCGGCTCGCTGGCCTTTGAGGTAAGCGACCTCGCGTCCAGCTGTTGCTGCTGAGCCTGGTGCATCGCCCCCTCACGCCCGTACAGCGCCAGGGAGAGACCCATCACCGGCTGGTACGGCTCATACGCCGTCACCGATCCCACCAGGATCCCATCCGCTCCCAAGGCCTTCGACAGCGCCATCGCGTCCGCGGGTGAACGCACCGCCGACATGTTGAGCGCCCGCATCGCCTCGATCGACCGGTTCAGCGGCAGGCACCGCACACCCCGAGTCTCCGAGACCGCCGCGACGACCTTGTCGCTGATCACCAGCGGGTCCACCAGCGTCGTCCCCGATTCGTTCCGCAGCGGCGCCACCGCCCACAGCACGTCACCGCCCGTCCCCTCATACGGGGCCTCGAGCACCGACGGCGGCGTCAGCGGCGGCGGACGATTCATGAAGGAGCAGCCCCCCAGCCACGCCGTGGCCAAGAGACCCAATCCCACGGCGAGAACCCTCGCCATCGCCCACCAGCACCGGCGTCCTTCGAACATGGACTGTGTACTTGTCATGGCGTCCTGCCTGCTCACGCCGCACTCCCGCGGCGCTCTCGTGCTCGTGCCGGCCCGAGCATCGCTGCCCGGTACCGGCGTTCAATCCCGCCGATGCTCTTCCAAGCCTCGGCAAGCGTCTGGCGCTCGGGTTACTGGTCCCCCCCGGCGTCCGCGGTCGTGCCCGCGGTCTTTTCATCCTCCGATTCCTTCACCGGCGCGCCCTTCGCCGCACGCTCGGGCTTCGGCGACGGCGCGCTCTTGGTCAGCGTCACCTTGCCGGGAATCACCCGGCCGGCAATCCCCGCCGTCGTCATACCACGCTCCGCCGGTGTTCCCCCGATCGAGGCGAGGCTCTGCGCCAGGTCGATCGACCAGATGTTCTCCGACGAATTGCGGTCCGACACGAAGTACAGCCGGTTCGATGGACCCCACGCCGGCCGGATCGCCCGCAGGTCGCTGCTGGTGAGCCGCACCGTCGCGTCCGCCGTCACGCTGGCGAGCCAGAGCTCCGCCGCCGGAGGGCCGCCCGCCGGGCCGCCGCCGCTCTCGGCGTTGGGCACCGAGGCGTACACGACGTAGTTGCCGTCGGGGCTCCACGTCGGGTTGATCAGCGCCGAGCTGGCGCTGCTGGCGATCAGCGTCGGGTTCGACGACTGCCCCTCGGCGTAGTCGATCGTCCAGATCGCAAACGAACGCTGCCCGCGCTCACGGCCAAGCTGGAACACGATCCGGTCGCTCCCGTCCGCGCCCGTGCCCGACGCCGGGCACCAGCGGGGGAACAGTCCGTAGCCGATGAACGTCGCGTTGCCGGCCTTCCCGGCCTCGGTCACCCACATCTCCCACCGGCCGCTCGTCGGGCCCATGCGGGAGAACACAAGCTTGGTCCCGTCCGCCGACCACGAAGGATGAAGCTCGTCGCTCCCGTCCGACGTGATCTGCACCGCCTTGCCGCCGGTGATCGGGATCACGAAGATGTCCCAGTTCCCGTCCCGGTTGCTCGCGAACGCCACCTTGGTGCCGTCCGGACTGATGTCGGGCGTGCCGTCCTCGGCGGGGTCGTTGGTCAGCTGCGTGATCGTCCGTCCTGCCACCGTCTTCACATACAGGTCAGCGGTGGGGCGGTGCTGCGTGCTCGCAAAGACGATCCTGCCGCCATCCCGGGAGATCGCCGGATCAAAGTCGGCGCCCTCTTCCGCGAACGTGATCTGCTGGAGATTGAAGGTGGACGGGGCGTTGTCGTCCCCGGGTTCCTGGCGAGACTGAGGGTTGATCCACGCGCCCGTGCCCGCCGACGCGTTCATCGGCGCCGCCGAGAGCATCGAGGGACCCGCACCCTTGCCGGTGCTCGTGCTCGTGCTCGTGCCCGTCCCCGGACCGCCCACGCCGCCGCCCGCGTTGGAGGCCGCCGCAAGCTCCGCCGCCTCGGTCGCGGCCGCCTGCTCACCCGTCGCCGCCGTCGTGGTCGAACGGTTGCCCCCCGAGGAGAGCATCCCGCACCCCTGGAGGGCCAGCAGCGCGGTCCCCGCGACCGCCGCGAGTGCCATCGCGGTCGGGATCGATCGAGAAGTTGTGATCGGCGATCGTTGGGGAATCTTGTGGATCACGGTTCGACCCTTATCGGACCATCAACAGGGTGACCTTGAACGCGGTCAACCTTCCTGTCCGCCAACCAGATCGGACGTTCCCACCCGCCGGATGAGTCCGCTAAGCAAGTGCACGGCAAGTTCCGGGCCGATTCCCTGCGCCCCCGCACGGGCCAAAAAAAGCGCCGGCAGGGATTCCACCACGAATCCCCGCCGGCGCAAAGCTCTTCAGGTTGGCCTGCCAGGTCAGTCCACGGGCTCCCGCGCCACGATTCCCGGCGAATCCGCTCGGCGCACCCACGCGGAACTCGTGCCGCGCGGTCCTTGCGCGGTCAGCAGGTGCTGCAGATAGTTCCACAGCTGCACGCGATCGAACTCTTCATTGAGAAGCCACGACGCCGTCGGATTGATCGCCAGAATGTGATCCAGAACCTGCGAACGGGAAAGTTCGCCTTCCGCCCCCGGATCCGCCAGGGTCGATTCGAAGAGGTTCGGGGTGTCGTGTTCGAGCGTCGTGGTAAGCATGGGTGTTGAGCCGTCCCAAACATCGGACGTGAGCCGAGGTATCGGACGCCCACACCGATCCGCGTTGAAAAAACGCAACATCGATCCGGGCCTTCGCGGCCGCTGCGGGAGGGCGGTGCGTACTGTGACTCCATGCTGTGGTGGAAGCTCCACGTCAGGCCCCCAATCGCTGGTGTTCACTCCCCTGCGGCAGCCGCCGCGAGGATTTCTTTGGATTCCGGTGAGACCTGGGCGCTGTGGACCGGCCAAAGCCTCTTCGATTCCGCCTTGGACGCCCTTCTGACCGATGGCGGACAAGGGGAAGCACTGGTGGTTCACTCCTGCCTTCCGCCCGCCTCCCAGGATGAAGATGCCCAGGCCGGGCAACCTTGGCGATCGTGGGGAGCCGGCGCCAAGGCTCGCCTCACCGCCCGCCTCGCCCAGCTGGCCGACCGGATCGAATCAGCGGAAAGCCGCCTGCTGGTGGTCCCCACCTGGAACGGGGTTATTTCGGACATTCCGACGACCGTTCAGTTTGTCAAGGAGCGTCCCAGCGAGCGGATGGGGCTGGTGCTCGAGCCGGCGAGCATGATCGCTCCCTCGATGCTTCCCAACGTCGCGGACCACCTTGCCCGGCTCTACGGTGCGGCGGCGATGCTGCCGGGGGTTGAGGCGGTCGTCGTCTCAAACCTGCGCCAGGGGGAGGGCGACGCGTGGGAGGTGTGCGAGGCTCAGCAGGGCGTGATCTTGAGCGACGTTCTTTCAGGGCTGGTGCGTCAGGCGCGAGCGGCGGCTCCCGCGCTGCGATGGGTGCTTCGCACGGAGGCCTCAGGCTTTCCGTCGTGGCTCGTCCCCTGAGACGAGCAGGTTCAGAAAGCGGTCACAGAGGACGCTACACTCGGTTCCGCGCGATTGAGACGCGATTTTCAAGCGAGACGCAGCATGGCCGACGCTCCTTCCGCAGGCTCGGATGGTTCCCGCCCGAACCTGGATCACCCCACGTTTCAGGCCGTCAAGGCGGCCTTTCCTGGACGCAAGTTCCGCGGGACCGAGTTCCGCGGGCAGTCCACGTTGATCGTGGAGCCCGGGGACCTGCACGAGGTGCTCGCCTTCCTCAAGAACGATCCGCGCACCTCTTACATCTTCCTGTCCGACGTCGGCGGGATCGATTACCTGAACTACCCGTCCCCGCAGCCGGGGCGATTCGCGGTTTTCTACAACCTGATCAGCTTCGACCGTGACGACCGCTTCTTCGTGAAGACCTACCTGAATCCCTCCCTTCCCACCGACGGGATCGTGGAGGATCCGGCCCTATACCTGGACAGCGTGACGGACCTGTGGGCGGGCGCTGAGTGGCCCGAGCGTGAGGTCTTCGACATGCTGGGGATCCGCTTCCGGAACCACCCCGACCTGCGGCGGATCCTGCTGTGGGAGGACTTCCCGGCGCACCCCCTGCGGAAGGATTACCCCCTTCGGGGACGCGGGGAACGCGAGGCGTACAAGATCATCGATCGCACGTCGGCCTGAGCTGTCACACTGGGCGACTTGCGTGGTGCCGGAAGGCCTGGACGCCCCGCACGGCCGTGCCTGCTGCCCGGGATCCCCCCGGTAACGAAGGAATTCTCGGTCGCAATTCGGCCCTCGGGGGACAAAATTGTTCACCGGGGCGATTGACCCCATTGACACAAAGATGCCAATCGGTCATATTTTGAGCGTATCGGGAATAGGTGTTGTCCAGAATCGATTTGGATGTGTACAGGTTGCCCGCGGGGAAGTTCCGCTCTCCACGGGTGAATCTTGATCAGGCGTTTCCACCCGGGGGGTGATCCTTCCGGGATCAGTGTGTGTCCTATAGGAGGAAGACCATGAAGACTCTGTTTGGCGCGGCCATTCTGGCCGCCGTGGCGGGCGTTGCGTCCGCTGATATCGATATCCCCGGTGGCGACCTGGTCGTCAAGTCCACCTTCACGGTGGGAGTTGCCTCGAGCAACACGACCCGCAGCACGGCCGGCGCGACGTTCAGCAACGTCGACAACTACACGGGCTTCACCGCCAACAACGGCGGCGCGAACACCGTGAGCGGCAACTCCATCACCAGCATGGTTGCCGACGACATCCACCAGGTCTGGGGCAACATCAACGTCACCCAGTTCTCCTTCAGCACCTCGTACGTCAGCAGCAACACCCTGGATCCCCTCCAGGCCAAGATCCGCCCCCGCGTGCGCTTCTACGCCGCGGACGGCGCGGGCGGCGGCCCCGGCACGGTCATCGCGGGCTTCACCTTCAACCCCGTGACCCAGGCCAAGAACTCGATCACGGTCTACACCGGCACGATCGCCGCGATCTCCCTGCCCCAGCACTTCTGGGCGGGCATCCTGTTCGACAACAACTCCAGCACCGCCAACGCCTCTCTCGCCGTCATGGGCAAGATCGGCCAGGGCCTCTTTGATCCGCCCACGACCGGCACCAGCGCCGATCTGGCCTTCTACACCCCCTCGAACACCTCGGGCACCTCGTACCTGGTGAACAACCCCAGCGGTTCGATCGTCAACAGCACCTTCGGCGGCGCTCCCCTCGCCAACTACGGCTGGGAATTCGTCCCCGCCCCGTCCTCCCTC
Organism: Phycisphaerales bacterium; assembly: GCA_044226385.1. Classification (GTDB taxonomy): domain Bacteria; phylum Planctomycetota; class Phycisphaerae; order Phycisphaerales; family UBA1924; genus JAEUJB01. Next base: position 238,662 of record JBGAHA010000007.1, read on the forward strand.
GCCCTCCTGGGCATGGGCGGCCTGGTCATCGGCCGTCGTCGCCGCTGATCTCGTGACGTGAGCAGTTCCTGTTCTGCTCATGATCCGGATGGTTTCCTGTCCGTTGTCCTGTCCGTGTAGTTTCCTGTTCCGCTCCAGGTGAACGAGCGAAGCCTGACCCACTCGGGCCCCGCGTTCCGCGCGGGGCCCGATCATTTTTGGGAAGCCTCAGGCGTGCCCGTCGTCGTCACCGCAGCGGATGCTGGTGCCGCAGCTGACGCTGCTGGTTCCACCAGATGAGGGCGTGGGGATGGTCGGCGACGCAGCGGATGAGCTGCGTGGGAGACACATCCAGCCGGATCGCCGCCTTGCGAGCGTCGAAGTTGCACGCCTGGATCATGTCCAGGGCCTCGGCGAGCAGGGACGGATAATCGTGATGGTCGGGATTGCAGGAGATCTTCCCGCCGGCGGTGCGCGATCGCCACAGCTCCGACCGTACATCCCCGATGGACACGGGCGTGCGCACACCCACGGCGAGCGCCAGGCGCAGCCGCTGGACTGCGACGCTCCGATTCTCCTTGACGCTGCGGCGTTCCCCTGCATGGGCGGTAATGCCCGTGGGAAGGTGGCAGATCGTCACCATGGTCTCGACCTTGTTGCGGTGCTGCCCGCCGGGGCCGCCGGAGCGCGACTTGCCGATCTCGCAGTGCGCCAGCAGCAACTCTTCGGCGAGGCACGCGGGATGACCGTGCGGGGCCACGCTCACGGACGCGGCGCCTTGGCGGGCTTGATCGCGGGCTCCGCGGCCTTTGTGGGAGGCGCCGAGTCAGTCGCCCCGGGTTGGTCACCGACCTGTTGTTCGCCGGGCACGGTGATCACGGGCGGCGAAGTGCCGGCGGCCTGGCGGGCGAGGGCGAACTCGTCGTCGCTCATCGTCCAGATCGCGTTGACGGTGTCGAAGCCCTTGGGGTCGTAGGCGACGAGCTCCTTGCGGATGAACGGGAAAAAGTCGTTGCGCCCGAGGTACGCCTCGCTGAGCTCCGCAAAGTACTCGTGCTCGTCGGTCAGCGCGTAGGCCCGGCGTCCGGGTCCCTTGGGAGTTTGGGCGTACTTCACCGACTTGTAGAGGTCCGGGGATTTGAGGGCGAGCTGGTACGCTTCCCGCACGTCGGCGCGGTCAAAGCCGACGAGCCAGTGCAAGGCGTGAGAGAGCTCGTGGAGGACCATCGAGGGCTGGACGGATCTCCAGGTGATGAGGTCCTCGATGTTGAGGATTTCCACGCATCCCTGCCGGGCGGCGTCGTACCCGTTGCTGGTGAGCCAGTCGGCGGAGGGATGGAAACACGCGCCGCGGCCGGCGTACCCGGGGCGTGGCTGGGTGGAGATGGTGACCAGGATGGGAACGGTGCGCAGCAGCTTGAGGGCGGGGATGGGGGCGGTCTCGGCGAGGATCTTGAGATCGGTGGCGAGGGCGTCCAGGGCGGTCTTGATGCGGGCATTCTGCGGGGAGGCAGTCTGCGTGTCGGCCGCGGGGTCCAGGAGCACGGTGAACCCTTCATACTTGCGCACGGAGTAGCGGTCGATCCCAGGGCTGACCGGTGTCGCCGGCCGCTCGGCCTTTGTGGTGGGGGCCGGTGATGGCGGCTTGCCCGCGGCGTGAGGAGCGAAAGTGAGTGCGGCGACGATGAGGGAGAAGGTCAGCATGCGGTGGTGGGGACTGCCTGAAGGGTGAGATCGCTGGTGCGGCCGGCGCGGAGGAGATGGAAGGCAAGGCCGGCGATCATGGCGGCGTTATCGACGCAGTAGGCCATCCCCGGGAGCTTGAGCGCCAGCCCGCGGCGAACGGCCAGAGAGGTGAGCTGCTCGCGCAGGCGCGAGTTTGCGGAGACTCCCCCGCCGACCAGAAGGGATCTGACCCCCACGCGGCCGTGGGTCGTGGCGCCCGCGGCGAGCTGGTCGAGCGCACGCTCGATTTTCAGCACGGCGGCGCGGGACGCGGCCCGCTGGAAACTCGCGGCGATATCGCGCACGCGAGCGGGCGTGAGAGGGAGTGGTGGGGCGGGCGCGGCCGCGCGAGGGTGCGGGGATGGCGGCACGCCGCCCGCGGCGTACAGGACGGCGGTCTTGAGCCCGCTGAAGGAGAAGTCCAGAGAGTCCCGGTCGAGGCGAGAGACGGGAAGGTCCACGGCCATCTCGTCGGCGCCCGGGGAGGCGGCGAGCCGGTCGAGGTTGGGCCCGCCGGGAAAGGGGATGCCCAGGATCGCCGCCGCCTTGTCGTAGGCCTCTCCCATCGCGTCATCGATGGTGCCGCCCAGGCGAGAAAGATCAGTCCATGAACGCAGAAGGTAGAGAGACGTGTGCCCGCCGCTGACGACGAATCCCAGCGCGGGAAACACGTCGTCGGGCACGCCGACGCCCGCGGGTGACGCGGAGGCCTCGAGCATACCGGCGTACAGGTGTGACTGGACGTGATCCACGCCGATGAGGGGGAGGTCCATCGTCCACGCAAGGGCCTTGGCGGCGGAGACGCCGATGAGCAGGGAGCCGATGAGGCCGGGCCGGTGCCCGACGGCGATCGCGTGAATGTCGGAGTATCCCACGCCGGCGTCGTGCAGCGATTGACGAATCACGGGGGTGATGCGTTCCACGTGCGCGCGGCTTGCAAGCTCGGGAACGACGCCCGCGTATTCCTGGTGGATCTCGTTCTGGGAGGCGACGATGCTGGAGCGGACCACCACCCCATCGTGCACGACGGCGGCGGCGGTTTCGTCGCAGCTGGTTTCAATCCCCAGGATCAGCACGGGGAGGGTCCACCGGAACGGACGCTGGGTCTTTGTCGCATCACTTGACAGGTTCTGCGGGGGGCTTCTTCGCGTCGGGCGCGGGCGTCTTGGGCTGTTCCTTGGACTCCGCCGCGGCGCCCTGGCCGCCCGTGACCTTCTCGACTCCCGCGTCCATCAGCCACTTTTCAAGGTTCTCGTCGGTAAGCGTGAGCGTGGAGACGAGCTTGCCGTCCTTGTCGAAGACTTCCACCTTCCCGCCGGTGAGCGTGACGCCGTCGGGGATGAGGTCGTTGGTGTGGGACGAGGTCGCGCCTTCGGCGGCGGTGGCGAGGGAGTTGATGCGGTTGTCGAGGCGGTTGAGCTCGCGCGTCAGCCGGTCGCGGGTGATCTCCAGTCGCTGCATTTCTCCGACGGCGACGTTGCTCTCGGTCTTGCCGGGCTGCCCGGTGGGCTTCCACTCCCCGGTATCGATCTTGACCTGGACCGCCTTGAGGCCGGCGGCGAGCTGGGGGTCCTTGAGGTAGGAGAGGATCCAGTCGGAGCTGGACCAGTCCTTGTTGGCGGCGGCGGAGGACGAGGCGCGGATGACTTCCTCCTCACGGCGGACGCGGAGCAGCTCGATCAGCTCCTTGTCGGTGATGGAGACGAAGAAGCCCTCGGTGGGATCGACGCCCCACGTCGCCGAGTTGTCCTTGCGGGTAATGCTGCGGCCCGAGGGCAGGTAGTACCCCTGCTCGGTGAACTTGAGCTGCGCCCCGCGAGAGTACTTGAGGGTCTCGACGGTCTGGACGCTGCCCTTGCCGTAGGTGCGGGTGCCGATCGTGACGGCGCGGTTGTTCTCAACCAGCGCGCCGGCAAGAACCTCGCTCGCCGAGGCCGACGAGCCGTTGATGAGCACGGCGATGGGGAAGTCGGGATAGGTGCCCGGCTCCTGTGCCTTGGTGATCTTCTCCGGGACCGCGCGGCCCTTGGTGGAGACGATGACGCCGGACTTAAGGAAGAAGTCGGCGATGCGCTCGGCCTCGCTCAGCACGCCGCCGGGATTGCCGCGCAGGTCGAGCACGAGTCCCTTGAGCTCTCCCTTGTCGGCCCCGACGGACTTGAGCGCCTCGTCGATCTCGTCGGCGCACTTGGGGGTGAACTGGGTGAGGCGGATGTAGGCGATCTTGCGGGCGGCGTCGATCGTGTACTGCCACTTGCTGGTGTCGGATTCGTCCCGGTGGACGCCCTTGACCGATCGCGTCTTGATCTGGTTGCGAACGATGTCGAAGGTGAGCGTCTCCCCCTTGCGCTCGATGAGCAGCTTCACGGGCGTGCCCGGCTCGCCGGTGAGCATCTGCACGCACTCGACGTCGGTCTTGCCGAACGTGGACTTGCCGTCGATCTCCTTGACGCGGTCCCCGGGCATGAGCCCGGCGCGGATCGCCGGGGAGTCCTCCAGCGGGGAGACGATCGTGAGCCACTGGTCCTGCATCACGATCTGGGCGCCGATGCCGACGTACTCGCCCAGCAGCTCCTTGCTGAACTCGTTCTTGTCCACCGGCGGGACGTACATCGTGTACGGGTCGTTGAGGGCCTCGATCATGCCGTTGATCGCGGCCTGCTGGAGCGTCTTGTCGTCGATCTGGTCGACGTAGCGCTGGGCGAGGGTGGAGTGGACGTCGATGATCGGGTCGAGGAAGGCGTAGTCGGTCGTGCCGGGTCCGGGGCTGAGGTTCAGCGCGCCGCTGAATCCCATCCCCGCCACCAGGGCGATCGCTCCGACACCGGTCACAAGCATGGCCTGAACGAGCGTGCGTCCGTTTCTCACGTCGGCGGTCTCCAGCACGCGGCACGGAGCCAAAGAGGCCCGGCGGGCGCGCATGTGATTCGTTCCCTGGAAAGAGTTTATGGTCCCCGGAGGCCCCGCACCACGGGGAGGGCATTTCCTCTCCCGGGGAGGCGTTTCATCGCGGCGGAAGGGAAGAACCCGTGGCATGGTTTCGCCCTCCCCCGGCCGGCTACAATTGGATCTGGAGCCACCCTGCCATGAGCGACCGCTGATCTTCACCGAAGCCGCCTTGAACCTGCTCGCCCCCGCATGGGGCTTTTCGTACCGCCATCGGCGGGCGAAGCCCTTCACGGCCCGCTTCGTCCGCTCGGGGACGCATGGAGCGGAGCGGGATGGTCCGCGGCGGAGCGGCGCCCAGGCTTCCACTCATATTTTCACGTTGCGGAACGATCGACGAATCACCCGCCGCGGGCCCTTGGCCCGCGACGACTCGGGACGGCCCACCCTCCAGGGACAGGCCGGTCCCGGAACTTGCTGGAACGCTTTTTCTTATGCCACAACCCATTGATCGCAGCAGCATTGAAGTTTCCTCGGAGCGCGCCATCCTCGCCGCCGTCCGTCTGCCGGATTCCACCTACGACCACACCGACCCGTTCGGAGAGCTCCGTGACCTCGCCGAGCAGGCGGGGGCGGTGATCGTCGGGGAACTGACGCAGAACCTCCCCAAGCCGGTCTCGTCCACGTACATGGGGTCGGGGAAGGTGACCGAGCTCAAGGCGCTGTGCGAGACGCTCAACGCCTCGACGATCATCTTCGACCACGACCTTTCCCCCAAGCAGATCGCCAACATCGAGAAGGAGACCGAGCGCAAGGTCATCGACCGCAGCGAGCTGATCCTGGACATCTTCGCCTCCCGCGCCACGACGCGCGAGGCGCAGCTGCAGGTGGAGCTGGCGCAGGTGGAATACACGCTGCCCCGGCTGCGGGCGATGTGGACGCACCTTGAACGAATTGTGGGCGTGGGCGGCATCGGGGGGATCGGCACGCGCGGTCCGGGCGAGCAGCAGCTGGAGATCGACCGGCGACTGGCGCAGGCCAAGCGGCTGGACCTGGAGCGCGAGCTGGAGGTCATCCAGGCCCGCAAGCGGCGCGAGGTGCAGGCCCGCAAGGCCGAGCACTTCACCGTGGGGCTGGTGGGGTACACCAACGCGGGCAAGAGCACGATCTTCAACACCATGACCGCGGGCGGGGCCTACGCCGACAACCGCCTCTTCGCGACGCTTCTGACCCGCACCCGGCAATGGGACCTGGGCGGGGGTTTGAGCGTGATGCTCTCCGACACCGTCGGGTTCGTGCGGGACCTCCCGCACAACCTCATCGCGTCGTTCAAGGCCACCCTCGACGAGGCGGTGCACGCCGACGTGCTGCTGATCGTCGTGGACGTCGCCGACCCCGCGGCGGACATGCACTACAAGACCGTTACCACCGTGGTGGACGATCTGATGTCCGAGGCGCAAGAGGACGCCAAGCGAGCGGGGGAGCCCTTCTCCGCCCCGCAGCGGATCGTGCTGCTCAACAAGGCCGACCGCCTGAAGGACAACGCGGAGCTGCTGGTGTGGCAGCAGCGTGTGCCGGGGGCGATCCCTCTGTGCGCGCTGCCGGCGCCCGAAGGCACGCCACCCGAAATGCTCCCGATGGGGCAGGCGGAACTTGTCCGGCAGCTGCGGGACCTCGCCCAGGGGCAGGTAGAAGAGATGGAAATCTCCCTGCCGTTCAAGCATTCCAAGGCGATCCACCTGATCGAGACCCAGGGGACCGTGCTGGACCGCTCGTACGACGGTGATTCGGTGACGATCCGCGTGCGGATCGGCCGGAGGCAGGTCGAGCACCTGCGGGCGGGCGGGGCGAGGATCAAGGTGGCGGGTGAACGCGATCCCAGCACGCTCGCCGGCTGGGGACGGGAATAGACGCTTCGCCCGTCGCGGCCGGACGGTCATCCAGCGCCTCTCGATGTGTTCGGAACCTCCGCATCGGCGAGGCGGTACACTTTTCCCTCCACAGGAGTGAACCATGGGCGAACCAGCGCGTGATCGACAGAAGCGGGCTCTGCGGGCGGCAATGTTCTGCGCGGTCGCGGGAATTCTGTGGTCGTGTTCTTCCCCCGGTCAGCCTGAAAACGTCAAGCAGCCCACCGCGATGCTCGCCCCTCCCGCGGTGGGCGCGGCCAAGCCTGTGAACTACGCGGGCCTTCATAACGTGGTGACCTACCACGACGGCTTTGTGTGCGGCGGCGTGCCCGAGGGGGAGGCGGGGTTTGATTCCCTGCAGGCGATGGGCATCAAGACGATCATCTCGGTGGACGGTTCGGAGCCCGACGTCGCCGCGGCGAAGGCTCGCGGGATGCGGTACGTGCACTTGCCGATCGGCTACAACGGCTTCGACGAGACTCGTAAACTGGAGCTGACGCGGGCCGTGCGGGACCTTGCGCCCGACGGCCCGATGTACATCCACTGCCACCACGGCAAGCACCGCAGCGCCGGGGCCGCGGCGACGGTCGCGGTTTCCCTGGGCTGGATGGATACCGCGGAAGCGACGCAGCTCATGAAGATCTCGGGCACCGCTCCCAACTACACGGGCCTGTACAAGTGCACGGCCCAGGCGACCCCTCTCTCCCAGGCAGAGATCGACGCGGCGTCCGCAAAGTTCCCGGAGATCTCCCCGCCCAGCGGATTTGTCCAAGGCATGGTCGAGATGGACGAGATCAGCGACCACCTCAAGGCCATCGAGAAGGCCGGATGGAAAGTCCCGGCGGATCACCCCGACCTGGTCCCCGTCGCCGAGGCCGGTCGCCTCGCCGACCTCCTGCGCGTGGAAAGCCAGGGGGAGCACGCACGCTCCAAGCCCGCCGAGTTCGCCACGCTGCTCATGGACAACAGCCAGCGCACGCAGCTTCTGGAGGACATGCTTGCCGCGGGTGAACCTGACGCGAAGAAGTTGTCGGCGCAGTTCGCTCTGGTCGTGGCGTCGTGCAAGGAATGCCACGCCAAGTTCCGGGACTGAGCCGGGTGGGAGGCAGCCTCCGTTGCCAGACGCACCGTGACAAGACCGTGTCCATCGATCGCAAGGCCAATCTGCCCGCGCAGAACGCCCCGCGGATACCCATTGCCGGTACCCACTCCCGAGTTTGGAACCCAAGTCCTTGACAGGTGATCCGGTTCCCGTATCTTGAACCCCGGTCTGGCCGTTTCCGCGCCCGGACCACCCTTCGCTCGCGGGCGCTGGGTGCAGCCAGTTCGCAGACCCCAGGAAGAAGGGATCCCGATGACAATCCGTTGCGTTGGCGTGCTCGCCGCCCTCTTGGCCGGTGCGAGCACGACGTGCCTGGCCGCGCAGGTAAATCTCTCGGGCGACCTGGGGGCCGGTTCGTGGACCGGTGTCACTTATTCCCCCGTCAATGCCTTCACGACGACCAGCTTTTCCCAGGCCGTTCCGGGCCTGGGCAGTATCACCGGGGACGTCTTCTCCAACAACTCGGCGGGGGCGAGCTTCGCCCTGCGGGTGACAAACCTGACGTACACCGCGACCATCCCCAATCCTCCGCTGGGCCTCATGGACGTGATGATCGTGGCGACGCACGCGTACCAGACTTCGGGGTCGGGCCCCTACAACTCCGCCCACCAGCTCACGGGCTTCTGGACCACGGCCTCGGGCAACGCGGTGCAGCAGGACACGATCCTGGACCTGGGGAACACGAATTTCATGCTCCCGACGGTTTCCCAGCTTAACACGGGGAACACGACGTCTTTCAACGTGGGCGCCGCGGCGGGAAGCACCACGACCTCGTCGATCTTCCTCATCCAGACCACCGTCCGGCTGCGGATCGATGGGACCGGCTCCATCCTCCTGCTCAGCAGCGCGGATGTGCAGGTCGATTTCGTTCCTGCTCCCGGCGGCATCGTGCTCGCCGGGATGGGTGTGCTCGCTCTGAGCCGCCCCCGACGCTGAGAGCGGCCAGAATCCTGACGCACGTGCCGAATCCCGCCACCCGACGCTCTCGTGGGTGACGTGCCCAGCATTTATTGCGTCTCCCGGAAAAGTCGTGCAATGCAGAGCTCTCGCCCGGCGATTCTGCCGCGAGTGACGCCATGGGGACGTCATCCGCGGCAATGGTTCGGAGTCGCCGTCCACGTTGGAGAGCTCGTTCGAGGCTTGCATGTTCACTGGCGTGTGTGCCAGGGCCGGCAGGGGTTCAATTCCTTGCGGCCCCATGAAATCCATTGTGTGAACGCGGATCTGCGGGTATATCTGTCACCCGGCCCTCACCATCGCGGTGACGAAGTCGGGAGCGCCGCATGCCAGCGCTTCGCCGGCCGTACGGCGGCCTTGGTCCATTGAAAGGTGAGTTGTGACATGGGATATCGGAGCCTGCTTGCATGCGTCTGCGTCGGAACCGCGATGGTCGTGGGGGGGTCCCTCAGTGCTGGACCCCTGGACCCCCCCGCGGGGGAAATTTCCTCGACTTACCGCACGCTTCTGGAGGTTGAGCCCCGCACCCCGATCGGAATCTCGACCACCGCCGGAGACGCCAACAGCGTCTTCCGGATCAGCAAGCCGGGCAGCTATTACCTTACCGCCAGCTTCAAGGTCCCCAGCGGCAAGCACGGCATTGAGATCGCCGTGGGCGATGTCAGCATCGATCTCAACGGCTTCACCATCCAGGGACTCGCCGGCTCCCTGTCGGGCATCTCCGCCGAGTCGGCCCTGGCGCACCTGGCCATCCGCCACGGGTCCATCACTTCCTGCGGGCAGACCGGTGTGAACCTCACGCAGGGGGGAAATTCCACGGACATCCACGTTGAAGATATCCTCGCGTCGGGCAACGGGACCGAGGGCCTTCGTGTGGGCAACACCGCCGTGGTCCGCGGGTGCGAGGCGAGTTCGAACGGTTCCACGGGGATCATGACAGGGCAGAACTCCGTGGTGGAGACCTGCGTGTCTCAGTTCAATGCCGCGGGCGGCTTTTTGATCGGGCCGGCGGGCGTGCTCTCGCGCTGCAGCGCCGTATCCAACACCGGCGCCGGCATCTTCGCCGCGATTTCCTCGATTGTCCAGGACAGCGCCGCCTACCTGAACTCCGACAGCGGAATCCAGGTGGCCACAGGCTGCTCGGTGCTGCGGTGCATCGCGGAGAACGGCACCGCGTCGGGCATCGTCGCGGGCGGCGGGTCGAGCGTCATCGATTGCACCGCCGTCTCCAACCGCAACCACGGGATCAGCGTCGCCACCTTCAGTAACATCCGCGGTAATAACTGCACCGGCAACGGCCTGGGGGCGAGCGGCGCGGGGATCTTGGTCAGCGGATCCAACAACCAGATCGACGCCAATCAGAGCACCGGCAATGACTGGGGCGTCCGCGTGACCGCCGTCGGCAACTTTATTTCCCGCAACATCTGCTCAGACAACACCACGCTGAACTGGGATATCGTCGCGAATAACAAGTGTCTCGTCGTGAACGGCGCCAACGCGGGAGCCATCAGCGGCAATGCCGGCGGCGTCAGCCCCGGCTCGAATGACCCCCACGCCAACTTCACGTATTGATCGACTGTGCCCTCCGGCACAGGCAGCTACAGGACCGTTCACCCCATGCACGCCGGCTCGACCACGCGTGCAGTTACCCAGAAAGCTCCGCCGTGCCCACGAATCCCTCCGCCCGCTGCATCCTTCCGATGACCATCCTCGCCGGCCTGGGCGGGCTCCTCTTCGCCGGGCCGCTCGACCCGCCCCCCGGGCCGGTTGCTCCCACCTTCAAAACGCTCTCGGACGTCGAGCCACGCACGGCGATCAATGCCGTCAATACTCCCGGGGATGCGACGGCGACGTGCAGGATCACGGCGCCCGGCTCGTACTACCTCTCCGGCAACCTCACAGGGCAGGTCGGCAAGAACGGCATCGTGATCGCCAGCGCCGGCGTGACAATCGATCTGGGAGGCTTCGAACTCGCGGGCGTGCCCGGCTCCCTCAGCGGCATCTTCGCCGAGGCGAACGCCGACAATGTCGCGCTCAAGGGCGGGACCGTTCGTTCCTGGGGCACCACGGGGATCAACCTCTCCAATTCTCGCGGCATCTGCATGGAGAACCTGTTCGTGCAGCTTAACACGGGCAAGGGGATCCGCATCGGCGGATCGTTCTCCCTCCGGGGATGCGTCAGCCACAGCAACGGGGACGACGGATTCTTCACCGGCTCCGACGGCGTCGTGCGCGACTGCATTGCGTACAACAACCAGGTCGACGGCTTCCAGGCCGCCAACAACGTCACGATCTCCGCGTGCACGTTCCGCTCCAATCGGGGCCGCGGGCTCGACGTGATCTCCAACGGATGCGTCAAGGACTGCGTGGTCTCCGACAACGACCTGGACGGGATCGCCGTCGGCAACGACTGCCGCGTCGCCGACAACCAGTGCACCGGCAACGGACTCGCGGGCACGGGGGCCGGCGTGCGGGTGTCGGGCTCCGACAACCGCATCGAGGGCAACAACTGCTCCGACGCCGACTTTGGCATCCAGATCGTCTCGACGGGCAACGTCATCATCCGCAACACGTGCTCGGGGAACACGACCAATTTCAACGTCGGCGGGGGCAACTTCTGGGGAACCGTCGTCACCACCGAGGCCGCGATGAACGCGGCCGTCAATTCCAACGTCAATATTGCCTATTGATCGCGTGATTCACAACGGGAAAGGAAGAGCCATGTGGTACGTCACCAAGCGTTCGGCGGGCGTTGCATGCCTGATGGGCCTTACGGCCTGCATCGCGTCGGTCTTCGCCGGGCCCCTCGACCCGCCCGCGGGACCCGTGGCGCCAACGCTCAAAACACTCGCGGAGATCAGACCGCAAACGGCGATCAACGTCGAAAATACGCCCGGGGACTCTGATTCGACCTTCAAGATCACCACGCCAGGCTCGTATTACCTCACGGGGAATCTTGTCGGAAGCGCCGGCAAGCACGGCATCGAGATCGTCTCCGGCGACGTGACCATCGACCTCAACGGCTTCGAATTGATGGGGGCGGTGAATTCGCTCGACGCGATCCACGCCACGTCCCCGAGGTTCGTCGTCCGCGACGGGACCGTCCTGAACTGGGGCGGCGCGGGCGTCGTGGCCAATGCCAGTACAACGGGGATGTGCACCATCGAAGGGCTGCGTGTTGCCAACTGCAACGGTGAAGGTATCGTCACCACCGACGACGCATCTGTCCTGAACTGCGTAGTCCAGAACTGCGGGGGAGTCGGCATCACCGTCGGCCCGGGCAGCACGGTCCGGGAGTGCGTGGCGCGGGGAGGGCAGTCCCACGGCTTCCAGTTCGGCAGTTCAAGCACCATCACCTCATGCGTGGCGAGGTCCAATGGCCTGGACGGGTTTCACGCGGCGAGCGTGGGAACCGGGGACGTCATCATCGCCGGGTGTACCTCCCAGGCCAATTCCGGGGACGGCATCGAAGTGGGCACCGCCAGCACCGTCCGCGAGTGCCAGGTTGCCAACGCGGGCCTCTCCAGCGCCGACGGGGCGGGCATCCACGTGGTGGGAGGCCAGAACAGGATCGAATCCAACAACGTGAGCGGATGCGACCGCGGCATCGACGTGGACGCCGCCGCAAACCTCATCGTCCGCAACACCTGCGCCCTCAACACCATCAATTTCTCGATCGTCTCGGGCAACACGCTGGGCGTCATCGTTGCGGCCGGCACCAACGGCTCCGCCATCAACGGCTCATCCGCCCCCGGCACCATCGGCACCGCCGATCCCTGGTCGAACGTGTCCTACTGATGCGCCCCTGGTCTCTTCTCTGCTGACTCCGTCACTCCGGAACTTTTCTCGTTTAGGCGGCGTGAATCGCGTTGCGAGCGATGAGACGCGCGTGATAGATGGCGAGCTTGGCGTCGATCCAAAGGCGTACGCGGCGGAGGCCCCGGGCCCAGGCGGGGAGTCCGTTGAGACCGCCGCCGCAGTTGGTCAGGTTGGCGAAGACTCGCTCGATCCCGTCACGCTGGTGCATCAACGCTTCGCACTGTCGACGGTGATCCCTCCACTTTTGTACGGCTCGCCGCCGCACCTGCGGCACCCGGCGGAGCATCGCCGGCGACGCGAGCGGCCCTCGCATGCGGGTGAGCAGCCGGCCGCCCGCGCATCGACGGCGTCGTAGAGTCGATAACTGTCGTAGTTGGCGTCGGCCAGCACGAGCGAGGCGCACGCCAGCCGTCGCAGCAGACGCCTCGCCGTGCTGGGCTCGCCCGCGTTCATCGGAAGCACGCGGTATTCAGGCACAAATCCGCTCGACGTGGCCCGGGCGTGGAGCTTGTAGCCTCGGCGGATCCTGTGCCCCGCCGGCCCAGCCAACGCCTGGGAGTCGGTGGAGTGGTCGTGCACGACCAAGGCCTTGCCGTCCAGGTAGCACAGAAGATCGTTGCGGCCGGCACTGACCAGTGCACGGTGCAGGAGTACACGCAGTCGCAGGAACCGCCTGGTGCTCAGCCGCTTGCAGAACTGGGAGACCGAAGGAAGCCGACGGGGCCGCAGCAGGGAGGAATAGCTCTCGCGACGGCACGCCCAGCACAACGGGCGCTCGTGGAACACCGCCCAGAGCCACATCAGTACAATCAGTCGGTCGGAGAACTCGAACCTGCGTCGCGGCCGCGGCAACCGACGCACGCCCGCCGCCGCAGCACGCACCAACACAACCCAGATGTCGCGGTCCACACTTGCCTCCTTCCTGAATCTCACTTCAGGACGCAAGTGTGGCCGCTTGAACAGGTTGGCGCAAGTTAGTCGGCGCTACGCGCGAAAAGCTCCTCCGTCACTCCGTCACTCCGTGACTCCGTGATTTCGTGACTTCGTGACTCCGTGACTTCCCGACTCCGTGACTACCCCTTACACCTCCACCTGCTCGAACGTCACCTTGCCGTCGGCAAACCGCGCGAAGTACCCTTCGATCGCGTCCAGCCCCGTCACGCGGTGCACGAACGCCGCGGAGCGCACCAAGTCGGCCCGCTGGACCAGTTCCAGCCGCGGTTCGCTCAGTTCCAGCCGTGTCGCGTAGAACGCGCACCCCTGGTGGGCGATCAGTACGATGCGCTTGAGCTTGTGCACCTCGACGAGGAACTTGAGCTCGTCCAGCACGCCCTGCTCCTCGAGCGTGGTCTGCGGGTGGCCGGCGAGGCAGGCCGGCCCGCCGGGGAGGGAAATGCGGTCGTACCGCGGGAGTGAAAGCGCGTTCTGCAGGAAGTCGTCAAAGTGCTCCCCGACGCGCCCGTCGGAGCAGTACATCGCCGCCGCGTGGATTCGCGCCTTGTCGTACTTGATCGGACTCTCGTAGTTCATGAACGGACCCTTGATTGCCTCTACCAGGGACGGCGTGACGTTGCCCATGCGTGCTTCCTCCGGAATGTTCTGACACAGACTGCCTCGGTGGCGCCGTGAAACGCAAGCGGGATCACGAGCCGCCCTTGCTCGCCCGCTTGGCTTCCCTCGCCTTGGCCATGGTCTTGGGCGTCGCGTGGAATTCGGCGACGCAGCGGCCCACGCGGTGCTCGCGGCCCTTTTTGCGGCCGGAAAACTGCTGGAGCACGTCCAGGTCGAGCGTGATGTTGAATTCCTTGCGAGCGGCGAGGAGCTCCCGGATGTCTTCCCGGGGCGTGATGCGATAGATCGCCGGTCCCAGGCAAGGGCGGAGGAAGCGGTAATCCAGGTGGCGGCAGACCACGGTGTAGTCACCGCCGCAGATGCCAAAGACGTACATGCCGCCGGCGATCTCGCTGTTGCCCAGCAGGGCCGCGCCCGCCATGGCGTTGTACCAGTTCTTGTTGAAGCGGGTGAAGGGCAGGACGGCGGAGAACGTGTGCTCGTCCACGCGCTTCATCTTGATCCCGCTGCGGGCGGCGTAGGGAAGCCAGATGATCGAGCAGACGCGGTGCCAGAAGTTGCTGCGGGTCGACAGGCGGCTGACGAAGGCGTCGATCTTGTCCATCAGCGTGCGGCGAGGGGGCGTCAGGGCCGCCGAGCCGCCGGGCCCCAGCACGTCCATGTCCACCGGGCTCCCAGCCGCGGGGGAGACTGGATGGGAATGGCCGCGAGCCGCATCGAGCGGTTCGCCGCGGGATTCACCGGATGGCTGGTCCGAGGGGTTCACGGCGGGCAGGTGTCCAGAAAAAGGTGGCGGGCGGGCTCCCTCGCGGCAACCGTCCAGGGCACTGGGCAATCCCAAGGCCCGGGGCATGATAGTGCGGGGTGCGAACGGGCGGGTCGCACCGGCGGGCAGCGAGTCCGGAGAGATTCAGGGCTGGTCTTCGGTCAGGGAATACCAGCCCTTGTCGTTGGCACGGGCGCGGCGGACCGGATTTCCCGGCTCGTGGTCGAGTACGAGCAGCCAATCCGACGCGGCCGCGGCGGCGAGGAGCCAGTGGCGAGAAACCATGCTGGTGTAGGGCTCAACGTCGTACCCCAGGCTGTACGCGGCCCCTACGTGGGCCGCGGTGGGCATCACGTCGGGCACGAACACCACCGTGCGGCCGGCGGTGTCCTTGAACGTGACCGCCTGCTGCCCCCAGGTGTGCCCGGGCGTCAGGAACACGCCGACACCCGGCACCCCGGGCAGCGGCGTGGTCCGGTTGTAGACCGGGACCATCGGGAGCTCGTCGCGCCCGGGGACATAGCCGGTAGGGAAGGGTCTGGGTGAATCGCTGGTGCGAAGCTGCTCCTGGATCGGGTCCAGGTGATCCCGGAAATAGGTCCGGGTCATGACGCTGCGGTTTTCCAGGGCGTCGGTCCACTCCCGCTGCTGCGCGTGGACCGTGGCATTGGGGAACGTGCGCTTCACGGGCGGTCCGCCGGCGGCGGGACCCGTCGCGGGGGGCGTCCAGTCCGGAGATTCCCCGGGGGCGCACAGCCGCGTCAGGCCGCCCGCATGGTCGAAGTGCAGGTGGCTGACGACGACGGCGTCGATGTTCTCGGGCCGGCAGTTCACTTCGGAGAGGGCGTCGATGATGCAGCGGTCCTCGAGGGCGAAGATGTCCTTGGACTTGGCGTCGAGCTTGTTGCCGCTGCCTACCTCGATCAGGACAAGCTTGGGGCCGGGCCCGGGTCCGGACCGCTCCAGGAGAAGGCAGTTGTGCTGGACGGTGATCCTTCCGCGATCGTCGGGGGTCATGGTCCGCGTCCAGACGCTGCGGGGGATCAGCCCGAACATCGATCCGCCGTCGAGCCGGAAGGTGCCGGCGCGGAGCAGCCGCCACGAATAGGTCGCCTGTGGGGAGGCGTCGGCGGGGGTGGAGCGTGGTTGGATCTGGGTCATGGCTTCGATTCTAATCCCGTCGCGGTGGTGGCTCCGGGCAAGAGAAGGGATGCGCAAAGATGGTCATAGAGTGAATGATGGGTATGAAAGCGTCGAAGACGCAATTCTGTAGAAATCCCTTGCGAATTCCGCACGCCTTTGGTAGTTCTAGATCCCATATGCGCCGGGGCCGACACACGCCCGCCTTCACCCTCATCGAGCTTCTGCTCGTGATCGTCATCATTTCCCTGCTCCTGGGCATCACGCTTCCGGCGATGATGCAGGCCAAGGCGGCGGCGGTGGCGGTGCAGTGCGCGGCCCGGCAGTCCCAGCTCATCGTCGGAACGATCATGCACGCGGGGGATCACAAGGATCTTCTTCCCTTTCCCAACTGGCACAGCCCCCAGTCCGACGAGAGCAACGTCGGCTGGCTGTATGCCCCCCCGGTGGCCTCGTGGGACAGCGAGGCACGCAAAACCGGCTCTTTGTGGAATTACGTTCGCGCGGGAGACGTCTACCGCTGCCAGGCCCACCGGGCCGAGCAGGAGGGAAGCGCCGAGATCACCTCGTTCCTGATGAACGGCGCGGTCGTCGCCTACGGGGAACTGCGTGTTCCGCGTCCCTTCCGGCTGGACCAGTTCCAGACGATGTCGGCTATCTTCTGGGACGCCGAAGATGTGGAAATCATGACCGATTCCGGCCTCGGCGGCGACCGGTCCGACGGCGCCACGTGGCCCGGCCAGCTTCCCCGCCCTCGGCACGGCAACGCGATCAACGTCGCGGTCATCGACGGCGCGGTCAGCCGCATGTCGATGGAGAAGTACCAGGCCCAGCAGCTGCTTCGCCCCAGCATGCTCTGGTGCGTGCCCAACATCCGCTCGGGCGGCCAGACGGGCCAGTAACGCGATCGATGAAAATACGCCAGGCGCCCAGCGCGGCATGAACGCTCGCGGGCCCCAGCCTCATGTCGCCCTCAGCGCTCTCTGACCGCGCCCCGGCCCATCCAAATGCAAACGGTGTTCAGCCCAGCCGCACGCGATTGCGGAGCGTGCCCAGCCCGCTGATCTCGATCTCCACGGTGTCCCCGGCCTTGAGATAGACCGGGGGCTTGCGGGCCATCCCCACGCCCCCCGGCGTGCCCGTCATGATGACCGTGCCGGGCAGCAGCGTCGTCCCCCGGCTGCATTCGCTCACCAGCGTCGCCACCGAGAAAATCATCTGCGAGGTCGGGGCGTCCTGCATCACCGCCCCATTCACCCGGCACACCACGCGCAGCGCCTGCGGATCGGGCACCTGGCCGGCGGGCACCACCGTGGGCCCCAAGGGGCAGAAGGTGTCGAACCCCTTGCCGCGGCAGAATTGGCCCCCCGAACCTTCCTTTTGCCACCAGCGGGCGGAGACGTCGTTCCCGCAGCAATATCCCAGGACGCAGGCAAGGGCTTCTGCGAGAGGGACATCCCGGACCAGTCCCCCGCCCGGCTTGCGACCGATGATGACGGCCAGTTCCGCTTCGAAATCGACCTGCTCCCGGTCTTGGCAGATGGGCGGGATGACGATTTCCTCTCCGCTCAGGCACGCCGAGGCAGGGTTCTTGGTGAAGAGCATGGGCCGCTCGGGGATGTCGGCGGCCTGTTCCTTCGCATGGTCGGCGTAGTTCCGGCCCACGCCGATGATGTGCCGCAGCAGCAGCGGCTCCCCGGCAGGTGTTTCCACGGCCACGCCCAGTTCGGTGCGGATCAGGTTCATGGGACGGTGAGCGTAGAGGTCCCGGGGCTCCCGAGCCTCGCCCACCGTTCCCCTCCCCATGCGGGCGGAGATCCATTTTGCCGGCGGAGTTGTGAGGTGTTCCCGGACCCTGTACCATCGCCCCATGCATGTTGGCAGGGGCAAACGTGACGCGGGCGGCCGCGCAAGACTGATCCTGGCTCTGGTCGCCGTGTGCGGCTCGGCCGCGGGGATCGTCCGCGCGGGCACTCCCGCCCCCGCCGGCCCGGCGCCCGACCCCGTGCAGCGCTCCAGCGCCGCCCCGCCCCTCATGCAGCCGCCGCGCGACGTGGACCTCAACTCCATCACCGGGCACGATTTCGCCGGCCTGCGCCTTCCCCTCGCCCCCGTCTCCGGGCCCATCACCTTCAAAGCCAACCGCGCCTGGACTTGGATGGACGACGAGCGCCCCACCTTCGGCGGCGCGGTCGATGCTCCCGTGCATCGCCTGGTCCTCGAAGGCGACGTCCGCATCCGCCTGGGCTTTTATGAGTTCGCCTCCTCCCGCGCCGTGGTCTGGGTCCAGCATGTCGACAACGCGCCCGACGGGAAGAACGTCCAGCAGGTCTTCCTGTACCTCGACCGCGCCGAAACGCCCGACGCCGACGCCGCGACGTCCTTCTTCGCCCAGCGTCTTCCCGTGCGGGCCGTCATCGACCAGACCGGGGACGTGGAACTCACCTGCGACGTCGTGAACCCAGGCCGGCCCGGCCTGCCGCTGGTCGCCGAGGGCGAGGCCGCCCTCGCCAAGTCCCTGCGCAACTGGCTCTCCCCGCCGGAAGAGCCCGAAGAAGCGCCCGCGCCCTCGGGCCTCGCCGAAGCGCCGCCCCCCGGGGTCATCCAGGGACTGCCGCCCGTCGAGCGGTTCGAGCCGATCTTCGCCAAGTCGGGCATCCTCACCATCTCCCCGGGCAACATCACGCTGGTCTCCGGTGAGAAGGAAAACTCGGTGGTGGTCTCCGGCGGCGTGGTCGTGCAGTACAGCGACCTGGGACGCAGCCGCAGCCTCCGCCTCAATGCCCAGCGCGCGGTGATCTTCCTTCCGCCCGGCAAGCTTGGGGACCTGGGCCGGCTGGACGTCAAGGACGTCCGCGGCATCTACCTCGAAGGGGATGTCGTCGCCACCGACGGCAAGTACACCCTCCGCGGTCCCCGCGTCTATTACGACGTGCAGCGCAACCGCGCGATGGTGATCGACGCCGTCTTCTGGACGTACGAGTCGCACCGCGGGCTGCCCTTCTACCTCCGCGCCGAGACCATCCGGCAGGAATCGGGGACGGAGTTCGTGGCGAGCCGCGCACGGATCACCAGCACGGCGTTCTTCGATCCCGAACTCTCCGTGGGTGCCAGCAGCCTGACGATCAAGCGCGTGCCGCGCGAGGAAGCGCCCAGTTCCGGTGGATCCGCCGGTTCCGGTGAAGGCGGCGGGCTCTTTGCGGGGCAGGATGCGGGCCCCTTTGGCCGGCAGGGCGGCGGGGAGTCGGGGTTTGCGTCGGGCGGTCCTGTCGAGGCCGGGCTCTCCGCGCGGGGCCTGATCGAAGGTCCTTCGACCTCCGGGGACCTGCGCAACATCATCACCGCCGAGGACATCACGCTCCGCGCCGCGGGCGTGCCCTTCCTGTACTGGCCGACCTTCGAGGGCGACCCCGAGCAGATCCCGCTGCGCGACGTGCGAGTGGAGAACTCCTCGGGCTCGGGCGCGGCGCTCAAGACCACCTGGAACGCCTACGGCCTGCTGGGCATCGCCCGCAAGCCGGGCCTCGACGCCGACGTGATGCTCGACGCCTACTTCGAGCGAGGCATCGCGATCGGCACCAAGCTCGACTGGCGCGAATTTGATCGCCGCGGCTCCGCGTTCGCCTACGTCGTCCCCTACGACACCGGCACCGACCTCTACGCCCCCGGCACCAAGAAGGACCGGGACGGAGAAACCCGCGGCATCGTCTACGCCGACCAGGTCGAGAAGATCGACGAGAACTGGCGCCTCTACCTCGAGGGCGCGTACATCTCCGACGAGTCGTTCGTCGACGCCTTCTTCGAGAACCAGGGCCGCACCCGCCGCGAATTCACCAACCGCGCCAACCTGCGCTACCGGGACGACAACTCCTACTTCGCCGTCGAGGCCAAGGGCAACGCCAACGATTTCATCGCCAACGAGTACCTGCTCCAGACCCCCGGCTACGTCACCTCGCGCACGCCCGAGGCGACATACATCCGCCTCTTCGACGACCCCATCGGCAACGACGATCCCGAGATCCCCGGGCCGATCCTGTGGACGCAGGAATACCGCGCCGGCCGCCTGGAACTCCAGTTCGACGAGCCCCACGCCGACGAACGCGGCTTCAACAACGATTCCCTCGCCCAGCGAGCCTTCGGCATCGGCAAGACCCAGGCCATCGCCGACCGCCTGCGCTCCCAGGGCTACTTCGAAGACGGCATCTTCCGCGCCGACACCCGGCAGGAACTCGACATGCCCCTCCAGGTCGGAGAGGTCAACATCACGCCCTACACCGTCGGCCGCGTGACCACCTGGGACAACGACTTCTACGAGTTCAGCCCCAACGAGGGTGACAACGTGCGCTTCTGGTACGGCGCGGGCACGCGGGTCTCCACCACGCTCCAGCGAGTGGACGAGTCGGTCGATTCCCGGCTGTTCGACCTCCACCGCATGCGGCACATCATCACGCCCTACGGCAACGTGTGGCAGTCGGGCACCAACGTCGATCGCGTCGACCTCCCGGTCTACGACGAGGGCGTGGAGGGCGTCGCCGAGGGCGGCATCGCCAGCTTCGGCATCGACCAGACCTGGCAGACCCAGCGCGGCCGGGCCGGCAAATGGCACTCGGTCGACGTCTTCAAGTTCGACGCGGGCTACACCAATTCCAGCCGCGACTCCGACCGTGAAAGCCCCATCGGCCGCTTCATCGACTACCGCCCCGAGCTCTCCAACACCGGCAACTTCTTCACCCTCGACGGCGTGTGGCAGGTCTCCGACGCCCTCGCACTCTCCGGCAGCTCCGTCTACGACACTGACGCCTCCCAGCAGGCCCGCTCCAGCGTGGGCGCCGTCGTGCAGCACTACCCCGACTTCTCGAGCTTCGTTGAACTGCGGTCCCTCAACGCCGAGGACAGCACGCACCTGGATTTCGGCCAGGCCTACAAGCTGAGCCAGAAGTACCGCGTCGCCTGGGTCGGCAGCTACGAGACCAACGTGGGCGAGTTCAGCGATATCAGCTTTGAGGTGCAGCGCAGCTTCCCGACCGCCGAGTTCGGCGTGGGCCTCTCGTACAACAACATCACCAGCGAGACCAGCTTCGGCTTTGTCTTCCGCCCCGCCGCCGCAAAGGGCCAGGGCGCCAGGCTCCAGGGCCTGGGCAGCTCCGACGACCGCCGCCAGCGCTCCGGGTGGTAGGCTGAAGGACAAATAGCCAAAGCGCCACATGGCCAAAGGGCCAAATTCAGACGAGAGACTTCCCAGTTTGTGGCCTTATGTGGCCCTGTGGCCCTTTGGAACTGTGGCCCTTTGGCTTTCCTACCACCACCCCCGGCTCGGGTCGGGCGCCGCCGCCGCGGGATCGAACCACTTCTCAATGTCTCGCGGGAACGTGAAAAACGCCGCGTGACCATCCCCAAACAAAATGTTGTACTGCCGCAGCACCTGGATGTTGTGCCAGAGGTTCTGCGGCTGCGTCAACGGCCGATTTCCGTGCCACACCCATTCCGACATCACCAGCTTGCTGGTCTGCGGCCCGCGCGGGTCTGAATCTCGCATCGGCTTGGGCTGCCCCTTGCCGCCCGTGGCGGTGGTGTGGGCGGTCGCGAAGTTCTCCCAGTTCCACGAGGGCAGATAGCTCGTCCCGTAGGCGACGTAGCAGCTGCTGACCCCCGAGTTGAGCACGTCCCCCCGGTCGTCGGGGCACTTCACGATTCCTCGCTGGTCCAGGTAGCGGTTCAGCGGCCGCACCTTGAGCGCTTTCCCCGCCGTGTTCTCTTCCCCCTCCCAACCCGTGCCGGGATTCTCGTCGTAGGTCAGCTTGGTGCCCTTGGGCCCCACCACGTTCCCCCAGTTGGAATGCGTGGGGAACGAGCCCTTGTTGTCGTTCTGGTACTGCGTCATCGCCACGCCCACCTGGCTCAGGTTCGCGCAGCAGCGGATCAGCCGCGCCGCCGTCTTGGACCTCGCCATCGCCGGCAGGATGATCGAAATGAGCACCGCGATGATGGCGATGACCACCAGCAGCTCGATGAGCGTGAACGCGCCTGGATGACGACGGTGCGGAGCCCTCACGGACCCTCCCTTGGAACCCCCGGTAAACACTCGGGGGGCAGTGTAACCGATGCACCGGCCACGGGAAAAGGGAATTGTTCGGGCCTCGGCAGCGCCGCTCCCTACCATCGGCCATGATCGGTACCGGCCGCTTTGAAGTCGTCGCCCCCTTCGCCCCCACGGGCGACCAGCCCGCCGCCATCGAGAAGCTCACGCGTGACCTCAAGGCCGGCGTCCCCGCGGTGTGCCTGCTGGGCGCCACCGGCACGGGCAAGACGTTCACCATGGCGAACGTCATCGCCAACCTCAACAAGCCCACCCTCATCGTCAGCCACAACAAGACCCTTGCCGCCCAGCTCTACGAGGAGCTCAAGGAGTTCTTCCCCAAAAGCAGCGTCAACTACTTCGTCAGCTACTACGACTATTACCAGCCCGAAGCCTACATCCCCCAGCGCGACATCTACATCGAAAAGGATTCCAGCCGCAACGACGACCTCGACCAGCTGCGCCTCGCCGCGACCAGCAACATCCTCAGCCGCCGGGACACCGTCGTCGTCGCCTCGGTCTCCTGCATCTTCGGCCTGGGATCCCCCGAGGCCTACGGCCAGAAGGTCCTGACCATCACCAAGGGTTCGCGCATCGACCGGCGCGAGTTCCTGCTCCAGCTCAGCTCGATGCAGTACCAGCGGTCGGAGATCGAGTTCAAGCGCGGCCAGTTCCGCGTGCGGGGGGACGCCCTGGAGGTATGGCCGGCGTACGAGAAATACGCTGTGCGCGTGGAGCTCTTCGGTGACGAGATCGACCGCGTCGACCTGGTCAACCCCGTCAGCGCCGAGATCCTCGCCGAGGAATCCCAGTTCTTCCTCTTCCCCGCCGTGCACTACGTCACCCCCGAAGACCAGATGCAGCGCATCCTCGCCGAGATCCGCGCCGAGATGGACACCCGCGTGATGCAGCTCCGCCACGAGGGCAAGCTGCTCGAGGCCCAGCGACTCATCGCCCGCACCAAGTACGACCTGGAAATGCTCGAAGAAGTCGGCATCTGCAACGGCGTGGAGAACTACTCCCGCTTCATGGATGGCCGCGCCCCCGGGGAACGTCCCTTCACCCTGATGGACTACTTCGATTACGCCCCGCCCGCCGAAGGCGGTCCACCGCGGGCCCCAAGCGCGGGGGACGACCCCCGGCAGAAGACCTCCCGCCCCAACTACCGGGACTGGCTGCTGATCATCGACGAATCGCACGTGATGCTCCCGCAGATCCGCGCCATGTACAACGGGGACCAGGCCCGCAAGAAGATCCTCGTCGAGCACGGCTTCCGCCTGCCCAGCGCGATGGACAACCGTCCGCTGCGCTTCGAGGAGTTCGAGGCGATCGTTCCGCAGATCATGTTCGTCAGCGCTACCCCCGGGCCCTACGAGCTTGAGCGCGTGGGCGGGGATATCGCCGAGCAGGTCATCCGTCCCACGGGCCTGCTCGATCCGATCGTGGAGGTCAAGCCGGCCAAGGGCCAGGTGCCCGACCTCCTGGAGCAGTGCCAGGGATGCGTCGATCGCGGGGAGCGCGTGCTGGTCACGGCGCTCACCAAGCGGTTGTGCGAAGACCTGACCAGCTACCTCGACGAGAAGGGTTTTAAAGTCCGCTACCTGCACAGCGAGATCGAAACGCTCGACCGCACGCAGATCCTCTCCGACCTACGCGAGGGCGAGTTTGATGTGCTGGTGGGCGTGAACCTGCTGCGTGAGGGGCTTGACCTGCCCGAAGTGGCGCTGGTGGCGATCCTGGACGCCGACAAGGAAGGGTTCCTGCGCTCCCCGACGTCCCTGATCCAGCAGATGGGCCGCGCCGCGCGAAACGTGAACTCCAAGGTCATCATGTACGCCGACAAGATGACCCCGGCGATGAAGGCCGCGATCGACGAGACAGAGCGTCGCCGCGTCAAGCAGACCGCCTACAACGTCGCCCACGGCATCACGCCCCAGACGATCCAGAAGGCGATCCGCCGCGGCATGGAAGTCTCCCTCAAGGCCCGCAAGACGGCGAGGGAAGCCCTGGGTGCCAAGGAAGAGGAATTCGAGCTCGACGAGATGATCCGCCAGATCGAGGGGGAGATGATGGAGGCGGCGCAGTCCCTGGAATTCGAGAAGGCCGCAGCGCTGCGCGACCAGGTCGGCAAACTCAAGAAGATGCGCGACGGCGCGGCGGGAAAAAAGGTCAAGCGATCCGACCTCGACAGGGGAGACAGCAAGCCCAAGGGCAAGGCCGGGATGCCCGGCGTCCGCGTGGTTCGTCGCGGCAAGGGCAAGAAGAGTGGATGAAAGAAGTCACGAAGTCAGGAAGTCACGCAGTCACGCAGTCACGAAGTCACGCAGTCAGGCAGTAAGGAAGTCGGGAAGTCCCGGAGTTACGAAGCCAAGACGCCCCGAAGTCGGGCAACACGGCATCACGCCGCGCGCCGCCGTCTCCACATGTCCCCCGCCACGGCGGCGATGATGATGTGGCCCACGATCATCTCCTGCACGAACGTCTGCCAGCCCATGAGGGAGCAGCGGTTCTTGAGGTAGGCCATCATCAGCGCGCCGCAGAGCGTGCCGGCGATAGAGGCGTGCCCGCCCGCCAGCGAGGCTCCGCCGATGACCACGGCGGCAATCACGTCGAGTTCCAGGCCCACGGCGATGGTGGGGTCCCCCTGCGTGAGCCGTGAGAACTGCAGCAGTCCCGCGAGGCCGACGAACAGCCCCGCGAGGGCGTAGGTGCGGACCTTGACCATCGCGATCGGGACGCCCGCGTACTTCGCCGCGACCTCGTTGCCGCCCACGGCGAGCACCTGGCGCCCGAAAACGGTTCGCCGCATCATCATCGCCACGCCCACCGAGAGGGCGAGCATCAGCCACACCCCCGGCGCCACGATCATCCACTCCATATCCGGCGGGAGCTGGGGCTTGAGGAACGAATCCAGCCCGTGCAGCTCGCTGGGGGAGACCGGGCTGCTCCCGGCGATCCACTTCGCCACTCCGCGAAAGAAGCCCAGCGTGCCCAGCGTCGCGATAAACGGCGGCAGCCGAAGCACCGTGATCAGCAGCCCGTTGTAGAGCCCGCACGCCGCGCCCGTCCCCAGCCCGACCGCGATCGCCGCCCACAGCGGCCATCCTGCCCGCAGCGCCAGGGCCCCGACCACACCCGAAAGCGCCACCCCGGAGCCGATAGACAGGTCGATCCCGCCCGAGGCGATGATCACGGTCATCCCCAGGGCCGCGACGGCGACGATGACGGTGTGCACCAGGATGGTGCGGAACTGCAGCGCGGTGACGCCGTGGTGGGGGGGAAGCGCGGCGAAGACGATGATGACGAACAGCAGGCCCCAGAGCGGGGCGAGGGCTCGCCACAGGCGGCCCATGCCCGGTCCGTCCGTCCTGACGCTGCTCGATGGTGTGGCGGAAGTCATGACGGCGGCTGGTCACAGGGCGAGATTGGGCGTCTGCGTGGCTGACGAAGGACGTGAAGGCATCACCGACCGTCGAGGTACTTCTTGAGGTCGGGGGCGAGGAGTTCCTTGCTCTCGGGCGTGTCCATCGTCGCCTTGGTGATCAGCACCACCCCGGTATCGATCGTCGGCTCGACCTTTTCCCCTCGCACGTGCTTCGCCGCCGTCATCACGCCCAGGTACCCCATCCGCATCGGATTCTGCACGACCAGGGCATCGATCTGCCCCCCCCGCATCGCCTCGACCAGCCCTTCGCTCGCGTCGAAACCGACAAATTTCACCTTGCCCGCGAGACCCTTCCCCTTGATCGCCAGCAGCATGCCGAAGGTCGACGATTCGTTGGGGCAGTAGATTCCCGCAAGCTCCGTCCCCGCCGTCAGCAGGTTCTCCGCCGCTTCCTGCGCCGTCGCCCGCGTCGCCCCCGCGTAGCGGTGCGGATCGATCAGCTCAATCCCCGGCGCCGCCTTGATCGCGTCCACAAACCCCTGCTCGCGCTGCGCCGTGCTCGCCGAACCTTCCTGGTACCGCAGCATCAGCACCTTTCCCTTGCCGCCGGTCAGCTCGATCATCTTCTGACCCGCCAGTTCACCCCCCTTGTGGTTGTCGGTGGCGATGAAGCTGACGAAGTCCTTGCCGACCTGCGCCTGCAGGCCCGAATCGATGATCACCACCGGAATGTTCGCCGCCATCGCCTGCTGCACGGGTGACACCAGCGCCTTGTCGTCCAGGGGCGCGAGCACGATCGCGCTGTACCCGGCCGAAACCAGGTTCTGCACCAGGTCGACCTGCTGCTGGCGATCGTCTTCCCGCTCAGGGCCGCGGAAGGTGACCTCCACGTTGCCCAGTTCCTTCTCGGCCTTGATCGCGCCGGCGTGGATCGACTTCCAGAAGTCGTGCGTGGTTCCCTTGGGCACCACGGCGATGCGGAGCAGCGCCCCGCCCCCGTTGGGCTTCGGGGCGGGGTTTGATGCGGCCGCGGGTGACTTGGCGGGGCTTGCGGGCTCCTCCGGCTTGCCGCACCCCGACAGCGCGGTGATCATCCCGATCGCTGCCAATCCCGCCAGCGAGGCCCAACCCCGCACGCCCGACATGATGGTGCCCATGAAACCGCTCCGATTCTGACGCGGCCCGCCGTGACAGCGGAACCCTCGTGTGCGCACGCGATGATCCCTGGCCACGCACGGGATCGCCGATCGGCCCCGGGCCAGGGCCGGTCATGGTACTTCCTTTCTCCCCCATCCGAAAGGGCGGAGGCATCAATCGGCCCGCCCCGCGCCACCGGCGGGGAACCGGACTGGATCCTGGCCGTAGCATCAACAATGCACGTCCTCAGCGCGCTGATCGCCCTCGCCTGCCTGCGGCCACCCCCGCCCGCCAATCCGCTCGACCTGGGCCCCGCTCCCGCGGAGCGGTTCGTCGTCAGCGACCGCCCTGAAGCTCCAGCGGAAGACACCACCCTCGATTCACCGATGCTCGCCAAGCGTGCCGGCGTCATGGCCGTCCTGACCGGCGCCAGCGCCAGATCTCTGAGAGCGGCGGGTCCAGGTTCCGCCCCCATCGAACCCATCACCCAGGCCGATCCCCTAGCGTACCTCCACATCTATTCCAAGAACCAGCACAAGGTCGTGGAACTGGCGCACACGCAGGCGGGCGAACTGGTCGTCTACGAACTCGCCGCCGACGGCGCCCGTCAGGCCCCGATCCTGCTGAAACAGGACGTGATCGGCCCCCTCCTCGCCGGATGGGACCTCTACGAAGGTCCTCTCGAGCCGCGCGCGGCCGGTGCCAAGCCCCGCGCGGGCGCCACCGAGAAACTCGACGGCCCCTACACGCCCGGATGGTGCACGCTCGACCAACAGGCACTGGGAGAACGCCTGCTCAGCGGCGGCAAGACCACCGTCGACGGCATGACCCGCGTGCTCGCCACGCAGGAGCTCTTCGTGCGCCTGCCGCGGGCATACGACCCTCGCTTCCCCGCGGGCGTCATGGTCTGGATCGATCCCTCCCCCGGCGGACAGATTCCCGCCGCGTTCCACGCCAGCCTGGACGAGTTCAACATCATCGCCGTCGGCGCCGCGGGCATGAGCAATTCCCAGCCCATGGGCGACCGCCTCCAGCTCGCCCTGGACTGCCTCGCGACCGTCTCCCGCAAATTCCATGTCGATCCCCGCCGCGTCTATGTCACCGGGGTCTCCGGCGGCGGCCGGCTCGCCTCCATCATGACAGGCTGTTTTCCCGACCTCTTCACCGGAGGCATCCCCATCGTCGGCGTCGCCTGCTACGAAAACCTCCCTACGGGAGTGGGGGGGTACTGGTCGGGCGGATTCCGCAAGCCGCCCGGAAAGCTCTTCGCCTTGTTCAAGAAGCATCCCATGGCGGTCGTCACCGGCGGGAAGGACATGAACCAGCCTGAGATCCACCGCGCCATGGAGGTCTTTCAGCGTGACGGCTGCAAGGTCAAGCTCTTTGAGTGGGAAGACCTTGGACACACCATGCCATCCACCGCGCGGATGAACGAGATTGTCTCGTGGGTTGACCAGCCAGCCGCGGCGACCCGTCGCGCGGCGGAGAAGGCGGCGTCCGACGAGCTTCGCAAGCTCAAGGCCAGGCGAGAACTCAAGCCCATGCCCGATCAGGAACTCGCCAAAGCCGTCGCCGCCATCACGAAGGTTGGTCCATGGACCCCCGCGGCCTGGGAGGCCTTAGAACTGCTCCCCAGCTCTTGGACGGCTAGCCCCGCTCACGCCACGCCCGGCGAGGCGCCAGCCGGTTCCTCCCCGCCGTCCCCTGCGAGCCGATGAATCAAAACGCGGTTCCCCACGGGAACGACCAACCCCGCGTGCACGATTAAGGCAGTGTTCCAGGCTTCACGGCCTCCACGATCCCGCGGATGATCCCGTGCGAGGCGCCCATCGACCAGTCAAAGACGCGATTGCTGAGGGTGTAGAACACGATCAGCAGCCCGATCATGGCGAACATGGGGCCGCGCTCGCTGTGGATGATCTCCCGGTACGCGGGAACAAACGAGGCGAGGATCTTGGAGCCGTCCAGCGGCGGGAAGGGCAGCAGGTTGAGCGCCATGAGCGCCAGGTTCACCGCCGCCCCCACGAAGCAGAACAGGCGGATGTTGTTGTCCAGATGAGTCGGCACGGACGCGGGCGCCAGCAGGATCCACGCCGCCGCAAGCCCGCAGGAGAGGATCCCAAGCCCCAGGTTCATCGCCGGCCCCGCCCCGGCGACGACGGCATCGTCGTGCCTGCGGCGGAAGTTATACGGATTGATGGGCATGGCGCCCCATGCGACCCCGACAATCGCGAACATGAGGAGGCTCATGCCCCCCATGTGCACCAGCGGGTTCCAGGTCATGTGCCCCGTGACGCGGGGCGTGTCGTCCCCCGCGCGCAGGGCCGCCCAGCCGTGGGAAAGCTCGTGCATGACGATGGAAAAGATGACCCAGAAGACCCAGGAGGCAAAGAGCGCCGGGCTCTGCTGGAACAGTGAAGACGCCCACCAGCTCATCGGGAGATTCCTTGCATCATGGAGGCCATGGTAGAAGGCGGGCGCGGTTCCGGAAGGTTTACCACTCGTAGCCCATGTCCTGGGCGAGGCGGAAAAACTGCATCAGCAGTGCTGTCTCGGCTGCACACCGCGCCAGGGCTTGGGAATCTCCGTTGAGACGATGTGCCTCCGCGTCTGCCCGGATTTCTTTCAGCAGTGGAATTGCATGTTCTGCATCGCGCAAGCAGACATCGAACTCGGCGCTACCCGGAACCGCTTCGGGCGACGCAGTTTTTTCACGCAATGGCTTTCGAGAGGCCGCTTGGAAGAACTGTCGAAGTTCAAGGCTCGGCTTCTGATGCGAATTCTTCATAACCCACGAAATCAGAGAATCCTTATCGATCTCGCCCGCGGCGAGGCCCACGATTGTTCGCTCAGCATCCAGCGGATCAGCGTCCAGCTTCCACGCGTTCAAGGTCAGAAAGGCGATCATCGCAGAGAATGCCGCTCGCTTATTGCCATCGACGAACGGGTGATTCTTGGCGATGTGAAACGCATAAGCCCCCGCCATAGCGGGGATCGTGGGATGGAGATATTCCCCTGCAAACTGTTGCTGGGGCATCGCCACCGCTGATTCAAGCAACCCGCGGTCACGGATCGAAGGGTCTCCACCCTGATCGGCAATCGCAATCTCGTGAAGACGGAGAACCGTGTCCATGTGGAGAAATTCGATGAGCTCCCGCGTCATTTCGCGAGCTTCCGCATCGTCCCGCCATAGCGGCCAAACACTTCGTTGACCACGCGATCAAACTGCTCCGGCCGAATTCCTCCCGAGGACCGCTTGGTCAAGTACTCAATATACGCCGCGACGGTCAAGTTGAGGCGGGCCGATTCGGCTTCGAGAAACTTCTTGAACTCAGCGCTCACTTCGAGTTGCAACACTTCACGGGGAAGCACGCTCATACATCACCTCGGCAGCATTATTGCGTCCCCGAACCACCCGGGCGCTGGAGTCACTCATTCCCACTCAATCGTCGCCGGCGGCTTGCTCGAAATGTCGTACACCACCCGGTTCACCCCGCGAACCTCGTTGATGATCCGCGACGAAACCCTCCCCAATACCTCATACGGCAGCCGGCACCAATCCGCCGACATGAAGTCCTGCGTCTCCACCGCGCGGATCGCCACCACGCTGTCGTACGTCCTCCCATCCCCCATCACGCCTACCGACTGCACCGGCAGCAGCACCGCGAACACCTGGCTCGTCGAGCGGTACAGGTTCGCGGCGACGATCTCCTCCAGCAAGATTTCGTCGCACTCGCGCAGCACATCCAGCTTGGGCTTGGTCACTTCCCCCAGCACCCGCACCGCCAGCCCCGGCCCGGGGAACGGGTGCCGCCAGATCAGCGCCTCGGGCAGCCCCAAGACCTCCCCCAGCTTGCGCACCTCGTCCTTGAACAGCTCACGAAGCGGCTCCACCAGGTCAAAGCCCAGGTCCGCCGGCAGCCCGCCCACGTTGTGGTGCAGCTTGATGTTCGCCGATTCCCCCGCGTGCCCCTGCCCCGACTCGATCACGTCCGGGTACAGCGTCCCCTGCGCCAGGAACGACGCCCCCGGGATGCTCTTGGCCGCCTGCTTGAACACGTCGATGAACCGGTGCCCGATCCTTCGCCGCTTCTCCTGCGGGTCCGTCACGCCCTTGAGATCCCCCAGAAACTGCTCCGACGCGTCCACCACCCGCAGGTCAATCTGGAAATGGTCCCGGAACGTCTGCTCCACCAAATCCCGCTCGGCGTTGCGCAGCAGGCCGGTGTCCACGAACACGCACGTCAACTGCTTGCCGATCGCCTTGTGCACCAGCGCCGCCGTCACCGCCGAGTCCACGCCCCCCGAAAGCCCGCAGATCACGTGCCCCGCGCCCACCTTCGCCCGCACCCCCGCCGACGTCTGCTCCGCAAAGTCCGCCATCTTCCACGCCCCGCGGCACCCGCAGATCTCGTGCACGAAGTTGCGGATCAGGTCCGTCCCGTGCGGCGTGTGCGTCACCTCGGGGTGGAACTGCACCCCGTAGATCTTCCGTGAGCCCGACACGATCCGCATCGCCGCCACCGGGCACGTCGGCGTCGAGGCGATCGGCTCGATCATGAGCCCCGCGACCTGCGTCACCTGGTCACCGTGCGACATCCACACCGTCGTGCGGTCGGGGATCGTCGCAAACAGCATGTCCTTGCGGTCACCCACGCTCAGCTGGGCCCTTCCAAACTCCCGGCTCTCCCCCGGCTGCACCTTCGCCCCCAGCAAGTGGCACGCAAGCTGCATCCCGTAGCACACCCCCAGCACCGGGATGCCCATGTCCAGGATCCTGGGATCCATCGTCGGCGCGCCCGCGTCGTACACGCTCATCGGCCCGCCCGACAGGATGATCCCGCGCGGGTTCATCGCCTTGAGCTCCGCCGCCGACATCTTGGGAGACACCAGCAGGGAGAACACGCCCGCCTCGCGCACGCGCCGGCAGATCAGCTGCGCCGTCTGCCCGCCGAAATCGACAACCGGAACGATCTCACCGTGGATCGAGCTCATGATGGATCACCGTATGGTAGTGGACTTCCCCGCCGCCGAACTCCCGACCCGAGCGGGAAACCCAGACTTTAGGCGGCGCCCGACACCGCGTCACCCCCATCGGCGCCCCTCTCGCGCCCCGCCCCACCGGCGCCCCCCGTTCCCCGCCACCAGCCGTCGACCCACCGCCGTACCATTCCCCATGGGTCAGCTTCCGTTCGCCCCGCGGTTGCTCCTCGCCGTCCTGGCGAGCGCCGCCATCCCCGCCTGCCGGCCAACCGCCCCCCAAGGGCTCGATTCGCCCCTTCCGCAGCAGCGGATGGAGGCCGCCGTCTCCGCCGCCGAGCACCACGATGAGTCCGCCGTCCCGCGGCTGGTCTCCCTGCTCGACAGCGACGACCCCGCCGTGCGTCTCGTCGCCATCAATTCCCTCGAGCAGATCACCGGCCAGACCCTCGGCTACGACTACGCCGCCTCCCCGCTCCAGCGGTCAGAGGCCGCCGATCGCTGGCAGCGCTGGGCCACGGAGCACCACCGCCCCGCCGCCGACCACGGGAGCCCCGCCCGATGACGACAGAACACGCCATCGACCGCTTCCAGCCCCCCGTCCGCAGCGCCGACCTCTCCCTGCAGATGTGCAGCGATCCCCGCTTCCTCACCGGGGCGCGCGGCCTCCTCTCCTCCGTCGCCGAAAAGGCCGGCCTCTCCTCCACGAGCTGCGCCCAGGTCGCCCTCGCCGTGGATGAAGCCCTCTGCAATGTCATCCGCCACGGCTATCAGAAACGCAGCGACGCCCCCATCTGGCTCAAGCTCTGGATCCTCACCGACCCCCGCAGCGGCCCCGGCATCCGCATCGTCATCGAGGACGAGGCCGCGCAGGTCGAGCCCGAGCAGATCCAGGGCCGAGACCTGGGGGATATCCGCCCCGGCGGCCTGGGCGTTCACATCATCCGTGAAGTCATGGACTTTGCGCGGTATGAAAAGCGTTCACCGGTCGGCATGCGCCTTACTCTGGTAAAGTACGATCGCCCCCCCGCCGACTCTCCCGCTCCTTGAGCGACGACCTCGCAGGCTCTCTCCCCCCGCGCGTCCCCTCGTTCGATCCGCCCGTCTCAGTTGGGAAATGGTGCCGACATGGCTGAAGCGTCCGGTCTGACCGTCAACTACGAAGAACTCGGCAAGGCCGTCGTCGTCACGGCCAAGGGCGAAATCGCCTACAACGAAGTCTCACCCTTCCGCCAGTGGCTCAAGAAGGCACAGGAATCGCGCCCCGAGCGCATCGTCGTCGACCTCACCGGCGTCGAGTACATGAACACCTCGGGACTCGCCACCCTCGTCGAAGCCCTCCAGCTCGCCAAGAAGAACAAGCACCGCCTCATCCTCCTGGGGCTCAGCCCCAACGTGAAGGCCGTCTTCGAAGTCGCAAGGCTCCACACCGTCTTTGAGATCGTCGAATCCCGCGCCGTCGCCCTCGCCTGATCCCGGCCCCCTCATGCCCGACACGCCCGCCGAGAAAAAGACCCCGCTCCTCCTGGTCCCCGTCGCCTTCATCGGCGAACGAGCCATCTCGCTGGTCGATCACATCGGCTCCCTCGTCCTCCTCCTCCTCGAAGCCGCCAACTGGTTCATCCGCGGCCTGGGTGGAAAGAAAGTCCGCATCGGACGCCAGGCGATCGTCGCCCAGATGGTCCGCGTCGGCGTCCGCTCCATCGGCATCGTCTCCATCGTCTCCGGCGCCGTCGGTTTCATCCTCGCCTTCCAGCTCGCCCCACCCCTCGAGGATTTCGGCCGCAAGGACCTCGTCGCCAACATCATCGCCGTCGCCGTCCTGCGCGAACTCGGACCCCTCATCGGCGCCATCGTCCTCACAGGTTTCGCCGGCGCGTCCATCGCCGCCGAGATCGGCACCATGGTCGTCAGCGAAGAAGTCGAAGCACTCGAAGCGCACGCCCTCAACCCCGTCCGCTTCCTGGTCGTCCCGCGAGTCCTCGCCGCCCTCATCAGCATGACCGCCCTCGCCGTCATCTCGGATGTCGTCGCCATCCTCGCCGCCCTCGTCGTCGGCGTCACCGTCCTCCAGATCCCCTACGCCACCTTCGTCACCAACATGCTCGACCAGGCCAAGCTCGTCGACTTCGCCACCGGCGTCGGCAAGGCCACCCTCTTCGGCACCCTCATCGGCGTCATCGCCTGCGGCAACGGCCTCCGCGTCTCCGGCGGCGCCGCCGGCGTCGGCAAAGCCACCACCGGCACCGTCGTCCAGTGCGTCGTCGCCATCATCATCGCCGACCTCATCTTCACCGCGATCTTCTACGCCCTGAAGCTGGTCTAAGCAGTACGATCGTCCGTTGAATGACGGTGGAACGCCTCAGAACATCAAGGCGCCAAGCCCCGCGGACCAGGCGCGCATTTTCGGCGAGCATCGCGTTCTCGCCGTCCCTCATTCACACGTACCTGTACTCAATCGGCGCCTCAACCTCCGCATGAAGGCTCGCGTGCACCGGGCACGTGTGCCCGACACGCTCCAGCCGCTCACGCCACTCCGCCGGCACCGACGACGGCAGCGTCACCACCACCGGCAACTTGCCGATCCGCCTCGCCGCCGGCGGCGTCGTCATGTGCTTCTCCACCTTCGCCGTCGCGCCCGTCAGGTCCAGGCCGTTGCGCTCCGCGAACATCGCCATCGTCGTCAAAATGCACGACGCCAGCCCCGCCGCCACCAGGTCGGTGGGCGAGAACGCCGAAGCCTCTCCCCCGATGTCCTTGGGCGCGTCCGTCCGGAGCGTCGCCCCCTCGGGATGCTCGAGTTCGCACTTCTTGCTGCCCGCGTATCGCACTGAAATTTCGACCATAACTCAGCATAGCCCCCGCCTCCCCATTTCGCCCCCAATTCGCCCCCGCCCATCCCGCAAACCCGCTCCTCCACGCCTGGCCTCCCCCAATATCATCCGCCCATGACCACCCCCCAGGCCGGACTCTCCCCCCAGCGCCGCGCCGAACATCTCCAGTGGCTTCTGGACATCACCTCCATCCCCACCGCCGCGGGCAAGGAAGATCGCGTCATCGCCTGGATCGAGCGGTGGCTCTCCGCACGCCCGCACCTCCAACTGACCCGCGATACCGGCGGCAATCTCCACATCGCCCGCACACCCACTCCCGGCAAATCCACTCCCGGCGAGCCAAACCCCAATCCACCTCCCAATCCCGCCGCCCGCCCCATCTACTTCACCGCCCACCTCGACCACCCCGGCTTCGTGGTCGAACGCATTCTCTCCCCGCACACCGTCGAGCTCTCCTTCCGCGGCGGCGTGATGGACGACTACTTCACCGACGCCAAGGTCGCCATCTTCAGCAGCGTGGACACCCGCTTCGCCGCGACCCTCACCGAAAAAGTCGAGTCTCCCATGCTCAGCGCCAATGGGACGGTGCGTCCGAGCCCCTTCGCACACTACCTCGCCGACCTCGACGCCGGACGTGAAACCACCACGCTCCAGCACGGAGATGTCGGCACGTGGGATCTCCCCCGCGCCCAGCTCATCGACGGCATCGTCCATACCCCCGCCTGCGACGACCTCGCCGCCCTCGCCGCCGCGCTCTCCGCCTACGACGTGCTGATGGACCCCACGCGCCCCCAAGCCTCCGACGGCTCCGCGCCTTCCGTCCCCCCCGATGTTCGCCTGCTCTTCACCCGCGCCGAAGAAATCGGCTTCATCGGCGCCATCGCCGCCTGCCTCGCCAAGACCATGCCCCGCGACGCCCGCGTCATCGCCCTCGAAAACTCCCGCGCCTTCCCCGATTCCCCCATCGGCGGCGGACCCATCGTTCGCGTCGGTGACCGCATCAGCGTCTTCTCCCCCTCCCTCACCGACGCGATCGCCAAGCGCGCCGAGGAAGTCGCCGGCGGCCCCGCCACGGTCCGCGCCGCGCAGAAGCTCACCGAACTTCCCAAGTGGAAGTGGCAGCGCAAGCTCATGGCCGGCGGCGCCTGCGAAGCCTCGGTCTTCTGCGACGCCGGCTACG
Organism: Phycisphaerales bacterium; assembly: GCA_044226385.1. Taxonomy (GTDB): domain Bacteria; phylum Planctomycetota; class Phycisphaerae; order Phycisphaerales; family UBA1924; genus JAEUJB01. Next base: position 274,110 of record JBGAHA010000007.1, read on the forward strand.
AGGCGACGTGCGTCTGCCTCCCGCTGGGCAACTACCACAACATGGCCGACCTCGACGCCGTCCAGGCCGGCGCCAACACCACCAGGCCCACCATCCAGCGCGAATTCATCGCCCTCTCCGACTACGAAGGCCTCGTCGACCTCCTCATCGCCTGCGGCGAGCGCCTCCCAACCACCGCCCCAGTCCGAACCCTCGTCGAAAAACTCTGGAGCGACAAACGCTTCGTGCTGGAGAAGTAACTCCCGGAAGACTCACCACAGAGGGCACAGAGAAGAGGGCAAATAGAGACGAAGAGACGCGCGGAAAAAGAGACGAAGAGACGAAGACGCTCCGTATCCCTCCTCCCCCTGCCACCCTCCCCTCGTTTTTCCCTCAGCGCCTCTCCGCCGTCTCCGCGCCCTCCGCGTTCACATCCTCCCCCTCTTCGCCTTATCCGCGTTCATCTGCGCTAATCCGCGGCTGCTTCACGTCTTCCCCAGCAGCACCACCACATGCGCCTCCACCGCTCGCCCCTCCCCGACCGCGTCCACCTTCTCGTGCGTCTTGCCCTTCACATTCACGCGTGAGATATCCACGCCCAGCACGCGAGCCAGGTTCCCTCGCATCTGGTCCTTCACGCCCCCGATCTTCGGCCGCTCCAGGATCACCGTCGCGTCCAGGTTGATCACGCGGTACCCCGCCCCCCTCGCCCGCTCCGCCGCCGCCCGCAGAAAGACCTCGGAATTCTCAGAATCGTGCCGCGGATCGGTATCGGGAAACAGCTGCCCGATGTCCGGCATCCCCAGCGCCCCCAGCAGCGCATCGGTCACGGCGTGATACAGCGCGTCCCCGTCGGAATGGGCCACCGGCCCCCGCTCGCTCTCCAGCCGGACACCGCCCAGCACCATCGGCCGGCCCCCTCCCGCCGGCGCCACCGCTTCAAGCCGGTGCAGGTCGTACCCGTGGCCAATTCGCATCTCCAAGGTCCGCTCTCCTGGCGCCGAGGATCTGCTCCCAGGCCCCTTCAACGTCCGCCGCTGGTTCTCGCCTCCCGCGGCGATCCCAGTCACGCCCCGGCAACCGATGGACGATAATCCATCTCCGGCCAAGTCTACCTTCGCCCGGGCGCACGACCCGAGCCGCTTCATGCCTCCTTTCCGACTTCCTCAGCCGCCGTAAGATCCGACCCGACCCCAGGCCCGGAGAACTCTGACATGCTCCCCCGCGTACCGTGCCCCATGAAGTCCTTCGCGACCGCCCTTTTGATCGTCTCCGGCCTGCTTGCCGGCCTGGGCTCCCTCTCCGCCTGCTCCACGGGATATCCCACCGGCGGCGGAAGCATCTCCCGCGACGCATTCCCCTTCGAAAGCACCAGCTTCAGCCCCAAGACGGTCCAGCTCAAGGACACCCGCACCGGCGAGGTGCTCTGGACCTACGAGATTCCCGTGGACCGCAAGCTGGTCGTCCGCTTTTACCCCGGACGTAACCCGACCAACACCGAGATGCCCGACGAGATGCGCTGGGAAGAGTGGGAGCTCGGCCGCGACAACGGCTCCCTCGAGAACAAGATGCCCGCCCCCGACTCCCGCTATCGCCGCCTGGACGTCTTCATCCGCAAGGCCGAACCCAGCGCCGCCCGCGCGGAAGCTCGCTAAAACCGTCCAGAATCCGAACAAATTTCGGGTCCGGGCACCGAAACCGCCCATCCTCCCCTCCGCACAACCTGTGGTCCGATATGCTCCCACATGCTCCCGGCCCGTCGTGGCAGCCGGGATGGGTGGGGTACTCGTGGCATTCGCGGGGGGATCGGGAACGGGATGACGCTCGCGGACCTTCTTCAACACTGGTCGATCACCGAAAACCCGTTCCGGGATGAGGAAGCGCGGTCCGACGCGGTCTTTGCCAAGATGATGGGCTCCGACCACCGGTCGGTGGAACGGGTCACCTCGACCGCCTCGGCGATCATGTCGGTGACCAATGGCAAGGAGGGGGCACCCGACTCATCCTCACTCGCCCCGGCAAAGCCTTCCTACCACAGCGACTTCGAAAAGCTTCTGGGCAACCCGTACCACCCGTCCACGTCCATCGTCTTCGGAGAGAAGGGGAGCGGGAAAACGGCGATCCGGCTCCAGATGACCGACCGGATCCGTGCGCACAACCTCGACCATCCCAGCGCCCGCGTCCTGCTCCTGGTCCACGACGACCTGAACCCCTTCCTCGACCGCATCCACCAGGTCGCCGGCGGCAAAACGCCGCTGGAGTCCTTTCAAACCATCCGCCTGGTGGACCACGTGGACGCCCTGCTCAACCTCGCGGTGCCTCGGTTGATCGACGCGATCCTCAGCAACGGCGTCGCCGCCGGCGCCATCGACCTTCCCACCGAGTCCAAGCGAACCCCCAAGCAGCGCATTCGCCGCTGGGACGCTCCCCTCAAGCGCGACCTGCTGCTGCTCCAGGCGGTCTACGACCGGCCCGCGGAGGCCGAGGACCGCGCGACCGAGATGCGGTCGGTCCTGAAGGTCTGGCCGGAATTCACGCGCATCGCCTGGATCATCGCCGCGATCATCGGCTGGATCCCCGCCGCCGCGGCCTGGTTCTTCGAGCCCTGGCTCGAAGCGCACCTGCACGTGGACGTGCCTAACCCCTACACCTCGATCGTCCTCGCCGCCCTGTGGCTCATCCCGCTTTTCAAGGTCACGCTGCTGCAGCGAATCCTGACGCGGGCGGTGGGGGCCCGGCTGCGGAGGCAGGTGCGCTGCGTGCGGCGCGGAGATCTCTCCTTCGGCCGCGTGATCTGGAAGCTTCCCCGTCGCTGGCGCGACTGGTCCTCCCTGCCGACCAACGAGTCCGACGCGCCCCGGTACGCGATGCTGGGCAAGCTGCGGCGAGTGCTCGAGGCCTTGGGATACGTCGGGATCATCCTCGTGGTCGACCGCGTGGACGAGCCGACGCTGGTGAGCGGGGACCCCGACCGCATGCGGGCGGTGGTGTGGCCGCTGCTGAACAACAAGTTCCTCCAGCAGGAGGCCTTCGGCGTCAAGCTGCTGCTGCCCATCGAGCTGCGGCACCTGCTGATGAAGGAATCCAGCGCGTTCTTCCAGCAGGCCAGGATGGACAAGCAGGGCTTCGTCGAGCAGCTCTCCTGGAGCGGCGCGATGCTCTACGACCTGTGCGAATCCCGCATGCTCGCCTGCCGCCCCCCAGGCTCGGCGCCGATGTCCCTGCTCGACCTGTTCTCCGAGGATGTGACCCGGCAGGACCTGGTGGACGCGCTGGACCAGATGCGCCAGCCGCGCGACGCGTTCAAATTCCTGTACCGCTGCATGACCGAGCACGCGGCGAACGTGACCCGCGACCAGGGCCAGTGGCGTATTCCCCGGCAGGTGCTGGAGATGGTCCGGCGGCAGGAATCCGACCGGGTTCAGCAGTTCTACCGGGGCATCCGCCCCGCCTGAACCCTGCCCGCGGCGTCCAAATGGGCTTCGTGCCCGGCGTGGCCCGTGGTATGATGTTTCCATTGAACGCGTGTGAACACGGCGTTCGCTCCCCTTGGTGAATCGTGAACGGTGGTGGCGGTCCTGCGGGAGCCTTGGTATTAGCGCCGCCCGATGCCGGGCGAAGAAAGAGACCTCTTTATCAACGCCCCATCCGCGACGCGTCCCAAGCCGGTTGAAGTCCTCGCCCCGGACCTTGAAGACGCGGGCCAGTCGCCCAGCGAATCAGGCGGGATTCCCGCGCGGCCGCTCGCCCAGCCCGCTCCCGCTCCCGCGATCACGATCCCGGCCACTCCCGCCTACCAGCCGCATCGCCTGCCCCTCCCCGCGGCGGTCAACATCCGCCGCATCCGCTGGTCATACGCGACCAGCATCATCGTCATGCACCTGGTCGCCCTCCTGGCGATCAGCCCGTGGTTCTTCTCGTGGACCGGCGTGGTCTGCTGCGTGCTCGGCCTCTATATCTTCGGCACGCTGGGCATCAACCTCTGCTTCCACCGCCTGCTCACCCACCGCAGTTTCACCTGCCCCCGCTGGGTGGAGCGCTCCCTCGCCATCCTGGGCGTCTGCTGCCTCCAGGAAGCCCCGGGCCGCTGGGTGGCGATCCATCGCCGCCACCACCAGCACTCCGATGAGCAGCCCGACCCGCACAGCCCGCTGGTGACGTTCCTCTGGGGCCATGTCGGCTGGCTGGTGGTCGAGAACCGGGACACCGACTCCTTCTGCCTCTACCAGCGCTACGCCGGGGACCTGCTTCGCCAGCGTTTCTACCTGAACATGGAACGCAGCCTGCGCTGGCTGTGGATCTACCTCGCCCACGCCGCCGTGATCGCCGCCGTCAGCCTCGGCGCCGGCTGGCTGCTCACCGGCGAATGGCCCGGGGCGATCAAGTTCATGTCCAGCATCCTCATCTGGGGCGTGGTCGTGCGCACCGTGCTGGTGTGGCACATCACCTGGAGCGTCAACTCGCTCAGCCATGTTTTCGGCTACCAGTCGCACGACACGGGGGAGAACAGCCGCAACAACTGGCTGGTGGCGCTGATCTCCAACGGTGAGGGCTGGCACAACAACCACCACGCCGATCAGCGGTCGGCGGCCCACGGGCACACGTGGTGGGAACTCGACATCACCTACCTGACCATCCGCGCCATGGCGGCGGTGGGGCTGGCGAAGAATGTGATGCGGCACGATCGCCGGGACCACGACCACCGCGCGAAGGCCGCGGCCGACATGGCCAAGTGCATCGAATCGGGGGAATGAAACTCGCGGATCCGCCCGCCGATTACGCCGGCGGCGTCCACCGCGGCTTGGGCGCTCGCCACGCGAGCACGCCCGCGATCAGGCTCGCCGTGCAGTACGTATTGAAGTAATACAGCCCCGGCTCGCTGCGGGCGGTGGATCCTTCGAAGCTGCGCAGGGCGAAGATCGACAGGAAGACAGCGGCGACGAACAGATCGACGAACGAGAACTGCCCGATCATCGAGGCCAGCTTCGCGAGCCGCCGTTCGATCGACTCCTGCCGCACGCTGCCGCGCCCGGTCAGCACCGCGCGGTTGCCCAGCACGATCGCCAGCAGCACGCTCTTGACCGCCGGGATCACCATGCTCGCCCCCACGATCACCAGCCCCACCCACGCGTCCCCGGCGGAAAACAGGGCCATCGCCGATCCCCACACGCTCTTGGTCTGCGCCTCGGTGATCACCTTGCCCACCACCGGCAGCTCTCGCTCGTTGACGAAGCTGAGCATCGGCGTAAACACGCCCAGCACCAGCATGACGCACGATACGGCCAGAAGCGTCGCGATCACCACGTCCGCGCGGGGAGAAAAACGCCCCAGCAGCAAGGATACAACCACCGCGCACCCGGCAACGATCATGAAGGTCTGGAACTGCTTCCATTCCAGCACGCGGCTCGCCTCCGCCTCCGCGCGCAGCGTATCCAGCGCCGCCTTCTGCTCGGTCGCCCCGCCATACATGCCGAACGTCACCGTCTCCGCCCAGTCCTTCTTCTTCAAGTCGATCGCGCTGTCGATGTTCGCCGCCGCCGCCGCCGCCTGGAACCTGTTCACCGTCGCCTGGGATCCCCGCACAATGGCCAGCGCGTGGATGCTCAAGAGCACCGCAACGGCAAGGACGAAGAGGAACTGGAAAATGGTCAGTGGGCGCATGAACGTCTGATGCACATTGTTGGTTGGGAATCACCCCCGGGCGATTCAAGGCGCCCACGGGGCGAATCCGTCCCCCGCGCGGTGTGAACGCCCCCGCGGGACCGGGTCAGGGATGCGGGGCACGGTAGAGTGCAACGGTCAGATGAAACGGGCGCACGCGTCCCCAGGGGTTTGCACGCATCACCTGAAGACTGGCCAGACGGCACGATCCCGGGCTTCACGCTCGCAGGATCAGCACTCCGAACGCGCCGGCGATTTAGACCTTCTCCCGGTCCGCCCGCCGCCGCTTCAGCTCCGCGTCAATGAAATCCCCGATATCCCCGCGCAGCACCGCTTCGTAGTCGGAGCGTTCATGCCCCGTCCGATGGTCCTTCACGCGGTTGTCGTAGAACACGTACGAGCGGATCTGCGTGCCCCAGCCGCGCTCGGCGCCGCCGCCGGTCGCCGCGGAGATTTCCTTCTCCCGCCGCTCGTCCTCCAGCAGCTGAAGCTTGGCCTGGAGGACCGAGAGGGCCTGCGCCTTGTTCTGCGGCTGGTCACGGTACGTCGACGCGACCACCTGGATGCCCGTGGGCTTGTGGATGACCCGGATCGCCGAGGCGACCTTGTTGACGTTCTGCCCGCCGGGGCCGGAGGCTCGCACAAAGGCGATGATCTCCACGTCGTTCTCGGGGATCTTGACCTCGTTCTCGGCGAGCTCGGGGGTGATCTCGACCGTGCAGAACGACGTCTGCCGCTTGCCCTGGGCGTTGAAGGGCGAGACGCGGGCAAGGCGATGCGAACCCTGCTCGCACTTGAGGTACCCGAACGCAAACGGCCCCTTGACGTGCAGCGTCACCGCGTCGATGCCGACCTCGTTGCCGTAGCTCTTGTCGACTTCCTCGAGCTTCCACCCCATCTTCTCGCAGTAGAAGAGGTACATGCGAAAGAGCATCTCGCACCAGTCGTTGGCCTCGGTGCCCCCGACGCCCGCGGAGATGGTGATGAAGCAGTTCTTGGGGTCGTGCCGGCCGGAGAGGAGCGACTGCAGCTCGACCTTCGCCATGCGGCCGGTGAGCTGGTACAGCGTCTCGTCCGCCTCGGCGAGGAGGTCCCGGTCCCCCGACTCCTTGGACATCTGGTAGCCCAGCTTGGCGTCCTCGAAATCCGCCATCACGCTGGTCAGCGGATCGATCTGGGATTTGAGCAGGCGCAGGGCGGCGACGACCTTGTTGGCTCGCTCGGGAACCTCCCAGAACCCTTCGGCGGACTGCTGGGCCTCGAGATCGGCCAGGTCCTTGACTTTGGCGTCGTAGTTAAAGAGAGTCGCGGATTGTCACGATCCGCGCCTCCAGGTCGTTGATGATGGGCTGATGTGCGTCGTAATGCATGGCAAACTCCTGCGGGCGGCAAGTGTAGGCCCGGGGCCCAGGCGCCCGCTGTTCGTGATCCCCTCGAACGGAGGATTGTCGGGAACACGCCGGCAGTCCCCAAAGCCCCTCGCATACGTCAGGGGTGCATCGACCAGCCCACGAGTCCGCTCGTTCCAGCCACCCCTGCCACTGTACGATCAATGCAAAGAGGGGTGCTTCATGAAAAAAGGCCGGGGCAAGGTGGAGTTTGAGGACGTACGACGCGGTGTCGGCCCGCTCGCCACTCCCGAACACAAGGTATGTGTCTCGGGAACGATCTCTCTGCATCGCGGTGAGCGTTTGAGCACGATGGAGAGAATCTGGATCGACCTCAAGCGTCGCCACACGATCGCCGGACTGCGATATGGCGTTGAGGGAATGCAGGCTGGCGGCGTTCGACGCATCGTTGTCCCGCCGCAGCTGGGGTACGGGGAGGAAGGCCTACAAGCCAGAGGAATTCCGCCCAACGCGATGTTGATCTTTGAAGTAGAGCTTTTGGATATACAACCCACAAATCCTCCCCCGCCAAAGTTGCGAGCTGCTCGCGAGCGCAAGGATCAAAATACACCGGAGTGAATGGCGTCCCCCTCGCCTCACGCTGCTCGATTTCGTGCCAGGTCTTTGACACGAGCGCCTCGAGAAGTCACGGCCACGCAAGTGAGTGAGGTGCCGACGCTTGCGCGGGTGGAACCGCTCAGAACCGAAAAAAGTGTTCAAACCGCGCCAGATGATCCGCCCGGCGACGTTCCTGGGATGGTCATTCTTATGGAGTCCACGAACATGAGTCCCACACCCCTTGTCCGTCTGGCTTCTGCCGCCGCGTTCACTGGTCTGACGGTCCTGGCGATCTGGACGGCCCAGGGACAGGCGATGACGCTGTCCCAGGCATCCTCAGCCCCCCAATCCCAGCCCGCCGCAGCCCCCAGCGCGTCCGACCCTCAGCCCGCGGTCGCCAGCCCCGTGCAGCCCGCCAGGTCCGCCAAGCCCGCGGGCGGGCCGGCGGATCCGAAGTACATCCGTGCCGTCGGCCTGGTGGAAGGCGGCTACCGCGTGGACCTGAAGTTCCCCGGCGGGACGCTCACCGACTTCATCGAGGCGATGCGGAAGGCGGCCTCCCCCGCGCCCTTCAACGTGCTCAAGACCGGGGAGGGCGTCGAGCCCGTGGTTCCGCCCTGCGAATTCCAGGACGTGACGATCACCAACGCCGTCTCCGCCGCGGCAAAGATCGACCGCAACATCCGCCTGTCGATCATCCAGGAGGATGAAGGTGCGCCGGTGTACGTGTTCGCCTACGGCGGAAGCGGGGGCTCCCGTTCGGGCTCCCTCCAGAGCGACGTGCTCTCCCTCCGCGGCATCCTGGACGCCGCGCCCAACGACCCGCAGGAGGTGAAGGTCACGATGACCTCCGACACCGTCCTCTCCGCCGTGCAGCAGGGAGCGCTGAGCGACGCCGACGAAGAGGGGGCGCGGCCCGCGACGATCCGCTACCACGAGGAGTCCGAGCTGCTCTTCGTGCGCGGCACGCACGATCAGATCGAGACCATCCGCCGGGTGGTGTCCCTGATGGAATCCGACGTGCAGCGCAAGCGCAAGATGTACGACACCTCCGCCGCCCGTCGCGTCAGCACGGAGATGAAGCAGCTCGAAATCCAGGTCGCCTTCCTCCAGTCCAGCCTCGAGAACGCGGCACGGGAGGCCGACAGGGCCGGAACTCTGGCCGCCCAGGGCGCCCTCTCCGATTCCGAGCTGCTCGCCGCCCGCCAGAACGTGCTGCGGGTCAGGTCGGAACTTGACAAGACCTTGCTGCAGCTCCAGCAGACCCAAGCTGAGTACACCTCGCTCTCGCCGACTGAAGAGCCCAAGGACGAGCAGAAGGCGCCGGGCGCTCACACCCCCCTGAGCCCAAAGCCCGCGACCGACAAGTCGTCCCAGCCGATCAAGCGTTGAAACCGCAGCCCCAGGGGGAGCACGCGTGAACTCATCCACGGCGATCGCCGCGGAACCCGACGCCGGAAGACTCCGCGAGGATCACGCCAAGCGATGGCTTGACGGGATCCGCCGCGGAGATTCTTCCGCGCTGGAAGAGCTCTATCGCGGATGGTTCGACCGCATGGTGGCGCAGGCCCGGCGCCTCACGCGGCGTGACGAAGACTTCGCCCTCGACGTGGTGCAGGACGCGATGACCCGGCTGATCGACAAACCCCCGGCGCTCGAGACCGAAGGCCAGCTCGCGGTCTGGCTCCAGCGCACGCTCCTGTCGGCCGCGATCGACCGCCTCCGCAAGGAGCGGCGAGCACGGGAGCGGGAATCAAGGTCGGGGCGGACGGAAGGCGAGGCGGTGGGGGAGCATCGCGGCCCCCACGGATCGGCGGCGCTCCAGGAACAGCTCGCGTGGCTTGAGGAAAGCCTCCGCGCCCTCCCCGCGTCGGACCGCGCCCTCCTGCGGATGCGGTTCGGGCAAGGGGCGACGCTGCACGTCGCCGGGAGCGACGGCGGCATCACCCCCGGGGCGGCGCACGGAAGGGTGCGGCGAGTGCTCGAGAATCTGCGGAACAAGGTACGGGAGATCTTCCAATGAACCAGTGGCCGGTGGATGACATCGAGAACGCGCCCGCGGACGAAAATCTCGTCTCTCCCCGCGGAGCGGCCCGGCGGGAAGTCATGCTGCAAGCCTTGGGCGCCCGCCTGCGTCAAAATGTTCGCCGGCGCACGCTCGTGCGCCGCGTCTCGGGAAGCGCCGCCGCGCTGATGGTCTTCGCCGGGGCATGGTTCTGGTTCTCCCGGAACCCGGGACCCACGATGACGGCGCCCGCGCCTCAAGTCGCCGCAGTCCCCGAAAAGGCATCACCGCCGCGCGACGGCGGCCCTTCTCCCGACGTGGCACACCCCGCCCCGGTGAAGGAACGCGAGCCCCGGCTCGCTCAGATCCAGGTGGTCCGCAACGATCCCGCGCTCGCCGCGCAATGGAAAGTCCCCCCCGGCACGCCCGCCATCGCTCGCATCTCCGATGCAGAGTTGCGGACCGCCCTCCGCGCCGCCGGGGTCGACGACGGGCTCATCCGCCTCGAGGGCAAGCTCCAGCTCGCGCGCGATGTCGTCGCCTCCGAGTCCGGCCAGCCCCAGGACGGCCCCCAGGGCCGCGGCGCCAGCGCGGGAGAGACCGTTCCCTCCACCTGAACGCCCCGCAGCCCTCCGGGCGGGAATCCTCCCGTCTCAAGCTCCCGCCCGCAATCTGCCGATGCACGCTCCTCGACCGCCCGGCCCGGGAGGCTACGGTCACCCCCAAGGAAGCGTGCCACTATGAACGCGTGTGCGACCCTCGTGATCGCCCAGGAACAATCCGGGTCCATGCCCCGCGAAGCACGCGCCTGGACGCTCATGGGCATCCTGGGTGTCTCGCTGGGGGGCGTCGTCCTCCTCATGCTCGTCACCGTCGCCGTCATGATCCTCAAGCGTCGCCGACGCCTCGCCTCCCTCAAGGCCGAAACCCAGCGTCGCCGCTCCATGGACCCCTGGGCCGAGGCCGGTCGCCGCGCCGACACCCCCAGCGCCGAAGACCTCGAAGAAACCTGATCCCCGCGCTGGCCTCCCTCCATGCCACCCCTGACGTTCGAGATCCTCCGCCGCTGCGCTGCCACCTCCGCCCGGCGGGGCCGGGTCCGCACGCCCCACGGCGAATTCGACACCCCCGCCTTCATGCCCGTGGGCACCCGGGGTTCGGTCAAAGGCCTCTTCCCGCGCGACGTCGCCCGCGCCGGCTCCCAGATCGTCCTGAATAACACGTACCACCTTCTTCTGCGGCCTGGTCCGGACCTGGTCGAGCAGATGGGCGGCGTGCACCGCTTCATGAATTGGCACGGACCGATCCTGACCGATTCGGGCGGCTACCAGGCCTATTCGCTGAGTGATACCAACGCCGTCGACGATGACGGGGTGACGTTCAAGTCGATCGTGGACGGCTCGGACATCCGCCTGACGCCCGAGCGGGCGACGCAGGTCCAAAATAAGCTCGGCTCGGACATCATGATGGCCTTCGACGACTGCCCGCCCGCGGAAGATCCACACCGCGCCGACACAGAAGAATCCCCACCGCGGCCCAAGGCGCCCGGCAAAGGCCACGCCCCCGATCCACGCCCCCTCCGCGCCGTCGCCCGCGACAAGAGCAAGCGCGGGTACGACCACCAGCAGCGACTCGCCATCGCCAACGAGCGAACCGTCCGCTGGCTTGAACGCTGCAAGAAAGCCCACGCGAGGCCCGACGACCAGGCGTTATTTGGAATCATCCAGGGCGGCTCGGACCTCGCCCGCCGTGAATGGTCCGCCCAGCGCGTGTGCGCCATCGACCTCCCCGGCTACGCGATCGGCGGCGTCGCCGTCGGCGAACCCTTCGAGCAGATCGCCAAGGTCGTCGAATTCACCGCGCCCCTCATGCCCCAGGACAAGCCCCGCTACCTCATGGGCGTCGGCTACGAGCGCGACCTCCTCGCCGCCGTCCTCGCCGGGGTCGACATGTTCGACTGCGTCCTGCCCACCCGCAACGGCCGCAACGCCAACGCCTTTACGCCCACGGGCCAGATCCGCCTCCGCAACGCCCGGTTCGCCGACGACCAGGGCCCCATACAGGAAGATTGCGACTGCGCCGCCTGCCGTCCCACGGGGTGGTGGGGGGATTTTCAGGGCAGCGGCGGGGTCTTCAGCCGCGGGTATATTCGGCACCTGTTCATGGTCGGGGAGATGATGGGCCCCATCCTGGTCAGCCTGCACAACATCCGCCACTTCCAGCGGTTCATGGCCGACATCCGGGACACGGTCGGGAGCGGGGATTGGAAGGGGCTGGTCGCCCGGTGGCCCGTCGCGGCCGAGGGGCTGCGGACGGTTTCTGGTTGAACAATTCCCCAACGTGCCCGGCGGGGCTGCGTTGGCCGGAATAAAGTTCCCGCTTTCGCCAACCATCCTTTCGAGGACGTCCTGGCTTTCGACCGTTCATCCGGACTGAATTCGGGGCGTCCACCGCCGTCCGTGTTCGAGTCCCTCGCCCAAAGGTCCGCACCGAATGCTGCATTCCGACTGGTTCTCCGTGGTGATCTCATCGGCCTCCGTCGCCCAGGTTCAGGGTGAAGTCTCGGCAGCGCCCCCCGCGCCCGCTCCCACCACGCCGCCCCCCGGCCCCGTGAACGTCGTCGGACTGCCCGCGGGAACGACGCCCGCCACGACCCCTGGCGCTGCTCCCGGGACCACGACCTCTACCACCGGCCAGAACCCCCCGCTGCCCGCACCGGCGCGCGCACAGGACATGTCGTTCATCTGGCTGATGGGCGGCGCGATGCTGCTGATCGTGCTGGTGCAGATCTTCGCCGGCCGCGGGGAGCGCAAGCGCCGCGCGGCGATGATGTCCTCGGTCGGCAAGGGGGACAAGGTGCTGATGTCGGGCGGGATGATCGGCACGGTCTCCGAGCTCTCCGACACGGAGCTGGTGCTGCGGGTGGAGGAAGGCAAGGTCCGCTTCTCCCGCTCGGCGCTGCAGCAGGTGCTGGAATCCCACGCACGCAATTCCGCGGCCTGAGTAACACGACTGATCTCGCGAGCCGGTTCCCGGGAGGGGCGGCGCCGCACGACCGGATGGCCCACGCGACTGGCCCGATTCAGAAGGCTGACCCGACATGAACATGATTGTTCGAAACCTGGTGCTCACCCTCGCCTCGCTGATCATCTTCGGCCTGGCGATCATCCCGCCCGAGCAGAAGCTGCGGCTGGGCAAGGATCTCCGCGGTGGTGTGAGCCTGGTCTACGCCGTCCAGATCAATCCCAACGAGGACGCCAAGAGCACGATCGCCAAGACGATCGAGGTCATCCGGGAACGCATCGACCCCGACGGCCTGCTCGAAGTCTCCATCATCGCCCAGGGCCGCGACCGCATCGAGATCACCATGCCCCTCCCCGGGCCGGAAGTGAAGAAGCTCCGGGCCGACTTTGAAGCCGAACTCGACAAGCTCGCCAAGTCGGCGATCCACGAGGCCACGCTCGACGCCGCCCTTCGCGCTCCCGCCGACCAGCGTGCCGCGCAGCTCGCGCAGATCGCCGGCGGGGACGCCGGCCGCCTGAAACTCCTGGAAGCCGCCGCCCAGGCGTCGGACGCGGCCGAAGCCAAGCGCCAGGCCTACGAAGAAGCCGTCAAGGCCAATGCGCCAGAGGCCGACCAGCTCAAGTTCCTCACCGAGGCGACCGACGCCTCCAACGCCTTCGAGTCCGCCCGCGCCGCGATCTTCCGCACATCCATCCCGCCCGAAGACATCCGCCGGGCCCTTCGTCTGCCCGCGGCCAAGCCGCGAATGTTCGACGCCAAGACTCGCAAGTCCATCGAATTCCCCAGCCCGCGAGAAGTGGCGATCGAGCGGCTGCGCAAGGACCATCCCGAGGCCGCCGGCCAGCTCGACCAAGCGATCGAAAAGTACCAGGTCTATGCGGCGAACCGCAAGACGCTGGACGATCCGCAGGACCTTGTCCGCCTGCTCCGCGGCGCGGGCGTGCTGAGCTTCCGTATCACCGTCGATCCGAACTGGAATCCCGCGGAGGAAATCCGCCTGCGTGAAGAGCTGCGCGAGCGTGGTCCGCAGAACGTCCGCGCGTCGGACATGCACTGGTACAAGCTCAACGCCATCGACAAGTGGCACGACAACGACCTGCAGCGTGCCGAGGCGATGAAGAACAACCCGCAAGGATTCTTCGCCCAGCTGGGCTATGTCGTCGACAAGTACGACGGCGAGTTCTACATGCTCTGCTGGGACACCCGCACGACCCGCCTGACCCAGGGGGAGGGCGCGTGGGGCGTCGAGCGGGCCTCCGAGGCCCCCGACCAGTTCGGCAAGCCCTCGATCCACTTCGAGATGAATCCCCGCGGCGCGGTGCTGCTGGGCGAGCTCACCAAGGACCACGTCCAGAACAAGATGGCCGTGCTCCTCGACGACCAGGTCTACACCGCCCCGACGCTCCAGAGCGCCATCTCCAAGAGCGGCCAGATCACCGGCAACTTCTCCCCCGAGGAACGCAGCTACATCATCCGCGTGCTCTCCGCCGGCTCCCTGCAGAGCAAGATCTCACCCGAGCCCATCTCCACCAGCATCCTGGGGCCTGAGCTGGGCGCCGACAACCTGCGACTGGGCATGCGGGCCGGCATGTTCGCCTTCATTGTCGTGACGGTCTTCATGGCCGGCTACTACTTCACCTGCGGCGGCATCGCCATCTTCGCCCTCTTCGTCAACGCCCTGCTCATCCTGGGCTCCATGTCCCTCGCCAAGGCCGCCTTCACCATGCCCGGCATCGCCGGCATCATCCTGACCTTCGGACAGGCCATCGACTCCAACGTGCTCATCTACGAGCGCATGCGGGAGGAATTCCGCCGCGGCAACGACATGCGAACCGCGGTCCGCCTGGGCTTCGACAAGGCCCTCTCCTCCATCGTCGACGGCAACGTCACCAACCTCATCATCTGCTTCGTCCTGGGCTACGTCGGCACCGCCGAAGTCCGCGGCTTTGCCATCACCATGGGCATCGGCATCGTCGCCACCCTCTTCTGCGCCCTGGTCGTCAGCCGCCTTATCTTCGACATCGCCGTGCAGTACCTGGGCTGGCGCCACACCTCCATGCTCCCCATGGTCGTCCCCCAGCTCCAGCGGGCCCTGACCTGGAGCATCGACTGGATCCGCCTCCGCTGGATCTTCGTCACCATCTCCACCGTCCTGGTCGCCATCGGCATCGCCATGTTCGCCATACGCGGCACCAAGATGCTCGACACCGAGTTCCTCGGCGGCACGCAGGTCACCCTCCAGTTCCGCACCGACCCCGCAACGGGCAAGGCGATGACCCTCGATCGCCAGAAGGCCGAGGAACTCGTCCACGCCATCGGAGACAAGGCCGGCGGGGCCGACGTGCTCCGCCCTCTCCAGGGCGCCGAAGTCTCCCCCGTCAACCCCCGCGAGGACGGCATCACCTCCGACCTCTTCGTCGTGAAGACCACCGTCACCGACAAGGACGCCGTTCTCAACGCCCTCACCGGCGCGTTCAGCGACTACCTCGAATCCAAGCCCCCGCTCGCCTTCAACCTCTCCGACCAGACCGACTGGAAGCGAGCCCCCGTCTACCGGATCCTCTCGGGCCGCCTGGGCGACAACATCGACATGCCCACCATCGCCGACAACGTCTCGACCCGCATCGGCGGCCTGGCGGTGGTCATGTCCAACATCCGCAACGCCCAGACCGGGGAGCGACCCACGCTCGAGAGTCTCCGCCAGCGCCTCGAAGTCATGCGGGCCCAGCCCGATTTCTCCGACACCCTCGCCCGCTTCCGGGAAGTCCGCGTCCTCGAAGGCACCGAGCAGGCCGTCTCCGCCGCCGTCCTCATCGTGCAGGACCCCAGCGTCAGCTTCCTCACCAACGAGGCACGCTTCGACGCCGAAGTCTCCCAGCGCGAGTGGGGCCTCATGACCGCCGCCCTCATCCGCACGCAGTCCCCGGCGAGCGTGCAGTCCTTCAGCCCCGTCATCGCCGACAAGTTCAAGGCCCAGGCCATCGTCGCCACCGCCCTGAGCTTCGCCCTCATCTCCGTCTACATCTGGTTCCGCTTCAAGTCCGGACGCTATGGCCTCGCCGCCGTCATCGCCCTCGTGCACGACGTGCTCGCCGTCCTGGGCATGCTCGCCCTCTGCGGATGGCTCTACGAAAATCCCTCCACCGCCTCCTTCGCGGCAAGCCTGGGCATCCTCCCCTTCAAGATCGACCTCAACATGGTCGCCGCCCTGCTCACCGTCGCCGGCTACTCCCTCAACGACACCATCATCATCATGGACCGCATCCGCGAAAACCGCGGCAAGCTCCCCTACACCAGCGCCTCCATGATCAACAACGCCATCAACCAGACCATCAGCCGCACGATGATCACCTCGGGCACCACGCTCATGTCGTCCATCACTCTCTACGTCGCCGGCGGAGAAGGCGTCCGCGCCTTCGCCTTCGCGCTCACCTCGGGCGTCATCGTCGGAACCTACTCCTCGGTCGCCGTCGCCGCCCCCATCATCTGGTCACGTCACGAGGAAGAACGCCTCGCCGCCCACACCGAAGGCGGCCTGGCGACCACCACCGCGTAAGCCAAGGATCAACGCGGGCCAGGAGCCACCATGGATCAGAATCCCGCCATGAAGCTCGCCGCCGCGGTCGCCATCCTGGTCGGGATCTGGGTCGCCGTCTACTGGCTCTGGGAGCCCTCGCGCGCCAGCCAGCCTCCCATCTCCTTCGCCCCCGATCCCGCCGCGCAGACAGGTCCCGCCAAGGGATCGCGCCCGCCAACTCCGGCCCCGGTTCCGGCCCCCGACCCTCCAAGGCCTGCACCGCAGACCAGCACGCAGGTCCCGGGCCCGCGTGGCCAGTCCCCCGCCGCGGAGCCCGAGCCCCCCAAGGGCTCCAAGTCCGCCGCCAATCCCAAGGACGCTGCGCCCGCACCCGGTCCAAAGCCCACGGGCTCCGTCAAGCCCCCGCAGTTTGATCAGTACAAGGTGCAGCCGGGCGAGACCTTCGAGACCATCGCCAAGAAGCGCTACGGAAGCTCGTCGATGTCCACCGCCATCGCCCGGGCCAACCCTTTCGTCGACCCGCGCCGCCTGCGCGCCGGCCGCGTGATTCTTCTGCCCGTCGACCCCGCGAACATCCAGGGCAAGGTCGAGTCGGCCCCGCAGACGCCCAAGGAAGGGTGGCAGACTTACAAGGTGCAGGAAGGCGACACGCTCTCGGGCATCTCCAAGAAGTTCTACAACACGACGACGCTCTCCAAGAAGATCTACGACGCCAACACCGACCGTCTCAAGAATGAGCACGACCTGAAGCTGGGCCTTGAGCTGCTCATCCCGCCGCCCCCCGCTCCCGCGGCCGATGCCGGCGGCGAGAAGAAGCCCGCCGGAGATTCCGGACGATGACGCCCTCGGCGAGCGCGGACGTGGTCATCATCGGCGGCGGCATCACAGGCCTCTGGACGCGCGCGGCGCTCACCCACGCGGGCCGATCGGTCGTGCTGATCGATCACGGATCGCTGGGTGATGGCCAGACGGTGCGATCCCAGGGAATCCTGCACCGCGGCGTCAAATACGCCTTCAGCCAGGCGGCGAGGGGCGCGTCGGAGCAATTGTCCCAGGCGGCGAAGGTGTGGGACGCCGCGCTGCGTGGTGATGGGCCGATCGACCTGCGCGCGGCGAGGGTTCTGTCCGACGCAACCCACCTGTGGACGGTGGGGGGCGTGCTCTCCAATCTCACCGCGTGGTCGGCCTCCAAGGCGATGCGTTCGGACATGCGCGAACTTTCCCGGGCGCAGTTTCCTCCGGCCTTCGCAGCCTCCCCCGCCTCCACGCGGGTGTGGAAGGTGGACGAGCCCGTGCTCGACCCCGGCTCCCTCCTCGCCGCCGTGCGTGCGGCCGGCCGTGGCCCGCTTCTGCAAGGCGCCGTCACCGAATTGCAGGAAGAGGGGCCCAGAGTGCGCGTGACCGTTCGCGCCACGCCGCCCTCCGACGATTCCGCGTCGATGACAAGCGTCCTCGCCGCCGCCGTGATCCTGTGCGCCGGAGAGGGCAACGAGCGTCTGCTGTCCATGGCGCCGGGCGGTGACGCGGGAGTCTGCCAGCGGCGCCCGCTGCGGATGGGCATGGTCGATGGCGCGCCCTTCGAGCTCTTTGGTCATTGCCCGCAGCCGGCGAGCGATAAACCAAGAATCACCATCACCACCGGCCGTCGGGACGGCTCCCTGGTGTGGTACGTCGGCGGAAACGTCGCGGAAAAAGGCACCTCGCAGAGTCCCGCGGAGTTCCGCGAATCCCTCAAGAACGAACTGGCCTCCTGCGTTCCCTGGGCCGATCTCTCCCACGCGAGGTTCGACTGGCTCGACATCGACCGCGCCGAAGGACGCACCCAGAGCGGCGCCAGGCCTGATGGCCCGGTGCTGCGGAGATTCGGCCGCGTGCTCGCCGCCTGGCCGACCAAGCTGGCGCTCGCCCCCCGAACGGCGGAACTGATCCTCGAAGAACTCTCGCGCGGGGAGCACGGGCGCTCCCACGACGCCGAGAACCCCGACGTCGGCGACGCGTTCTCCGCTCCCTCCATCGCCCCCGCGCCGTGGCTCTCACCCCCGCACGGCTGGACCCCGCTCTCATAGAAAGCACCATCCCCCATGCCCACCGAGGGAACATCAGACGCCTCATTCCTGGCGCGGAGCACCGCCAACGGTCCCGGGCATCCATCATCTCCTTCCACGCTGCCTCGTCGGCCCCTGGGGAAGACAGGCCTTGAGCTCAGCGTGATCGGACTGGGCACGGTCAAGCTGGGGCGCAACCAGGACGTCAAATACCCCCGCGCCTTTGAGATCCCCGGCGACGAGCAGGCCCGCGAGCTCCTTGATGCCGCATGGAACCTCGGGATCAACGTGCTCGATACCGCCCCCGCCTACGGAAACTCCGAAGAGCGCCTCGGCGGCCTCCTCGCCGGCCAGCGCGATCGATGGCTCATCGTCACCAAGGCCGGCGAAGAGTTCGAGGCGGGACACTCGCGCTTTGATTTCTCCCCCGCGCAGGTCCGCGCCTCCCTGGAGCGGAGCCTCTCAAGGCTCAGGGCCGACCGCGTGGACGTGCTGCTGATCCACTCCGATGGGATCATCGAGCAGGCGATGCCCGACGAACTGTGGAAAGAGCTCTACCGGCTGCGCTCCGCGGGCAAGGTCAGGGCGGTGGGGGTCTCCACCAAGACCGTCGACGGGGCGATGGCCTGCATGCCGCACGCCGATGTGCTGATGGTCACACTGAACCCCGAGGCAAACGCGGACCTTCCCGTCATCGCCGCCGCGCGGGACATGGGTGTGGGCATCCTCGTGAAAAAAGCCCTTTCCAGCGGGCACTCCTCCGATCCGTCAGCCGCGCTCTCGATGGTCCTGGGCACGCCGGGAGTGACGTCGGCGATCGTCGGAACCATCAACCCCGCGCACCTGGCCGCCAACTGCCGTCTCCCCGGCCTGTAGCATCCTCGCCCGTTCCACGCGTGGTTGTGCGGATTACTATTGCGCTCGAACCGGTTCGACGCACCGACCATCTTCCTCTGAGGGCTCTCTCCTTTGGCACAACAGATCAAGCGAATCCTGGTCACCGGCGGCGCCGGGTTTCTGGGCTCTCACCTGTGCGACCGGCTCGTCGACGCCGGCCACGACGTCATCTGCCTGGACAACTTCTTCACCAGCCAGAAATCCAACGTCGTGCACCTGCTCCCACGCCCCAATTTCGAGTTCATCCGCCACGACATCACCCACGACATCTGGCTCGAGGTCGACGAGATCTACAACCTCGCATGCCCCGCCGCGCCCGGGCACTACCAGTACAACCCGATCAAGACCATGAAGACCAGCGTGCTGGGCGCGATCCACGTGCTGGGCATGGCCAAGCGCTGCCGGGCCAAGGTGCTGCAGGCCAGCACCAGCGAGGTGTACGGGGATCCCGAGATCCACCCCCAGCCCGAGAGCTACCGCGGCAACGTCAACCCCATCGGCACCCGCGCCTGCTACGACGAGGGCAAGCGGGCCGCGGAGACGCTCTTCTTCGACTACCACCGCCACAACCGCGTGAACATCCGCGTGATCCGCATCTTCAACACCTACGGCCCTCGCATGCACCCCTACGACGGCCGCGTGGTCTCCAACTTCATCCGCCAGGCGATCCGCGGTGAATCCATCACCATCTTCGGCCAGGGCAACCACACGCGATCGTTCTGCTACGTCGACGACCTGATCGACGGCATGATCAAGATGATGAACGGCCCCGACGAGTTCGTCGGCCCCGTCAACCTCGGCAACCCGCACGAGTTCACCATCAAGCAGCTCGCCGAGATGATCATCGAGCTCACCGGCTCCTCCTCCAAGATCGACTTCCGCCCCCTCCCCTCCGACGATCCGACCCAGCGCCAGCCCGACATCACCCTCGCCCGCCAGAAGCTGGGCTGGGAACCGCGAGTCTCCGTGCGCGACGGCCTGCTCAAGACCATCGAGTACTTCAGGTCGATCAAGCTGGAGCACTTCCGCGCCCCCACGCCGAATTTCTAGCCGCCGCCAGCGCCTTCGAATCGCGGCGCCGCTCAGCGGCGCTTCTCTGTCTTCTTCACGGAACCAGCCCGCGAGCCGCTGCCCGGCTTCCCAGCCCGCGTCTCCGCATTCACCGCCGCGGCCGCGCGGAGAAGCGCCGTCAGGGCCTTCGCGTCGATCTCCTCCCCTTCCCTGAAGTCAATCGCCCGCCGCGTCTTGCCCTCGAGGCTCGAATTGAAGAGCTTCCCCGGATCCGGCACCGAAGCCCCCTTGGCGAACGTCAGCTTCACCACGCTCTTGTACGTCTCCCCCGTGCAGAGAATCCCCGCGCACGACCACACCGGCACATCCCACTTCCACTCTTCCACCACGTCGGCCTGCGCCCGCGTGATGATCCCCCGCAGCCGCGCGAGCGTCTCCCCTCGCCAATCACCCAGCTCCTTGATCCTCCCGTCGATCAGCGTGGCGGCATCGACCGTCAAGCCAGGCTTCCGGGCCTTGGCGCTCTTCTTGGACGGGGCGTCCCCCGCGACGGGCTTTGATTTCTGCTTGGATGTGCGGGCTTTCTTCATGACTCGACCCAGCTCCTGCGCTTCTCCACCCCGTCGTCACCGATCCTCGTGCGCTCGCATCAGCGCCCCTTCGCAGACCGCTTCCCAGCCTACCACGCGCCATTCCCGTCCGCGGGATCTTTGTCTTTGATCCCGCCGCGCGCCGCGTCCGTCACGTCCCACCCCATCCCGGCAGCCGGCTCGCCTGCTTCACCCAGCGGGCAACCTGCGATTCATCGATCTCCTCCCCCTCCCGGATATCCAGGTACCGCGTCTCCTTCGTCTTGGATTCACCCGGAGGCATCGGGTCCAGCGAGGTCCCGCGAAAGAACGTCACCTTGACGTACTTCGCAAAGCAGTGGAACGCGAGGAACCATCCCTGAAATCCGTCTTTCCCTTCGACCCCGTAGAACGGCGAGTTCCACTTCACCGCCTTCCGCAGGCCCGCAGAGGGCGGCACCGTGCGCACGATGATTGCATCAAGCCGCTCGCCAACCTCACGCTTCCACCCGGGCATCGCGTCGATATACGCCTGCAACGGCGCGTCTCCCTCAGCCTTGGAGATCTGCGGGTTCCCGCCCGAAAGCAGCGTGACGGGTGCAGCCTTTGAACTCATGCGGCGATTGGGCGTTGGCGACTTCTCCCGCCGTGAACCCGCAGGCCTCGACGCCGGCGCCGCCCCCGCCACGGCGACCTTCCCCTTGCCGCTTCCGCTTCGACTGCGCGTGCTTCCGCGTGCTCTCGTCCCCATGGTGTGCTCCAGAGTCGTTCGGTTCATCGCCGCCGTGTCCGGCCGCTTCATCCACTCGGCGAGCACCCGCTTGGGAGCGGCCAGCTCGAACGCGGCGACAAGCAGCCTCTCGATCACGGCCCAGTCAATCGTGCGAAGGTCCACGCGAACCCCCACCCACCCGCTCGCCCCGAGGTACGCAGGAACATAAAACCGCTCGGGCTCGGACTCCACAAGCTCCGCCTGCCGCTCCGCGGTCGACTTGACGCACAGCCCGATCTTTCCGTCGTCGTGATGATGGTTGAGGTAATACCCAAACGCCTTCGCCCGGACGCGAAAGATCAGGTGCCGCTCCCCGAACCGCTCGAGACCCACTTCCGGCAGCGACTGGGCGAATCGGCAGATCCGGGTGAGACGCTGTCGGCCTCGGGCGCTGAGGCGCCATTCCGGCACATCCGCGAGATACGCGGCCACGGCCTGGGATCTTGGTTCCAATCGACATCTCCCGCAAGGCGTCCCCGCCCAGTCCTGCCTCCACCCTCGCCCCGCCGTCCCTCGCACCGCGGATGATCCGAGAGGTGAGTCTACAACGCACCCGTCCGGCAAACACCCCCCGCGCTTCCTCGGCCTTTCAATCCCATCCTACCAAGCCAAAGGCCCTCATCGTCCGATAGACTCCTCACCCGTGCCCTACGACACCATCATCATCGGCCTTGGCGCTTTCGGCTCCGCCGCCGCCGCGGAGCTCTCCATTCGCGGCAAGAAGGTCCTGGGCCTCGACCAGTTCTCCATCCCCAACGCGATGGGCTCCCACCACGGCCATTCCCGGATCTTCCGCACCGCCTACTTCGAGCATCCCGACTACGTCCCCCTCCTCCGCCACGCCCACAAGCGATGGATCGAGCTCGACCGCAAGCGCGGCGGCGGCCTGTTCGTGCAGACCGGCGCGCTCTACGCCGGCCCCAGAGGCTGCAGGACCATCGAAGGCGCCATGCAGTCGGCAAAGCAGCACCGGCTTGATGCCCAGCGACTCGCCCGGGGAGAACTCAACCACCGCTTCCCGCAGATCAAGATCCCCGAATCGTTCGACGCCGTCTGGGAATCCTGCGCCGGCCTGATCGTGCCCGAATTCGCCGTCTCCATCTTCGTGCGTGAGGCCATGACCCACGGCGCGGAACTCCACGGCCACGAAGGCGTGCTCGAATGGTCGGCGAGCCCCCAGGGCGTGCAGGTTCGCACCACCAAGGGCACCTACGAAGCCGCCTCTCTCATCATCACCGCCGGCGCGTGGGCGAGCGGCGTGCTGCAGGGGCTGAAGATCCCCCTGCGCGTCACGCGGCAGGTGCAGGCCTGGTACTGGCCCAAGCGCCCCGCCCTCTTCGGCATGCCCGGCTTCCCCGTCTGGGGCTTCGAAAACGAAGAAGGCCACTTCCACTACGGCTTCCCGATGCAGGCCTCCCCGCCCGGTTTCAAAATCGCCCTGCACAACACCGGCGAAACCATCGATCCCACCTCCCCCGACCGCTCCGCCCGCCCCGGCGATGAAGCGCAGACCCGCGCCGCCCTCAAGCGCTACTTCCCCGACGCCGACGGCTCGCTCCTCGCCCTCACCACCTGCCTCTACACCAACTCCCTCGACGAACATCCCATCCTCGACCTTCACCCCCAGCACCGCAACGTCGCCTTCCTCTGCGGCTGCTCCGGCCACGGCTTCAAGTTCGCCCCCGTCTTCGGCGAAATCCTCGCCGACCTCGTCACACAGGGCAAGACCGAGCACAAGTCACAATTCCTGACCGCCTCACGCTTCGGGTAACCCCCGCGCCGCGACGACTGTGTCCCTGACCACCCGGCGCTAGACAACGTACTCCGCCCCGTTTACGCGAAGGACGTATGCCTCCCCCAGCGGGTCATTGGCATACACCACCAACACGTCGCCGTTCGAGAATCGCAGCGTCAGCGTGCCATCCGCCTCGATCTCAATCGCGGAAACATGATGCCCTGCAATCCGCATCAATGACGACTCACCCAGCGGACACTCCTGGACAATGCTGCCGCCGATCTCCGGCGCGCGTGCAAATCGAAACGGCGCAAAGATGCGCAGGGAATTCCCGCCGTCAAAGGTAATCGCCCATTCGTACTTGCCAAAGCACACCGACCATACCGCCGCATGTTTCAAGGGCTCGAACACCGAGATGGGCGGTGGCGGATTCATATCACGTGCTGCGACCCTATTTCCCCGGAGAGCGACGCGCCGGCAACGCCGCCCGCTCCCCTCTGAGCAAACTACCAGATCCATGACCAGAACGAGCCCACCAGCTCGTCACGCACCCTGCCGCACGCCGCCGCACACTGCCCTGACCCTCTCGCGCTCGATGTTCCGCGTCCTCCTCGCCCTCCGCATTAACATCCCCCCGCATGCCCACCCTCCGCCTCTTCGTCGCACTCTACCCGCCTCCTGCTGCCGCCCAGCAACTCCTCGCCTTCCTTCCCTCCCTCCCCCTCCCCTCCCACAAGCCCACCCCGCTCGACCAGCTCCATCTCACCCTCCTGTTCATCGGTGAGACCGACCTTCGCCAGCTCCCCCAGGTCCAGGAGTCCGTCGAGCGCGCCGCCTCCGGCCTCCCCGCCTTCACCCTCACGCCCCAGAGATTGACCACGCTTCCCTCCCCGTCCTCCCCGCGCACTCCCGCCCGACTCCTCGCCTGCGAAACCTCCTGGCCACCGCACGCCGCGGAACTCCAGCGCCGCCTCGCTCAGCGCCTCGCCCGCAACGTCAAGCAGCGAGACAGCGCCGCATTCCATCCCCACATCACCCTCGCCCGGTTCAGCACGCCCAACCCCCGCGCGGCGATCGACCAACCCCTCGCCATGCACCCATTTGCGGTGGGAGAGGTGGTTCTTGTACAGTCCGTGCTCTCGACAGGCGGGGCAAAGCACACCGCGGTCATGCGTGCCGGGCTGGTCCCATAAGTTCTTGTACTTCCGGGGATTGAATACGCCGCTTGCGGTGAGGATTAGCAAACGCTAACATATGCCCATGGCCAGCGAGGATGCCCATCCCGACGCCCACCGCCTCGCCGAGCTCGAACGGCGACTGTCGTTCCTCGAAAACGAACTCGCCCACCTCCGCGAACGCCTCGAAGTCTCCGAATCGGCCGCCGCCCGACTTGCCCACACCCCTCCAGCGCCGCTCCAGCCCGTCCACATCGATTCCGCAATCGACCGGCCCCCAACCTCACCAACGGCCACCCCCTCCATCCCCGCATCGATCGCTCCCCTGCCCCTCGCCCCTCGCGCGTTCGAGCCCGCCGCGATCCCCGCGGCTTCTCGTCCCGCTCCTGCTCAAAAACCGGCCTCCTCCGTCGATTCCTCCGCGCAGCCCGCGGACCCGCCCTCCGTGCTGGGCAGCGTCATCACCACGTTCCTCGATCAACGCCGCGAGAAAACTCGCGGCCCCGCGAACGCATCAGCCGCTCCCGCCGCGTCCACCACGACAACACCTCCCGCTTCCAAGCCCATCCCTCCCAAGCCCGCCTCTTCCACCAAGCCCGCCTCTCGCCCCACATCGATCTCCGCCGTTGAGCAGGCCCTGGGCGGTCGCTGGTACGCCCTCATCGGCGCGGTCATCGTCCTTATCGGCCTGGGCCTCTTCCTCAAGCTCGCCGTCGAGCAGCACTGGCTTGCCTTCCCACCCGCGTGGCGATGCGCCGGCGTCGCCCTCGCCGGCTTGGCCCTCCTCGGCGCCGGTGAATGGGCTCGCCGCAAGCTCACACTCGCCTCCTCCGCAGGCTTCAGCGCCGCCGGCATCGGCGCCCTCATCGCCTCCGTCTGGGCCGCCCACCGCCTCTACGACCTCACCGGCGAACTCCCCGCATTCATCCTGATGGCCGCCGCCTGCGCCCTGGGCGTCTTCGTCGCCGCACGCGCCGGACTCGCCTCCGTCGCCGTCGTCTCACTCCTGGGCGCCTACCTCAATCCCCTCATCGTCGGCGATACCAACAACAGCAAGATCGGTTTCTTCGCCTACCTCCTCCTCGTCCTCGCCACCGGCCTCGCACTGCCCATCTGGAAGGGCCGCGTTTTCCGCGCCGTCCGCTCCCTCGTCTGGTGGGGCACCACCCTCATGGGCGGCATCGCCGCGACACGCACCATCTACGGCTCCGAGCCCGTCCCCGCCCTCGTCTTCGTCTCCCTCGCATGGTTCATGATCCAAACCGAACTCGCCGTCACCGCCGGCCGGTTCGGCATCGTCGGCAGGAACCAGGAAGGCTTCGAAGGCCCTCCCAAGCCCCTCCGCAGCGTGACACACTTCGATTCCACCTTCTCGGCGATCACCCTCTACCACGACTGGCGACCCATCGCCTCGTCCTTCTCCAGCACCGCCTGGGTCTCCACCCTCGCCTCCCTCGCCCTGGGACACATCGGCGCCATCCCCACCTGGCTCGCCCCCGCCTTCTTCTGCGCCGTCACCCTCGCCGCCGCCCACATCCTCAGCGGCCACCTCCGATTCCTCACCGATGTCCCCGACAACGACAGCGACCGCCTGGGCGCCTCCTTCGCCCTCCAGGCCGGCGGTCTTCTCATCACCGCCATCTCCATGGCCCTCTCCGGCGGCATCCAGGTCGTCGCGTGGCTCGCGCTGGGCGCCTGCGCCATCGCCGCCGGTCGCTGGATCCGCTCCCGCGCCCTCGATGTCTACGGCCTCATCACGCTCTCCATCGGCACCGCCCGCCTGGTCATCTACGACTCAAACTTCGGCCCCGCAAGCCTCGTCTCCTCCGACGCCCTGGGCCTCGCCCTGGGACCCTGGACACTCTTCGCCATCGTCGCCGCCGCCGCATGGCTCACCGCCGCCTGGCTCCTTCGTCCACTCGCCGCCAAAACCTGGCTGGCGATCACCAACATCTGCGTCGCCGTCGGCATCACGCTCTTCGCCCTCGCGCCCACGCTGCTGACGTCCCCCTCCCCCGTCGGAATGGTCTTCATCTCCGCCGTCGCCGCCGGCCTCGCATGGCTGGCGATCCGCCTGCGCTCCCAGGGCCTCTCGGTCTACTCCCTCTCCGGCATCACCCTCTCCACGCTCATCGCCATCATCTATACATGGCGTGCCGGAAGCGCCGACTCACTCAGCCTGTGGGGACTGATCTTCACCCAGTGGAACGTCGCCCTCTTGGTCATCGTGCTCGCATGGCTCGCCGCCGCATGGCTCATCCGCCACCTCCCCGGCCAAAAGTGGAAGACCGTCTCCGATACGTGCGTCGCCGTCGGCTTCACACTCATCGCCCTCGCGCCCTCCCTCCTCACGCCTCCTGCACCCGCAGGCGTGGCACTCGCCGCCGTGGTCGCCCTCTCCCTGCTCTTCATGTCCACGCGCCTCGCCTCCTTCGGACTGGCGATCTACGCGAGCACCCTGCTCATCCTCGCCACCTGCGTCACCACCACCTACGCCTGGCTGCACCGCCCCGAGGCACCCGCCGCGCTGTGGGGTCTCGTGCTCACCACGTGGAACCTCACCGCGGCGTGCGTCGCAGCCTGCTGGGCCGCGGCGCGATCCCTCCGTCCCGCCCGCGCTCCCGCCGAACTCTGGAAACATCTCGCCTCCACCGCCCTCGTCCTCGCCCTCATCCACCTTCCCGTCAATGCCGACGGCTCGGCCGCGAGCATCTCCATCGCCTGGCTCGCCATCTCCCTCACCGCCCTCACGGTCTCGTATCGCGCCCGCCTCACCGACCTCGCCCTCCCCGCCTCCAGCGTTGTCTTCCTCGCCGAAGTCGCGTGGCTCGCCGAATACTCCCCCCTCCGCGGACGCTGGCCCGCCGATGCCGCGCCCGCCCTGCTCAGCAAGGGACTCTTGACCGGCCTTGCCCTCACCGCCGGCGCGTCCGTCGCCGCATGGCTCTCCCGCACATCCGCCGCAAGATCCCTCACCGATGCCCCGGTGATCATCAACGCCTCTCCCCGGCCGGGCTCGCTCCTTGGTGATCTCTCTACGCCCATGCGCCTGCTGCGGGCGATCTTCCCCGCCCTCGCCACATCCGCCGTCATCATCCTGTGGCTCTCCACCAGCATGGAAGCCGGACGCATCGGTGAGATCATCAGCAGCGACCGCACCGTGCAGCGTGCCGCCGTCAGCGTGTGGTGGGGCATGTACGGCCTGGGACTCATCAGCGCCGGCTTTCTCTGGAAAACCTCCGCGGGCCTGGGTGTCCCCACCGCCCGCCGCGCCGGCCTCGCCCTCGTCGCCCTTGCCGTCCTCAAGGCACTCATCTGGGACCTCATCCAGGTCCCGCCCCTCGCCCGCGTCGTCAGCTTCGTCGGCCTGGGCCTGCTCATGATGGCCGTCACCGTCATCTACGCCAAGCTCGCCGGCAGACTCGGCCGCGGTCCATCCCGCGGCACGTCCGGTGACGCGGGCGAGCCGTTCTTGTCTTCCACACCCCAAGACGAACGCGAGCCTGTCAACCCTTCCGACCCGGCGAACGCGCCTCCCACATCCCCCCTCTGAATTCTCACTTCCTAGCCTTCCCCCTCTAGACCCGCTTTGTATCCTCCGTGCTCTCTCCCTGATTGTCTTCTCCCTGCCCCTCTCCCCGCGCTCTCCGCGCCCTCTGTGTTCAAATCCCTTCTCGCAGACTCCCCAGCCCTCCCCCGCCAACGGAACCGACCATGAGTTCTCCCGCCCCCGTCATCGTGCCCCCCAAGACCGCCATCCTGATCGCCTCCGGCGATCAGCGGCGATCCGCGAACGTGCAGTGCTGGGCCGCGCAGAAAGCCCTCGAAGACGACGCCGCCCAAGCCTTCGCCGCGCTCGGCTGGAAGCTCCAGCGCGGAAGCCCCGAGCGCCAGAGCGACCTCGAGCCCCACGGCTTCATCAACTCCCAGGCCTACGGACGCGAAGTCTTCGCCCAGATCCATCCCGACGCGCCCCTCGTCGTCGCCGAGGCCGTCTGGCAGTACTCCCACCACGTCCTCGCCGGGCTGTGCAACCACCGCGGCCCCATCCTCCTCCTCGCCAACTGGTCCGGCCAGTGGCCCGGCCTCGTCGGCGTTCTCAACCTCCGCGGCTCCCTCACCAAGGCCGGCGTGAAATACTCCCTGCTGTGGGGCGAAGACTTCACCGCCCCCGCGTTCCGCGCCAAGCTCGATTCCTGGTGCCGCACCGGCCGCATCGAGCACGACCTCTCCCACGTCAAGCCCCTCCCCCTCGACGCCATCCCCGCCACCGAGCGATCCCTGGGCCGCAGCCTCGCCCACCAGCTCCGGCGTCGCCCCGCGATCATGGGCGTCTTCGACGAAGGCTGCATGGGCATGTACAACGCGATCATCCCCGATCGCCTCCTGCAATCCTGCAACGTCTTCAAGGAGCGCCAGAGCCAGTCGGGCCTCTTCGCCGCGATGCAGCTGGTCTCCGACGCCGATGCCGACGGCGTCCGCGCCTGGTGCGAGCAGCGCGGCATGAAGTTCATCACCGGCCCCGACGAGGCCACCAACCTCACCGATCGCCAGGTCCGCGAGCAGTGCAAGATGTACATCGCCGTCCTCCGCCTCGCCGACCGCTGGGGCATGGACCTGGTCGGCATCCAGTACCAGCTCGGCCTCGCCGACACCTGCGCCGCCAGCGACCTGGTCGAAGGCCTCCTCAACTGCTCCCAGCGCCCGCCCGTCAAGGCCGTCGATGGCCCGCGTGCCGGCCAGGTCCTCTTCGAAGGCCGCCCCCTCACGCACTTCAACGAAGTCGACCAGTGCGCCGGCCTCGACGGCCTGCTCACCGATCGCGTATGGTCCGCCCTGGGCCTCGCCCCCGACAACACCCTGCACGACCTGCGCTGGTCCGACCGGGACCAATCGGGAACGACCGGGGAGGAAGTCTGGGTCTTTGAAATCTCCGGCGCTGTGCCCCCGTCGCACCTGGAAGGCGGCTACGCCGGCGCCGTGAGCGAACGCCAGCCGCCCATGTACTTCACCAAGGGTGGTGGGGGGATCAAGGGCGTCTCGCGCGCGAGCGAGGTGGTGTGGTCACGCATCTTCGTCGAGCCCGACGCCGCGGGCATCGAGCGCCTGCACATGGACACGGGCCTCTGCTCGGCGATCTCCCTGCCGTCCACCGAAACCCAGCGCCGCTGGCAATCCACCACGCCCCAGTGGCCCATCATGCACGCCGTGCTGCGTGGCATCTCCCGCGACCAGATGATGGCCCGCCACCAGTCCAACCACATCCAGGTCGCCTACGCCCCCGACCGCGCCTCCGCCATCAACGCCATGTACACCAAGGCCGCGATGGCCAGCGAACTCGGACTCCAAGTCAACCTCTGCGGCACCCTCTAAGGGAACCCCGAGCGCAAGCTCGGTCTTGGTTCTATCTTCTTCCTTCCCGCCTCCTCCTCCATCCAACAAAAAACCCCGGCATCACTGCCGGGGTACCTTGAACTCGCTACATCACGCCCGCCGCCGTCTCAACCGCGCTCAAACGCGTGCACAAACGCGTCATAGTCGTCGGTATCCACGAAGCACGAGCCGTCGATGTCTGCCGACGCAT
Source organism: Phycisphaerales bacterium (assembly GCA_044226385.1). Taxonomy (GTDB): domain Bacteria; phylum Planctomycetota; class Phycisphaerae; order Phycisphaerales; family UBA1924; genus JAEUJB01. Next base: position 304,051 of record JBGAHA010000007.1, read on the forward strand.
CCCCCGCCTCGTACGCGTGCACGAACGCATCGAAGTCGTCGGTGTCCACGAACCCGCTCTGGTCAAAGTCCGCGGGATTGTGCACCGTCACGATCAGCTCCAGCGTCGCGTACTTGCCCAGCGCCGCCGCCGTCGCGTTCTCCTTGGAGTAGAACGACGGATACGTCGGGTCCCCCGTGCCCCCGTCGGGCCCGCCCTGCGCGGGTGAGAGCGACGACACCATCAGGTCCACCCGGCCCGCCGCAAGGCACTGACGCAGGTACGCCTGCCCGCCGCCCGAGCAGGGGTCCAGGCTCGCCTCCATCTTCGTCCCGATCGGCACCAGGTCACCCGGCGACACGCCCTCGGACGCCGGGATCGTCGCGATCCCCAGCGGCGCCGCGTCAAATCCCAGCCGAACCTGCCGCGAAACGTCCGTCGAAACCGTGCCCGTCGTGTCATACGTCGCCGGGAACGCGTTGCGCGCCCCCTCGGCCGGAGGAACCAGCGGCGCCCCGCCGAAGACCGTGTTCTCGTTGAAGGTCAGCAGGCTGAACCCGTTGCGGAAGCCCACCGCGAACACCTCCACCGGCTTGCCCACGTCGCTGTCGGGCACATACCGCGCGTCGGAGCTGTGCAGCAGCGTGACGTACGAATCGAACGTGGGGTCGTAGGCGAACTGCTCATCCGCCCCCACCCAGATCGTCAGCTTCGCCGACACCACCGTGTACCAGTCCGCCGGCAGCCCTGTAGGGATTTGCGCGCCGGTCGAGTACCCCACAAGGTACTGCCCGTCACGGTCGTCGAACCCGGGAATCTCGATCGCCCCGAACGTCGGAATGAACTTCTCGTTCCCGGGATTCGATGAGAAGGGATAGTTCCAGCGATCCAGCGTGGGCTGCGCAAATGTTGCGCTGATCGTCTGCCCGGACGCCGCGACCGACATCACCGAGCCCGCGCCCAACACGAGCGCCCCGATTGTCCGAACGCTCAGCTTGCCGAACATAGAAAACTCCTTTTTTGAAAAATCCCCCAGCGACCTGCTACCCTAGCGTGGTTGAGACTCAGTCTCAAGTGTAATTCCGGATAATCATGGCTATTATACCTCGGTCGCTCACACTCCCAACGCCTTTTGAGGGCCTCTCCGTGTTCTCAAAAACCCCAATCTCTTCACGCCAGGCCACACGGCAGACCAGCCGCGCCTTCACCCTTGTTGAGCTCTTGGTCTGCATCTCCGTGATCGCCGTCGTCATCGGGATCGCACTTCCCGCCCTCTCCAAGGGCACCGCCCTCTGCCGCCAGATCCGCGAGGAGGCCTCAGCCCAGCAGGTCATGGTCGCCTTCACCGCCTACGCCCACGACAGCAAGGGCCTGATCCTGGTCGGCTACCCCACCAAGAAAATGGTTTCCGGGCCCATCACCGTTGTGAACGCCGCCGGCGAACGCCTGACGGGCGAAACCGCGCAGCGGTACCCCTGGCGGATCATGCCCTACCTCGCCGGCGACTTCCGCGGCCTCTACCAGGACAAGAAGGTCATCTCCTTCCTGGTCGACCAGAAGAACTACCCCGACGCCGCCCACTCCTACGACTACGTCGTCAGCCTCTTCCCCTCCCTGGGAATGAACTGCACCTGGATCGGCGGCAACGACCTCGTCGGCGAATTCGGCAAGGACTTCAAGCAGGTCTTCTCACGCCCCTACGTCACCCGCATCGACGAGCCCCGCCGCCCCACCGAGCTCATCACCTTCGCCTCCGCCCGCGTGCAGACCCACGAGCTCCTCCCCGCCCTGGGCCGCCCCGAAGGCTTCTTCCGCGTCGATTCCCCCTACTTCACCAGCTCCACCGGTCGCCAGTGGGATGCCGCCTACGACCCCGCCGCCGACCTCCCCGGCGCCAACTCCGGCTTCGTCTCCCTTCGCCACTCCGGCAAGGCCGTCACCGCCATGTTCGATGGCCACGCCCAGACCATGGGCTGGACCGAGCTCAACGACATGCGCCACTGGGCCGACCAGGCCACCAAGCCCGACTGGGAGCTCGCCTCCCGCGCCGGCTCCTGACGAAACGTCACCAAACATCTTCATCGCCCGGACGTCCACTGGCAAAGAACTTCGCGCCTGTGAGTCCCGCAGTCCTAATTGCATTGCCAAGGCTACCACGAACGAGCAACCTGTCTGGCTGAGCCAAGCAGCGGAACACTTTGACCGCTTTCGGGACTTTCGAGCGAGCGATGACCACCCACTTGTAGACAATATCGCCGCAGACAACATCCGTCGGCGACTGCCGCTCATTCACACAATCAAGCAAATGCAGGCAGTTCGCGACCCAGAATGACGTGCGCAGAGGATGACGTCCCGACTTGCTTTTCACTGGAAGATGAATGAACTGCAGGTCGCCTGAGGCATGCGCTTCGAGAAACTCCTTCGCTCGATCTGAAACGATGATCGTTGAAAGGTTCGTTGCAGCAAAATCGCTCCAAGCAGTGGCTCGATTGGCCCTGCCAGCTTTGGGCATCACCTTCCAGCGGAGCCTCTGACCATGAGTGAGCAGTTCTTCAGCACGCTCGGACAAGTTGACATCGATAGTCCATGGAAAGGGTGGACCCTCCCGTTCGGAATAGGAGCCGAGACCAGCGATGTGATAGAACCCGTCATTTCTCAATCCACTTCCTCACCGTTGACTTGAGAATGATCTCATCGAAGGCACACTTTGACGCTTTGAGCATTGCCCCCTTGCCTTTTCCTTCTTCCTGTTGCCAACGTATCCCTGACTGTCGCCAGCACCTGTTCATGGCGTTTCTTGTACTGCTCGGTGAATCTCTTCGCGAAAACCAAGCCTCCGCCCCGCCTGTTTCTTCAAGGAATCAGAACCAAGTCCGCCGCCCCGCCACCTTCCCCCGAAACCGCGCCTCCAGCTGGATCTCCGTCGCCAGCTCCGCATCCATCCGCACCGGCAGAATCACGCTGAACATCGACCCACGCCCGATCTCGCTGAACAGCGTGATATCCCCCTGCAGGATCCCCGCCAGCTCCTTGGTGATCGCCAGCCCCAGCCCTGTCCCCGCGTGCTCTCGCGTGTGCCCCCGGTCGATCTGGTGAAACTTCTCGAAGATCCGCTCCTGCTCCTCGGGCGGAATCCCCGGCCCCGTATCGATCACCGAGATCCGCACCCGGTCCACCTCGTTGCCCGACTGCGCGCTGACGATCCGCTCCGCCCGCAGCGTCACCGCCCCCGGCTTGCCCGATTTCTCCGGCGATTCCGTGAACTTCACCGCGTTCGACAGCAGGTTGAACACGATCTGCTGAAACTTCGTCGGGTCGGTCTCGATGACCGGCAGATCCTCCGCCAATTCCACCTTCAGCGCGATCCCCTTCTTGTCCGCCAGCGGCGCAATCAGCCCGGCCAGGCCCTGGCACGCGTCCCGCAGCGACAACTTCTCGATCCGCAGGTCGATCTTCCCCGCCTCCAGCCTCGCCATCTCCAGCAGGCTGTTGATCAGCTCCAGCAAGCTCCGGCTCGCCGTCACGATGTTCTCGAGGTACCGGATCCGCTTCTGGATCCCCGGCGACGACTCCCCTGAAGACTCCGCCCGCGCGATCTCCAGCAAAAGCTCCGCGAACCCGATGATCGAGTTCAGCGGCGTCCGCAGCTCGTGGCTCACGCTCGCCAGAAACTCCCCCTTCAGCTTCGCCGCGTCGTACAGCGCCACGTTCGCCTCGGCCACCTCGTTCAGCTTCGTATCCAGCGCCTGGTTGATCGACCGAAGCTGGATCTGCGTGCTGTGCAGGTCCCCCAGCATCGAGTTGAACGTGTCCGCCAGGTGCTCAAATTCATCCCCCGTGCGGATCTCCGAGCGGATCGTCAGATCTCCCTCTCGCACCTTCTCCGCCGTCGTCGTCAGCGCCCGCACCGGCCGCAAAATCAGCCGATCCGTGATGAAGTAGAACGTCGTCAGCGAAAACGCCACGATCGCCGTGCCCGCCGCCAGCAGGTACGCGATGTTCACCAGCAGCAGCCGCGACGCCTCGAACGAGCGCCGCTCCAGCAGGATCACCCCGTCCAGCCGCCGCTGGTCGCTCGCCCCCGACCGCACCGCCTTCACATACCGGTACTCAAAGCTCGTCAGCCCCCGCTTGGCCGAGTACACCTCGTCCTTGCGGTCATCCTTCGCCAGCTCTTTGAGTGCCTCGGCGAGGAACGAGTCGTTCTGCGCCGCCGTCTGCGCCTCGGGCAGCGCCAGCCGCCGCGCCGCGATCCCCGCGTACTCGCTGTCCTTCCCCTCCTCGTGCCACCGCGGCTCCCCCTTCCCCGCCTCCCGGTCCAGCCGGTCCCACACGCTCGCCATCAGCCGCGAAAGATCCTGCTGCCCGTCATCCACGATCGCGTTCATGCGCACCAGCGGCGCCAGCGAGGCCGCAAGAAGACTCACGGCGATGGCGCCGCCGAAGACAAGCAGGCATTTGGTGGCGAGGGACCATTGAAGACGCATGAGGCGGTAGAGTACACGGCGGCGAGCCTTCGGGTCCTGCCGCCGGCTTTGGCCGCGGTTCGTAGCCTCGCGACGGGGGCGGGGATGCGGGCGTTGCTCATCCACCGGCAGTCGAGCGCCCGCGACCGGGCTCCACTCGCTCCATTCCGGTCAATTGCAAACTCTTCGCCAGAATCCCATTGAACCGGGACCATCCGCCGCAATATCTTGGCAGCCGGATCGCACGGAGGGATCATCGCCATGGCCCTGGGTGAACACCCAGCACCACGGAGGAGAATGTCACATGCCCGCCAGACCGCCCGTCATCCTCTCGTCCCTCGCAGCCACCCTCGCCGTCGCCTCCAGCGTCCAAGCCCAGTGGACGGTCACCAATCTCAGCCCTCCCGGGTCGACGTGGTCACAAGCCTCCGCCGTCAGCGGCTCGCGACAGGTCGGCCAGGCGCGCGTCGGCTTCGAGTTTCACGCCAGCCTGTGGAACACCACCGCCGCCTCGTGGATCGATCTCCATCCCAGCGCCGCCTCGGAATCCAACGCCAAGGCGACGACGCCGTTCTCGCAGGCGGGCTACGCCGTGGTGGGCGGTGCACCTCACGCCAGCCTGTGGAGCGGTACCGCCGCGTCATGGATCGATCTCAATCCCTCCGTCGCGAGCCAGTCTGGCGTCAACGCGGTGAGCGGCTCCCAGCAGGCCGGCTACACCATCGTCGGCGGGAAATACGGCGCCAGCCTCTGGAGCGGGTCAGCCGCCTCGTGGATCGACCTCACCCCCCCCCGGCTCCACCGAATCCGAAGTCTTTGCTACCACCGGCTCCCAGCAAGCCGGCTACGCCCGCGTCGCCGGAACCTACCACGCCGGTCTATGGAACGGCACCGCCACCTCGTGGGTTGACCTCCACCCCGCGGGATCGACCCGTTCGTTCGCCCACGCCATCAGCGGCTCCCAGCAGGTCGGCTGGGCCGAAGTGCTCGGCATCCCCAGCGCCAGCATCTGGTACGGCACCGCTTCGTCGCGCGTGGACCTCAACCCCGCCGGCGCCAGCCGCTCCTACGCCTACGCCGCCAGCGGCGCGCTCCAGGTGGGCGAAGCGTACGTGGGAGGGATAGGCCGCGCGAGCCTCTGGTTCGGCACCGCCGCATCATGGTTCGATCTGCACGCCCTGCTCCCCGTCACGTTCGAGCAGAGCTGTGCGACCGGAGTCTTTACCGATGGAATCTCCATTTCCGTCGTGGGGTATGGCCTCCGCTCCGCAACCCGCACCTTCGACGCGATCCTGTGGACCCTGGCGAACTGCCGCGCCGACTTCGACGGATCCGGCTTTGTCGATACCGACGACTTCGACGCCTTCGTCCACGCCTTCGAAGCGGGCACCGACGATGCCGACTTCGATCAATCCGGGTTCGTCGACCTCGACGATTTCGTTGACTTCGTCCACGCGTTCGAGGCAGGATGCTGATCCCCAGGCGTCCCCTGCGGTGTACCTGAGATAATCAAGGTCATCCCCGTCGGTAAGCGGCGGTGGATATCAGACGGAGTGCAACCCCGCGAAAGGATCGCTCTCCAAGGGTCGCCCATCTCAGTCCCCAAGCCCTGCAAGGGCGACACTCACGTCGGTGACCGACCCTGCAAATCCCACGCGATCCAACCATCTGGCGGCTTCGGCTTTTCCTTCGCAGAGAGCATCCCCGTCACGCCCGGCCGTAGCCTCATTCCACAAGATCTCCTGCCATTGTCGCCAGATCCACGCCGCGGGTTCTGGAGCCTGCGTCGCCGGGAACAATTCCCCGCATTCCCGCGATCGAACGTCGATCGCGATCCGGATTGTGCACGCACCGAAGGGTTGAAGTGAAATGACGCTTCAGCGCAGGAAAAAAGTCGCGATCGCGATGTTCATCGGCGTCTTTCTGCTCACCTTTGTATTTCCTCCAACGCGGTACGCGTGGAGCGCGATTGACCGCTGGGTTCCAGGAGAATGAGGCGTGCAGTTTTTCGAAGAGCATAAATCGCTTTGGTCAGATATAACGGGCTATTGGCACAAACCCAACCCATGCGAGATCGATGGTCGCCTCACGACGTTGGTGGGTCTGTGGCGTGCCTTGGCGAGTGCTGAACGGCACAGAGCGTCTGCTGAGGCGGGCCCCTTGCTGAGTTCCCTTCTCGTGGCATTTGCGTGGCGGCAGGCAATCGTTGGTGTTCGACTGCATGATCAAGCTTCACTCGAGACCGCGCTGCTTGCACTTGGAATGGATGGTTGGCGTTTTGATGAACGCGAGAATCGTCTGATCATACCATTGATTTACGATGGATGCCGCCGGATCGGCGTCGCTCCGGCCGATCTGTTTGAGAGATGCGCCCAAGTGCTGGATCCAATGATAGAAGCAGAGCTCAAACAATGGTTGAAGCAGCCCGAGGCCAAGAAGGACATCAGCAGCATGGGCTTCGTCGCACGTTCCGGAAACCATGGGTTTGAATTCCATCGGACGTGGTGAAGAAATTCAATCTTGATCGCCAACAGTGCGGGCGGCGTCACTTCCCACCGATCTGCGACCCCCCATCCCACGCCGTGCCCGGTGTCTTGGTTTTCTTTGCCCTCCCCCGGCCGCGGAGCGGCCGCAGATTTCAGCCCGAGGTGCAAACCCCGGGAAAACATGGCTCCCCAAGAGCGTTCGGCCTCGCTCCCCGAGCCCTGCAAGGGCGACACTTTTCGTTCGCCAGCGCATGAATACGTGTCCGGGCATCGGATGCGAGCGTTCATACTTCCGGCGACTCACGTCGCCGACGAAGGGGAATCTGGATCGCGAAGCCCGAGTCTCCCAGCATGGCGTCGCGCAAGATTTCCACACTCCGGGCAGATGTCCCCAACGATATGTCGTAGCTCGTACGCACAGGTGGAACACAAGCCTCTAGACGCACGAACCTTGCCGCGAATGAAAACACACGTGAGATAAAGTGTCAGCAGCACGCCGGCGCACAGGGCGATATTGAATGCGGCAAACAGTGGTCTCACGCGAAACGTCAGGATGTTTGTGGAAACGTCCTTTCGAGTAACGGCTTTATGCGAATCGATGACGAACGTCCACGTACCCGCCGTGCGAGATGTATTACAGGTCTCTGTATCCCAGGAGAGCATGCGAAACGGAATCCCAATGGAAACTCGTACGCCTCGACGCGGACGAAAAGACAATGGATAATCAAAGAGATCGCTGTCATATCCAAATCCAGAATACGAAAGCCACTCAGTATCTTGCGACCGATCCTCGTACCGAAAACGCCAAGCCGCCGTATGAAAGCCATTGGCGTATACGGCATGTGCGGTGAGGAGCACGGCGGCCACGCAGCCACCGACAAGGCACGCAAGGAGTCGTGTGCACCAGGAAACGCCCATATTCATCCTTGTCGCTCAGCAGTGTCCGCCCTCCCCCGGTCAGTCGCTTATCGGTAAGCGAAAGACCCTTCGGAGGTCTCCGTCACGAAGTTCCTGGATCTTCCCAGCGGTGTCGATGGCCCAGTACATTCCAGCAGGCGTGCGAGGCACGACAGCAAGAAGGTGATCGCCCGACTCCGTCGTATTCCATGCCGCGGAAACAATCCAGACATCATCTATGCGTGTCAGCACCTCTCTAAAGGAGGTTCCCATCTCAGCATGCGAGTTCAAGATTCGGAAGCTGGTACTGTCTCCATGGCTGTGTACATAGGAGGGGAGCGATTCAAGCTTGGGTTTGTCTTTGGAGGACCAAATCTGCCATGTAGAATCCAATGCGAGCGCCGCTTCGCTGTACCACGTGCGATATTCGCGTGTGGGAGCAAGCAAGCAACGCAGACCAACCACCACAAGAGCAATCGCCGCAAGGACTGCGACCGGCCCCGTGATTGAGGAGATTCTTTGAGAGAGATGCATCGTGCCGACGTGAACATTCCTATTGATTGGCAGATGCGCGGGCTCACGTGAAATCCATTTGAGTTCGTCGCCGCCCATGTACCGACAGACTTCCGACCCCCCTCGCCGCGCCCTCATGAGAGCGGATCTCCGTGAGTATACAAGATCTCCCCGTCGCGTCCGATGGTGCTGCGAATGCCGCGGTCGACGCCCCGTCACGTCCACCAGAGACGCAGGACGCGGTCCACGCGCCAGGACCATCCGCGTCCCCATCCACCTTAGTGACAACTCATGAAAGCCCCGCCGCGTAATCTCGCCTACAAGATCAATTCCCCATGCACCACCCCCTCCGCTCCGAACTCTTCACCGCCCTCACCCTCGCCATCCTCTCCTGCCTCCTCCACGCCGCCATCCCGCGAGAGCTCGGCCACGACGTCTTCGCCGTCCTGCTCGGCGCCCTGGGCGGTGTCTATCTCGGCGGGGCGCTCAAGGGTGGTGACCGCTTCGATATCGCCGTCACCGCCCTGGGCGCGGTGATGTGCGTCGCCATCGGCGTCGCCGGACTCCACGGCCCCTGGTGGATCGTCGGCGTGGGCTTTCTCCTCCACGCCGTGTGGGACTGGGTCCACCACGCCATGCGCAAGCGCACCGTCGGCGCGTGGTGGCCGCCCTTCTGCGCCATCTACGACCTCGCCGTCGGCGGCTACCTGCTGCTGATGGGCCCCGCCGCGGGCCGCTGACGCGAGCGGGCGACCCCGCGAGAGCCCCCAAAATCCACGGAAAAGCGCCCCCAAGCCTGCGTCCTGGCCCCTCTATCATTCCGGCCCATGACATCGCGATCCGTCTACCTCGAAACCTTCGGCTGCCAGATGAACGAGCTCGACAGCGAGCTGGTGCTGGGCCAGCTCCGCGCCCTGGGCTACGCCCTCATCGACGAGGCAAGCCGCGCCGACATCGTCCTCTACAACACCTGCTCCGTGCGTGAACACGCCGAGCAGAAGGTCTGGTCCCGCCTGGGCGAGCTAGCCATCCGCAAACGCGACGAGCCCGGCCTGGTCGTCGGCGTCCTGGGCTGCCTCGCCGAGCGCGACGGCGTCGCCCTCATCAAGCGCATGCCCGTCGTCGATGTCCTCTGCGGACCCGGCGAACTCGACAAGCTCCCCGCCCTGCTCGACAACGCCGTGCGCACACGCACCTCCATGCTCGCCGATGACGCCCTAACCCCCGAAAACCCCAAATCCGCCGGCAAATCCGCCTCCCAGGTCGCCCTCCAGGGCTCATCCTCTCGCCGAAGCGCCGTCCTCGCCGCCGCCGAAGACTCCCTGGAAATGCTCGACCTCTCCCGCTCGGTCTCACCCATCGACTCTGACCCCGACCGCCCCCGCGCCTCGGCCTACGTCCGCATCACCCGCGGCTGCAACAAGTTCTGCACCTACTGCGTCGTCCCCTTCACCCGCGGCGCTGAGATCCACCGCCCACCCGACCACATCGTCGACGAATGCAAGCGCCTCGCCGACGCCGGCGTGCTGGAAATCACCCTCCTGGGCCAGACCGTCAACCACTACCGCTTCGAGCACGGCGCCTCGGTCTCGATCAACGGATTGGTCCAGCCGCAGAAGGGACGCTCGTATTCCGGCGGCCATCGCCGCGACCCGTTCGCGGGCGACCGCACGACAACCTTCTCGGACCTGCTCGCCCGCATCCACGACGAAATCCCCGCCATCCAGCGGCTGCGGTTCGTGACCAGCTACCCGCGCGACTTCGGTGACGACGTCCTGGAAGTGATCCGGGACTGCCCGCGGATCTGCCGCTACCTGCACGTCCCCGCGCAGTCGGGCTCCGACCGCATCCTTCAGTTGATGAACCGCGGCTACACGGTCGCGGAGTACCTGGAGTTTCTGGATCGGGCGCGGGGCTTCCTGCACCAGCCGGAGATCCACCGCCCGCTGATGGTCTCTGGGGATTTCATTGTCGGGTTCCCGACCGAGACCGACGAGGACTTCGAGGCGACGGTCGAGCTCTTCCGCAAGGCCCGGTACAAGAACAGCTTCATCTTTAAGTACTCCCCGCGGCCGGGGACGACCGCGATCCAGAAGTTCTCGGACGACGTGCCCGAAGCAACCAAGCGGGTACGCAACAGCCGGCTGCTGGAGTTGCAGACCCGGATCAGCGACGAGATCGGACGCGAGCAGGTGGGGGGGACGTTCCGCGTGCTGATCGAGGGGCTCTCCAAGAAGGAAGCCAAGAAGCGGGCGAGGGCGGCGGTAGGGTCCGGTATGGTCGCGCTGACGGTTTCCGGACGTGACGCCCAGGCCGTGGCGGCGCCGGCGGAGGCGTCCGGCGAGGCGGTTCAGCTGACGGGTCGGACGGACGGGGACCTGATTGTGTTCGTGGATGTCCCAGCAGACACCGAACAGGCCGGGTCCGTGCGGGACCTGGTTGGAAAGATCGTGCCCGTACAGATCACGGACGCGCGGTCGCTGGGGCTTTCCGGTCGTCTGGTGTAAGCCCGATAGCGACGGCTTGACGAGGACATGTGCTTGATATGCGACGTGCGCGGCCTCCGGAGGCTGCGCGGGGTCGTGTTTCGGCCCTCCAAGCGTGCAAGTCACGGAACCGAAGGCACTTTTAGTGCGGATACGTGAGTGTGTCCGGGTGCGTTTCCGCCCGGCCCATTTTCGTCACGGACGGCGATGGGGCGTTCCAACGCACACGGCTCGGTAATCAGTTCACTCAGACAGAGCTTGTTTTACAAAGCGGAGAACAGAGAGATGAAGAAGACACTTGCTGCGGTCGTCGGTTTGTGCATGGCGGCTGGCGCTGCTCAGGCGAGCATTGCGTTCAGCTTCGCCGACCCCTCGAACGGTCGTCAGCTGACGAACGTCAAGGACGGCGTGGCCCCCGGCGTCGGTCTGCTGACCTACGACCAGGCCGCCCCCCTGGTGTTCTACGTGGACGGTACGGAGGAGAGCCTTGGTTCGCTCACCTTCAACAACGCCCGCATGGAACTTCGGTTTGAGATGTCCCCGGCCGTGACGATCGGCGGCGTGACGACGGCCCCCGTCGCCGGCTTCTTCCGGATCTTCAACGCCAGCACCGGCAACGACATCGTGACCGGCACCTCGGGCGCCGGCGCGTTCGTCCGCGTCGCGGGCACCAACTCGATCCTGTTCAGCTCGCCCGATGGCTTCAGCTACGCGGCCGGCGCTGACCTGGCCCCCTTCCTGCCCGTGGGCGCCTCGCTCGCGGCCGATCAGGAAGCCGTGTTCACCCTGACCGACGTGCTCGTCGCCGGCGGCGGCGGCATCTTCGCGGCCGGCGGTGTGTTCAAGGACTTCACGGCCAACGCCTCGTTCTCCGGAACGACGGCCCTGGTCCCCGCCCCGGGCGCTCTGGCCCTGGCCGGTCTGGGCGGGCTGCTCGTGGCCCGTCGCAATCGCAAGAACTAATCACGCCCGCGTGATTCCAGTCGGTTGATATTCAACGTGCGAACAAAGAAGGCGGTCCGCGCAAGCGGGCCGCCTTTGTCTATTGGTACGTGTGGGTCCCGCTGGGTGGTGGAGCATCGACGGGCTCAGCGGCGGCGACGGGCGGCGGCGAGTCCGGCGATCATGCAGAGACCGGCGGCGCCGGGCGTGGGAACGAAGAGGTCGCGGTTGAAGCCGTCGCGGGTCAGGACGCCGTCGTCGCTGACGAGGTAATACTCGTAGCCCTCGTCGCCGGGGGGGCCGGGGTGGTAGATCCGGGATTCGAACTCGATGCCGGTCTGCATGAAGATGTCGGCGTAGCCGTACTCGTCGAGCTGGGTGTACGAGGTGAGTATGGAGGCGGCGGCCGCGAGGTTGACATCGAGCGAGAAGTCGAGCTTGTTGTCGAGGTGGGGGTAGTAGACCTGGCTGAGCTGGAAGAAGAACTGCTGATTGTCCTGGTTTTCCTGGACGCCGACCATCGCTCCGTAGCCCTGCGTGCCGCCCGCGTTGAAGGCCCCGAACGCGACGTGAGAGGCCGCGCCGAAGCTGGCGCTGACCGATGCCCCCATCCAGGTCTCCTGGAGCTCGTCGAACCAATACTGCGGCACGTGGAAGTGCGTGTTCATCGAGATGGGCACCTTGACGGTGATCTCGATGCCCAGGTCGGGTGGGATGGCGTTGCCGACGTTCTCGATATGGACTCCCTTGACATCCACCTTGACGCCCGAGTTGACCTGGGTCATGCCGACGCCCAGGCCCTCGTCATTGGAGCGGTAGGCCACGGCGGCGGCCCAGTTTTCAACGTAGACGGGGCCGTCGGGGGAGCGCTCGTAGAGGGCGCCCGTCCGGCCGGAGTACTGCGTGTCGATGCCGGCGCCGTAGCTGGCGTACTGGTCCTCGAAGAAGACGCTCTGGTCGGGCTCGTTCATGAGCTTGTTCACATCGTGCCGGCCGCTGACGTCGTAGCTGAAGGCGTTGAAGGTTCCGGTCAGCACATCGGCGCGGGCGAGGCTCGCCGCGCCGGCGAACACGGTCAGCACCGCCGCCATCCTTGCCCTCTTCACACAGTCCATGGGATCTCCTTCGCGTGGTCGGGGGAACCGACCACGCGCTGCCAGTAGCGCCGCGCACGCATTCAGCGACTCGCCGCTCGCCCGCGTGGCGCCCGTGTTGTCCGGCGCGGGGTGACGCCCGCGCCGCGGAATGAAGGAGGTGTCTTGTCTCCCATCCTGCCTCGTCCCGCACCTGTCCGTTCGTAAAAAGGAACGAATTCCCGCCACATGGATGCAGATTCTTACGGCTGGTGCGTGCGGTGGGGGGACGGCGAGGTGGTCGCGGGATGCGGGAGCAGTGTGTGGTTCGCACGGACCTCGCTGCGAGGACTCCGCGAGGTCAGTGGCACGGGTTGGTGGAGTTTCGGCGGCGCTCGCCTACTGCATGGGATGTGGGGGC